>NZ_CP009281.1:1357434-2714868 GCF_000758585.1 Paenibacillus sp. FSL R5-0345
TTATGGGAGTATCGTTATGATTCTAATAATGATGGCAGCTTTGAAGGAGAAAAATGGGTGATTTTTAGTAATGAAAATGCGGATCGTTTGAATTTAGAGCTGAGTGAGGTAGGGAAATATGAAGTCCGACTTACTGTCTTTGAAGAATTTGGTCAACCAACCATTGATGAGTTTGTGACAGAAGCTGATCGGAAATCTACAAATTCAGATGGCCAAAAGCTAAGCTCAAGAGTAGTAGAAGTGAAAAATCGAGCGCCAGAAGTGGATTGGTCCTGGTAGAAAGGTGCTTAAATGAAAAAAATAAAAGAAATGTTCTCTCTAGTCCTTATAATCACTTTATTATTCGGATTAATGCCTAGTCAGAGCATATATATTCAAACCGTAGAAGCTGCGACTGGTGATCCGAATATCGTCAATTATAAGGATGTTAACATTCCTGCTTACTCCGAGTACCATGATGCAGGATGGAACTACGGAGATTCAAATATAACTATAAATAATCAAAAGCTTACTAACATTAAATACAATAAAACAACCAAACAATTAACATTTGATATTAGTCCAGATGCATTATTTACTTCAAAAGCAACTATCGCTCGTCATAAAGAAAGTGGTTCGTCGAGTATAGTCCAAGGTACAACTATGTGTGTTGGCGCAATAAGTGAGGGGGCAATGTCTCAAAATCTTCCGACTTACGCGTATGGTTGTCCAGCTGGAGAATATGGTCAATATGTCATGTTTAAACCACTTGAAAAACTGTTTTTCAAAGGATACGATACCGAACCAAATGTCGTTGATACTAAAATTAATTTAGCAACAGATACACCTTATTCAAATTGGATTGGTTCAAATGTTTTTGATGGTATACCCAAAGGGATATCTATAGAATACTCGCTACGGATAGGCTATCAACATAACTCGGGCGGTTTGTCACCAGAAAATGGTTATGCTTTAATATCTTTTGGTCATACCATTCGATTTGTATACCCCTTAATACCGAACAGTCCACCTACCATTTCGTTAAATACACCTAATAATCAAGTCCTGCAGAACGAGCCTGGACGCAATACACTTAACATCGAGGGATATGTCCACGATCCAGATAATGATGATCTTATCGTAAGTGCGGAGATACCCAATGTATTTTATAGGAAGACGGTAGTATCTCAAACGAAAGGATATCAGTATTTCTCTATTCCTGTAGATGCTATAGGTGACTCTATTCCTCCAGGGGATTATACGATGACTGTAAAAGTAGCTGATCCTGCGAATTTGTCGGAATCTGTGAATATGACTTTTAAAGTTACCAATAGACTTAAGCGAAACGCTTTTGTCCTCGTGAATAGTCCTATCGAGAATAGCGGTACCACCTATGAAGACTATGAGGGAGATGCTAAATACGCTGATCGAGTGAGATATGATCATGATCCCAATTACTTTGATAACTCAATGGGTATTTTAGGGGATTCGGGATTATGGAGGACAAGCCTTTACACTTCATTTCCATATACCGGACAATATGTCGTGAGTTATCAAGCTAAGGATATACCGAAAAGGGATGCTCTCTTTGCTGAATATCAGATGTGGAGTAGAGATGCCGCATCTACGATGAGTTTTAAAGTTCACCGTAAGCCAATAGCGCTTTTTTCAGCAAGACTTATCAATGGAAATGTTCAATTAATAGACTTTTCCTATGATTTAGACCATATTACAAGTTCGGATAAAGGGATTATGCAGTGGCAATGGCAATATAAAAAGTCCTTTGATGAGATGTGGATCGACGGGCAGCCACCTGGGGGAGTTTTTGAGAAAGACAGTTACGACATTCGTTTAAGAGTCCGTGATGTGGATGGAGATAATGGAATCGGTGTATGGAGTGATTGGTGTCAACGTATTGTGGGGAATGCGTCTGTTAATCTACCACCCGTTGCATTATTTACCGTTGATCCGAATATCGTTTCTTATCGTAAATCTACGACCATTATTGATAAGTCTTTCGATCCAGATAATGATCCATTAGATGTATATTACTGGACTGTAATCAAAGACGGATGGAATAAAGTATGGGAACATTGGGGTGGAGCAACAACACCGCCGAATATCGCATCATTCGGTGAAGGGAATTATCAACTCAATCTACAAGTACATGATAATCGTGGCTTGTGGTCAGATTGGTACACTCAAAATGTAAAGGTAGTCAATCATCCACCGGCTGCAGCATTTACAATGCCTAACGAAATATACCGCGATACGATTATCACAATGGATAACTTAACACCAGATCCCGATGAAGATGGAGATGTTCTATCTTATGCCTGGAATACAAAATTTAATGACTCTCCCAACTACTGGGCAGGAAACAACCGTTATCAATCAATGACCATTCGTGATCTTATTAATCGTAACGGTATATCACATAAAAAAGCCATTTCTGACGGTTGGGAAATGCAGCTCACAGCTTCTGATGGAAGGTTAAGCTCTTATGCGACGCGCACATTTATGGTTAAGAATCATGTTCCTGTTGCTAAGATTAACGGACCTTCATCCGTAAATCAGTATGATACAAAACAATTTACGTCAGGCGATACCGATGAAGATACATCAGATCAAGGCTCATTAGAATACTACTGGAAAGTAACGAACAGTACGGGTGAAGTGAAATCGTATCTTACTCGCGATATTACGCTTACCTTCTCAGATCCGGGGATATATACGCTAGAACATTGGGCAATCGATCAGATAGGAGATAAGTCGAATATCGCTGGATTGCAAGTCCAAGTGAAAGAGAATTTGGCACCTTCTATGACTTTAACTAGTCCTCTAGGTACAGCAACAAACCCATCTGTGATAGACTCGGACCAAGGCGATCCATTAATCAAGTGGACTTACGCGGATCCGGAAAATGATTCACAGGAGAAATACAGGTTAGAGTTCTTTGCGAAGGATGGTCTATTAGTCTCCACTATAGAAAATCCGGATCCTTCAGGATTGCTCAGACAATATCAAATCCCAAATAATACATTTGAACGGTTTGAATACTTTACAGTGCAAGGTCGAGCATACTCCAAATTTTCATGGTCAGATGTATCAAATGAAAAAACATTCATCATCGATAATGCTCCTAAGCCGGGATTCACGCTAATCACAGATACGGGAAGAGATGCTACAAAGGAACCGATCTACCGTACAGATGTTTTGAATATTAAAAGTACGGCTACGGACAAGGATGAGCCTAAAGGAGATAGCATTAGCCTTAAGTATTATCTGAAAACATCAAATGGTTCAGAAGCTCTCGCAAGTGTAAAAAATGACTTTACCAAGCAATTTAGCAGCAATGGTACCTTTACGTTTAGACAACGTGTAACAGATTCTCTAGGGCTATATCGAGATCTTTCCCAGAATGTTACCATAGTCAACCGTATACCTACAGTTTCGATAACGTACCCAACCAGTATGGACTCGTCAAATCCCACAATCGCAAGTACACTCACACCAATCATTAAATGGGATTATCAAGATGAGGATGGAGATCTGCAGCAACGCTGTAAGGTGCGGATTATTAACTTGGCCACCGGTGCAATCAAGGTCCAATCCGGTGAACAAGTATCAAGCGCTAAGCAATGGCAGATTCCAGCTGGTTCACTAATCGAGAACGAGAAGTATGCCGTCGAGGTTGAAGTTTTTGACGGATTCAGCTGGAGCAATGTTTCTGCACGTAAATACTTTATGGTGAATCTATTAAGTATAAAAGGTGTAGTGAAGCACACCGAAGAGTGGAACAACAACCGTAAAGGTTATAACTTGAAAAAGAGCGGAAATGAGGAGAGTCCAAGAGGCTACAACGTATTTTGGGCAGGAGAGCGTTTTATTCTGCAAGGTACAGCAACAGGTCTCCCGGATACTGTGCAAGTGACCATGAACGGAGAGTTCACTACGCAGCTCAGCCCAACTAACGATGATAAAATCTTCTGGACAGGTGAATTGTACGATAGTTCATTTGAAAAGCTACCAGATGGTCCGGTTACTTTTACCTTTACGGCTCAGAATGTGTACAACACCAAAACGGATACCGTTACAGTTGTTATATCATCGGATTGGTCGGAGTATTTCCAGAGTCATCGGATTAAGTAGAGTAGGACCCTATATCATCTATCCCATCTCTTTTTTTTGCTGACTTCTTGGTATCATGTTAATGTTGAAGCAATGTATTAAACATTGATAGGGGTAGGTAAATGATTCGAGAATTAATACCAGCGGAAATGAAATCAATCTTGAGTTCGATTAATAGAGAACAGCATTTTTTATACTATTCATACCTTACAGCTCGTAAGCATAATTCGGTACACTATGGACAGTTTACAGACCAGGGGGAGCTGCTCGGCGTACTGGCCTTTTTAAGGGGGCTCCCGTTCCATGCTTTTTCCGTATTCCCTGTGGAGAAGTCATTTTGTCTCCGGTCCGTGCTTTCATTTATGAAAGACCAACTGAATTTACCTGACAATGCTGTCGGTAGTGTAATCGTTAATGAAGAAGTTATGGCTCTACTTGCTTCACAGCTTGAGCTTGTTAAGTCTCCCAAGAAATTGCTTCTAATGAAGCATATCCATCAAGAAGCGTTACCACCGGTGGATACAAGTGTTGTACATTTGGGCCCCTCTAATTTTGAGCTTATTGAGTCTAAAATGGCCGATTTAGATACAATGGCTTTTTCAAAAGAAGAACTACAGTATCCGTTCTATGGTGTGATGGAACAACGTGAGCTGATTGCGGTAGGGGGATACCATATTTATAGCGAGGATTACGTTGAATTGGGCAACATCGGAACGGATGTAAGATGGAGAAGGCAAGGCTACGGAAAAAAGATATGCACAGAGCTCACCCGATCGGGAAGAAGGGTTACCTCCAATGTGTATTTAAATGTCCTTGAAGAGAATATCGGTGCAATTACACTATATCAATCGTTGGGCTATGCCCTCATGTGCAAACAGTACATGGTTGAGTTTGTTATTTGAGGGTTAATTAAAAAGGACGAAGTGGAATTACGTTCCACTTCGTCCTTTTTCACAAGCCTAAAACCTTTTATACGACCCCTTCAGTCCGGTCTTCATTCATCCGCATCATTCGTGCGGCGACCGAAGTAGTATGTAATGGTAAAGAGGATGGGCGCGCAGATGCTCTCTGAGCTCTACGTAAATAATAGGATAGCTTGCCAGTAAAAATCTTATGTGCACAGAGTGAAAGAGCGAAATCTTCCGGTGTAACGAAGCAGGAAGGCTTATTCACAGGCTGAACTGCAGTTTCTTCAAATAAAGAGGCAACGAAATGGGAACAAAAATAAGCATTTTCTCTATCGATTTTAATATTCAGAAGCACACCGATTAATCCTAAAAGATGGTATTTATAACGTTCTTGATTTTGCATCATCCCTTGGACATGATTGTACATCGTATCGTATTCCTCAGCGCTAACACGCAACTGATAAATAGAACAATTCGCACTGCTATAGAAAGGGTCAATAAAGTTCTCCTGAATTAGACCTGCCACGAATGGATTGTGCATTTTTTTTCTTCCGAAGCTGTATACCTCCCGCAGTTCACAGTCAAAGGCGATCGAAGCATGATTCAGATCGGCTTTTGTAAACCACTTTATAAAACCACTAAAGGCCGTACCTGTACCGGTAAGCACGATAAAGATGTCCTTATTCGAACTCATGTTCAAAGTTCCTTTCCACTAGGAAATGTTGGATAATGCATGAAAATTATGCTTAACTAACTCCATCTTACTGCATATTTGAGCATTGTAAAACAATCTTTAGTCGTAATTAAAAACTAGACCATAGACTAGTGCAATTTTGGCTTGTCTCATAGTTCTTGTGTGTATATAAATACGTCGATATTGCAAAACATAAGCTGTTGAAATAAAGAGTTTTTAAAAACAATTGGAATTGCTTCCACACTAATGATACAATAAGAGTCAAAATGACATTCTTGAGATTTCAGAGGAGGAACTATTAAATGAGTGAACAAGAACAAGCGATTCAAAAGGAAGAAAACTCAACTGTAGATAACCTGTCCATTACAACGATTCGTACTTTGGCGATTGACGCCATTGAAAAAGCAAACTCCGGTCACCCAGGTATGCCAATGGGTTCTGCACCAATGGGTTACCAATTGTTCGCAAAAACAATGAAACACAACCCTGATCATCCGACATGGGTAAACCGTGACCGTTTTGTATTGTCCGCAGGACATGGTTCTATGCTTCTTTACAGCTTGTTGCACCTTAGTGGTTATGATCTTCCTATGGAAGAATTGAAAAATTTCCGTCAATGGGGCAGCTTGACTCCGGGTCACCCAGAAGTAGGTCACACCGCTGGTGTTGATGCTACTACAGGTCCACTTGGACAAGGTATTGGTATGGCTGTTGGTATGGCTATGGCTGAAGCGCAATTGAGCGCTACCTACAACAAAGATGAACATAAAGTGATTGACCACTATACTTACGCTATTTGTGGTGACGGTGACCTAATGGAAGGGATCTCTTCTGAGTCCGCTTCACTCGCTGGTCATTTGAAGCTGGGCAAATTGGTTGTATTGTATGATTCAAATGATATTTCCCTTGATGGTAAATTGAACCTTTCCTTCTCCGAGAACGTAGCTCAACGTTTTGATGCTTACGGTTGGCAAGTACTGCGCGTTGAAGACGGAAATGATCTTCCTGCGATTGCCAAAGCGATTGCTGAAGCACAAGCTGAGACTAGCAAACCGACTTTGATCGAAGTGAAAACTGTAATTGGTTATGGTAGCCCTAACAAACAAGGTAAAGGCGGCCATGGCGGTACTCACGGTTCCCCGCTTGGAGCAGAAGAAGCTAAGCTGACTAAAGATTTCTACAAGTGGGTATACGAAGAAGATTTCTATGTACCTGATGAAGTTCGTGCTCATTTTGCAGAAGTGAAGAAAAACGGAATCGCAGCTAACAAAGCATGGGACGAAAAATTTGCAGCTTACAAAAAAGCATATCCAGAGCTTGCTGCACAATTCGAAACCGTAATCAACGGCGATCTTCCAGAAGGCTGGGATGCTAACCTTCCAACTTACACTACTGAAGATAAAGCCGTATCGACTCGTGTCGCTTCCGGTAGTGCACTTAACGGTCTGACTGCTGGCGTTCCTCAGCTTGTGGGCGGTTCCGCTGACTTGGAAAGCTCCACTATGACGCATTTGAATGGTTTAACATCGTTCACTTCAGAATCTTATGATGGCCGCAATATTTATTTCGGCGTACGTGAGTTTGGTATGGCAGCTGCGATGAACGGTATTGCACTGCACACGGGTCTTAAAGTATTCGGAGGAACATTCTTCGTATTCACAGACTACCTGCGTCCAGCTATTCGCTTGGCTTCGATCATGAAATTGCCAGTAACCTATGTACTGACACATGACAGTATTGCAGTCGGTGAAGATGGTCCTACGCATGAACCAATCGAACAATTGGCTTCCCTGCGTATCATCCCAGGTCTGACAGTTATTCGTCCGGCTGATGCTAACGAAACTTCTGCAGCATGGGCTTATGCTATGGAAAACAAAGAGAATCCGGTTGCTTTGGTTCTGACTCGTCAAAACTTGCCGATTCTTGCAGGAACCGTTGATGGCGTTCGTGAAAACATCAAACGTGGTGGTTATGTTGTCTCTGATTCCAAGAATGGCACTCCACAAGCACAACTGATCGCAACTGGTTCTGAAGTACAACTGGCTGTTAAAGCACAAGCTGCTTTGGCTGAAGAAGGTATTGATGTTCGTGTAATCAGCTTACCAAGCTGGGATCTGTTCGAAAAACAAGATAAGGAATACCGTGATTCCGTAATTCTTCCAGGAGTTAAGGCTCGTCTTGCTATCGAAATGGCACAAACCTTCGGCTGGGAACGTTACACTGGTGACCAAGGCGATATCCTCGGCATCACTACTTTCGGAGCTTCCGCACCTGGCGACAGAGTAATGAAAGAATACGGCTTTACTGTTGAGAATGTAGTTAGCCGTGTGAAAGCACTTCTGTAATTAACTGAATAATCATTAGGGGGAGAACAAGTAATGAGTCAGTTTAACAACGCAACGATTGAAAAAGCAGCCAATGTATATTATGGCGGACAAGTAACCAGCCGTACGGTAATTTTACAGGATGGAACTAAGGTGACACTTGGCATCATGTTGCCTGGTGTATATGAATTTGGTACGGATGGTCCTGAAATTATGGAGATTCTGTCCGGTGATCTTAAAGTGCTGCTACCCGGCAGCGAAGTATGGCAGGAGATTAAGGGAGCGGAGACGTTCAATGTTCCTGGAAACTCAAAATTTGCGTTGGAAGTATTCGGTGTAACTGATTATTGCTGTTCTTACCCAGTATTGTAATTCAAAGTATAGAAATGAAGAAGTATCCCGGTTGCCTCGGCAGCCGGGATACTTCTTTTTGTGTACCCAGGATAGAGCAAAAAATCAAAAGAAAATATGCAATTATTTAAAAAAGATTAATATAATTAATTTATTGACTAAAATATGACATTCTCATATACTTCCAATATCAATTTAGTAGACTGATATTTTTATCAGTAGACAGATATAGGAGATGACAACATGAGAAAGACAGATTTTCGCAAGGGAATACATAAGATTACACTATTGTTGCTCAGTTGTGTGCTGCTGGTAACTGTATTCGTAACAGCAGCGCCGGTTCAGGCAGCAACGAATATAGTGAATCCCAATCAAGTCTATTCTTATAACTTAATGAAAAGGGATATTGAGAGGTTAGTGCAGGAATACCCTGATCTGGTAATGTCCGAATCTTTAGGGCAGTCTCCTTATGGACGGGATTTGTGGGCGGTGAAGTTAGGCAGAGGAGAATCAGTGCTATTTCTTAACGGTTCGCATCATGCTAGAGAGTGGATGACAACTAGTTTATTGATGAAAATGCTCGATACGTATGCCCAGGCTTATAAAACTAATGGGAAAATAGGAGGCTATAACGTACGCAGTTTGCTTGATCAAGTCAGCATTTGGATCGTTCCGATGGTTAATCCGGATGGCGTTACTTTATCCCAACAGGGCACTGAAGGGCTTCCAGCCAATGTGGCCAAAACGCTGTTAAAATATAATGGGAACAGCACAAACTTTACTCGCTGGAAAGCAAATATGCAGGGAATTGACCTTAACCGTCAATATCCGGCTAACTGGAACACCATAAAGAATACGGCTTCAACTCCTTGGTATCAGAATTATAAAGGGAAGAAGCCAGCTGAAACCTCTGAAGTGCAGATGATGATGGAATTGACGGAAAGAATTGATCCGGAAGTAACAATTTCATATCACAGCTCTGGTGAAATCATATTTTGGAATTTTAATTCTCTCAGCAGCAATCTTAACCGCGACAAAACAATAGCTCGGACGCTTGGTAATCTGACAGGCTATTCTCTGGTAGCTCCGGAGAAGAATCCTTCCGGGGGTGGTTATAAAGATTGGTTCATTCAGAAGTATGGCCGTCCCGGGTTCACAATTGAAATTGCAAGTTATGTGGGGGAGACCAATGTTCCCTTAAAACAGTTTGATAAGATCTGGTCAGAGAATAAAGAGGTTGGGCTTTACTCTGCGCTACAATCCTATTCCTTATGGCTGAATAAGCAGAAGCCTCAATATCCTCAGCGATCCATGAGTTTGCTGTCGGGAACGGAACTTTATACTAAAATTGGAGCTTCAACAGGAGGTATCAATCTGCAGCCGCAAATGCTTCAAGTGATTGCGAAGAAGGGCGATTGGTATCAGGTTCAAGCAGCGGAAGGACTGGGATGGATTCATCCTTCTCCGGGAAAGCTTGTTATCGTCGAGGAAATATTTGCGAATGCTGAATTCCAGCAAAGTATACCTGCTTATAAGTACCCAGATACTTACGCTCCTAAAGTGGTCTCTCTCAATCCGCAGTCCGTCCAGGTCAAGGGAAGATGGGGCACCTGGTTATTAGCCACTACCCCGAGCGGGAGCTGGTGGATTGATGGACGTGAGGCAAAGCTCGTTTGGCCGATAGAAGAGACTGTGCAGGAACCGGCAATTGACACCGGAATAACCGGCGAAGAACAACCTGATTTTATAACTACTCCATAGTAGTACATACATATTTGCAGTAACAGTAAAGGGGTCTCCAGCCAAGTTCATTCTTGGCTGGAGACCCCTTCTAGAAATATAAGGATAAAATATAAGTTTCACACTATACTTTATCCTTATATTTCTCGCATAAACGCTTACCGTCCTGATAAGGACGTCGAAGCCGTTCATGCTTGATAATCCTTTTTTTCGATATGAATCTTGTATCTATTACTGGTTTGCTTTACCGCCGATTTTCTGCCCGATCCATTCTTCATAGGATTTGACCACTGCGGACAGATCCTCATCAGCGAAGCCGTGGTTGAATCCTGCCTGAAACATGCTCTTAGCTACACCGAGCATAGGGGTAGGCACGCCAGTGGAGTCGCTTAGCGAGGAAGCCAGCTTAAGATCTTTCAGCATAAGACCAAGAGAGAACTGATTGCTGAAATCATTATCGATAATTTTCTGACCCTTTAGCTCGGCTTGCTTGCTGCCCGCAGAGCCATTCTTAACAAGCTCCAGGAATTTATCGGCAGGCACACCGGATTTGACAGCGATGGAGAAGCCTTCAGCTAGAGCGACATTGTGAATGCCAACCATTGCATTATGTGCCAGCTTCGCTGCAGCGCCGCTACCGTTGTCGCCCATATGCAGGAGTAGCCGGCCCATAGTATCGAAGATATCGCGATGCTGTTCTATAACTTCAGCACTGCCGCCAACCATGAACACCAAGGTTCCGTCAATAGCTGCCGGTTTGCTACCAGTTACTGGTGCGTCTAGAAAATGTCCGCCGCGAGCTTCTACAGCAGTGGCGATTTCGTGAACTAGTCCCGGAGAAATGGTACTGGAATCAATAATCAAGCCGCCTGGCTTAAGTGCATCGAGAATACCATCCTGACCATAAAACACTTCACGAACCGAATCATCATTACTGATCATGGTAATAATAACATCCTTACCTTCAGCGGCAGCACGTGGTGTAAGAGCAGTCTGAGCACCTTCTGCTTCAAGAGGTTTAGATTTAGCTGCCGTACGGTTGTACACCGTCACCTGAAAGCCGCCGCGAAGCAAGTTGGAAGCCATTGGCGCTCCCATTGTTCCAAGTCCGATAAAACCGATTTGTTTCATTTGTATAGCCACCTTCCGTTTTCTTCATTCTATCACGGCACTTAGGCTAGCACCACAGCTCGGCCATGCCTATTGACGCGGGAAACGCTTCCATGAAACTTTCGAAAACTTGGTTCTAAAGCCCGGGATGTGCCCTAAGACCTTGCCAGTCAAGGCAAATTAAAGTATCCTAATTATAAAGTTGTAACAAGCGGTTTCAAATTTAAAGAGATAAACAGGAGGTTTCCATTACCGATGTCTAAGAAGATTAATTTTGACTACACCAAAGCCCTTTCTTTCTTCAACCAACAAGAAATTGACAACCTTGCCGCTCCAGTTAAGTTAGCACACGAACAGTTGCATAATAAGACTGGTGTAGGTTCCGACTATCTTGGATGGATTGATCTTCCATCAGCTTATGATAAGGAAGAATTCGCACGCATTCAGCAAGCTGCCAAGAAGATCCAGAGCGATTCCGAAGTACTGATTGTAATTGGTATTGGTGGTTCTTATCTGGGAGCACGCGCAGCGATTGAAGCGCTCTCGCATTCTTTTTACAATAACCTTTCTAAAGATAAGCGCAAAACTCCAGAAGTTTATTTCGCGGGTAACAACATCAGTTCTACATACATCACGCATTTGCTTGATCTAGTAGAAGGCAAAGACTTCTCCGTGAACGTAATCTCCAAATCCGGAACTACAACTGAGCCAGCTATTGCTTTCCGCATTTTCCGCGCAGCTCTGGAGAAGAAATATGGCAAGGAAGAAGCTCGCAAACGTATTTACGCTACTACAGACAAGGAAAAAGGTGCCCTTAAGAAATTGGCTACTGAAGAAGGTTATGAATCCTTCATCATTCCAGACGATGTAGGCGGACGTTACTCCGTATTGACACCTGTAGGCTTGCTTCCAATCGCTGTAGCAGGTATTAACATTGAAGAGATGATGCAAGGTGCTGCTGCCGCTGCGGATGAGTTCAATAATCCGGATGTAGCTACTAACCAAGCTTATCAATATGCTGCAGTTCGTAATGCTCTGTATCGTAAAGGTAAGACAACTGAAATTCTCGTTAACTATGAGCCTTCCCTACACTTTGTATCCGAGTGGTGGAAACAATTGTTTGGCGAGAGCGAAGGTAAGGATTTCAAAGGTATTTATCCTTCTTCCGTTGATTTCTCTACGGATCTACACTCCATGGGTCAATTTATCCAAGAAGGTAACCGTAATATCTTTGAAACGGTGATCCAAGTTGATCAAGTGGCTCATCATGTGACCATTGAGAACGATCCAGATGATCTGGATGGCTTGAACTTCTTAACAGGAAAGACTATGGATTTCGTAAATAAGAAGGCTTTCCAAGGTACAATGCTTGCGCATACAGATGGTCAAGTACCTAACCTTATCGTTACTATTCCTGATCAAACACCATACACATTTGGTTATTTGGTTTACTTCTTTGAAAAAGCTTGCGGCATCAGCGGTTACCTGCTCGGTGTTAATCCATTCGACCAACCAGGCGTGGAAGCATATAAGAAGAATATGTTCGCGCTGCTTGGCAAACCGGGTTACGAAAAAGAAAAGGCAGAGCTGGAAGCAAGACTTACAGAATAGTATTGCAGCAGTATTTTAGAGACCATTCATACTAGTGTAAGTCACCAGGAGCAGTCCATAGGTAATCCAATACCGGGGACTGCTCCTGACATTATATGAAGACATCATATGTATATAAGGACTGGAATAATTATGTTAGAACAATATCGGACGGTGCGCTCTTCCGCCTCCAAGGAAGTCGTAATCCGCAAATCTCGCTTCATTGGTCATGTTATGCCGGTTGAGAATGAAGAAGAAGCAATGTTGTTTATCGAAGACATTAAGAAGAAACATCGGGACGCAACGCATAACTGTTCTGCTTATGTGATTGGGGAGAGAGACGAAATCCAGAGGCAATCGGACGACGGGGAGCCGAGTGGAACAGCAGGCAAACCGATTTTGGAAGTAATTCGCAACCAGGGAGTTAAAAATGTCGCAATTGTTGTTACCCGTTATTTCGGAGGCATTATGCTGGGTGCCGGAGGGCTGATTAGAGCTTATACGGATGGAGCAGTGCTTGCGCTTGAAGCAGGAGAAGTGATCACCCGTGTGCTAAGACGAGAGGTATTCGTAGAAATTGAGTACACTTGGCTAGGCAAGGTTGAGAACGAACTTCGGGGAAGAGGTATTCAAACCGGCGAGACTTTGTTCACCGATAAAGTAACGTTGTTATGTTTACCGCGAAATGATGAGGGAGACGCATTTATGGCATGGATAACAGATCTAACCCAAGGGCAAGCCTTGGTAACGGAAGGGCGGCGGATTTACTACAGCGAAGGGGATTAGGTATATGGCAAGGAGAGCAGTGGAGCAGGAGTTGTCGAGGGAAAGAATATTAGAGGCCGCTAGGCATCTGTTTATTACCAAAGGGTATCGAGCGATTTCAATGCGAAGCATCGGTCAGCATTTGGGGTACAGCCACGGCTCTCTCTATTATCATTTCAAAGAGAAGGCGGAGTTGTTCTACGCCATTGTTGTCGAAGATTTTAATCATGTGGCTGCTTTACTGAGCCAAGTAATGAATAAGCCACCTGAAGAAGGCATGACTCGAGTAGAGCAGCTGATTATGGAGTTTATACGGTTTGGAATAGATCATCCTTATCAATATGAGATAATGTTCATGATTCGTGATGAAGAGCTACTGGCTTATTGTAGGGCAGAGCAGGGACGATGTTTTGATTTATTCTCAAGTATTGTACGCCGTCATATGAAGGAAGAGGGATATGTGTCCGAGGATTGGCAGAACGTGCCGCTAACCTTGTTCTTATCCGCTCACGGATTTATTTCTTATTATATCCAAGATAAAGTATCATTTGAGGATGTAAAAGAGGCAGCATCAGCTCATATCAAGGTTTTATGTCGCAGCCTTTAACATGCTGTTTTTTTTATAAGTTTATACTTTAAAGCTGTGCATTGGTATAACACTGCTTCTCTGCTTGGTCAAAGTAATATTTAATTCTAGTTATATTTTAATGGCCGCTCCGGGGCATAACGGAGCGGCCATTTGTATATTGTTTATCCCTCAATAATTTTTAAGAAACATTGTCTTCGTCTTGGTCCATCGAACTCACAAAAATAAATACCCTGCCAACGTCCGAGTAATACTTCACCATCATAGATAATTATACTTTGGGAAGGTCCTGTGGTAATAGATTTAAGGTGTGAAGCAGTATTGCCTTCAGCATGCCGATACTTCGGATGCTCCCAAGGGTAGACTTCATCCAAACGCATCAGAACATCATGCCTCACGTCAGGATCTGCATTCTCATTGATTGCAATTCCTGCGGTGGTATGTGGACAATAAACTACGATCACACCGCTTTGCACTCCGCTTTTTTTCACAAAAGAAATGACTTCACGAGTAATATCCCGTAATTCATCCCGTTTCGTTGTAGTAATCTCCAGTGTATGCAGCATAATCATTCCCCTTCCTGTGATGTGCCACTTTTTCCTATACTTTATTATATATATTTTACCCCAAATTCACTTGAAAGTAATTGACGGCAGCGAGAAGGATTTGGTAAAGTAGTAATATTATAAAACCAAGTATATAAATAGGAATAATTAATGAAGTTGTTGGTTAGTATACCGACCGGTTAGCCGGAGGTGGGAGGGCAAAATCATTGAATTCGCTGCTTAGACACAAAGGTTGGACTTGGGGTT
This sequence comes from Paenibacillus sp. FSL R5-0345, assembly GCF_000758585.1. Lineage (NCBI taxonomy): Bacteria > Bacillati > Bacillota > Bacilli > Caryophanales > Paenibacillaceae > Paenibacillus > Paenibacillus sp. FSL R5-0345. The sequence continues at coordinate 1,372,425 of NZ_CP009281.1, forward strand.
TCCGAACGACAATTTTGCTCTATTTTGTAGTATTGATCGTGCTGCCTATACTTGGGGTCTATTACAACTCTTTTTCACTGGGTTTCGGTAATTTTGTGGAAAGCATAAGCGACCCGATTGCCTGGAAGTCGGTGCTGTTAACCTTAAAGCTGGCGATCATCGCTACTTTAATTAATGTCTTTTTAGGAACAATGATTGCTTGGGTTCTTATTCGTTATCATTTCATGGGTAAAGCATTGCTTAACAGTCTTGTGGATTTGCCATTTGCGCTGCCGACAGCAGTTGGTGGTTTGATGATTTTGCTCTTGCTCGGGCCTGGTAGTCTTATCGGCAAGGCTGCAGAAGCGCTTGGTTTTGAAATTGTTTTTCATCAGCCGGCAATTGTAATTGCTATGGTCTTCGTAACCTTTCCTTTCGTGATTCGAGCGGTTCAGCCCTTACTGGAGGAACTTGATCCTTCCGAGGAGGAAGCGGCTTATACAATGGGTGCCAAGGGAACTAGAGTCTTCTGGCATGTTATTCTCCCCTCTATGGCTCCTGGGATGATCAGCGGTGGAATGCTTGCCTTCTCGCGGGCACTTGCTGAATTCGGTGCTGTAGTCCTCGTAGCAGGCAATATTCCAGGTCGTACTCTCGTATCTTCTGTTTTTATTTTTGGTGAAGTTGAAAGTGATAATCCGGTTTCCGCAGCAGCGGTTTCTGTCATTCTCTTGACCTTATCTTTTCTCATTCTTTGGCTCATTAATATGCTGCAGATGAGGGGGAGACGCTCATGAGAAAATTGTGGATCGGACTCACTTACTTGGTGTTTTTCTTGCTAATAGCTGCACCCCTAGGAAAAATGGCTATAGGTGCTTTTAGTGAAGGATTCGGTGGTTTCTGGAATGCTCTGACTAGGCCTGAAGCGCTGCATGCGCTTATGATGACTGGGCTTGTTGTGATAGTAGTAACGTTATTAAATACTTTGTTCGGAATTATGATGGCTCTGTATCTTGTTCGGGCGAACTGGATAAATAGACGTCTAAAGGGCTTGCTTAACAGTATTGTTGATTTACCTTATGCTGTGTCCCCAGTTATTGGCGGGCTGATGATTGTCCTGTTGCTGGGTCCAGATAGTGCATTGGGTGCGATTTTTGAAGGGATTGGGCTGAAGATCGTCTATGCGATTCCCGGAATGATCATTGCCACCTTGTTCGTAACCTTTCCTTTAATGGTGCGTGAGGTGATGCCGGTGCTACAGGAGATTGGATCACAGCAGGAGGAGGCTGCTTCTACATTGGGCGCTCGTGGCTGGACTATTTTCTGGAAGGTGACTTGGCCTTCGATTCGTTGGGCGGTTGTGTATGGGGTCATCCTTACGGTGGCGCGTTCACTAGGAGAGTTCGGCGCGGTGCTCGTGGTCTCGGGTAACATTATGAACAAAACCCAGACGGCAACGACGCTAGTCTATCAGGATGTTGAGAATTTTAATGTAACGGCTGCTGGAGGAATAGCGCTAGTTCTGGCTGCATTTTCCGCAGGTCTACTGTTGTTGATGGAATGGACCAAGAGAAGAAAGGAAGTGCAGTAATATGCATGTTGAAGTGCGGGGATTAAATAAGCATTTTGGAGATTTTCATGCGGTCAAGGACGTCAATTTCACCATTACAAAAGGTCATCTGATCGGACTGCTTGGCCCGAGTGGTGGCGGTAAAACCTCAATTCTGCGTATGCTTGCCGGGCTGGAAACACCGGATAATGGCGAGATTATTTTTCATGGTCAGACAGTTAACAATCTTCCTCCTCAGGAGCGCGGGATCGGCTTCGTCTTTCAGAACTATGCATTATTTAAGCACATGACTGTTTTTGATAATATTGCGTTTGGATTAAAAGTTAAAAAAGCCAGCAAAACTGCGATTCGTGACCGTGTTATGGAACTGGTGGAGCTTACGGGGTTAAAAGGCTTCGAGAAGCGTTATCCGCATCAGCTATCTGGTGGACAACGTCAGCGTGTGGCTTTTGCTCGTGCGCTCGCACCTGAGCCACAGCTACTGCTCTTAGATGAGCCGTTCGCAGCTATCGATGCGAAGATCCGTCAGGAGCTGCGTGCTTGGCTACGTGAGCTGATTGAGCGTGTAGGTATCACCTCGATCTTTGTAACGCATGACCAAGACGAAGCGATAGAAGTAGCAGATGAGATTATGATCATCAACCAAGGACAGTTGGAACAAAAGGGTACACCTTGGGATATTTATAAGGAGCCTAAAACACCATTTGTGGCAACTTTTATCGGGGAGTCGACACTGATTGAAGATGCTTCTGAGGTGAAGGGCTTTAAAGGCGCTGGAGACGGTAAACCTACCAAAGCACTTATTCGTCCTGAGTATATTGAAGTGGGTAACCTGCATGAGTTCAAGATGGCTTCAGCTACGGAAAAAGGGGTCGTAAAGCATTTGCATTTCCGTGGAAGTGAATGGCTTGTTGAGGTTGAAGTTAATGGTCATAAACTGGTCACTTACCGTTCCTTGGAGAAAGAAACATTACAGCCGGGGCAGGACATCTCAGTCCTAGTGCATCGGGCTTACCTGTTTAATGATGAGCGAAGCTGGATCCAGGAGAACAATCTGAAAGAAGATCCGATGCCGATATTTATTTAATATAAAAATAAATAAAATGATTTTCAATTTTTTTGAAAGTAGCGAATGTGATGAGCTAGGTTTAGAGGAACTGAAGTATTGGTATAGAGTAATGGAGTGGAAGTCCAAACATTCCGCGTAATTACGGCAAATACCGAACGTTGGTTACTTGAATTTTAAGTTCAGCTAAAGAGCTACTTTCAAGGAAATATTAAAATCATTATCTCGAAGGATGTGGGCCGCAATGAATTTCATAAGGAGCAGACAACTGCACGGATGTTTTGCTGCCCTAATGCTGGCCATACTCACGCTGGCGGCAGTCGGTTGCGGGAATGAGAAGGCGGTTACGACGATGGCAGATCCCTCTAAACCAGGGGATGTCACGTTGGTCGTTGGCGCATACAGTGTGGCTAAGGATGCGATGAAGGATATTTTACCGTTATTTGCAGCACAGTGGAAAGCGGATACTGGTCAGGAGATTAGTTTTCAGCAGTCTTATGAAGCTTCCGGAACACAGGCACGTGCAATTGTGGGTGGATTCGAAGCGGATGTTACACTGCTAGCCATGGAAGGTGATGTCGAGAAGCTGGTTAAGGCTGGACTCGTAGCGCCAACGTGGAAAGAGCAGGGTGAACAAGGCATGGTGACGCGTTCGGTAGTCGCACTTGGTACCCGTGAGGGAAACCCCAAAGGAATTCACGATTTTGCGGACTTAGCCAAGCCAGGGGTTAAAGTGTTATACCCAAATCCCAAAACATCCGGTGGTGCGCAGTGGGATATCAACGCGATCTATGGGGCTGGTCTGAAGCTGTCAGAGGAGCAAGAGGGGGTTAAGGATCCGGCAGCAGCCAAAGCTTTTTTGGAAAGTGTACATGCCAATGTGGAATCTCTGGATAAGAGCGGACGTGCGTCCATGGCTGCCTTCGAGTATGGAGTGGGTGATGTCATTGTCACCTATGAGAATGAACTGCTGGCCCGGATTGCTCAGGGAGTTAAATATGAAGTCATTATTCCTAAAAATACAATTCTGATTGAGAACCCGGCGGCTGTCGTTGAGAAGTATGCGGATGAGCATGGGACTCGCGCGGCGGCAGAAGCATTAGTTGATTTCTTGATAACCCCACAGGCACAAGAAATCTTCGCAAAATATGGTTTTCGCCCCGTAGATACACAGGTCTATGCAGAGAACAAAAGCCGTTACCCCGATCCAGCGGGCCTCTTTGATATTAATTATTTAGGCGGCTGGGATGAGGTGCGAAGCACGCTTTATTCCAAGCGGGGAATTTGGTATCAGGTACTTGCAGGAATATAGGTAGAGGTGTAAAAATAGAGTCATCCTAGCAGGGCTACTGCTTAAGGGATGACTTTTTTGACGAAAGTATATATTTGGGGCCCCCGCAAAGTACCTGGGTACGCATCGAAGCAAAGCTTCACTTTGTGGGGATATTTTGGTGAGCATCTTTAAGATAGACATATAATAATTTAAGACTACCTTGATGGGAACTGAAGGAGAGATGGGCTATGGATACGTTGGTGTTTTTGGGTACTGGGGATGCCATGGGTGTTCCTCGGGTATATTGCAGCTGCGAGACCTGCACAGAAGCAAGGGAACAGGGAAGCAATATAAGGCTGCGTTCCTCTGTACTTATAGATAATGGCAGTGACTTTCTAGTGATTGATTGCGGGCCAGACTGGCGACGTCAGATGGAGGCGCAGGGAGTACGGAATATGCGAAGGCTGCTGGTGACTCACGCTCATTTTGATCATATTGGCGGGCTGCCGGAATGGGCCGATGCTTGTCGATGGACGGGCATTAAGGGTGAACTTTATACTCCGGCAGAAGTCATTCCCATTATCGAGCGGCAATACCCTTGGCTGCGAAATCACATCGAGATGATTCCCTGTGACGAAGGTATAGAGCTGGACGGCTGGAAGATAGATACCTGGAAAGTAAACCATGGGAAGAATGGATACTCGTACGCTTTTCGGCTAGAGAAGGAGGACTACACATGGGTGTATTGTCCTGATTCCATATCTCTTGGGGCTGAGGAGACACGCCTGATGCATGGGGCCGACCTGCTGGTCCTTGGTACAAGCTTCTATTACGAAGCGGCAGAGCTATCCACTCGTTCTGTGTACGATATGACGGAGGCGGCGGAGCTGCTGCAAATCGTTAAGCCTACAAAGGCAGTATATACTCATATGTCGCATGATGTGGATATGAGACAGTCATATATTTTGCCGGAGAATGTTACACTGGCACAGACAGGTACGAGAATTCCACTACACAAAAAGCCCTTCTCTTCACATTAGAAGAGAAGGGCTTACAGGACAAAGATAGAGCCAATAAACAGGTTAAACGGTTAATTTATCTGATTCATGTACAGGTTGACGTCCGCTTACCGCAAGCATGATTAAGGCAATAGTGATGAGAACAAAACAGAGTACGAATGAATACCGGTAACCTACAAGAGTGGCTAATCCCCCGCCAACAAGACTGCCAATCAATCTGCCGATCGTGGATGAATTAGAGTACAGTGTAGATGCATACCCAGGCATGCTTGGAAGCAGATCCTGGATGTAGCTAATGCCAATCGCTGAAATAACAGCAACGAAAACGGCGAGCAGAACTTGGGCTGCAAGCATCTGCCACATCGCGCCAGAGAGAATGACAACGAGATAATAAGCGCCGCCTAGAATCGCCCCACACATCATCAAGGATCGATTACTGTACTTTGCACTGAGTAGACCTAGCATTATCATAAATGGAATTTCCAGCGCAGCACATATACTGCTGACTAGACCGACATCGCTTGTCGTTCCCCCTAGATTGTTTGTAATAAAGAGGGCTGTATTAATGCTACTCGTCCAGTGCGCTACATACATGAGTATCAGAATCAGAAAAGGCAGCAGAATATTACGGTTCTGAACGAGCCGGAAGCTTTTTACTTTTACTTCAGCCTTGTTGCTGCTCAGCTCTGTATTTGATTTGAGAAATAAGAAAACGAGTAAGGCAACAAGCAGGAAAACTCCGATTGTACCCGAGAAAATCCCCTTAAACCCAACAGCAGCGATTAGCAGGGTGCCGATTAAAGGGCCTGTAATAAAGCCGAGAGAGAAAGCAGAGCGCAAGGTAGAATTCGCAAACGCTGTATCCGTAAAATCACTCTTATTCACTGCTTCTCTAGCAATGGCGAACAGTTGAGGCATCCCTGGTGCACCGAGAGCGGTGAACACAATCATGTAGATGAACAAGATCGTAAAATCCTGAATGAGCAGGTACCCGCCAAAAGCCAGAGCATTACAGAGCGTGGCAACAAGGTAAATATGCTTTCGATTCAAGCCGAGATCAGAGCGTCTCCCGATAAGCGTACTAATCCATATGCCGGCAACTAATGTGGTAGCTAGAAAAATACCAAACATCCCGACAGATACGCCAAGCTGTTCCGTGAAATAAATGGACAAGAAGGGTGTGCTGAGTGAAATCCCCATTCCCTGTAGTAGCATACACAAAAAGAGTAAGGCATAAGAGGGAATTGAAAATAGTGCAGTAAGTCTTTTGATCATGTTGTGAAGTTACTCCTCTATTGTTGTTAAGATAGTCAAACTGGTTATAGTATACATGAAAAAGACAACAACAATATATATGCGATTTAACTAGAAACCTCAATGATTTGGTTTAAGCTGTGACTTTTCTATGATACAAGGGGGACATCATTCGGGCAAATTCAGCCGTTTGCTGTCCCTTTTGTGATATCAGTTGCATTCAGTATTCAGAAGCATGTTTATACTTTATAATCAGAAAGTATTACCGTCTTATATTTACAGATATAGAATAATTATCAACAATGGAAAGGGGAGTACCAAATGGCTAATCCTATGGATCCGATTCTGATTGAATTTCCTGAGAGCTTTGAGACCGAGCGTCTGCTCATTCGTGCCCCTTTGTGGGGGGATGGCGTTAGTATGAATGTGGCTATAGGTGAAAGTTTAGAGGAATTGAAACCTTGGATGCCTTTTGCTCAAACGAGTCCGACTTTGGATGAATCGGAGAGATTCACACGTGAGGCTAGGTTGGATTTTTTAAAACGTAATCAGCTGCATATGCGCGTTTTCAATAAGACTACGGGTAGTTTTATCGGTTGCAGTGGCCTGCATCGTATAAACTGGGAACTGCGAAATTTTGAAATTGGTTATTGGATTCGAAGCTCCTGTGCGGGCAAAGGTTATATGACCGAAGCGGTGAATGGAATCACCGATTTTGCTATCAGGGAATTAGAAGCTAATCGCATCGAGATTCGGTGTAGTGCACGAAATATCAAAAGTGCTGCAGTTGCTGAGCGTGCAGGGTATACACTGGAGGGTATTTTACGGAGAGAGCGACTTGGGCTAGATGGGGAAATACATGACAGCAAGCTATTTTCGAAGGTTAGAGGTGTGGAATTTTAGGGGGAGAGGGCTGATTTTTTGAAGCAAAAGGGTGTTTTTTCAAGATTAAGTACATACATGTTAAGGCATAAGCTCTTATATACGGTTTTATTATTTACGACTTTATTTGGGATTGTTCTGGATCTAACGATTGCTTGGCTGCTCTCAGTGATTACAGATGCTGCGGTTAGACTCGATGTGAAAGCTTTTAAAGGGCTGGTTATATTCGGTTTAATTTACTTATTAGTGAGTGCAATTAACGGTTTCATCGATCGGTATCTCAAAAATAAAATCTCTGCCAAGATCAGAAATGAGCTGCGGCTGGATATGATGCGGCATACCTTAGCACTTCCTCAGTCTTATTTTGACCGTAATCATTCCGGGGATTTATTGTCCCGCTTTACTAATGATAATCAATCTGTGGGTAATGCTACCGGCGAGGTAATGATTGATCTGATCCGTAACCCTTTGCTTGCTCTCGCGGCTTTTGGTTATTTGCTCTATATTAACTGGCTACTGGCACTGATCTGTTTTGCAATGGGACCCTTGATGTTCCTTACGGGAAAAATCTTCGGTTCAGCGATGCGTGAGAACAGTGTTAGGATTCAGAATCATATGAGCAAGATTACTTCCTTTTTGCATGACATTCTAGGTAGTAGTATGGTGTTTAAATCTTTTTCCATCGAGCGCAGACTAATGAAGCAGTATCAGGAACATAGTGAAAATATTACTTCCGAAGAATTGAAGCGGGGAAGAATTGAGGGAGCTACCGGCTCATTCTCGTCGTTTTTAGGAAACTTCACGTTTCTTCTTGCGCTGGTCGTGGCTGGTTATTTTGTGGCCAAAGGATCCCTTGAGGTCGGTGCGATGATTGCTTTCATACAGCTCATGAATTATCTAGTCATGCCGTTCTCGGCATTACCAGGACTGATCAATTCGATGCAGCAATCACTTGGGGCGGCGGGACGAATCTTTGAAGTGTTGGATAGCCCTGTAGAAGTGAAGGCTCTACCTGAAGCAGTGACGAAGCAGCCTGAATTTGAGTGTATGGTCATGTCCTCGGTATCCTTCTCTTATCCGGGAGCAGAGAAACACAGCTTGAACAAGATCAGCTTAGAGCTTCACAAAGGGGCTCAAATGGCGATTGTGGGACCGAGTGGTGGAGGGAAATCTACGCTTTTTAAAGTATTGCTTGGGTTGTATGAACCTGATCAGGGTGAAGTACTTATAAATAATGAGAAGATAAGTGAAATGAGTCTTGCTAAGCTTAGGAGTCACTTTGCTTATGTGCCGCAAGAGTCCGGGCTGTATACGGGAAGTATCCGTGATAATATTCGGAATGGAAATCCGGATGCAGGTGAGCAAGAAATTCTGGAAGCTTTGCGACAAGCAAACGCTTATGATTTTGTGATGGAGTTGCCGGAGGGCCTTGATACAGATATCGGTGAGGAAGGTTCACGCCTGTCCGGTGGACAACGTCAGCGGCTATCGATTGCAAGAGCGATTCTTAGGAACTCTCCAATTTTGCTACTAGATGAAGCTACTGCAGCGCTTGATAATGAATCTGAGAAGCTGGTGCAGCAGGCGATTCGTAAACTAATGGGAGACAAAACCACACTTGTTATCGCCCATCGTCTATCTACGATTCAGAATGCCGATATCATTCTAGTGATGGAGAATGGTGAAATTGTAGAGAGCGGTACCCACGAAGAATTGCTTACGGCGGAAGGAAGATATCATGGCTTGTACTATTCACAGCTGGAAGAGGAAGAAGCTGGCGAGAGCGGGCATGAGGTAATGGAGTTTGCATCTACAGGAGTTCCAAGCTTACTGAAATAACAAAAGGGTGCTGCAACGTCATATATCATGACGTTACAGCACCCTTTTGTTAAGGAAGTGAGTTTATATAGATTGAACTTTAACTCTATATAAGTTGAACTTTAAAACATTCTAAAAAGGGTAAAGTGACGGAGGGGAAGTTTGGAACTGTAGGAGCGATAGCGACCGCCTGAAAGCTTTCCAAAGGAAAGCTCGCATCGGAAGCATAAGCTGTCACCGGATTTCAACCGTGAAACACGGTATATAATCAAAGAAATCTGGTGACAACAGCGGCCGGAAGTCCAAAAATTCCCCGCAGTCACGCACTTACCTTAATAGAAAAATCTTAAGTTTAACGTATATAAAACTATTAAGTTCAGGCGATTTAGTTCACTTTATTGAGAATGAATTTATCAATCGCGTATTTTACGCCATCTTCATTGTTGCTTAAGGTCACGAAATCAGCAATTTCCTTTAGCGCAGGAATAGCGTTAGCCATAGCAACGCCAAGACCGGCAGCTTCCAGCATCTCATGATCGTTCCAAGAGTCACCCATAGCCATAGTCTCGGAGAGATCACAACCAAAATGATTGGCTAGGAATTCAAGCGCAATTCCCTTGGTTCCTTCATGATGCATGATTTCTAGGAATTGTGGTTTGGATTTGGTAATATGCACGGAATCGCCGAGCAATTCACGTAGAATTGGAGCCAGCTCATCCAAGAATGCAGGATCATCAATAATCAGCATTTTTGGTGTTTTTTGCGGGACAAGCTTCTCCCAATCTGGTTCAATATAATATGGTGTTTTGTTCAGGTCCGTATAGTCTTTGATCTTCTGGTTGTCTTCACGTGCATACAGCTTGTCGTCAATGTAAGTTTGCAAATGCAGATTATGCTCCACGCAGTAAGTGAACAGCTTGTGTACCGCATCTTGTGGCACGTAACGCTCATATAGTACCTTTTCATCGAGCAAGTTCTTAACGAGAGCACCTTGGTAAGTGATGATTGGCACGTTAAGTCCAGTTTGACGGGCAATGGCTTGTGCAGAAGCATAAGCTCGGCCTGTAGCAAGGGTTACAACAACGCCAGCGGCTACAGCCTCTTCAAGCGCAGTCTGTGTAGCGGGTGTTACTTCCTTGTCATCGTTAATTAGAGTGTCATCAATATCAATCGCGATCAATTTGTACATTTGTCTCTCTCCTTATCTCTTTCTAAATAAATGTAATTTGGAAAAATAATTCTTCTTATGTTGATTCTGACCCGGTTCCGGACTCAGCTCTGCCATAAGCATAGCTCCCAGAATACAACCACAACCGAGCAGAGCGGACATACCAAGCGTTTCTCCGCCAAAGGCTAAGCCTGTCAGCACAGCGAATACAGGTTCTGTGGCATAAATAATGGCTACCCTTGAAGGCGTAGTGTATTTCTGGCAGGCGGTTTGAATCCAGAAAGCAAAAGCGCTGGTAGGACCGATAGAGATTAAAAGTGCCCAGAGAACGTCCGGGTCCTTGATAAGCTCTGCGCTGTGTGCCAGCGGTGCAGCTCCTTCAAAGATAAGCGAAGCGACAATGCTTAGCAGTCCAACGAAGGCGAGCTGCAGGGTTGCCAGCGGCAACGCCGGATAATGAGGTGCATAAACGCCAGTATATGCGACTTGCAGCGCAAAAGCTATGGCGCATAGCAGGATAAGAGCATCACCTTTATTCAGGGACAGAGATGAGCCTGTGAAGGTCAGCAGGTAAAGACCTACTGCGGCAAGCGCCGCGCTGAACCAAGTGTAACGTGAAATGGCATGCTTTAGTAGCGCCAGAGAGAGAAACGGAACCAATACGACCGATAGACCGGTAATAAACCCGGTATTGGAGGTGGTCGTATATAGAAGTCCCATGGTCTGGAAGCCATAGCCCATAAACAAAAAAAGGCCTAGCAGCAGAGAATCGCGTACCATGCGGAAGCTTAACTGCTTCCACTCCTTGCGGTAAAAAATAAAAGTGATTAGAGCCAGCAACAGGGCAGCACCTGTAAAGCGGATGCTGTTAAACGCGAGTGGAGGGAGCACTTTGACAGCATTTTGAACAATCAGAAAGGTGCATCCCCACATCATCGCCACAAGTAGCAGGCTGAAATCGGCCATACGGGAACGCTTCACTTCTAAGGTCATCCTCTCTTCGGCAAATGCCGTCCTTGTAAGAACGACAAGGTCAAGTTGTCCAAATTGTATCGTATATTCATGGGGAGGACAAGATAGGAATCGCTCAAAGGCTTATATTTAAAGGGATTTAAGGGATTAGGCTAGACAAAAAAACAGGGTCTTGATATACTTCGATAACCGCACATTTGTTCTTGTTTTTCGCATCTTAGAAAGGAGCGGTTTCACCATGATGGGCAGATCCCATTTAATAATCAGCACTGGGGTTACCCTATCTGTAATGAGTTTGATGTCACACGAGATTACGATTCCAGTTATTGCGGTCGCAGCGTTAAGCTCTTTGCTGCCTGATATCGATGAACCGAATTCGCTGCTCGTGCGCAAGGCGATTCCAGAGTTTCTATTGAGAGCGCTGCAAATTGCTTTGATAGGCGCGGCAATTTATCTCTATTTTGCCGGAATCGTGGAACGCCCTTGGAATATTGTGCTGGCATTGCTTGTAGGTAGTGTATCATTCCTTCCAAGCCGAAAGCTGCGCCATTTGGTCATGATTTTAATCGCCATAGCACTCTTTGCCTTCGGGGAAGCCTATGATCCATGGAACTACATTGCAGCATGCGTGCTCGTCGTTTCGTCGATTGTCCCACACCGTGGCCTGACACATACCTTGTATGGTGTTGCGGGCTGGAGCGCCTTATTGTATTTCGCCTCAGCCGGTATAAATGACGGTGGCAGTCTATGGATAGCTGGCGGTATGTCGTATGCACTTCATCTACTGGCAGACTCCCTTACTCAAAGAGGAATTACACCATTGCCGCCAATCCCCTTTAAGCTGCGTCTCAAGCTAATGAGTACAGGCACGAAAAAAGGTGGAGCCGTAGAGAACATCTGCATCATGCTGACTCTAGCGTTCGTTGTCTATGTATTTATACTTTCTCCTTGAACTAAAATGAATATGAAAGAGGGGCTTGTCTATTCTTTACGCAAATTGCGCAGAGGATAAGCAGGCCCCTTTATTTTTGTATTATAACTATTCCTCTAAGAAAACCAGTCCGATAAAGTCCTCCGGTTCAATACGTCCGAAATAATGCTTCAGATCTAGATGAGCTAATGCTTCTCTAACTTCAGCCTCGTCATAACGTTTGCCACGAAGGGCATTTTCAACATCGACTACGTCACCAACCCCAAAGAAGTCACCGTAGATTTTGATGTCCTTAATGAGGGAATCTTCAATATCCATACGAATATCAATAATTCCAGCAGGGAATTTGCGTGTGTGTTTGACGTTACTTTTTGGCGACAGACCGTAGTTCCAATCCCAGTTCTGATAGTGCTCTTTGGAAATTTCGTGGATTTTGACCCAGTCTGCTTCTTGAAGTTTGTACTGAGGAACCTCGGATGGCTCCATGCCAAAGATCGAACGCAGCAAGCCGGAGCGGAACTCTTCAATGGTCATATCTGTACCCAGCAGTTCCTTGATGTTCGCTACGCGACTGCGTACGGATTTGGTGCTTTTGGATTTGAATTTCTCTGGATTTACTTTCAGTGAGGCTTGTACATTATCCAAATTGAGATCGAACATCAATGTGCCATGGCTGAACATGCGTCCACGTGTGGAGAATTGAGCGTTTCCGGAAATTTTTTGTTCGCCGACTTGAAGGTCATTCCGGCCACTAAGCTCAGCGTTTACACCCATACTTTGCAAGTAGTCGATCACCGGCTGGGTGAATTTCAGAAAGTTATGGAAGGATTGGCCGTCGTCCTTGGTAATGAAGCTGAAGTTAAGATTTCCGAGATCGTGATAGACAGCTCCACCGCCGGACAAACGCCGCACAACCTTAATATCATTCTCTTTAACATATTCCTGATTGATTTCTTCAATCGTATTTTGATGTTTACCGATGATGATAGATGGGCTGTTAATATAAAAAAGCAGGTAACTCTCGTCCATCGGCAAGTGTTTCAGCGCATATTCCTCAATCGCCAAATTGATGGAAGCGTCAGTAATCCCTGTGTTATCAATAAAAATCATAGTGAATTCCTCCGTTGCAGCAAAATTGATTACAGTTCTCATTTTAAACCAAAAGCGGTTTTTTAACAAAAGAGATAGCTTCGTAGTTCTGAAAGAGGGTTTGAGTAGATGGGCTATTCAGACGATTCCTCCGGGGAAGCATTGACGTATTTCCGGCAAAGAGGCAATAATGGTGGCAAAGACATACATATTGAGCAGGAGATAGTTGATAGAGGGAGTGTAAATATGCTTGAAAAATACGGCCATGGTGGTGATTTGCTAACGGCTTCGGAACTATATGAGGAAGCTGGCGGCACATTTCTAGATTTTAGTGCCAACATCAATCCTCTCGGGCCTCCACCGGCGGTCTTGGAGCTGCTTAAAACAGCATTGTCTACGGTGGTTGCTTACCCGGACCCTGGACACCGACGCTTCAAAAGCCTGCTAGCAGAGGATCTCGGCATAGATAGTAGCTGGTTGACCGTAGGTAACGGAGCAGCAGAATCTATGGCATTGTTGCTCCTTGCGATCGTCCCGAAAAGGGTGGGCATCGTAGAACCTTGTTTCTCTGAGTATAGACAGCTTTCTGTGCAATTCGGTGCAGAAGTATTATCTGTTCAGGGGACAAGGGAACAGCAGTTTCGAGCTGGAGTGGACGAGATTGCCGGGCTGCTGGAGAAGGTTGAGCTGCTGTTCCTTGGACAGCCGAACAATCCTAATGGCGTTCAGTATGCGGTGGATGAACTACGCTGGCTAGCGCAGAAGGCAGAGAGCTGCGGAGCTTATTTAGCTGTGGATGAAGCTTTTATTGATTTTATTCCAGAGGCTGAACGGAATACGCTGCTGCCGGAGCTGGAGCAGTTTCCGCATACGATACTGGTACGGTCGATGACGAAATTTTACGCGATTCCTGGACTGCGTCTTGGGTTTGCAATTTCGCATCCAGAGCTTGCAAAGGCGATGACCGCAAAGCAGGTCACTTGGAGCGTGAACGGCTTGGCGCTGCTAGCCGGTGAAGCTTGCCTTGAGTGTGGGCACGAGTATGAACGTCGCACGCGCGAGCTGATAAAGGCGGAGCGTGAGCTGCTGCGGCAAGGCCTTATGCAGCTGGGCTGCGATGTGCCGCCAGGAGAAGCCAACTTTCTGCTCTGTGGTCTGCCTTCGTCATGGAGCGCGGCGGAGATGCAGACCCGTCTTGGGCGCACCGGTATACTGGTGCGCAGCTGCGCTATGTACCCAGGTCTAGGAGAAAGGCATATCAGGGTTGCCGTTAAGGGACATGAGGATAATGTCCGACTGCTGAATCAGATGGGGAAGATTCTGGCGGGGAAGTGACTGGTGCAGCGCAGGGTGCTGATGGGGTACCATTTACATGATTGGTGCAGTGGAGATGGTTGGGAGTCAGCTGCCTGAGTGATTCATGTTGCGCAGAAGGCTGAGAGTAAACTGCTAAGTGGTCTATATAGCGCAAAAGAATAGGGTTTGAGGCCGGATTGGATGCTTCAGCTCGCATGCCCAAGGTTGTGACAGATTTTGATTAGGTGTTTTTTGATGGATACCCTCGAAGGTGAATTCTGTTGTATTTTGTACAACAGAATACGCCTAGGATGAGTAGAAATTCGATTCTATAGCACTCTGTACAATAGAATTTTGAAAATTGGCGCGAAACAGACCCTTACGTGACATTCTATTGCACGAAATACAACAGAATGGATTTTGCCAGTGTATCTAGCTAAATCTGTTGTACAAAGTGCAATAAATGGGTTGAGGGACAGGTGCTAAGGTGGATATAGAATATTTGCTGAATTAGAGGAATAGGCGATTTATGAGTGAGAGGGCTGGGAAGAGAAAGAGCGGCCGTGGAGCTGGTTAAAGAAACGGATGAGCGTTGAAAGGAGCTGGATCGGGAAATGGTGCAAGTGAAGATTCCATTTAACCTCGCTGGAGGCGTAAAGGAGTACCACTCGGCCATCTGGCCGGGGCTTGCTTTACAGTGGAAGGGAAACCATCTGCTACTAGAGCTGCCTGCTGAAGCAGATGGTTTATCGAGTGCGTTCTATGGTGGAGGAATGAATCGACTAGAGAGGGCTGTCAATTTATATGTTGACCGCAATTATGAATGTAGTGATCCAGTTCAGGATATGGAGAATAAGCTGCGCAATTGGGGTTATTCATTATCTGGCTGTGCGGGTCTGATGACGGCTGTACCGCTTGAGCATACAGCGGTAGCTGAAGAAGACACTGGCTCCGCGGGGATTTTTGTTTGCGTTACTGCTGCCGCAGGAAATGCTGCGCGCGCTGGTGTGGAACGCAATGTGCTGGCTGTTTATCGACCGGGTACGATTAACATAATGCTAGGTATTGATGGCCGCCTGACACCGGCGGCCATGGTCAATGCTGTGCAGACAGCTGTCGAAGCCAAAGCTGCTGCTCTGGCTGATCTCGGGATTACCGATCCCGAGAATGGCTTGATCGCAACCGGAACAACTACGGATGCGATCGTACTGGCTGTGAGCCAAAGCGGGCGATACAATGCAGAGCATGTCTACGCCGGAACAGCTACCGATCTGGGGGGCGCTATCGGCCGCCTTGTGTATAGCGCTGTGACAGGAAGTTTGCTGTCGGTGCAGGCAAGGAAGGACAGCTAATGAGAATGAATCGCTGGAATCGCTGGAGATGTTGGAAATTGTTCAGAGGTGATCGCCTGTGACAATCGCATTGGTACTGCTTGCGGCTTATGTGATTGACCGGATTGTAGGTGACCCGCGCAGCTTGCCCCATCCCGTAATTGGAATGGGCAAAGCGATCACGGCTCTGGAGCGGGTGATCCGCCTTCTATGGTCCCGTCCGCAAAGCCTGCGAAGAGCGGGGGTATTACTTCCGCTGTGTGTGGCGGGCGGCGCTTGGGCACTGACTGCCATTCTTCTATGGCTGTTGTCGTTTATCTCACCTTGGCTCGTCTGGATAGCCGAGGCATGGCTGATTTCAACCACGATTGCCTCCAAGGGGCTAAAGGATGCAGGGATGGCGGTGTACGTGGAACTCCGTAAAGGTGATATTCCTGCAGCTCGCAAGGCTCTGGGGATGATCGTGGGACGTGATACGACCACACTAGATCCCCCGGAAATTGTGCGCGGCACGGTGGAGACTGTAGCAGAGAATATCGTCGATGCGATTATTTCTCCATTGTTCTACGCGCTCATCGGTGGCGCGCCGCTTGCTATGGCTTATCGGGCAGTCAACACGCTCGATTCCATGGTGGGATATAAGAATGATAAATACCGTGATCTCGGCTGGGCATCCGCTCGGTTAGATGATGTCGCCAACTTTATTCCAGCGCGGATAACGGCACTGCTCTTGGCTCTGTGTGCATGGGTGCTTCATCTGGATTGGCGGAGATGCCTGCAGATGGTGAAGCGGGATGCACGACTCCATCCAAGCCCGAATAGCGGCTATCCAGAATCTGCTGTTGCAGGCGCCCTCGGTATCCGGCTCGGTGGCGAGAACGTGTACCATGGTGTGGCTTCTTTCCGGGCATACATGGGTGACCCGGTACGATCTATGGAGCCGGATGATATTATTCAGACCTCGCGGATGATGATGCTCTGTTCTTCAATATTTGTTGCTGTCTGCGCAGCTATAGCGTGGATCTGGATCGGGGGCTGATGCTAGACATGGCGTTTCCTCTTATAGAGCTAGAACTAGTACTCGTTCGCCACGGGCAAACTCAGTGGAATGCTGAACATCGTTACTTAGGACATACGGATCTCCCACTGCTTTCAAGTGCAGTGGAGCAGCTATCTCAGCTAAAACAGCCGCTTGGTTGGTTGACCGAACAGGGGCTTGAAGCATCAAATGGCTTTTGGCGTGTATATTGCAGCGATTTGCTTAGATGTCGGGAAACACTAGCTTACATATCACCTTTACTAGAGAAGGTAGCTATCTACGATCAGCGGTTGCGTGAAATGAATTTTGGAGCTTTCGAAGGTTGTACTTATGAGGAATTGAAGGATAATTCACTGTATAGAAGCTGGATTGATAATCCTTCCACGGTTACACCACCAGATGGAGAAACATGGGCGCAGTTTGACGAACGGGTGCGCAGCTTTCTATTAGATTTGGGTCGAGCGGCTGAGGATTCATTTGTGCAGGCATCAATTAAAGAAAACAAGGATAAGGTAGTAACAAACAGGGTATTGGTAGTCACACATGGTGGTGTTATCCGGAATTTCCTTGCACAGGTAGTTCCGGGAGTCACATTCTACAGCGCTGTTGCACCTTCTCCTGGAACAGCAATGGTACTCAGATTATTCTGGCAGAACGGGAAATGGTCGGCAGATCTTTCGGGAGATTTATGAGAAAATCAAATAAAAAAGGGTTCTACATATTAGACATATCTAATATGTAGAACCCTTTATGTTTAACTATCGTTCGAACGTCAGCGGAATAACGTGGTTAATTGTTGGGCAACCATTCCTCACAGGTATCTGCACGTAATTGTAATTCATTATACAGCATGCTCGCATGGTAACCGTCGCACACGGCATGGTGGAATTGCCCCGATATTGGTAATAGTATTTTTTTGTCTTGATGAAAATATTTTCCTATAGTAAAGATGGGAAGTAGGAAAGTTCCCTCGTTATACACGTTCAGGTTAAAGCTCGTGAAGCTGACCCACGGAATACTAGAAATAGGGAAGGTGTTCGGTGGTTCGTTTGCTTTAGCGATAAATTGTTTTACACTTCCGTACATTTTCATATCATCCAGATAACGGTTATAGAAATCATTAAACTTTTCACCGTACGAAGTCCAGATGCTTGAGAAAGTCTTATCATCATCATGGAAAATTGTAAAACTAGGTGACAAGCTATCCCAATAACCTAATCTACCTTGAGAATCAAAGCATGTGCGGAATTCACTATGACGGTTCACCACCGTAGTTATCATGTGGATTAGTGCTGGGTATAGTTTAATTCCCTTATGCTTAAGCTCTGACAGTAGAAGGGTGATGTCAATATTTACGGTCATGCTATAGGTACATCTGACATTGTTTAAATAATGCTCAAAATAGGGTTTTCTGCTCCAGTTATCCATGACAATCGGGTTAAAAATCATTTATTATGACCTCCTAAAATTAATTCATTTTTCATTTTAGGAGGTCAACTGGACTGATTTCACCATATCCTTATCACAATCCCTTGAGAAAGTATTTTGTAACGAGTAGTATACCATCATCATAGCCGTAATTAATAATAAATCTAATGAAAAATGATACAGTACACTGAGATAGTAGAACATTAGTTAAAGTGGAAGGGAGATCCTTTATAATGCTGTATGAAAAGAGGGTCATCGAAAATTTACTCCAGCAAAAGCGTACGAGCGCGATTCCCATCGTTGTGATGATGTGCGGTGTGGCAGGGTCGGGTAAAACGACCTTTGCTCAAAAGTTGGAGAAAGAAGGATTCGTTCGTCTCTCGATTGATGAGGACATCTGGGCCACTTACGGTCGTTTTGGAGTCGATTATCCAGAGCAGAATTATGATACCTATTTAAAAGAATCAGAATTAAAGCTGCGTGGGGAGCTAGTAAATCTGATTCAGGCTAAACAGCATGTGGTTGTCGATTTCAGCTTTTGGCAACGGAATAGACGGAACGATTATAAGCAATTAATTGAAGAGCATGGCGGTGTCTGGGAGCTGATTTACTTAAAGGTTCAGCCGGATGAATTGCGGCGGCGACTGCTCATCCGGAGTGAACGTTTTGACGCCAATGCGGCGTTTACGATCACAGAGGACACGCTAACTCGGTTTCTAAGTGGTTTTGAAACCCCTGCTGGTGAAGGAGAAGCAGTAATCGAAGCGGAGGTCATCCTTCCTTAACCATTTCCCAAGCGTAGAATGAAAATTATCAAATTTGTCAGCTTATTCGCTCATAGAACCACAGCCAGATTAAAATCCTATGGCTGTGGTTCTTTTTTTACGCGCTTGATTATGCCATGATAGCTATGGAGGCGACCCGAGAGATGTTTAAGGACTTTAAGCTTATAGCCGGACGGCCGGTGTATATACAAATTAAAGACTATATGAAGCACTTAATTATAAAAGGCGGTCTACAAGGCAACCAAAAGCTGCCCTCCACAAGAGAGCTCAGCACACTGCTTAAGGTTAGCCGCAACTCTGTAATCTCTGCGTATGCAGAGCTTGAGGATGATGGGTTTGCCTATACAGTTCAGGGGCAAGGAAGTTATGTGGCGCCTTCACCTCCCGGCAGTGAAACGATTGTCTCTTGGACGATGGACTGGAAGTCACGTCTTAACGATCATGCGCGACTCGCAGAGGAAATGGACATCATGAAGCGCGGTTTACGAGCGGAGAAGGGTACGATCTCCTTTACGAGCATCGCACCCGATGAAAGCCTTTTTGATCTGGATAATGTGAAGCGCTCCTTTATGGATCGTATGTCGGTGGAAGGTAACGTCTTACTGAATTATGGATATGCCAAAGGGTATAAGCCTTTAATAGACTATTTGAAGCAATATATGGAGCACAAGGGCGCCCAAATGAAGGGCAAGGATATATTGATCACCAATGGCTTTACAGAGGGATTCGATATTGTATTGTCGGCACTTAGCAAGAAGAATAGATCGGTCATTTGTGAGAATCCGACGCATCATACGGCGATCAAAAATCTGAAGCTGAACGGCTTTGAGATCACCGGAATTCCTATGGAGCGTGATGGGATTGATCTGGTAGAGCTGGAGAAGGCATTGCAGCAGCAAGCTTTTGACTGTGCCTACTTCGTCCCTTCTTATCATAATCCGACCGGTATTGTAATGTCCCCCGAGAAAAGACAGGGGCTAATGAAGCTGATGAATCGGTATCAAATACCGGTGATCGAGGATGGTTTTAACGAGGAATTACGATATTCGGGCTCACATGTGGCTCCACTAATCGCAGCAGCAGGTAGCGGCAACAGCGTGATCTATCTAGGTAGCTTCTCAAAAGTATTATTTCCGGGACTACGCGTAGGCTGGGTGCTGGCAGATCAGGAGTTAATCTATTCTCTCGAAAGCGTCAAGCGCGCACGTACTATTCATACCTCGACGCTGGATCAATCCATTTTGTATCAATACTTATTGGGCGGACATTTAGAGAAGTATTTGAAAAAAGCCAGAGCAGAATACAAACGGAAATATGAACTAACCCTGCAATGCTGTAAGGAGTTTATTCCGTATAAGTCGTTATCAGGGGACGGAGGATTGCATCTTTTTGTAACCTTCGCGGAGGGCTTTAATACTAGGACGCTGCTGGCAGCCTGTCATGAGCAAGGGGTTATTTTTACAGCAGGAGATATATTCTTCACAGACGGTAAGGGTCAAAATACAATACGGATCGGTTTCTCCAGAGTGACGGATGAGGATATCCGCAAGGGGATCGAGATTATTGGTAGAACAGCACGACAACTAATGGGATAAAGAGGTGCTTGAGATGAAGATGAAAGTAGGCGTAATTATGGGCGGGGTGTCCTCAGAGTTTGAGGTATCCATGAATAGCGGGAGAGAGATTTTGAAGAATCTGGATCCAAATAAATATGAAGTTACTCCAATAGTGATCACCAAACGTGAAGAGCTGATTGAGCAGGCAAAAGGAATCGATATCGCGCTGCTTGCGCTCCACGGGGCTTACGGTGAGGACGGTACGGTTCAGGGGACGCTGGAGACAATGGGGATTCCTTATACAGGCAGTGGGGTTTTGTCTAGCAGCATTTGCATGGATAAAGATCTTTCTAAAAAGCTTATGCGCTGCTCAGGCGTCAATACGGCAGATTGGCTGTGCTGGGATAGTATGAAGGATTATTCTCAAGAAGCGGTAGATCGGATCGGATATCCTGTTATGGTGAAGCCGTGTTCAGGCGGTTCGAGTATTGGAATGGAAAAGGTCAGCAGTAGCGAAGAATTATTGAGCGCAGTACAGAAGGCTTTTGCCTGTGATCAATCGATTCTGATCGAGAGCTACATTCAAGGCCAGGAAATCACCTGCTCCATTCTAAATGGAGAGATGTTGCCCGTTTTAGGGATCACCTCCGCACATGCGGAGTGGTTCGATTACAGTGCTAAGTATGAAGATGGCGGGGCAGACGAACGGGTCATCGAACTACCGGCCGAGGTGTATGAGCGAGTGCGTGATGCAGCCTTAACTTGCTATAAAGCATTAAAATGCAGTGTGTATGCACGAGTGGATATGCTCATCAAGGATGGTATTCCGTATGTGCTGGAGGTGAACACGTTACCGGGCATGACGAAGGCCAGTCTTTTACCAAAAAGCGCGCAAGCGGCAGGCTACTCCTTCAGCGGACTGCTGGACGCAATTATTTCTCTTTCCCTGGCGGAAAAGAGTCCAAAAGAAGAGGTGTACAGCCATGCATAATGAATGGGTTGCTCCACGTGTGCGAGAGATTGCTCCCTCGGGAATTCGGGCTTTTTTTGACCTAAGTACGGGAAATCAGGATATTATATCGCTTGGTGTAGGCGAACCGGATTTTGTAACACCGGAGCATGTAAGAGCTGCCTGCATTCGTGCTTTAAATGATGGGGAAACGAGGTATACACCAAATTCCGGCTTATTGGAGCTTAGAGAAGAGATCGCCTCTTATCTGCACACAAGCTTCAATCTCCGTTATGAGCCAACTAATGAGATTATGGTTACGGTGGGAAGTAGTGAAGCTGTAGATTTGGCTCTGCGGGCCTTTATCACACCCGGGGATGAGATTATCGTCCCTTCTCCAAGCTACATCGCGTATTCGCCGATTACCCATTTGAACGGGGGGGTTACGGTAGAGGTTGAATCTTCAGCCGAGCAGGGCTTTAAGCTTACTGCTGAAGCGTTGCAGAGGGTAATTACCCCGCGTTCCAAGATTCTTATGGTAAATTTTCCGAGTAATCCTACAGGAACAGTAATGTCTTACGAAGACTGGTTGCCGATTGCTCAGATTGTAAAAGAGAATAACCTACTTGTCATTTCAGATGAGATTTATGCCGAGCTTACCTATGACAGTCAACATGTCAGCATTGCCTCTCTTCCAGGGATGATGGAACGAACCATTGTCATTAGCGGCTTCTCCAAAGCTTTTGCGATGACTGGCTGGCGAGTAGGTTATGCCTGTGGTGATCAGGAATTAATCGCTGCGATGCTTAAAATCCATCAGTACACAGCAATGTGTGCACCGGTACTAGGTCAAATCGCTGCCATAGAATCACTGCGTAATGGTATGGAACATAAGGACCACATGAAACGATGCTTCGATGAGCGAAGAAAGCTGCTGGTTAGTGGATTTCGATCCATTGGATTACCTTGCCATGAGCCGGAGGGTGCATTTTATGCCTTTCCTTCCATCGCTAATACCGGATTGAGATCAGAGGATTTCGCTTTGCAGCTGCTCAAGGAGGTTGGTGTTGCTGCGGTTCCGGGGCATGTGTTTGGAGCCGGTGGAGAGGGGTATATTCGCTGCTCTTATGCAGCATCTCTACAAAAATTGACAGAAGCTTTGGAGAGAATTGAAGGATTTATGAAAGTGAAGTTGTAATTCTAGCGGTCCCCATCTATCATAGATGGGGGCTTTTCTGTGTAGATAAGATAGAATAGGTGATACGGATATCTTTAATTGGAGGTTAAAATATGATTTCAACGATTCAAGAAGTAATTAAACGAATCACACCAGCTGATGAACAGTCTTTCCTAAAGGCGGAGCACCGCCTGAATATTCTAACTAAACCGCCGGGCAGTTTGGGACAATTGGAGACTCTGGCTGTTAAGCTCGCTGGAATTTCGGGTACGGAGCAGCCTAGCTTCACCAAACGGACGGTTGTTGTGATGGCTGCCGATCACGGTGTATGCTGCGAGGGAGTTAGCGCCTTTCCGCAGGAAGTCACAATGCAAATGGCCTATAATTTTCTTAGCGGAGGAGCGGCTGTGAATGTACTGGCACGCCAAGCCGGGGCAGAGGTAAAGTTCGTAGATATCGGTGTTAACGGCGATCTTAGTCATGAGGATCTGATTGATCGTAAGGTACGCCGGGGAACGGATAATATGGCTGCGGGACCTGCGATGAGTCGTGAGGAAGCGATGAGTGCTGTGCTTGTAGGCATAAAAATCGCACAAGAAGCGATTGATAACGGGACGGAGATTTTTATTACGGGTGAAATGGGCATAGGAAATACAACGGCTAGTGCAGCTATTCTGTGTGCTCTAAAAGGAATAGCGCCTGAAGTAGCCGTCGGAAGAGGAACGGGAATTGATGATGAACGTTTACTACATAAAATTGCAGTTGTGGAACGTGCTCTAAAGGTGAATCAGCCGAATCCGGCAGATCCGCTGGATGTTTTGTCCAAAGTAGGGGGACTGGAAATCGCCGGTTTGACCGGTCTGATTCTTGGCGCAGCCGCTGCTAGGATCCCTGTGATTCTGGACGGTTTTATTTCGGGTGCGGCAGCTCTCGTCGCGAAGGCCCTTGCGCCAGAATCCATTGCCTATATGATAGGTTCCCATGTATCAGGTGAGCAGGGACATAAGCTGATGCTGGAGCAGCTTGGGCTTGAACCGTTGTTTAACCTTGGCCTTCGTTTGGGTGAAGGAACTGGAGGCGTATTGTCTCTTCATTTAATAGAGGCGATATGCCGTATTTTGAGCGAGATGGCCACCTTTGAAAGTGCAGGCATCTCTGGAGCTGGGAAACAATGAGTATTCTTGTAACGGGTGGCGCACGTAGCGGGAAGAGTGGTTTCGCAGAAAAACTGATGTCGTCACTGACAGATCAGGCCTCCTATGTAGCAACCGGACAAGCGTTTGATGATGAAATGAAGGAACGGATTGCACTGCATCAGCATCAGCGCTCGCAAAGCGGGTATGCTTGGGAGACGTTAGAGGAGCCCTATGATTTGCCAGATCTTCTTAAGCGTTTATCTGGTGAGAAGGCGGTCCTTGTAGATTGTCTAACGTTGTGGTTATCGAATGTACTGCTTGCCATGGAAGGATTTACGGATAGACAAGAACTGATTGAGAGCGAGATTACAAGACTTGAAGACAGTGTACGTACATTTAAAGGAAATCTCATTTTGGTCACTAATGAAGTAGGGGACGGTATTGTTCCAGAGTATGCGCTTGGTCGATTGTACCGTGATTTGGCAGGACGCATGAACGCGTTACTCGCTAGGCAATGTGAGCAGGTCTTTCTAGTGACTGCTGGCATTCCAATTGAACTTAAGAGCAGGGAGTATCGCTTATGAGGGAGCGCAGGGATGCTGCCGCGGCTGCCTTTCAGTTTTTGTCTCGGTTTCCTGTAAAGAGTGATCCCGGATTTTCTCCTGAGCTGCTGCGCCGAAGTGTGCTGTTCTATCCCGTGGTGGGTGCAGCTATAGGACTGTGCGTAGCTGCTGGAGCAGCTTTGACGGGCTGGATGTTACCGGCTTGGCCAGCCGCTGTTATTACCCTCATTTTATGGGTAGGACTTACTGGCGGCTTGCATCTCGATGGTTGGATGGACAGTGCGGATGGTCTGCTTAGCTACCGACCGAGGGAACGAATACTGGAGATTATGAAGGACAGCCGTGTGGGGGCGATGGGTGTGCTCGCCTGCGTGCTGCTCTTGCTGTTAAAAGCCTCTTTAGTGGCAGCATTAATCGAAGGCTACGCCTATTACGAGCTGCCACTGCTCTTGCTGCCAGCGATCTGGAGCCGCTGGTACATGGTGCGGGCAATGGTGCATTATCCCATTGCCCGCGGGAACGAGGGGCTGGCCGCGAGCTTCGCCGGCCTTGCTCCCTCGCAGGAGCGGCGCGCGCTGGCGATAGCCGCGCTGCTCTCGCTAGCCGCAGCCGCTGCGCCCCTGGCGCTCGGCGCGGGCTTAGGCGCGTGGCCGCTGCATCTGGCGGCAGCGTTACTGCTGCCGGCTGCAGCCTGGGCAAGCGGCACTGTGGCTGCGCGGCGGATCAGCAGCCGGCTCGGCGGGCTCACCGGCGATGTGTACGGCGCGCTGAATGAGCTGCTAGAGGTTGTGCTGCTACTAGTATTAGTGCTGCTCCAGCACAACTTTATGTAAGTGGCTCCAGCAGGTGATGCTGTAGTAGTCAGCTTGCTCAATCTATTTTCATCATCTTCTGCTGATTCATTTAGATTTTTATGAGTTCGATAAGAAAGAGGGATGACATGGTTGCTGCCATTCTGCTATTTGTAATTGCCGGCCTTGCTGAGATTGGAGGCGGATACTTGGTATGGTTATGGCTGAGAGAATCACGACCTCTCTGGTACGGTTTGGTAGGTTCTTTGATTCTGATTGGCTATGGCATTATCCCTACATTGCAGAAGTTTCCGTCCTTCGGAAGAGTGTATGCAGCTTACGGTGGGGTATTTATCGTACTAGCTGTGTTATGGGGCTGGCTTGTAGACAAGAAAACACCCGATGTATATGACTGGGTCGGTGCTGTTATTTGTGTGATCGGCGTATCGGTCATTCTTTGGGCGCCGAGACATTAGTATTATTAAGATCTCCTATGCGGTGAATGGTGACTCGTTAGGCGAGCAAGGTTAGTTAGTGGGTTGAAGACTTTGAGGTTTACTCTGCTCTACAGACTGAGTATAGTGCTAAAACAAAACAGCCCGTTCAACACTTTCGTGTGAACGGGCTGTTTTTATTTGAGCCTGAGCTTTAGATCTTAAATTGTTGTACAGCTTCCTGAAGCTTCTTAGCCTGCTCATAGAGATGTTGGACGGTTACTGCATGTCCTTCAAGCTCTATACGCTGGCGCTCTGAGTTCTCGGATAATGTATCCGCACTTTCTTGGGATCTTGAAGTAATTTGTGCGGTTTCCTCGACGGAAGCACTGACTTCTTCCGTACTTGCTGAGATTTGCTGCGTAGCCGCAGATACGGATTGAATATTCTGATTGATGCTCTGGATCAGAATCAGGAGGTGATTGAAGGCATCGCCCGCTTCTGTCACCTTGCCTACCCCAGAGGCTACCTCAGAATTCACCTGGTTCATCTCAGTAACGGAGCGATTCATATCTTCCTGAAGTCCGAGTAGGAAATCACGGATCTGCTCATTCGCATTACGGGATTGTTCGGAAAGCTTGCGTACTTCTCCGGCAACAACGGCAAAGCCGCGACCATGTTCGCCTGCACGCGCTGCTTCGATCGAAGCATTGAGTGACAGCATTTGGATTTGCTTCGTAATTTCAGTAATACTATGAACGACTTCTCCGATCATTACTGAACGTTCGTTCATAATTTGTAATTGCTCCAGTGACTGCAAAGAAGCACGTTCAACCTGGCGCATTTGCAGAACAGCACTTTGAGCAATCTCATTACCACCACTCGCCTCAGCGGAAGCTTCACTGATCTGCTCTGTGACTTCGGTAGCTGCTGAAGCAATATGCTGAATGCCGAAATTGATTTCTTCCATAGCTTTTGAATTATCTAGAGCACTGCTCGCGATGGTCGTACTACCTTTGCCGATTTCTACTACGGAAGAGCTAGAGTGGTCCGCCATTTCATTTAAGACGTCTACACGCTCTCTTAAGGAATTGGAATCGGTGACTACTGTGTTTGAGGTAACGAGTACATGTCCAATCATTTCTTTTAGGCGTAGGGTCATCGCTTGGAAGCTTCTGGATAGCTGAGCGACCTCATCAGTGCCATTAACCGTTAATTCCTCTGTGAAATCTCCCTCTGCGAGACGGGCGCTGTAAGCTGCAAGCTTAGAGATGGGACGAGTTATCCGCATGCTCATAAACCAGGCACCGGTTGAACCTATGATTAGCGTTAGCAGAGTGATCCCGGCACTGGTCCACAGAATGCTGTTTGTTTTTTCTTGAATAAAGCTTACATCACTGCTGATTCCGATAACCATCGTACTTCCGGGAATTCCGATATAAGCTGACTTATGTACACCATGGGCGTCTCTGTATGTATCGCTTAGTCCGCTCTTTCCTTTAAGAGCTTGCTGCATTGCAGAAGATACCTTAACAATTTCATCCCGCTTTAATTTTCCATCATGATCTACGGTCAGAACCTCGGCTTCCTTGCCTTTAAGATTGACTAGAAAAATAGTCTCAACCCCATGCTGCTTCTTCTTATCCTGAAAATAGAATTCAAGATTGGTGGCTGCTTGTTCGTTCTTCTTTAGTGCTTGCTGAGCATGCATGGTGTTTATATTCTTATATACGTCCTGAGCAGCTGCAGTTAGAATTTGATTGATTTGTGGCATGACATAGCTGTTGAAAATACTGGTGGATATAAAGTAGAAGCTGGTACTTAACAAAAGAGACGTGAGTAATAGAACTACAAACAATAAACGCGTGAATCGGCGACTGATCGACTGCTTGAAACGAAACATATTGTTCTCCCCTTTTTATGGACAGCGAAGCTCCATTTCTTATTGGAATACATCCTATCTCCCTACCGAGTGCTAGTGTCTGGCAACCTGCAATATATTCCATAGTTATGTAATATATCAACTAAATGGATCGGGAATGAAGTGTTTGATACTATTCTATAGAATTAACCTCTGGATGAATAGTGAAAATTTTAGTTTATAGAGCATATTTTTCTGAAAAAGATGAATTATTACTGACACTTTTATTTTTATTTAATAAAAATGGGTATAAATACCCAATTCATTATTTGTTTATTTTTATGGATTGTTTGATGACAGTGTGATAGAGTATTAATGTTTTGTTCCAAACATAAGGTAAGCCGCGGTTCGTAACCATCCCGCGTAAACAAAACTAGGAGGAATTTAAGTAATATGTTCAATTTGTTGTGGGGAGTTTTATTTGTTATTGTCAATTTTGCCTTTTTTCTACTCTGTTACCGCCTGTTCGGCAAAAATGGAATGTATGCCTGGGTAGGTATCGCTACTGTAATTGCTAACATTCAGGTAGCTAAGACGATTGCTATGCCATTTGATATTGTGATGACACTCGGAAATACGATGTATGTCACTTTGTATATGACCAGCGATTTGCTTAATGAGAAGTATGGAAGAGCGGAAGCACGCAAAGCAGTTTGGTTTGGTTTCTTCACTTTGCTTATGACGACAGTCATTATGCAGATGGTACTAGTATTTAAGCCGCAAGAGACCGATATCGCTCAGTCTTCTTTAGAGACGATCTTTGGGCTGATGCCTCGACTAGCTCTGGGTAGTCTTACTGCTTACTTCATTAGTCAGTTCCTAGATGTTCGGTTATACGCCTGGATTCGCAAATATTACAGCACCTCAAGTCAGCTGTGGATTCGTTCCAACGGCAGCACGATGGTCAGTTCTTTTGTGGATACACTAATCTTCTGCACCATTGCATTTGCTGGGTTGTATAACTGGAGTGTATGGCTTGAAATTTTGCTTACAACGTATCTAGCGAAATTCTTACTAACCGCAGTAAGCACACCTATCTTATATATCGCCCGAACTTTTACTTTTGCTGAAGATGGAATACCTTCATCTGTTCAAAAGAAGGAATAAACAACACTACAGCCAGCGCGTACCGATTATAATCGATGCGCGCTGTTTGATTTTTCCGGTCATTAGAAGGCTTAATCGTTACATGAAAAATGTGTACATAAAATTAATATAAAGCTAAAATAAGCTATCGTAGCAATTCTAATAGTGTGCCTTGCAATTCGGAGGTTGAAGCTGCCGTTATTGCTCTTCAATTTAAGTGCTATCAGTCCGATCGAAGAGAGTGTACATATTCGGTAGTCATAGAAATTACGAACAGGTGTGATTAAGGATGAATCTAGTAGTGCCTATACTGCGCCATGCAGCACAGCAGCCCGACAGCATTGCCTTAACCCAGGCCCAAGCGACGCATACCTATGCAACATTAGTACAAGCGATGCAGAGAATTGCGAATGGTCTACAGCAAAAGGGCTTGAAGCATGACAAAATTGCTATTTTATCTACGAATCGTATTGAATTTGTTGAAGTTTTCTTAGGGGCTATTTATGCGGGCTGTGTTCCGATTCCTTTAGATCCCAAGTGGAGCGCAAATGAGCTGCAGATGATTATAGAGCAGTGCCAGCCGTCGATGATTTTTGCTGAGCCGGAAGCTGCAAAGCATCTGGTATTTATGAACGAAGCCATCCCAACGCTGACTTTTTCAAATGAACGAACAGGTTCCTATGATCAGTGGCTGGATGCGCTGAAACCAGAGGCTGAGTTGGATGAGACGAACGAGTTATTATTTATCGGTTTTACTTCAGGCACAACTGGGCTACCCAAAGGATATATGCGTACCCATTTATCGTGGTTAAAGAGCTTTGAGGTATCGAGTGCTGCCTTTGAATTGGACTCTATGAAGGATGTTTTAGCACCGGGTCCGTTTGTGCATTCGCTGTCCTTGTTCGCTGTAATGCAGAGTCTGTATGGTGGAGCAAACTTTCATATTATGCAAAAATTTAGCGCCACACAGGTGTTAGAGCTGTGCAAGCAGATTCCGGGTGTGGTGTTGTTTGTTGTACCGACAATGCTTGAATCCATGATGCAGCAGGCTGTTCCTGGGCAGACGCAGATTGATGCGATTATTAGCTCAGGTGCAAAGTGGTCGGAGTTGTCCAAAAAAAAGAGTATAGAAGTGTTCGCTGGAACGCGTCTCTATGAATCCTATGGTTCCTCAGAAGCGAGTTATATTAGTTATTTGGATGTTCTGGAAGAGCATAATCCGAACTCTGTAGGCAAGCCCTATCCCGGAGTGCAAATTTCCATTCGTGATGAAGAGTTCCGTGAAGTCCCTACGGGGGAGATTGGGCAGTTATATGTGCGAAGTGATATGATATTTCTAGGCTACCATCAATTGCCGAAGGAGACCGCAGCAGCTTTTCGAGAGGGATGGCTTGTGTTGGAGGATTATGTTTATCAGGATGAAGCTGGTTATTTATATCTGGCGGGTCGCTTGAAAAATAGAATCATCTCGGGTGGGCTGAACGTTTATCCAGAGGAAATAGAGCGAGTACTGGAGCATCTTCCGGAAATACAAGAAGTAATGGTGCTTGGCGTCCCTGACGATTATTGGGGAGAACAGCTGGCAGTCCTCGTGAAATGGAATGGTGCAAAGCATTTATCTATAGACGAAATAAAGAATTATTGTCGCCAGTATTTAGCAAGTTACAAAGCGCCGAAGAAGCTGCTGACAGTTGATGAGTTTATCTATATAAGCAGTGGCAAAATTGCCCGGCAAGCGATGAAAGACTATGTGAAAAGAGCGATGGTATGATAGAAGCAGTGATTGTCATGGCAAAACGCACACCGATTGGCAGGATGGGCGGCTTATTAAGTACATTGGAGCCGGAAGCATTACTGGCGCCGCTTATTCAGCATATTGTGGCAGAGACAAACCTGCCTGTAGATATAATCGATGATGTCATTATTGGAAATGTGGTCGGTCCGGGTGGGAATATTGCCCGGGTAGCAGCGCTCGAAGCGGGATTGCCTGTTTCGGTTCCGGGTGTCACTGTGGATCGGCAGTGCGGTTCTGGGCTAGAGGCGATTAATATTGCAGCTAGGCTTATTCAAAGCGGTGCTGGTGAGATTTATTTCGCAGGCGGCGTTGAAAGCACGAGCCGTGCTCCCTGGAAGATGGCTAAGCCACAGACCTTGATGGGTATTCCACAGCTATATACCCGTGCTCATTTTACACCTAGCGCTTACGGTGATCCGGATATGGGGATTGCTGCGGAAAATGTAGCGCGGAAGTACGGGATTTCGCGCGAAGAGCAGGATCAATATGCCTTAAAAAGCCATCAGAAGGCCGTTCATGCTCAGCAAAGTGGCCAGTTTCAGCAGGAGATTGTACCTCTTCTGGTTGAGGGAGAGTGGGTGCATACCGACGAATGTCCTAGGGTCAATACGAGCTTGGATAAGCTGCGAAAGCTACCGCCAATTTTTGAAGAAAAGGGTACTGTCACTGCTGGAAATGCTTGTCCTATTAATGATGGTGCGGCGCTCTTATTAATGATGTCCCGTGAGAAATGTCGGCAACTCAAGCTTAAGCCTATCCTGCGTGTAGTGGATGCGCAAGCGGCAGGTGTAGATCCGAACTACTTAGGTATGGGGCCAGTTCCAGCTGTACACAAGGTGTTACATCGTCAACAGCTGACCATAACCGATTTAGATATTGTAGAGTTTAATGAAGCCTTTGCTTCGCAAGTTCTAGCCTCACTGAACGAGCTTCAGATTCCACAGGAAAAGGTCAATCTTGGAGGAGGCGCATTAGCTATCGGTCATCCATACGGGGCGTCCGGAGCCATTTTAATGACGAGGTTATTTGCTGAAATGCAGCGTACTCCTTATAAAAGGGGACTTGCCACTTTGGGCATCGGCGGTGGGATGGGGCTGGCAACGCTTGTGGAGGCGGTAGAATGAACTGCATTCATCATCAGATTCATGTGTCAGCTGAGTGGATTTCGGACTATGCGCAGAGTATTGAGGCACCCGTGCAGACGACTAACGGTCATCTGATTGCTCCTTCTACGATGCCTATTATTTTTTGGCAGGCCTTCGATATTCCTTGGCTTAATAAGGGAGAACCTTTGCTTCACGGCACTCAGAAATTTTCATATCAAGCTCCGATTACAGCGGGAATGATGTTAGATTGTGAATTAGCATTAACGAGCAAGGTGCAAAAGGAAGGCCGGCAGGGCAAGCTGACCTTTTACAACCATACACTGGTTTGTAAATGTGAAGGTGAGCTTATAGTTACTGCAGAAACGGTGTTAATTCGGGTAGGTGATAATCATGATGAAAAAATTCATAACTGCTGAAGCCATCCGGCAATATGCAGCTGCTTCCCAAGATCTGGCCGCTATTCATCTAGATGAAGATGCTGCAGCTGAAGTTGGATTTAAGCGGCCCATTGCACATGGAATGTATCTTATGGGATTAGCTCAATCCTTATATCTCGCTGAGCATCGGGCACAGTGGATCACTCGGTATGAGCTGAAATTTCATCAACCTATAGAAGTAGATAATGTCGTTATTTTTGATTTTGTGGAGGATGACTGCGCTGTGAAAGTGATCCTTACAACAGAAGCTGGCGATGTTATTGCTTCAGGAGCTTTTTCAGTGAAAGAGGTGTAATCATGAACAAAGTAGCCTTAATTACTGGAGCGACAAGAGGGATCGGGCGCAGTATCGCCGTGCAGCTCGGCAAGTCCGGTTATAAAGTGGCTGTAAATGGCACAAAACAAGTCTTAATCGATGAGGTTGTGCGCGAGATTCGTCAGGCAGGCGGTGAAGCATCGGGATACTCTGCGAATGTAGCAGATCCAGTTACGGTCTCTGTAATGGTTGATGAGGTTATTGCTAAATACGGCCATATTGAGGTGTTGATAGCGAACGCTGGCAATTTGCAGGATCAGAAGTGTCTACGGATGACAGATGAAGAATGGAAGGCCGTGCTGGATGTACATTTAAATGGCACCTATTACAGCATTCAACGCGTACTACCGCATATGCGTCAGACAGGCGGCGATATTCTGTTGATGACCTCCACCGCTGGGTTAACAGGCTCCGTGGGTCAGGTAAATTATAGTGCAGCCAAGGCTGGAATTCTCGGAATGATGTGGACACTCGCAGCGGAGTTGAAGCGTGACAAGATTAGGGTAAATGCGATTTCACCAGCCGCTTTAACAGATATGACCAGACCTGTCATTGATCATTTGAAAGAGAAACATGCCAGTCGTAATGAACCGTTCCCGGAGTTTTGGCGAATAGGCGCTCCAGAGGATATTGCTACCTTCGTAAATGCAGTATTGAGCGAGACCGATGCGGATTTAACCGGTGAAATCTTTGCTGTGAATGGATCAAAGGTGACGAAATGGGAGAAGCCTGCGCCTGCCTTTTCCGAGAACAGCATTGAGGCATTTTTCGCTGCTTGGCACCGTCAAAAGGGGAGTGAATAAATGCTTACCTTCGATCAAGTTCATTTTTATTATAAAAAGGGTCAGCCCGTCTTAGAGGATATCAGCTTTACAATAGAAGCGGGGGAATTTGTGGCGATTGTTGGCGCTAATGGCTCTGGCAAATCAACCATTGCCAAGCTAATGGA
This sequence comes from Paenibacillus sp. FSL R5-0345, assembly GCF_000758585.1. Taxonomy (NCBI): domain Bacteria; kingdom Bacillati; phylum Bacillota; class Bacilli; order Caryophanales; family Paenibacillaceae; genus Paenibacillus; species Paenibacillus sp. FSL R5-0345. The sequence continues at coordinate 1,405,541 of NZ_CP009281.1, forward strand.
CGGTTTGCTGCTGCCGCGAAAAGGGGCGATACAATTTAAGGGCCTAGACACCTCAAAGCCAGCTGATCTTACAGAAATTCATCAGCAAATCGGCTTTGTTTTTCAGAATCCAGAGGATCAATTTATCACCACAACCGTTATGGATGAGGTGCTTTTTGGTTTGGAGAATATTCGTGTGCCAAGGGAGGAAATGCGCAGCCGATTGGAGGATGCCTTGCAGGCTGTTCATATGGAGGATTATCTGGATGCTATGCCACATCAGCTTTCTGGAGGTCAAAAGCAGCGTGTTGCTATTGCCGCTATACTGGCGATGCGCCCGCAAGTCATTATTTTTGACGAGGCCACCTCTATGCTTGATCCTCAGGGAAGACAGCAGGTGCTTTCCATCATGCAAGAGCTGCATCGACAAGGTCTGACCATTATTCAGATCACTCACCATATGGAGGAAGTGCTTTCAGCAGAGCGATTATTACTCCTGCATCAAGGGCGGCTTGAGTTTGACGGCGATCCACTGGCTTTTTTTGAAACGATGCCTGTTGCGGACTATCAATTACAACTGCCCTTTGCAGTGCGTGTACAAGCATTACTCCATTCAGCAGCGCCGCCAACACCCGATTGGAAGGGGAGAGTCCGATCACAATGGTCTACCAATTAAATCATTTAAGTGTGAACTATGCTGATCATGTGGCTTTGCACGATGTAAACTGTACCCTTTCTGCGGGCAAATGGATTTCGATTATCGGTCCAACGGGCGCAGGAAAGTCTACCTTTGTCAAAGTGCTGAAGGGTTTGATTCCCACCGTAAAAGGCGACTATTGGATTGATCAGCAGCCTGCTCCCAGAGATGCCAAAGGACAATTAAAGGTCGTCCCTGAGCTGGGCTTCGTCTTTCAATATCCGGAGCATCAGCTATTCGAAACCACGGTGTATAAGGAGCTTGCTTTTGCTCTAAATCTGCAGGGGGCTTCAAGTCAGCAAATTACAGAGGCGATTGAAAGGATTTTGCCGCAAGTAGGTCTGTCAGAGGAGATTCTCCTTTTAAATCCATTCCAATTAAGCGGTGGAGAAAAGCGCCGTGTGGCTATTGCCTCTGTGCTGATGACGAATCCGAAGCTGCTAATTTTGGATGAACCAACAGCGGGGCTCGATCCAGCCAGCCAAGTATCTTTGTTGAAGCTGCTGAAATCATGGCAACAACAAGACCAGCGCACGCTTCTCTTCGTTTCACACCAGATGGATGATGTTGCCGAGTACTCGGATGAGGTGATGGTTTTTCACAAAGGTCAGCTAAAAGGGCATTATAACCCCAGAACATTATTTCTGGAAAAGGAAGAATTATTAATAGAATTAGGTTTGTCCATGCCTGAACCCGTACAGCTATTGAAGCTAGTAGAGGAACTATCCGGTCAAAAAATAGAGGTTTCTAGCTGTAAAGAGCAGGATATCTTCGATGCTGTTCTGCCGATTTGGCACTCGAGGGGGCATGAACATGGCTGATTCCGTATTAGTGGGTCAATATGTGGAGACGCATTCGATTTTCCATCGTTTAGATCCTCGTACAAAGCTTATTGGTATCGTGATTCTCATGCTGAGCTTTCTAACGCTTGGAACAGGTCTTAGCTATGTTATTGCAACCTTTTTTGTGTTCGGAATTTTACTTTTTTCAAAGGTTCCTTTTCATTTTTTCTGGCGAGGGCTGCGCCCGCTATTATTTATTTTGCTGTTTACCTTTGTGTATAACGCCGTGTTTACCAAAGGAACGATCCTCTGGTCATGGTCATTTATTGAGGTGACTGAAGAAGGACTGCGAATGGGATTACGTTTTGTATGGCGTATAATATTGCTCATCTTATTAGCCTCAATATTAACATTAACTACTAAACCGCTAGATTTAGCGTATGGTCTTGAAAAGCTGTTAGCTCCTCTGTCCAAATTGGGGGTACCTGTAGAACAACTCTCATTAATGATAGTGATTGCGATTCGGTTTATTCCTACCATCAAGGAGGAGCTGGATCGTATTCTTCTCGCACAAAAGGCAAGAGGTTATGATCTTACAGCATTATCGCCGCCTAGACGGATATTTGCTTACATCCCGATCATTATTCCTTTGCTCTTCACGACGATTCAACGTGCTGAACAGCTGAGTTATGCGATTGATGCGCGTGCTTATGGAAATGGTAAAGGGAGAACTTCTTATAGGGTATTGCAATTGCAGCAAATGGATTATCTAGCGGTGGGAGTTGCCTTGTTGTTCGCTATGATTCTGCTTGGGTTAAAGATAGGAAAGGTGTAGATGAAAATGAAATGGAACACCCGTATTACGGAGTTATTGCACATAGAGTACCCTATTATTCAAGGTGGACTTGCTTATTTAGGTTATGCAGACCTCGCGGCTGCAGTTTCGAATGCTGGTGGATTGGGTCAGGTCACAGCGATGAGTCTTCCGAGTGCAGAGGCTTTACGTTCAGAAATAGAACGGGTACGTACTTTGACGGACAAGCCATTTGGTGTTAATTTTGCCATCGGTATGCATGGTATTGGTTATGAAGATCGGGTGCAGATCGCCATCGACGAGAAGGTTCCCGTCGTGAGCCTCACCGGAGGAAACCCAGCCCCCATGCTGGAAATGTTTCGGTCTACGAATATTAAAACGCTGGTGCTCGTCTCCTCACGTAGACAAGCCCAAAAAGCTGAACAATTAGGCGCTTCTGCGGTTATTGTTGTTGGCCAAGAGGGAGGAGGACACTTGGGACGTGATGATGTTGGGACTATGGTGCTCGTGCCCCAAGTAGTGGATGCGGTTGAAATTCCTGTGATTGCTTCAGGCGGGATCGGGGATGGCCGCGGATGGATGGCTGCCCATGCACTGGGGGCTGAGGGAATTGAAATGGGGACACGTTTCGTTGCTACAGAGGAATGTGTTCATGCGGCTGCTTCTTATAAAAAAGCCTTAGTAGAAAGTTCTGAGTCAGATACAGTCGTAATCAAACGATCTATCGGAGCACCTGCGCGAGTATTACGCAATGAATACAGCGACATAATTCTTGAAGTCGAGCGTGTAACACCGACGTATGAGGCCTTAAAAGAATACATCAGCGGCGCAGCCAACAAGCGCTGGGTTTATGATGACATCAAAGAAGAGGGCATCGGCTGGGCTGGTCAAGTAACAGGAATGATCCATGATATCCCTACAGTCTCAGAGCTAGTCGGCAGGATGGTTAAAGAGGCAGAGTCGATTCGTGGGATGTGGGGAATGCAGGTGTGAGGAGCCAGCAGAGCAGTTGCCAGAAGATGAATTAGTGAACTGAAGGATAAGGTATTAGATTGGCGAGGCGTTATGCAAAAGAAGATAATAGTTGGTTGAATCTATCACGCTCCTCCAAAAAAGGGCAATGGCTGCTGTATTGGAATGGAACTAATTGCGAATTTTTAATCAGCTTATTTGTTTCCTGAGCTTGGGTAAACGGAACGACTTTATCATGAATTCCATGAATAATTAATGTGGGTACATCGATCTGTCCAAGATCGTTGTAAACATTCTCGTCTCTTAGCGTGACCATAATGGCGGAAGTCGACCAATTCGCAGCTTGTAAACCCATTAGAAAGAACCATTCGGATTTCGGTTCAGAAATGTACTGAAAGAAAAAAAGCTCCGTTTGGTTTTGCAGCATTTTTGGACGGTCATTGTTTGTATCTTCGATAATTTTATTCGTAAATTCTTTTGGAACGCTTGATGGAGACGCAGCGTCGATTAGGACGAGTTTAGATACCCCGTACCCTTTATAACGAGCCATATAACGAATTGAGATCGCGCCTCCGGTAGAGTGTCCTGCCAGTGTTATGTTTTTTAGCTGTAACGCCTCGATGACCATACGAAGATCATCTGCTAATCTATCGAAACCGTAACCATCGAATGGTTTATCCGAATTGCCGTATCCTCTCCAGTCCATTCCGATACAACGATATCCGAGCTTAGGAAGGAAATTGAACTGATATTCGAACTGGTTATGGTTTAGCGGCCAGCCATGAATAAAAAGTATCGTTTTATTTCCCTTCGGATTGATGTCCTCTATAAATACTTTTACGCCCGGTTCCACAGTAACGAAGTATCCCAAGAGTATCACCTCATTTTTAAAATGTACTTTCCCGTTAAGATATTCGCCCTAGGCAAGGTTAATGCCTAATTTCGGCGTCAAATTGGGGTTAGATAGTACGTAGAGATTTCTGCGGAATAGCAGTTCCTTTGGCAGTTGTTGTTTGAGTTATTGACAGAATTTTGCAAATATCTTATATTGAGCTTAATTAATAATTACCAAATACGATGAAGAGGACAAGTAGATACGGAAATGCCGTTCAGGGAACTGCCGGTTGGTGCGAGGCAGCGGGTATCCGAATCGAAAAATCACCTCAGAGCTGGCCCCCGAATTATAGTAGATGGGCCCGGGATTCTACCGTTACAAAGAAGCATCGTTGTTGGACGATGGCTAAGTGGGCGTTTATTATAAACGTCAATCAGGGTGGTAACGCGGAGCAGCTCCGTCCCAAATGGGATGGGGTTTTTTTGCGTCTTCATAAATTAATTATTAAATTGGAGGGTTATCGAATGAGTAAATTGATGGTTACAGAACGTTTGACATTACGGCAAGTTAAAATTGATCATGCTGAAGCTTTGGGTAAGGAGTGGTGCAGTTCAACAGGCAGGGTTAAAGCGCAGGAGTGCTTTTGATAAATTAGCAAACCGTAAGAAAGAACGATTAGTTTCGAAAAATCCGGAAAAACGTTGAGCAGGTGAAAGGGGGATATTGTAATGCAATTCAAGTTGTATACGGATGTGCATGAGTTTTACATTGATACCTATGATGTGCTGATGCGTCATGAAGCGCAAAATTTGATTCCTCTTGGCAATATCATAATTGGGCATGAAGGAAAAGACAAAACAGACTGGCGTGACCCTGTAAATTGGCTTATGGCAACGATTTCGGATGCTAAGGGTACACAACTTACCGCCATAATGACACCGCCACACAATATTACGCTTTATGCAACGGACAACAAAATTAACCCAGAAGCTATAAACTGTCTGATAGATGGGTTGAAAGATCGTGAAATTCCAGGTGTAACAACCGAAAAAACCTTGGCAGAGTATTTTGCCAAAGAATATACCTTGCGCAAGGGATTAACTTTTGAAACAACCATGAGCCAACGTATATATGAACTTACGGCAGTAAATCCAGACATTCAAAAGGCTGGTATCGTTCGATTGCTGGATGAAAAGGATATTCACTTTTTCCCATACTGGGCTGAAGCATTTTATGCAGCGGCGAGTTATGGCAAAACAGAAATGTCCATCCCGCAAGATGCAGACCCTTACCTCTACCGAATAGCATCGAAAAAACTCTATATTTTAGAGGACAACGGGATACCCGTTTCTATGGCAGGATATACAAGGGTAATGCAGACGGCTATTGGCGTGGCATTTGTATATACCCCTCCATATGAGCGCAGTAAGGGTTATGCTACTTCAATTGTGGCGCAAATAAGCCAACTTGCATTGGATAAAGGATTTACTAAGTGCGTCTTATATACGGATTTAGCAAATCCCACATCTAATAGCATCTATCAAAAGATTGGCTATATGCCAATTTGTGATTCTCTCCAGTTAAAATTTGAATAGTAGAATGATGCGGACAGGCAAAGTCAACTAATGGAGATAACCAATATGCGGAAATGGCAGATGAAATGTTGAAAGGGATTATGGATTTGAAAGGGTCTGAATAAGTCGAGTATGGTGCGGGAAAAAGAGAAAGCCCATCACAGTAAGTTGAAAGTGATTCTTTTCCAACTTATTAGGGATGGGCTATCTTTGATTCTAATATTTTTCGGATACTCTTGGTATCAATATTGGGCTCATATGAACTACGGCTATATTTTCTTTTCTACAAATGAAGAATAGTCAGTTCCTTAGGGAAGCTTGTTAAGGTCTCCGCACCTTCAGCTGTAATAATCAGATCATCTTCGATACGCACACCTGCTAGTCCGGGTACATAAATCCCTGGCTCAACGGTGAACACGTTGCCGATTTCGATAATGTCATCGTTCTGTCCATGGAGTGATGGATATTCATGTACATCCATACCCAGTCCGTGTCCGACACGGTGCAAGAAATATTCTCCGAATCCGGCTTCTTCAATCACGTCACGTGCAGCTTTGTCGACAGAACCGAAAGGAGCTCCAGGATTGGAAGCAGCGATCCCAGCTTCGTTAGCAGCGAGCACGGTGTTGTAGATCGTGACAAGCTTGTCATCCACGGATTCAATAGCAAAGGTACGTGTAATATCGGAAGCATAACCATCAGCGTATACCCCGATATCAAACATCAGGAAGTCACCTGGCTGAATGACCCGGTTGCCTGGAACACCGTGAGGCAGGGCGGTTTTCGGACCAGAAAGCACCATGGTGTCAAAGGAAGGGCCAGAAGCGCCAACCTTTTTCATTAGATATTCTAGCTCAGCTACTAGATCGTTTTCTGTAACACCTGATTTTACATGGGTAAGCACGCGGCGCAAAGCTTCCTCAACTAGCTCAGCGGCATGCTTCATGCGCTTAACTTCATCCGGGGTCTTTTTGGAACGCATGCTGCGCAGCAATGGACCAATATCACTAAATCGTTCCGCTGGAACGGCAGCGGTTAAATGTTCAAAACGGGCTACTGAGAAATGTTCCTTCTCTATGCCAAGAGTACCTATCTTACTGCTGCCGAAACAATCCTTAAGCAGGATATAGGGATTATCAGTGTCACTGTGGGTTAGGAGTTTGGTGACTGAAGAAGCGGCTTGAGCTGCTTCCGCATCTAGTGCGGGTAGAATCAGCATAGGCTCCTCTCCACGTATCAACAGCAGACCCAGGAAGCGTTCATGCGGATCGCTGGCGAATCCGGTTAAGTAGTAGACATGTTTGGGATCTGTTACGAGGAGGGCATCAAGTCCTTCACTCGCCATTTGCTGCTCTAGGCTTGTCAGAGCGTTATTCATAGTTGGTATTCCCCTTTCAACTTCACGATTAGAACCGCAATATTCTTATTATAGATCAAAAATAGACTAGACGCACATGATGAACTACACCTATCGTTGGCTAATCACGACATCCCTATTCTAGAACTTAACCTTAAGCAGTAACGCATATTTGTTCATCTATACCATTAATCGTGAGATGTAGCTTTTCTTGAGACTACTAGTTGGTGTAACATAATCTTTAAATATACTTCTCGTAAGGTTAGGTGGAAGCTTATTGGGGTACGGTTGTTGAGAGAGGAGTGATTCTTGGGATGAAGGGTAAAATTGTACTTGTAACTGGAGCAAATTCCGGAATGGGGCTAGCGACGACAGTTGAACTGGCTCGCAAGGGAGCCAAAGTAATAATGGTATGCCGCAATCGCCAGCGAGGAGAAGAAGCGCTTGCTGCCGCTAAACAAAAGAGCCACTCCGAGGATATCGAGCTGATGTTGTGTGATCTGGCCTCGCTGGAGAGCATTCGTAGTTTTGCGGAGGAATTCACCCGGAAATATCCGATTCTAGATATACTCATCAATAACGCTGGGGTAGTCACGATTAAGCGTCAGCTTACGAAGGACGGCTTTGAGATGGATCTTGGTGTAAACCATTTGGGGCATTATCTGCTTACGAATCTGTTACTGGAGCCTTTAAAGGTGGCAGAGCAAGGCCGTATCGTTGTCGTTGCTTCCGGTGCTTACAAAATAGGTGCACTTCACTATGAAGATCCAACCCTCGCACGCCGTTTCAATCCCGCCAAAGCCTACGCTCGGTCCAAGCTAGCTAATATTTTGTTCACAAGGGAGCTGGCTTTGCGTCTTCATGGTACAAAGGTGACTGTGAATTGCGTACATCCAGGAGCAGTAGGCACGAATATCGGTGTGAACCGAGAGACGGGCTTCGGCAAGTCGATCCTTAAGCTGCTGTCATACTTCTTCTTAACACCCGAGCAAGGAGCCGATACAGCGATTTATTTGGCAACGGCACTTGAGCTTCGAGAAGTAACAGGACAATATTATTATCGACGAAAGATTAAGCAGCTGTCTCCCAGAGCGCAGAATAGACAAGAGGCGCAGCGGCTGTGGCTATGGAGCCAGGAGCAGGTCGGCCTAAGTAATTAACACATTTGGGGGAATCAAGGGATGAAATGGGAGAATAGCAGGATTGAAGATGCAACACCTGCAGACTTAGCAGCTATTGTGGAGATTTACAACTCAACGATTGCTGGACGGATGGTCACTGCGGATCTGGAACCAATTACTGTTGCAGACAGAGAAAAATGGTTCCTTGAACATAACAGCCATCATCGCCCTTTGTGGGTACTTAAGCAGGGGGATGAAATTGCGGCATGGTTCAGCTTTCAATCGTTCTACGGTCGTCCAGCGTATAATGCAACAGCAGAAATTAGTGTATACGTGAGTGAAAAGTTCCGTGGTGATGGAGCTGGTAGAATTCTTTTGAAAGAGGCCATTGATAAAGCACCTAGTCTCGGCATTAAGAATCTAGTTGGTTTTGTGTTCGGACATAATGATCCAAGCCTTGGTTTGCTAGAAAAATTCGGTTTTAAGCAGTGGGGATTACTACCCGGTGTAGCTGAACTGGATGGTATAGAACGTGATTTGGTGATCATAGGACTTAAAATCTAATAGCCATAATTGAAACGCTTACATTTCAAGTGTTGAGCCTACGTTATTTGTGTCACAATCAATCCATATTTTTGACCAACGCTGCAAATCTCGGATGACTGTTTCTAGGGCAAGTCCTTTATCCGTTAAGGAATATTGGATTCGCACAGGTGTCTCAGGGAATACTTCTCGAAGAACGATTCCTTCCAGTTCCAGCTCTTTAAGCCGTTCGGAGAGTAACCTTCCGCTGATGGGCAAAGCTGCTTCAATCACATTGAAACGTTGTGGTCCTTGGAGGAGCTGGTAGATGATCAAACCTGTCCAACGCCTGCCGATAATATCCATACTTTTTTGTAGTTGGGGACATAAATCAGTGGACTTCATATGGCTCACCTCTTAGTGAACATTATAAACGAAAAGACCAATAATTTAAACGAATTCCAAATTAATTCATTACTAGAAGGGATGATTGACAGTGGCTAAAAAAAAGAAAATGCCTACCACTCCGCGTCCTGCTGCGACCGATGCACCAGCTACGCTAAAAGACCTGCTGAGCAGTGATGTTCTAGGAAAGCTGAAGGCGCAATCTGATGCGTTGAAAGCGGAAGAGAATGACCGCAAGGAAGCTGCTCGTAAAGCGGTTGAAGATCAGCGAAAAGCTGAGCAAAAGCGGCTTGAGAATGATTTTGCACATCTGTTGGAGAACAGTAGTCAGGATTGGCACAAGTATAAATAACTGCTATAGCTAGCGGAAATAGATCATGTGATAAAGAGATGCCTATTAGGGTGTCTCTTTTTTAATGTGATTTATAAAATTCAATTGTTTTAAATTTTACTATACGAAAGGGTTGACCCTCAAAGTGGGCTTAGGTATAATCGAACATAGTGCAAATGAAAATCATTATCAATACCGATAATATCATCTATTTCTCAAACTATTTAACTATTAAACAGATAAGGAACAACTCATGAAACTAAAATATTTGTCCCTACTTCTAATAGTATTCTCATTTATATCTTTGTTTATAGGCGTAAAAGATATTTCACCTTTGGATCTTTTTTCGCTTACGGAATCTCAGATGCAGACTCTGCTAGTCAGCCGGATTCCACGCTTAGCTGCACTGATTATAGCTGGTGTAAGCATGAGTATTGCCGGATTAATTATGCAGCAATTATCACGAAATAAATTCGTTTCTCCCACTACAGCGGGCACGATGGATTCCGCGAAATTCGGTATTCTCGTGTCCCTGATGCTGTTCACAGGGGCGACGCCGATGCAGAAGCTGCTCGTTGCTTTTGTTTTTGCCCTATTGGGAACATTTATATTTATGAGAATCTTGGATCGGATCAAGTTCAAGGATAGTATTTTCATCCCGCTGGTCGGACTCATGTTCGGGAACATTGTAGGCTCGATTACTACATTTTTTGCTTACAAAAATGATTTGGTTCAGAATATCTCGTCTTGGATGCTTGGCGATTTCTCAACGATTATTAAGGGTCAATACGAATTAATCTATATCAGTATTCCGCTTGTTATTCTCGCGTATGTTTTCGCCAATAAGTTCACCGTTGCCGGTATGGGGGAGGATTTCTCCGTTAATCTCGGTATGAACTACAAAGCGGTTGTGAACGTAGGATTGGTGATTGTAGCGTTAATCTCTTCAGTAGTTATTTTAACCGTAGGTACAATTCCTTTCCTAGGTCTTGTTGTACCTAACATAGTAACGCTATACATAGGCGATAACTTGAAAAAAAATCTGGCGCATACTGCCATTCTCGGCGCGGTGTTCCTCCTGTTCTGTGATATTCTGGGCAGGCTCATTATATATCCATACGAAATATCAATCAGTCTCACGGTAGGCGTCATCGGAAGTGGTCTGTTTATCTACTTGCTGATGAGAAGAAAGGCGAATTAGTGATGAAGACGAAACTAACTATATTATCCTTAAGCGCTGTTGCTCTCATCGTCTTGTTTATGACCTATCATGTTATGGGCAATTGGGATTATGTTCTACCCAGTCGAGGGAGAAAGCTGGCGGCCATTTTAATTACCGGAGCGGTGATAGCTGTCTCTACCGTAGTTTTTCAGAGCATTACGAACAATCGGATTTTGACACCTAGTATTCTGGGGCTAGACTCTTTGTACATGTTGATCCAGACGTTCGGTGTATACGCCCTAGGCTCATCAAATATGACGTTTATGAATAAAAATGTGAATTTCTTGTTCTCAGCTTGCATCATGGTTCTGTTCTCAGGTGTGCTGTATAAGCTAATGTTCCGAAGAGAGGGTCAAAACATATACTTCCTGCTGCTCGTAGGACTTATTATGGGGACGATGTTCCAGAGTGCATCTTCTTTTATGGAAGTGCTCATTGATCCGAATGAATTCCTGATTCTGCAAGGAAAAATGTTCGCCAGCTTCAACAACGTCAGCAGTGATCTACTGATATTGTCTACAGTTGTTCTAGCGTTAACTACGCTGTATTTCATGCGATTTGTGAAGTATTTAGATGTTATTTCTTTAGGGAAAGATGAAGCCATTAACTTAGGAATCAATTATGACTATGTAGTCAAAAGGCTGTTAGTAATTGTATCCATCTACGTTTCAATATCAACGGCTTTAGTGGGGCCGATCACTTTCTTGGGTTTACTAGTAGCCAATGTGGGGCATCAGTTGTTCCGTACGTATAAGCATTCCTATCTGATTCCCGGCACGATTTTGCTAAGCATTATTGCTCTTGTCGGGGGACAGTTTCTAGTTGAACGTGTGTTTGGATTCACTACTACGGTTAGTGTAATCATTAATTTTGCAGGTGGCGTCTACTTTGTCTATCTGCTGTTAAAGGAGAATAAGTCGTGGTAGAAGTTAAGCATGTAAGCAAGCGTTATGGCGGAGTAACCGTTGTTGATGATGTGTCTTTAACCATTAAAAAGGGTGCAATCACCTCGTTTATCGGCCCTAACGGAGCTGGTAAAAGCACGTTGCTCTCCATGATCAGTAGACTTATCTCTAAAGACGCAGGAGAAGTACTGATTGAAGGGAAGGAAATTGGCAGCTGTAAGAGTAATGAACTTGCTCGTAAAATATCGGTGCTAAAGCAGTCCAATCATATCAGCGTACGCCTCACCGTGAAGGAACTTGTTTCTTTCGGAAGGTTCCCTTATTCACAAGGGAAGCTCACACCTGAGGATCGAGCGTTCGTTGACGAAGCGATTGCTTACATGGACCTTCAAGAGATGCAGGATAAATATATTGATCAGCTTAGTGGTGGACAACGTCAGAGAGCGTATATTGCGATGGTTATGGCTCAGGACACTGAGTATATTTTGCTCGATGAACCACTCAACAATCTGGATATGAAGCATTCTGTACAAATTATGAAGGTGTTACGCCGATTGGTAGAAGAGAAGGGCAAGACGATTGTGCTCGTCATTCATGATATTAATTTCGCTTCTTGTTACTCTGACTACATTGTAGCGCTCAAGAATGGGCGGGTAGCTTCATCGGGTACGGTGGATGAAATTATTGATACTGTAGTGCTTAGGGATGTATATGACATGGATATCCCTATAGAAACAATAGGTGGTCGTAAAATTGGTGTCTATTTTTAAACAAGACGCCGTTTATATTCGGAAATTATTATGACGTAACGCTAGAAGTGATAGGCGCCAGCTTCTTGACGAATACGCGAATAATTCAAATAGCTTGACTATAAATTATAGGGGTGAATATTTTGAAGAAGAACGTATCTTTACTAATCATGACAGTGTTTCTTGCCGTAATCTTGGCGGCCTGTGGCTCCAATAATGCAGCAACTTCAGATAATAATACAGCAGCGGCAGGCAATACAGAGGCTACTACTGCACCGAATACAGAATCCAAAGAGCTTACTATTAAGCATGAACTTGGAGAAATTACGATTAAGAGTAACCCGCAGAAAGTCGTTGTATTTGACTTCGGTACACTCGATACTTTGGATAAACTGGGCGTAGAGGTGACTGGAGTGCCTCAAAGCAATGTACCCTCTTATCTCTCTAAATATAGCGATGCCAAATATGAGAATGTCGGTGGTTTGAAAGAGCCTGACTTCGAAAAAATAAATAGTCTTTCTCCTGATCTGATCATCATTTCCGGCAGACAGCAAGATTCTTATGATGAATTCAGCAAAATTGCACCTACATTGTACGTTGCTGTAGATAATGCGAATTACATGGAATCCTTCACGAAAAATGTGAAGACGCTGGGCCAAATTTTTGGCAAGGAAGCTGAAGTAGAAGCTGAGCTTGCGACTATTACTGACTCCGTTAAAGCTCTGAATGAGAAAGCTAAAGCCGATGGTAAAAAATCTCTTATTATTCTTGCCAATGAAGGAAAAATCAGTGCTTATGGTTCAGGTTCACGTTTTGGTATTATCCATGATGTATTCGGATTTGCTCAAGCGGATGATAAAATCGAAGTATCCACTCATGGTCAAAGCGTATCGTACGAATATGTAGCCGACAAGAATCCGGATTATCTGTTCGTAGTAGATAGAGATGCAGCTGTGAAGAGTGATGGCAGCAAATCCGGTTCAGCGAAGGATGCAGTTGAGAACGATCTCGTGAAGAACACAAATGCTTTTAAAAACGGTAAAATCATTTACCTTGATCCTAACTACTGGTACTTGTCCGGTGGCGGTTTAATCTCTGTTAGTGAAATGCTCAAAGAAGTTGAGGTTGTTCTGTAAGCAGAGTAACCTGGAGAATTGAACGATCAATAAATATTCCGATGATTATTAAAAAGCCTGTTGGCAGGAGTGGTCAAGCCCCCATTTTATAGACACTGAAAAAAGACCCTAGGCAATAAGCTGTTTCCGGTACTCTACCGGAGGCAGCTTATTTAACCTTCGTTGTGGCCGATGTTGGTTATAAAATCGAATGTAATCTTCAATTTTCCTTTGTGCCTCATCCATATTTCGGATATCATAAGGATAGAGTCCTTCCGTTTTGAGATGCGAGAAGAAGCTCTCCATAGAGGCGTTGTCATAACAATTGCCTCGGCGAGACATGCTGATTCGGGCCCCAACCTTTGGCAGCATGTCGTGGTATGCATGAGACGTGTATTGGAATCCCTGATCGCTGTGAACGATCAGTCCAGTCACGTCTTTTTGCTGACTCCACGCCTGCTCAAAGGTCCGGAGAACCAGTTCGTTGTCGTTCCTAGCGCTCATTTGATAAGCGATAATTTCGTTATTGAATAAATCTTTAATCGCAGAAAGATAGAGCCACTTTTCGCCTACACGATATTGCGTAATGTCTGTCACCCATTTTTGGTTGGGAGCATCCGCTTTGAAATCCCGTTTCAAAATATTTTTCGCCACACGGTCTCCTTCAGAAGTAGCATAATTACAACGATGTTTTCGGCGGATCCTCGAACGAATGCCTAAATCCTGCATAATTCTGAGTACCTTCTTATGATTCATCCAAACCCCGTGGTCTTGTAGCAAGAACAATTGAATTTGGCGATAACCGTAGACTCCTTCATACCTTTCATAGACCTTCTGAATGAGCGCCTTTGCTTCCTGATCCCGATCTGTTCCTTTGCGCTTCAGGAAAGCGTAGTATCCACTTCTAGAGACCCTAAAGAGTTTACACAGGTTGCTAACGGCATACTCTTTTGCAGCGTTCTCAATGACTCTATATTTGTGCGTTTCACCTCCTGCATCCAGATTTCCAAACACTTTTTTAGCATTTCATTTTCCCGTTTGAGCTTTTGAACATACCTATCTTGATCGATATATTCAATACGACGCCCCCGTTGATCTAGTAGCCCAAATTCCCCTAGCTCTCGGTATTTCTTCATCCATCTCTTTACCCGTCCTTGATCTTGTATCTCAAAATGCTCCGTAATTTTCCGATAAGTCCATCTTTCCTCCACATGTAAACGAATGGCCTCTTTTTTAATCTCATCTGAGTAATTTTTAAACTTCTGTCCTTTAATCGCCATAAAAATGCACCCCCTAGAATTTCATCGGATAAACCAGGGGTTTTTTCCAATGTCTATTCTAAGGGGTGCACTTCAGGAGTAAACCTCCTTGTCAGCAGGCTTTTTTTGCTTTTTTCCATAGAATTACTGGTATATTCATACTAGTTGTTGAATTTAACTGTAACTTTTTATGTTGGCATACGTGGTTAGGTTAAGGGGGGAGTGCATGAAGCGAAATTCACTGGATGAAATATATCAGATGTATGTGATGGATATTTACCGCTATTTGCGCTCCCTTTGCGGTGATCATCACGCGGCCGAAGATTTAATGCAGGAGACCTTTTACCGTGCTTATTTATATTTGGAGGATTGTAAGGACGAGAAGATTAAGCCATGGTTGTTCCGTGTCGCGTACAACGCCTTCGTAGATTATAAGCGGAAGGAAGGACGTAGTACTGTTCAGAGTGAGGAGTTTTTTAAACAGCTCGCCCATCCAGATACCACGGAAAGTACGCTGCTTCGGCAGGAACGTTGGGAAGAGATGAGGATTGCGATAGGTGAGCTACCGGACAATCAGAGGCATGCACTGCTACTACATGATTTTCATGGTCTTAGTTATCTGGAAGCATCGGACATTATGAACGTGGGCCTGTCCCAATATAAGATATTGATCTTTCGAGCCAGACAGAAGCTGCGTGAAGCGGAACGGAGGAGGAATGAGCATGAGTGAGGAATTCAAGGAGAAATTAAAAAGGTATGGGGAAGGTACTCTTCCTGACGAGGATAGAGATGAAGTGGAGCGGGAGTTAGAGAAGATGGAAGCTTATCAGGCTTATCTGGATGAACTGATGGGTGAAGAAGAGCGGGCTTCAAGTGAGGTTAAGAACATAAAATTCGGCAAGGGTAAAAGAAACAGACCTGGCAAGGAAAAAAAGATCATCCGTTGGGGTAAATGGAGAGCTCGGATATCGAATACTTTAACGGTAATTTCTGCGTTTTTAATTTTCTTGATTATCAGCAGTGTCATCACTGCGATATTTTATAGCACTGGAGAAAGAGGAGAGACTTATAGTGATGTTGTTTCTTCCGCTATTGCTGTCTCACAGCCGAATACGATTGTACATTTGAGTAGTGGTACCGGTCCATTTTTTAGCATGAATCTGACAAGTAAGATAGAGAAACAAGTGGGAGATGAACAAATTACTGTCGGGGATTATTCAATGAAGCTCCTATTTGGGTGGGCTAGGCTCTACAACTATTCATGGACGGATGATAGTAGAAGTGTAGGTTATTATTTTGTGTATCCACAGGAGAATCAATCTGCGACAAACAGTATGGATAACAGCAATGAGTGGGAGAGATTGGAGAAGCTGCCGGAAGGAACAGTAGCGGAAGCGTACTTATCTTTTGATCAATTTTTTACGACAGATGAGCTGTTGAAGAAGTTTGAGCCTAAGAATCTTCAGCCTTTGTGGTTTGCAGCAGATACAGGTCCACGGACACGACAGCCAGTCGTAAATGATCCATTAGGTTTTCCGTATATGCCTATTTGGCATGATGATGATATGAAAGTGATCCAGGAATCAAAGGAGAAGCGAGGATGGTTCGGAGGGGTGACTAGCCGTTCGAGTGTTTCACCATCTGTTGAGTCATATGGTGATGGTGAACTGCGTAATGCAAACTTCCTCAAGACGCTGCACTTGATGCAAGAGCATAAATCAATCGCGGACAGGGTAATTCCGTTTATTGATTTGGATGATTCCATTAGTTATTTGGAGAAGAACGGAGTTAGGCTATATGGAGCTGTAGTAACCGGTCCGGTGAAAGAATTGCTTAAGCTGAAGGAAGAAACATGGGTCAGCGATTTGCATGTGGGGGAAGTAAGACTATGGAATTGGCAGGATCGAGAGTCCTAATGGTGCTGGAACTAAATTTAATTGATGAACATATCAAACGAGCCCCTGCATAGGTTGCAGGGGCTCGTCCAATTATTGATTTAATTAATGGTCTACCCCATGGCTCATAGGGGCAATGCCGCCGCTTGGAATCTTGGCTGTAGCGGTGAAGTCTCCGTCGGCGCTAACTATCGCACCATTAACACTTAGCAAAGCAACCAGAATCAAGGCTAGCATAGATACTTTTTTCTTCATTTTAAAATCCTCCCTAGACTAGTATTTGTTCCATCAACCCAAGGTACTTGTCCAACTGCTCTGGGGTTGTCTGATTCCGGAGTTTCTCAAAGAGAGCCGCTGACTTGCGGAACCCCGTATCATCTTTAAACTTAACGGATGATGCCATAGCATATGAAAGTATATTTATAGCGTCATATATGTTCCCATTTAAGGAATAATATTTTGCCTTCAAGTAAATGAAATCTAAGTAATAACGAATATTCCTTTTTGTTTCGTAGTATTCCTCCATCGACTCGATCTGCTCTTTGAACTCGATCAGCACCTCATCGACGTTGTACTCATGCTTGATCGCGGACTCCAGAATATGTGTCATACCTGGAAGGAGCTCTTCGTAGTTATGCCGCAGGAAAACCAGATAATCCGGTAGAACTTCTGTGTTCCCCTCGTTCAGATCAATCACATATCGGTTAGCTCGGGCAATTTCACTATAATATTCAACCTCTGCCCAGCCGCCTGCGTCCATATCATTAATCCATCCCAATTCCTCATACTTCGAGATGCACTCTCTAGCCTCTTCATACCGGCCCATCTTCTCAAGCGCAATCCCTTTCAAACACATAGAAAATCCGAAGTAATAGACGATGCTGCGTTTTAACCCGAAGTCGCTCTCCTTCTGCCCGTCGGTGCTCTCCCGCTGATTTATGCTGTAGAAGTGATTAATCTCGCTGTATAGTTTATCGGCGATTTGGAGGATACCGTCCCAGTTTTCAAGGGTAAATGATGCCTTAAGCATCTGAACCAGTGAATCAGCATTGATCCCGTTAAGATCCAACTCCAAAATGATCCATCCTTCCGTCAAAAGTGACAAACTGTTTCCGTAATATTCAACAATAAACAAATTATGGGTTTGTTTACAAGATCATTGTTCCTCATTTCGTCATTGGAAGTATATGAACTATATCACAAATTGTGGGAAGTTGATGTTAGGAATTAATGATTGTAAAAGAGAGGCAGTCAGACAATTTTCAAATCGGGAATAGAACTTTCTTCTTGTTCACTTACTCCAGCAAGGGAGCGGAAGAAGTCACAGAACTTGCTTCTCGCTTAAGCAAATCGTACAATTATTTGAATATTAGATTTATGGATATGTGAGATAACAAAAGTTGAGTATGATAGATTAGGAGATGAGATTAATGAAAGTAGGAGTCGTATCTGATACACATATGTCAAGAATGGCTAAGTCTCTGCCAAAGGCGCTGATTGCAGAGTTTCAAAATGTGGATTTAATTCTACATCTCGGTGATTGGGTGAGTATGGGGATCTATGATTTACTGACGAAATTAGCACCGGTAGAGGGTATTGCCGGAAATAATGATGGCGATGAGATCATTGAACGTTTCGGAGAACGCAAGATCATTACTCTTGAGGGAATCCGAATCGGAATGGTTCATGGACATACACCGCATTCTCGCAAAGGAACGGATGGAAATGCCCTGCTTGCTTTTGCGAATGATGAGGTGGATTGTATTCTCTTTGGTCATTCACATCAGCCCTTGCTAAGAGAGGAGAATGGTATCCTGCTATTTAATCCAGGTTCTCCTACAGATAAGCGGCGTGAGAAATTGTATTCTTTCGGAATTTTAGATATCGAAGCGGGTAAAGTTAGTGCCCGGCATGTGTTCTACGATTCAAAGGAATAAGGCTCAATTGTCCAAATCATTCGGCGTTCTCTCCATGGTGAACGGCTCGGTAACCATTTACAATGAGGTTAAAACGGGCGAAGCCGGAAAGTGAGCGCTGAGGATGAATAACTATCGTATACAACGAGTGGTTCTGGATGATTTAGAACGGCTCATCCCATTATTTGATGAGTATCGAGTATTTTATGGAGCAGCCTCAGATCGGGAAGGTGCACGCGCCTTCTTAGCTGACAGGATAAAGCTGAATGAATCTGTGATCCTTATGGTGGTTGAGGGGGAAGGCGATGAGAAACGCGCGCGGGGCTTCACACAGCTCTATCCTTCTTTTTCATCGGTTACGATGGAGCGCCTCTGGATACTGAATGATTTGTTCGTTACTGAGGGACTGCGAGGGCATGGCCTAGGTTCCAAACTGCTGGACAGTGCTAGAGACCATGCCCTCTCTACGAATACGAAGGGCTTGTCCTTGACAACGATGACAGAGAATGTGGGTGCGCAGCGGTTGTATGAAGCGCATGGATACCTTCGAGATGATGAATTTTATACCTATAACCTTTTTTTCTGAAGATAGCTAGAGAGAAAGATGAGTAAGGGGCGTTAAAGTGGAAACAAGTCATAAGTTGGCAATCTTTTTTGATCTTGATGATACGTTATATGATCATCTGGTTCCTTTTAAAGAAGCAGTGCGTGAAGTGCTCCGCCCAGATGAGAATTGTCTGGACTTTGCGGAATTATTTTATAAAGTGAGACATCATAGCGATGTATTATGGCCGATGTATTTGCGCGGTGAGATTCCGCTTGAAGAGACAAGAGTGCGGCGGTTGGAGCTTGCTTTTGCAGAGTATGGGTTACAGATTGATCGTGACCAAGCCTCGGCGGTACAAGCGGCATATATTGGACGACAATACACTATTCAAATGATTGATGGCGTGCGTGAGCACCTTGAACGGTTCATTGCGGACGGGCATAAGGTAGGCATTATTACGAATGGACCGAAGGATCATCAGATGAATAAGATTGTGGGATTAGGGTTAGATCAGATTATTCCCGAGGATATGATCTTTATCTCTGATGCTGTAGGTCTTGCTAAACCGGATCCGGAAATATTCGTACACGTAAACCAAAAGACAGGCACTTTGGCGGAGAACTCGCTTTATATAGGGGATACTTGGGCTAATGATGTAGTTGGAGCGCTTGCGGCTGGATGGAAGGTTTGTTGGTACAATCCGAGAGGCAGACAACCGGCTACGGATCATAAACCTAGTTATATTTTTACTAACTATAAGGAATTTGGCGAGCTTCCTCTTGTGTAAGAGGAGTTACAAAACATAAGCCATGCGAGAGAAATTGGCGCATGGCTTTCATTATTTTATGTATTAATAATTTTGAAAACTAATTTCTTGGTAGTTGGATGCCTTGCCAGCTGTGTACATCGCATTGACCCTGTTCATTATTACCCACAGCAACCACCGTGCCGTCCGATTTAAGCCCGATGGTATGAGCATTACCCGTATGAGCATTACCCGCCGCAACCGCCATAATATCGCGCCAGCCGCTATGGAAGGTAGGGGTCTCACAAGGTTCATGAATTTCGCTCCTTTGTTGATGTAGATGTTTCCGAGGTTTAACTGTATTAAACCATAGTTCTTTCTTGTTCGTATGTTTAACTGAGAGAGAGGCGTCCTTCTCGCTGCTCCTAGTCAGATCTATAAAAAAAGCCTGCTCCCTAGAAAGCCGGCTTCGGCTTTATGGGGCAAGCTTTTTTCATTTAGTCTGCGAAGCTGTACGTTGGATCCGTCAGATTCATTCTTTCTTTAATACCTGCGGTGGCATAGATTTTGTTGTCGTCGGTAATAAAGAAAGCTTCCACATCTTCAGGTAAAGATTCAAGATATTTCATACCCTCTTCAATTCCCATCAAGAATACCCCCGTTGATAAGGCATCTGCGTCTGTTGCATTCGGGCTCATAATGGTAAGGCTTTTGAGACCGTTCTGAGAAGGATATCCTGTACGTGGATCAAGGATATGATGGTAACGAACATTGTCCTGCATAAAATACCGTTCGTAAACACCAGAAGCATCGATGACCTCATCTGAGATTTTAATGGTTCCTAGCTGTGTGCCGCGGCTTTGATCCGGATCCTGCAATCCGATATTCCATTCCGTTCCGTTTGGCTTCTTACCGAGAGCAATAATACTGCTGCCTCCGAGGTTAATCATAGCGCTATTCAGACCTTGCTCTTTCAAATAATCAGCGATACGGTCAGCAGCATAACCTTTACCAATGCCGCCCAGATCTAGCACCATATTTTCCTTCATCAGCTTTACAGTTTTCGCAGCTTCATCAATTTCAACGTCCTTGTAATTGGTTAGGCTCTTCGCTTTATCAATTTCAGCTTGGGGAGGGACTTTATCTCCACCGCTACCGATATTCCAAAGATCGATTAACGGACCGATTGTAGGATCAAATAGCCCGTCCATTTCCTTTGCGTATTGTATGGATTGTTTAATTACATCCAGGGTCTCGTCAGAAACAACAACCGCTTCTTTTCCTGCTGCCTGATTGATTGCGTAAGTCTCTCCACCTTCTTTGGTGCGGCTAAGCTCCATATCCATTCGCTCCAGCATCTGCTGGATATCATCCATATTTTTCTGTTCTACTGTAGCACCGAACACTTTGATATTCACAACAGTGTCATAAATATAAAAAGTTTGTGAGAGAGACTTTTCCTCTCCTTTTCCGGATGTTGTTGCGCTACCCGTAGTTCCCGCTGTTTTATCGTCTTTATCCTTAGTAATTAGCCAAGCACCGACAGCTATGACGACGATGACAATTACAACGAGGATCAGCGTCGTTTTTTTGTTCTTGAACATATTCCACCATCCATAAAGTTAGTTTCTAAACCACATCATTACTTATAATACCCTAGATATCAGGTTGATGGAAATTAATTTCATGACAGATTAAGGGATAAATCGGTCACCATAGCAAAAAAAGCCCCGTATCCTGATTCGGAGCAACGCAGAAGATTTAGAATAAAACAATGCTAATTAATCAAGCATATATTCACTGTATTTATTCTTACGAGGATTTAATACGAAGAGGATGCCCTTGGCATATCCGCTAACGGCTTTGAAATTCCGCTTTAAGGTTGCTTTAGCCGTCAGACATGACAGTGTCCAGATCAAGGCAGCATAATTCATAAACGGAGCTTTACGCAAGTT
Organism: Paenibacillus sp. FSL R5-0345; assembly: GCF_000758585.1. Classification (NCBI taxonomy): domain Bacteria; kingdom Bacillati; phylum Bacillota; class Bacilli; order Caryophanales; family Paenibacillaceae; genus Paenibacillus; species Paenibacillus sp. FSL R5-0345. The sequence continues at coordinate 1,427,238 of NZ_CP009281.1, forward strand.
GAGCAGATAGTAGTGATTAACGGCTGTAGCTTGTGCTACAATACCCGCCTTATCGCGAGAGCCTGGCGACTCATGATGGATGATTTTCATGGCGGGGTTAATCACAAGCTTGCCATAGCGGCTGGCCAAATGAGACAAATAAATATCTTCGGCTATGGAATAGCTTGTCATCCATGGATAGGGTTTAATATCAAGCAGTGCCGAGCGCTTGAAGGACATATTGCAGCCGTGAAAAAAATCCGTTTCAAATACATGCTTCTTCTCTCCCCAAAGGAATTGCGAGCCTGCAAACATACTTGCCGATAATCTGCCCGGTGATCCGGACATTTGTCCGGTTAGCATACCGAATATCCTGCTTGGCATGCTACTATGTATGCCTTTGGCTACACCACCGACACCAACAATGGAATCATCGGCAGCATAAGTATCTAGCAGTCGTCGAATATATAAGGGGTCATCTAATTCTGCATCGTCATCTAAGTGGAGTACAATTTCTGCATGAATAAGTCCTAGCGCTTCGTAACGGGAAAGCCAGAGGCCAGGCTTAGTTTTACGATGATAATGCAGTTCAGCCTGCGGTAATTCAGTTAGTTTTTCACGATAATAGGCTAATCTGTCCTCAGGGATCTCACCGTCGTCCACAATCCATAGCTCGATGGAGATATCCTCAAGATTTGTCTGCTTGCCAATGGACTCTATACACACCGTAAGATCATTAATTCGGTTACGGGTAGGAATCACTATAGATAGATCATACATATCTTAAATCCCCCTTCAGGACTTCTTTCGTCCGCTACTCTGAATGCAGTCTTCCGGCGAAATGGTTACTTTCATTCTATCGGTCCTGAAGAAGAGCGTATATACCACTTTTGTATACTTTTAGTTGGGGTTCAGGTCTAATAAGAGTTCTTTAATAAAAGTTAAGTTTGTATTTTTCGGTTTTTAACTATATAATAGTAAGCGACGAATATTTAGTTATCAATCTAATTAAGCAGCTACAAATGAATAATATTAGGGGGTTTTTTCATGAGAATAGATATTTGGTCCGATTATGCGTGTCCATTTTGTTATATTGGTAAAAGACGTTTGGAGAATGCGCTGAGTCAATTTCCGAACCGTGATCAAGTAGAGGTGGTATTCCGTAGCTTTCAACTAGATCCACACGCAAAAGTGAATGAGACAAAGAGTATTCATGAGATGCTTGCTTCCAAATACGGTATGACGATTGAAAAAGCAAAAGCAATGAACGCACAGCTAGCTGAGCAAGCGCAAGATGTAGGATTGAATTTTCAATTCGATACGATGAAGCATACGAATACTTTCGATAGTCACCGCCTGAGTCACTTTGCAAGCTCAAAAGGAAAAGGTGCAGAAATGTCCGAACGTCTGCTACGCGCCTACTTTACGGATTCATTAAATCTTGGTGATCGTAGTGTACTTGCTACACTTGCTGCTGAGGTAGGGCTGGATCAGGCAGAAGTAACGGCAATGTTGGAGACAGATGCATACACAGCTGAAGTGAACGGCGATATCGAAGAAGGAAGCCGTCTTAATATTACCGGTGTACCATTCTTCGTGTTCAACAATAAATATGCGTTATCTGGTGCACAGCCAGGGCCTGTGTTTACAGAGGTGTTGGATACCGTGTGGGCGGAGGAGCAAGCAGGACCAACGCTGCAGGTGGTTGGCAATGGAAAATCCGAAGTATCCACGGATGATGGCTGCGCTGACGGATCTTGCAATATATAAAGTTTGTATAGTGTAGAGAAGAAGAGATGGAGAAGTTTCCATTTCTTCTTTTTTTAATTCCGAAACTCTGCTCTTGTTAATTCATAATCAATAGAAGATTGCCATTCTCCAAGTTGATTTCTCCACGAATTCAAATGAAGGGCAACTTTACGAAAGCCAATGTTCTCATATACATGCTGAGCTCTTGAATTCTTGGCGTTGGTATCGAGAACGATTGTGCGATATCCCATATCTTCAAATAAAAAGTTAATCAACATGGTTAAAAATACAGTTCCAAAGCCTTTATCCTGTTCGTTAGAATCACAGATTTTGATGCCAATTTCTGCAGTGCCGTCGGCAATGGTTCTATAGTTCATTTCTCCTGATGGGACACCTTCGATGTCCAGTATCAAGCGACGATTAAGTTCGGTGTCGGTCAAAAGCTTCTCCAATATATCCTGCTCTGTGCAGCCGATGCCATTTGGAAAACCGGCATGTGCCATAATCTTTCCATCGTTCCACCAACTGCATAACCGGGGGACATCATTTGCTGTTGCATTACGAATGACTAAATTTCCATTTTCGATGTACATATTCCCTCATCCATTCTATTGAAATTCATGTTGAGCTTAACATACACACGATTTCGCCTGGAATGGAGAGTTCTTATTAAATCATGTTTTACACACTACAAAGACAAGCGCCCCTGAATCTATCCAGAAGCGCTTGTTTCTTTATGATGTGTTTATCTAAAAGAAGTGATAAAGCTTGTGAACAAGGTGCGGACATCGTACTGATGTTGATTGATAGGCTCGATAGGCCGGTTAATGCCGAGCAATGTGTATACTGCAGTTCTTGCTGCTCGGATAGAGTATTCTTCCGTGAATACAACATCATCTGGAATTTCGCAATATTGGCCAACGAAGGCAAGGTTAGTGGAGCCTTCAGGCACTACTTTAGGTCGGTCGCTATTTAATCTAGGCATGAATTGTGAAGTGATATAAGGCATCATACATGGAATACAATTAGCAGTTGCCATGATCTCGTCCTTATGTTCTTCGAAATGAAGATGACCGATTAATTCTTCCATAATTTCTTCACCGGTACATTCGCTCATTTTCTTCTTCACGAAGTCTCCTACGTTGTCAGGGTACAAACCGTAACCCCAGAATACTTTTACGTGCTCTGGTTGATTGCGGAAATGCGGTTGGAAAGCTAAGACAACGGACATTAACCAGCTCGAATCTTTAAAGGTAACCAATGCGCCAGTACCTGCACGATTACGAGTGAATTTCTCCATAAGATCGAAGAATTTGGAATCTTGGAAGGTCACGGTAAAGGACTCCCATTTCGAACCATCGATATGATCATCGAAGGATGATGGATTGCCGAGACCTGGTTTTTTGGCAGCGATGTTCTCCCATAACTTCCATGAGCTACCCTTTCCATTGAGACGTGGGGCAGAGGTCATGGATCCAAGGCTTGATCCTTCAGTCATGGAGCCGTTCGTGACGATTACGATATCTTCTTCGCTTATGTTAATAACGTCTGGGACACCTTGGCGCAGGACGTTCATTTGGGTTACGGTAATGCCATCTCCATCTTTGAACTGCAGGTCAGTTACTGTACATTTCAGTGTAAAGTCAACGCCGAAGCCTTCGAGATATTTGTGCATAGGTAAGATGATAGAATCGTACTGGTTATATGGAGTGCGGGTTACGCCTTCCAGGGTTTGAATTCTTGGGAACTCATGAACGAAGCGAATCATATATCGTTTAAGCTCTACAGCGCTATGCCAAGGCTGGAATGCGAAAGTAGTAGCCCACATATACCAGAAGTTCGTGGTGAAAAAGTGTGGACCAAACCAGTCGTTAATCCGAGCTTTTCCCATTTTTTCTTCCGGTGTAATAATCAATTTACCCATCGCAAGCCGGTCAGCCATATCGAAGCCCATGGACAATACATCTTCCACCTCACCGTTGCGGTTAACGAGTCTAGCGTTAGCATGTGTTGGATTGGCGGTATCGAATTCTATAATCTCTTCTCTAACGGATTTCTCAGGATGGTCGAGGGAGGGAATCGACATGAGTAAATCCCATGTATTCTCATAGGTCTCATCGTTAAGCATCCGGCCACCGCGAATGACATAACCGTGCTCAGCGTCACCTGCGCCGTCGTTACTGCCACCGAGAATCTTCATCTCTTCAATAATGTGAATGTTCTGTCCCGGAAAGTCACAGTCTCTGACCAGGTAAGCCGCGCCCGCTAAGGATGCAATTCCGCCACCGACAAAATAAACCTGTTTATTACCGTACTCTTTTTTCACAATGGTCGCCTCCAAGTTGTTGTTGAAATAATCACACTCTTAATGTAAACCAACTCCAATTTTGAAGGTATAATCAAACCTTTTAGAGTGTATGGATTTTGGTCATTATGGTTCATGTGTCTAGTTTTTAGACAAAAAAACCGTTGAACCCAAAGGTTACAACGGCTTGTTCTCATATTTGTGCAAAGCTTTTAGAAAATTTCCCTCAATGAGTACACTTAGCTTCTCGATAATGTGATCCGGATGCTCTTTCATCCCGTCTCTCATCCATTGAATGACGAGACCTGTGAAGGCCAGTGTATAGAAATTAGCAATGAAATGTTTATCTTCATGGCTAACCTCCATCCCGGCGGACAGTTCGTTTATGACACCCATAATAAGATCATTTGTCACTTCGTATAGATAGGCATCCAGATGATTTCTGCCCAGTGAGTTCAAGGTGTTGCAGCAAAAGGTTTTATTTCGTTCGATATAGCAGAAGATTCTATAGAAGCCGTCCGTCCATGTACTATAGCTACGATACTGGGCGATGCTTTCTACAGCTTCGGTCTTATAGATCCAGCCCAGTAAATCAAATATATCTTGAAAATGATAATAGAAGGTTTGTCGATTAAGTCCGCAATGGTCCACGAGCTGTTTGACTGTGATTTTATTGAGCGACGTATGTTCCATTAGTTCTTTTAAGGAATGGGACAATGCATTTTTGGTGAGAAAAGAATTGGACAACGATCTATCAACTCCTCCATTCAAGCTTTCGGCCAATGCTTAACCAGCAGACGAATACTCTCTGCCAACAAACCGAGTGCAAATCCTCCACAGGTAAAAAAGAAAAAAGCTAGGAATCCCGCGAGATCCTCCCAACCGGACATCTCTCTATAGGTGTAGCTTAGCATAATCACCGAACCGATAATAATTCCTGTTGTAGTGATTAACCAGAGCAGACGAGCTCCAAACCATCCTAAGACGTTAACGATACCAGATACGATAATGGAAAAAAGTGCGAAGCGCAGTAAGAGTGTGATATCCAATGAATGGGCCATCATAACGAATCTGTGCAGAATGAAAAGCAGCCACAGAAAAACACCATAAACGGCCATCCAGAGAAACCAACGGTTACTTTTGGCAGCAGGTAGGAATTTCATTTCTTGCTCACCTCTTTTTCCAAAGTACGAACGGTGTGCAGCAGGAATTATACGGAGAAAGATTCCAATTCTTCTACACTTTGCAGAAGATGATTTAGCAGGTTCGGAATGTCCTCCATCTGCTCCTCAGTGATTTGTCTTTTGAATTGCAGCTCAATGCAGTTATTGTAGGTTTCGCCTTCTTGCCCATAAATGAAGCTTAAAGACTGTACGGGCTGAAATTCAGGTCCCCATATCGCTTTAAGAATACTCTCAATCGCTTGACATTCAGCAGGGATATCTTCGATTTCCATATAAAAACGTAATGAAAGATTGCAGCCGGGATCTGTGTTAGGCACCTCCAATATTTCATCACTGAGATCTTTCACAGAAGAAGTGAGGAAGACTTCGGCGGTTACACTCCTGCCGGCAGTTAATTGGAAGGAAAGGCTGAATTCTCTGGACATCAATGCCATATTCAGAAGGTCGGAACGATCCGTAACTACCAGAATTCCGTCCAGATTATCGTAATCGTAGATTTGGTTCTCAAAAGCAATTTTAATATTATCGAAGACAGTAGGATGGAACAATAATGGCACCTTCTTTTGTTTATTAATATTGTAACATGATCTAAATAGAAGTGAAAAAGATGCCCAAGGACCATATGGACCGGGCATCTTTCCAGTGTTACTCCATGACCTTGAACATGCCCGTCATACCGGGAGCATGATTCTGAAAGCCATATTTTTCATAAAAGGTATCCTTGCCATGTGATGCGAACAGACCGACGAACGCGCCAGAATAACAATGAGACCGAATATAGTGTAGTAGCTGCTCAATAATGGCATTACCAATGCCTTGGCCCTGAAATTCGGGAAGCACGGCTACGTCCTGAATATAGAAATACATATGACCATCGCCGACGATCCGCCCCATACCGATAACCTTGTCTTCCTGTACAAAGACCATGCCATACACCGAATGAGCCAGAGAGGCTGCAGTCATTTCCGTATTCACGTTCCCCCAACCGACAGCTTCCCATAAGGAGGCATGCTCCTCAGTCGTGGGTAAACGTTCAATACATTCATAATGATGTGCTGTTGTCATAGCTAATCACCCATTCTTTGTTAAGTTATTGTAGCGATTGTAGTGTAGTAAGCTCCACTGTAATCAGCCCCCTTAGGATGAATGGGTATTCACTGTGATCTTGTCAGTTCGTAGGTGCAGGTGCGGTATATTTCAGGAATGTCTTCGGAATTGGGCTTTCGAAGGTCATTAACTCTCCTGTTGTAGGATGAATAAAAGAAAGTACACGAGCATGCAGACCGAGACGACCTACCGTTTTGGTCTCTGCACCATACTTCTTGTCTCCTGCAATCGGATGGCCTATATCTGCCATATGAACACGAATCTGATTTTTGCGCCCAGTTTCAAGTTTTACCTCAAGCAACGAGAAGTGGCGGTTCGCCTGAATGAGCTTATAATGTGTAATCGCATGTAGACCATCGCCTTCATGAGGACTGGAGTACATTTTCAGGGTAGAGGTTTCTTTTAGCCAAGAGCTCACTGTACCTTCAGGTCTTTTAACGGCGCCTTCGACTAGAGCTACGTAAGAACGTTCTTTCACGGTATCCTTCCACGTAGTTTGCAGTGCCTGCTGGATCCGTTCGCTTTTGGCAAACATCATTACCCCAGATGTATCGCGGTCCAAGCGGTGTACGACAAAAATTCGGTTCTTAGGATTGCTGACGCGAACATGCTCCATAAGCTGGCGGTAAGCGGTCAATTCATTTTCTTCCGCAGTGGCAATCGATAGCAGTCCGGCATCCTTCTGAATAATGATTAGATCATCATCTTCATGGACGATGGTGAGTCCGATCATTTCTGCTACTTGTACAGGCTTCTCTTGATCAATCGTCACAGTTTGCCTCGGATGCAATTGAAAATTATGCTGTGTGACTACCTTGCCATTCACTGCTACTTGTCCACGCGAGAGGATAGATTTAATAGCATTTCGTCCCCGGCCTGTGATGTGGCTGAGTAAGAAGGCTAGCAGCTCCGAAGGTTCATTTACTGTAAAAGACTTGGGTGCCGCGGGTGCTTTAGCTTTATGATTAAGCTTGCCAGTTGGCTTGCTGTGGGAACGAGTACCTCTTTTGGCTGTTTCTTTAGGATTTCTTCTTGTGTTCATGACTGCATTCTCCGTCCTTTAATATTGTACTCCTCAATATACCATGGGCTGTTAAGAAATACTATGTGAAGGGCAGTGGTACTCATAGAAATATTAGTTGGACTACAACAACAAGAAGAAACAAGATGATTTGTACCCAGCCTAATAGATGAGAAATCTTCTTTTCTCGGGGCATAGCACTTACGGCATAAATCTTAGTATCCACAGTAAGCAGCAGGATGCCAGAGATCAGAAGTGCTGCAGCTATGTAGGTTAGCTGATGATAGATCATATTTAAATACCACCTATTCTTCTTTAAGTCCAACTCTGTTTATATTTGAATTGACTTTTATATCTACAGTGAGATGGGAATACTGTTCTTCCCAATCCTTTTTGTTATGGACGTTAGCTTTCCAATAGGAAGGCATATAAGCGCGTACGTATTCTCCCATACCAAAGATATCCGAATGGGCTTGTTGAGTCTCTTTAATTAGCTGATCTAATATTTGTATAACGCCTTTCTGGAAGTTGACTTCAAGTTCTTTCAGAGCTTGGCTTGAAGAAATATTGGCTTCACTGCTTATGTGTTCATCCAGAGCGGCATCTAGAAAAATATTATAAGTTATATGGGGTTTCCCATTTTTGATTTGAGCCTTAATTCTTGTGAAACGGTCGTTAGTTTTGAGGATCACCGGACCAAACTTATCTGAATTGAATAGCACGGAATAACCTCCGGGATTAATACCCTTCATAGACATATATGCTCCGATTTCAATAGGGGTCGTTGATCCCACCATCACACCACCACTAAAGTAAGCTAGACCTTTAATCAACATATTCTCTTTTTGATGTAAAGAAACGTAAGGTAAATAACCGCTTTCGCCCCATTTGGATTCAGCAGACCAGAATACCCCCATATAGTTAGCAGGGAACTTGCCAGAGGTTACTGCTTTCTCCATGGTGGACAGGATATACAGGGTCGGTACTCGTTGAAGTGGAGGATTTATATTCATGAATTCGGATGCCGCTCCTTCCGACACCAGCAGCCAAGTACGCCGGCGTACCTCGGGATTGCGACGTAAATAGTCATTTAAATCATGCAGATTGCTCCTCGCAATATCTTCACTAATGATAATGACCCGAAGATGGATGAGATAACGTGGATCTGAGATTTGCTGTTGCAAATTATTCATGGCGTCATCCAGAGAGTATCCGTATACTTGTATAACCCATACCGGATTTTGATTTCCTCCTCCGCTACCCTCACCCCCGCTACTTGGTCCTAACGGGACTCTTCCTGGAACCGCAATTTGAGCGGTCACGCGAATCTTATTCAGGTTAATGTTCGCGCTACTAAGATGTGTCGTTTTATCATCTTCGGTTTCGCTATTTGCCGGAACGGAGTCTATGGACAATCCGAGCACAAGGGCACGATCTTCTATTTCGAGCTGGTCCCAGCAACCCGCGAGAAATCCTGATGCTATGGAGAGTACTACTAAGAGAAAGATACGTTTGTAAATTCCATTATTCATGAGCAGGCTCTCCTTTATGACGAATAAGAGCCATTAACCATAACAATAGAGGGTAGAAGGTCAATAAAATCAGACCGATAACCCCAGTAATAGAGGCGATCGTGTGGACTTGATAAATATCTCTGGGTATAAGTGAAAAACTGAAGATTAATGGAAGTGAAAAACTGGATAATAAGCGGTGATCTTTTATCCGCATAACCTGCTGAACTGAATATGTCGCTACGTAGTAATTCGTGAAAATTGTAGTGAATATTGACACTACCCAGACTATTATAAATAGAGCATCAAATCGTTCTAATAACCCCCCGCCAATAGAAATGGAACGGGCAGTCTCTAGAGTGGGATAGGTGAGCAGTTTGGTTTCTTGAGCTCCGAACATCCCAACAGTGATGATAATGATCATTACATAAACAAAGCCAATAATAAGAAGTGCAGCAGCACCTGCTTTAAGTACCTGATGGGGATTTTTCATTATGGGAACCATTAGCGTTAGAACAAAAGTTCCCTGATACAAGGCAGCAGAAGTAAGCATTCCCTTTGAAAAGCTTGAAAAGGTTAGGTGATTACCTGTGATGGGCAATAAGTTTAAGGCATCTACGCTTTTTAACGAAACTAAAACAATGCCGATAACGGATACTAAGATGAAAGGTAAATAAAAAACATGAACATATGTAAATTTAATAGTATTTCTGCGTATGGATAAGGCAGCCAGGATGAGCATCAATAGAATTACCGCTTCGATAGGTGTTTTTTTAAACACAACTGTGATGCATACCTCCCCGAATTGACGCATGGTAATCCCGGCAGAGAATGCAAAAAACAATGAAATAAGAACTGAGAACATATCTGCGAGTCCTGTGCCGAGTAGCCGGCGGCTGAATATGAACAAAGTTTCGTTCGGGAATTTGCGGCAGACAGCGGCCGTGAACCAACAGCCGAGAAAAGCTAATGGAATTCCAGAAGCTGACACCAAAGGTGCGCCGCTTCCACCAGTTTCAGACATATTACGAGGAATGCTTAATATGCCTATCCCAATAATCGTACTAACGATTACTATCACTACTTGGATTGTTGTTATCGGGCGGTTGTTGTTCATCAGGTTCACCTGTCTCCTTAAAAATCTGATCTAAATACGTTGTTGGCAAATCATGAGCGAGTCGAGTAGGGTCTGGACTGTTCAAAAAGCTCGGGCGTCGTCTCATCCACCATAAGGGGACACGAATCAGACTGTCCTTCAGATCTCTCCATTTAGTAGGCACATATGGTGTCATGTAAGGAACCCCAAAGGATTCCAGAAATAATAAGTGATTCACAATTACTATGGTGCCTAACATGACGCCGTACAGACCAAAGCAGCCCGCCAGAATAATTAATGGGAATCTTAGCATTCTGGATGAGATCGCCGCATTGTACGAAGGGGTGGCAAAAGACCCTATAGTTGTTATGGCGACAATAACCACGGTTGTCGGACTCGCCAGACCTGCTGATACGGCTGCCTGTCCGATAACAAGGACACCTACGATAGAGAGGGCACCTCCAATCATTTGTGGTAAACGAATGGTCGCCTCACGAAGTACTTCCATGAAGACCTCCATGATCAGTACTTCTAAAACTGCTGGAAAAGGAACCCCGGCTCTCCCCCCTGAGATCGCAACAGCAAACTCCGTTGGCAAGAGCTCTGGGTTAAAGGAAATTACAGATACATACAGAGCAGGGAAGAAAAGTGAGAATATCAAGGCAATCAGCCGGATTATTCGAATAAGGCTACCGACAATAAAACGTTCCGTATAATCATCCATCGTCTGGAAGAATTGACTGAATAGGGCTGGAGCGATTAGAGAGAAGGGAGAGCCGTCTACCAGAATGACGACTCTTCCCTCTAATAATGCTGCTGCAGATCTATCTGGTCGTTCCGTTGGTTGAACTTGTGGAAAGGGGGATAACGGATTATCCTCTATGAATTGCTCGATGTACCCTGAATCTAGGATGCTGTCTGTGTTGATCATAGATAATCTCTTCATCACTTTTTTAACTAATGCGGGATCTACTATCCCTTCTATGTAGCACACAGCAACCTGGGAACGGGTACGTGCACCAAGCGGGGCGGTCGTAACTCGAAAATCTGGAGTTTGCAGCCGATAACGAAGCAGGGATAGATTGGCTTCCAAATTCTCAATAAATCCTTCTCGCGAACCGCGTATAATCTGCTCCGTCTGCGGCTGTTCAATACTGCGATGTTCAATTTTACGCAGATTAAAATAAAGTGCCTGGTCCATGCCTTCTACAAGCAGAACTACGCTACCTTCTAATAGAAAGGCAGGCAAGGCGTTTAAGTCCGGTGTTCGGTTCCCTTGAGTCACTTGAACGGTTGTATTCCAGATGAAATCGGGCAGATCCTTGCGTTGCTCTGGAATTGCCGAGAGTTCGGAGGGAGCACTCATTAACGGCTTCAGGACATGCTCATGAACTTGCTCCTGATCCACTAAAGACGAAAATAACAGGATCGCTGCGTGATACATGCCATACATTCGAAAGTTACGCACAATGAGATCAGCATCTTCACCAAAGACATTACGTATGGCATTAATGTTTTTATCTAGGTCAGAAGCCAGAGGATTCTGCGAACGCTCATTAGGGGAAGTGGGTTCTTCGTGTGCTTTTTTATGTGTAAAAGAACTAAGATTTTGTTTCCAATTTTGCACGGTTGTTCCTCTTTCCTATAGAATGGCGATTCTTTAAGCTTGGCTCAAAAGAAGAGCTTTTATGTAAATTTTCCAAAACATGAAGTGGCAGGATGATTTCACGAGTGTTGCTCAATACACCATTGACCGCTAAACTAAAGATAGAAACGCTTAAGGGGTTATGAGAGATATGAAGATGCAAGCACCTACTATTGAACAGGCGCAGGCTGAGCTGCAGAAATATTACGGTTATCCAGATTTTCGGGATGGTCAGAAGAAGATTGTTCAGAACTTGCTGGAAGGTCGCGACACGCTGGGGATCCTCCCTACTGGAGGCGGAAAATCGATCTGTTATCAAGTTCCTGCATTGCTGCTGCCCGGACTGACATTGGTGATATCGCCATTGATCTCGCTGATGAAAGATCAGGTGGATGCTTTGACCACGGCAGGTATTCCGGCAGCCTTTATTAATAGCACGTTAAGCGGAAAAGAAGTAAATGAGCGGATTCGTGCTGCCCGTCGCGGCGATTTGAAGCTGCTTTATGTCGCGCCCGAAAGGTTAGAGCTGGACTGGTTCCGACTGGAGATGGCTGAGCTGGCGATTTCCTGTGTGGCTGTAGATGAGGCACACTGTGTATCACAGTGGGGACATGATTTCCGCACAAGTTATTTGTCGGTATCGCCATTTGTGGACGAGTTGCCAGAACGACCTATCTTGGCTGCATTTACAGCGACGGCGACGCCAGAGGTTATGGAGGACATGGTTCGGCTGCTTCGTCTGCGCGAGCCAGGTATTTTCATGACTGGACTCGGAAGAGATAATCTAGCCATGTCTGTGCTACGTGGAGAGAATAAGCGGGAATTCGTCATGGACTACACAGCGACGCATTCCCACCAACCGGGCATTGTATATGCGGCTACACGCAAAGAAGTAGATGATCTATATCAAAGGCTGCAGGCTTCAGGAATAGCAGCAGGCCGCTATCACGCAGGGATGAATGATCAGGAGCGGGCAGATAGTCAGGAAGGCTTCCTCTATGATGATATCCGGGTTATGGTGGCCACGAATGCCTTTGGGATGGGGATTGATAAATCCAATGTCCGTTACGTAATTCATTACAATATGCCGAAAAATATGGAAGCTTATGTTCAAGAGGCTGGTCGTGCTGGCCGTGACGGTGAACCTAGTGAGTGTATCCTGCTCTTTAGTGCGCAGGATATTATGACACAAAAGTTCCTAATTGAGCAGAATCCGCAGGATACGGACCGCAAAGCTAACGAATATCGCAAACTTCAGCAAATGATTGATTATTGCTATACTACCCGTTGTTTGCGGAGTGCTCAGCTGGATTATTTTGGTGAGGCACATGGAGACAAGCCATGCGGGATTTGCAGCTCATGTACAGATGAACGAGAGCTTGTAGATATGACTGTAGATGCACAGAAGATATTCTCTTGCATCCACCGTATGCGAGAGCGTTATGGAGTAGCGTTGGTGGCTTCTGTGCTTAAAGGTTCTCGCAATCAGAAGGTGATGCAGTATGGTTTTGATAAGCTGCCGACCCATGGTGCGATGTCGAGCCGGACGGAGAAGGAGATCTCGGAGAGTATCAATGTACTTATCTCTGAAGGATATCTGGCATTGTCTGAAGGACAATATCCGGTAGTACGGCTCCAGCCTTTGGCTGCTGAGGTACTGCGAGGACAGCGTGAAGTGATGCAGCGAGTAGCGCGGCCATCACGAGCAGGTGCGGCATCCGGTACGCGAGTTCGTAGTCGCGGACATGATTTGTCACCTTCGGCGGTCAATGAGACCGTCTTCGAGCAACTTCGTCTGATTCGGCGGGAACTGGCAGGCCGAGAGCATGTGCCATCTTATATTATTTTCAATGATGCAACGCTGCGTGAGATGAGTGTGGTTTGCCCGCAGACCGAAGCGGAAATGCTGAGGGTAAAGGGTGTCGGGGAAGTGAAATACCGGAAGTATGGTAAGGCATTCCTAGAGTTTTTTCAAAATGAAATGTAGAAAAGGTCGTGTAGCATTGAAAATCGTTCTGACCACGCTAAACGCAAAATATATCCATACCTCACTGGCGATCCGTTTGCTTAAAGCTTACAGTGAGCATGAATTTAAAGATATTCATTTGGTGGAGTACACCATTAAAGATCCCGTAATGAATATCGTGTCCGACTTGTTTCAGAAACAGCCAGATGTGATTGGCTTCTCCTGTTATATCTGGAATATCGAAGAGACGCTTAAGCTGATCGGAATTCTTAAGCAAGTGATGCCTGAGGTTACGATTGTTCTGGGAGGGCCGGAAGTCTCTTATGAGCCGCTGCATTGGATGAAGAGAGAAGCTGGCATTGATTTCATCGTCAATGGAGATGGAGAAGAGACGTTCCATCATCTGCTGCAGGAGCTGAGAGACGACCGGAAATTTCATTTTGTGTACGGAGCTGCTTATCGTAAGGGAGAGGAGATCATTGTAAATCCACCTCGTCCCAAAAGCGATCTAAATACGCTGCCTACACCGCATCGTTTTCCAGAGGATATTCCAGATCTGAGCAAACGTATTGTTTATTTTGAGACGAGCCGTGGGTGCCCGTTTAACTGTCAATTTTGTTTATCCAGTATTGAGGTAGGCGTACGTTACTATGATATTGAACGAGTGAAGTCTGATCTCCTCTACTTAATTGAGAATGGTGCCAAAATCATTAAGTTCTTGGACCGCACCTTCAATATCAATCGTAACTATGCGATGGAAATGTTTCAATTCCTGATCGACAATCATCAAGGCTGTGTATTCCAGTTTGAAATTACAGCAGATATCATGCGGCCAGAAGTTCTGGATTTCCTGTCCAAGAATGCGCCTCCGGGCATCTTCAGATTTGAGATTGGTGTACAGTCTACGAATGATGAGACGAACGAGCTCGTTAAACGTCGCCAGAATTTCAAGAAGCTGTCCCGTACCGTGATGAAGATTAAGGAAAGTCGCAATATCGATCAGCATCTGGATTTGATCGCGGGGCTTCCAATGGAGGATTACACCACCTTCCGCAAAACCTTTAATGATGTATTCGTTATGGAGCCAGAAGAGCTGCAGCTTGGATTCCTCAAAATGCTTCGGGGGACAGGCCTGCGCGCCCAAGCGGCAAAATATGAGTATACGTATATGGAACATGCCCCTTACGAAATTCTTAGCAGTCATATGATGTCCTTCTCGGATATTATCCGGTTGAAGCGGCTTGAGGATGTGCTGGAGAAATACTGGAACAGCCATCGGATGGACCATACGGCCAAATACTTGATCCGTCACGTGTTTGATTCCCCATTCGATTTCTTCCAGGAGTTCGGTGACTATTGGGAGGAGAGAGGCTGGCAAAAGATTGGGCATCAACTGGAAGATCTCTTTATCCGTTTGCAGTCCTTCTTGATAGATCGTGGGACTCCGTCTATGGATATTATTATTGGGCTAATGAAGCTTGATTATTTCCTAGGACACAAGTATAAGCCTCGCAAAATCTGGTGGGATTTCGTGCTGGATAAGTCGGATTGGTCGAGTTACTTGAGGGATATCGCTGCTAATCCGGGTCAAATCTCTGCGCAGTTGGCAGAAGCCGGACTCAGTGAAAGAGAGCTGCAAAAATATACGGTGCTTGAAGTGCTACCGTTCTCGCTTGAAGCGGTGCTGGAATCCATCAGCGGTCTAAGGGCAGATGGGGGTTCAGAGGAAGAGGAAGCGGACAATGTTGTCGACGGGGTTGTACCTTCTTCAGAGTCGCTAATACAAGGAGGCACAGAGAGTGGTTTAGAAGAGTCTGTCCAAACCACAAGCTCGGCTGTAGCCGTAGCTGAACCTTCTTCCGTTCGAGAAGGTCGCACGCTCCTGATCGTGATGTACCAGCAGAACGAGAGCCAACGTGCTCAGTACTATACGCTGCCATTGTAATAAGGCGGTTCAGTTTGATGGATAGACCGTTCCTTTGGGGCGGTCTATTTTTGCGTCATTCGCAATCGTCATCTGAGTCCGAAAGCAGTGGGGGAAAGTAAGGTAGTAAGGGGTAAAGTAAGCTGCACACAACCCAAAACGAAAAGCAGCGATCCCCCAATAACGGGAGGACCGCTGCTCTACATAAAATCCACTAGCCTCAAAACTTCGGCTTTTTCTTAACTTGTAGCCGTAACCTCAGAAGGGAGATGCTGGTCTAGCCAGTTAATTACATCAGCTGTAACTTGATCCCGGTTTACCTCATTTAGCATCTCGTGTCTGCCACCTGGATATAGTCGATACTCAACGTCTGCCACTCCTCGTTTCTTATACAACTCAGCTAGACGGGGAATACCTTGGCCGGTCATCCCTACAGGATCTTTATCTCCACCAAATATATAAATGGGCTTGCTTGTACATAATGTGCTAAGTGATTCTTCGGAATGAATCTCCCTTAGGAGGTGGAAGAAGTCACGGAAAAAACGTGTCGTACAAATGGCTCCGCAGAATGGATCGGAAATGTACTTATCAACTTCTGCAGCATCGCTGCTCAGCCAGTCATAAGCTGTTCTTACGGGAGAAAAGGCACGGTTGTAACTGCCGAATACTAAGCTATTCATCAATACACTGCGGTGATGTTCTCCCTTTAGCTTAAGCTGTGCACTAGCCAGAGATTCGCCAAGGCGCAGCATACTGCGGGGACCATTTGTACCGCTTAGGATAAACCCTGTATAGATTTCGTTACCTTCTTCACACATCAGCTTTTGGGCCAGAAAGGAGCCCATGCTATGAGAGAAAAGAAAGATGGGCTTTCCTTCATGTTTGGAAAGTGCTTTGGCGGCTACCTGAAGCAGGTTGCGCCGCATCCAATAGAATCCGTCCTCTCCGACATCGCCGAGGAGATTGACTTGACCAGCGGTTTTACCATGTCCCCGGTGGTCATTTACATATACTGCATAACCTATTCCGGTTAATGCTTCCGCAAACCGAGCGTAACGGACAGCCGTTTCGCACATTCCGTGAGAAATTTGCACGATACCCTTAACTGGAACATCGGATTCAGGTAACCATTCATAGACATGGATATTTACACCTATGGGATCCGTTAGGGTAAAACTGTTTTCCTTCATGGTCCATTCCTCCTAAAGGTTCTCGACTTATGGTAAATAAGAACGAAGCACAGTAGAATGACCTTCGATAGCGTAACGGCCGAGGTTGGAAGGAATCAGATAGCATTCTCCTGCAGCATAAGGCTGAGAGCCGCCATCCCAAGTAAGATGTCCACTGCCTTCACAGATCACTAGAATAGTGAAGCTGTCTTCTGTAGTGGTGAGGTCCCATGAACCATTTACGATTCCCTTTTCTACGATAAAATATGGTGAAGCAGCAAGCTGCAACCACTCTCCAGGGACTGCGTTATCTGTCTTCATTGAAGTAGCCCCGGCGCCTTCATAGGCTGTCACATTAAGTGAATCTTCAATATGCAGCTCGCGTGGCTTTCCGTCCAGGCCTGGACGGTCATAGTCATAAATGCGGTATGTAGTGTCGGAATTTTGCTGAATCTCTGCTACAACGACACCAGCGCATAGCGCATGAACGGTTCCGGCTGGAATATAGAAGGAGTCTCCTGCGGAGACAGATACTTCTTGAAGGCTATCCATAACGGTTCCTTTCTCCAGTGCTTCGCGCAATGTTTCACGGTCAACACCATCTTTAAGACCATAAATGATCTTGGCACCTGGCTTAGCGTCTAACACGTACCACATCTCTGTTTTGCCCAGTTCACCTTGAGGTAATCCCTCATAATCATCTGTAGGGTGGACTTGAACGGAAAGATTGTCGTTGCAATCCAGCAATTTGATTAGTAGAGGGAATCTACCGCCCGCCTCTGAAATCCCTTTGCTTCCGAACCATTCATGGCCGAACTGCTCACGAATTTGATCCAAGCCTTGGCCGGCTAACGCTCCATTTACTACCGAAGACGTACCATTCGCGTGATCGGCGATCATCCAGCCTTCACCAATATGTCCCTCAGGCAGATCTAGTCCGAATTTCTCTAGCGCACGGCCTCCCCAGACACGTTCTTTAAACTCAGGTTGAAATTTCAAAGGATATGGTTGTGTCATTATTACATCTTCCTTCCAAATATAAGATGGTTAATTACTTACAGATTAAGAGGGGATTCCTTTTTTCTTCTCGAGCGCAATTACATAAGGTGAATCCTTGCGCTGCAGCTGGCGGTAAACGATGCTCTGCGCTACAAGTGGGGAGACTGCCGTTGCCCATGATTCAACAGAGGCGGCTTCGAGATCTCCACCTGCATGGCCGGGATAAAGAACTGCCGTAATGATTCCCCCTGGACGCAGTAACTGGAGTGAAGCCTCCAAGGCTGCAATAGAACTGTCAGGCTGAGTAATGATATTCTTGTCGGCATCGCCCGCAGGCAAGTAGCCAAGATTAAACATCACAGCCCCAACGGTGCCATGCCAGATTGCAGGAACGGCTTCGGCCATTTCGGCGTGGCTGCGTTCCAGCAAGGTGACGTCAGCGAGCGAAGGCGCATCCTCCCTTGCAAGCCGCAGTCGATCTTCAGCCAACCTCAATGCTGCAGCTTGGATGTCGAAACCATAGACTTCCCCGCGAATGCCGGTTGTTTTGGCCAGAAAAAGCGTATCTGCACCTGTCCCCACAGTAGCATCGATAGCTCGGTCACCTAAGGTCAGTCGCTCAGAGATTAATTTATGGGCAAAGCTTAGAACGGACATAAAGCCCATCAGCTCTTCCTCCAATACTTACCCTGCCAAGTATCGCGGGCAACAAGTTCAGCGTCAATGGCATTTAGCACTTCCCATTTCTTGAGACTCCACATCGGTCCGACTAAGAGATCTCGAGGCGCGTCGCCAGTTAGACGGTGCACAATCATCTCAGGAGGCAGAATTTCGAGTGAATCGGCAATTAGCTTCACATACTCGTCCTGTTCCATGAATCGAAGCAATCCGGCTTCGTATTGCTTCACCATTGGTGTTTTACGCATGAGATGCAGAAGGTGAATCTTAATTCCTTGCACATCCATGCGAGCCACAGCAGATACCGTTTCAAGCATCATTTCATGCGTCTCTTGTGGAAGACCGTGAATGATATGGGTGCAGACACGAATGCCGTGACGCCGCAGCTTCTCAACAGCATCTACATAACACTGGCTATCGTGAGCCCGATTAATTAGCTCTGAAGTAGAGTCGTGTATAGTCTGAAGACCCATCTCTACCCACAGATACGTGCGTTCGTTTAGCTCTGCTAAATATTCGACAACATCATCTGGCAAACAGTCAGGCCGTGTAGCAATAGATAGTCCTACGACACCTGGCTGCTGCAAAATCACTTCGAAATATTCTCTAAGCTCTTCGACCGGAGCGTACGTATTGGTATAGGCCTGAAAGTATCCGATGTATTTAGCGTTTGGCCATTTTAGATGCTGTTTGTCACGGATATTATTAAATTGGGTGACGAGATCATCTCGGCGACTTCCCGCAAAATCACCAGAACCTCTGGCACTGCAAAAAGTACAACCACCTTTAGCGATGGAGCCATCACGGTTGGGACAGGTAAAGCCTGCATCGAGCATAACTTTGAACACCTTGGTATTCATTTGCTCACGCATTTCATAATTCCAAGTATGGAAACGTTTATCCCCCCACAGGAGCGGAGGAGTAGTGTATTGAAGATTAGACACAAAGAGCTCCTTTCTGAAAATATAATCATGGATAAGAATCCTGATTCTTATATTTTTCTGAGACGGATGGCATCTTTATAAAAGAGAACACACAGCCGTTTCTTTATAATCCAATACATTGTATCAAAAAACAGAGCTCGGCGTAACATTCACTCCCGGGACTGGCATTAAAAATAGGCTGCAAGTAAGGCGCTTTCAACTTGAAAATGCTTACATAGTATGTTATATTCAGAGTGTGAAAAGCTGCTGTGGCATAAAGAAATTCAACCAGGAGTTCATAATTTCGTGTCGTCCGATCCATAATAATAACCGTGAGGTGATAGCAATGAATTCTCAAACGGTATATGCTGAGGGTAAAGATTCGATTGAAGTCCACTTAACGCCAGATGAAGCCCTTGCACTAACAGGCGTGGAATTTAACGGAAACCCTAAGATCAAGACAGATGCACAGCGTAAAATTCGTAGTGCATTCGAAAAAAAGACATTTGCCACAAGCTCAAACACAAAGTAGATCCTAATCTACCGGACAAGAATGAGCCTTAAATCCAAATATACACAACGAAGGAATTCCTCTGGATAGCTCATTTAAGAGCTGAACCAGAGAATTCCTTTTTCTTTTTTACCCCAATCCCTTTACTTTTCGGGACAATTTCGGCACAATATTGCAAGTGACAGTTATCGTATAAGAGATAATCGGAGGAATACCTATGCGTTTACGCGGAAGAAAAGGAATACGTGAAAGTTTGGAAGAACAGACCGATCTAGTCATTCTTGACCCTCGTAGTTATAAAGGTGAGTGGTCCAAGCTGTTCGGAAATGATCATCCGATCCATGTGGAGTTCGGAATGGGCAAGGGGCAGTTTATCAGCCAAATGAGCTTCAAATATCCCGATATTAATTTTATCGGCGTTGATATGTATGATGAACTGATCCGTCGTGCTGGAGATAAGGCTAGAGCAGTTTGGGAGCCAGCAGGTCATGAGACGCCACCTAATCTGAAATTGGCGCTTGCCAATATTGATTACGCAGAGGAAGTATTTGCTCCTGGAGAGCTGGAACGAATTTATCTTAACTTCAGTGATCCGTGGCCTAAGAGTAAGCATGCTCGACGTCGTTTGACACATCCGCGTTTTCTTGACAAATATCGCGGCCTGCTAAGCGACCTAGGTGAAATTCATCTGAAAACAGATTCCCGAAGCCTATTTGAATTTTCATTGAATGCATTTGCAGACTTTGGTTTACAGATGAAAAATATTTCTTTGGACCTACATGCAGACGGCATCATAAATGAGGATCATATTATGACGGAATACGAGACGAAATTTGTGGGACGTGGCGTGAATATCCATCGTTGTGAGGCAATTGTAGGCGCAGAAGCACTCAAACAGTATCAGGCTACTCGATTAGATAAATATCGGCTGTAGTTAACAATAAAGCGGCAAGTCTCCAGAGATATGGAGGCTTGCCGCTTTATTTGCTATTCCAGTAATTCGATAATGCTTTGAGCGCTTTGTAAGGGGTGGTATCGAGCGATTTCCTCTAGATGGAGCTTCCGCTTATTCTGCACGTCTTCATAGTTGTTTAAGAGGCGTTCCATCCACATTACGACTACGTCTAAAGATTCTATCGGCTCTCCGAAGCCTGATGCAGTAAAATAGCGGCAATTCTCCTCCTCCTGCCCGGGCAGAGGGTGATAGAAAAGCATCGGAATTCCTTTAGCGAGTCCTTCACTGCAGGTCATTCCACCCGGCTTTGTGACTAGCAGATCGGATACCTCCATAAGTTTATCGATCTCACGCGTAAAGCCGATTAGAGAAATATTGGGATGATTATAACGAGGATCTTCTTTCATTTCACGCAGCAGCTTATCGTTATTTCCGAGACAAAAGACAATCTGAATCTTGTCCCGCCAGTCTGCAAGACAGGCATTTACTACCTGATCATTCATGATCCCCCAGCCGCCGCCCATGACTAGTACTGTGGGGATATCCTTTAGATTGAATTGCTCTCGTATCTCCTGCTTTCCAGGATGCTCCCAAAAGTTAGGATGTACGGGTATCCCGGTGACCCGAATTTTTGCAGCAGGAATGTTCCGCATGCGCAATTTGGACCTAACCTCAGGTGTTGAAACCAGATAACGGTCTACCTCTGGACTGATCCAGCTGGCATGTGCGTCATAATCCGTTATAACAGTTACGAGCGGTACCTGTAAGGTAGGATCCACTCTCTTTAGCCGAGATACTACAGCACCCGGAATAAAGTGTGTACAGACAATAACGTCAGGCTTCAGCTGCATAACAACATTTTTGGTATGCGTATAAAATATACGATGCAGGGCAAGTGTGGTAAGACGATTAAATGATTTCTGATGGCGGTAGACGTAGCCCATCAGCTTTGGTTGAGTCGTTACCGTCTTGCGATAAGCGGACAGAATAATAGGTGCCATTTTGGGATTTAGAAAATTCCCTAGTTCCAGCACCTTTGTTTGTAAATTAGGTGACAGTTGGCGCAGACTGCTCGACAGTGCATAAGCAGCTTGAGTATGTCCCGCGCCAAAGCCTTCTGAGAGTATTAAGATTCTTTTTTTTTGCAATTTTGATTCACCTATTCTCAAAGGTTTTCCCGGTTTAACCTATATACTTCAGATCCATAAGGCTATGGTACCTGCTGCGACACTGGTTCCGATCACTAAGCCTGCAAATACATCTGATGGATAATGTAATCCCAGATAAATGCGTGAAAACCCGACAATACAGGCCAGGGGCAGCAGAATAACGGTTAAGGCAGGAAATGCTACCATATATGGGACCGTTGAAGCAAAGATAGCTGTAGTATGACCAGACGGAAAAGAATGATCCTTTAATGGATTACGAAATGTGTTCGTATCCGGTAACGCCAGATAAGGCCGCATGCGTGGATACAGTTTTTTGGCGACAGCAACGGGCAAATGGCTAACTGCTAGAGCTGTCATTGCTTGCAGGCTGGCAGTTCTCCATGCCTGAGGAGCAAATGCCCAGATCAGTATGTTGATAACAATTGTGCTTGTAGCTCCACCCAAATGAGTGAGATAGAAGAGCCAAAAGTTCAGAAAGCGATTATGCATTCGTCCGTTGATCCACTTAAAAAGGCGCTGCTCCCAGAGATGTAGCTTCATGAATAAATGTCTCATATCTTGTCCCTCCGCCAGTTGGCTACCGATAACAGGTGCTTATGAGCAGTCCGTTCTTTAGCATAGATCTGTCTTAATCATACTTTTTAAAGGTAGTCCATTTCAAGGAAAAGCTCAGTTTTGCTAGAAATTTGCTAGTTTTGACTTAGAGCCGCTAACGCCGTACAATGATTCAAGCGGACTAAACATGTTTAAAAGGGTAAGAGATAAATAAGGATCCTAAATCATGGATTCCATACAATTCTTTTAAACAACATATATAAAAATTGTGAAGTCTGCCGAGAATAAGAATACTCTTGGTCTATTGTAAAGGGATGCAACAAAAGGGTCAGAAGGAACGTTAAGCAATCTAGAGAGAAAAAAAGAACACCGAGAGTGAAAAAAGGGGGCATCAAAAGGTCATGACAGACGCACTGTTTGTTACGCTCCAAGTGATCTTGGCAGCAATCGCAGTTTATCAGTTTACCTTTTCGTTATTTGGTCTACACAGGAAAAAGACAAAAACAAAGTATAAGCCAGAAAAAACATTTGCAGTACTAGTTGCTGCACATAACGAGGAAGAAGTCGTCGGCGCGTTAATGGAGAACCTGAAGCAGCTTAACTATCCTTCAGAACTGTTTGACGTATTTGTAATTTGTGACAATTGTACAGATGGTACAGCTCGCATCGTTAGAGAGCACGGAATGAACGCTTGCGTCCGCACTAACCCGAATCTGCGTGGTAAAGGTTATGCAATTGAATGGATGCTCAAGGAGCTTTGGGGCATGCAGCGTCAATATGATGCAGTCGTAATGTTTGATGCCGATAATCTGGCACATACAGAGTTCCTAATGGAGATGAACAATGATCTTTGTTCAGGAGCACGTGTTATTCAAGGTTATATTGATACTAAGAATCCAGAAGATTCATGGATCACTGCAGCGTATGGTGTGTCGTATTGGTATATTAACCGTTTGTGGCAACTTTCACGCCATAATTTGAATATGGCGAACTTCCTTGGCGGAACAGGAATGTGTTTCGAGACCACTCTTCTTAAAGAGATGGGCTGGGGAGCTACAAGCTTGGTTGAAGATCTGGAGTTCACGATGCGCAGTGCATCTCATGGTGTATATCCAAAGTTCAATTATGACGCAAAGGTTTTTGATGAGAAGCCTCTAACTTTCAAGGCTTCATCAAGACAGCGTCTGCGCTGGATGCAGGGACACTTTACTGTAGCACGTCGTTATTTTTTTCCATTACTTTGGCAAAGTATTAAAGAACGCAGCTTAACAAAGTTTGACCTCGCGCTTTACGGAGCGAATGTATATATTGTTTTGCTTACCTTTTTAATGACGGCGGTAATGTGGGTGGATATGGCCCTCTTTAACGGACCAAACATCGCTAATATTTACGGCAGCTTGCCAGTCTGGCTCGGCTTCCTTGCTATCGGCTTGAATCTGGTGACCTTTGGGGTTGCGATGGCTTTGGAGAAGGTTAAATTTAAGAAGGTGTACGCTTATCTGTTGTTCTTCCCAATTTACCTGATCTCTTGGTATCCTATTACGTTCTATGCGTTCTTCACGCAGAACAACAAGCAATGGAGCCATACCAAGCATACGCGTGTCGTAAGACTTGAAGAAGTGCAAAGCAAACAGGTTTAACATATTTAAAGATGTTGTATAAAAAGATTTGACACTCCGTTTGGAGTGGTGTATAGTATTCAAGTACGCAAATCATAGGGATTGCAAGAAGAAGCACCTGCTTCTCACCTGACTGGCATTTTCGCCGGCTGGTTTTGATCTCAATGCTTTATGAATGTTAATGTTCATGAACGTTGATCAAACACGGGGTGTCGGGTGTTACCGGCATCCCTTTTTTATGGAGTAGGATAGTATAGTTGCTAAAAAGATCCGGAGGTGGAGAGTTATCAGTAAGGAACATATGATCAATGATGAAATTCGGGCCAAAGAAGTTCGGTTGGTTGGTGCGGAAGGTGAACAAATCGGAATTAAACCGATCCGCGAAGCGTTGCAAATGGCGATCGATCTTAATCTAGATTTAGTCAATGTAGCACCGCAGGCTAAGCCGCCGGTATGCCGCATCATGGATTACGGCAAGTTCCGTTATGAAACGCAGAAGAAAGAGAAGGAAGCGCGTAAGAACCAGAAGATCGTTGATATCAAGGAAGTCTGGTTCCGTGCTAACATTGAGGAACATGATTATCAAACCAAGTTCCGCAATGTGATCAAGTTCTTGGGTGAAGGCGATAAAGTGAAGTGCTCCGTACGTTTCCGCGGACGTGAGATTACACATGCGAATATCGGCCAGAAAATCCTCGAGAGAGTTAAGAACGAAGTGGCTGATATATCTGTTGTTGAGCGCCAGCCTAAGCTGGAAGGTCGCAGCATGATTATGATTTTGGCTCCTAAAGCCCAATAAATCTGGAGTCACTTGCTTACCTGCAATTTGGCGCCGCATAATATTCAAGGAGGAAACACCATGCCTAAGATGAAAACACATAGCAGCCTGAAAGGTCGCTTCAAAATTACCGGAACTGGTAAAGTAACACGTTACAAAGCTCACAAAAACCACTTGCTGTCCCACAAATCTAAACGCGCTAAGCGCGTTCTGAACGGTAATCCAGTAATGGCCCCTGGGGATGTAAGACGTTTGAAACAAGGATTGGCTAACTTGAAATAGTTTATCACACATTTTTGGGAGGTTTATTAATATGGCAAGAGTTAAGGGCGGATTTGTAGTTCGTCGTAGACATAAAAAAGTGTTGAAATTGGCAAAAGGTTATTTCGGTTCTAAACACCGCATTTTTAAAACAGCTAAAGAACAAGTAATGAAATCGATGGTTTACGCTTACCGCGACCGTCGTCAAACTAAACGTAACTTCCGCAGACTGTGGATCGTTCGTATTAATGCAGCAGCTCGTTTGAATGGTCTTTCTTACAGCAAGCTTGTATACGGCCTGAAATTGGCTGGTGTAGAAGTTAACCGTAAGATGTTGGCTGATCTGGCTGTAAATGATCTTAACGCATTCAACTCATTGGCTGGTATTGCCAAAGAGAAAATCAACGCGTAAGTGTTGTGATATAATCGAAAAGCACCGTCTGCGTGTTGCCCATGCAGCGGTGCTTTTTTGTGCGGTATACAGTGTATAGAATGAAAGCTTGTTTAAGGAATGAGGAAAAAACTCTGCTTGATGCAGAGTTATTCCCAGTACTTCACAGTATTGAGTTCGGCAGCGAGTTTTTTGCTGATGGTTCTTCTCACTTTGCGCAGCTCAGAACGTTCATTAGCGGATTCATTGATCAGTTTCTCTTCATCGGTTTCCGGGATAATAGCAGGAACCGGAGTGGGAGTGCCATCCTCGCCGACTGCAACAAAGGTAAGAAATGAAGTGGCGGCTACGGCGCGCTCACCCGTATATAGATTTTCTGAAATGATCTTTACAAATACCTCTATGCTTGTGCGTCCTGTCCAAGAAACGAAGGATTCGAAGCATACAGAGTCTGTAGGTCGGATAGGTCTCAAAAAGTCAACGGAGTCTGTAGAGGCTGTGACGACGTTAGCGCGGCAATGGCGCATAGCTGAAATGGAGGCTACTTCATCAATGCCACTCATAAGCTTGCCGCCAAACAATGTTTTGTGATTGTTGACATCATTAGGGAAAACGCGTCCTGTTTTGAAAACGCGTGATTCACGGCAATACTTAAAAGCCGGCATCGTTTGTGGATTTTTTTCATCGGTCATATCTGATAACTTCCTTTCAGTGCAAATACTAAGCAATCATGATAATAGAAAACGCATAAGTGTGCAATAATATTTGTAATGTGTTGGAATACTATACAGAAGAAATTAAGGTTTTCTAACATCACCCAAACATGATGATTACATGCCGTGTCATGGAAAGCGGTTACTTGCGAAAAAGTACAAATTATTATTGACCTGAGGTCATTTATGGACTGGATTTTAGATTTTATTGCAGTTATAATTTGATCTATGGAATGTCCAAGCAGAACACAGAAGACATCCAATATTTTAAGGGGGATCACATTCAATGAAAAAAGTTTTCAAACTATCTCTTGTAATGTTGCTGGCATTTACAGTAGTATTGGCGGGTTGCGGAAACAACAACGCTAAGAATGCTGCAAATGGCGAGACTAACGCAGGAACAAATGGTGGAACAAACGCTGGAAAAGATTTCAAATTTGGTATGGTTACTGACATCGGTGGTGTTAACGATAAGTCGTTTAACCAATCCGCATGGGAAGCATTACAGGCTCTTGAAAAAGAAACTGGCACTTCCGTTAAATATTTGCAAAGTAAATCCAATGCTGACTATGAGCCAAACCTTAACCAATTCGTTAAAGATGGCTACAACTTGACTTGGGGTATCGGTTTTGATCTTGGCGACGCAATTAAAAAGGTTGCTGGTGAGAACCCAAATGCTAACTTGGCAATTATCGATAGCGTTGTAGATGCTCCTAACGTTGCATCCGTTACTTTCTCTGAGAACGAAGGTTCTTTCTTGGTTGGTGTGGTTGCTGGTTTGACTACAAAAACTAACAAAGTAGCTTTCATTGGTGGTATGGAAAGCCCAGTAATCAAACGTTTTGAAGTAGGATTTAAAGCTGGTGTAGCGGCAGTTAACCCTGAAGCTAAAGTTACAATTACTTATGCAGGTGCATATGACAAACCGGATACTGGTAAATCCCTTGCAGCTACATTGTACAACGATGGTAATGACATCATCTTCCCTGCTGCTGGTGCAACAGGAAATGGCGTATTTAACGAAGCTAAATCCCGTAACAAAGCCGGCGGTGCTAAAGTATGGGTTATCGGTGTAGACAAAGACCAATCCATTGAATTTGGTACAGACGTAACTTTGACTTCCATGATCAAACGCGTTGACGAAGCTGTGAAGAAGGTTTCCAAAGAAGTAATCGACGGTACTTTCAAAGGCGGTACTACAACTGTTCTTGGTTTGAAAGACAATGGTGTAGGTATCTCTGATACATCTAAAGTTAACGTTTCTGAAGAGATCTTGGCTAAAGTTGAAGATTTCAAAAAACAAATCATTGATGGAACCATTACAGTTCCTGCAGAGTAATATCTCCCTTTAATTTATCGGATATCAATAAGCAACAAGGAATAAGGCCGGTTATGCGCTGGCCTTATTCCTTGTTAAAGCACTGGTTATAATAAGTTAGACACAGTTATACCGCCTTGAAAAGGGCGGTACATCCGTGTCTACATGGTAGTTATATATTTCTGTGATGAGGGTGATTCCATGAGTGCTGCGGCTCCAGTCGTAGAGTTGAAGCAAATCACAAAACGATTTCCCGGTATTGTTGCTAACGATTCCATTAGCTTGACATTAAAGAAGGGTGAAATCCTTGCATTGCTAGGTGAGAATGGTGCAGGCAAATCTACTCTAATGAATATCGTATTTGGATTGTACCAACCGGATGAAGGTAGTATTGAAATCGACGGGAAACCGGTTATTATTGATAATCCCAATAAAGCGATTGAGCTTGGTATTGGTATGGTGCATCAGCATTTCAAGCTTGTGGAACCTTTTACGGTGACTGAGAATATCGTTCTTGGGATGGAGCCGAAGAAAGGTCTTAAAATTGACTATAAATCCGCTGCGGAACAGGTTCGGAAGCTATCGGAGCAATATGGCCTGCAAGTGAATCCAAATGCCGTTATTCATGACATTTCTGTAGGTATGCAGCAAAGGGTAGAAATTATGAAGACCCTGTACCGCGGAGCGGATATTCTCATATTTGATGAGCCGACTGCAGTACTTACGCCTCAAGAAATTACGGAATTGATGGCGATTATGAAGCGGCTTGTTGCAGAGGGAAAATCTATTATCCTGATTACGCATAAGCTTAAAGAAATTATGCAAATATCTGATCGGGTCACCATTATTAGACGCGGAAAAGTAATCGATACCGTAAATACCGCAGAGACTAATCCGAATGAACTAGCTGAGAAGATGGTTGGACGTGGCGTAACCTTCAAGGTAGATAAGAAGGCTCCTGAGGTTGGCAAAACTGTACTCGAGCTGAAGGATGTGAACAGCAAGAGTAAAGATGGTGTCTCAGTGCTGGACGGCCTTAGCTTTGATGTGAAAGCCGGAGAAATTCTCGGAATAGCTGGTGTAGATGGCAATGGACAGAGTGAACTGATTCAGGCTATTACAGGTCTGCGTAAAATTGATTCTGGTTCTATTCAGGTGTCTGGGAACGAGATAGCTAATTTATCCCCGCGTAAGATTACGGAGATGAATGTGTCTCATATTCCAGAGGACCGTCATAAGCATGGTTTGGTGCTTGATTTCTCAGTAAGTGAGAACATGGTTTTGGAAACTTACTATAAGAGTCCATATAACAAAAATGGCTTTATGCAAAATGATGTCATTGATAAATATGCTGAAGGTCTTGTGGAGCAATTTGATGTGCGTACACCTTCAATTCAGACCAAAGCACGTTCTCTATCCGGCGGAAATCAACAGAAAGCGATTATTGCTCGGGAAATAGATAAAGATCCGACATTACTTATTGCAGCACAACCAACACGCGGTCTAGATGTTGGGGCTATCGAGTTTGTTCAAAAGCAGCTTATCGCACAGCGTGACCAAGGAAAAGCTGTATTGCTCATTTCGTTTGAATTGGACGAGATTATGAATGTATCAGACAGAATTGCTGTTATCTATGAAGGCAAAATTGTCGGTGAAGTGTTCCCGCAGGATACGAATGACCAGGAACTGGGTCTTATGATGGCAGGCAGCTTGAAGCGGGGAGGTAAGGCAGTTGAATAAGTTCAAAAAAATCTTCACAACTGACAGCTATATCGTTCCTCTTGTCGCCATCGTACTTGGTTTTCTTGTGGGAGCAATAGTTATGCTTATGGGTGGTTATGATCCGATAACTGCTTACTCCGCACTGTTCTCACGTGTATTTGGTAACTTGTACAACTTTGGTGAAGCCGTGCGCGAAATGACGCCATTAATGCTCACTGGTTTAGCCGTAGCCTTTGCATTCCGTTCAGGGATGTTTAATATCGGGGCAGACGGACAAGTGATGATTGGTATGACAGCTGCAACCGTGGTGGGCATTAAATTTGCAGCCTTGCCAGGATTCATATTGGTTCCGCTTGCTGTTATTATAGCAGGGTTATGTGGAGGTCTGTGGGCTGGTATCGCTGGCTACTTGAAGGCCAAACGTGGGATTAATGAAGTTATTACCACGATCATGTTAAACTGGGTTGCTCTGTACTTGTCGAATTATATTGTAAGAGCATTTCTGTTACTCCCGGGACAGAATCGTTCCGAGGATATTCCAGCTTCACTTTCTATGACGTTCTTGAATTCGTTATTTGACAATGCACGTCTGCACTGGGGAACAGCTATTGCCCTTGCCGCAGCAGTATTCTTCTATGTCTACTTATGGAAGACTAAGCAAGGATATGAAATGCGTGCTGTTGGTTACAATCCTCATGCTGCCGAGTACGCAGGTATGAATGTTGGCCGTAACGTTGTAAAAGCAATGTTCATAAGTGGAGTATTTGCAGGGTTGGCCGGAGCAGGGGAGGTACTGGGTGTATTCCATTATCAATCTGTGTTCGCGGCATCACCAGGATATGGTTTTGATGGTATCGCAGTGGCTCTACTTGGTTTAACACATCCACTTGGTGTTGTTCTTGCTGCGATTCTCTATGGTACGTTGACTTATGGTTCTGCAGGAATGAGTTTTGCTGCAGATGTTCCTCCAGAGCTTATTCGTATCGTTATAGGTTCAATCATATTCTTTATTGCGGCACAAGGGATTGTGCGCTGGGTGCTTAAGCCCTTTTACTTCAAGCGCAAGAAAGAGAAGGTGTTATAGATGGATCTGCAGACGTTAGGTCAACTGCTTAATACAACGCTTGTTTTTTCCACAGCGCTTATTTTTGCCTCACTTGGCGGCATCTTCTCTGAACGCTCCGGTGTCGTAAATATTGGACTTGAAGGTTTGATGATGTTTGGTGCTTTTGCCGCAGCAGTGGGCGGTTATTATGCTCAAGATGCTGGGATGGGTGAATGGGCTCCTTGGATTGGCGTACTATGTGCTATGGCCGTCGGGGTAATTGGTTCACTAATTCATGCAGTTGCAGCTATTACCTTTAAATCGGATCAGACGATCAGTGGTACGGTTATTAACTTTTTAGCCGCAGGCAGTACGCTCTACATGGTAAAGCTGCTGTTTGATGGATCTGCTGAAACTCCACTAATCGATGGGTTTAACAAGGTTTCAATTCCTGGACTCTCCAAAATCCCAGTGATCGGTGAAGGGATATTTAATTCCTATCCGACCACTTATCTGGCCATTGTGCTGGTTATTGTTATTTATTTCGTTTTGTTTAAAACGCCATTTGGACTGCGTTTACGCGCAGTAGGTGAACATCCTAGTGCTGCAGACACCTTAGGGGTCAAGGTGAAGCGGATGAGATATATCGGCGTAATGCTGAGTGGATTGCTGGCTGGTATCGGTGGTGCTACAATCACTCTAACTACAACCGGAACCTTTGGACATAATACGATTTCAGGTCAAGGTTTTATCGCTATTGCAGCGATGATCTTTGGTAAGTGGAATCCGCTTGGTGCCTTTGGCGCTGCTGTATTCTTCGGATTCTCTCAAGCGATCCGTAACTACGTACAATTGTTTGAATGGTCAAAGGACATTCCACAAGAGTTTATCTTTATGATTCCTTACGTATTAACGATCATTGTATTGGTGGGTGCTGTAGGTCGTTCCGCTGCTCCTAAGGCATTAGGTCAGCCTTACGATCCTGGTAAACGCTAGATCTTTTCGATTTTTTGCTTATATCATTATCAAGCCGTATTTCCGGACTTTTCCGGAGATACGGCTTTTTTTGTTAGGATCGATATGGATAAACATTAAGAGGTAAGGGCAAGTGTACAGGCGAAGGTACTTTTGTGCGAATAAACTGTTTTGAAGATGGCGGGAATCAGAGGCATGCAAAACTTTTTGGAGGGGATATTATGACTAAGCCAGTTACGAAAAAGCAGGTTATGAGGCTCATAGGTAAACAGATCATCGCTGTGAAAAAAGATGGCACACAGGTTACAGGAAAGTTGCTTCGTGTATCAGGAAATCGTCTTATTTTGCAACGTGTAAGTGGTAAAAAAGTACAAACTAAAGCAATCATTCCATTAGTGTTGTTTGATTTGCTCGCCATTGGTACTGCCCCTTATGCTTATGGTGGAGGTTATGGCGGTGGCTATGGAGGAGGCTATGGTGGAGCTACACCTTATGGTGGCGGTTACGGATATGGAACTCCTTATGGAGGTTATGGGTACGGAGGCACACCATATTCACCTTTTGGATTCTTTTGAGTTCCGATAAGTGCTGCTTTGGCTAGGAGAATCGTTTCTCAAGCTCGTAACAAAAACTTAGCGATTGATAACGGGCTACGCTGTAGCCCAATTTTCGATAAAAGGCTAGCGCTGCTGCATTCCCTAGATCGACAGATACCTTAGAACGATGACAACCGCGAGAAAGTGCAAATCTTTCTGCCCGATCCATAAGCATATTTCCCAAGTGTTTTCGCCGAGCATCTGGTGCAATGGCTAGCATATCGATGTAGAGTAAATCACCATGCAGCAAGAAATGGACAAACCCGTTTGGATCGCTTTCATAGTCGGGACAGGTGACAAGTGTGATTCCGTGTCCTAGACGACGGGGTAAATCCTTTTTGATTTTAGTGATTTCAGTTTGCGGCAGATGAGATAATGGAACGAGCTGTCGCTCGATTAAATCAAAAATAACAACGTCATCCTGCTTCGGTCGACGATAACGAATCATAGAGCGTCCCCTTTCCACGCATTGTCGTACATCATATGTTGGGAGAGGGGCAGGCGTTCCGAGAGGGTAGAAGCAGGAGTTGTGACGATTTTAAAAATAAGGGTATTGACTATCCGTGATAGGAATCATATAATGTGTCTAAACATTTTAACGAACATACATGTATCGGCAATGATGAGGACGAAGTTTTAAGGGCTCTTTTGCTCAGAGAGTGTGAGGATTTGCTGCAACCTCCACCGAAATCCCTTATATACGAGCTCACCTCGGAGCTGTTTCCCTGAAAGGTCCACTGGCTAGAGTGGTGGAATTATTAGGGGGAATCGTTTAGTCCGCGTTACGGACTTCAGGTTACAGAGATTAGGGCCCTTGCCTACATCGATGGATTTTTGTATACCTGATAAGGCGTTGCATCGCGAGATGTAATGCAAACATGGGTGGTACCACGGAAGATCAACCTTTCGTCCCTCACGCGCTAATACTGTGCGTGGGAGGCGGAAGGTTTTTTTGTTTTATAAATAACTATTTGCTGATGTATAGAGGACGGTCCGTCATTTGCATAATGAATGTTAAATATCGGAGGAGGAATACTGATGAGCGCGCAAATACCGGAATTACGGTCTACAGAGCAGCTAAAAGAAAAATGGATGGAGCCGGAAGTTATTACCGGTTCGGAAATACTACTCCGCAGCCTTGTATTGGAGGGTGTAGACACAGTATTCGGATATCCAGGTGGAGCTGTATTGTACATTTATGATGCATTGTACGGTTTTACGGATTTCAATCACGTGTTAACACGTCATGAGCAAGGAGCGATTCATGCAGCTGACGGTTACGCTAGAGCAAGTGGCAAACCAGGGGTGTGTATCGCAACCTCGGGTCCTGGCGCAACAAACCTTGTAACAGGTATTGCTACAGCATATATGGACTCCACTCCATTGGTCGTAATCACAGGTAACGTTTTCTCAAGCCTGATCGGTACAGATGCTTTCCAGGAAGCAGACATTACTGGAATCACGATGCCAATCACTAAACACAGCTACTTTGTAAGAGATGTTGAGGATCTCCCTCGCGTAATACATGAAGCTTTCCATGTGGCGAATACCGGTCGTAAAGGTCCAGTATTGATCGATATACCGAAAGATGTGTCGGCAGCAAAGACGTTGTTCACACCAGTGAAGACCGTAAATCTTCGTGGCTACAACCCTTGTACAGTTCCAAACAAACTGCAGCTTGATAAACTGGTTCGTGCGATTGAGGTTGCTGAACGTCCGATTATCATTGCAGGTGGTGGAGTTATCTATTCCGGAGCACATGAGGCTATGTTCGAATTCGTGAAACGGACAGAGATTCCAATAACTACAACCTTGCTGGGACTTGGAGCCTTCCCAAGTGCTGAAGAGCTTTGGATGGGAATGCCAGGTATGCATGGCACATATACCGCAAACAATGCGATTCAGCAATGCGATCTGCTCATTAATATCGGTGCCCGCTTCGATGACCGTGTTACGGGTAGGCTGGACGGCTTCGCGCCAAAAGCCAAGATCGTGCATATCGATATCGATCCTGCAGAAATCGGAAAAAATGTATCGCCTGATATTCCGATCGTTGGAGATGTAAAAACTGTACTGGAAATGCTGATTCCTGAGGTTGGCCGTGCATCTAAGGCTGATGCTTGGAGAACGCATATCGCGCAGTCGAAGCTTGATCAGCCACTTCGGTATAAAGATTCGGAGACAGAGCTTAAACCACAATGGGTTATTGAAATGATTAATGACACCACTAATGGTGAAGCGATTGTTACTACGGACGTTGGCCAGCATCAAATGTGGGCAGCACAATATTACAAGTTCAATCATCCGCGTTCATGGATTACTTCAGGTGGTCTTGGAACGATGGGCTTCGGATTCCCATCAGCTATCGGTGCGCAAATGGCACATCCTGAACGGTTGGTAGTATCGATTAACGGGGATGGCGGTATGCAAATGTGTTCCCAAGAGCTGGCGATTTGTGCGATTAACAATATACCTGTCAAAATCGTTGTTATTAATAATCAAGTGCTTGGAATGGTTCGCCAATGGCAGAATCTTATCTATGACAAACGTTATAGCTATACAGACCTTGCAGGTAGTCCGGATTTCGTTAAGCTGGCTGAGGCCTATGGTGTAAAAGGTCTACGGGCGACGAATAAGGAAGAAGCACGTGATGCATGGCAGAAAGCTCTGGAAACACCGGGTCCAGTATTGGTAGAATTCGTTGTTCCAAAAGACGAGAATGTCTACCCGATGGTAACTCAAGGTTCAACCATCGATCATATGCTGATGGGGGATGAATAACAGTGACAAGACATACGATTTCAGTACTCGTAAATGACCAGCCAGGTGTGCTTCAGCGGGTGTCAGGCTTGTTCGGTCGCCGTGGATTTAATATTGAGAGTATTACAGTCGGCCAGTCCGAAGAGGTTGGATTATCCCGGATGGTTATCGTTACTCTTGGCGACCAGCATACCCTTGAACAAATCGAGAAGCAGCTCTATAAGCTAATTGATGTTATCAAAGTTGTTGATCTTGGAGCTAAGCCTATGGTTGCACGCGAGCTGGCTCTGATTAAAGTGAATGCTGATCCAAGTGAGCGTCCGGAAATTTTGGGTGTAGTTGAGACTTTCCGTGCTTCAGTTGTCGATATCGGCAGCACCACTATACTGGTGCAGGTAGTTGGGGAGACACAGAAGATTGACGCGATGATCGAGCTATTGAAGCCTTATGGAATCAGAGAGCTGTCTCGCACAGGTGTTACGGCTATGGTACGTGGCAACTCTTAAATAGTTTATTTTGCGACTTTAACGGATTACTGCTTGATTGCATTAATCTGATATGATATGAATGACATTCCCGCTAAAGAGCGGGAGCTTGAGGAGCAGCTTGATCTAATCGACGAATCCAGTTCTCTTGAAGCACCCGCTCTTTATGATGGGTCTCAAATTAAAGGAGGATATTGACAATGGCAGTTACAACGTACTATGAACAGGATGCAGAACTTAGTGTATTAAAAGGAAAGACAATTGCGGTAATCGGGTACGGTAGCCAAGGACATGCCCAAGCACAAAACCTACGTGACAGTGGTCTTCAAGTTGTCATCGGTCTTCGTGAAGGTAAATCTTTTGAAACTGCGAAAAATGACGGTTTTGAAGTATTGCCAGTAGCTGAAGCAGTATCCCGTGCAGATGTTGTGCAAATCTTAATGCCAGATGAAACTCAAGCATCCGTATATAAAAATGAAGTGGAACCAAACCTCAAAAAAGGCGCAGCTTTGATGTTCTCCCACGGCTTTAACGTACACTTTGGACAAATCGTTGCTCCTAAAGATGCGGACGTGCTACTCGTAGCACCAAAATCTCCAGGTCACATGGTTCGTCGTACTTATGTTGAAGGCTTCGGCGTTCCTGGCTTGATTGCTATCGAACAAGATGCAACAGGTAAAGCGAAAGAAATCGGTCTTGCTTATGCAAAAGGTATTGGTTGTACACGTGCAGGAGTTATCGAAACTTCTTTCCGCGAAGAAACCGAAACCGACTTGTTCGGCGAACAAGCAGTACTTTGTGGTGGTGTATCCGCACTGATCAAAGCTGGATTCGAAACTTTGACAGAAGCAGGCTATGCTCCTGAAATGGCTTACTTCGAATGTCTGCACGAATTGAAACTGATCGTTGACATGGTATACGAAGGCGGATTGTCCAGCATGCGCGATTCCATCAGTAACACTGCGGAATATGGTGACTATGTAACTGGACCACGCATTGTAACTGAAGATACTAAAAAAGCAATGAAAGCTGTTCTGACAGATATTCAAGAAGGTAAATTCGCTCGTGACTTTATCCTTGAGAACCAATCCGGACGTGCTTTCCTTACCGCTACTCGCCGCAACGAAGCTGCTCACCCAGTAGAAGTTGTAGGTAGCCAATTGCGTGAAATGATGCACTGGATTAAGAAATAATCATATTCATACTTATGATTAAATAGTGTTACCTTCAAATGCGGCCGTGACTTTGCGAGCCGCATTTGAGAGTTTCAGCACAATCTTTGGGAGGTGCTTAGCATGCGGAAAATTTATGTGTTCGATACGACACTGCGAGATGGAGAGCAGTCACCAGGTGTGAACCTCAACACGCGTGAGAAAGTGGAGATCGCTTACCAGTTAGAGAAGCTGGGAATTGATCGCATGGAAGCGGGTTTTCCTGCAGCTTCTCCAGGTGATCTAGCTTCTGTTAATGCGGTGGCAAGAGCTGTGAAGAACGTCACGGTAATCGGCCTTTCTCGTTCTAGAGAGACAGATATTGATGCTGTAAAAGAAGCACTACAGGGAGCGCAGGACCCTTGTATTCATATTTTTCTAGCTACATCTCCTATTCACCGGCAGCATAAGCTGCGGATGGATAAGGCTCAGGTGTTGGAAACTGCACAGTCTGCTATCCGATACGCTAAGAAATATTTCCCTAAGCTCGAGTTTTCATTAGAAGACGCGGGCCGTACGGAGTATGATTTCATGGCTGAAATGGTCGGCATGGCTATCCGGGAAGGGGCTAATGTTGTTAATATCCCGGATACTGTAGGTTACTTGAATCCTTCGGAGTACGGAGCTATCTTTAAATATCTAAAAGAGAATGTGCCTGATATTGAACGCGTACAGCTTAGTGCTCATTGTCATAACGATCTTGGCATGGCTACAGCAAATACGCTGGCTGCGATTCAGAATGGTGCAGATCAGATCGAAGGAACGATCAACGGTATCGGTGAACGTGCCGGGAACACAGCGATTGAAGAAGTGGCATTGGCGCTGGAGACACGCGCTGAATTCTTTGGCGCTAAAACTTCGTTAACGTTGTCCGAGATTTCTCGCACAAGTCGCTTGGTCAGCAAGTTGACAGGTATGGTAGTCCCAGGGAATAAGGCGATTGTAGGAGCTAATGCATTTGCTCATGAATCGGGTATTCACCAGGACGGAATGCTGAAAGAGAAAACCACTTATGAGATCATGACACCGGAGACCATTGGACTTAAAGAGAGCAAACTGGTACTTGGTAAGCACTCTGGACGCCATGCTTTCCGCGATAAGCTAAGTGATCTAGGGTATGATTTATCTGAAGAAGAGCTTAATACAGCTTTTTCAAGGTTTAAAGACTTGGCGGATAAGAAAAAAGAAGTGTCGGATGAAGATATTTTGGCATTAATTGAAGAGAAACTAATTGATACGCCAGAAGTATTCAGACTTCAGACGATTTACGTTACTTACGGTAATAAAGCTGTTCCAACTGCTAAGGTGATTATCGATGGTCCGGAAGCGGAGCCTATTGTAGCAGAGGCAGAAGGCAATGGTTCTGTAGATGCCATCTACAATGCTATTGATAAAGCCACGGGTGAGGAAGTTACCCTTGGGGACTATTCCATTAAATCCGTTTCCCGTGGTAAAGATGCACAGGGCGAGGTTCATGTAGTACTGTCGCAGGGTGAAGTTGCTGCACAGGGCCGTGGACTTAGTACTGATATTCTGGAAGCGAGTGCCCGTGCTTATATTGATGCGCTTAACAAGCTTCTAGAGAAGCGTAAAACTTACACCAAACGTGACCACGCAAGTATATAAGTGAAATTATATTGTGCAGAAATTTACTAATACTTAGAGGAAGCCCTGACAGTGAACTCACTGTCAGGGCTTTTTTGTTATTCAAAAAATTTGCTAATTGAGCCAATTCTGGCGAAATTTCAGATCTGTTCAGAAATTGTTCATGTCGGCAAATTACAATCGAAGGGAGATTATTGAAGTATTTGGAGAACAAACAACTTAGAAATAGTCGAGTAAGTACTTTTATAGGAAGAAGGAGGACTTTCGTTTTATGTGGAAAAAGAAAATTGGTTTATGGATGGTAGTAATACTTCTTAGTACGCAGTTTTTCAATGCTTTTGGCTTCGATTCTCAGGTCAAAGCAAAGGCGATTGAGAACAGTGCTAATATCATTACAAGTGTGACGATGTCTGTATATGAGAATGGGGTACAGGTCACAGATTCTGTTTACAAGCTGAGCTCCACCGTGAAGTTGAACTATAACTGGGCGGTTCCAGATGGAAGTGATTATGTTGCAGGTGATACTTTTACATTTGAACTACCAGAAGGGTTTGTGCTCGAGAAAGACTTTTTGAATAAAAAGATTATGATTGAAGGGCAAGAACTGGGGCATTACGACATTATAAAAGGGAGTCCTAACAAAGTTACCTTAACATTCACCGGTGAAGTCGGAGAATATTTCGATGTCAAAGGTGCAATTGAAGTGGAGACTCGTTTTGACACAACAAAGTTTACGGATACTATACCCTATACGATTAAGTTTCCGATAAATGGTGGTGCAGAGCAGGAGTTTACAGTCCAATTTAAACCTGAGGTTAGTTCTACTATTGACAAAGATGGAGTTGCGGTAGGCACTAATCAAGGAAATTATAATGCCAAACAGATTAAATGGACTGTTGATGTGAACAAAGTTATGGATAGTGTATATGGAGCTGCTGTAACTGATGTAATCCCTACGGGTTTAGCTTTAACTGATATAAGTGATATCAAGGTCAGTAAGCTTAATGTAGCGTTAAACGGTACTGTATCTCCGGGTGCTCCTTTAAACAATAGTCAATATTCTGCAACTCTAGTGGGGAACACCCTAGAGGTAAAGTTTATTACCCCTGATATTAATACACCTATTACGGAAGCATACCGTATTGAATACGTTACGGATGTTATTGATGATACTAAAACCACTTTTGTAAACACGGCAACTTTCAAGGGGAATAATACAGGACCTTTTTCAGATAATGCAAGTGTATCTCTTAATCATGGAGCATTATTGAAGAAATCTTTTCTCAGTTATAATTCCGTGACACAGGACACTTATTGGGCGATTGAGTACAATTATGGTGAAAAATCGATCTCTAAAGCAGATGCCAAATTGTTCGATTATTATACGGACTCTCAACAGTTTGTACCTAGCTCTCTGAAGGTATATAAATTAGATTTCACTAAGTCTAAAGATAATCCTGATAAAGTTTTAGTAACTGACTACACAGTATCTGAGAATACTTTAGCTCCGAAAGCAGGGCTGAAAAATTTCGAATTATCATTTAATAATAATATTTCGAATGCTTACAAGATCGAGTATCAGACCCGGGCGAAAGATCGCATCGAAGAAGCAACAAAGGTTTCAAATACTGTTACTACTATAGTTAATGGTGTTACTAATGACAAGCCTGCGAGCGGGACACTTAATCAAGATATTATCTCCAAGAAGGTTGGACAGGCTAATTACGCTGATAAAACTATAAGCTGGACAATAAAAATTAATAGTGATAAAAAAGTAATGAATAATGTAGTGATTACGGATACCTTCCCTAACAGAGGTTTGAAATTTACTGATGTTGGGTTTGTTATCAAAGATGATAGCGGTAAACTAGTGGACTCTTCTATGTATACTCTTGGTGATTCAAAACCTACAGAAGGTTTTACCGTGAAATTCAACTCATCAATAGATAAGACTTATACAATTACTTACAAAACGTATTTCAATAATGATTGGTTGAAGAATAGTAATGGGACTGTATATGATTGGGTTAAGAACGAAGTGAAATTTTTGAATAGAGCTTCTGTTGTATGGAATGACCCGTCCAAACCTACAGAAACGAAAACCATCACGGTTGAGGATACATTCTATCCTGATTCAAAAGCAAAGAATAATGGCTACAAAAACGGTTCCTATGACGCTCAAACCAAAGAGATTTCTTGGGAAATAGGGATTAACTACAATAGCAAAGAGCTTGATAAAGCTGTGCTTGTTGATACGTTAGAAGATAAACAGCAGTTGATAGAGGGATCTATAAAGGTTTATGAACTTTCGATAGAAAGCAGTGGTAACCCTAAAGTAGGAAAAGAAGTCACTGTTACTGCCAGCTCTAATCCCAAACTATATTCTGTAGATTACAATAAAACGACTAAATTGTTGAAAATAAGCTTTAATGAAAAAATTGCTAAGCCTTATTTGATTAAATTCAGCACCAGCTTAAAGGATCAAGTGGTCGAGAATGGAACGATTTACAATACAGCTAAGCTGTCTGACAATGGTGTGCCTGTATCAAAAGATTTGAAAAGTGAAGTTAGCATTCCAAACGGTGGTAAAAATGATCAATATGTTACCAAGTCAGGAGTACAGGACCCTAAAAATGAGACAAAACTAAATTGGACTTTAAAGATCAACTATAACCAATCTCTTGTAGAAGATGCACAAATCATTGATAATCCGGACGCTAATCAAATGTTCTTGCCGGAGTCATTCCGGTTGCTGCCGACAACAATTTTAAAGGATGGCACAGTCAATGAATCTGGTCCAGCACTCATTCAAGGAGCGGACAAGGATTATATGCTTGAATTTACAAAGGATGACAAGACAGGTGCAGAGCAATTTAAATTGAAGTTCAATAAAACGATTGAGAAACCTTTTATTTTGAAGTATGACTCTATAATTTTAGAGGCGAAAAATGGTGGGAAAATTAGTAACTCTGTTAAATTTAGTGGTAATGGATCCCAAACGGAAACCCAATCCAAAGAATCAAGTGTAACTGTAGTATTTTCGGATTCTAGTGGAATTGGACAAGGGACTAGAAAAGAATTAGCTGTCAAGAAAGTAGATGCAGCAGATAATAGTAAAGTTCTTGAAGGAGCTATCTTCAATTTATATCGCGTGTCTGGATCGGAAGAGGTTTTATTTAGCACATCTATTCAGACAGATAAAGACGGTAAAACAGTATTTAAAGATCTCCGGCCTGGTAAATACTTCTTGCAAGAAAAAACGGCACCTATTGGATATATCAAGGATGCAAATAAATATGAGGTGAAATTTAGTTCAACAACAGTTACAGATATGACTGTAACGAATCAAAAGATAGTGACGCCAACAACAGCACCAACAACAGCGCCAACAACAGCACCAACAATAGCGCCAACAACA
Organism: Paenibacillus sp. FSL R5-0345; assembly: GCF_000758585.1. Lineage (NCBI taxonomy): Bacteria > Bacillati > Bacillota > Bacilli > Caryophanales > Paenibacillaceae > Paenibacillus > Paenibacillus sp. FSL R5-0345. Next base: position 1,468,581 of record NZ_CP009281.1, read on the forward strand.
GCACCAACAACAGCACCAACACCAGCACCAACAACAGCGCCAACAACAGCACCAACAACAGCACCAACAACAGCGCCAACAACAGCGCCAACAACAGCACCAACACCAGCACCAACAACAGCGCCAACAACAGCACCAACAACAACACCGACGGCAACGCCGACAGCAACACCGACGGAAACACCTGTGTCGACAGTAACACCTACGTCAACGCCAGACAATCCAATTTTCCCTGTGTCGACTCCGACGTCAATACCGGGAGTAATCGTTACTGCTACTCCATCCCCAACACCAGTGGTGGTAACGCCAACTGTGACACCAACAGTAACAGCAACACCGGTTATCACGGCGGTGCCAACTAGCACTCCTGTTGTTCCGAAAGTGACGCCACCTGTAGAGAAACTGACTACAGATGAGGAAGTTCCTCTTGAAGGTGAAATCCCACTTGGGGGCGTGCCGAGTGTCGGTGAAAAGCCAGATCATGGTAAGGTGACAATTACTAAAGATGGCAAGTGGATTTATACACCAGATCCAGGCTTCATTGGCAAAGACAAGTTCACGATCATTGTGACAGATGAGAATGGAAATGAAGAAGAGATTGAGATCGAGATTGATGTCGAGGAAGTACCGACAGGTACTGTGAAAGAACCAGGGGATAACAGCAATAAACCAACAGAGCTTCCGAAAACGGGAGAAGACAGTGCACTTCCTATTTACTTAGTAGGTGGAGGTCTAGTTCTTGTGGGATTTGTGTTAGCTCGAAGATTTAAACGAAGTAATTAATATATCGTAATGATAAGGGTGCTGTCCCGGCACTCAACACCCATAGGATAAAAGTCAACGGAGCAAGGCTCCTCCTGTTATTGGAGGAGCCTTGCTTTTTTTTGGTCTATGGCTACTCGTTTCATAACCTTCTTCACTTACTACCCAACTCCCAACGAAGTGAACCTTGACGAAAATGGGATTTTCACTCATTATTCGTAATGTAGCGCCAGCGACACTATTTAGCATATATCTTTTTTTTACTAATTAGTAAGCGCTATCATAAAATGCGCTGGGAGATGATACCATGGAATTTATGTATTTAGGAACTGGAGCAAGCGAGGGTTATCCAGCTTTATTTTGTCAATGTGAACGTTGCTCTATGGCGATGGAGCTTGGTGGCAAGAATATTCGCGCTCGTACAGGAGCGCTTATTAACTCTGATTTGCTGCTGGATTTCTCACCTGATATGTATATGAATAAGCTTCGTTACAAATTGGATTTGGGGAAAGTTAATCATTTGATTGTTACGCATTCGCATACTGATCATTTTGCAGCAGCAGAGCTCATGATGAGGCATGAACATTGGTATTGTCAGCTGCAGGAGAGTGGAAAAAAACTGCATATTTACGGAAATGAAACGGTAGAAGAAACGATGAAATCAGCTCTTCGCTATGATTATGGAACCGATACGATTGAAGATCCTTTTTACGAGTTTCATATCATACAGCCTTTCATGCCCTTCACTCTTGGAGAAGTGACAGTAACCGCATTGCCAGCCCATCACAAGCCGGATGAACATAGCTTTATCTATCTACTTGAGCAGAATAACACAAGATTCTTATACGGCAATGATAGTGGTATATTCAGTGATGAAACCTTCAATTATCTACGTGATAAGCACCTGGACGTTGTTAGTCTGGATTGTAATTATGGGCTAGAGGATAGATATGATTATCATATGGGGATCTCCGGTTGTCGGATAGTAAGAGAACGTTTGCTTGACCAAAATAGTTGTGATACTAGTACATCATTTATTCTGACTCATTTCTCTCACTACAGCGCAGAGTTGCATGATACTTTAGTTAAGAATACAGCAGAGGAGAATTTCATCATTTCCTATGATGGGATGAAAGTCTTCTTAGCATGACGTGATGATAGTCTATCTATAATTAAAAGAATAGTCATTACCCGTAAAATCCTCCCTTGAGGAAAGGACTACTTTACGGGTCTTTTTTATAGCTTTAAGGGCTCAAAATGAGTAGATACGGAGGTAGAGAATGAAGCTGCTGGCTACGGGAAAAGTAAAATGGTTCGTCTATCAGAAAGTTGTCATCGTATTTATCGTCTTTTTGATTCCGCTCATATCGATGAATATTTGGGTGAATTATAAGGGGATGTCATTCACCAAAAATACGATTTTGGACTCATCTCTGGCTGGGGCGTCATTCTATTCCAAGCAACTGGATAAAGAGATATATTTCATCCGCAATCAACAATTACAATTTCAAGAAGATAAAAACATACAGAAGCTTAGTTTCCGAGGCAAAAGTTTAGAAAAGTATGAAGAGGTAGAATTAATCGGTAATGCTGAAGATCTATTGAATCGGATCATTGCCTCAAGCGAATATGTGGTTAACGCCGGGGTATATATTAAGTCTCTGGGAAAAACGATCTCTGGTAAGACCGGGATCACGTCTATTCCTAATATGGAGTACGAAAAAATTTCCTCGTTACTTAACGTTAAGCAGAAGCCTTCATTCTATCGGAGCGGTGATGCGATTTTCCTTATAGAAACAGGAGATAATGCGGAGCTTTGGTCGTATATTGAAATCTCAAAAGGTAAGCTATTGGAGGCACTAAATCAAATCGCAACCTTATATCAAGAATCGGAGGTATTTCTGGGAAGTAATGAGCTGGGCAATATTCTATCTACTACAGACGATCAGTTAGTATCTACTGAGGTCCTTAGGCTCATCACCAAACAGGATCAGTTTAATTCCGATATCCCAGAAATAAACAAGGTGAACGGTAAAAGTTACTTTATTGCCCATAACTTTATCAGTTCTTTGAATCTATCCTTGATTATGTACGTGAATCAGAATGAAATCACAAGGCCCTTAAGCCAATTTAATACACTACTATATGCCTCTTTCGTCATCGCTATTGTGGTAATGATACTTTATTCTTATTCGGTAAATCTAATGATTCATAGGCCCTTATCGAAATTGGTTAAGACATTCCGTATGGTAGAAACGGATAATCTTGATTTAGTCATCGAGTCAAAGACCAAAGATGAGTTTTACTATATATTTAATAGTTTTAATCGCATGGCTTCTAGACTTAAGCGTTCTATTGAGGAAAATTATGAACAGAAGATTGCCCTGCAGCATTCGCAGTTGAAGCAATTGCAGTCACAGATTAACCCGCATTTTCTCTATAACAGCTTCTTTAATATTTACATGATGTGTAAAGTAGGAGATTCCGATAGTGCGGCTGAGCTCTCACAAAAGCTAGGGAGCTACTACCAATACATCACAAGAAGTGGAGCGGACGAGGTGGCATTCTTTAAGGAGTATCAGCATGCGCTTGATTATTGTGAAATTCAGTGTATTCGCTTCTCGAATCGTATTTCTTTCGAATATGAAGAAATACCCGTTTTGGCGAATGCGATTTTAGTACCGAGGCTGATTATTCAGCCGATTGTTGAGAATGTGTTCGAGCATGCTTTCGAAGACGACTCCCGACAAGGGGTTGTCTATATTGGTGCCGAATGCGAAGAGGGAAAAGTAATTATCACGATTGAAGATAACGGCAATCTTTTAAAAGATGAGGAAATAGAGTACTTGCAGAAGAAACTTGCGATGGGTCTGAAACAAGTTGAGAAGACGGGATTAATCAACGTTAATAATAGACTCCAATTGAAGTACGGACCAGATAGTGGCTTATTTGTCTCACGCAGCAAATACGGAGGATTGAGAGTAGAACTGATAGTTAAATATGAGAGTAAGGAAGTGTGATTATGTATAGATTACTAATCGTAGATGACGAGCCTGTGATTGTGAATGGATTAGTCCAACTGTTTCAGGATAACTCAGAATTTGAACTGGATATACGAAAAGCTTTCTCCTCAAGCGAAGCTCTTGAAATTGCTAAGAAAACGAAATTGGATATTTTGGTTAGCGATATTCGTATGCCTCAGAAGAATGGTCTCCAGCTCGTGGACGAAATCGTCTATTATTGGCCGTTATGCCGAGTGATTTTCCTTACAGGATACAGTGAATTTGATTATGTATACGAAGCGATTCGTAAGAATGTGGACAATTACATTCTGAAAACGGAAGGAATTGAACCTATTTTCCAAGCTGTGAAGGCAGCAATCGACAAGCTAGACGAGGAGAACCGTCGTAGACTTCAATTGGAGAAGGCACAAATGCACTATCAAATCGCTAGTTCCTTCCTAAAGAAAGAGCTGATGGAGCGGGTGCTTAGCGGGGAGTCTATTACTTCTATACTCAATAATGTACGTTACAAGGATGTAGAGTTCGGCATTGCATTAGATCGTCCTTCGTTCTTTCTTGTTGGTATCTTGGATCGACTAGATGATCCTAAATTTAAAATGCCTCCGTCTGTTCAGCGTATTTTCCATGATCACCTGCCTGCATCTATTGCATGTGAAGAAGTGATTTATGATGATCGTGTATTCATATGGCTGCTTCAACCAGATGAAGGATTGCTGAATCGCTTTCGTAGTGGCTATCCAGATCAAGGGGTGAATTGGCCTGGAATCGTTGCTTATATGAGAGGGATATTAGAGCCTGTACAGAATGAGTGTGATGAGCTGCTAAGTGTCTGCGTTTCATTCGGAATATCGGGGGATTTACTTAACCATTGGGAATCAATCCATCTTCAAGTTGAAGCAGTGCGCTCTATGATTCTTAAGAGAGCTTTATTAGGTCAGCACATGCTTATCTTAGACCTTGAGAAACTAAGTCAACTTGAGGATACGATGCACAAAGCTGGAGGAATCGAGCAGGAAGATTTCAAGACGCTAATCATCGAACAAATTCACCAATTTGTGCAGGAGAACCTATCTGGAGATCTATCGCTTACCTCAATTGCTGCAGAGGTGCATCTTAATCCGTCCTATTTATCTCGTTATTATAAACAGACGACAGGTCAAAATTTATTAGAGTATATCCAGTCGACGAAGCTGCATGTTGCTCTGCAACTGATGAAGAATACAACTCTGAAATTAAATGAAATCGCCATCCGGGTCGGTTTTGAATCACCATCCTACTTTACAACATTCTTCAAACGCAAAATGGGTTTATCTCCACAGGATTATCGAAATTCAAAATAAGTAAATAAAGTGAAAGTGATGTAAAAAAAGTGAAATTGAAAGCGGTTTCCTCTGTGACTAAAATAATAACTAGGAACACTGATTAACAACAAGAATTGCAGCAAACAAAGGGGGGAAGCGTTCAGATGAAAAAAATGAGACCATGGAAAATGATTTTGTCAGTAACGATGATTCTTTCATTATTGTCAGCATGTGGAAGTCAAGGGAATGGAAATGCGAATGCACCATCTACGCCTAAGGAAGAGACTACGAATAGTGCGACAGACAGCGCCACAGCACCTGATCCACTAGGGAAATACCCGGAAACGGTCACTGTTACAGAAATACTAGGATATAATCCACCAGAAGATCCAAGAACTCCAAGCGGAATAACACCGGAACAAAATGCCTACCTGAAAGATCTCAAAGAGATGATGAATATTGAAGTGAAATACAAATGGACCGTTCCCTCTGCCCAGTTTGAGCAGAAGTTCTCGCTTGCCATGGCATCGGGGGATCTACCCGATGTGATAGAAGTTGATCAGAAGAACTATGAGAAACTTAAAAAGCAAGATATGCTTGCTGATCTGACAGATGCCTATGCACAATATGCGTCACCAGCTCTTAAGGCTTATATGGACTCAGATGGTGGATTCGCGATGAAAACGTTCAGTACGGATGGTAAGCAATTAGGTATTCCTGCATTTGAAGATCCCTTTTTATCCACGCAGCTACTATGGATTCGTCAAGATTGGCTTAATAATCTAGGTTTACAGGCACCGAAGACGATCGATGAGCTTGAGAAAGTTGCACAAGCATTCACACATAATGATCCAGATCAGAATGGTAAGAATGACACCTATGGTATCGCCATGCAAAAGAATCTCTTCTTTTGGGGATTTGATGTCAGAGGTTTCTTTAATGGATTCGGTGCTTATCCTTCCGTTGGTGATAAACAATCGGCTTGGATTAAAGGCGGCGATGACAAATTGTTACCGGGATTGATTCAGCCTGAAGTGAAGACTGCACTTGGTAAGCTACAAGCATGGTATAAAGATGGAATTATTGATAAAGAGTTTGCACTAAAGGATGAGAATAAGGCTGTAGAGGATCTGACTGCAGGTAAAGTGGGTATTTCCTACGGAGAGTGGTGGTATCCGAACTGGCCGCTTAACTCCAGCGTAGACAAAGATCCAAAGGCGGATTGGATTGCAATTCAACTTCCAGGGATTGATGGTCCAGCTAAATCACTCGTTCCAAAAATCCGCAGCAACAAAATTTTCGTTGTGAACAAAAAGATGAAGAACCCAGAAGCAGCGATTAAGATGCTCAATTTCTACATTGAAGTTGGTAATAAGAAATACAAGGATAAGAACAAAGCAGCGGATGGCTATGTATACAACTGGTTTAACCCACGGATTGCCAACCCTGTTGATATTGATACGATTTACAGGGAAGTAAACAAAGCGCTCGATGCTAATCAGACTGAAATTACAATAGACGATGCAAATTATAAGACCGTTGCGGATACTTTCAAAGCGACTAAGGACTTCCTGGCAGGCGACACATCTAACGCTACCAAAGGTGTAAACTGGGGTCAATATTATAGCCGGGCTGCAAAAGACGGCGGCTGGGGCTTAACACGACAAATTAAAGAAAATCAACAATTTGTATACAACGAGTTTTACGGTCTTCCTACACCAACAGTAGTGGAAAAGGGCGGTCAGCTGGATAAGTTGATGCAAGAGTCCTTTACCAAGATTATCATGGGCGGTTCTCTTGATGATTTCGATAAATTCGTGGATAGCTGGAAGGCACTTGGCGGTAATGAAATTATCGATGAGGTCAATGAATGGTATAGCACGGAAGCTACGAAATAAATCATAGGGACAAGAAAGCGGGTGAGGTGAGTCGGGTGAGCCGACTCACCTCCCGTTTTAAAATGAGTAAGTTGGTGAGGAGGGCATCTATGAAATCACTGAAGAAAGAATATCCGCTACATATCATGTTAATACCGGGTGTGATTGTTACACTGATTTATGCCTACGGACCGATGGCCGGCCTGGTTATGGCGTTTCAACAGTTTGAGCCGTTATCCGGTTTTTTTAAATCCGATTTTGTGGGATTAGATAACTTCCGTTATGTATTTAATTTACCGGATTTCAAGCAAGTACTTTGGAATACGCTAGTCATAGCTATCATCAAAATGGTATTGTCTCTGCTTGTCCCGCTCATTCTAGCTCTATTATTAAATGAGCTTACTAAGAAATGGTTCGCAGGTTTTATTCAATCCGCCATTTTCCTCCCGTTCTTCCTTTCATGGACCGTCCTTGGGGGTGTCATTATTGAATTATTCTCTCTGAATGGGCCTATTAATGGCTTAATTTCCGCTATGGGCTTAGAACCTATCATGTTCATGCTTGATAATGGTTGGTTCAGGGGGATTATCATTGGCTCGGATGTCTGGAAAGGCATGGGCTACAATATGATCATCATGCTTGCTGCCATCACAGGAATTAATGCGACGCTGTATGAAGCGGCAGAGGTAGATGGTGCAGGGAAATGGAAGCAAATGCTTAATATTACGCTTCCAGGTATAGCACCGATTATTATTTTACTTAGTGTATTAGGTCTCGGTGGTATTCTTAACGCAGGTTTTGAGCAGATATTGATTATGTATAACCCGACTGTATATGCAGGCGCAGATATAATAGATACATTTGTCTATCGATTGGGGATGTTCAGCCAACAATTTGGACCTGCGGCAGCAGTGGGTCTCTTTAAATCGATAATATCTTTATTTATGGTATCAACAACTTACTATGCAGCTTACAAATTTAACAATTACCGCATATTCTAGGAGGTGGAGATGGTGCTACATAAACAATCATTCAGCAGAAAGTTATTTATCGTGTTCAATACGCTGTTGTTAACTTTCATTACCATACTCGGCATTATCCCATTTGTACACTTACTCTCCATCTCACTAAGCTCGAATACAGCTGCGATGGCTGGAGAAGTGAAGCTTTGGCCCGTCGGTTTTTCCTGGGATGCTTATGTATATTTAGGAGAAAAGGTAGAGTTCTTTCGTTCCTTGGGAGTCTCCGTAAAACGAGTAGTGCTCGGTTCAGTAGTTAACTTGTTTCTAGTATTTATTACTGCTTTTCCGCTTTCCAAATCGAATGATCAGTTTAAATTTAGAACCGTATATGTATGGATATTCGCGATTACGATGTTTTTTGGAGGCGGCTTAATTCCGACGTATATCGTAGTGAAGAATACAGGCTTAATCGATTCCATTTGGGCACTTATCTTACCAGGTGCATTGAATGTATGGAATATGGTTCTGATGCTTAACTTCTTCAGATCTATTCCAAGAGAATTGGATGAAGCGGCTACGATTGATGGTGCCGGACATTGGAGAGTACTTTGGCAAATTTATTTACCGATATCCCTTCCATCCATCGCAACGATTGGGTTATTCACCATAGTTGGGCATTGGAACGCTTGGTTTGACGGTATCCTTTACCTGAATTCACCTGAGCATTATCCGCTACAGACCTATCTTTCTACCTTGATTATGTCTATCAATGCCCAGATGTCCTCGATGTCCATTGAGCAGCTCAAGGTGATGGAGAACCTGAGTGAGAAGACGATCCGAACGGCGCAAATATTCATGGGCGCATTGCCAATTATGGTAGTGTATCCATTCTTACAAAGGTATTTCGTAAAAGGAATGACGGTTGGTAGTGTTAAAGAATAAAGAAAATAGAGTACAGACATAGCATAAAGTCTCATATGAAGGAGCAGATTGCGATGAAGAAAGTTACTGTTGCTTTAATTGGAGCGGGCCTGCGAGGAATTAATTATTCAGAATATGCGATTCAGCACCCCAATGAGCTTCAAGTTGTAGCTGTTGCAGAGCCGAATGCGAAGCGGAGAAATAAATTTAAGGCAAGACATAAGCTGGCTGATGACGTGTGCTTTACCCATTGGGATGATTTTTTTGCCTCCCCGAAAGTAGCAGATGCGGTATTTATCTGTACCCAAGACAATCAGCATTATGTGCCAACAATGAAAGCACTGGAGGCAGGGTATCATGTACTATTAGAAAAACCGATGTCCCCTGATGCCAAGGAATGTGTACTTATGGGGGAAATGGCCTCTAAAGTGAATCGTGTCTTCTCGATATGTCATGTATTGAGATATACCAATTTCTTCTCTACGATCAAGGAACTGCTGGAAAGTGGTGCGATCGGACAATTGATGTCCATTCAACATAATGAGAACGTGGGTTACTGGCATCAAGCTCATAGCTTCGTAAGAGGGAATTGGCGCAAAAAGGATGAGTCCAGTCCGATGATTCTCGCTAAGTCCTGTCATGATCTGGACATTCTTTCCTGGTTGACAGATTCAGAATGTGTTCGAGTGTCTTCCTTTGGCTCACTGTCCCATTTCAAATCTAGTGAAGCACCGGAAGGAGCCCCGTTACGTTGCACAGATGGATGCCCAGCAGCAGATAAATGTCTCTATTATGCTCCTAATCAATATTTGACGGAGGATACGGATTGGCCTACATCGGCAATTAGCGATGATCCAAGCTATGAAGCCCGCCTGAATGCTCTTCAGGAAGGACCTTATGGACGATGTGTCTATCATTGTGATAATGATGTCGTCGACCATCAAGTGGTAAATCTAGAATTTGCTAATTCCGTAACTATAGCTTTTACAATGAGTGCGTTTACCAAAGATGTAAGTCGTACCCTCAAGCTGATGGGTACCACGGGGGAAATTCGCGGTGCGATGGAGAAGAATGAAATTGAAGTGATCCATTTTGGCAGCGGTAAGGTAGAGAGAATCTCGTTCGAGAATGCAGGTGGTCATGTTGGTCATGGCGGCGGCGATATGGGGTTAATCAAAGATTTTGTTAAGCTGGTTCGAGCGGAAGGGAAGATTCAAGGTCTTACATCAGCAAATCATTCCGTTCAAAGTCACCTTATGGCTTTTGCAGCAGAGCAATCTCGCATCGAGGGTAACAGTATTGTTCTGAAAGAATTTGCACAAAGTGTCTGTAATGATGAAGAGGTGAAGCAACGATGAATACCCCGCAGCCATTTCAGACGATGTTATTAAGTTCGTTGGTTAAGGTATTTGCTGATGAAGTGCCGAATCATGAATCCTATCACAGTGCAACCGCACTTGTCGGAGAAACATTTTCGTTCCAAGTCGCTTATACCTCAGATACACTTCTAAAGAATATTGCAGTAGAGATAAAGTCATCTCTTCCAGATCTAATATGTATAAGATCCGTTGGACTTGTTCCCTCAGAAATGCCTTGTTTCAAAAATCATGATGACGATGTGCTAAGAACTACGCCGGGATTATATCCAGATCCATTGTATACGCTGGATCAACAATCTATTTCATCGATCCCGGGACAATGGCGATCTTTATGGGTGACGATAACCTTGGATGAAACAATGAGTACGGGGCTTCGCTCTATTCAGGTCCTCTTCCAATCATCTGAAGGGCAGATGTTAGGTGAATCGGATGTATTCGAGTTAACCGTTATCCCTGCAACACTACCGCCGCAACAGTTAATTCATACGGAATGGTTCCATGTGGATTGTCTTGCTACAAAGTATGGTGTCGAAGTATTTAGTGAAGCGCATTGGGCCCTTATAGAACGTTATGCAGATACGATGGCTAAGCATGGCATGAACATGATCTTAACTCCGTTGTTTACACCGCCTTTGGATACAGCCATTGGTGGAGTACGTCCAACCGTTCAATTGATTTCCGTGACTAAAGCGGGAGATCGTTATGAATTCGGATTTGATCTGCTTACTCGTTGGGTATCGATGTGCCGCCGACTTGGCTTCAAATACTTTGAGTTCTCTCATTTATTTACTCAATGGGGTGCAAAATGTGCACCAAAAATAATGGTAACCATTCAAGGTGAAGATCAGCAACTATTCGGCTGGGATACGGACGCATCCTCGGCGGAATACCGTAGTTTCTTGGATCAATTTTTACCTTGCTTAGATCAATATTTGAAAGAGCAGGGAATAGACCAGCAAAGCTGGTTCCATATTTCAGATGAACCAGGAGAGGAACATTTGGAATCGTACCGAGCTGCAAGTGAGATCATTTATAAACATTTATCAAGTTATCCGATCATGGACGCTTTGTCCGAATTGGAGTTGTATGAACAGGGCCTGGTGAAAAGGCCGATTCCTGCGAATACGCATATTGAACCGTTCTTAGAACATCAGGTTCCAGACCTTTGGACGTACTATTGCTGCGCTCAAGGTGAACAAGTATCCAACCGGTTTTTCAACATGCCGTCTGCTAGAAATCGTATAATCGGGTTTCAATTGTATAAATTCGGATTACAGGGCTTCTTGCATTGGGGTTATAACTTCTGGTACTCGCAATATTCATTGAATCAGCAGCTGGACCCTTATCGTACGACTGACGCTGAGCATGCATTTCCCTCAGGAGATGCCTACTTGGTCTATCCAGGAGAAGAAGGCCCGATTGAATCCATTCGACTGGAAGTTCTATATGAAGGGTTGCAGGATTTGCGCGCACTAGAATTACTTGAGCAGAAAATTGGCAAGAAAGCAACGATAGCCATTATGGAAGAGGGTCTGAGTACATCGTTGACCTTCTCTGTATACCCGAGGGATCAGGGAACATGGCTCTTAGAGGCAAGAGAGCGGATCAATCAAGCGATAGCAAGTTATTCTACTTAAGTGATCATACCATTACGAGGTGTTGAGAATATGGCAACTTTTCATTATTCAGGATCTTCCTTTTATTATAACGATCAGGCGATACGGCTTATCTCAGGGGCCATCCATTATTTTCGGACTCTGCCGGAACATTGGGAAGACCGTCTTATCAAATTAAAAGCTTGCGGCTTCAATACGGTTGAAACCTATGTGGCATGGAATTTACACGAGCCGAAGAAAGGCCAACATAATTTTGAAGGTATGGCAGATGTAGTCCGGTTTATTGAATTGGCAGGAGATTTGGGTCTGCATGTCATCGTTCGTCCCGCACCTTATATTTGTGCAGAATGGGAATTTGGTGGACTGCCATCTTGGTTGCTAGCTGATTCGGATATGCGTCTTCGATGCTACCATAAGCCATTTCTAGATCATGTAGATGCGTATTATGATGTATTGCTCCCCAAATTACAACCACTGTTATGTACAAATGGTGGCCCGATCATTGCTATGCAGATTGAGAATGAGTACGGAAGTTACGGCAATGACAAGCGCTATTTGACTCATTTAAAAGACAGCATGATTTCCCGTGGGATAGATGTACTACTATTCACTTCCGATGGACCTGAAGACGCGATGTTACAGGGAGGTATGGTCCCAGGTGTGCTAGAGACGGTGAACTTTGGATCACGTCCAGTAGAAGCATTCAACAAGCTCCGTGAATACCAACCAGAGGCTCCAATCATGTGTATGGAATACTGGAACGGTTGGTTTGATCATTGGCGTGAGGAGCATCATACGCGTCCGGCTGAGGATGTAGCGAAGGTATTGGATGAGATACTTAGTTTAGGCGCATCCGTTAATTTCTATATGTTCCATGGCGGAACTAACTTTGGGTTCTACAACGGAGCGAATGGACATACGTTTGACAGCTATGAACCAACAATTACTAGTTATGACTATGATTCCTTACTGAGTGAATCCGGTGAGCCGACAGCTAAATATTATGCAGTTCGTGAAGTGATCTCCAAATATGTAGATCTCGGACCCATTGAGTTGCCAGCTCCTGTCGCTAAGAGAGCATATGGGAGAGTAGAGATGAAGGAGCAGACTTCACTTACCGCAAACTTGAATCGTATTTCTGCACCTATTCACTCTGCATACCCTGAACCGATGGAGAAATTGGGTCAGGATTATGGCTTTATTCATTATAGTACGTTCCTTACAGGACCTCGTCCCAAAGATGAGTTCTTCATCCAGGATTTACATGATCGTGCATTAGTCTTTCTGAATGGAGAGCTCACTGCAACCTTAGATCGTGTAGAGCCAGAGGTGAAATTAGAGTTCAAGGTTCCGGCCGAAGGGCTCCATGTTAGTATACTTGTGGAGAATTTAGGACGTGTCAACTATGGTCCTTTTATGAGAGATTGTAAAGGGATTACCGAAGGGGTACGTTATGGACGGCAGTTTCTGTCGGAATGGACGACTTATACGTTGCCATTAACGGATTTATCTGGTCTGCAGTTTGAAGGTTTATTCAGGCAAATGGAACCTAGCTTCTTCCGCAGCACCTTGGTTGTGGATGAACCTTGTGATACGTTCTTGAGCATGGAAGGATGGACTAAGGGCGTCGTGTTCATTAATGGGTTCAACCTTGGACGCTATTGGAATATCGGACCACAGAAAACAATGTATGTGCCAGGTCCTCTATTGAAACAAGGCGACAATGAGATTGTCATCTTTGAATTGCACAGCACTTCAGATACCGCTGTTACCTTCGTAGATCAACCGGTATTAGGATAATAGGGCATATAATATATCGTAATAACAAAGACACCCAGATAGTATCGGGTGTCTTTGTTATGTTCAGAAAGTATATTCTTGTTTATTGAACTCTGAGGTTATGGAGCTCCCATTGTTCGTACCACTCTTCAACACTGGCTGGGAGTCCGATACTGAGTTCACTTATTAATAGATCTTTGAGAATTTTGTATTGTTCTTCCACAGCGGAACGTTCCCCGATACTATCGTAGACCTTCATTAATCCTAAATGTCCTTGTTCAAAATAGGGCTGAAGCTGTACTACCTTTTGATACACAGTGACAGCTTCGGGAACTCTGTTGTTGTCGATATAGAACTGGGCCATTCCCATAGCATGGTGTAGCCAAATGGTGCGCAGACGTTGTTGTTCACCCTCCGCCCACAAATAATCGTAATCTCCAAAATAATCCCCTGAATAAAGCTCAAATAAGCTTTGATGTTCTGCACAATTGTCCTCTCCGATGGATTCGAGTGCAAGAATGTTGTGCTCCCACTGGGCTGCATCGATTAGAAGCGGCCCGGTCTCAAGCGTATACCCTTCCCCGCCACTGACGTTGCTGATATGCAGATCTACCTCACTCTGCTTTAAACATTGTCGTACTTGATAAATGGTTGTGTAGAGATGGGTAGAAGCCTTTTTAAGGTTGAAATCTGGCCATAGTAGGTCAATCAGGGTATCTTTACTGACAAATCGATTGCGATTATGAAGCAAGAAAGCAAACAATTCTTGTGCCTTAGAAGTTCTCCAACGGAGATTGTTTAAAGGTTGTCCTCCTCGTTCAAAACGCAGCGATTGAAAACAACGAATCGTTAGTTCATGTGCTACCTCTGTGCTTTTTGGTGCAAACCTCAATCTGTCCTCCAAGCGTTGTACTGTTTTGAATAAACGGTCATGTCGCACGGGCTTCAAAATATAATCAATCGCATTTAACTCAAAGGCTTCCACTGCATATTGGTTATACGCGGTCACGAAAACGATATTAGCGTTTGGACAGACCTCTTGCAGAATTGCGGCAGCTTGAAGTCCGCTCACTTCAGGCATTTCAATATCAATAAAAATAACGTCAGGCTCCAATGCTGGAGTTTCTTGTATGGCTTGGACAGGATCTGTATAGGATGCGACGATTTGAACAGCTTCCATTTCTTTTAACATGAATTCTAACTTTACGAGGGCAAGCCGTTCATCGTCCACCAACACTGCTTGAATCATTGTTATTTCACCACTCAACATAGTATTTTTAGCAAAAAACAATAAACTCTTACTTCTATTTCGGTTCATTCAAGTCTGTCTGTGAATAGGAATTTTTGCGAATCATATTTCTTTTTTCAAAAGGGATTATGAAACTTACTGAAGTTCCTTGCCCTTCCTTGCTTTTAATTTGCAAACCCGTCGCGTAGACACGTAACAACCGCTTATGTGTATTAAGAAATCCAATCCCTCTTGTTACATTAGACTGACTGCTCAGCAGTTGCTGAAGTTGCTCGGAAGTCATACCTTTACCATTATCAGCGATTGTAATCTCGATGTCATCAGCTAGTTCTTTGATGGATATTGAAAGCGTACCTCCTTTGGAGCGGCTTAATATACCATGCCTAACGGCATTTTCAACGAGTGGCTGAATGGTCAAGGGAGGTAACTGAAAATGTAGATTTTCTGTTAACTCCCAGTTGATGGTCATCCTGTCCTCAAAACGCTCTTTCTCTATGTACAGATAGGCACGGACAAGCTCAAGCTCGTGTTCAATCGGTATCATCGGCTCAGCGTTCAAGAAGTTAAAGCTTAAGCGTAAATAAGAGCTAAAGGCATCAATAAGGTGACCCATACGTTGTGTATCAAAAGATGCCAAAGCAGATATAGAATTTAATGTGTTGAATAAGAAATGTGGTTGTATTTGCGCTTGAAGATACGCTGCTTCCAGACGAAGCCGTTCATTTACGGACTGTTTTAAGTCTGTTAAGGAACGTACCCGTCCTCTTAGCTCCATAGCGTTCATGGGTTTCATTACATAGTCGTTCGCGCCCGAAACAAATCCGGTGTAGATATCTTCCGGCTGGCTACGTGCGGTCAGAAGTAGAATAGGAAGCTCAGCTATAGTAAAACGTTCACGAATTCTCTGTGTTAATTCATAGCCGGACATCTGGGGCATCATTACATCTGTAATGATTAAATCCCATTGATCAGTATCCAGTTTTATTAAAGCATCAATTCCACTGGTTACCGTAACCATTTCATAGTCTTTGATGGATAGTACGCTAGTAAGGATTTTCAGATTAACCGGGTCATCGTCGACAGCCAAAATCTTAGGTCTTCTTCCATCCGTTGAAGTAGCAGATGTAGTGTTAAATTCGGATAGCCTAATATGAGATAGTTTGTCCGTGTATTCAGTCACTGTTGAGAATTCTAAATTGAATTTTTGAATGTTTGAATCGGATAGAGGCATAGTAAAAGTAAAAGTAGAGCCTTTGCCAAGTGAAGATTTTACGCTAATCTTTCCACCGTGAAGTTCAACTAACTGTTTACAAATACTTAAGCCCAATCCAATTCCACCACTTATTGCTGTCAGGCTTGAATCACCCTGTTCATAGGGTTGGAAGGCTCTAAGCTGTGTTTCCTCGTTCATTCCAATGCCAGTATCCGTAATATGGATGCGCGCCACACCTTTATGAATATCCGCATGGACCCTAACTGAGCCTACACTCGTATATTTCACAGCATTTTGAAGCAGATTGAACAAAATCTGAATGAGTCTTTTCTCATCTGCCACAATAGAAGGAAACGAGTCGGGAATCTCCGAGATTAGTGTAATGTGCTTACCTTCCGTTAGGAACTTGAGCATATCGAGTACGCCAACAGCTACGGATTGAATGGGAACATTTCTTAACTGTAATTGAATGTTGCTTTCACGAAGCTGTGATTGATCTAGAAGATCGTTTATCAGTAAAGACATACGTCTTCCGACGGTAATTAGCAGTTCTAGATTACTTGCGTTCTCAAGCATTAAGGATTCTCTTTCACTGTCTAAGACGGTCTCAGCAATATTAATGATGCTATGTAGGGGGTTTTTCAGCTCGTGAGAGGTATTAGCTAGGAAATCATCCTTTTGCGTAACGGTTCTTTGCAGGCTTTTTGCCAGGTTTTCAGTCTGCTTAGCATTCCACAAATAGCGCTTAAACCCAAAAGTCGCAAAGCATAAAAAGGCAATAATCAGGTCAAAAGGATAATAGGTAACGTCAACCAGATCGAAATTTTTAAACAATCCCCAATGAGTGCTGTTAATTATGGCTAGGATAGATAGCAATAGAAAGATAGAGCCATCGTTGTTTTTAAGCGCAGATTTCAGAAAGAGAACTACAACTTCTAATGATAGAACGATTATATTGATGATAAAAATAGGTGTAAATAATTCGTAATAGCGGACAACGGGACCGAGCATTATGAAAAGGATATGTACCAAGGATAAGCTGGTCAGGATCCGAACACTTTTGATTTTTAAATTCTGGAACATTAGATGCTTGCTTGTCAGTAAGATGAATAAAAAAGCCATAATATTAGATATAATTAATAGTTTTAAGCTCCATTGGTAGTTTAAGGGAAGCATATGCAGCAAAAGCTTGTCATCATCAATGAGTACTGTAGTTATAGCGGAAATTACCAACAGAAAAAAATAGATCAACATCTTTTGCCGCGGACCAATGGTATATAATATTGCTGCATAGACTGCATGAAGTAGAAGTACTACACATAATAACAGTTGAAGGCCTATGGAAACGATCCGCTGATGTGCTAAGGTTTTTTCGTTACCAAATAAAATGGGTTTAAAAATACCGCCTGTATGAGATAAAGAGTAGTTGGCTACATGAATCACAATTTCAATTTCAGTCTTATCCGTTGTAAAAGATACGGAGTAAGGTAATACACGAGCAACATAGTCTTCTTTATTGGCAGATGGAGAACCTGAATTTCCTAGTAGTTCACCATTGATATATATTTCCGAAGAAGTCCGAACCCCGGATATGAGTATGCCATAAGACTTCTTTTCGTTTTTATCTACAAGAATCCGTAACCGATAGGAGCCGTAGCCAAAAGCAGACTTTTCGCTATTATGAATGGCATCGTTCCACTGATCCGGGACTTGTATATATTTTTTAGGGGGAGCTTTGTTTAGAGTTTCTTTATTGAAAGTGGGAAGCAGCGTATTAGGATAGAACTCCCATTGGCCTTTTAAGGTAAGGAGCTTGTCTTGATTTAAGACTTTATTCCGTAAATCGAGAACTCCTTTGACTAATTGTGGTTGTATGGCATGAGGCGATGCCCAAACCCATAGGAAGCGAAATCCAGTAAGTATAGTAAGAAATAGCACGATAATTAGAAAGAGTTTTCTTTTAGTCATAGTAATTAAACATTATTCGACAAAAAACAATATATTCCTTTCCCAAAAATATTTCAAAAATTAAAAAAAAGTTGCAGGGGATTAGAATTGGCAGGCGTCTAACGTTATGTAGGTGAAGGAGGGGAGAAAGCTGGAAGAGGCGGAATGGATTTCTGCTGTGCTGAACGGTGAGCATCAGGCCTTTGGGCATTTGGTGACACGTTATCAAGGCATGGTATACAGAGTGTGCGTCAAGATTACTGGAGAAGCTGAATCGGCCAAAGATATGGCCCAAGAGGTTTTTATAAAAGCATACAAAGCGCTCCCCTCCTTCAGAGGACAGTCTACCTTCTCGACATGGCTTTATCGGATAGCTTATCGAACCTGTCTGGACTGGAAACGGGCCAATGATAGGGAGTGGAGGCATCGGAGTGCAGCTGATTACACTGAGAATGATTGGGTAACGTCTCAAACACCAGAGCAAGAGGTGCTAGAGCAGGAACAATCAGCTGAGCTGGGTGAGAATGTGAACAGCCTTGCGGAACCGTACCGGTCGGTCGTACAGCTGTACTATTTTCAGCGAAATTCTTATCAAGAGATAGCGGAGCAAAAAGGTGTTTCCGTTAAGACTATCGAATCGCAGCTTTATCGTGCCAGACAGATGATGCGTAGACAAAGGGAGGAATTGCGATGAATTGTGCAATAGTGAAGGAATGGATGCCACATTACATTGACGGCCTACTGTCTCCAGATATGGAGCTGAGTATCCGGTTGCACATACAATCCTGTCCTGATTGCGCGCAGTGGCTGGAGGAAGCTAAGGAAATGTCCGCTCTTTGGTCAGAAATGGAAACGGACAGTGAATATCAGCATGAACAGATGGACTTTCCAGATCTCGCAGCAGGTGTTATGGCCCATATCGAGCAGCTCGAAACAGGACGCAGAGAGCGAGCGGTTAAAGCGACAAGCGTAAGACGTCGTTATGCTCCTAGAACATCTTGGATGCATTATGCGGTGGCTGCCTGCTTGAGCTTCTTATTGTTACAGTTTGGCGTTTTTGAGAATTTGGCTTATGGGATTACTGAAATTAATGGTCATGTGTCGAATTCGGTGACCCAATGGTTCGGTGGCTTTAGAAAATAGTCATTAAATAATAGATGGATTCAGGTAAACTGAAAAGTTATGCTATCCAAATTTTAGGAGGATGTATTATGATTAAGAAGAGACGTTGGCTCACTTTTATGCTAGCTATGATTCCTGGTGTAGGTCATTTGTACTTAGGTTTCAAAAAGCAGGGGCTGCAGTTTATGATCGGGGCTTCCTTATGTATTATGTTTATTCCGTCTGAGCCCATGATCTTCCCTTTTGCGCTAGCTGCACTATGGTTTTATCAATTGTTCGATGCCCTGCAGAAAGCGGCTTGGATGAAAGTAACTGCTGCCGAACACGAGCGTATGATGTTCCATCCTGACAGCTTCGGAGAACCTTGGACGATGGGGATATCCTCTATGCCCGGTTACCCACATGAAGATGTGAATCCGGCTTGGGTTGGTGTTGGATGTGTTGTTGCTGGGTTCCTTATGCTGGTGATCTCAGCATTTCCGACGCTTTGGAGAATGTTAATTGAGATTAACATTGGTACGATCTTGCTATCACTGGGTCTGATTGCGTACGGTCTGAAGATGCTAAGAAACAATACGAGAGCGTAAGAAACGGGGATTTGACTATGGGGAGATGGAAAATCGGGAGTTTTACTGCAGCTATAGGCTGCATTGCACTTGGTGTCATTATTGTGATGGCTCAGTATAATATGATCAGCTATGAAGTACTTGGTTATTTATGGCCAGCACTCTTGATCCTGTTCGGACTCGAGATGTTGCTAAGATTGTTTATCAAATCCGATGCCAAAAGTCGTGTGAGCGGTTGGGCAATCCTATTGATCATCCTGTTGGTTGGAGCAAGCAGTGCACAGAGCGTAATGGCCGGCGGCTCACTTAGCAGTTTAATCGGGAATACACATTTAACTCCACTAAGCGGCAATGTCGAAGTGAAAGACAATATTACGACGCTGAAAATCGTACTTCCAAGTGGAAAAGTAAAGGTCGAGGGAATAGATGGAAGCTCATTGGATTATGAGGGAAGCTTACTCCTACCTGGAAAATCACAAAGTGAAGCCGAAAGTGCGTTGGAAAAGAAATGGAAATTAAAAACTGAGGGAGATACACTGATTATGGAGCTCGATACAGATCATAATTGGTTCTCTAATATTCAGTTTGGATTTAATACTAAAAGTCCTTATTTAAATGTAAGTGTACCTAGCAGCCTTGCCGTTGAGGTAGATACTAGTGACGGGTCAATAGAAGCCTGGGATTTAAAGTCTGGCTTAGTGGTTGACACTAGTAATGGGGTTATAAATATTCATGATGTTGCTGGCGGAGTTGAGGCACACACCAGCAATGGATCACTGACTGTTCAGAACATCCAAGGTGGAGCGCAGCTCAAAAGCTCTAATGGTGCGATTATATTGGATAATATAGATGGAGCGTTGACCGCAAAGAGCAGCAACGGCAAGATCACTATTAATTCAGCAGTGACTGGAAAATGGAAATGTTCGTCTAGTAACGGAAAGATTACGGTGGGATTGCCAACTGTGTCCGATGCGAAGATTACAGCGGATACTAGCAATGGCTCACTGAAGGGGAATGTCCCTTGGGATCTAGACGGGGACAGCTTTGGCACTGCCATTCTTGGTAAAGGAACTTATACTGTGGACCTAAGTACGAGTAATGGAAGTGTAACCGTGGATACAGCTGAATAAGTACGAACAAGAAAGGGAGTTAAGGCTTCAGCGATTGGTTCTGCTGAAGCCTTAGCTCCCTTTTTCAAATTATAAGAAACCTACCAAGCGTAAGCTTTAGGAGCTTCTCCGCCCGGTCCTGGGAAGATCTCATCTAAACGTTTAAGGACAGATTCATCTAGCACAATCTCAAGACTGCGCAGTGCACTCTCGAATTGCTCTAGTGTGCGTGGTCCAATAATTGGTGCGGTTACAGCAGGATTGGCTAATAACCATGCTAGTGCTACATTATCTTGTGGTTCCCCAAGCTCCATACATAAGCTTGCAAAAGCCTCAAGCTGATCTTTGTATTGCTCTACGCGCTCAGCATTTCCTCCACTGCGGCTGCCTTCTATTTTCTTAAGTGCATTGCGTCCAAGAAGACCTCCATCCAGTGGGCTCCAAGGAATAACGCCTAATCCATGATGGAGAGAGGAGGGTAATACTTCAAGTTCAGGAAGGCGACAGGTGAGGCTGTATTTATGCTGCTCAGAAATCAAACCTAAAAAGCCACGTGCCTTCGCTTCTTGTTGGGCCACAGCGATATCCCATCCCGCAAAGTTACTGGAGCCGACATAACCAATCTTTCCTTGGTTTACAGCAAGCTCGAAAGCCCCCCACAGCTCGTCCCAAGAGACACTACGGTCAACATGATGCATCTGGTATAATTCAATATGATCGGTCTGGAGACGCTGCAGAGACCCCTCTAGATGGCGGCGTATAATATAAGATGATAGTCCACCCTCATCATTAGGGCCATCGAGCTTATCGCTCATTGCACCGTATACCTTGGTAGCTAACACGACCTTTTCACGTCGCCCACCACCTTGCTTAAACCAACGACCAATAATCGTTTCTGTTAAACCGGAATTCTCACCCCAACCATAAATGTTAGCGGTATCAAAAAAATTAACACCTGCGTCGAGTGCAGCGTCCATAATACGGAAGGCTTCTTGTTCATCTGTTTGTGGGCCGAAGTTCATTGTTCCGAGACATAGCCGACTGACCTTCATACCGGATTTACCAAGCTTAGCATATTGCACTTCGCATTCACTCCTTAGGTAGATGATTTCAACTTAATTGTAAACATCTTCAGAAATAAGAGCAAATAAGAGCAAATAAGAGCAAATATGAAGCGGCAATTTGGATAAGTTGTCTTATCTCATTGGATTATAGGCTATGCCTATCAACTCAATAGAATCTATATCTTTGTCCTTTACGACTGGGTATGATACAACAATATAAAGAAGAACTATGTCTGTTAGAGCAGACCACTTGAGGAGTGACTGAGATGAGTGAGGTTAAAAAAATCGCCGTAATCGCAGGGGACGGTATTGGACCTGAAGTAGTAGCTGAAGCAGAAAAAGTATTGAAAGCAACGGAAGAAGTATTTGGTTATGCTTTTGAAACGGAGCACGCTCTTTTTGGAGGCATTGCAATAGACGAAAGAGGCACACCGCTGCCGGAAGATACACTGGAAATCTGTCGCAGTGCTGACGCCGTATTACTGGGAGCTGTAGGCGGACCGAAGTGGGATAACAATTCTAAGGAGCTTCGTCCTGAAACCGGATTGCTTGGCATTCGCAAAGCGCTTGGATTGTTCTCAAACTTACGTCCAGCAGTCGTATTTGATTGCCTAAAGGACGCTTCGACATTGAAGCCAGAAGTGCTGGAAGGTACCGATCTTATGGTCGTTCGTGAGCTGACTGGTGGGATTTATTTCGGAGATAAACTGCGTCGTCAAGGTGAACATGGTGAAGAAGCAGTGGATACCTGTGTATATAACGTAATGGAAGTGGAACGAATTGTGCGTCAGGCTTTTGAGATTGCTGGCAAGCGTCGCAATAAGCTGGCAAGTGTTGATAAAGCGAATGTACTTGAAACTTCACGGTTATGGCGTGAGGTCGTAAATAAGATTGCTCCAGAATATCCTGAGGTAGAGGTTGAGCATGTACTCGTTGATAACTGTGCAATGCAGCTGCTGCGTCGTCCAGCTAGCTTTGATGTAATCGTTACCGAGAACATGTTTGGTGACATTCTGAGCGACGAGGCTGCGATGTTGACAGGCTCTATCGGTATGCTTGCTTCCGCTTCGATGGGCGATGGTAACTACGGTCTCTACGAGCCCGTTCACGGCTCCGCACCTGATATTGCCGGACAAGGACTTGCGAACCCGATTGCAACAATCTTGTCCTTAGCACTAATGTACCGTTTAACCTTTGGTTATGAGGATGCGGCTGCTGCGATAGAGGCTGCAGTAGCTGAAGTATTGGATGCAGGACACCGTACAAGTGATATCGCCGTAGATAAGAGCAAAGCGATCAGTACATCTGAAATGGGCGACCTGATTGTTGCAGCTATCCGCAAAGCATAATAATTTCTAATTTCTAATTACGATTATAGGGGAATTTGTCTAAGATTGACTTTGATTTTGTACGATGATACCATTTGATATGTAGACAAGATGTAAATTATTCCAGCATATCACGACAAGAAATGGTTGGTTTCTTACATAATCAAAGGAGGATTTTGGCAATGGCTGAGCGTTTAGTAGGTAGACCAGCTCCAGATTTTACTATGCAAACCGTATCAGGTGATGGTAAGGATTTTGGTAAAGTAAGTCTGTCCGACTATCGTGGCAAATGGCTGGTATTCTTCTTTTATCCTCTGGACTTCACTTTTGTATGTCCGACTGAAATCACAGCTCTCAGTGAAGCAGCTGCGCAGTTCGAAGCGCTTGATACAGAAATTCTCGGCGCAAGTGTAGATTCGATCCACAGCCACAAAGCATGGATCAATACACCTAAGGATTCGAATGGTCTTGGCCGTTTGAATTTCCCGCTTGCTGCTGATATTACTAAACAAGTTGCTAAAGACTACGGCATTCTGATTGAAGAAGAAGGTATTGCATTGCGTGGATTGTTCATCATTGATCCTGAAGGTGAATTGAAATATCAGGTTGTTAATCACAATGATGTAGGTCGCAGCGTAGAAGAAACACTTCGTGTCCTGCAAGCCCTGCAATCTGGTGGCTTATGCCCTATGAACTGGAAACCAGGTGACAGAAACCTTTAAATGTTGTTCTGCTATTATCTGATCTTTGATATTCTGATTTCGACCTCCTTGCAGAAGTTTTTCTGTATGGAGGTTTTTTGCACCAAAAAAGACTTAAATAAAAAATGGATTTGAAAATAGGCGTGAAAAGTTATATTATGTCCTCGAGTGGAGGAATCTCCATTGGGGTAATGTAATACAATAATAAAAACTCAGATGGGTTAGTTATTCTAAGGAGGGTGAACAAATATGAGCTTTTGCTGTGGAGCGAGTATGGTAGGAACAAAGGGAACCCTTAAACATTATCGCACGCAAGTCCATAATGTTCCCCTGCTTTTTTGTCCGGTATGTCATCGTGTAGAGGTTCACTATAAGGTCGAAAACGAGTATGAGATCTTGGCGGAATACGCACATGGAGACGGTGTTACTGATGTGGATTTTCAGGACTATGTCATGGAAGACGAAACTGCAATATTCGAGAATGTCATTAACATCGAGAGTGAAGAGCCTCTAGCTATTGTGCGGAGTCAGATCGATATGGCGCTTGACCTGCTTGCTGTAGCCAAACAGATTGAGGATACGAAGTGGGAACGGGAATTGAAGAAAAGATTAGCTGTGATGAGTCAAAGACGCCTTCGTCTGCAACAGAAAGCGTAAGATTGTTTACAATTTGGGTCTGACCCATTTCTTTATCAAGGCCTTCGCAACTGCGAGGGCTTTTAGCTTTTTCTAAATTTTTCTTAAAAGTGTTTAAATCAATTGAACGAATTAATAGTAATAAATATAATTAGATGTGATTTTTTATATGTCTTTGGAATCATTTTATGAATTTTTTTATCATTCGACAGTTTCTCTGATTGCGTTGTCTACTTCACTTGGATATGATTGGAATATAATTGAACCGGTTGGAAAAAGTGCAACGATTACCGAATGTTCTGGCGGCTTCGTCATATACTCAAATACATAGTAATTTGATGTCGCTTTAGCGTCTTCGTCAAATGCAGTAAAAGGGGGAACTTCGTATCGTGATTAGCCAATATCAAGAAAGTCTTCTATTACCGGGAAGAACCTATCAATCAGGACCTGTGGATACTACATACGAGGATGTACTAGAGAATATTGACAGCGGAATCATGCTTTTTGATGAAGAGGGAGTTATAAGTTTTGTAAATAAGCAAATGTACGGGATGCTTGAATTAACCCGTCACTCCCTTGTTGGCTGTACAATATCACACCTGTTATCTAACGTTCGACTGAGCCGCTTTAAGAAAAAGCAAGTACTGCAAAGCTATAGAGAGATGGTATACAAAGGAAAATCAAATTATGAGTTTTTAGACGAGTATGGCCGGTACTGGAAGGTTACACTATGCTGTGGAGAACAAATGAAGGGTTGTTATTTGTTTACAGTTAAAGAAATCTCCGATTATAAGTTGATTGAGCAAACGGCTTACCAGAACGATAGTTTGGCTATGCTAGGTAAATTATCTGCATCTATTGCCCATGAAATCCGGAATCCCTTAACCGCAATTCGTGGATTTATTCAATTGCTTCACCCGCATCTACAGCAGCTTGGGAAGCAGGAATACGGCAAGATAATCTTGGCAGAGATCGATCGTGCCAATGATATCATTCATGAATTCCTTACTTCCTCCAAGCCGTCAGTTCCTCAAGTGGGAATGATTCCTGTGTCAGCTTTACTCAAGGAAGTAGTGCTGCTTACAGAGAGCGAAGCCCTGATGAAAGGTTGCCAGATCAATCTACATCCTTTTCAGGAGGGAGATATGATGATTTCTGGAGATGTAAAACAAATGAAACAGGTAGTCCTCAACCTGATTAGAAACGCTATGGAGGCCGTTGCGGATAGAGCAGATGGTCTAATGGGTATAATAGAGGTTGGAGCCCACAGAGAGGGTTCTGAGGTCCGTATGTTCATTTCTGATAACGGTAAGGGCATGGATATCCGTACACTGGACAGGTTATTCAATCCATTTTTTACGACAAAAGAGAATGGGACAGGGCTAGGGCTTTCCGTGAGTGACCGAATCATCAAAAATCATGGCGGATGTATTTCTGTCAGTAGTAGAGTTAACGAAGGTACTCATTTTGTAATCTCATTGCCATTAATCCATTAGTACATTCGAATAGAATATATAGTGTTTAAGAGGCTGATCCCTGCGGATAATACAGATGCAGAGATCGGCCTTGCTTATGTTACAATGGGGGTTGGTTTTGGGAGACAAATGGAGGTAGACACAATGAATATAGAATTTAATAGTGGCAGTGCCATTAATGAAATACAGGGTGATGCCCTTATTCTTATCATCTCTGAGTCGGAAGCCCAACATGGCGGCCTCTCAGAGAGGTGGAATGACAGAATTCGATTATTAGGAAAGTCAGGTCTCTTTAGTGGGAAGCTGAATCAGACTTATGTACTGCCATTAGATTATCCATCTGGTTGTCCTGTAGCTATTTTAGTTGGAAAAGGGGACCAATTACTTAGTACTGAAGACCTACGTCAAATGGCGGTTCAGATAGCACGTGCAGCACTTCGATTGAAGGCAATACAGCTAGTGTTTCAGTTGCCTGAAGGTGTTCAGGAGCTAACAGAAGATAAGGATATCGTATCTATTGCCTATGCGTTGTCTGAGGGGTTGTCACTTGGTTCCTATCGTCGTCCCACCTATAAGCAGGAGCAATCTCAATATACAGGTCCAAACTCGGTTATTTTTACTATCGAGAAGAAGCCAGCGGATACTTTCGAGCGTGACTGGAATCTGGGCATGCAGAGAGGGCTGGCTTTTGGTGAGGCTACGAATCTGGCACGGAACTTGACGAATATGCCCGGCAATCTGCTGACTCCATCTGACCTTGCTGTGGCCGCTATAGAAGTTGCTGAACGTTATGGATTTCCTTCCGAAGTGCTGGATGAACGGGAAATTGAGCAAAAAGGAATGGGCGGATTGCTCGCAGTCGGAAAAGGAAGTGTAAACCCTCCGCGAATGATCGTCATCCGTTACCAGGGAACGGGGCATTGGGATAATGTAGTGGGGCTGGTCGGTAAAGGGATTACTTTTGATACGGGGGGAATTTCCTTAAAAAGAGCTCCAGGCATGGAAGAGTTAATCAGTGATATGGGAGGCGCAGCGGCTGTGCTTGGAGTCATGGAGGCATTAGGCCGATTACGTCCACGAATTAATGTCGTAATGGTCATTCCATCCGCTGAGAATATGCCATCTGCTAATGCCTTTAAACCCGGGGATATCATTACATCAATGAGCGGAAGAACCATAGAAGTATTGAATACCGATGCAGAAGGGAGACTTGTACTTGGGGATGCGCTGACCTATGCCCGGGAATGGGGAGCGAAACGAGTTATTGATGTCGCTACGCTGACAGGTGCAGTGTTGTCGACATTAGGAGATATAGCTACAGGTGCTGTTACTAACAACGAGGAATTTATGGAGCAGTTTCTGACAGCAGCTAATGTTTCGGGTGAGAAAATATGGCAGCTTCCGGCTTACCCGGAATTCCGTGAAATGCTAAAGAGTGAAGTTGCCGATATCCGTAACACCGCAGGAAGATTCGGGGGAGCCACTACCGCTGGGTTATTTGTAGGTGAGTTTGCGGAAGGTCTGCCGTGGATACACCTAGATATTGCTGGAACTGCATTTCTTTCTAAAGAACGTGGAGTTAATCCTAGAGGCGGTACAGGAGTCATGGTTCGCACATTGGTTCAGTGGTTGCTCGGCGAAAGCGAATGATTAGCTCTTCATAATCAACAAATAGAAACCTCGCCTTAGGGAGATGGTCTGTATGACCGACCATTCCCTAAGGCGAGGTTTCTTTGCTTTTGTAATAATGCTGAAGATTAAATATTGCCACTGGATTTTTTAGCCTTCGATTGAGAAGTAAAGGATTGAATACTGTTCATAATTTTATCGCGAGTTCCCTTATTCTTCAGTAAATAGGCTACGCCCAATGCGGCTGTTGTGAAAAATGTTTTTTTTGTGTTCATAGTGATTACCTCCTTGGTATAGTCTGTAATTGCTTATAACAAACATACCCGAAAGCTTTGAAAGCTAAACTATGAACCCTTACATATAACTGTTAGTGCAAGCCTAATTCTTCTTGTTAACAGGTGTTGAGCAGCAGGAGAGGGGAGAATCTAAAGACGCTGCTGAACAGCTCTTGCCCTTATCACAGCCAGCGCAAGCGCCTTGCTTGCCCTTTTGCACATGTCGATAGATGATCCAGCCTGAATAACCGAAGATCAGAGTGACGATTAGAACATTTATCATTACGGTGCCCCCACTTTCATTAAGAGAATCAACAAATTACAAGTTCTATGACCAGCCTAATAATCGCCCGCCTTGGAAAATAACAAAAGATACGATATACGCCAGGGCAAGAGAATAGCCAATGGAGAAGAAAGTCCATTTCCAAGAGGCTGTTTCCTTTTTGATAACCCCTACAGTGGCCAGACAAGGAATATATAGCAGGATAAAGGCCATAAAGCTGACTGCACTCAGCGGTGTAAAGACTTGTGAAATTTGATTCTCTAATCCAGCGGTATCCGGTGCGTGATAGATGATATTCATCGTAGACACAACAACCTCTTTCGCTAAAAATCCTGGAACCAAGGTAGAGCCAGCCTGCCACGTTCCGAAACCAAGCGGTTCCAGTAGTGGTGCAATCATGCCTCCGAATTTAGCCAGGAAGCTATGATCCATTTCTACATCAAATCCGCCGGGACCCGCATATGACATAGACCAAATAATCGCTGAGCCAGCTAGAATAATCGTTCCCGCTTTACGAAGGAACCCTTTGCCCTTCTCCCAAGTGCTGCGCGATAAGGTCTTAATCTGCGGCATACGGTAAGGAGGGAGTTCGATGATAAAGACAGAGGATTCATTTTTGAATAAGTATTTAGAGAATACCTTACAAAGAATTAGGGCAAATACAATACCCATAACATACATAGAGAGAACGGCAAACGCTTGTTGCTCAGGGAAGAATACAACTGCAAATAATGCATAAACAGGTAATCTTGCTGAACAAGACATCAGCGGCATTAATAGGGTTGTCAGCATGCGGTCCTTGGGCTGTTCGATGCTTCGAGCCGCCATTATGGCCGGTACATTGCAACCAAAACCAATGATGAATGGAATGAATGCTTTTCCGTTGAGTCCCATTCGTTCCATGGTACTGTCCATCAACAAGCAGACCCTTGCCATGTATCCGGAGTCCTCCAGAAAGGAAATGATCAGGAAGAGAATGAAGATCTGCGGAATAAAGACCAGTACACCGCCTACACCGCCGATGATACCATCCACGATCAAAGCATGTGTGAAGCCGGAAGCTCCTATGGTTTGAAGCAGTGAATTCGTTCCATCACTAATAGGGCCGGATATCAGACCATCTAAGATATCCGATAGGGGTCCGCCAACCCAGTCAAATGTAGTCTTAAAGAGAACATACATAAAGAAAATGAATAAGGGCAGTCCCAAAAAGCGATGAGTCAATACCGAATCTAATCGTTCAGTTAAGTTATGGGGCTTCTGAGCTGTCGTATCAAGGACTTCGACACAAATATTGCGAATATACTCCATACGGTTCGAGCGAATCCATTGCGGGAGTGTCAGGGCTAGTTTTTTGATTTGCAGCTCACTCTGACAAGACTCACAGATATTTAGCAGTCCCGTAACATCTATACGCGACTTCAGAAACTGAAGGATAACCGGATTCTGCTCCATTAGCTGTAGAGCGACCCAACGATGATTGGGCAGATCTTTTATAGAACGTAATTCCTTTTCTATAGAAGATATCGCTCGCTCGACGACCTCACCATAATTCAGCTTGAACTTTACAGCAGGAATAGCTGACGACTCTTCTAGGATGCTGAGCATCTGTACGCTGCCTTTACCGGTTCTTGCTATAAGTGGGAGGATGGTGACACCCAATCTTGATTGTAAAATGGTTTGATTGATACGAATACCACGCGCATTAGCGACATCAATCATATTAAGACCGAGTACAGTAGGCTTGCCATACTCAAGTAGTTGAAGGGTGAGCAGCAGATTACGTTCCAGCTGGGAGGCATCCACGATATTAATTAATGCTTCTGGGGATTCTTCTATTAGATATTGGGCTGCGACCCCTTCATCGCGGGAGAGTGGGTGAAGAGAATAGATGCCGGGTAAATCTATAAGCCTGCCTGCCCCGTTCTTCAGATTTCCGATCTTTTTCTCAACCGTAACCCCTGACCAGTTACCTACATATTCGTATGAAGTCGTTAATGTATTGAAGAGAGAGGTCTTACCTGTATTGGGATTGCCCACAAGAGCTATAGAACTCAAGATACGTTCACCTCAATCAGAGAAGCTTCTTTGCGGCGTATGGCGAACAGCTGGCCGTTACATTCTAGCGTAATCGGCCCCCAAAAAGGTCCCTTTCCTTTAAGACGGATGTTGACACCCTCTGACACTCCGAGATCCGCAAGACGACGGCGTAGAACGGGGTTCATTCCTTCTATTTTATGAATACAGCCGGCAGAACCAGGTTGTAGTTGTAGCAAGGTACAGCAGGTAGAAGTAGCTATTGTAATCCCTCCAAAAGAGACTGATAATCAATCTCAACTGTTTAGTTGTAATGTAGCATTTTTAAGTGTTTGTATACTGTGATATTTGTCGCAGACATAATGTGATAATAACATCTATGAGTTAAAGGTGAAATAACCTTTACAATTTATTCTTCATTAAAGTATGATTGAACGATATAAATTGCATAGTAAAGCTATGCTAGCGGTTATAATGATTGCAATAGCGGCTACGATGATTGCAGGAATTGAAGGGAGATAATTATGAAGACTAATCAATGTAAAATTGTTGACTGCACCATTCGCGATGGGGGGCTCGTTAACAACTGGGATTTCAGCGTGGAATTTGTGCAAAATTTGTATGCCGGCTTGAATGAGGCTGGTGTTGACTATATGGAAATCGGTTATAAAAACTCCCCTAAACTGCTCAAAGGAGCAGAAGGTGCTGGACCATGGCGTTTTCTGAACGATGACTTCTTACGTAAAGTTATCCCGCAAAAGGGACATACGAAGCTTTCCGCTTTGGTTGATATCGGTCGTGTGGATGAGAATGATATTTTACCTCGCAGCGAAAGTATGCTGGATCTGATTCGGGTAGCTTGTTATAGCAAAGATGTGGAGAAAGCCTTACAACTGGTACAAACCTTCCATGATCTAGGCTATGAGACAACGATCAATATTATGGCTTTGTCGAATGTAATGGAGAATGAATTATTAGAAGCTTTCGAAATGATTCGTGAGAGTGTAGTTGATGTGGTATACATTGTGGATTCATACGGTAGTCTAGATCATAATGATATCAACTATTTGGTTGAGAAGTTTAAAACTCATCTGCCTAACAAACGCCTGGGCGTACATACCCACAATAATCTTCAACTGGCGTTCTCTAATACGTTGATTGCTGCTGAGAAAGGTGTAGAGCTGCTGGACGCTTCCTGTTATGGAATGGGACGTGCTGCGGGGAACTGTCCTACAGAGCTGCTAGTGACTCATTTGAAGAATACACGCTACACATTGCGCCCTGTAATTGATATCATTGAACGCCTGATGATTCCTTTACGTGAAAAAGAAGAGTGGGGTTATATCATTCCTTACATGATCACTGGAACGCTTGATGAGCATCCACGTTCGGCTATGGCGCTTCGCGCATCGGCGGATAAGGATAAAGCGGTTGATTTCTATGATAAGCTTACGACACCAGAAGTTAACTTCGGAGATAAATAAACCTGTTGTTCAGAAGCACTGAACCCTTTCATAGGGGGAAGTGCTTTTTTTATTGAATAAAAATTCTATAAGTTCCTCTAATTAAATTGTTCTTATAATTTTTCTTTAAGATGCGGACCGTCCCTATAAGGAAGTTGGAGGCATTAATGCTTGCCTGCTAGAAGAAAATGGTTTATATTTATGCAAGATTTATGAATAATCGCTATGAAAATACTACCTCACAAAAGAAATGTAACTTTAAAGACCGATCTAGCCGATATTTATACATAGGACAAGACTATACATAGTTGCTTATTAATAGACATCATTTTCAGACGCGAGGGACTTATGAGACAAGAAGAGAAAAAGACAATTCAAGCGGCTATTATAGGAGCCTTACTGTTCCTACTCATTCAAATTTTCCATACATCGCTAAACCGATTGGACAATTGGGATATTATTTCTGCACTCTACCTCATTGTCGGCTGTTGTACTGTTGCTTTTGGGTTTGCGATATTTGCACAGGGCTGGTTGTTCTTCTCTAGCAGATTATCTAAAGGAAGATTATATGTCGCTGCTCTTTTTGGCGGAATATGTATTATTGATTTCTTGCATACACTCGGTTTTGTAGCATTTCCATTGATATCATCATTTATTACCCCTGAGGAGTCAAGGTGGCTACTTACCTTTTCACGGCTATCCAGCGGGCTAGGCATATTGTTCATTTTTAGTAGAGAAGATAAACCTGTGACCGTCACAGAAAAAAGAAATGTATTCAGAATCGCCTTCATGTTGATTGTGCTCTTTATCGCATTATTTATATTTATCCACTCGGCAGTGCCGGAGTTGTTTACTAAGCCTTGGATGAGTACGATTAAACAATTCGTTGATCTGGGGGTACTGTTTGTTTACTTGGCGAGTGTCGCTGTCATTGTATTTCCTGGCAATAATGAAAAGTCAGCCTCGATGCTTGTTATTATTCGGGCACTGATTTTTTTCTCTCTAGGCCAGGCGTTTTTTATGACTCCCATAAGTGGAGGGAATATTGATGATCTCTTTGGGATGTTATGTAACGGAGTTGCATATTACCAGTTGCTTACCGGTGTGTATCGACTGACGATTGAAGAGCCATTTTACGAGAAGCAGTTGGCTGAAGAACGGATCAATTACTTGGCTTATCATGATGATTTAACAGGACTTCCAAATAGACGTCGGCTGACACAGCGTGTTGAAGAAATGATTGATGCTGGAGAGCCAGACACTAGTGATCAATTCTCAGCTTTGGCCATTATGAATATTAATCATTTTAAGAATATAAATGACTCTCTAGGTCATTATGCCGGAGATCTATTATTAAAATTGGTGTCTGAGCGGCTTGGTAATGAGGCTAGACCCAGTGAAGAGCTGTATAGTATGGGGGCAGATGAGTTTGCTTTTCTGATGACAGATAGAGCAAGTCTTGGAGAATGTTTGGAAAGGGCTGCAGAGTTGCTTAGATTATTTGAAGCCCCCGTTAATATAGACTCTGGTGAGTATCATATCTCGCTCAGTTTAGGGATGAGTATATATCCTGGTGACGGGGAAACGGCTGAACATCTAATTCAAAATGCGGATACTGCGGTTCATAATGCGAAGGAACAGGGAGTAGAGATTCGTCGTTATATCCCAGCCATGCAGATGAAGGCAAAGGAACGATTGAAGCTTGAAAATGATCTTCGAAGAGCGCTTGAACGTGATGAGTTCTATCTCGTATATCAGCCAAAGGTGCAGTTGGAGACGGAAGAGATTGTAGGAATGGAAGCATTATTGCGTTGGAATCATCCAAAGCGTGGTATTGTCTCACCAAATGAGTTTATTCCATTGGCTGAGGATAGTGGGCTGATTGTTCCGATTGGGGAATGGGTACTTAAGACGGCTTGTCTTCAAAATAAACAGTGGCAGTTAGCTGGTTATCAACCGATATGCGTCTCGATCAACTTATCTATGCGTCAATTTCTTCAACCGAACCTTGCAGGCAAGATTCATTCCATTTTGACCGATATTGGATTAGATCCATGTTATGTCGATCTTGAAATTACAGAGAGTATGACTTTGGACAAAGAAACGGCTTTTGATCAGCTGAAGCGTTTGAAAGATCTTGGTGTATTTATTAGCATCGATGATTTTGGAACAGGCTATAGCTCATTGCATTATTTGAAGAATATGCCGATTGACAGGCTGAAGATAGACAGATCGTTTGTCTCCGAGGTTATGGAGGATAGTAATAATGCGGCTATAGTCTCTACGATTACTTCTATGGCGCATCATTTGAAGCTTAAGGTTACAGCAGAAGGGGTGGAGAACAAGGAGCAATTGCAGTTTTTGCGCGAGCAGCATTGCCATGAAGCTCAAGGCTTTTTGTTCAGTAAACCTATTCACGCTGCTGAATTTGAGACATCTTTTTTGAAAAAGGCTCCCCTCGGTGCTTCCTTGTAAAATATAAGAAAGTATAAGTTTCACACCATACTCTATGTCTTATATTTCGCACAAAAAAATGTTGATTTTTATTTATGGGGGTGATACAATATCTCTTGTACTCACTTTCCAATGCGGGTGTAGTTCAATGGTAGAACTTCAGCCTTCCAAGCTGATAGCGTGGGTTCGATTCCCATCACCCGCTCCATAATTTAAACTTCCAAATCCTTGCGATGCAAGGATTTTTTTATGTTTTGGCAGTTGGTTTTATTATGAATTGCGCTTAGATTATCAAAAAGCCAGGCTCCTCAACGAAGAGAAGCCTGGCTTTTTATATACACCTTTTCACTTAAACAGTTTTCAAGAACTCAACAATGGTGAGCAGTCCCTTATCAAAGTTCTCAAGGTTGAAATGCTCATCCGGTGCATGCAGGTTCTCATCATCAAGACCAAAGCCCATCAGGACCACGGGTGCTTCAAGTACACGGGCGAAGCTTTCCATGATCGGAATGGAGCCACCGTCTTTGGTGAAGAGGGCGCGGGTTCCGTATACTTTGCCGTAAGCGTCTGCTGCTGTTTGCAGAATAGGGTTCGATGGATCGATGTTAAAGGCACGAGCCTTCTCCATTTGCTTCACATGCACTTTCGCTCCGGTTTGAATATTAGCCTTCAGATGCGCCTCAACGGCATCAAGAATATGCTGTGGGTCCTGATCGCCAACGAGACGGCAGGTAATCTTCGCATGTGCTTCTTTTGGAATAACCGTCTTGCTACCTTCGCCTTGGAAACCGCCATAGACGCCGTTAAGCTCAAGTGTAGGGCGAGCACCAATACGTTCTACAAAGGAGTAACCTTCTTCGCCGTATAATGCATCGAGTCCAAGTCCTTCGCGGATTTTCTCTTCATTCACGCCTTGCTTCACAAATTCTTCACGTAGCATAGGTGAAAGTTCAGGTACACCATCATAGAAGCCTTTTACAGAAACACGACCTTTGTCGTCATGAAGAGAGCTGAGCAAGGACACGAGAGCATGTAGTGCATTCGGAACACCGCCGCCGTAAGATCCGGAGTGAAGGTCTGTAAGAGCTGTAGTCACGCTCACTTCAAGTGATCCTAGGCCGCGCAGTCCGGTGCAAATTGCAGGACGACCGCGTTCGAGCAGGGATGTATCGGAGACCAGCACCGCATCCGCAGCCAGCTTTTCTTTATTAGTTTCCAGGAATGGAGGCAGATTTACGCTGCCGATTTCTTCTTCACCTTCGATACAGAGCTTGATGTTAACAGGAAGAGTACCTTCCTGTTTCAGGATCGCTTCAATTGCTTTGAGGTGAATGAATACTTGTCCTTTGTCATCCGTTGCTCCGCGTGCATATAGCTTGCCCTCACGGATTTCTGGTTCAAACGGAGGTGTAGTCCACAGGTTTAGCGGATCTACTGGCTGCACATCGTAGTGGCCGTATACAAGAATGGTTGGCTTACCCGGAGCATGAAGATAGTCAGCATATATGACGGGATGTCCCGCTGTCGGATGAAGTTCAATGTTCTCAAGTCCGGCTTTCTTTAGTGTGTCTGTCAGCCAATGGGCTGCAGCTAGTACATCGTCCTTATGCTCAGACAAGGCAGAAATACTTGGAATCTTGAGCCATTGTTTTAGTTCTTCGAGATGTTCATCCCGGTGTGTTGAAAAATACGTTTCATATGACATAGTGTGTATGTACCTCCTTAAGTTTTGCTGCGCAAAACCGGCTATGAGCTTAATCGCCATGCGTGACCGTCTTGTTTAGCATTCTATAGGAATCATTATACTGGAGAACTCACTATGGATCAAAAGCGATTAGAAAGACGTCTTATCTGATCCTCGTGACCGGAGCTTTTTTTCGTAATTAATAGTTCCTTTCCGGTTGTTGATTACTAACAGTAACCATGATAAGCTGATTAAACTTAAGGACAAGAAGGCACTATTACATGCTTGAGTTCCTATGGAGGTAACCACTTTGGAACATTCAATGGACGAACCCATTCGGCTAATGCCGACGCTAGAGGATTGCTCCATCACCCGCCAAATTCTCGACAGGGTTGGGGACAAATGGAGTGTGCTCATCATTGTTAATTTGGGTGCAGAAGCATTGCGGTTTAAAGAACTGCAGCGGCGTTCTGGTGGGATATCACAACGGATGCTGACCCAAACCCTGCGTCATTTAGAACGAGATGGTATAGTTTGGCGTAAAGCTACGCCTACGGTACCTTTGACTGTTGAATATGGTCTGACAAGTTTAGGAGAGTCCTTGCTGGATCCTTTAACTTCCCTAGTGGAATGGGTCAATAGAAACAACGCTGAAATCGCCAAAGCGCGTATAGGGTATGACTGTCAGCACGAAATGTTGGATTAGCAAGCTAGGAGTACAATTTACTGGGATAGAGGATGGATTATTTTGCAAAAGAAAAGTGGAAAGAACACATTTATATATACGTATACCTGTTCAGAGGATGAGTTATCTCTATGTAAGATGGAGCTTCGTTGTCTTTTTGGAGAGGAAGTGCCTTCTTCAATCTTTAAGAGTGAGGTAGAGGTGGATGTCAGCCGTAGTCCCTTCATTAAAGAACGAATTGATGTTATGTACGAGGGAGATAGCTTGCCTGAGATTTATGATCAGTCGGAGCAGGTGGAGCTTGGCGGCAAGACATTTAAGGTTATTTTTGTGAAGACCAATGATCTGTCCCCTGCAGACAAAATAGAATATGATGAGCGAAGAGTGATCGAACGGGAAATTGGGCTGCGTATTGAAGGGGAAGCGGATGTAAACCACCCTCAGTTGGTATACGGTATTGTTACGCTGGGCGGTCGCTGGTACTTTGGATCTTATCATAAGAACAAGGCCACCTGGTTCCGCCAAATGAAAAAACCGCGCAGCTACTCTATCGCGCTTAGCACACGTGTAGCCCGAGCTGCGGTCAATATAGCCGTTCCGAATCCAGAGGGTGTACGTGCGATCGATCCTTGCTGCGGCATCGGAACAGTAATGGTAGAAGCCCTCTCGATGGGAATCAATATGGTCGGACGTGACATTAACCCTCAGATCGCGATCGGTGCCAGAACGAATATTGCCCATTTTGGATTTACAAGTGAGGTCACGCTTGGAGATATTGCTGACATCACAGAACATTACAACGTAGCTATTGTAGATATGCCTTATAATCTATATTCTAGTATTACACCTGAGGAACAGTTTGCGATTCTAGTGAATGCGCGCCGGATTGCAGATCGGGTAGTTATCGTTGCGATTGAACCGATGGATGAGATGATCACGGAGGCTGGATTTACGATTATAGACCGCTGTGAAGCTAAAAAAGGTTTGTTCTCCCGTCATTTAATGCTTTGCCAGTAATCCTAATCAAGTTATTTAAAGGGGTGCAGCAATGGAGCAGAAATGGTTAACCTGGGCTAAAGAAATACAGGCCATCGCACAGACTGGACTAACTTACGCTAAAGATGTCTATGATATAGAACGGTATCAAGCTTTGCGGGAGCTAAGTGTAGATATCCTCGCTAATTATACGTTCGAAAGCAAGGAGAGAATAAGACTCTCCTTTGCTAGTGAGGGTGGCTATTCTACGCCGAAAGTGGATATCCGCGGTGTTGTTTTTCAGGATGACAGAATCCTGCTTGTCCGCGAGAAATTGGATGGAAAGTGGGCGCTTCCCGGGGGCTGGGGAGACATCGGTCTGTCGCCGAGTGAAGTCGTTGTTAAGGAAATTCAAGAAGAATCAGGATTTGAGACAGAAGCAATTCGCTTGCTGGCTGTTTTAGATAAGAAATTTCATAACCATCCTCCGGAGCCGTATCACGTGTATAAGTTTTTTATTTTGTGCAGAATTGTAGGCGGCGAGGCGCTACAAGGGGTGGAGACGAGTGAAGTATCCTTTTTTGCTGAAGATGAACTGCCTGAGCTCTCATTAGAGAGGAATACAAGTGAGCAGATTGGAACGATGTTTGAATATTTACGAAATCCAGAAAAAGTAGTAATATTGGACTAAGAATTTGCATATTATGTATGACTTCCGTAAAGTGATGTTTTTAATGATGTAAATGATGGGTAATAACTATTATGTAAGCACTTACAATGTTGGCATTCTAAGCTTTTAGGTCGAGCGGTCTACATTTTTTCCTCTACTGTGACGATAAGAATTTTAGGAGGGGATCGCATGGAACAAGAAGAGTTGAGCATTCCATTGAAACAGGAAAATGTGGTGCGTCCTGCAGAGGGCAATATTGCCACTGGGCTGGTTTGGGGTATCTTAATCAGCATTCCGTTATGGATCTCTGTGATTGGCTGGATTCTGGGGTTTTGGCGCTGAGCCGTATTTTAATAATTATCTAACTCTATTAGTTGTATAGTATACATCAAAGGCGGTCTCTTCGTAACTGAAGAGGCCGCCTTTTTAGTTTCCTGAGTTTCTCAAGATTTCGAATATACCAGTCTAAAGTTCTCGCAAACTACCTTCATCTTTGGATCAAAAGGCTTCTTCAAGAACGCTAAGGATTCTCTGGAGAAGAACTTCTCATGCTCATGGCGCCACGACTCTAACGTTCTGTCATCCTCGCCTTCGCTATAGGCAAAGTCAGCGCCTACCTCATCAAAAGGTGTAATTTGCACATCTGTCGTAACGATCACTGCTTGCGGATTACCACGACCGTCCAGCAGGATACTATGTCGGCCGATTTCTGGTAAGGTCTCGTCACAGACTGCATAAATTTCATAGTTCGAAGCGGTTCCTGTCTTAATCCTGCGGATCACCAGATCTAGCAGTTCATCGGCCATTTGAGGACTGTCGCCAAAGGCCCAAGCCTCGTAGTTATCCGCTGCTTGTGGATGAAGCTGGGTGTATTCTTCCCAAAAAAGCTTAATCTTCGTTTCGTTGCTCATATCCGTATCTCCTCATTTAATAATCGTTAGTGTCCCGCAGTTTCCATCCAGCCCGCATAGAGCTCATCTAGTTGCTCTTGCACTGCATCGCGTTCTTTCTGTAGCTCGGCGAGCTCTGCCGCATTGCTACTGATCAGTGGGTCTAGCATTTTGGCATCGATTTCCCCAAGCTGATCCTCAACTTCGGCAATGGCCTTTTCCCAATCAAAGTGGATACTCTTCTTTCGGGAACTGGACGAGTTAGCCGTGGTGACATTAACATTCACGGAACGGTTAGATTGAGGCTTACCGGAGCGTGCAGTGGTTCCATCTGAAGAGAAAGGTTTAGGGTGATCAGGAATAGAGACTGGTGCTGCTAACGCCTGTTCAGCTTGCTTCTCCTTGTAATACTCATAGTTGCCGTTAAAAACTCCAAATCGTCCACTTTCAATGGACCAGAGCTTATGGAACAGACGATTAATGAAATAGCGGTCATGTGAAACGGCCAGCACTGTACCTGGGAATTCCTCTAATGCTTCCTCTAGCGCTTCCCGGGAGTCAATATCTAGATGGTTCGTTGGTTCATCCAGAATTAGCAGGTTTGGTTTACGATGCATCAACACAGCGAAACGCAGGCGGGTCCATTCCCCTCCAGATAGATTCGTGATGTCTTTGAATACATCGGCACCATAGAATAGGAAACGTGCGAGCTGCCCGCGCGCTTCACCTTCTTCTAGTCCAGCCTCTTCACGGAAGTAGCGGAGTACGGATTGTTTGTTATTGTCAGGGACAGCCTCTTGCGCGAGATAGCCAACAACGGTTCTTGAACCAAGCGTGCAGCTTCCGGTGTCTGGCGTCTCCTGACCTAATATAATTCTTAAAAGCGTACTTTTCCCTGCCCCGTTACCACCGATAAGTGCCGTAGTCTCTCCGTAGCGAAGAACTTCGTTTGCGTCTGTAAACAGGCTTCGCTCTCCATATGCC
Organism: Paenibacillus sp. FSL R5-0345; assembly: GCF_000758585.1. NCBI lineage: Bacteria > Bacillati > Bacillota > Bacilli > Caryophanales > Paenibacillaceae > Paenibacillus > Paenibacillus sp. FSL R5-0345. The sequence goes on from NZ_CP009281.1 coordinate 1,508,640, forward strand.
TTACCGATATCCTCTAGTATGACGACTTGATTCCCTGAGCGATCATTTTGCTGTAGCTGCAAATCCATCGATTTGCGCTCTAGAATAGGACGTTTAACCTTTACCATACGATCCAGTGCTTTTTGCATTGAAGCTGCTCGCCGGTAAAAGGCAGGGTTTGGGGGAGTTCCCCGATTCCCAAATTCGATGAGGCGTTTGATGCTCTCCTGCATTTGCTTTATTTTTTTCTGTTGTTCTTGATAATCAGCAAATTGTTGAAGTAGACGTGTTTCCTTCTCTATTTGATAGCCGCTGTAGTTGGTATGGAAGGTAAAAGCCTCGCCATCCTCAATCTCAATCACTTTTTTGACTACAGCGTCGAGGAAGTAACGATCATGGGAAATGGCTAGCACTGTACCGTCATAGCTCTGTAAGTACTGCTCTAACCACTCAATGGCGTTCATGTCTAGATGATTGGTTGGCTCATCGAGTAGAAGTACATCAGGTCTACGCAGCAGCAGTTCTGCGAGTCCGACTTTAGTTTTCTCGCCGCCAGAAAGAGAGGAGAAGAGTCGGTTATATTGCCCAGTTCCGATTCCTAGACCAATGGCAACTCGCTGAATGGTGGATTCAATTTCGTAGCCTCCTGCGGTCTCAAATTTATCCTGAAGGCTACCATATTCTTTCAGCAGCCGATTCCATAGCGTTTCGTCCGTTCCGGTATTGAAGGTGGACATTTCAAGCTCCAGCTCTCGCAGGCGTTGTTGCCATTGCAAAGGTTCAGCAAAGCTACGCTGTAGAACTTCATATACGGTTTCTTTTTCGTTAATCTCTTGAATTTGAGCCAGCATTCCTACTACACTACCTTTGCGAATTGAGATTTGCCCTTGATCGGGGCGCTCTTCGCCATTCAGTAAGTGGAAAAGTGTAGTTTTACCGCAGCCATTGCGGCCGATTAGACCGATTTTTTCTCCTTGGCGGATATCGAAGGTGATGCTATTTAGTACGAGCTGCGCACCGTGGTATTTTTGAACATTTTGGCATTGAATAATCATATATATTCTCCTTTAAGAATGCCCTTTGCACCGCCAGAACCCTAAATCGAAACTGGAATTCTGTAAAAAACCATAAAAAAAGACCGTAGGGAAAATTCCCCACGGCCTTATCATTCTCCGGTTAACTGATCCGTCCGGGTGATGGCAGGAAAGGCATTTCACAATTGTGTAGTGTTATTAAATTCATGGAAATGGACAGACTTCTCCCGTTATCGCCATTTACATGAGCAATGCCAGCTATCGCTTTAGGTAGCCGACTCATAACACTGTTGGTCCAATTGTGATCCATTCCTTCCACACCCCTTTCTTAACAAATTTAATGACAGTGTAAACAATAATCGGAAATTTAGCAAGTAAAAAGATGGCAGAGAGGGGGCTTACACTGCATAGAATATAAATCGTGGAATAATATGGTTCTATGTGGGGGAGATAATCCACTGAAATTTAACAGATGAAAAGGGGGAGCTAAATGGCGCTTTTTGACGGATTGATGGGGAATGCATCGCAAGTGAATCTGGCAGAAGTACAGCGGGAATACGCACAAATTCTTGCCCCTCAAGAGAAAATTGAACGAGCCTACAAGCTGATTAGAGATATGTTTATTTTTACGGACAAACGATTGATTCTAGTGGATAAACAGGGACTGACGGGCAAAAAGACGGATTATCATTCCATTCCTTACAAAAGCATCTCGCATTATTCCGTGGAGACGGCAGGACACTTTGATCTGGATGCGGAGTTATGTATCTATATATCCAGCAGCGCTGTGCCGCTCAAGAAGACCTTTAACAAATCCGTAAATATTTATGAGGTACAGGCGGTGTTGTCCCAGTATATTTTGAAATAGATTCGTTAGACAGTGTAGCGCAGTACCAGACCACCATAGGCAAAAGCGGCTAAGATGACTAACGCAGGATGCAGCTTAAGCCGCTTTATGGCAAAGAATGCGATTACGGCAATGAGCAGTGTTTGCCAGATTCCGATAGAGTCTGCAGGACCTTTCGCCATTGTCCAAGTGAGCACAGCCATCATAACAGCAATGACCGGTTGAACAAGCAATGTCATCCCTTTCACTACGGGGGATTGCTTGTATTTTTGCATGACCTCTAACAGGATAATAAGCGCTGCTGCGGAGGGGAGTACGGTCGCTAATAATGCCAGAATTAGCCCAATCCAGCCGTAGACATCATAGCCGACAAAAGCTGCGATTTTGGTAGCAATTGGGCCAGGTAAGGCGTTGCCTAGTGCAAGCATGTTGGAGAATTGTTCATCGGTTAGCCAGGCGTAATGGGGAACGATTTCTTGATACATCAGCGGAATAGAGGAAGGACCGCCGCCATATCCAAGCAGATTAGCCATGAAAAATCCGTATATGAGCTCTAACCAGTCCATCAGCTTGATCCTCCTTGTTGTTTCTTCGCAATGATCCGGTAATGAAATGCTCCGTAACCAAGGAAAAACACAATTACGATAGCTGGATGTATTTTAAATATTTGTAACAGGAGTAATGCGAGTAGGGTGAAGGCTATGCTGAGAAATTTCCCTAGTCCTTTATAGGCTTTTTGAGCAAACTCATATGCCATTATTCCTAACATGACCGCAATGACAGGGGATACCCCCGCGATCATTCCAGCGACTACCTTCGAGCCACTTAAATAATTTACAGCAGACAACAGAAAGATCATGGCCATGCAGCTAGGTAAAATATGTGCCAGTACCGAAAGAATAGCCCCTTTAACTCCTCGAAGTTTATACCCGAGATAGGCCGCCATTTTGGTGGCAATAGGTCCGGGTAGTGCGTTGGCAATCGCCAATGTCTCTCCGAATTCATCATCACTTAGCCAAGTGTAGCGAGTTACCGCATCATGCCGGATCAATGGAATCACGGAAGGTCCTCCTCCATAGCCAACAATTCCAGTTCTGAACATGGCGATAGCTAATTGTACATAGTCGTTATGGATGAATATCACATGAGACCTCCCCTTGTTTTTAGAGCTCATTTTATACAATTCATATGTGTGAAGCTACGAGGTTGACTAGCGATTAACTAATCTTTGTGCATGGGACACAAAAAGAGGATGGTTATTTTGCGGTTTGGCGTAATCGATTGACAAGGGTTTTTTATGTAATGTTAAATGACATTAATTAAGCGAGAAGTTTATAGGGAGATGGGGAACATGGCGGAGAAACCCGTAATAGGCACAAAAACGATGGTCGTCAGCCCCCATTATTTAGCTTCGGCTGCGGGTGCGCGCGTGTTGGAAAAAGGGGGGAATGCCTATGATGCGGCAGTGGCGATTAGTGCGACGTTGGCCGTAGTCTACCCACATATGACAGGGCTTGGCGGGGATTCGTTCTGGTTGACCTATAACAAGCAGGAGGCTTGTGTTCGGGCTTATAACGGAAGTGGACGGTCGGGTTACGGAGTTCGCAGAAGTTGCTTTACTGGCGAGAATGCCATTCCTAGGCGAGGGATTCGTAGTGCCATCACCGTGCCGGGGATGGTGGATAGCTGGGATGCTATGCTGAGTAAGTATGGCCGTTTAACGCTAGCGGAGGTGCTGGAGCCAGCCATCGGCTATGCTCAGGGCGGGTTTCCGATGTCGCCGGGTCAGCGGAATAATACTCTGCTTGCTGGAGCGGCATTGTCGGCAGAGGCATCTGCGATTTACATGCCGGGCGGAGGGGTTGTATCTGCTGGGTCGAGATTTCAGCAGACACAACTGGCTGTAACACTGCGGACGCTGGCTGCGGATGGACGGGATGCTTTTTATAAGGGAAAGATCGCTGAAGATATATGTGATTATATGCTGGCAGCTGGGGGTTATCTCACACGGGATGACTTTGCGGATCATCAGGGGGATTGGGTCGAGCCGATTCATACGGAATATCACGGGCATACGGTGTATCAAGTGCCGCCAAATTCACAAGGATTTACGGGATTGATGAGTCTTAATTTATTGGAGTATTTTAATTTCGGAGAAATCGAGCATGGCTCTTATGAATATTATCACCTGCTTGTTGAGGCGCTTAAGCTGAGTTTTCGCGATCGGGATAGAGTGCTTACAGATCCTGATTTCAGTGCTATTCCTTTGGTGCGGCTGCTGGATAAGAACTATGCAGGGCAACTGGCCTCTACGATCTCGATGCAAAAAGCGGCACAGCTGACAAGTCAGCCCATCGGGAGTGATACTGCATATGCTGCGGTTGTGGACGAGGAGGGGAATGCGGTCTCTTTTATACAAAGTCTGTATTTTGAGTTTGGCTCCGGTGTGGTAGCTGGGAATACCGGGATTCTGCTGCAGAATCGGGGTTCATTTTTCTCGCTTGATCCGAGTCATATCAATACACTTGAGCCGCATAAGCGCAGCTTCCACACCCTGATGCCAGCCATGGCCTGCCGAGAGGGCAAACCAGCGATTTTGTATGGTACACAAGGGGGCGAAGGTCAGCCTCAGACTCAAACGCTGCTCCTTACAAGAATGCTGCATTATGGAATGAATCCTCAGACGGCTATAAGTGAACCGCGTTTTGTGTGGGGGAGAACGTGGGGGGAGCTTACGCAGGAGCTGAAGGTGGAGGGACGGGTAGCAGATGACGTGCTGGCAGGTCTGGCCGGAGCCGGTCATATAGTCCGGAAACTGGACGCATATGACGGGATCGTGGGTCATGCCCACGCGATTTCGATAGATGACAATGGATATTGTAGTGGAGGGACGGACCCGCGCTGCGATGGCGCGGCGATTGGTTGGTAGGGTGGGATGAGAGTAGCTAGAGTTCGGGATGGAGGTAGGACATAGGCTGGAGAGTGAAAGGGATGGGAGAAAGCTTTGTGCGTTTGGATGTAGGTTCTCAGAGGGGGGAGTTAAAGGTATTTTTCTAAAGACTTGAACTGAAGATTTGAATTAAAGATTCAATTTAAAGATCCGTACTAAGCCTTCGACCTACGCCCTAGAGCCAAGTCTTAAGCTAGACGTTAAGCCAAACCTTACTTATCTCGTACGCCTAATTTCGTCCTCCTGTTATTTCGGAGAAAGGGTTTACTGAAAAGTTTCTTGGATAAGTAGCATAAGAGATCTTAATTTAGCGTCACGAAAAGTTTTTAGACTAAATGATTAAGATTTTAGAAGTGTTGATTAGAGAGGTATGAATGAGAGTTTAGGAGAGGTGACTAAGATCAGAGATGGGATGTTTAAGATTTTATAAGGAATGGTGACGGGAGGAGGATGGAGCTATGGTTCTGGATAATCGGTATGGTGCGTTTATAGATCCCGAACTAACAGTCGGGAATTTAGGAAACGGGATATTGGACGGACTTACCTTTGCGGTGAAGGATGTATATGCGGTGGCTGGACATTGTTCTAGCGCAGGCAACCCAGATTGGCTGCGGAGCCACAATCCGCCTTCAGAACATGCGGCAGTAGTGCGTCAGCTGCTTCAATCGGGATCGACGCTTCAAGGAGCAACTCATACGGATGAGCTAATGTACAGTCTGGGTGGTGAGAACCATCATTATGGAACGCCGATAAATCCAAGTGCTGCAGGTTGTATCCCAGGTGGTTCTTCCAGTGGGTCGGCAGTAGCGGTAGCCTCTGGCAGTGTTGATTTTGCACTTGGAACAGACACAGGTGGTTCTATTCGCGTCCCGTCTGCTTATTGCGGCGTATATGGCTTTCGACCGACGCATGGTGCTGTGGATATAGAAGGTGTGATTCCATTGTCGCCGCAATTTGATACGGTAGGTTGGATGGCTAACCGTATCGATGTACTCCAGAAGGTTGGGGAGGTTTTACTTGGTACTGGGAGCATGGTTGAAGAAGAAACGATAAGCATGGAGGAACAGGAAAATCTAGAGAAGAGTATAGACATGAGCTTAGAAACTAGGATAGAGAAAAATTTAGAGAGTATAGAGAATGGTGCGGAAAAAAAGGTGAAGAAGGGATTAGAAAGTAATTCACAGAAGGCTAAAGTGGAAAGTTTACAAGAAAAAATGAAAACTTTATTTGTTGCTACGGACTGTTGGGAGTTGGTCGCTCCAAAGGATGTGGATATTCTAACAGATGGACTGAACCACTTACGAAACGGTGCTTATCATACCCTCGATACTATAATAGCTCCCGAAGGTTTGAAGATCTGGATGGATATTTTTCGAGAGCTGCAAGGTAGTGAAATATGGGCAACGCATAGCGCCTGGATTGAGAAGGTAAAACCAGTCTTTGGGCCTGATATTGCAGCGCGGTTCTCTTGGGCTGCCAGTTTAGCGGGCAAGGACCATAGTATCGCTCAGAATAAGCGTAAGGAAATTTCTGCCCAATTACGCGATCTGATGGGAGAAGATAATTGTCTTGTGATTCCGACAGTACCTGGTCCAGCGCCACTGCGTGGAGGGGATTTGAGTCAATTGGAGGAGAATCGTAGTGGGGCGATGATGTTGAGCTGTATAGCTGGACTGGCAGGCCTGCCACAAGTGACATTACCCATGCGCTCAACAAATGGGGTGCCGTTGGGATTGTCCGTTATCGCAGGACATGGTCAGGATCTTCGGTTACTCTCATGGGTGAAGGAGATGTGGCGGCGGTCTTGAGATAATGGTTCTTAATGGTTCTTGATGGTTTTGAGATGATAGGTGAAATTGGTTTTGAAAACAAAAGATCTCAACGTGACGAAGTGGGTTCAATAACGGTGCGTTAGAGTAAAAAGAAAAATACAGCGCCCAAATGTTGGCATAAGACTAGCGGTTTAGTAAATACCTCCATGTGATGAAAAAGAACGGTATAAATTTCGTAGAATGCAGGAAATTGACTCATGTAGATAAACTGAACGGCCAAAATGCCTCAGGACTTCGGAATTCCGGCGATATCAGCGGAAAGAGGTGTAAAAATCCACCAGAATGCAGGAGTTCCGGCGCTATAGCCTGAAAGAGGTGTATAAATGCACCAGAATGCAGGAATTCTGGCGATATAGCCTGAAAGAGGTGTATAAATGCACCAGAATTCAGGAAATCCGGAGATATAGCCTGAAAGAGGTGTAAAAATACACCAGAATGCAGAAAATCCGGCGATATCACCGGAAAGAGGTGTATAAATGTACCAGAATGCAGGAATTCTGGCGATATAGCCTGAAAGAGGTGTATAAATGCACCAGAATTCAGGAAATCCGGAGATATAGCCTGAAAGAGGTGTATAAATGTACCAGAATGCAGGAATTCTGGCGATATAGTCTGAAAGAGGTGTATAAATGCCCCAGAATGCAGGAAGTCCGGAGATATAGCCCGAAATGAAAGCCATTAATGCCCTGAACCATAGAGATCAGCCGAAACACGCTCATATTTTATTCTGAAAACAAACAAAGCACCTTCCTTAAAGAAGGTGCCTCGTGCTCCATGCCCTCGTGCTCCATGCCCCGTACTCCATGCCTATGCCCCGTGCGAAATCTATTCTACGAATGCTTCGACTTCTATTTCTACTAGCAGTAGTGGATCAATGAGTGCCTTTACCTCAACCATGGTTGCTACAGGCTGAATGTCTTTGAAGAATTCGCCGTGTGCTTTGCCGACCTCTTCCCAGCGGGAAATGTCTGTCACGAACATTCTTGTTCTTATCACATGCGACAAATCAGCATCTAGCTGGTTTAGCGCTTTTTCGATGGTGTGTAGAATGAATTTCGTCTGGGCATAAGGATCTCCTACACCGACTACTCCCCCGTCTTGCATGGCGGTTGTTCCTGCGACTTCGATACGATTGCCGATTCGAATGGCGCGAGAATAACCAACGACCGACTCCCAGGGTGAACCTGTAAACACTTGCGTTTTACTCAAAAGATCTCCTCCGAATCCATCATGTATTTAGTCCGATCTAATTATACTACCTGCACAAGTGATGTGAACTAAAGACGAATAATTAATCATAGACGCAACCATATGTTAAGTTTATTTACATAATAAACATATAAATTTAATTTTTCTCTATTCAAGCAGGTTCATTTTAATTATAATGTTACATAAAATAACATTAAAAGATCAGGAATGGTTTGATTGATCCTAAAAAGGAGGGATGGCATGCATCTTACGGTTGAAGAAGCGTTGTCCATTTATCCTTTGTCCGAGGCGAAGCTTATTGCGGGGGCCAAGGGGAAGCATCGAATTGTGAAGTCGATAAATGTGATGGATGCACCCGATATTTCGGACTGGATCAAAGAAGGTGAAATGCTGCTAACGACAGCCTATTTAATTAAGGACAATCTGGAGGATGCCTCTGCTTTGCTGCAAACATTGAATCGCAGGGGATCTTCGGCTTTGGGTATTAAGTTGGGGCGATTTTGGGATGAGGTACCGGTGCAATTGATTGCTGAAGCGGAGAGTCTTAACTTCCCTTTAATCCAGTTACCGTTTCAGTTCACTTTTTCGGATCAGATGAATGGTCTGTTCCGCGCCGAGCTTAGCCGCAGTACTCATGTTCTGCAGAGCATTATGGAGAAGCAGAAAAAGCTGATGCAATTCGCTTTGCGATCCGTCCGTAGCCGTCAGTTGTTTGATTCAGTGTCTGAAGTGATTGGCCATTCACTTGTGGTGGTTAGCGCACGTGGGGATGTGATCTACAACAACTCAGAATATCAGCCCTCACAGCTTCTCGAAGGGTGGCCATGGCAGAAACGGAATCATCGCTTCCGTGTAGAAGATCAGACGGGTTATCGTACTCCACTAATTCAAGGAGAAAAGTGCTCCGGATATCTATTGTATTGTTCCATCGATCCTTTATTGCTTCCTGTGGAAGAGAGTTTATTTGTTCAGGGTGCTGAACTTATTTCATATCATATTCATTCAGGCTACGAGGATTATTTTGAACAGTCGGAACACAGGGAGTTTAGTAGATTACTTAGGCGTTGCTTGAGTGGGCATTTAACCTACACGGATCTAGCCCAGGCTGCGCTCAGCTTGGAAATTGAACTGCTTCTGTCGCCGTTTCGGCTGATATTAACCGATACTGCTGCAACCGGTGAGGAACGCCAGAGTGAGCTGCTTAAATTAAAAGAAGAGTACAACGAGCACCCTGTGCTGAGGGAATTAAAGGGAATTCATGTGATCGTTGATCAAGGATTATTGTCCATCTATCCGGGAGATCGTCAGAGTCCTGAACAATTTCAGGAGTTAGTCCAAGCTTGTTTTGACAACCTGAAGTTTGATAAGGGGTACTATCCTCGAGCTGCGATTAGTAGTTGTAAAACGAAGGCGGATGGGCTGAGGGAAGCTTTTGCAGAGGTAAAGGAATGCATGGGAATGCTTCAGCACGGGGGCGTACATGGAAGTGTTGTGCATTATCGGCAGCTTGAGCTTACCCTGCTTCTCGGGCAAATCCCGACAGAAGTTATGGAGAAATATTGCAACGGAACCCTTAGAGGACTGCTCAGCCGCGAGCCGGAGTATGTCAGAGAAATGCTGCGGACGCTGGAGGTTTATCTAGAGAACGACGGTCATGTCAATGAGACGGCTAAAAAGCTGTTTATTCACCGGAACACAGCCACCTACCGGATCGAGAAGCTTAGTGAGCTACTGGATGTCGATTTTAAAAAAATAAATGATCTAATGAGGCTTAAGCTAGTGTTCATGTTTCGGAGGATGCTTGGGCGGGACTAAGGTATGGGTTGAAATGCAAACACGGAGGAGGGAGCCTCGTGAATACACATGACATCGCAATGCATATTCAAACCCATAAAGCGCCTGCGGTGCTGGCAACGCTGATAGAAGTGGAGGGGCATTCGTATCGTAAACCCGGGGCAGTGATGCTGTTTTTTGAAGGCGGCACGATTGGAAGTATAAGTCCAGGGTGTCTGGAAAGCGATCTGCAGCTACGTACCTCTGAGATTTGGGAGCGAGGGCTGCCGGAGATTGTGGAATACAATATGTTGTCTCCAGATGATCTGTCATGGGGTGAGACTGTCGGCTGCGGTGGCAAAATCAAAGTGGTGCTTGAACCTGTGCAAGGAGAGTTGCAAGATCTGTTGGTGCTGGCGAGTGACAGGCTTTATGCCGGAGAGAGGCTGGTCTTGTTCCGTGAAGCAGTTGGGAGAGGTTTTGACTATAAGTTAGAGCTGGATACTGATATTTCACTATCGCAGAACAAGAAACATCCGAAATTATCCCCCTTGGCAAAAGAAAGCATGGCGACAGGTCGCTTTATGGCCGCTCAAGCTGAATTGACAGCATTTCATACATGCTTTGTGCCCAAACCGCGACTTGTAATTTTTGGTGGGGGACGTGATGTCGTTCCAATTGCTGAGCTTGCTAACAAAGTCGGCTTTCGGGTTGTGATAGCAGATTGGCGTGAAGGGAGTCTGCAAAATGAGTTTCCTCACGCTGAACGGATTATTTGTTCCCCAACGGAGGTTGTTCAACGCTTAGGTGTAGCTCAGGAGGATTATGTGCTGATTTGTAGTCACCAAATTGGGAGGGATAAACAGTTCCTGGAGAGTGTGATTCCGCAAGCTCCGCTATACATTGGAGTTATTGGTTCAAAGGCGCGGATCGCTCTTTTGCTGGAAGGGCTTGAGGTCCCTGCTTTTTTATATGCACCTGTAGGGTTGCCTATCGGTGGAGAAGGTCCCGAGGAGATTGCGGTCAGTATTATTGCAGAAATCATTCAAATTAGAAGGGCGGGCTTACGAGAGCTGCCTAAAGGAGCGGATAGATTTGAAAGTAGCGGGAATATATTTGGCAGCAGGGCAGAGCAGGCGGATGGGCGTGTCCAAGGTTTCACTGAAATTGTCACAGGAGGTCTCACTCGGGAGCGTCGCGCTTAGTGAATTGGATCGCTGTAATCTTGAGCCGCTTATCGTGGTAGTACGTGCGGATGACAACTTGGAATGGCTGCCACCAGCGATTGAGCCGCAAGGAACTAGACGTACCGAAACTTGTTTAACCGCACACTTAGGATTGTCTTTTTCTCTTCGATGCGGACTTAATGCTGTGCTGCCTTTGCAGCCGGATGCAGTAGTTGTGGCTCTAGCAGATCAGCCTTTTATTACTACGGCATTAGTGAATCGTCTAATACAAACGTTTGAACAATCTCCGGAGATGGATTATGTAGCTAGTGTCAGTGATGGGTCGGCTATGCCCCCTGCTTTGTTCTCAAAAGCGCTGTTTCCAGCGCTACAGGGATTGGATGGCGATCGTGGAGCGGCGGCGATTTTGCGATCACCTGATTATAAGGGGATTGTTCTGGAGTCTGACTCCGCCCACTATTTCATGGATGCTGATACTGAAGAGGATTTTGGTGAGATTCAGGAGCGATGGATACTGAGGAACGGAAAATAGAAAGTAATCGAAAAATTGATCGTAAAAGTGTTCCTTTCCCACATCGAGTCATATAATATGACATATAAAATCCTTATCCATAAACCTATTAGTGCATTACACACAAAAAAAGTGCTGATTCTTATCATCAAACACAAACGTATGTTATATAAATTTACGCAAGAGCCACCTCTAAGTATAGTAGAAGTACATTAATGGTTACAGCCATGATGAGAGATGATTTGGAGGAGGAGAATTATGAAAAAAAGGGGTCAGTTCATAACATCTTGTCTTGCATTAATGGTTCTGATGACAGTGGTTTTGGTGGGGTGTGGGAGCAATAATAATACTTCTTCAAATGCAAAAGCGACAGAGGCAGGAGCGACAACAACGGCGGCAACAGAGGCAACTGCAACTACAGAGCCGGCTGTTAAGAAACCGACGGTTGCTTTTGTGTATATCGGACCTCCAGGGGATGGCGGATACACCTACCAACATGATCAAGGACGGCAGTATATGGAGAAGGAGCTTGGAATTAAAGCCGACTTTGTAGAAAATGTCCCAGAAAGTGCCGATGCTGAACGAATCATCACAGAGCTTGCACAATCACACGACATCGTGTTTACAACGAGCTTCGGATATATGGATTTTACATTGAATGTAGCGGGCAAATTTCCTAATGTGAAGTTTCTGCATGCTTCTGGTTACAAAACCGCAGAGAACATGGGGACTTACTTCGGAAAGAATTATCAAGCCAGTTATTTGAGCGGTATTGCGGCAGGGAAAATGACCAAAAACAATCAGCTAGGTTATGTCGGTGCTTTTCCGATCAGCGAAGTGATTTATAACTTGAATGCTTTTACCCTTGGCGCACAAAGCGTCAATCCTGATGTGAAGGTGAACGTGGTTTGGACGAATACATGGTATGACCCCACGACCGAACGTCAAGCGGCAATCAGCTTGCTGGATAAAGGGGCAGATGTGCTTTTGGCCTATCAGGATTCACCTGCGACACTACAGGCTGCTGCTGAACGTGGAGCTTTTGCCGGGGGGAATGATTCGGATATGAGTAAATACGCTCCGGATAATTATTTAACGAATCCAGTATGGAATTGGGGTCCTTATTACGTAAAAGCAGTGCAAGCCGTGATGGACGGAACGTGGAAAAGCGAGCAATATTCCGGCGATATGGCTGACGGCATGGTTGAGCTGGCTCCTTTCGGGAACAAAATACCTGATGATGTGAAAAAGCTTGTCGAGGACGCTAAATCCAAGATCATCACTGGTGAGCTTGAGGTTTTCACAGGCCCGATCTCAGATAACCAAGGGAATGTGAAGGTTCAAGATGGCCAAAAGCTGACCTTGGAGGAAGTGCTGGGTATGAATTGGCTTGTAAAAGGTGTGGAAGGAACTATCCCGCAATAATTTGTAACCATACTAAAAAAATGTGCACGAACTATGGGTGGGGCGGATTCCATGAAGTGGGAACTTTCCCACCCGTACTACAACTTGAAGGAAGGAGGGGCACAGGCCATGCGGGAAACTTCAGTTGAAATGCGGGGAATTGTGAAGAAATTCGGCTCGGTAACCGCCAGTGATCAAGTCGACTTTTCGGCAAATGCGGGGGAGATTCATGCACTGCTTGGAGAGAATGGGGCAGGAAAAAGTACAGTGATGAGCATGCTGTCAGGGGTGTACAGAGCAGATGAAGGAGAAATCCTCATTCATGGAAAAGCTGCTCACATCCGTTCTCCTAAAGATGCAGCCCAGCTTGGTGTAGGTATGGTGTTTCAGAGCTTTAGGCTGGTGCAAAGTCTCACTGCTGCGGAAAATATCGTGCTTGGCGAAAAGTCGTCTTTCTGGCGTGGGCGTAAGTGGATGAAGAACAAACGCAAAGAAATAGAGGCATTAGCAGAACGGTTTGGATTGAATTTCCCGGTGGATCGTCCGATTTGGCAGCTGTCCGTTGGTGAACAGCAGCGTGTTGAAATCGTTAAGACGCTGTATCGAGGGGCTGACATTATTATTCTGGATGAGCCGACCTCTGTGCTAACCCCGGGGGAGGTGGAGCAGTTATTTGAAACGCTGCGGGTCATGAAGCAGGCTGGAAAGACGGTCATCATGACGACTCATAAAATGAAAGAGGTTATGGCTTCCTCCGATCGGATTTCCGTCATGCGCAAAGGAAAAATGATCGCTACGCTGACCACGGCGGATACGGATGAAATGGAGCTGGCTCGCCTAATGGTGGGTAAAGAAGTAACCATCACCCGGCAAGAACGGGAGGCCACTGAGGGAGACTCACTGTTAGAAGTGAAGGGCTTGGACGTATATGCCGATCATGGACGAAAAGCGTTAGATCTTTTCTCGCTGAATGTATGCAAAGGAGAGATTGTTGGCGTAGCTGGGGTAGCTGGCAATGGGCAAAAGGAACTGGCCGAAGTGTTAACAGGTCTCAGGGGCTGGAAAAGTGGTGAGATTACTTTTGATGGAAACACGGTGAAATCTGCTTCGGTAAGAGGGGCAATTGATTTGGGAATCTCTCATGTCCCGGAGAACCGGATGAAGAGCGGTTTAGCCGGTCGTCTCGGATCGGTAGATAATCTTTTATTCAAATCATATCGCTCAGTGGAGCACTCTAAATATGGTTTCCTGAAGTCTGCGAAGAACCGTTCGTGGTCAGAGGAGCTGGTCCAGCGCTTTAATGTCAAAACACCTGAGCTGGATACGCCAGTACAGCAATTGTCAGGCGGTAATCAGCAGAAGCTGCTGTTTGCACGTGAGATCAGCCATCGGCCGAAGCTGATGGTCGCCGTTCATCCGACACAAGGGCTGGATGTAGGCGCCACCGCTGGTGTTCACGACCTTCTTATGGAGCTGCGCGGTTCAGGTAGTGGCGTGCTGTTAATTTCGGAGGATTTAGATGAATTACTTCAATTGTCCGACCGGATTCTAGTGATCTACAACGGCTCAATTATTGGTGAGAGTACGCATGAGGAAGCGAATCGAGAAAGCATCGGACTGCTAATGGCTGGTATTCATAACAGAGAGGAGAGCGCCGTATGAGCCTGGAGAATGGAAGAAATACCGCAGCAGTTGTTCTTGAACCTATCCCAGCCTACTCCGGAAAACGATTCTCTCTGCGTTTGGAATACGATGCCAGCCGCATCCGTTCGCCTTGGTGGACCCCTATTGTATCTATAATTCTAGCGTTATTGCTGTGTGCCCTATTTATCGCAGCAAATGGTATGAATCCGGTAATGGTCTATGAAAAAATGTTCCGTGGCGCATTTGGCACAGCGTATGGGCTCACTGAAACGATGGTTAAAGCGATCCCGCTACTCCTATGTGGGCTTGGGATTGCTGTGGCTTACCGCATTTCTGTATGGAATATTGGAGCAGAAGGCCAGTTAACCGTTGGTGCTATGGCGGCTACCGCAGTCACGATTTATTTTCCTAATTTATCTTCATTCTGGTCTCTATCCTTAATGCTGCTGTTCGGCATTGCGGCAGGAGCGCTTTGGGGGCTACTGACTGCTATCCCCCGGACGCATTTTGGCGTGAATGAGCTGATTACTTCATTGATGCTGAATTATGTTGCTTTATTGGCACTCGATTATGTAGTATTCGGACCTTGGAAAGATCCTAAAGGGTTTAATTTCCCCGGATCGCCAATGTTTACTTCGGCTCAGTCCCTGCCTGTTCTCGGAAGTACGAGATTGCATATCGGATTGTTATTTGGACTTATCGCTGTTGTGATTTATTACTTGATGATTCGTTTCACCAAGTGGGGGTATGAGCTTCGTCTGATTGGGGCCAATCCTGTGGCTGCCAGATACGCCGGCATTCATATCAAGCGGCATATTATTATCGTCATGCTGATCAGTGGAGGGCTCGCTGGTATAGCGGGGATGGCTGAGGTCTCCGGTGTTACTCACAAGCTGATGCAAGGCATCTCTCCCGGTTATGGCTACACCGCCATTATTGTGGCTTGGTTAGCCAAATTAAACCCACTCGGCCTAATCGTTACTTCCGTTCTGTTCGGTGGCTTAATTGTCGGTGGATACAGTGTTCAGACCATTGGGCTACCCTCCTCAATTTCGGAAATGCTGCAAGGCTCTATCCTGTTTTTTCTGATTGCTGGCGATATGATTTATCGTTTCCGTATCCGCCATAGCAGGGTTCAGCTGAAAGGGGGGAGATAATCCATGGATTTTACTACACAGCTCCTAATTGCCGCAATATCCGCAGGGACCCCGCTGCTATTAGCTACTCTTGGAGGCATTTTAAACGAACGAGCCGGCATTATACAGCTTGGAGCTGAAGGGCTGATGCTGATGGGAGCAGTCACTACTTGTATCGTGTATATTCGCTCAGGAAACCTGCTGTTAGCTCTACTGGCCACTGTAACTATAACGGCTGTGCTTGGTTTACTTCATTCTTTTCTCTGCGTGACCTTAAGGGCAAACCAAACGATGTCCGGTCTTGCCATGACTCTGTTCGGCAGTGGACTGAGCGCTTATCTGGGCAAACCGATCAGTGGCATTCCTTTGCCGGGAACATCCCCTAAGCTGCATTTGGTGTGGCTGGAGAATGTTCCGGTCATCGGGAAAATATTCGGTAATATGGACTACCTGACCTGGTTCAGTCTGCTGCTAGTGCTCGCTCTGCATCTGCTAATTCACCGCACTTCTTGGGGGCTGCATTTGCGGGCAGTCGGAGACAGTCCGGCTACCGCTGACGTGATGGGGATTCGGGTACAGCTTATCCGGTATAGCTATGTGATCATCGGCGCTGCCCTCATCGGTCTGGCAGGAGCAGATATGGTTTTGGCTTACGCTCCAACCTGGAATGAAGGTCTAACTGCAGGTCGAGGATGGATTGCGGTGGGTCTTGTGATTTTCGCCAGATGGAATCCGCTGCGTGCCTTGTTCTGTGCATACTTTTTCGGGGCATTGGATTCGCTTGGCTTCCGCATTCAACTGCTGGGCAGTGCGGTTCCGCCTTATTTTCTCAAAATGATACCGTACCTTGTGACTATCCTAGTCCTGATGTACCTAGGGTATCGCAATCGCAATAAACCATCCGGCACACCGGAATCACTCGGAGTTCCTTATATTCGGGAACAAAGGTTTTAAGGCAAAGCGTAGGCGTAGAGAGACAGTAATCATGTGCTTAAAAGGAGGCGGAGTGTATGGGGGTTTTACGGGAAGAGGATGGAAGGCTATCTGATGTAATTCAGCCCCGCAGCCTGCACGAAGCTTGGGAGAGGAAAATGGAGCTCGGGGACAGTGCCCAATATGTCGCGGGAGGGACACTGCTGAGAACAGGGTGGGAAAGTGGAACAGCTCTTATACCTAAACAGCTGATTGATCTTCGGCAAATTTCAGGTCTTGCTGATATTACTCAAACTGAATTCTACTTGTCTCTGGGTGCTCTTGTTCCGCTCTCTCAGTGCCGCAGCAATGAGCATTTGCAGGCAGTGGCTCCAGCGCTGCAAGAAGCCGCACGTTGTATAGCTGCTCCGTCGGTGCGTAATCTAGCCACGCTTGGTGGCAATATCGCTTCTGGCTTCGGTGATATTCTACCCGCATTACTGGTATATGACGCTGAGTTGATCTCCTTTGACGGTAAATTTATGACGTCATTACCGTTGACAGAATGGCTAAACAATCACTGGAGTGGGATGAAACCTGCGGCAGATCTAGTGGCTGAGATTCGCATATCACCTGCTCGCCGAGAGAATCCATTAACAGATAGACTTGAAATTTTCCGTAAGGTTGGCCGAAGGGAGGCTTTCACCCCTTCACTTGTAACGGTAGCGATATCCGCATGGATCGATACTGAACACCGTTTTCGTGAGGTTCGTATCGCAGCAGGCGGGGGGACGGGGCGTCCGCAGCGGTTAAGTAGAGCTGAAGCTATGCTTGAAGATGAGGTGTATACAGACTCGCTGCTACCTGCTCTATATGAAGTGGTTGAGAACAGCTTCGAGACGTATGGTGATCCTTTTGCCACAGAGCTCTACAAGAAAAAAACAGCTGGAAACCTGCTTGTAGCTGAGCTTTGGAAGGTTATGAATAGGCGGAGCTAAGAGGTGAGACCCCCATGAAAGGAGCGAGGGAAAATGCTGCTGAATAAGGAATCCAGCGGAAGCCGCTGGCGTACACGGCCCGACGGAGAGGGCAAGGTATCCGGCAAGCTGCAGTATTTGACCGACATGAGAGCGGAAGAAATGTTAATCGGCCGCGTGCTCCGCAGTCAACAGGCACATGCCCGTATTTTGTCTGTGCGAATTGAGAAGGCCAGGGAGGTTCCGGGTGTACACGCTGTTATTACTCACGAGGATGTGCCCGGACTTAATGGATTTGGTATAGCTTTGCCGCATCAACCGGTGTTTTGCAGTGAACGTGTGCGTTACACCGGCGATGCGATTGCGGCAGTAGCGGCTGAGACGGATGAAATTGCGGAGTATGCCCTATCCCTTATTGAAGTGGATTATGAGCTTCTACCCTTGCTGGAGAATCCGGAAGAGGCGATGAAGTCGGACGCAGTCCTGCTGCATGCTGAGGGAAATGTACTTCATCATACGGAATACCGTAAGGGGGAACCGGAAGCTGAATTTAAGGATTGCTGCCACATAGTGGAGGAGACGTATTATACGCCTCGCCAAATGCACACCTATATGGAGACTGAAGGCGGATTGTTTATCCCCGAAGATAACGGACGGCTTACCGTGTATTCAGCTACACAACATGGGTTGATGGATCGGATGCAGCTATCCAGAATTCTGGCTATTCCTCAAGAAGATATCCGCGTCATCTCGAGTCCTATCGGCGGGTCCTTTGGAGGAAAAGACGAGCTGAATGTACAGCCATACGGAGCACTGCTTGCAATGCTAACACTCCGCCCGGTGCGACTTCATAATTCGAGAGCTGAATCGGTACGTGCAGGACTAAAACGCCATCCCATGAAAATTACCATGAAAACTGGCTGTGACCACGAAGGCATCATCAGGGCACATCAGGTCAGAATTATTTCGGATACGGGAGCTTACGCAACGCTTGGTGCGGAGGTGCTTAACTTCGCAACAGAACATGTAATGGGCCCTTATATCATCGATCATGTGGATGTGGAAGGCTTCGCTGTATACACCAATAACGGTGTGTCCGGTGAATTCCGAGGGTTTGGCGGCAATCAGGCGATTTTCGCTTTGGAAGGACAAATCGATCGTTTGGCAGAGCGATTACAGATTGATCCGTGGGAAATGCGCCGCCGCAATCTGCGTAAATACGGTGATCTCGGTCCATTAGGTCAGGAGATTGCCCAGACCGATGGAGCCTATCAGGTGTGGGAAGCGCTGGCTGATTCGCCTCTCATGACTGAGGGAGCGTATACAGACAAAGACTCAGGCTTCGTGGAACCATGGATCGTCACCGGAACGGGTGCTGCGATAGCTATGCATGGTGCAGGACTTGGCTATGGCATCCCCGATCCGGCGGGTGGTCGGTTGTCTCTGACTCTAGAGGGCAAGATTGAGGCGGTTTTTGGTTACGAGGAGTTTGGCCAGGGTTTAATTGCAACCATGGAACAAATGCTGATTGAACAGTTTGGCTTGGCAGCAGAGGACATAAGCATCGTCATTGGCGATACGGATGTTGTACCTGATAGCGGATCTAGTACGGCTTCACGATCAACTAGCATGATGTGGATGGCTCTCAAACGGCTACGTCCAGACTTTGCCTCTCGAGTATTGCAGGCAGCTGCGACAATAAAGCCAGAGCTGGAAGACTATGAAATGAAGCTCGGCCCTGGCGGCATTTGGAAAGAAGACGGTGGTCTGCTTCTGACATACAAGGATCTGGCAGAGAGGATTTCAGAACCCATTGTCTGTAATACGAAGTTCACTTATCCAACCACGCCTTTTAAAAGAGTAGGGGCGCATTTCCTGTACACCTATTCCGCCATTGCGGTCCGGGTGGAAGTTAATCTGCTTACAGGACGTGTTCGTGTACTGGACCAATATCATACGGTAGCGGCGGGGCCGGTGGCGAATCCACAAGGGTACCTCGGGCAGATCGAAGGTGGCAGCAGTATGGCGGTGGGCTTCACCTTGTCAGAGGATGCTGTAATGTCAGGCGGCAGCTATGTCACCAAAAATTTAGACACCTATTTGGTGCCGACCATTGCCGATATGAATGGCAGCATTCAAGTGCAGCCGATAGAGGATTTGCCGGATCATGATACGTACGGTCCTCGCGGTATCGGAGAGGTGGGTTCTGTCAATTTAGCTCCGGCTGTCGCATCAGCCATATTCCAGGCTGTAGGGAAACGGGTAACCAAGCTGCCCATTGATCCCGAATGGTTGCAGTCTACACCGTTTATTCCACAAAAGGCGGTGAATATCCATGCGGAACGCTAATCCGAATTCGAATCTAAATGAAGAGAATCTTGATCCAGCATCATTTGAAGAAGCTTTTACAGAAGAGAGGTTCACCTTCAGATGTCACCTTAATGGTAAAGCGATATCCACCGAGATTCCCCCTTCTCGCCGGCTTTTAGATGTTATTCGTGAAGATTTGGCGCTGACTGGAACGAAGCGCTCTTGTGAGATTGGCCGCTGCGGAGCCTGTATGGTGCTGGTGGATGGACGCCCTGTGAATTCATGTCTGGTGATGGCCTATCAATGCTCAGGTGCCGAAATTACAACGATTGAGGGTCTTAGTGAAGCGGGACTACATCCCGTTCAGCGTGCTTTTTTAGAAGAAGGCGGGTTCCAATGCGGTTATTGCACACCTGGGATGGTCATCTCGGTGGTTGCCCTGCTGGATGAGAACCCGCATCCTACTCAGATCGAAGTGGAAGAAGCTTTATCGGGTAACATTTGCCGCTGTACAGGATATGGAGGCATTTTGCGAGCGGTTAACAAAGCTATTGGGGGATGAGTGGATGGTCATTTCTGAATGCAAGTTTACACTGGATGAAGTAAATGCCATGAGCATAACGGAGTTTGTGAAGCATCTGGGAGGGGTTTTTGAACACTCGCCGTGGGTGGCAGTGGAAGCTTATAAGCAGATCCCGTTCCATTCAATAGAGCATCTCCATAGCACAATGATGCAAACCGTACTGAATGCTGATCGTAGCCGAATGGAGGGGCTATTAAAAGCTCACCCAGATCTGGCGACTAGGCTTCAAGTTACACCTTTGTCGGCATCGGAGCAACAGGGGGCTGGACTAGATCGGCTAACAATGGAAGAGTTCAATCTACTAAGCGATCTTAATAGAAAGTATACGGATAAATTTCAGTTCCCTTTTATTCTAGCCGTTCGTGGCAAAAACAAAGATGACATCATCAGTGCCATTGGAGCACGGGTAGAGCGTTCACCTCAGGAGGAATGGGTTCAAGCTTTTTCTGAGATTGGCCTTATTACAAAATTCCGCTTAAGTGATTTAATCATTCATTCATCATAATCGGGGAGGATGTCAGCCATGCTGGAACCAATTAACGGACGTACAATGTTTTATGGAAAAAGCGATGTTCTAACTTATCGTACCTATGCCAAACCGCTGGCCGTTACCCCTGTTCCCGAATCTTCCTTCACGGGCTGCGATAACATTATATTCGCGCATAATATTACATTTGCCGTTACGGGCGAAGCCTTTCTCCCTTCTTTTTCAGAAGGGGATAATTCTATGGTCGTTGCCACCGATTCCATGAAAAATTTCATCCTGCGCAATACCGCCGACTACACGGGCAGCACAACGGAAGGGTTGCTGCAGCTTCTCAGCAGCCGGTTTATGGATAGATACAGTCATGTCACTGCAGTTTCTGTGTCCGCAGATCGGTTGCCTTTTGAACAGGTAATGGTCCCCGGAGGCGAAGGGCTTAAGCAGAGTCAATTGGTGCTGCGGCACTCCAATAATGAATCCTATTCGGCTTCGCTGACAGTAAAACGTGGAGACAATGGGTCTGAGGTTGTCGCTCATGAATGCCGTTTGAAGGACTTACAGCTTATAAAAGTGAGCGGAAGCTCGTTTTATGGATTTGTCCGTGATGAGTATACAACTTTACCGGAGAGCTTTGACCGTCCGCTTTATATTTTTCTGAATATTAACTGGACCTATAATGATGTCGAGCATGCTTTGGATGGAGATCAAGGCCAATATGTAGCTGCGGAGCACATTCGTGACATCGCCCATAGTGCTTTTCATGAACTGAACAGTCCTTCGATCCAATCGTTGATTTATCAAATTGGTCTGCGTGTATTGTCCCGTTTTCCACAGCTGGCTACAGTCTCATTTGAGTCCAATAACCGGACTTGGGAAACGATTGTTGAACCTGAAGAAAGCAAAGGTGGAGTGTTCACCGAACCTCGTCCACCTTATGGTTTCCAGGGGTTTTCTGTCAGTCGTGCAGATTTGGCTGGAGAAACAGCGTAATGAGCGGGCGTCTTACCACCCATGTGCTGGATCTGTCGCGGGGGATTCCCGCTGCAGGCCTGACACTTCAGCTCTGGAAGCTAACGGAGGGGATGAGCAAGCTTCTGTGTGAAGGGATTACGAACAGTGACGGGAGGCTAAATGCTCCGCTGCTGGAAGGGAACGGGATGGAGGCAGGCTGCTATGAGCTGTTGTTTATGGTCGGCGATTACTATCGTAGTGCTGATGTGGAGAAGCCGGCAGTTGGTATAGGGAGTCCGGTAAGCTCGATGCCTTTTTTTCTAGAACAGATCCCTATTCGTTTTCACATTGGAAGCTCTACAGACCATTACCATATACCTTTGTTAGTTGCTCCTGGTGGATACAGTACGTATCGAGGAAGTTAGGGAAGGTTTGATGACCGGAGGAGGTAGCAGCTCATGAAGGAGCCCTATGAACTTGTGATTAAGAATGGGAATGTAGTCCTGCCTGATCAGGTGCTTAAGCTGGATATTGCTGTATCAGAAGGAAGGATCGTCGCATTGGGCGAGAGGCTTTCTACTGCTCCGCTGACCCAAGTTATTGATGCCGAAGGGCACTATGTTCTTCCAGGGATGATCGATATGCATGTGCACTTTAATGAGCCGGGGTTGGGACATTGGGAAGGCTTTCGCAGCGGTTCTGCGGCATTGGCAGCTGGCGGCTGCACAACCTATGCCGATATGCCGCTAAACGGCAATCCGCCTACGGTGAACGAGGCTGCACTCCATCATAAGGTGAAGGCTGCGGCTGGTAATTCCGCGGTTGATTATGTGCTGTGGGGAGGGCTCGTTCCTGGGAATCTGGATGATTTGGAAGCCTTGGCAGCTGCTGGTGTCACTGGATTTAAAGCCTTTCTCTCCAATCCCGGAGGGGAAGGCGAAGGAAGATTCCGCGAAGTGGATGAGGATACGCTTTATCAAGGGATGCAGCGAATTGCTGCTTTAGGCGGGATTCTCGCCCTTCATGCCGAAAGTGAGGCTATCACGGCAGTGTTGACTGCAGATGCAGTGCGAAACGGCAGAAGCAGTGCGCGTGATTTTGCGGCTTGCCGTCCTGCTGAGGCGGAGCTGGAGGCAGTGTCTAGGGCGTTGTTATATAGTGAACGGACGGGATGTCGGTTGCATTTTGTCCATATCAGTACTGCTGCCGCTATTGAGAAGATCCATGAGGCTAAGCTTCGAGGGCTGGACGTATCGGCTGAGACCTGTCCCCATTATCTGGTCCTTACAGAAACAGATATGGAGACTCTCGGACCTGTCGCCAAGTGTGCACCTCCGCTGCGAAGTGGGCTGGAGCAGGAGAAGTTATGGGAGATGCTGGCCCAAGGCAAAATCGATCTGATCGCTTCAGACCATTCTCCGTGTCCTACGGAGTTGAAGGTGCAAGCGGAGTTGTCTTTTTTTGAGGCTTGGGGCGGAATCTCAGGAGCGCAAAGCAGTCTTGAGCTTATGTTCCATGAAGGTGTGAATGTCCGGGGCTTGCCGGTTACATTAATCTCTCGCTTGCTTGCAGGGCAACCCGCAAAACGCTTTGGATTGGAGCATCTTAAAGGCACTATAGCGCTAGGACTGGATGCCGATTTCGTACTGCTGAATCCAAACACAACCTATACACTGGCTGCTGAAGATTTGTTCTATCGCCACAAGCACAGCCCATATATCGGAAGAACGCTATCCTGTAAGGTAGCTGCTACGATATGCCGTGGGCAGGTAGTCTATACTTCTGAAGAAGGAGTGATTGCCGAGGAAGGTGGACAGTGGCTGCGGATAAGGAAGGAGCAGTATAGTCTATGAACGATTCCAGAGTTCAAGCATCTACCCAGAAACTGCTGGAGCTGCTGGAGGAGCTGGGGGCATATACCGCGTCTGGGCCGGGAGTTACTAGATTACTATATACGAAGGAATGGAGACAGGCGCAGATTTTTTTGCAGCAAAAAATGGTTGGTTTCGGCTTAAAGGTTACTACAGATAAGGTTGGGAATGTATATGGTCGCCTGTGTGGACGCAGTCCAGAGGAAAAGGTTATTTTAACCGGATCACATATCGATACCGTGGTCAATGGCGGAAAATATGACGGAGCCTATGGGATCGCCGCTGCTATGGTTGCGCTGCAAGTTTTGCAGATGAACTATGGTCAGCCGAAGCGGACGCTTGAGGTTGTATCATTTTGTGAAGAAGAGGGTAGCCGATTTCCACTTGCTTATTGGGGTTCGGGTCATGTCACGGAAAGGTATGACGGAAGTGAAGCCGCAACCTGTAAGGATGCTGATGGAATATCATTACAGGCAGCAATGGAGGAATTTAGCTTTTTGCAAGGTGTAACGGAAGGGAATGGAGCCAGAAATGATATTGGGGCGTTTGTGGAGCTGCATATCGAGCAGGGAATTATTCTGGAGAAAACAGACACGCAGATAGGCGTAGTTCAGGGTATTGTTGGACAGAGACGTTACATGGTCAAGGTTAGTGGTGTGGCTAATCATGCCGGTACAACGCCGATGTTGATGCGGCAGGATGCACTGGCTAGTGCGGTAGAGATGCTGTATGTACTAGAAGGTGCTGCTAAATTGGCTGGTGAACCTCTTGTAGCAACATCAGGCAAGCTTGAGGTGCATCCAAATACACCAAATGTGATTCCGGGTGAGGTTTTATTTACACTAGATATCCGTCACATTGAAGAGGACGATTTGGAGTGTTTCTGTGCGAAGCTTTTTTCGCGATATTATGAAATCACCGCAGAACGTGGAGTAACCTTAGAAGTTACACCTGTGCTTCATACACTCCCTGCACCTATGGATACGAAGCTCTCTACAGCACTGGAAAATATCTGTCGGCAGCAGGGTAAAACCTACCGTACGATGGTAAGTGGAGCGGGTCATGATGCTCAGCTGTTTGCACCGCGTTGCCCCACTGCGATGATCTTTGTGCCAAGTCGATCCGGTATCAGCCATTCACCGGAAGAGTACACCTCCCCCAAGCAGCTTGCTGCTGGTCTTGAGCTGCTGACTGCGATGTTATATGAGTTAGCTTATTAGAGAGTTCATGGAACTTTTAAATATAAGGAAGTATATGTTTTACTCTATACTTTATCCTTATATTTCTCGCTGAAACGGAGCCCGTCCCTTAAAGGGCGGCATAGCCGGTTATACTTGAAGGGAGAGATCATCATGAAGCGTTACGAAGATTTGTCGCCTTCCCTGCGCTGCATTATGACTCCGGGTCCGGTGGAGGTTGATCCGCGTGTGCTGCGGGCGATGTCTTTTCCGGTACTGGGGCAGTTTGATCCAGAGTTCACCCATATGATGAATGAAACGATGGAGATGCTGCGGGAGCTGTTCGCTACCCGGAATGCTTGGGCTTACCCCATAGACGGGACCTCGCGCGCTGGTATTGAGGCGGTGATGGTCAGCTTGATCCTACCGGGAGAACGTGTGCTGATTCCGATCTTTGGCCGTTTTGGACATCTGCTTCATGAGATTGCCGAACGTTGTGGTGCTGAGGTATTCGTTCTGGAAAAACCATGGGGAAGCGTGTTTGAACCGGAGGAAGTAATAGCGGCTATGGAGACTTTTAAGCCAAATGTGGTGGCGATGGTGCATGGTGAGACTTCTACAGGACGGGTGCAGCCACTCGCGGAGATTGGCAGAGCCTGCCGCCGAATGGATGCTCTTTTCATAGTTGACGCAGTTGCAACTCTTGGGGGCATTCCTGTCGAAACGGATGCTTGGATGCTGGATGTGGTCGTAGGAGGTACACAGAAATGCCTGTCCGTCCCTTCCGGAATGGCACCGATAACGTATAATGATCGCGCTGAAGCTAAGCTCATGACCCGGAAGCGAGTGGAGCGTGGGATTAGAACCAGCGATGCCCAGCTTGGTGAGTTGTCTTTTGTCCGCAGCAATTATTTCGATCTAGGCATGCTTCAGGATTATTGGAGCCCGCAACGTCTCAATCATCATACAGAGATGACCTCTATGCTCTATGCACTGCGGGAAGGCCTGCGGATTGCGCTTGAGGAGGGACTGGAGGCCAGATTCGCCAGACATCTGCTCCATGAAAAAGCACTTGTAGCTGGATTAACAGCAATGGGGCTTGCGCTTTACGGTGATCCTTCCTGCAAACTTAGCGTTGTTACCTGTGTGCTGATCCCTGAGGGCATAGACGGGGAATCCGTACGCACGCTGCTGCTGGATCGGTTCGGCATTGAAATTGCCAGTTCCTTTGGAGCTCTGAAAGGAAAGATCTGGCGCATCGGCACGATGGGCTTTAGCTGCCGTACGAATAATGTGCTGCGTTTGCTTGGCGCTTTGGAAGCAGCTTTGCTACGACACGGATTTGGAGTTGCTTACGGGCTTGGTGTTCAAGCGGCACTTGACGTATATGAGGAAAACGTAAGATAATCGTTGGAATAGATGCTGGCGGGTGAGTTCATACCAGGGGGCATGTCCAGCATGTTGGACAATCTTTGGAATAAGAAAACGGCTATCATCTGCAGGGATGACGGAGCCGTTTTTTCGTACAATATCAGATATGCCAACCATGATATTAACACAGCCGGTGGTTAAGCAATCCTCTATGATTATGAATCTATTCACTACATCAAGAAAGCACTTGGATACTGACGGGGGAGAGATGAAGATGACAACTTTTACAAGAAAGCCTTTAGCAGATTGTGTACCTGAGCTTGTGGCTACGGCAAGAGGAGACAAACCGGCAACACTAGTAATTACAGGTGGAAAGCTGGTTAATGTATGCTCTGGTGAAATTTTAGACGGAATGTCTGTTGGTGTGCAAGGTGGACGCATCGCTTATGTTGGGAAAGATGTGACACATATGATTGGTGAAGGAACACAGGTTATTGAGGCGAACGGCAAGTATATAGCTCCGGGACTACTTGATGGCCATTGTCATATTGAGAGCACACAGCTGACCGTTACTGAATTCTCCCGTGCGGTTCTGCCGCTGGGCACAACAGGTGGTTTCTTTGATGCCCATGAAATTGCTAACGTATTCGGGCTGAAGGGGATTCAATTGATGCTCGAAGAGATGCGGGGGACGCCGTTAGCTGCTTATATGCAGGTGGCTTCTTGTGTGCCTGCGGCAGGTGCGGAATTCGAAACAACGGGAGCCTCTATAGGGCCGGAAGAAGTGGCAGAAGCTTTCACTTGGGGACCTGATGTGATTGCTCTAGGAGAAGTAATGAATTTCCCTGGCGTTGTTTACGGCGATGAAAAAATGCTTGGAGAAATTCAAGCTACGCTGCGAGCAGGTAGATTTGTAGACGGTCATTTCACATGGCCTTCCAGCGACTGGAGACTGCCAGTGTATGCGGCGGCGGGTGTGACTGGAGATCATGAATGTGTTACTGCAGATGATGTGATTGAGCGCGTTCGATTGGGGATGTATGCCAAAATGCGCCGTGGTTCAGCATGGCATGATGTGGCTAAGACAATTACGGCTCATACAGAACACGGAATTGATACACGCCGGATGATGCTGGTAACGGATGACCGCAGTTCAGAGTCTTTGCGAGATGAAGGTCATATGAATTTCGTTTTGCGTGATGCCATTGCTCAAGGTGTTAAGCCTATAACGGGTATCCAAATGGCTACTATTAATACTGCTGAACGCTTCGGTTTAGCGCGGGATATTGGTTCTATTACTCCGGGTTCTTTTGCAGATATCATTCTGCTGGACGGGAATTTGGCGGATATTAATGTAGTGCTGACGATTGCCGCAGGTGTAGTCGTTGCGGAGAACGGGGTAATGACAGCAGAGCTTGCTAAATTTACTTATCCGGAGGAAGTGTTGGCATCGGTCCATTTGCCACAGCGTCCTACTTCAGAAGACTTCATCATAACAGCTCCAATTCAAACAGGTGAACTTACTACAAGAGTTATTAAAGTAAGAGAAAATCACGTAGAGACCATTGAGCTTATGGTTCCGATACCTGTAGTGGCAGGTCAATTGAATGTAAATGCCGTAGAAGGTTTGTGCAAAATCGCTGTGCTCGAACGTCATAAAGGTACAGGGAATAAATCAGTGGCCGTTGTAGAAGGCATCGGATTTAAAGAGCCTGCTGCCATTGCGATGACAGTTGCGCATGATAGTCATAATGTACTTGTCATCGGCAATGATGATGAGCTAATGGCTAAAGCTGCCAATGCGGTGGCGGATGCTCAGGGTGGTGTCTGTATGATCACATCCAGTGGAGAAACATTATTTCCGTTGGCTATTGCAGGTCTAATGTCCACGGAACCGTTCGAAATAGCTGCCGCAAAATCAGCTGCGATCAGCAAAGCGCTATATGATGCAGGTTGTACTTTGAATTATGCGTTTATGACCTTATCGCTGCTTGCATTGGCGGTTATCCCGACGCTACGCATCACAGATAAGGGTCTCGTTCGGATCTCGCCTGAAGGCATACAGTTAGTGCCGCTTTTTGTTTAACTAAAGTGAACTGAATAATACTTAAGCAAAAGACTGTTTTGAGGTCGTTTATGACCATTCAGAACAGTTTTTTTGTTGGGTAAATAAGAAACTGCAAGGTTTTTAAAATATATATATTAAACAGATGAATTAAGATTGAAACATTTTTCTAGGGAATTAATGAAAAAATATTAATAAAGCGTAGTCAGCAGACGATAATAATGTTAAATTAGATAAAAATTAAAGCGAATGAATAGCGTTAATTTTACATTATTGGCATATAACGAAATTATAGATATCATCAGGTTTCAGGTAACCCAACTAAGAGGGACGAGGTGCATGAGAGATGATCAGATTAGAAACGCAAGATATTTTGAATATTAGCATGAAGCAAATGGCTGCTATTTTTAAAATGAAGCCGCTTGAGCTGAGATTTGTCACTGATTTTCAGGGTGAGAAATATCTCTTAACCAATGATAAGCTACACCTCAGCAACCAGCAGTATTGGGCAAAGGTTATGGAATGTGTCTTTGATGATCATGTTAGACCTGTGTTAATGTGTGAGGTGTTGTATTTCCTTCGTAACGAATTTCTGGATAGTGATATCAAGATATGCTTCTCATATGATTACGCAGAGAATGGGAATGGAGAAGCTACGGCGACGGCTGAAGTATCGTTTAATGATTCAGCTGATTTACAGCCGAGTGAGATTGCCGAGCTGATTGATTTTGCGTTGACCTTACAGGACAAGCAGTGGTTCCATGAACTTACTACTAAATATAAGCAACTTACAGCATAAGTATCCATGTTCTTAAATCTTATAAACTGACATAGTAAACCGTCTTATCTGCAGCAAAATATTTGCGGATAAGACGGTTTTTTGCATTACCAGCCCATGGCGTTTCGTTCAACATGCTGAGCCAGAAAATGAAGCCAGTCCTCATGATTATTCAAGCAGGGGACCGCAGTGAAGTCTTCAGCATGTCCTCCTCCAGCCTCATATTGTTCACGCCCTTCTATTGCTAGCTCATGCAGCGTTTCCAGACAATCGGTAACAAGGCCTGGAGAGAAAATCAAAGGTTTATGAATTCCGCGTTCCGCTAGCTTTCCCAAAACATCTGCTGTAGAGGGACCTACCCACTCTTCACGTCCGAAGCGCGATTGAAAAGTAACCTGCCAACGCCCGGGCTCCCAATTCATAGCAGATGCGAGAAGGCGTGCTGTTTCCATACATTGCTCTGGATAGGGATCACCTGTATCTGCATACCGTTTGGGGATCCCGTGGAAGGTCAGTACGAAATAATCAGGCTCCGAGCCCAGAAGTTCCATTTGATGCAATAAATGTGACTTCATGGCTGAAATATAGCCAGGTTCATTATAATAAGCATCCATAAATCTGAGAGCTGGAATAAGGCGCTTCGTTACCGGCCCAGTGGAGCTTTGGCGTCCTAGTGCAGCGAAGCTCGCCTGATCGAATACGGATGCCGTCGTAGTGGACGAATATTGAGGGAATAAAGGCACAATGATGATGCGTGTGACTCCGGTAGCTTCCAATTTATTCATTGCTTGTTCCATGCTTGGTTCGCTATACGCTAGGCCAAGCTCAACTTGATACCGTGGGCCTAGAAGCGCTTGCAAACCAGATTGCTGAGCTAATGAGTGGGAGAGCAGGGGTGATCCTTCTGTAGTCCATATTAGTCTGTACAGCTCAGCCGACCGGCGTGGACGTGTGCGCAGAATAACACCTCTCAGCAGAGGCTGCCAGAGCAGAGGTGAATAATCTATGATTCGGCGATCGGATAAAAAACGTTTCAGATAAGGGCGTACCGCCTTTGCAGTAGGTGCTGTAGGCGTGCCGATTTGGGCGAGTATAACTCCAATAGGCGGTTGTTTGTTCAAAGCTTTGAACTCCTTTCCCATGGTAGAGATCGTTCTAAAATAGCACATCTAATCTTGGATTCACAATAATCGAAATCACTTTATTTACATAGGGAAGAAGAAGTGGGATGTATTTGTTTGGAAAAAATAATCGAAAATCACATTTATGAGCAAATAGTGATGTTTCTTATAGGGTATGTGATTTTAGATACAGAGGAATGACGGAAAAGTTTGGTAGTATCAAACCAGAAATTGATTGAAAAAGCGTCTTCATTCTTTTCTAACATTATATGTGAATTATTTCACCTTTTTATGCGGCTTTTTGTTAAAAGGAAGAAATGAATAGATTTTAGACATTATTTTTTGGAAAGTGATGGATAGCGCAAAGGCATGAGAGGGGGGATGAATTCTTATGAAGAGAGAAGTAATGCTTCATAAGAAGAGAAGGGGCGCCGTAAAAGGTAAGTTTAGTTAAGAAAAGCTATATATCACTGGGGATTTGGTAAAGGAGAATTTTATTGAAAAAACTAATTTCTTTAACGGTTAGCGCGGCAATATTGTTAGCGCCATTTGCTTACACACTTAATGTGCCTGCTTTAAACTTGAAGGTGGATGCAGTATCAGCAGCTTCTGAAGAAGCGGAAGCACCAGCAGCCAAACCAACGGCAAAACCAGCAGCAACAGCAAAACCAGTAGCAACACCAAAAGCAACGGCAAAACCAGTAGCAACACCAAAAGCAACACCAAAAGCAACAGCAACACCAAAGGCAACTGCGGCTCCGGCAGCAACACCAAAAGCAACAGCTAAACCAGCTACAACGCCAAAAGCAACCGCTGCACCAGCAGCAACCACAGTACCTGCTGCTACAGTAGCACCTGCTGCGACTGCTAAGCCTGAGCCAACAACATTGCCGGTTACAGTTAAAGAAAATGTATATCAAGATGGAGTTTACGTAGCGTATGGCGATGCATACTCCAAAGGTACTGAAGGCGCTAAGATCGAAATTAAAGATGGAAAAATCACTAGCATTGATCTCCTGAGAACCAGCCCTAAGCTGATCGATAGAGATGCTCGTAACAACTATAGCGCTTTATGGCAAGCTTATGGATTGATGACGAATAAATTGTTAGGAAAAACAAGAGATGGAGCAGCAGCAGTAGACGCTGTTTCGGGAGCTACCCGCTCTAGTAATGGATGGAAATTGTCTGTAGACAGAGCGTTTGAAAGAGCTCTAACAGTGAAAGATACAGATGCAATTTACTTTGATGGTGTTCATATGGGCATAGATCCTACAGGTAAATATGCAGTATTTGCAACCTACGAATCCAATAAGCTCACAGCTGTTAAAGTGTACCCGCTGAACAGTGCCGGTGATTTCGTGGATGAGAAGGCCTACACAGCTGAGCAATCTGCAGCAGTTGCAGCTATAACGCCAGCGTTGCTGGCTAAAGGAACAGCTGCGCAGCCTGTCGCAGGACTAGAAGCCGACTTTAAAGCTGCGACTAATGCTTTCTGGGATGCTGAGCAGAATGCTAAGATTGACAATACTTCTGCTTATGTAGACGGTTTCTATTCTTCTTATGGAACTGCAAGAAGTGTTGGTGTTGAAAGAGCTGACATCGTGATCCGCAATGGTAAGCTAGTGGATGTGAAGCTGTTCAGACTTGGGAACAACCTAATTGACAGAGGTGCAACGGCTTATGCTGACGTTGTAAAAGCTAATGCTCCTATGACAGCTAAGCTGCTCGGAAACGGATCTTACTTCGCTAATTATGATGAGAAGGTTGATGGAATTTCCGGAGCTACAGAAAGCAGTCACGGTTGGAACCAGGCTGTAGAAAGAGCTTTTGAAAAAGCGCTGAAAGTTCCTGGTGAAGCTAATTATTTTGACGGCAAATTTGCAGGTGTAGATAACCAGTCTAAAGTGTTATTGCTTGTAGATGTTGCTTCAGATGCAGTCACAAACATTAAACTAAGCTTGTTTGGAACTGACGGCAAGCTGATTGCTGATGACAAATTAAGTGCAGAACAAAAATCGCTGGTAGGTACACTTACTTCAGGATTACTTGCTAAAGGTGTACAAATGTCCGATATCACAGGTCAAGAAGAGTTATCCGCAGCTGCTAAAGCTGCACTGACGGATGCTTTGACCAACGCATCCAAAGTTCAAGGTACTTATAAAGACGGAACCTTCACTGCATTTGGAGATGCCTATGATAAAGGAACAAACAGAGCAGACGTTACACTGCGTAACGGTAAGATCGTAAACGTTGCCTTATATCGTGTAGGAATGAATCTTGTAGATAGAGGTAAAGCAGCTTACCCAGAAGTGGTAAAAGCAATTCCGCAATTGACTACTAGCATCCTTGCAGCAGGTACTAGAGAAGCTGTTCAAGATGTGGATGCAGTTTCCGGTGCAACTAGCAGTAGTGTAGCTCTTAAGACTGCGGTGGATAGAGCATACGGGAAAGCTGAGATTGTTGAAGCTAATAAAGCGGCTTACTTCGATGGAATCTTCATTGGTGTAAGTGCTGATAAGCTTGTAAATGTTATGACGTATGTTGAACATGGCGTTCCTGTTAAAATGCTCGTTTACTATCTAGATAAAAACGGAAGCACCAGAGCAGTTAACCAGTTGACTGACGCTGAGCTGGCTGTGAAGAGCGAGATTGAGTCGACTTCAACAGGCTATAGCTTACACAAGTATGGATATCGCGCAGCAGCCTTCGGAAATAATGATGCCGAGAAAGAAGTATCTGCTAAAGTGGTAGAAGCTATTAAATCAGCGCTTGAATCCGCTGGTAAATAAGCAATTTTCAATCAATAGTTAATCTATAAAGGGGGTTATTCTAGAGCCATATTATGGCCTGTGGAGTAACCTCCTTTATCTACCTGTACATAAAAATGAAAATAGATCGTATAGTGATTTAAAGGGATTTTGGACGTGAGTGTCTAAAGTTTAATATAGAGAGCAGGTACAAAGCCTGTTATTAATAGGAGGCTTCAACATGACACAAATTAAACAGCTCGCTCCACAGGATGAATTTGTTGGCTTTTATCTCTTAAGAGAGCTAGCGATCAAACAAACGAACGGTACCCCTCCAAAGGATTATTTTGACCTAGTCTTGGGGGATTCCAGTGGACAATTGTCCGCGAAATATTGGGATGTCAGCACAACCGATAAAGAAACTTTTTTTCCTATGGCACTGGTGAAGGTTCGTGGGATTGCGCACACTTATCGTGAAAAATTGCAAATCAAAGTAACCAAAATCAGATTGGTGAACGATGAGGATGGCGTTGCGCTAACGGATTTTATTCGCTCCGCTCCTATTCGTCCAGTAGACCTTATTCATACGATTAAAGGGGTTATGGCAAGCATCACAGATCCGGAGATTGCCTCAATTGTCTCCTTTTGTGTAAGCAAAGTGGAAGAGAAATTGATGCATTATCCGGCTGCCAAGACGCATCACCATGCTTATTTTGCCGGACTTGCTTATCATATGGTTCGTATGCTCGAGATCGGGGATTTTCTGTGCAAGCAGCGTCCGTTCTTGAATCCAGATTTAATGAAGGCTGGAATTATTCTGCATGATATCGCGAAGCCGGAGGAGATGATCTCTCAGCTCGGAATTGTCTCGGAATATAGCGTACAGGGTAAGCTGATTGGTCATATCTCGATGGCATCTAATTGGATTACGGAGGCAGCTATCCGCTTAGATATTGATTTGAATTCGGAGAAGGTTCTGGCGTTACAGCATCTCGTATTGTCACACCATAATTTGGGAGAATGGGGCAGTCCTGTTCAGCCGCAGACGGCTGAAGCGGTCGCTCTGCATCATATCGACGCGATGGATGCGAAGCTGCAAATGGTGGAGGATGCTCTGGATACCACACCAGAAACCGAAGAATGGACGCCATTCATTAGAGGACTGGAGAATAAAGCAGTCTATCGGATGAAGATCTAGTGTGTTGTGTTGATCTTGGTTGGTGATCAGGATGAACCGATGGGATGTTCACTGATCGCTGATAGTTCTTCCCTGTAAATCCAAACACCCAACCGGCAGTGAGTCGGTTGGGTGTTTTTTTGCTGAATAACGAAACATTTTATTACAAATAGAAGTTGTTCGTTCTTTGTTTGTTCACAGGTCTCTTAGCCGGTTTACTCTTTCGAGCAGAAAAAGGAGTGTACCCACCAGCAAACATAGTTCCGCTATTATATCCTTGGCTGCTGGAGAGCGAAAGCGGATCACGGTGTGATTCTTGCTCCATAAGTCTTAACAGTACCGAGGCTGCAGCGCGCGCGTCATCGAGAGCGTCATGGTGCTTCAGCTGAATGCCGAAATGCTCGGAGACTACATTAAGCTTATGAGAGGGGAGCTCGGGCAGCATTTTTTTGCCTAATAAATATGTACATAAGTATTGAAAGCTAGGATAGCTTAAGGACATTCCATCGAGGCAATATCGCAGTACACTCATATCAAAAGCGGCATTATGTGCCACGACGATTTGCCCGTGCAACAAAGGTTCAACGGTAGGCCACAGTTCATCGAAGGTGGGTTGACCGATTACCATGGAGGGGGTGATGCCATGTATTGAAATGTTCATGCCGTCAAACCGCTGCTTGGGATCGATCAGCCAAGAATGTTCTGTTGTTATCTTTCCATCTTTTACTTCCACGAGTCCTAAAGCACAGGCGCTGGATCGACTGGAATTCGCCGTTTCAAAGTCAATTGCTATAAAGTCCATTCGTAAAGCTCCTTATCTATCATATATACATTCATATTAAAGTAGTAAAATGATAAATACAATCTAGTACAAGTACAAGAGAAAAGCCATGATATTCTACATAATAGAATTGTCATGGCTTTTAGGGCTGTGGTTATTAATTATAGTTAAACGCTATACTTCTCCCCCAGCAGCGATGTAAGCATCAAGTACCCGTTTGAGTGCTGCTTTTTGGCTTGCACTGATGGTTCTATCCTCTTTCCGTTGATCTCCTTCAAGACGCATAATGGTTTTCTCGGATTCAATGAGCTGAGTCAACATCTTGATTTGTGATTTGTTGAGTGTTTCATCATGATATTCCCAAACCCCCGGACTATTAATATCCGTGCTCATATCTCTTTCTGCTCCCATAAATCCAGGATTTATTTCAAATTTTTGACCATCTATATTAAAGATGTAATTCTTAATGAATATCCAGCTATCACCGGTGTATTGTATTTTTAACCGTAGCCCAGAAGTTATTTGTCCATCCTTGATTCCAAAATAAGCGTAAATGCCATTTTCATTGATGTACTTTGGCGCTTCTTTATCTTGATACCATGTAATGCCTTCAACTTCATCTACAGTTTTCACCATTTGTGCAAGAGCCGCATCTTGCTTGGCTTTGATAGCAGCAGCTTCTTTTTCTTTTTTCTCTGCATCAGCTTTAGCATCTGCATCTGCTTTTTTCTTTGCCTCCGCCTCTGCAGCAGCCTTTGCTTCTGCGTCAGCCTTAACCTGTTCAGCATCATTTTGGACTTCAGCACTTACAGTAGTTGAATTATCATTGCTGTTTGTCGAAGTTTTTCTAGACGTATCTGCTGTTTGAAGAGTTTTATCTGAGTCGGAATTTCCTCCAACCACTGTAAATACAATCATTAAAATGAACGATAGCAGGGATAAAAGAAATTTAATCTTTGCAGGTTTTTTACGTATTGCCGAGACAATCCCAATGATTCCAAGTGTAATAAAAGCGAGAAAACAAATTACGACTAAAAATGCCATTTTACAATTCCCCCTAAGATAAAAAAGTATTTTTGTGTAAAAAATCCACATGTTATGAATATTGGATAACTATTCTACGCATAGTTTAATATAAAGATGCAGTTTTATCACCATAATTTTCTTGTTTATAACAATATATTGAATTGACTTGATAGTCTCGTTATCTTGCTATCCTATTCAAGAATCCGTACACTGCAAAATAGATGTTGTATATTATTATTAAGCTCAGATACGGGAGGTAATATTTTGAGCGCTGTAACTACTAAATTTTTTGAATATGGGCAAGTTGAAATGGATTACCTAAGAAGTGTCGACCCAGTGCTAGGTGCGGCGATAGCGCGGATGGGGAAAGTGGAGCGTGTGATTATTCCGGATCTTTTCACTGCGCTTATTTATGCCATAGTGGGTCAGCTAATATCAGTCAAAGCCGTTCGGACCATCTGGACAAGAATGCAGTCTCAATTCGGAGAAATAACTCCGCAGCAGCTATCTATACACACAGCGGATGAGATACAGGGTTGCGGCATGACGATGAAAAAGGCATTATGCATTCATGATATTTCTAATCTGGTCGCGCAGGGTGATTTTAAGCTGGAGGAGTTATATGGATTTTCCGATCAAGAGGTTATTCAAAAACTCATGAAGCTAAAAGGCATTGGCAAGTGGACAGCAGAGATGATGTTAATTAATTGTATGGAGCGTCCAGATGTAGTTAGTTGGGGAGATATCGCTATCCGTCGTGGCATGATGAAGCTGTATGGGCTTGATACGCTTACCAAAGAGCAATTTGAACAATACCGTCTTCGGTACTCACCACTCGGTTCAGTAGCCTCCATATATTTGTGGGAGATTTCATTTCAATAATTAAAAAGCAGGGAGTACTTTCATGGACAAAACAATAAAGGAACAGCTCGTGGAGTTAGCTGACGCGGACTACCAGAAGTTTTCTGCGGCTTTACTTCCCACAATCGATAATGTGATAGGGGTCAGGCTACCGGAGCTGCGTAAGCTCGCCAAAACCATTGCAAAGGGAGACTGGAGAGCTTATTTGGAGCAAGCCGAGTCTGATTATTTTGAAGAAATAATGCTGCAAGGGATGGTGCTTGGTTATGTGAAGACAGATCTTGAAGAGATTCTGCATTATATGGCGGACTTTATTCCTAAAATCGATAACTGGTCGGTATGCGATAGCTTTTGCACTGGCCTGAAGTTTACGAGAAAGAATAAAGAGCAGATGTGGGACTTTATAGTGCCTTATCTTTCATCTGAAAAAGAATATGAGATTCGATTTGCAGTAGTAATGATGTTAAATTTTTTTATCGAAGAGGCATACATCCGACGGATTCTACAACTTCTCGATAAGGTCAGACATGAAGGATATTATGTAAAAATGGCGGTTTCTTGGGCGCTTTCAATGTGTTATGTAAAGTTGCCTGCGGCTACGATAGATTATTTGAGAACCAACAACTTAGATGATTTCACCTATAACAAGGCTTTGCAGAAAATCACAGAGTCTTATCGTGTAGATCCGGAAACGAAAAAAATGATACGAGGGATGAAGAGGAATAGAAAAAACAAGCCCCTTATGTAGCTCAGTAGCTGAGAAATAAGGGGCTTGTTAGTATATTTATTTTTTGTCAGTATTCATTTTCCGGTTGCGAATACGTTCAATTTCATCATCTACGGCACTACGAAGGTTGGGATCAATGGATGAAGCTACGCCTGCGCCTGAGTTGGATTTATACTTGGAGTTTTCCGCCAGAGCTTCCCATTCGAAAATTTTCTCTTCCATTCGTTCGAAGCCGCGTGAAGCGGTACCCACATTTGGTCCTTTTACACTGTTGCTATGAGGAGCCGAGCTTAGTGTTTCTGTAGCTTGCTGAGCGCGAGCGATAAGCTCGGTTCTTTTCGCTTTAAGATGTTCGCGTTCTTCTTTAGCTCTAGCGATATTGATCTCCAGCTCTGCCAGGGATTGCTGAGTTTGTGCCTGACTATTGATACTTTCATCTAGTTGTTCTGTATACCGCAGCTTGGCGATGAGTGCAAGACGTGCTCTTTCTTCATTTCCTTGCTCAAGCGCTTGAACGGCTTCAGCTTCGCTTTGCTCTATCAACTGAGTATATTCTTGCTTACGGCGTTCCAATACACTCGCTGTAACCTTTAAATCACGCTCATTGCGTTCTGCAGTAGCTATTTCGTTCTCAAGATCGCGCAGATACTGTCCTGTTAGCAGCACCGGATTTTCTAATTTATTAAGACCTTCGTGTAGGGCAGCTTTGGTAAGGGTGGAAATTCTTTTGAATAGACTCATGTTTTATCTCTCCTTAGTATGTTTGATTGTGAATGAATGACGGTCTGTTAGTAGAAATCAGGTCCATCTGAAAAGCTGCCAAAAGGTTCTTTAGGGACGATGATGCTGGCGATGATGTAAAAGATAAGGACTGTACCAAAGCTGAAAAGTGCTGCAGCAACGGTCACGAGACGGAGTACTGTGGCATCAATGCCTGACCAAAGAGCAAGTCCTCCACACAAACCACTAATTTTTTGATCACTTCTGGATCGATATAATTTTTTCATTTATTATTGTCATCCTCTCTTATGGGGGTGATTGTTATTGAATCTTGCTACCCGCTTGCTTATGTACTCATTGTAAAGTCTTTTCGAATGTGGCAAAACAGCCTGAAGACGGTTTTTGTTACCAGACCTGAGTCGAGGTTCGTTCCCGCAGGAAGGCGGGGGAAATAAGTTCATAATTGTGGATGAACTACAAATTGTGGTTGAAGTTAAGTACAATAAAGAAAGGAATACTTGTGAAGGTGTCGAAATATGCTTATATTATGACTACTACGGAATTGGGGGCTGAATATGAGCTTTTTTAACAAGGTAAAGGCAGGCGTAAGCGAGGCTGGGAATAAAGCAAAGACAGTGGTGGAGATCAATCGATTGAAATTACAGAACAACAGCAAGCAGAATGACATTGACCAGCAGTATCAGGTAATGGGTAAACTGTTGTTTGAAGCTGTAACCCAAGGTGCAGGACCACTGCCGAGTGAGCAGATCGAGAAGAATATTTCCCGTATCCTTGAACTGAAATCAGAGATTGAGGTTAATCTTGCGCAAATTGCTGGTTTGTCCGATGTGAAGCAATGTAAAGCATGCGGTGGCAATGTGGCAATTGAGGCGCGTTTTTGCCCGAGCTGTGGATCAACTTTTGAAGTAGCTCAAGAGCCAATTCGGGATGTAACACCATCGTCGATTACTTTGGATAAGAAGGAATAACATTACTGCGTGTAAGAAATTCATGAACAAAAGGACAGCCCAATAGCTGTCCTTTTTTTATTTTAGGGAGAGAGGTTATTTAAGCCTTGGCAGCATGACGTTTCTTGAAATGATACACAATAAGCAACATAAGCGGTAGAACAAATGCACAGGTGAAATCCCAATCTACCCAGTAGGTGGGGATTTCCTTTACATAGAAAATGATGTCTTTAGCAATCAGTTGTGACATTCCAAATAACAAAAATCCAGTGGGTATGATCAGAGGACGGTGACTTTTGAGTTTAAATAATTGGGCTGTACCTAAAGTTAAAGCATAGTAATAAATGGCAGTTTTGAAGTATGTGCTGATAATCCATGTTGTAGCCATAAGCGCCTCGATACGTTGCAGAGAATTTGCAATATTAATTTTTTGAGCAAGAATGTATGCGGCATAAAATTGATGTTCAGAAGCGTAAACACCAAGAACGGTAAGTGAAAAAAATAAGATGAGGTTAAGTCCCAGAGCTCCGATGATCAGGGCTATGAAAATATCCCGGCTTGTTTTGCTATTCTTCTGAGCATAAGGATATATCATAAGAAACACGCACAATTCGCCAAAAGGATAAAAAACACCATACATCAAAGTATGGAGCATATCCGGCACTGGTGTGTTCATGATTGGGTATAAACGCTCCATTCTGACATTGGGCGTCAGCAGAAGCAGAAGACCGATCAAAAAAACTGCAAATAAAGGGAAAAAAGCTGAGCTGCCCGCCCCAATGTTTCCAGACCAAGTCTTACGCCATATACCAGTAGGAAAATAGCCATGAAACGGATAACACCACCGGGTGTTTTCTCGTAAATCTGTGTACACATGAAATCTTCAATTTCTCTTATGTAAGTGGAAGCGGCAATCAGGAAGAACACTAGATAGAACAAGGCTACAGCAGTTCCAACCCACTTTCCTAAAATTTGTAGGCTAAGCTCGATAATATTCTTGTTGGGTTCAATATCTGCTAAGTAAATCAACAGTTTTATGCTCGCAAGACCCAAGGGAATACTAATCAAAGCAGCGATCCATGCATCTTGTTTCGCTCCTGCTACCATTAATGCCGGATACACAAGCGCCATATCCCCAATAAATGTGAATAGCCCGAGTATAATCATTTGATTGGTACTAATTCTATCTTTCTCCAAACTCATATACCCCCTCAAATTTATTGGACTAGTTTTAGTATGGTTGTAGATACCAGAATTATGCCAACCCGATTTTTATTCCGGAGGAATAATTATCATAATTAACATCAAACTATACTCATCTATCTATAGAGAAGTGGAGGCTGCATCATGAAGAGTTCGGAGACTGGCAGACTATCAAACCGATTGAAAACCAATATTGATCAGTTGTACGGATTGCTGGGCGAAAGTTCTGATGTAGTGATAAAAGAGTTACAGATAGAAGAAAATACTCATATTTCTTTGGTTTACATAGATGGTCTTGTGGATACTCAGGTTCTGCATAATTCAATTTTGTATTCTTTGCAGGAACATATTCCTTATGAACAGCTAGGGAAGCTTGAGCCCGAGCAGAAAATTGAGATCATTAAGAAACAAATATTAATAGCTGGTGATCTAACCGTCATCGTTGATTTCAGCCAATTTGTACACGAATTATTGTCCGGTAGTATAATGCTGCTGCTCGATGGGACATCCACCACTCTCCGGATCGGTTTACCTGGCTGGGAAGATCGTAATGTAGGGGAGCCTAGCTCACAAACGGTTGTTCGGGGACCCATGGAAGGATTCACTGAGAATTTGCGGACGAATACGGCACTGATTCGGCGGAAAATCAAAGATAGCCATTTATGGCTGGAAACCGTCCAGATCGGAAGGGTGACTCAAACCAGCGTATCTATTATGTATCTAAGCAACATCGCGAATAAGGATTTGGTGCAAGAAGTAAAACGCCGTCTGAATAAAATTGATACGGATAGTATCCTCGAGAGTGGATATATTGAAGAGTTTATTCAAGAGACGGCAGTGACACCTTTTCCTACCGTATACAA
This sequence comes from Paenibacillus sp. FSL R5-0345, assembly GCF_000758585.1. NCBI lineage: Bacteria > Bacillati > Bacillota > Bacilli > Caryophanales > Paenibacillaceae > Paenibacillus > Paenibacillus sp. FSL R5-0345. Next base: position 1,549,820 of record NZ_CP009281.1, read on the forward strand.
CAGTGATCGTCCGGATACAATTGCAGCGGGTATCTTGGAAGGAAAAGTGGCTATTCTTGTCGATGGAACTCCTTTTGTGCTGCTGGTTCCCACATTTTTTGTAGCGTTTTTCCAGTCTGCCGAGGATTATTACCAAAGGGCTGATATTGGAACTTTGCTGAGATTAGTTCGTTTTATTTCATTTTTTATTACTTTGCTAGCTCCCTCATTATATGTTGCAATTACTACGTATCATCAGGAGATGATACCGACCAATCTTGTAATTAGTTTAGCTGCCCAGCGGGAGAGTGTTCCTTTTCCTGCTTTTGTCGAGGCGCTGATCATGGAAATGACATATGAGATTTTGCGGGAGGCTGGGGTTCGGATACCCAAAAACATTGGACAGGCGATATCCATTGTCGGAACGTTGGTGATTGGGCAAGCCGCAGTTGCAGCGGGTTTTATTTCTTCTGCAATGGTCATTATTGTATCGCTCACAGCGATTTCTAGTTTTGTTATTCCGGAGACAGGAATGTCTATAGCTGCCCGGATGATCCGTTTTGTGCTAATAGGTTTGGCCGGATTTATCGGATTATATGGGATTCTATTCGGTATTTTTATCATCGTGTTGCATTTATCGAGCTTGCGTTCTTTCGGAATGCCTTATATGAGTCCGCTTGGGCCTTATAATTCCAAAGACTTAAAGGATTCTATCTTTCGCTTTCCGTGGCCTTTACTAAAGACAAGACCCGTCGAAAACAAGACGCAGAACCTATTTCGTCAAAGTAGAACCAGTGATGAGGAATCAAAAAAATGAATAAAAAATTAGTTAGAGGCGTTCTCCAATTGATGATAGCTCTCCAATTTACGTTGGTGCTAAGTGGTTGTTGGGAAAGGAAGGAGCTGAATGAAGTAGCCTTTGTACTGGGGATAGGGATTGACAAGGCTGAAAAGGGTTATACAGTTTCGATGCAGGTCGTTATTCCGTCTGCGATTTCCTCACAATCGACTGGAGGAGGGGGAGGCACTGGAGTCCCTGTGGTTGTTTATAAATTCACGGTACCTACGTTTTATGATGCACAGCGTATGTTGAATCTGGATAGTTCCAGGACAAGTTATCTTGGTCATATCCGGGTGTTGGTTATTGGGGAGGAGCTTGCCCGCTCTGGAGTGGGCGAGATACTGGATGTATTTAAAAGAAGTCGGGAACCACGTATGGATTTCTACGTTTTGGTTGCCAGAGGTACTACTGCCAGTGATGTCTTGAATGTCCTTACACCTATGGATAAATTACCAGCGAACAAATTATTTAGTTCCCTAGATAATTCTTATAAAGATTCAGCAAAAACAGTCGCCGTCACACTAGATGATTTTATTGAAAATTTATTGTCTCAAGGTGAAAATCCTGTACTGACCGGAGTGGAAGTGATGGGAAATCCAAAAGATGGGGAAGAAAAAAGCAATGTAGAGCGAACGATGCCAAAGGCGAGATTGGAATACCATACTGTGGCTGTGTTCAGAAAAGACAAACTGATCGGTTGGCTAAACGAGGGTGAAACGATCGGTTACAATTATATCAACGATAAGGTAACCGCACATTCTGGCCCGATAGCAGGAGAAGACGGAAAGCCCATTGTTATCGAAGCGATCCAAGCTTCAACCAAGCGCAAAGTGAAAATTATTGATGGGGAGCCGCATATTTACCTTAATGTTAAGGCGCTTTGCAATATTGAAGAAGTGCATAGTACAGAGAATTTGGAATCGGAAAGCACCATAAGACGTTTGGAAAAGGAAACAGAGGAACGGATTGTAGAGCGGATGCAATACACTGTGGAGCAAGTAAATAATCGCTTCAACGTTGATATTATGGGATTTGGACAATCGATCTATCATGACAGCCCTAAAGCATGGGCCAAGCTACAGCACAAGAAGGGCGGAGATTACCTTAAATCCTTGCCCATCCATTATAGTGCCTCAGTAGTTATTAACCGCGTTGGTCTAACCGATAATTCTTTTCTTGAACAAATCAAGGAGTGAGAGAAATGGTATTACTGTTTTTTTTGGTGATTGCTATAGGTTGTATGGCACTTGATTTACCTAAGTTAATTCGAAAGCGCCGAGTACGTGATCTTAGCATATACTTTATAGTTTGGATTTTGGGTCTTGGCGCGACCTTCTGTTCGTTGTTGAAATTGAACATCCCCAGTCCGTTGTTTCTAATTATTTTTATCTATAAGCCAATAAATAATTTATTTGGAATATGGTTTCATTAACAACGACGGATTTACAAATTATCAAACCCCTTAGAATAAGCATTGGATAAAACTTCTGGTTTATCTGATGAATTCTAAGGGGTGTATTTTTTATGACGATTAAAAATAAATTCTCAATTGTTGTAAAAGTAGATTAAAATATTGATTGCTATATACAATTAAATACAATAAAGTTGTCATATAGAGGATAATTTTGTCGATTTTTCTGCAAAAATGTTCCAATTCATATTGAATCAGGCGATATTAGGGTCTATGAGGTTCGAATCCTCCTCCTGAAAAAGACATAAGAAAGTGGTGCACTTATGAGTATCAACAGATTTGAGAGCAAAGTAGTTATTATTACAGGTGCAGGTACCGGAATCGGAAAAGCTACAGCCTTAAGAGTAGCAAGAGAGGGCGGTACTGTAGTAGTTGCCAATCGATCAGATGCCGGCGCTAACACAGTTGAGGAAATTAAGGCTCTAGGTGGGGAAGCGATGTTTGTTCGGTCAGATGTTTCTCTCGAAGCAGACTGCAAAAATATCGTAGATCAAACATTAGCAGCTTATGGAAAAATTGATTGCCTATATAATAACTCAGCAATTACAGGAGACAATACGGATGTTATAGACTATGATCCGTTGTTGTTTCAAAAAGTGATTCAGACAAATCTCACTAGCCAATTCTACATGTTGCATTATACATTACCTCATATGAAATCTGGAGCTTCCGTTCTAAACTGCTCCTCTTTGCATGGTATTTTTATCGGGATGGCCAACGATGCAGCTTATTCAGCAAGTAAACATGCTATTGTGGGGATGACTAAATCGGTTGCCAAAGAAGTGGGTCACCGTAACATTAGAGTAAATGCTCTTTGCCCAGGACCTATCCCTACACCAACCATGAACAGATATGAAAAGCTGTTGTCTGATGATGTAGAGATGCTTCAATCTCTTATCGCATCTGGAACGGCTCTGGGTAGATACGGTACGCCTGAGGAAGTAGCTGCGTTTGCATGCTTCCTACTAAGTGATGAGGCTTCGTTTATTACAGGTACAGCACATGTGATTGACGGGGGCTATTCCGCAACAAAGTAATTCCGGATTGTTTACTTATATAACAACTAAAATATAGTATTAGAGGCTTTGCGGCGTATTCTGATTCCAAAAACCTGAAGGATGACTGGATTGGAATCGGAAGTCGCACGCAGAGCCTTTTTTAGTTGTCTAAAAAAACAGATTCTTCGTATGTTGGCAAATTGAATGGTTGCAAGAGACAGCAGATACACAAAAATGAATGAATTAAGGAAAATATGACCATGAATATGTTGGAATTTGTAGAAAATTGTATTTTAATATAAATAAAAAAAGAAATTTGTCGATAATAATATAGGTAATATGTATTAGTTAATATTCTAGAAAGGGTGTTGTTATAAAAACAATACAGGAAGTAGATGTCGTCGCCCTGAAAAAGCATGGGGCGGGTATTTTTTGTCTGTGAAGTTACATACATTTCATCTCTATTATTAAAAAAATAACGTTAAAACTTGGAGGAAAAATAATTATGCCATACACAATTAAGTACAACCAAAATGAGAACCATATCGATGTAGTATCTATCGATTTTTCAGCTGAAGATGTTCAAGGATACCTGAAAGATTTTGAAAATATCATGAAGCTTGTTAAACCTAAATTTACAGGAACAACTGATGTAACTGATTCTAAAAGTGTACTTACTCCTGAGGTTGCAGCTATGCTAGCCCCTACAGGTGCGATGGCGAGTGAAGCTGGTCAAGCAGGATGGGCCTATGTAACTAAAAACCCAATTTGGAAGATGCAATTGAAACGTATTTTTGGTAGAGATTTTGCAGATGCTTACGATACCTACGAAGAAGCTAGAACATACCTGAAAAGCTTGCAATAATCTAATATTACAGTTAGCAAAAAGTGCGGAGAATTTTCTCCGCACTTTTTTGCTTTATCTATATTTAAAATTGAAAATCTTCATCCTTTAGCGGCTCTACGTTAAGCGCCCGGACATATCCGTTGCCTTTTTTCGAGAAGAAGTCATGCTGCTTAGTGTGGGTACTGATACCATTCTGAACTATCGGGTTGATCTCTTCCTCGTCGAATAGCGGATCATGGCCCAGATTCATCATAGCTTTATTGGCATTGTATCTAAGGAAGGTCTTAACCTCTTCCACTAGTCCGATGGGAGCATAGATCTGCTCGGTATAACGTTCTTCATTCTCATGCAGCAGTCTAAGGAGGTCAACGAGCTGCTGGTGAAGCTCGCGTTGCTCGTCCTCTGGAAGCCCGTCAAAGATCTCCTGCGCCAGTACACCGACATATACCCCATGGATGCTCTCATCCCGAAGAATAAGGTCGATAATCTCACCGCTGCAAGTCATTTTGCCCTGGCCGGCCAGATAAAGCGGGTAGAAGAAGCCGCTATAGAACAAGTAGCTCTCGAGCAGCACGGAGGCTGCCATAGCAAGGTATAGGTCTTTGGGTGAGTCTATTTTTTTGTAATATTGCGATATCGTCTCCGCTTTGAACTGCAGGTATGGGTTCTCTTCTACCCAGCTGAATACACTGTCAATCTCCTCCGTGGAGGACAAAGTGGTGAAAATGCTGCTGTACGATTTGGCGTGGATCTGTTCCATCATGCCCATAAAGCCAAGCACAGCCTTGCGCTGAAGGCCTTCGACATGCTCCATAATCTGCGGCATACCTACTCCGCCTTGAATCGTATCCAGCAGTGTCAGGCCGCCGAGCACTTTCATATAGGAGTCCTTTTCTTGCTCACTAAGCGTGAGCCAGGACATTTTATCATCGGATAATGGAATTTCATCGTCCGTCCAGAATTGCATAATGTTCTGATTCCAGAACATCAATGAGAAATCGTCGTCGGGACGGTTCCAGTTTACGGCTTGGATAGCGGTCATAATATGGCAATCTCCTTTTCTGCGGCTATAGCCTTCCAGTTAGATCGAGCAGGTGAGGCATTCCTCGACGGACAGCTTTTTGGTCCGGGTGTAATACAGCGACTTCAGGCCTTTATGCGCCGCATACAGATAGGAGCGGGCCAGTTCTCTGGTTGATACATCGCTGTTCACATGCAGAACAGTCGAGATGCCCTGGTCGATATGGGGCTGAATTTCCGCGATCAGATCGATCACCTTGAACTGATCCATTTGGTAAGCCGATTTATAGAAAAATACATTATCTGGACGCAGGTACGGCATCGGATAGTAAGTCGTTGAATTGGCATATGTCCGTGTTTCAATCTGCTCTACAATAGGCATAACGCTTGAAGTGGCATTTTGAATATAGGAAATGCTGGCTGTTGGCGCAATCGCCAATCGGTAAGCATGGTACAGGCCATTTGCTTTTACTGCATCCCGCAGTTGTTCCCAGTCCGAAGGGGATGGGATGAAAATATCTCCGAACAGCTCTTGTACTCTTGGCGTTACAGGGCGGTAATCTGTTGTCAGATAACGCTCAAAATAAACTCCTGTAGCATAATCAGAGGCCTCAAATCCATGGAAAGAGTGGCCGCTTGCGGCAGCGATCTCCATGCTTTTCTCCAGGGAATGGTAGTTCATGGTCATGAAAAAGGTCCGGGCAAAATCGCGAGCCTGTTCGCTCTCATAAGCAATCTTGTTCTTGGTCAGATAGCCGTGAAGATTCATCACGCCAAGTCCGACCGAGTGCATCTCTTTATTGGCCTTGGCTACGCCTGGGGCATTGGAGATGCTGGTCATATCGCTGACAGCGGTCAGGGCGATCATACCTTCATGTACCGATTCACGGATTTTGCCATGCTCCATCACGTTGACAATGTTCAAAGAAGCCAGATTGCAGCTTACATCACGGCGGATGGTATCCTCCTGCCCGTAATCATTAATCTCTGAAGTCTCCTGCAGCTGGAAGATTTCCGTGCAGAGGTTGGACATTTTGATCTGTCCGACATTTTTCAGGGCATGGGCCGCATTGGCATTGCTCTTGTTCATAATATATGGATAGCCAGATTCCAGCTGGATCATGGCGATTTTGGTCAGCATATCCCGCGCGCTCATGGCTTTTCTCTTTTTGACACGAGGATCGGCTAAAAGCTTATCGTACATATCATCCAAATCCATGTCATCAAGATGCGTGCCGTAGGCCTTGTACACACTGTAAGGGGCAAATACATGCAGCGGTTCATTGTCCTTCGCCAGTTTATAGAAGCGATTTGGAATAATCAGGCCGATGGACAGGGTTTTGAGCCTTGTTTTTTCGTCGGCGTTGATCTTCTTGCTGTCGAGAAATTCAAGAACATCCCAGCCAAAAATGTTGTAGTAGGCGGCTCCAGAGCCTTTACGTTGACCCATCTGGTCAGCATAGGAGAAGCCGTCTTCCATCAGCTTGAGCACAGGTATAATGCCCTTAGCCGCATCTTCGACACCCTTGATGGTCTCTCCGCGGGAACGGAGCTTGGACAGGTTGACAGCCACGCCACCGCCGATCTTCGATAGCTGCATGCAGGTATTGAGCACATAGTTGATCGAATTAAGCGAGTCGTCCATTTCGATCAGGAAGCAGGAGACAAGCTCACCGCGCCGGCTCTTGCCGGCATTCAAGAAGGTAGGCGTCGCTGGCTGCAGGCGCTGCTCCATCATCGAACGGGCAAGCATGCCGGCAGTAGCGGCGTTCCCGCGTCCTAGGTGAAGGGCAACTGCCGCCACACGGTCCGGATAATGCTCCAGATATTGCTTGCGGTCATTGCTTTTTACAGCGTAATCCGTATAGAACTTCGAAGCTGCCATATAGGATGGAAAGCTGAAGTTGTAAGAATGGGTAATTTGGTAGACTTCTTCAATCTCAGCCAAGCTGTACTGTTCGTAAAAATTTTCGTAGAAATCCTGTTCAATCATATAATCAACCTTGGCTTTTGTATTCTCAAAAACCAAGCTCCGCCGTTCTACATCCCGCATAAATTCGGCTACTGCCTCAAGGTCTTTATCCAATTGAAAGAAACCAGTTTCGTCTCTCTTCATCAACATGTTGTTTAGTTCAATATGCCGCAACTCGGCTCACCTCCTGTTTAATTCGTTCTACATCGCCAAATGTGCCCGATAGCTCAAATTTACCGATAACCGGTACGTTGTACCGATCTGCAATCAAGTCTGCGCTATGTGCGAACAGCTCGCCCCAGTTCTTGTTGCCGCTGGCGGCGATGCCTTTCAAATTGGAATAATTGTTCTTCAAAAAAATAGACACCTTCTCTGGAATCTGTCCAAAGCCGGTGGTATATGTAATAAGCACGTAGGGCTCATCAATGGTCATATGCTCTTCAATCTGCACAGCTGGCAGCTTAAGCTTACCAATGAAGCGTTTGACGTTTCCCGTTTTCGAATCATATGCGACTAGCATGGAGTCTCTCCTCCTGTATATATTAAAACTACTTTAAATACTGTAAAGATTGAATAGATAAGCTAAAAATACTGAAAAATCATATTAATACTATATTTAGTGTGCGTTGTTTATTTTAATCACTATATGTTGAAAAGTCAACATGAAAAGTACAACATTAATAGCTGTTAGTTGGTCTGCAAAACGCTCTATTAATCTATTAAAATCCCGACAATACACCATTTATCAGCGGGATCAGATGCTTCATTGTCGAAGCAAATGAATCAAAAATATAGGAGTTGTACAATTTCCCCCGTACATGCACTTCTAGGCATCTACCCACATACAATAAGATGACCATGAACCCGTAAGGCTAACAGATCGGTTTCATTGTACAAGTGCGGGAGGTGTCGCCAAGTTGCCTGGATTCTTAAGTACGATCGCGTTGCTAATCAAAGAACTGACGTTGCTGGTATCCTACGTAAGGAACAACGCATTTCCACAGCCGCTCTCGGAGCAGGAGGAAAGCAAATACTTAGGCATGATGGCTGAAGGGGATGCTAAAGCCCGAAATTTGCTTATCGAGCACAATTTGAGACTTGTCGCCCATATAGTAAAGAAATTTGATAACACTGGGGAAGACATGGAGGATCTGATCTCCATCGGCACGATCGGCCTGATTAAAGCCATCGAGAGCTACCGTCCGAACAAAGGCACAAAGCTGGCCACTTTTGCTGCCCGTTGTATTGAAAACGAAATTCTGATGCACCTAAGATCCTTGAAGAAGACTCGTAAAGATGTATCTCTGCACGACCCAATTGGGACTGACAAAGAAGGTAATGAAATTACACTTATCGATATCCTTGGCTCTGAAGCTGATGATGTCATTAAAGAGGTCGATCTTAAGATTGAGAAGAGCAAGATTTATAGAAATCTCGATATATTGGATGACAGGGAAAAAGAAGTTGTCGTTGGTCGGTTTGGATTGGATACAGGTGGAGAAGAGCGGACGCAGAGGGAAATTGCCAAGGAGCTTGGGATTTCGCGGAGTTATGTTTCAAGGATAGAGAAAAGGGCACTGATGAAGCTTTATCATGAGTTTTATAAGGCGAAGCGCTAGGATTTTAGATAATAACTAAAGATTCACTATAGATTTTATTAAAAGCGACTTGCCAACAAGGGAGTTGCTTTTTTGTTCTGTTATGTGGTTCTAGATGAATAAAAACAAGTGGTTTTGGAATAACAGACGGACTTCAATTGAAGGCTTAGATGAAGAATATCGGGAACTTGGAGAGTTTGGACTTGTGACCAGCGAGGACTAAGAGAAAATATGTCGACAAAACAGGTAGAGCGAGCGGTGAAGTAGAAGAAAGAAGTGCTAAAAAGTGCTCGAAGATCTGGATGCAAGACATGAGACAGAATGGTATGAAAAGATTGAGAGATCAGAAATGAAGAACCTTGATGATAAGAGACTGATAAAGAAGGTCTACGAGCAATACAATAGGGTCAGTAAATATCTTATCTAGGTCCTTAATTTTCAAAAGTGTTGAATTGAAAGTTATAACTAAATATTAATTGACTTAGTTCAACTCCTTATAGTTAGTATGTTACAATCTGGAAAGGTATCGTTTCCAGTCTGTCATAATACACTAAATCTATTGCAGAGATATAAGTTACTTTTACATACATAGTATATTTCTCAGTGATAGAGCTTTTATACCAATCTACTAAGGGAATTGAAAACACTGATATCTCTTGACTACGATTCTATAGAAAACAAGGTGTTCCTGAGATGACTTTGAAGAAAAGGATTTTTTTCATTTATTTAATAAGTTCGTTGATTCCGTTTGTTTTTATCAGCTTGATCTCATATTATACGATCAATTCGATTCTAACCAATAAACTTGAAACAGGTATCCAAAGTAATCTTAAGCAAGTGACCTTATCCTTGGATAACTCGCTCAGTAGCCTTAATCACATCTCGCAACAGTTTGCTTACGAAGGCACCATCCTGAAAGAACTGGATGAGCTAATGCGGACGGAGGAACCGTTTCGTCGGATGAAATTGCAGCATCAGTTCAAAAGTAAATTGAATTTGATCACCTTCACTAATCCGGAGATCGGCCTTGCTATGTACTATTTTGATAAAGATCAAACCTATCATTTCACCAATTTCCCAGTAAAGTATAGTTTTTCTCCCAACAAACTGCCTCTTTTTGCCCAATCTTATGGCATTACTTACTACGGGCCGCACGAAAGTTTTAACCGGCTTGATAATGAATACGTATTGTCTGTACTTAGAAAAGTGAATTTTCCCGGACGGGATGATGTGTATGTCTATATTGAATCAGGATTTCAATTATTGAAAAACATGCTTGATAATGAGGAGGCACAAAACAACTCTTCACGCTTGATTCTTCTGGATGCGGAGGGGAGGATCATATACAGTGAAGTTCCACGTCTGTTCAAGAGTGGAACATTTTTCCCTGAATCTGACAAAGGAAAAAATTCCGGCCACAGCAACGATTATTACTGGTTCCAACAAAAGAGTAAGCAAGGTTGGAGCGCAATTTCAGTTTTTGCGGAAGCGGATTTCAACCGGGAAAAGAACAGGTGGTTCCTTCAAATTTCTCTATTCTCTTTAGTGTTCCTTAGCGTGGCATTAATCATGGCCTGGGTCTTGTGGAAAATGGTCTACAGGCCGCTTAATTTGTTCCATAACGAAATCAAGATGATGACGCACGCCGAGCATCAAGTGACTCTTAAGTCAACGAAGATCCCGGAATTCGACAGTTTACTGCGACAATTTCAAAATATGAAGAAAAACATTTGGGAATTGTTCGGCGAAGTTAAGGAAAAAGAAAAGCAACGCGTTGATCTGGAAGTGGAAAAGCTGCTCTACCAAATCAACCCCCATTTTTTGATGAATACCTTAGATACCGCACACTGGCTGGCGGTTATGAACGGTCAGCATGAAATTGACCGCCTCATCCAGGCTTTGAATAAATTATTATATTATAATCTGGGGAAATTAGGCCGTCCTTCTACCATCGAGGAAGAGATTAATGCTATTAAGCAGTATTTGACGCTGCAGCAAATTCGATATGATTTTCAATTCGATGTCCGTATCCAGGTGGACGAAGTCTTGCTAAAAAAAGAGGTACCCCGGTTTATCCTTCAACCGCTCGTTGAGAATTCTCTGTACCATGGGCTTGACGATGAAGGATACATCCTGGTTATTGTCAGGCTGAACCAAGGTATAGAGATTGCCGTACATGACAATGGAGTGGGAATGTCCGATGAACATATTCAAAAACTGTTGACCAACAAGACATCAGAGCAACAGAAGTCAGGGATGGGAATCGGAATGAATTACGTTAAACGGACGATTGAATCCCGTTATGGTCAGCTGGCCAAGCTGGAGATTAAAAGCGAACCAGGCAAAGGAACTAGTATTTTCCTAACGCTACCGCTAGAAGAGGAGAGAGTATAAACATGATTAAGGTACTTGTTGTGGATGATGACAAATTGGTCCGTAAAGGACTAATTTCAATGATGCCATGGCAGCAATTTGATATGAAGGTTGTTGGTGAGGCGAGCAATGGGGAAAAGGCCCTCCAGTTTTTAGAGTCTCATTCTGTTGATTTAGTATTGACTGACTTAGGCATGCCAGTCATGTCGGGCATTGAGTTAATGCGGGTTTTACGCAAACGTTATTCAGAACTTCACGTTGTCGTTCTTACGGTGCATCAGGATTTTGAATATGTGCAAGAGGCGCTTCGGCTTGGGGCTATAGATTATATTTCCAAGGTCGATCTAGATTTAGAGAAGGAGCAGCTTGAAGACATGCTCGGAAGAATTGCCGACAGAATACAAGGGCAAGCACGTCAAGGAATAGTCCACCAAGATGGGGCATTGGAGCAAGGATATTCCGTCGTGGTTCTTGATCACAAGGATTTAAAAGACTGGGCCGAGGAATTGAAATATATCCCTGATATCAAGGTGGTTGAAGTGGATCGAAACAACTGGTTAGTGCTTGCTTTAAATGGAAATGAGCGCGATCTATTTGATGAACTATCAAAACGTATCCGTTTGTTGCAGAACGTTGTGCTAATTCAATTGTCGGATCTGCAACAATTCACATTGACTCAAGTTCAGCGATGGGTTAGAAGCTTTACGGAAAGAGAGTTATTCTATGAATATAATCCCGACAACACGATTCTGTCGGTGTGCATTAATAAGAATTATGACGATCTGTATGAACAGAATCGGGGAGTAGGAGATCAACTGGAAGAACCGAAGGAACTGTTGTTGTCTGGGGAGTGGCTTTACGATGATGTATTGTTCCAGCGGCTTTTAATACAATTAAAGATGCTTCGTATACCGCAAACGCGACTGATCGGTTTATTATATTCTTTTGTTAACGAATGGAACAGAGCTTTTGCCGGAACGGTGTTTGGAAAGATCAAGCTTGATGAGACACTTCATTCCTGGTTTCAGATTGAGCGATGGCTGGAGGATACCCGCACAATGATTCGGTACACAGCGCTTCAAACTAATTACTCCCCGGAGATTGTCAACTGTGTGCTGAAAGCGGAGAAAAAGGTGCGGATGAGATTGGATCAACCGTTGACCTCTGCCGAGGTGGCGAAAGAAATGAATATGAGCCGGAGTTATTTTAGTCAGTGCTTTAAAGATATCATTGGACGTACTTTCAAGGATTACGTTCGTGAATTACGGATGGAAAAGGCGAAGCAGTATCTGGTGCATACGAACAATACGATTCAATGGATTGCCGAGCATACTGGATATACGGATGAAAAATATTTCAGCCGCACCTTTCGCGATTTAACCGGACTACTTCCGAGTGAATATCGGGTTCGTAAACGTATTCCCCAATAAATCGTTGTGTTTAAGGAGGACCGCATGCTGAAAAGAAGTTTAATGATTCTGTTACTCATATCGCTAATATTATCTGTATCCGCTTGCAGTCAGAACAAAACCGATATCATCAAGGAAAGGGGGGAGGATCCAGCGTTCGAGAAATACGAAGTACCGACTACGCTGAATATCGTAATGGGAGTTGATCCCAACTACAAGTCATATACAGGGGAAACCCCCGCTAATAATCCGTGGATTAAGACAATTAAAGCCAAGTTGAATGTGGATATCCATATCGACTGGTTTGCTACACATGAGAATATGGATCAAAGAATTGACTTGGCGATTTCCAGTAATGTGCTTCCTGATGCAATGGTGGTTTCTCCCTATCAATTTAATCAAATGGTTGAGGCGGATGAACTGGAGGATCTGACAAAAGCTTATGAGGAGTACGCCTCACCGATCATGAAACGCATTATTGAAGGCACTAACGCGGGACTAAAGGAAGACGTTATGATAAACGGAAAAATGCTTGCTTTACCTTCAGCTAATCCTGAAGATTTTAGCATGATGTGGATACGGAAAGATTGGCTGGACAGATTGGGATTGGCACCTCCATCCACAATGAAAGAATTGGAGAGTGTAGCGAAGGCGTTTGTTGAACAAGATCCTGATGGCAATGGGCAAAAGGACACAATCGGCATTGCCGCTGGAACTTCCCTTTATGACGAATACAATGCAGGGCCAGGAAGTTTTAACCTGAATCCAATATTCTCTGCCTATGATTCATACCCGGGTTTTTGGCTGAAAGGTAAGAACGGAATGCCAGTTTACGGATCGATTCAGCCGGAAACCCGAACTGCGCTGGCCGCACTTCGTGAGCTGTATGCCAAGGGGCTGATTGATCGTGAAATGGGAATCCGTGAGACGGAGGCGGAGGTCGTGATCGAGGGTAAGGCAGGCATATTCTTCGCTCCTTCCTTCGGGGGAGATTGGCCAATCCCGGAAGCGCTGAAGAATAATCCGCGGGCGAACTGGCAGGCTTACGCCTTGCCACTTGATACCGCAGGCAAATTTAATGTGAAGATATTCCGGCCGACGCAATCTTATATTGTTGTGCGCAAGGGCTATGAACATCCTGAGGCTATTATCAAAATTGCGAACTTGACATTGAGAGACAGGGAGAAATATGGGGATGTTTTTCAACCTTTACAGAATATGCTCGTACCACGGGATGAAATTGCCTTTTCGGTAAGAACTATTCAAGACGTGATGGCCGGAAGGCAGGAGGCGGGCAATTTTCAGGGGAAGGAAGAGTATCCGATGCTGGCAAGTGATCTGGAAACTATTTATAATGTCAAACGGCCTCCTTACGATAACACCGATATTCAATATTGGAATCTACGGGACGGTAATTTCAGACGTGCCTATTCCTTGCTGGTCGGAGGAAAGAACCTGTATGATCCGAATTTGAACAAGGTTTACAGCATCTACAATGAAGGCGGGAATTCTTTCGCGAAACAATGGAAGTATCTTGCGGATGAGGAGATGGATGTGTTTACACAAATCATTATGGGGGTGGTTCCGCTGGAAACGTTCGATCAGTGGGTCCAAAATTGGAAGCTCCAGGGAGGCGAGCAGATTACCGATGGGATAGCAAAGGCAATATCCCCTTAAGAGGATCTGAAGGTAGACATACGTCGCTCATCAGGAGGGGGAATGTCGTCTGGCACTAATCATTTATCCACCTTATCTCGGGACGGATTCCTATCTTAGGAATCCGTCCTTTCCTTGTATCCTTAATATATAGGAATCGAATTGAATTGAAAGCGATTGCAAAGCTGTTTTGCGGCTGCAGCAGTATTCCTTTATTAATATGAGAGGTGTTTAAATGGATGAAATTGCATCTGGCGAAAGTGAAACACTCCCGAATTTTGCTGGCCTGCTTCATGACGCTCGCAGTATCTGGATGCAGGCCGATCAGTGAAATTTCCGCTGTGCAAGTGGTAAGTCAAGGAGGGGTGAAGGCTTTAACAACAGATAAGGCCAACTATAAACCCGGTGAATCTGTGAGCTTCTCCCTCCAGTTGAGTTCGCCGGCGCCTAAGGCGGAGCTGATCATCCAGTACCGGCATTTAGGTGAGAAGATTGGCAGTCAAAAGGTGAAAACGGATGAAGGTCAGGCCTCCTGGAGCTGGACTCCACCCAAGGAAGACTATAAAGGATACATGGTGGAAGTTTTTGTGTCCCGAGATAACAAGATTACAGATCAGATGAATATTGCGGTTGACGTTTCCTCGGATTGGAGCAAATTTCCGCGTTATGGTTACTTGTCTGATTTCCCGAGTATGGGTCAGGGACAAGTGGAGAAAGTCATTGAACGCTTGAACAGATTCCATATTAATGGAATCCAATTCTACGATTGGCAATACAAGCATCATGACCCGATCAAAACCTTTGACGGCAAACCTGCGAAAGAATGGGAGGATATCGCGAGCAGGAAGATTTCCTTCAATACAGTGAAAAGCTATATCAATCTGGCCCACAGCCGAAATATGAAGGCCATGAATTATAATCTCATTTTTGGCGCTTATGAGGATGCGGCCAAAGACGGGGTCAGTAAGGAATGGGGGTTGTTTAAAGACCGCGACCTAACTGATCAGGATAAGCATCCACTTCCGGGCTGGATCAGTGATATTATGCTGTATGACCCGAGCAATCCTGAATGGCAGAGCTATCTGATTGCGAAAGAAAAGGGAGTGCTTGAGCACTTGCCGTTCGACGGATGGCATGTTGATCAATTGGGAGACCGGGGAACGCTCTATAATTCGGAGGGGCAGATCGTCAAGCTTCCGCAAGCTTACGTTTCATTTCTAAAAGCAGCTAAAAAAGAGCTGGACGTCGATTATATCATGAATGCGGTTGATCAGTACGGACAAGGATTACTGGCGGCATTGGCACCTGTTGATTTTCTCTATACAGAGGTCTGGTCCTATCCTGAATATGGGGATCTGAAAGAGGTTATTGACAGCAATAACCGCGCCGGCAGAAATAAATTAAATACGGTCCTAGCTGCTTATATGAACTATGAGCATTCCAAATCCGGACAGGGAATGTTCAATACACCGGGCGTGCTGCTGACGGATGCAGTGATATTTGCATCGGGCGGGTCTCATCTGGAGCTTGGGGAAAATATGCTGTCAAATGAATATTTCCCCAACAAAAATTTGTCTGTGCCGCCTGAGCTTGAAGCACAGCTGATTCGTTACTACGACTTCCTCACAGCTTACCAAAACATTTTACGGGACGGCCTGAAGAATTTGGAGCTTAAGGTCTCCGGGTCGGCAGACGTTGAAATTAAACCGCAACCTGAACAAGGGAGAATTTGGTCGTTCACAAAGCACAAGGCTGATACTGATATTATTCATTTCATCAATTTCATCGGTGCGACAACGATGGAGTGGAAGGACAATCAGGCGGAGCAAGCTGAACCGCCCGAGCTTGAAAAGGTAGACGTTGTCTTCCCTGCGAAACGGAAGGTAAGCAAAGTCATGTTTGCTTCCCCTGATTACTATCAGGGCTCCCCAATCATACTGAAATTTGAGCAGAAGGATGGAAACGTATTCCTGCAACTGCCGAAACTAAAATACTGGGATCTAATCACCGTCGAATACGAATGATGGAGCTTAAGCTTCAACGAAATCAATATGCAAATTATGGAGGGTCTTATGAAAAAGAGAATAACTGTTGTTTCTTCAATCATGTTAGTTTTCTCACTTCTGCTATCCGCTTGCTCCGGTAACGCTAACACGAACTCGGCAAATGTAAACAACTCGGAAGTCTATGGTGGAAATAATCAGAATACAGAAGGCCAGGAAGCCGAAACGAACTGGACAGACGAGGATGGAAACGGCGTAGCTGACTGGCAGGAAAAGCAAATTGAACTGGATTATGCCATGCGCTTCTACGGTGAAAATGATGATACGAACCCGATGTTCTTGAACATCCGCAAATTCATGGAGAAGTATCCGAACATCACGGTTGTCCGTGATTCCCAGTTCGCCATTGAGCAGTCAGATACGGATGAACTCGAAATTCTGACGGCGAGAGCGATGGAGGGAACGCTGCCCGATATTTTCTATTCGCCGCTGGCCGCCGAATCCTATGACCGTGAGCTTACGCTAGATTTAACATCCTATCTTGACAAAGACCCGGAGTCCAAATGGATTTCTGAAAATGCGAAAAGTTTTATGACCACGTATGACGGGAAGGGGATTTATGGGATTCCGTTCCAGTCTGTGTCCGAATTCCCTGCAGTAAACCTGAATCTGCTGAAGGAAAATAATATCGCTATACCGCCTTACAACTGGACCTATGCAGATTATGAACATCTGCGTTCGGAGGTCGCCAAACTTACTCCAAATAATCCGGTGTTCCCGGGAGGCATCGGTTTTATCGACCATGGCCCACACTATTTTGACGGTATTCCAAACGGCTGGAAAGGATTTAACTCCGAAACCAAGAGATTTGATTTCGCGAACAGCAAGAAATACGGTATGTGGCTAGACCAGTTCGCAAAGGAAGATAAACAAGGTTTATGGTTCTGGGATTTGCCGGAAGATGTCCGGAAGAAGAAGGTTGGCGAATCTACCAACCCTTGGGCAGACGGTTTGGAAGCGGTCGGAAACTTCTGGCTGTATTCACTGAGTACGGATGTGAATGAAATGATCAAAACCCGGAAAATGGATATCGATATTTACCCGATGCCGACTGCACCTGAGGGGGGCATCACGGATCTGCATGGATATTATGACACATTAAGCTTGTCCAGCGCACTGGATGAAGATCCGGTCAAAGCTGAAGCAGCCTATCAATTGCTTAAATGGCTGACCTACGGTGAAGAGGGGTTGAAATCCCGCTGGGCATTGATCGACGAGTATATGGGTCTTCCCGAAGATGCGCCAATACGGGCGGAGGATCAGCTGATGGACTTCATTCAGGGCTGGCCGGTTACGACCAATCCTGAAGTCTTGAAGAACCACCCCCTGGTTAAGGGCTTCCCGGAAGATAGTGAATTGGCCATCTTTAACTTCCAGGCATTCCAGAATGTCGACTTCCAGCAAATGCTGTCCAATCCGGTGCCTTACCCGAGACAGCTTCCGGGCGTCGTTAAAGCTTATGATACCTTGAACCCGTGGGAAATCAGAAATCAGATCAGAGACAAAGGCAAAAAGTACAGTGATGTCGCAGCGGAATGGGATTCAATGATGAACAAAACGCTTGATGATTACCTGGGCGAGTATAACGCTAAATAAAACAAACACTGCAATACCCATAACTACCGGTTAGGCGGAATCCGATCGGTAGTTATGGTCACTTTAGTAAAACTTGACGATGTAAGGTTGTGATCAAGTGCAAACCAAGGGAAAAATCGGGTATGTAATAGCCGGTTTTGGATTCATTGCAGTGGCTGCCGGAGTACTTGCCGTCAGCTTAACGGATAACGATGCCCGAACCGTGTTGTCGCAAGCCGAATCTCAACGGAGCATAGCGGCTGTCGAGGCCTATATGACCAACAAAAGCGGTGACAGTAACTACTACAATGTTCTCAAACAGTGGACCAAAGACCAGGTTGCTACTCCGATACTGCCTGAGAGCATTCCAATGAAGCTTGTCAAGGGCGGGCAAATCTATAGTTCTTCGCGAAGTGAAGGCTATGGCGGCGATGTCCTTTACGCTGCACCAAAGGATGTTCTGACTTATGAAGTAGAGGTCCAGGACGAGGGTCTGTATGAAATTTGGCTCGACGACTATATTTTAGAGCAGTCTACTTTAAACCCTGAGCTCCAGGTAGAGATCAACGGCAAGAAGCAGTATAACGAAATGAATGAGCTGAAGCTCGCAATAGATTGGAAAACACAGAATACGGAGCACAAGGTTGACCGTTACGGGGACGAACTGACTCCCAAGTCGGTGGTCTCTGCGTCCTGGCGGAATGAAGGACTTTCTGATCCTAACTTCTTTTATACGGAGCCCATGAAATTCCATTTGAACAAAGGCAAAAATCTCATTTCGTTCACGCTGAAGGAGGGATATGTGCTGATCGGGAAGGCGTGGTTGAACAATACGGCCAGTCCCGAGCTTTCTTATAAAGAATATGCGGCGGCACATGGGGCAGAGAAGCCGGTTTCAGAACCTGTTGTGACGATTGAAGCCGAAGATATCGCCGTGAAAAGCAGACAAAGCATTCGGGCCAAATATGTCCGTAATTCGAGCATTACTCCCTATTCATACAAACACCGGCTGTTGAATGTGCTGGATGGTTATTCGTTCGGAGAAAGCGGTGACAAGGTCTCTTATCCGCTTGAGGTTAAGGAAAGCGGCTTCTATCATCTGACCTTCAAGTATTCCCAAGATACCAATAACGGGATGCCGACACACCGGCGTATTGAAATTGACGGAGAAGTTCCCTTCAGTGAACTGAAGTCTTATTCATTTGACTATTCCAGCGGCTGGACGAATGCAACTCTTCAGGATGAACAAGGTGTTCCTTATGAAATATATCTGGAAAAAGGGAAACATATCCTGTCGCTGTCCATTGATAATACTCGGATAAGAGATATTTATCATGAACTGCTCAAAACGGCTGAGATGATTGATTCCACAAGCCAAAGCGTTAACCGCTTGACAGGAGGGCTTATCGATAAAGAGAGGAAATGGAATATACAAAAATATATTCCTGAAATCTCAACCTATCTGGAAGGAATTTCTGCAAAGCTTGAGGAGCAGAAGCTCGCCCTGATCGAAGAGACAGGTAATAGGGATTTACCTGCGCTGTCACAGCTTGAAGTAGCCAAGCAATTGGTGGAGGAATTTATTGGGGATTCGAATGAGCTGCCCCATTACATGGGCAAATTTATGGGCGACCAATCCTCCGCTTACGGACGGATTAAATCGGTCCTGCCTATGCTGGTGTATAATCCGATGCATCTGGACAAGATCTATGTTGGTAACAGCGAGGAATTGCCCAAGGCAGATTCCGGCTTGCTTACAAGCTCTGTCGAGAATATTAAAGCTTTCTTCTATTCCTTTGGCAATCCCCGGTATGCAAAGGCCGGAGAGATAGATGATGACACGGTTGAGATTTGGGTCAATCAGTCCAGATTGTATGTAGAAATTATGCAGCGGATGATCGATGAGGAGTTTACGCCTGCTACTGGAATCAAGATCAATCTGTCCATATTGCCGGACGAAAACAAGATCGTGCTCTCCAATGCGGCTAACAGCACCCCTGATGCAGCGATGGGTGTCAGCTTTGGCAAACCCTTTGAATTGGCCATTCGGGGAATTATTGAGGATTTAAGGGGTTACGACGGTTTTTACAAATTGGCTGAAGAGTTCCATCCTGGAGCGTTTATTCCTTTTATTTACGATGAAGGTGTTTATGCATTTCCGGAAACTCAGGATGTCAAGCTGTTATTCTACCGGAAGGATATCCTAAAATTTCTGGGTGAAGAGCCTCCGCAGACCTGGGAGGATGTAGCGGGCCTTGTCCCAATGCTGCAGAAATATGATATGAACTTCTATACTCCGCTGGGATCAAATAATTCCTTTAAGGGATTCGATACCACGACGCCATTTCTATACCAGTTTGGCGGGCAATTGTACGATGAAACCGGAAGTAAGACCGCCATCAACAAAGAAGGCGCCTACAAGGGTTTTGAATTCATGACAGACCTATTCACGGTCTATAACGTACCGATTACAACCTCAGAATTCTTCCAAAACTTCAGAAACGGGAAGGCACCAGTAGGAATTGGCGATGCTAATACCTACATTCAATTGAAGTATGCTGCACCGGATCTTGCAGGACAATGGGGAGTTCTTCCGATTCCGGGTGTCAGAAATGATGCGGGTGTAATTGAACGCTGGGATCCTACGTACGGCTCCTCCAGCATCATTTTTAAGAACAGTGACAAGAAAAAGTCGGCTTGGGAGTTTATCAGGTGGTGGGAAAGCGCAAATGTGCAAAGTGAGTTCTCTTACAATATCAAATCGACCCTGGGAGAGAAGTTCCTCTATATGACTGCGAATTTGAAGGGCTTTGCCGACAGTGCATGGCCTTCCGATTCGAAGGACGCGATCATGCAGCAGTGGGAATGGATTCAAGCGACCGGGAAGGTCCCGGGCGATTACGTGGTGGAACGTGAGATCAGCAATGCATGGAATGCGGTCGTCTTTAGTAAGCAAAATCCGCGAACGGCTCTGGATAATGCGGTCAAAACCATCAACCGGGAGCTTGAAAGGAAGCTGAAGGAATTTGGGTACATTGCTGACGGGAAATTGGTCAAACCCTATAAGGTTCCGACCATTGATAATGTAGAGAATTGGGTGAGAGAAAATGGAAAGTAGCACCCCGATTAACCGGAAATTGAAGCCTGGCCTGAGCGGAAAAACCGAAAGCCGCTTTAAACGCGTAGCAGATTCTCCTTATCTGTTCATCATGCCTTATGCCATATTGTTTTTGCTGTTGATTGTACTTCCGGTAGTCATTGCCGCGGCGATGTCATTTACGTACTTTAATACAGTTGAATTCCCTAGATTTGTCGGGTTCCGGAATTACATCGACTTGTTTACAGGTGATACGGTGTTTCTCCAGAATGCGGTGCCGAATACGCTGCTGTACGGCATTATCGTAGGGCCCTTCGGATACATGCTGGCTTTTATGCTGGCATGGATGCTGTCCCAGGTGACTCACAGAATGAGAACCCTGTATACCGTTATTATCTATTCTCCTTCCATAACAGGCCCTGTCATGATGGCAGTTGTATGGAAAGTGCTGTTCAGCGGAGATCAGGCCGGCTATCTAAACTACTGGCTGCTGAAGCTGAACATCGTCCAGGAGCCGGTGCAATGGTTGCAGTCTCCGGAGCTGCTGATGCCGATCATGATATTTATCGCGCTTTGGGGAAGCATGGGTGTAGGCTTTCTGGCGATGCTGGCTGGTCTGCTCAATATTGACAGGACAATGTACGAGGCTGCTTATATTGATGGCATCCGCAACCGTTGGCAGGAGATATTCTACATTACGATTCCGTCCATGAAGCCGCAAATGCTGTTCGGTGCAGTGATGGCTATTATTGGCACATTTAATGCAGCGGGGATGGCCGCTACACTTAGCGGAGGGACACCGCCCCCCCAATACGTTGGATGGCTGATCGTTGACCATGCCAACGATTTCGGTTTTGTCCGTTATGAGATGGGCTATGCCTCTGCGGTTACTGTAGCTTTGTTATGCATTGTTATTTTATTCAACAAGGTCAGCTACAAGCTGTTCGGAGAATAAATAAATAGTGTTTATCCTTTCGTTAGTGTGGTGAGAAGAATGGTCAAGTTCAATCCCGATAAACTGCATAAAGACCAGCTGGGCTTTCATATATTTTTGCTTGTGTTGTCCATATTTATGGTCCTTCCGATTGTGTTTATCATTAATAATTCATTCAAACCGTTTACGGAGTTGTTTGCGTATCCGCCTAGGTTTTTCGTAAGCCAGCCGACTTTTGAGAATTTCCGTCTACTGCTTCATTTTTCGGCGGAATCAGGACTTCCGTTATCCAGATACGTATTTAACAGTGTCCTCACGACAACGATTGTTATTCTGTCGACGTTAGCGATTAGTTCCATGGCGGCCTTCGGACTGTCGAAGCTGCATTTCAAAGGCAAGGAAACCTTTAACAAGATTAACACGCTGGCTCTGATGTTTGTGCCGGTCGCTGTAGCGATTCCGCGTTTTCTCATTATTGAGAAAATGGGTGTATTCAATACCTACTTCGCGCACATTATCCCGATGCTGGCGATGCCAATCGGTATTTTCTTGCTCAAGCAATTTATGGATCAGGTTCCGGATGATCTGATTGAAGCCTCCAAAATGGATGGAGGAGGAAACTGGCGAGTATATTGGAGCGTGATGCTGCCGATGGTGAAGCCGGCCCTCGTGACTGTCGCGATATTGACCTTCCAGGCCAGCTGGGGCAATGCTGAGAGCTCTGCCAATTTCATGAACGATGAATCTCTGCGCACACTGCCCTTCTACTTGAACACCTTGGTGGCGCAATCGGGGAACATCGTTGCTGGGGCGGGATTGTCGGCCGTAGCCGGACTAGTCATGTTCCTGCCGAATCTGATACTGTTTATAATTTTACAAAATAAGGTCATGGATTCCATGGCTCATACGGGGATTAAGTGATATGGGAAAGTGGACAATGCAAAGAACGCTGAAATTGGTGACGGTTGCGCTGATCATGGTGTTTCTCAGTACGTCACAGGCTTATGCGGCCTCGGATGCTCCCTACTTCACTTACACCAGTGACAGTGAAGGTTATACGATCCGGACGCAGGACGCCTATACGCCAGTCACGCAGATTGGAGAAATCAACGGGCAAAGACTGGATACGCCCGAGCATGTGTTTGTGGATGAGCAAGACTACGTATATATTACGGACAGCGCATTGAACAAGGTATTTGTTTTGGACGGGAAATTACGCTTCTACAAGGAACTCACAAGTGATAAGTTCTCCGCGGTCCAAAGCACATTTGTAACGAAGGATTCCATCTATGTGGTGGATGCCGGGGCAGGACAGATTTATATCTTTGACAAATCCTCTTTCGCATTCAAAAAGGAAATCAGCAAGCCGGATTCGCCGATTTTTACTGAAGGCTACGATTTTAGCCCGACCCATATCGCGGTTGATTTAAGAGGCAATATTTACGTAAGAAGCGCTGGCTCGGTCAACGGTCTGATCATGTTGAACAGGGATGGAGAATTTATCACTTTCTTTGGAGGGAATCCGTTAAAGGTTCCTTTTCTTGATCAATTGCGGTCCAGTCTTCTGACCAAGACTCAAAAAGACAAACTGGAGAAGGTTCTTCCTGACGTTCCCAGCAATTTAGCGATTGACAAGAAGGGCTTTATTTACACTGTTACATCTTCTGTGGAATCTAACCCGATCAAGAAGTTCAATGTCTCGGGAACGAATTATTATCCAGATGGTATCATCGGGACCTATTCCATGGAAAGTGTATGGGTTGGAGGTCATAACACTGTCTATTCCGTGAGCTCGGATGGCTGGATCTTTGAATATGATGCCAATGGCAATCTGCTCTTTATGTTCGGAGGGAAGGATTTCAACTCCAGCCGCCTCGGGCTTCTGAATCGGCCTGTAAGCATTGCCTCCAATTCGACGGATGAAGTGATCGTAGTCGATCAAGGGATGAAATTGCTCCAAATCTACCGTTCGTCCGAATTCTCAAGTGCGGTACATCAAGCAATGGACGCCTATCAGAACGGGGAGTACGCCAAGAGCCAGAAGCTTTGGGAATATACGTTGAAATACAATTCAACTTTTGACAAGGCGCGAATTGGTCTGGGTGAGGCTTACCTTCGGGATGGAGAGGCTGGTGAGGCCTATGAAGAATTCAAGGATGCCCAGTACAAGGCAGGCGTATCGGAAGCATTCTGGGAAATCCGCCAGTCCTGGCTGCAGAACCATCTGGATGTTATTTTCGCACTGTTACTTAGTTTATTGATTATTGGATATGCCCATAAATTTACGAACCGGAAATATCAATATTGGACCAAGATTAAGGATCGGCTGAAGGTTATCTACAAGGTCAAAGTCATTAGCGATCTGATGTTCATCTTCACCTTTCTGAGGCATCCGCTGGATGGATTCTACCAAATTAAATATCAGAACAGAGTATCCAGAAAATCGGCCACTCTGATCTACATGCTGATATTCGCCGTATTCATTCTGCATCATGATCACACCAGCGGTCTGTTTGTTGAAAAACAAGGGTACTTTCTTCATCAGTTATGGATCATTTTCGGGCTTGCGGTGTTATGGATGGTTTCCAATTATCTCATTTGCTCCATCAGCGATGGGGAAGGTAGATTCAGGGATGTCTATAATGCCACGGCATATGCGCTGAGTCCAATTCTGGTTGTTTTGCCTCCGCTTGTTTTGTTCAGCAACGGCTTGACGCTGGAACAATCGGTCTTCTATCACTTGCCGATTCAGGCCATGATGCTATGGATTGCCTTTCTGATGTTTTTTATGATCAAGGACATTCACAGCTATGAGGTTGGAGAGACGGTTAACGTCGTGTTCAAGAGTACGTTTACGATGCTTATCATCGGATTGTTCCTGTTTGTATTGTACTCGCTGGGCAGTCAATTACTTGATTTCGGGTATGACGTGATTACGGAGGCGAGCAAAAAATGGTAAAGAGATGGTTGAAATACGGAATAGTTCTTCTGATTGCAGCGGCACTCGGTATAAATTATTTAATTGGCGACAGCCAGAAGGTCGAATACGGCATAGCCGCTGCCCAGAATGATTATAAAGATATTATTGTGAACAATGCACAGCAGACTTGCTTCAATAGCGGCGCTGCCGCCGGCAGTGCCGCTCCAATTCCGGCTGCCTTCAGGATGGTGGCCGGCAACGAGAAGCTGGAGCTTTATCTGGAGGAAGAAACGGCAGCCATAGCGGTTAAGGACAAGTGCAACGGCAGCACGTGGTTCTCTTATGATGTCAGTGTGAATACGAAAGGTAACAAGTACAGCAATGAGGTTGCAGCCTATATTAAATCCGGGATTTCCATTGTCACGTATAACAAATTCACCTCCGGCCGAAGAACTATATTGGGAGATAATGCGAAGCTGACTTACCAGTACAGGGACGAGGGCTTTACAGCAACGATAGATTTCACCAAGGCTAAGATCAAGTTTGACCTTGTTGTTGCACTGCAAGAGGGAGATTTAATTATTCATGTCCCGCGCAGAAGTATCGAGGAATATAACCCCAAGCTTGGCAAGCCGGGAAACAACGACATCCGGCTAAGCGAGATTATTCCATATCCGTTTTTTGGCAGTGCTACTCATAAAGAGAACGGTTATATCGTCTTGCCTGATGGGGCCGGGGCTATTGTGAAGCTGAGAGAAATTCCGAAGTATGCGACTGGCTATTCGGCACCTGTCTATGGTCCGGATCCGGGATATGAAGATACTCCGGAGTTCACACCCAGGCGTACCGTTGTGAAGCCGCTTGAACGGATAACGCTGCCGATTTATGGCATTATTCATGAGGAAGGCCGCTCCGGCTTGCTTGTGATTGCCGAGGGCGGTGAGGGGTATGCGAATTATAATTATGTATCTCGTGATTTGCAGACGAATTTCTATCAGTCCTATTTTACTTATACCTATCGTACACAGTATGCGCAGGTGCAGAGTCGGACAAATCAGGAACAATCTGTTCTCAGCTTTCAGGAGGAGCCGAATCGGTTTGAGCTGGTGCAGCGCTATGTTTTTCTGGAGGGCGACCAATCGAACTATGTCGGGGTAGCCAAGGGCTTCCGCAGCTTCCTGATCCAGCAAGACGGGCTGCTGAAACAAGATAAGGGGAGGACACACGACCAGGTTCCGATGAAAATTGATTTCGTCAATAATGAATTGGCGATGGGAACACTGGGCGTGGAGAACGTGCCGGCAACAACCTATATACAGGCGCAGGAGCTCGTAAGGAAATTGAAGGAGAAGGGTTACTCAGAGCTGAGTGTTTCATTCAAGATGTTCGTCAAGGATGAGTGGGCTTATCGTTTCACCATGATGAATCAGCTTGGCGGAAGCAAGGCGTTTAAAGAAGCCGTGGATTATTTCTCCGTGAATGATATCAAGTTCAGCCATTATGTGGACTACGCGAGATCCTGGTACGAGAAGACGAAATATACGGCGAGCAAGTTAAACCGCAAGGATATGAGCGTGCTGAATGAAAACAAGGCACAGTATAATTATCTGAATAATCCTAAGTACTATTCCTTCCTCGCTGAACGGGATCTGGAGGCATTCAAGAAATATAAGATCGGCGAACTGGCCCTGGACGGATTCGGGAATAGTCCATTTACTCACTATGATCATGGAACAGTCGGTTATGCGAATGAGGGAATGGCGTACACTGAGAAGACTCTGAAGTATTTGAATGATAATGGAATTAAAACAGGCCTGTATATGCCTGATGCTTATCTGTTCAAATATGCCAGTGATTATTACGACACGTCGATCGTATCCTCCAATCTGATTTTCATTGATGCTACAGTTCCATTGGTGCCGTTAGTCCTGAGCGGTTATATGGATATGTATTCGCCTTACATGAACTTCTCATCCAATGATGCGGAGGCCATTCTTAAGCTGATTGAATTCGGGGTATTCCCTTCGTTTGTACTGACAGGTGAATCGACGTATGAGATCAAACGGACAGGTTCAAGTGATGTCTATGTCTCGCAGCTGAAGACTCTGGAGGACCGTATTGACAATTATTATTCGGTTGTTAGTGAAGCTCTAAATAATGTAATGGGTAGTGAAATGATCAACCATACGATCATTGACGACGGTGTTGTCCTTGTAGAGTACGACAACGGCCGCAAAATAGTGATTAATTACAAGGATACAGAGTATCGCTATCAAGACGTTAGAATTAAATCAAAAGGGTTCGTGATTCTATGAAATTGAGCATAAAAACCAAGCAAGGTTTAATGGGCGTTCTCTTTATAAGTCCCTGGATTCTCGGTTTTCTAGCCTTTGTCGCTTATCCGCTGTACAGAACGATCTATATGAGCTTCTACAAGGTATCCTTCGGATCGAAGTCCGGGTGGAGATACAATTGGGTGGGTATAGAGAACTACAAACGAATCCTGTTAGAGGAGCCAGACTTTGTCGTTGAAGCACAAAATTATTTTATCGGCACATTAGTGTATGTCCCGGTTATTATTGCTCTGTCCATTATTGTGTCGATGCTGCTTAACCAGAAAATAAGGGGAAAGGCAATCTACCGGTTGATGTTCTTCCTGCCAATTATTATTTTGAATGGGAAACTGATTGAGAATATGAGCATATATGGAGGCATGTCCATCACTGCCAATCACTTCATCCTTGAGACGCTGGGGACGATTATTCCATCTAAGGGAGCTTTGCTGCTGATTGTGAATCTGTTTGAGCTGATTCTGCAGTTGATGTGGTATAGTGCAGTGCCAATCCTGATTTTCCTCGCGGCGCTGCAAAAAATCAGCAAGGATATGTACGAAGCGGCATCCATCGACGGGGCATCGCCGTGGACTTCTTTCTGGAAGATTACCTTGCCCACCATTTATCCACTGGTAAGCATATGCGTAATTTATCTGGTGGTTTTCCTGGCAAATTTTGATTTGAATCCGATCAATACCATCATTATGGAGTCCAAATTCGACGGGTCCAGACGTGAAGGCTATGCTTCCGCGCTATCCCTGCTGTATTCCTTAATCCAAATCGCACTCATACTTATCCTATATTTTGCGACCCGCAGCAGAAATTCCAAAGAGGGGGTGGCCAAATGACTCAACAACCGGTCCAAATCAAGCCGTATAAGCAATTGAAGCAGCAAATCGGAAGACGCACGCCTCCGCTCAAAAAGTTTCTGTTCGGTATGCAGATCAGCGACGGATTCGTATATAAGGCGGCAACCTATACGATTCTGACCATCTTCGGATTTATATTCCTGTATCCGCTGCTTTATATGTTATCGGCCAGCTTCATGTCAAACGTGGACTTGGTCGACAGCACGGTGAAATGGCTGCCGAGCAGTATGTATACGTTCAACTATGAAATGACCTGGAAGGCATTGCAGCTGCCCGGCTCATTCCTGACAACGACTATGGTGGCGGGTGCTTCGACAATAAGTGTAATCATTTCTTCCGCTCTAGTGGGCTACGGACTAGCGCGTTTCCAGTTCAAAGGGAAAAATATCGTGTTGCTGCTGCTGTTGTTCACCTATATCGTCCCGAAGACTTTGTTTTTTATTCCGCGGTTTCAGATTTTTATGGAGCTCGGTCTGAAGGGGAATCTGGGTGCGCTTATTATACCGGCATTGACCGGACAGGGAGAGCAGGCGGCTTTGTTTATTTTGATCTTCTTCCAGTTCTTCAAAATGATTCCGAAGGCGTTGGAAGAGGCGGCATTTATCGATGGGGCAGGTGCATTTAGAACGTTCTGGAGAATCGCTATCCCTATGGCGGGGCCGGCCTTTATTATCGTAGGCGTCTATGCCTTCTCGCTCTATTGGAATGAGACCTTTCTGACTTCATTCTATCTGGACGGCAAAATTCGGACGGTTCCGATGCTGCTCGGAGATCTACAGAACACTTACGGCGCTGCGGTCAAAGCCAGTCAAAGCGGAGACTTCAACCAAAATCCGAATTTGAACTTTACGGAGGCGAAGGCCTTTGCGGGAACGTTATTATCCATTATTCCGCTCGTTACCTTATATCTGATTGTTCAAAGATGGTTTGTGGAGAGCATTGACAAGACAGGGATTACCGGGGAGTGACAACAGAAGGAAGAAGGAACAAATCTGTCGGGGTCACAATAGTGGCCCTTTCTTTTTGTTGTGGAACAAACAAACGGAAAGGACGAATTATGAAAAATAAGAAAAATTCGCTCGGTGTAAGGCTTATTCAACTGTTTGCTGCTATAACGATTCCGCTTCTTTCCGTTCTTTTTGCAGGGGGATACTATGCCAAGGAAAATGTATTGGCTCAGGTATCCAGATCCTATCAGAATTTGGTCAACTCCAATCTGAAAATGATGGAGAGAAGTCTCGAGGATATAACTATTAATCTGGTAGATATTGTTGATCATGACGAGAATTTCCTTCAATTCAACCGTCCAGGGCTGAAAGATTCCGATTATTATTTTGCCCGTATGGGAATTATGCAAAGAAATCAAGCCTATCAGGCCTATTATCATAGCGTGGATATGTTCTATCTGTACTCCGGCGTCAATGATATGTTGACATTATCCAATGTATTAGGGAACACGGAGGAATATATGGATGAAATCAGAGCCTGGATCACGGGCAAGGTTCACAATGAAGATAAAATGGAACCACTCCGGTACAAATGGACAATAGTTAATATAGCTGGGGATTACTATATAAACCGGACAGTCGGTAATAACCTGAGCAATCCCAGTTATATCGGCGCGCTCATCCGAATCGATTCTATGCGTTCACCGCTGGGCAATCTGAACCTGCAATCAGGCGGTGATGTGCTTATTGTGGATAATGAAGGAAATATCTTAACCAGTTCTTCGAAATCGATGGGCTACGACTTCAAGCTGCCACACGATAAGATGAATCAGAATTCTTCATTTTCTTATATGCATGATGGCCGGAAATGGTTAGTTGTGTCTAGCCAGTCATCCACCCTGGGGATCAATCTATCTGTGGTAATCCCCGATTCCGAGCTACTCCAGGGCTTGAATACATTCCAAATGATTATTAATGTACTGCCCTTCTTTATTTTGATCATTTTACTGGTTTACTTATATTATTTTCGCCGTATAGTCATTCGTCCGATTCTGAATTTGTTGGGCGGCATTCACCGCATCAGAAAAGGGTCTATGGAAGCCCAGCTTCCTTCTTCTAACTTGTTAGAGTTTCAAGCGCTGAATCAGGCCTTTAATACCATGGTTGTAGAAATACAAAATCTGAAAATTGACGTGTATGAGGAACGGCTAAATGCTCAAAAAGCGGAAATGAAGCATTTGCAAATGCAAATTAATCCTCACTTTTTTCTAAATACGCTCAATATCATTTTCCAACTCGCCGATCTGAAACGCTTTGAATTAGTAAAAAAGACAGTACGGCATCTGGTGCAGTATTTCCGATTCATGCTTCAGGTAAAGGATAACAGCATTACTTTGGAACAGGAGCTTGATCATCTCCGCAATTATCTTGAAATTCAAAAGATGCGATACCAGCAGTCTTTTGATTTTCAAATCACAATAGATGAAGACATTATCCTCGCTTCTATACCGTCCTTGATTGTACAGCCCTTTGTAGAAAATGCCATGCTTCATGGCATAAGTTTGAAAGCAGAAACATTCTATCTGGAAATTTGTGCAGTCAAGTCAGAAGAGAACACCGATACAATGATTATTGAAATCTCGGATAACGGAAGAGGTAGTACTCAACAAAAACTACAAGAGCTGAATTCACCTGATTATAGGCCAGAAACTGATGACGGCCACATTGGTATCTGGAATGTGAAACAAAGATTGGCTATGCGCTATCAGGGCAAAGCCAACATTCACTTCAGTGAAAATGAGCCGTCCGGATTCCGTGTGCGGCTTAGCCTGCCCATTGAATATATGGAAGGAGAATGATGAGAGATGCGTTTATTGATTGTAGATGATGAACAGTTCGCTGTGGAGGGGCTTCTCTACTGCTGCGAATGGAAAGCGTATGGGATTGAAGAGGTCTTGACGGCGAATAGAGCCGACAAGGCCAGGGAGATTATGAATGAACACAGAATAGAATTGCTGATTTGCGATATTGAAATGCCGGATGAAGATGGGCTTTCACTGGTTGGCTGGGTGAGGGAATATTCTCCCTGGACGGAATCGATATTTCTGACCTGTCATTCCGAATTTTCCTACGCCAAGAAAGCCGTTAACCTCGGGAGTTTTGATTATTTGCTGAAGCCTGTTGACACAGATGAGCTGTTGTCTGTCGTATCAGGTATGATAGCAGCCAACCGTGAGAAGGAAGAGTATGCGTCCTACAATCAAATGTATCATAAGTATCTAAATTTATGGCAAAAAGAAAAGCCGAAGCGTGTGGAACGTTTCTGGCAGGATTTGTTGTCCCGCAGTATCCTGTCTTTTGGGGATTTTGTTGACCGGGAGCTGGCGGAGGCTGGCGTGGGGTTAAATTCTGACGATCTGGTGCTTCCTATTCTGATCAGTATTGAGGAGTGGTCTAAACCGCTCAGTCCGCGGGATCAGGAAATCATGGAATATGCCGTGAAGAAAGCGGCGGAGGAATTTTTTACAGAAGAGCATCAAGGGGAGGCCGTCACAGACAAAAACGGGGTTTTGTTCATTCTGCTGTATGCCAAAGGCGCGATGGGAGAACAGGCGACTAGGAAGCTCAGAATTCAGCAGCTCACGGACATAGGTAAACGTTTTATCAAAGCTTGCCGGGAGCTGTTCTACAGCATCGTAACCTGCTATGTCGGCTCATTCAAACCCCTTCAAGAGCTGCCGGGAATGTGCGAAAGCTTAAAAATCATGGAGCGTGACAATATTTCTCGCACACAATCGGTGCTTTTATACATGCCACAGGACCAGATGTTATTATCACCTAATTCGGATGATATCCTGCTCAATGATTTGATCTCTTATATGCTGAATGGCAAGCGTGAGTCCGCTGTGCAGTTTATTCATAATCTGACAGAGAAACTGGAAGCCAATCCTTGCTTTCAGGGAAGAAATCTAGACGCCTTGCATCAGGATACCTTGCAGATTATATATCACTTCTTGCAGGTAAGAGGAATCAATGCGGGAAGCATAGTCCTGTTTACAGACTGGACAACCGCCCGCATACGGGGACTGCTTCAGTACAGGCATTGGGCAGAAGGGATTGTATCGGCGGTCATGGAGGCGGAATTCGAGCGGCAGGAAAAGGGCGGTGTAATTGAGCGGTCCATTCGCTACATCCAGCAGAATATAGAGGAAGAGATCTCCAGGGTCAGCGTCGCTGATTATGTGGGATTGAACCCGGCGTATCTCTCCAGACTGTTCAAAAAAGAGACCGGCCAGAACCTCATTGATTTCCTGATCTCAGTGAAGATGAACCGCACCCGCGAGCTTTTGGATACCACGGATATGTCGGTAAGCGCGATAGCGCAGCAGGTAGGATACAGTAATTTTTCACATTTCACCAAAATGTTCCGCAAGCAGTTCGACGTCAATCCTCAGGAATATCGCAAAGTCACAAAACGATTAGACTGAGGTTATAAAAACGGCAGAGCAGTTGTTGGCATCTCCTTATAATAAAGCCATAACCCAATAAGAAGGTGTGGAACTATGGCTTCGGAAAAAGCAACACTGACACAATCTGGCATCTCGCAGCGCAACTCAAAATGGAAAACCATATGGAAGTACAGAGCCTTGATCGTTCTGGCACTGCCAGGTGTGCTGTTGATGCTGATCAATAACTATCTGCCCATGTTCGGTATTTTCTTGGCTTTCAAGGACTTGAATTATACGGCAGGGATATGGGGAAGCAAATGGATCGGACTGGACAACTTTAAGTTTCTGTTTGCTTCAAACGATGCTTGGCTGATCATTAGGAATACATTGCTGTACAACATTAGCTTTTTGCTTATCAATACGATATTGGCAGTGATGCTGGCCCTTCTCCTCAACGAGGTCAAGAATAAATTTGCCTCCAAATTCTTTCAGAGCACAGTGATCCTGCCTAACTTTATTTCCATGGTCATTGTCGGCTACATCGTTTATGGATTTTTAAATCCGGAACTGGGGTTCATCAATAAATTTATTCTGGAGCCCTTCGGGATAGATCCTAGAAACTGGTATGCGGAAGCGCAGCATTGGCCTTATATTTTGACCATTGTCAACACCTGGAAGGGTGTGGGCTACTCGGCCGTAGTTTACCTCGCAGCCATTGTCGGGATAGACTCTGAATATTATGAAGCAGCCGTCATTGATGGAGCCAGCCGCTGGAAGCAAATGACGAAAATTACGATTCCGCTGATTGCTCCGATCATTATCATCATGACATTGCTGGCGATTGGCCGGATTTTCAACGCCGATTTCGGTCTGTTCTATCAGGCAACTATGGCATCCGGGATGATCAAAGAGACAACTGATGTTATCGATACCTATGTATACAGGGCGTTAATGGTTACCGGCGATACGGGACTCGCCTCCTCGGCAGGGCTGCTGCAGTCTGTTGTTGGTTTTACACTTGTCATTACCGTCAACCTGATTGTCCGTAAATTCAGCAAAGAAAATGCTTTGTTCTAAAAGGAGAAAACCATGGAAAAAAAACGAACTAATCCCTTTATCATTATTTTCCTGTCTTTGTTCAGCCTTGCCTGCTTGATCCCGTTTTGGCTTGTGTTCATGATCTCGGTTGCTGATGAAGACTGGGTAACTGTTAATGGATACAGCTTCTGGCCCGGCAAATTCAGTCTTGTCGCTTATCAGTATTTGTTTGAAGATGCCGAAAAAATATTGCGGGCTTATGGCGTTTCTGCCTCGGTAACGTTGATTGGTGTTGTCATCAGTTTGTTTGTGACTTCGGCAATGGCCTATGCGCTGTCGCGGAAAGAGTTTCCGCTCAGGGGGGCGCTGAGCTTCTACATCCTGATTACGATGTTGTTCTCGGGAGGCTTGCTGCCCTGGTATCTTATCTACACCCGGTTCTTGCATGTTCAGGATACGTTGATGGCCCTTATTATTCCGGGTTTGATCGGCGGCTTTAACGTTATCATCATGCGGACATTCTTCACGAACAGTATACCGCCTTCACTGATTGATTCTTCCCAGATAGATGGTGCAGGTGAATTCCGGACATACTTCAGCATTATTCTGCCGCTGTCCTTGCCTGTAATGGCTACAATTGGACTATTCACCACCGTATCCTACTGGAACGACTGGTTTACAAGCCTGGTCTTCATCCAGAATGAGAAACTGTTCTCTCTGCAATATCTATTGACCAAAACCTTAATGAACGCTTCGTTCCTGCAGACGATTGCGAATAAGGCTTATAGTTCCACCGCACAGGTCACAACACCGCTGGAATCCATTCGGATGGCGATGGCGATGATTGCAATCGGACCGTTGGTGCTGGTATTCCCTTTCCTGCAGAAGTATTTCGTAAAAGGTCTTACCGTAGGCGCTGTGAAAGGCTGATCCCAGCATAATGCTGGATTAGTATATGCAAGTAAAGGATTTAAAGAAAAACAGAAGTATTCCAGGGAGGTCTACTATTTATGAAGTGGTTGAAAAAGAGTTCTGTTGTACTGACATCGTTGGTGCTGACTTCAGTTGTGGCAACCGGCTGTGGCGGAAATAATGCTGCTAATTCTCCGGCGGGCACAGCTCAGCCGGAGGGGACGGCCAGCTCCGAATTGAAGCCTTACGAAGTCGTAATGGTATTCCCCGATGCGCCTCAGAATGACAATCAGCTGGTACAGGATGCAATGAATGATTATCTGAAAAAAACATATCCGGAAATGAACATGACGGTCAAACTGAATCCCATCGACTGGGGCGCATGGAGCGATAAAACAAACCTGATGATGGCCTCCGGAGATAAAATGGATCTGCTGTTTACAGCGGATTGGCTCGGATTCCAGCAACAGGTGACAAAGGGCGGCTTGCTGCCGCTTGATGATTTGCTCGCCAAATACGGCCCGGATATCGAAGCTGTTGAGAAGGATTATCATGATCCGGCTAAACGCGGCGGCAAGCTGTACGGTATCCATACCCACCAAGAGCTGGGCGGCACACAAGGAGTTTATTTGAACAAAGAGTTGGTGGACAAATACAACTTTGATCTCAGTGTTTTGAAGTCCGGAAAGGTCGAAGATCTGGAACCGATGCTGCAGACAATCAAGGAGAACGAACCGGGGATTACGCCTTTGGTAGCGCCAAGCTTTCCGCTTGAAGCTTACTATTCATCTACGAATCTAGATTCCATTGCAAGCATTGCGGTTATTAACACCGTGGGAACAGCAAAAGATGACTATACTGTAATCAACTCGTTCACTACTCCACGTTATATGGAGCTTGCCAAGCTGACCAACAAATGGTACAAGGCGGGGTATATTAACAAGGACGCACTGACACCAGGTCTGGATGCCTGGAAAAAAATTCAAGCAGGTAAAGGATTTGCATTTGTTACTGACATGGATATTATCGCTGATATGGAGATTGGCAAAGCTGCCGTTTCACCGAATGGTTCGATTAAAGCGGGCCGCGAGATGCTGCAGATTCCGCTCAATATTGACCGTCTGCAGACCGGAAAAATGACGGCAACCATGTATGCGATTTCAAAAAGCTCTGAAGATCCGGAACGCGCCATGATGCTGCTTAATCTTTTCTATAAGGACAAGGAGCTTCTGACCCTTTTCAACTTCGGTATTGAAGGAACACATTATGTGCTTAAAGACGGACAAATTGCGCTGCCGGAAGGCAAAACTACAGAAAATGTCGGCTACTACCATGATATTATGTGGCAAGTGGGCAATCAAATGCTTAACTATACACGTGTAGGCGAAGACCCGAATAAATACCAGAACTATGAGAAATTCAACGAACAGATTACCGCAAACCCTTCGCGGATTTTTGGATTTATCTTTGATCCGGAGCCGGTCAAAAATGAACTAATCTCGATCGACAACGCAAATAAAACCTTTGTTGACGGGTTGAAGTCCGGCCAACTCGATCCGGAAGAAGCTCTTCCTAAGATGCTGGAAAAACAAAAAGCAGCGGGATCAGACAAAGTAATTGCGGAAGCGCAAAAGCAGTTGGATGCTTGGCTGGCTGAAAACGGCAAGAAATAAGCAGAGTGTGATCAATAATTTCATTTGTTAAACGGATCTGACGGACAAAAGGGGCATAATGCGTTAGTTATGCCCCTTTTGATTGTAATGGATCATACAGCGAAGAGGAGTGGAGTATTCATATGGAATATTCGATGCTGACTTATATAGATATGTATCCCGATCAAGCCCAGT
Organism: Paenibacillus sp. FSL R5-0345; assembly: GCF_000758585.1. Lineage (NCBI taxonomy): Bacteria > Bacillati > Bacillota > Bacilli > Caryophanales > Paenibacillaceae > Paenibacillus > Paenibacillus sp. FSL R5-0345. Next base: position 1,585,968 of record NZ_CP009281.1, read on the forward strand.
ACAAATCCGGCCAAGCAGGCAGTATTATAGTCGAGCTGGAGACCCAAGAGGATAGGGATCTGGAACTGGTTGTTGAGTTCTACAAATTAGAAAAGCAGGTTGCTGAAGAAACATTTGAGATCAGCCTGGAAAAAGGATTGAGACAAATTGCGCGCATTCCCCTGTTCACTGAAGATACCGAGTGGGCTGGTTACGGGGTCAAGGCTACAGTTTTTTACGATAAATTTGCAGTGTCAACAGCTTATACTTCGTACGATATTGCCGATCATTGGAGTCGGGCGCCTCGGTATGGATTCTTAAGCGATTTTCGCAAGGAAGAATCCGAAGAATTACGTGACGTCGAAAGTATGAACAAATTCCATTTGAATGTTATACAGTTCTATGATTGGATGTACCGACATGATGATCTTGTACCGCATCAAGATGAATTTCTCGATCCGATGGGTCGAATGATGTCCTATAAAGTTGTTCGTGAAAAATTGGCAGCCTTGCACGATAAAGGGATGGCGGCCTTGGCCTATGGGGCTGTATACGCGAGCCTTAAGGACTTTTTACAAGCACGGCCGGAATGGGGGCTTTATAATCGCCAAGGTGAGCCGTTTCAATTAATAGACTTATTTTATATTATGGACATTACACCAGGGTCCCCTTGGACTGATCATATTGTTGAACAATTCCGTCAAGCAGTAAAGGTAGGATTTGATGGAATTCATATGGATCAATACGGTTTTCCAAAGAAAGGGATACGTAGGGTCGAAGGAAGGGAAGAATTGGTTGATCTGGCGGAATGTTATCCGGCGCTTATTGATCGAACCAGCGCGGCAGTGAAGGAAATAAAAGCAGAGGCTGGGGTCATATTCAATAATGTGGGTAATTACCCCATTAGCAAAACGGCATCTTCAGATCAGGAAGCACTTTATATTGAAGTATGGCCGCCAATAGTCCGATTGCGTGAGCTTAAAGGACTTATCGATAATGCAAGATCATTGGATAAAGACAAGCCGATTATCCTCTCCGCTTATCTTCCCTCTTTTTACCCGAAAGCTGGACATGACAAGGAATGGGCTGAGAACGGGGCGCTACTAACGATGGCATCTATATTTGCTAGTGGTGGATATCATCTCTTATTAGGTGAGGATAATGGAATGCTGACGATGCCTTACTATCCCGATTATGCAGTGATGCGGCCTGAATTTGTCGTTGAGGTGAGACGCTACTATGATTTCATAGTGCGGTTTGGTACTTTGATACACAATACGCAATTGGAAGATGTGTCTTACACCTATACAGCAGGGGTTAATACCGAAATCACCTTCGAAGGCAGAGTGCCATTTGCACCGAATGGAGATATTGGCTCCGTATGGACCATCATTAAACGGATGCAAGGTTATCACATCTTACAGCTAATTAACCTTGTTGGCCTTGAGGATGATTATTGGGAGCATGGCAAGAAAAAGCGTCCTGAAACTCAAGATGGAGTTGTCTGCACATTGCTGATTGAACAGCCGATTGAGTGCATCTTCACAGCCAGCCCTGATGATCATAACCAAGAAGTATGTTTTTTGGATTATGAAATTGTACCTCATGGACAAGGGCTAGCTGCCAGATTTACTCTACCGTCTCTGGAGGTTTGGTCCATGGTTGTAGTGAAATTAAGCGAATAGGAGTGCGTGATATGAATAATACAAGATGGTGGCAGACAGCTGTTATATATCAGATTTATCCTAGAAGTTTTCAAGACACGAACGGGGATGGAATCGGCGATCTCAGGGGAATTATCAACAGACTTGACTATCTCAAGCAACTCGGCATAACTGCAATATGGCTTAGTCCTGTATACAAATCACCCAATGACGATAACGGCTATGATATCAGCGACTACCAGGATATTATGACCGAATTCGGAACCATGGAGGATATGGATGATTTAATCGAAAGAGCCAAGCTACATAACATTCGAATTATTATGGATTTGGTTGTTAATCACACCTCCGATGAGCATCCCTGGTTCGTTGAAGCAAGTAAGGGAAAGGACAATCCCTATAGAGATTATTATATCTGGCGGGATCCTGTAGATGGCGGCGTTCCCAATTCCCTGCGTTCGACATTTAGCGGATCAGCTTGGGAATTCGACGAAGCGAGCGGTCAATATTATTTGCACTTGTTCAGCCGCAGACAGCCTGATTTGAACTGGGAGAACAGTAAAGTCCGGCAAGAGGTATGGGACATGATGAATTTCTGGCTGGATAAAGGCGTTGGCGGATTCCGCATGGATGTGATTGATCTGGTCGGGAAAATACCGGATCAGGAAATTACAGGAAATGGTCCGAAGCTTCATGAATATCTACAAGAAATGAACCGGGAGACATTCGGAAAGCATGATGTTCTGACTGTAGGAGAGACTTGGGGAGCGACTCCAGAAGTGGCGAAGCTATACTCCAATCCGGACCGTAACGAGCTGTCGATGGTATTCCAATTTGAACATATTGGTCTGGATCAGCAGGATTGGGGAGAAAAGTGGGATCTAAAGCCCTTGGCTGTAAGCGAATTAAAACGGGTACTGGCGAAATGGCAAACTGAATTGGGAAACGAGGGCTGGAACAGTCTGTTCTGGAACAATCATGATTTGCCGAGAATTGTGTCCCGTTGGGGAGACGACAATCAATATCGAGTAGAGAGCGCAAAGATGTTCGCGATTCTTCTACATTTGATGAAGGGTACACCTTACATTTATCAAGGTGAAGAGCTCGGGATGACCAATTATCCGATTCAGAATATCAGCGAAGCGCAAGATATTGAGACCATTAATATGTACCATGAACGGATTGCCCAAGGGTACAGCAAAGAAGATATTATTAATTCCATTAATGTGAAGGGAAGAGATAATGGTCGAACCCCGATTCAGTGGGATTGTAGTCCTAACGGAGGATTTACAACAGGAGTGCCATGGTTACATGTGAATCCAAATTATACGGAAATTAATATGGAAGCAAATCTGAAGAATCCAGATTCAGTTTTTCACTGCTACCGTAAATTGATTGAACTAAGGAAGAATAACCCAATCGTTGTATGGGGTGACTTTGAACTAGTGGCGGGCGTGCCGGATCAAGTATTTATGTATCTCCGCAGGTATGAAGAACAGACCTGGTTAATAGCAGCCAATTTTAGTGGAGAAATAACGAAGCTGGAATTACCAGAGCTGGGGCCGGTCAAAGAAATGATTATTTGCAATTATTCTAGAGATAACGTGGAATTTAAGCAACTACAATTACAGCCTTATGAGGCATTTGCTGTCAAACTCGCGTAGGTTAACTTGCCCGGTTTAGGTTTTTGGTATTGCTGCCTTCATAATTAAATTCTTCTATATATAGAAGAATTTCGTTAATAGCATGAAACAGAGGTGGAAGATTTTTTTGAGAAAGGATAGGGTGGTGAAATTGGCAAAGCTGAAAATTGGTGTAATTGGTTTAGGTGGAATAGCAGACATGCATATTTCCGGTCTGTTGGCGAATGAAGAGGCGATCCTATGGGCGATTTGTGATTGCAATGAAGAGGTACTAGCGAGAAGGGGAGAACAATTTAATATCCCGGAAGCACGAAGATATTTGAATTACAAAGAAATGTTATCGGACCCAGAACTTGAAGCAGTGACGATCGCTACGCCGAATTATAACCATTTTGAAATAGCCTGTGAGGCAATCAAGCATCGTAAGCCGTTTGCCCTAGAGAAGCCGGTGACTCTCGATGTACAGGAAGCTGCCGCGTTGCGTGATCTGCTGGCTGAGGCTCATCTACCGCATATGATTTGTTTCAGTTATCGGTACAAATCGGCAGTAAGATATGCGAAATGGTTAATCAATCAGGGCAAAATAGGAGAGATCAAGCATGTCTACGGTCAGTATTTACAAGGCTGGGGGCTTAACGAGCGGCTTCCGCTAGTCTGGAGATTCAGAAAGAAGCTGTCCGGTTCAGGCGCGCTTGGAGATTTAGGTTCGCATTTGCTCGACCTTCAACGTTTTCTTGTGGGCAATGTAGAACGGGTGATGGCAGATGCCGATACGATTATCAAGGATCGCACCCTACTTGAAGGCGATGGCATGGGCGAGGTGGATGTTGATGATTTCTGTCATGTGCTGGCTCGGCTTGAAGGGGGAGCCTCGTCCACGATGGCCATTTCGAGATTCGCATTCGGGCGGGGAAACTTTCAGCAAGTGGAAATTTTCGGCGATCGGGGAGCGATTCTTTATAACCTGGAAGAAGAGGATGTACTATATGTTAAGTCTTCTGAGGATGGCGGCGAGGTCTTCATAAAAGTAGATATTCCTGAAGAATTTCATGTGGATCAAATGACATCTTTTATTAATCTGGTTAATGGACAGGGCGACGGATGCGACGCCAATATGGAAGACGGATATATAAACCAACATGCCATTGATTCAATTATTGTCTCATTAACTGAACAACGGTGGATTTCAATATAACGGGGAGGGCATATCATGTCTAAAATCAAAATTACAGTATGGAACGAGTACCGCCATGAAAGACACAACGAAGAAGTTAAAGCTATATATCCAGATGGTATTCATATGGCACTTGCCAACTATTTGAACACACAAGAAGATATGGAAGCAAAAACAGCGGTTCTGGATGATCCCGAACACGGATTAACTGATGAGGTGCTAGAACAAACAGATGTATTGTTATGGTGGGGGCATTTAGCCCATGATGAGGTTAGTGACGAAATTGTGGAAAAGGTACGTCAAAAGGTGCTAAATGGCATGGGATTAATCGTTCTCCACTCTGGACATAACTCCAAAATATTCCAATCTTTAATGGGTACCAATACTGGTGCTCTGAAATGGCGTGATGAAGGTGAGAAGGAGCGAATCTGGGTCATTGAGCCGGGACACCCGATTGCCAAGGGCCTTGGAGAGTATATTGAAATTAACAAGGAAGAAATGTATGGTGAACGTTTTGAGATTCCGGCGCCGGATGAGCTTATTTTTATTTCCTGGTTCGAAGGCGGAGAGGTGTTCCGTAGCGGATGCTGCTACAAGCGAGGACAAGGCAATATCTTTTACTTCAGACCAGGGCATGAGACTTTCCCGGTATACCACCAGCCTGAGGTACTTCAAGTCATTAGTAACAGCATTCGTTGGGCGGCAAAAGATGAACTTCCTAAAGTTTCTTACGGACGTGTAGCCCCGTTGGAACTTATTCCTTAAAGCGTGAACAATGGTCACCATATCATGATTATTTTGTGTCAAGACTTTGCTCTCCCTTGATAAGGAGGGCGAGTCGTTTGTTATTGAGATTAAGGGCTCAGACTATGCAAACGTTTATTTTATAGTTAAATGCATTCGCAAGAAGGAGGAAAGTGTCATTACTCCAACAATTAAAGAAGTGGCTAAGGCAGCCAATGTTTCAGTATGTACAGTATCAAGGGTTATTCATAATCTAGAAGGTTACTCTCATAATACTAAGCTCAATGTACTTCAGGCTGTGGAAGAACTGGGTTATTATCCTAACGGAGTAGCTAGAGGACTCATTAATAAACAAACAAGAACTTTAGGAGTGCTTTTCCCCAGCGTAGCAAGTGATTTTTTTTGTGGTATTCTTCATGGGATTGAAAAGGCTGCCTATGATAAGGATTATATGGTCATTGTTTGCAATACTGGTGAGGATGGCAAAAGAACAAAAAACTGTCTGGAGATGCTCCAGGAAAAACAAGTGGACGGAGTAATATTTACAAGCGAAGTTTTGAAGGATGAATATTATCTTCAATTACGACAGAAGAAAACTCCCTTAGTGCTCGTCAATGCATATTCTTCAAAGTACACCATCCCTTTTGTAAAAGTAGATGATAAACTTGCTGCCTATCAAGCTACTTCCTATTTAATCAATAAAGGGCACTATAATATTGCTATGATTGCTGGAACGCCATCTGATATGATAGCGGGAATTCCTCGTGTGGAAGGTTACCGGCAAGCGCTCGAGGAACAAGGATTTATATTTAACGAGGCCAGAATAGCTTACGGAGATTTTCATATGGAAAGTGGCCGTGTGGCTATGGAAAAACTATTGAGTGAAGCCCCGCCGTTTACTGCAGTATTTGCAGCTAGTGATGAAATGGCAATTGGAGCCATGGGAAAGGCCTTTGAGAAAGGGTTGAAAATACCAGAGGATCTTTCTATGATTGGCTACGATGATTTGATGTTATCAAAAATTATATCTCCTCCTTTAACGACAGTACATCAATCGTTGGATCAAATGGGGCGATTGGCGGTGGAAAAGTTATTATCTCTGATAGAAAAACCTCTGGAATTACCAAACAGCACTCTCATGAATCATTATATTGTTGAGCGGGAAACAGTGCGTACAATAATTTGATTTTTATATTATTTATTGGGTAAACGTTTACATTCATTTCAGAGACATTCAGACGATGTGACATAAAGTTGTTTTCTAAATATAAATCTCGTCAAAATATAGTTTTTTATACTACGGTTGATCTAATTGCTGACGGAAAGACTCTTGCTTCATAAACAATATAGAAGTAGGACTGGGCAATGTGTCCTATTCTAAATAAATCACAAGATGGAGGAAATATAATGGTGAACAAGAAGAAGCCTTACATTGCATTACTCACACTTATCCTTTCGGCGCAGTTAGCACTCCCTCTGTCTGCGGGACCGCTGGGACCATCAACGGTGCATGCAGACAATGAGAGTGGGAGCACATTAAGCAATCAGTCAATTTTGAAAGCGATTACATACCTTGGGGTCAGTAAAGCTCGTTATTCCCCAGGTGAAGAGGCCGAACTTATCCTCAAATTGAAGGATGACGAACAGTGGCAGGGAAAGCTGAACGTTGAGATCTACAACCTGAATACGCTGATCGCCAAAGGGAGTAAACCGATTACCGTCTTGAAAGGACAAGGTGACTTGTCGGTTAAATGGAAGACCCCTGATGATGATTTTACCGGTTATCTGGTAAAAGCGTGGGTAAGCGGAGCAGCTGATCATGATTATGTTACGGCGGCTATAGATGTTTCAAGTGACTGGAAGAGATACCCGAGATACGGGTACACAAGTGAATTCAGCAGTGAGACTGCAGCGCAGAGTGATGCCAAACTAAAACAGTTGTCACAAGATTATTATCTTAATGGTTATCAATTTTATGACTGGATGTGGAGACACGATGTGTCCGTTTACTCCAAAACTGATGCAGATGGTAAACCGCTAAAGGACAGTGAAGGAAATTTTGTCGATGAGGAGATCAACGCTGATACTCATTATCTGGATCTGTTAAACCGGGAATTGTATCCGCTTACGATTAAACAGCAGGTAGAGGCTGCCCAGAAATACGGCTCAGCGGCAATGGCTTATGAGATGAACTATGCGGCTCGGGAAAATTATGAAGACTATGGCGTTAGTCCGGAGTGGGGGCTTTATGGCAGTGAAAATATTGATAAAACCAATCCGCAGCAGAGCCAAAACGGTTATCACTTCGATTTCAACGGTAAAGAAACAGCCCTCTATCTTCAGGATCCTGGGAATGTAGAGTGGCAGAATTATATTACCAAACAGTTTGACCGTGCTGTAAATGTCTTTGGATTTGACGGCATCCATCTGGACCAATGGGGAGCCAATGATAATAGTCATCTCTATGATTACAATGGAAATAAACGCTATTATTCCCTGGATTATGACAAGCTGATAAACTCGGTTAAAAAATCACTGGTAGAAAATAATCCGGCAAAAAGTGATGTCACATTCAACATGGTGGGAGGGAATTTAGATTACAGTGCTGTGCCAGATCCGGATACAAAGACGGACTTTGATTACAGCGAAATATGGCATGACCGTAATCAGTACAGTGATCTTCAGAAGGTAGTGGAGGATACACGGGCGAAAAACGGCGGCAAGGCAATGGTAATTGCGGGTTATATGAATATGAAAGAGGCTACAGGTGTGAAAACACGTGGAACGGAAGCCGAGGATGTTCCTGCTGCTGTAAATTATCAATCCCGGATCTCCAAAGTTCAGGACAGCTGGGTGGGGAATTTCGGTCGCAAGGATACGGATGCGGTTACATTTACGGTTAATGCGCCTGCCACCGGTATGTATAAGCTTCTTCTCCATTATGGACAGGGTAACGGCTCAGGTTACCCTGAAGGAAAGCTTACTGTTAACAATGAAATTGCGGCTGCTGCAATTCCATTCAGTGCTAACACCGGTTGGGGGAATCCTTCGGCGACAGCCGAAGTGACGGCAACGCTGAAGGAAGGTAACAATACGGTTAAGCTTACACTGAATACGAACAGTTTGTGGCTTAATCTGCATAGTCTCGAGGTGCAAGGACAAGACATTAAGCAATCTTACGATGCAGTGGATGCAAAACTCGATACCGTAAAGGTGGACCAGTACAGCCATGTTTACTATTTTGATACCAAAAATGATTATGTGACATTCCATGTACAGGTTCCTACTGAGGGTAACTACCCGCTCGGATTTAGTTACGCTTCCGATTGGCAGGAAGTCAGCCGTACACTCATGGTCAACAATGTATCCCAAGGCGAAGTTTCTTTCCTTGGACAGGGAGACTGGACAAAGTTTGCCCGCAAGGAGAATATGGCAAGCGTCTATCTGAATGCAGGCGACAACACGATTACACTGAAGGCTCCCAAAGATGACTTGGGTATTAAGTTACGCTATATGGCCCTTAATGGACAGCGATATGAAGCAGCTGAAGCTGAACTGCCGCAGACCAACAGCGTTACTTTCACGGAGAGCAAAACTGACAATTTCGGCCAAAGCGGCCAGACGGTAACATACTCGGTGTATGCCGAACAGCAGCTGAACACGTTGACGGTTATGTACCATGGAGGCAACAGTCCGGTTATGTCGGTGCTTGTTGATGGAGAGCCTGCTCCGGATGCCCAGAATATAACTTTTGCTAAGACGCCGGGAGAATGGGATGGTCCTATGCAAGCAAAAGAGTTGTTCGTAAACATTCCGCCCGGGAAGCACAAGATTACACTGAAGATGGAATCCTCCGGACAGTATATTAATGTTGGCGGGATTGTCGCCGGTGATTATGAATACAGTACAGGCGACGCAGAAATGAAGAATGGTGTAGTTGCGGTTGTCGGTTATGTCTCGGAGTTCAACAATGAGAATGACCGGATAGTATTCAATGTAAATGCGGTTGAAGCTGGACTGTATACACTCGGTTGGGTCTATCAGAATAATGGAGCAGCAACAGTCAGCCGCAGCGTGTATTCAGGCGATCCTGCAGGAACTTTGGCATCTTTTGCACCAACGTCAGGCAGCCAATGGGGGGAAACAGTCCAAACCGGAATTTCCCTGGTTCAAGGGTGGAATCAGATTGTGATTCAAATGACGGAAGGGACAGACAGTGGTATCAAAGTGGACAAACTGAAAGTAACCGGTGATGGGCCGGAAGCAATAACCAGAATGTACGAAGCGGAATCCACTCAGGAGAAAAATGATTCGGCCTTCTCCCTTTATAAGGATACGGTACTCAACTTCAGCGAGGTAGGGCAGCAGGTTACTTATCCGGTATCCATTCCTCAATCGGGAGAACAAAGCCTGATCTTTACGTACTCCAATGCCGGAGAGTATACAAACCGTTCCCTTTATATTGATGGCGTACGGGCGAAGGACAGCAATGGCAATGATCTTGATGTTGCATTTAACGGCACAGGCAGTCTGGACGATTATTCCGAAGAGGCCTATGTGATTGTACCGTATATGGAAGAAGGCAACCACAAGATCACGCTGAAAATGGAAGAGGATGACACTCCAGGCATGATCCAGCTCCGAGGTGTGACTACAGGCTATTTCAACGAGCCGTCCGTTCGGTTAATGGACGCTGCGCTCTCAGTTATGGGGGCAACTCATATTGAACTCGGGACGGCCGATCATATCGCTGAAGGGCCCAATATGCTTGCCAACGAGTATTATCCGAACCGCAGTAAAAAGATGAATCAGAGCACCAAGACAATAATGAAGGATTATTACAAATTCTTTGCCGCATATGAAAATCTCTTGTATGACAGCCAGGCAGTCAATGATAGAGAGATTGCTGTCAAAGATGCCGCCGGACAGCAGGTCGAGCTGAGCCGAGACGGTTCAGAAAATACGCTATGGTACACCGTTCGATCTGACAATAAGAACGAGCGTTATCAATCCTATGATGTAGTCCATCTGGTGAACCTGCTGAACAATGACTCTAACTGGAGAAACTCAGCCAATGAGCCGGATGTGCAGCACAATTTGCAAGTGACTTATCCGGTTCGACTGTCTGCTCAAGATGCTTCTGGACTCAAGGTTTTTGCGGCAACCCCTGATCAAAACGGGGGAACGATGCAGGAATTGGATTACACTTGGGATGGAGATCAGATTGTGTTGAATGTTCCAAGCGTCGAATACTGGACGATGCTTGTGGTGGATTATCAACCGCGGCAGTCAGAGGTTCAGAAGCTGTTCCCAGATACAGGGAACGAACCTTCACCATCTCCAGAACCTTCACCAACGCCAACAAATCCGGCAAAGCCAGGAACTTCTGCAGATGTAGCGCCGGTAGCGACTGCGGTGCAGATGGGTGAAACACGGATGATCACCGAGCAGGAGCTGAAATCCGCTCAAGGAGAAACTGTTAATATTGTGTTGAATGAGCAGGTCAAATCCATACTACTACCGCTAAATGCTGGAGAATTAATTGGCTCACGCAATTTGGTCATCCAAACAGATGGACTCTCAATGATTTGGAAGGCAGACAAGCTGAAGGAGATTGCCGCGGCAGATTCTAGCGGTAAGGGGGCTTATGTTGAGCTGAGAATAGGCAATGCGGGGGCTCCGTCTAACGGTGTTTTGAGCCCTTCTCAAGAGTATACTCTGAAAAGCAAGGTGTACACACTCGTGTTAGGAATCAAAGATAAAAACGGAAAAAGCTTAGCGACGCCGGGATTAAGTCTGCAAGCAACTGTGAAACTAGAGGTAACGAATGCTAAGCTTAAGGGGAAGTTGTTGGGGCTCTACATCAAAGAACAAGGAGATGGGCTATACCGTTACGCAGGGGGAGTATTTGATTCTTCTGCCGGCACCCTGCAGGCCCAACTGAACAATCAAGGTGAGTTCGCTGTTTATGAGAGGTTGAAGACATTCTCCGATGTGCCTAGTACCCATTGGGCTTACGAAGCAATATCTTCACTGGTGGCCAAACACGTCGTTACTGGCAGGACAGCGAATCATTATTCTCCATCCGTAAGCATTACACGGGCGGAAGTTACAGTTATGCTGGTGCGTGCGCTGGGTCTTCAGACTAGCGGAGACAAGGCTGTATTTGCAGACGTGCCTGACTCCTCGTGGTACGCGGCGGAGTTATCAGCCGCTTACAGCAACGGACTAATTCATGGTCGGACAGCGGAGAAATTCTCACCTGATGCACCTGTCACACGCCAGGAATTGGCGGTCTTGCTTTTACGGGCGTATCAATATGCCGGAGGACAGGCTGCAGGCAATATTACTGCTGAGTATTCTGATGCTTCAGATATTGCTGAATGGGCTCGGCTGGCGGTACGTCTCGCAACTTCATCTGGATTGTTTGTAGGAAATACAGACGGTCAGTTTTCTCCTCTGAACCCAAGCACCCGTGCAGAGATTGCACAAGCAATTGATCGGATACTGAATCTGATAAACCGATAGATTCTATTAATTTAAAGAAGCGGCAGAAATTGTTACCGCTTCTTTTTTACTAGCTGTTCTGTTTAAAGATTCATTTACTTGTGGTCGCTTTTTACTAGCCCTCAGGTCATACGGACAAGGTATGGAGTATCATAGTGCTGCTGACAATTCAGGTCTAGGAGGCCGCTTTGAGGAAAAGATGCTTGAATTGCAGGCACCTTTTCAGAAGATTAGGAATCGTTTACTCGCCGCGACGATAGATTTGGATTTATTTTTCGGAAAGCGAAGAATGTTGCCTAAAACTACTGGTAGGAGCTTCGGAGGGAAATTAGGGTGGTGAATACTGTTTTGTACGATCGAACACTCGAGTTACCTAATAAACTTGACATCATATCATGTCCATAACCTCAAAAAATTCGACAACACCGGAGAAGACATGGAGGATTTAATCTCCATCGGCACCATTGGCCTGATTAAAGCCATCGAGAGCTACCGCCCGAACAAAGGCACAAAGCTGGCCACTTTTGCTGCCCGTTGTATTGAAAACGAAATTCTGATGCACCTAAGATCCTTGAAGAAGACTCGTAAAGATGTATCTCTGCACGATCCAATTGGGACAGACAAGGAAGGTAATGAAATTACTCTCATCGATATCCTTGGCTCAGAAGCGGATGATGTCATTAAAGAAGTAGATCTGAAGATTGAGAAGAGCAAGATTTATCGCAATCTCGATATTTTGGATGATCGGGAAAAAGAGGTTGTCGTGGGGCGGTTTGGGCTGGATACAGGTGGAGAAGAGAGGACGCAGCGGGAGATTGCCAAGGAACTCGGGATATCGCGGAGTTATGTGTCTCGGATAGAGAAAAGGGCGTTGATGAAGTTGTATCATGAGTTTTATAAGGCGAAGCGGTGAGGGAATAGGAACTGTATCTCCAGCGTGTAGTCCAGAAATATCTACTAAATCGTCCTGCAAGCTTATACTTGCGAGGCGATTTTTTTTTACATAATTGGAACGTGAATTCTAGTATAACGTACGGTATATTAAGGTGAAAGTTGATGGAAACTCGATAGCGGATTGCTTATTAAAAGCTGAAATCAATGTATTTATAGGGGGGGATTCTTTTGTCAAATTATTTTAAATTCGTTGCTATCTTCGGTTTAATTTTTGTACTGGTTTCCTGTTCAGACAACAGTGTCAACAGCGTCAACAGTATTAATGATACGCTGCCGCAAGCGAATGAAATAGTCCACAAGGATGCCTTTGAAGAAAAGCTTGATCAGTATATGTCCAAGAACTATTCGGGATCTGTGCTTCTCGTCAAAGATAACAAGGTTATAATTTCCAAGGGATACAATATGGCGGACTATAATAATAACCTGCCTAATGGACGAGATACTATCCATCAAATCGGTTCGCTTACTAAAGCATTTACCGCTGCAGCTATCTTACAGCTTCAAGAGGCCGGTAAGCTGAGTGTCGACGACCCCGTAAATACATATATTAAGGATTACCCTAATGATAGAGTCACACTTTACCACTTGTTGACCCACACATCCGGGATCCCCAATTATACCAATTCTCCAGATTTTCTAAAATCAATAAACATTAAAATTAGCGTTGACGATTTAATTGCCAAATTCAAAGACAAGTCACTAGAGTTTGAACCGGGCAGCCGATTTTCTTACAGTAACTCCGGGTATGTGCTGCTAGGTGCTGTGATTGAGCAAGTTAGCGGACAGTCGTATGGCGACTATCTGAATGAGCATATTTTTACACCTCTCGATATGAAAAGATCAGGTTATTTAACAAAAGACAACAACCATACAGATATTGCTGTTGGGTATTCACTTATTAATCCCGACATCTCTGAGATAGCCCGGCCTATCGATATGACCGTCCCTTATTCAGCTGGCGGTATATATTCCACCGTACAAGATCTTTATAAATGGCTTCTAGGGCTCGAGAACGGGACAATCATTAGTGATGCATCATGGGAAGCGATGCGCAAACCGAATCTGGATGAATACGCATTGGGATGGGGGATACCCGATCCAATGGGGATGGTGTACGCACATAATGGGGCAATCAATGGTTTCTCTTCTGAGATTTGGAGAGATATGTCTCAGGGGACAGCGGTGATTCTGCTCAGCAATGCAGAGGGAATCAACCTTGGGGATATGAGAGATGTGCTGTTACGCATGCTTGATTCGGAGGAATAGGCCTTACAGTTTGATGATATAACGAGGAATAAGCAATTATTTTTGACATCATATCGTGTCCACAACCTCAAAAAATTCGATAACTCCGGAGGTTATATACAAATATTTACATTAGTGCTTATTTTCAGCAACTTGCCAATATGCAAGTTGCTTGTTTGGGTAAGGCAAGTAGATTGATATACAAGAAATATATGATTTCCAGATCCAACAAACTGTCGAAGCCTACTTTGAAAGCTAAGATGTGAAACCAGAGTGCTATATGGGATGCAATAATTGTTCTTCAGTACTTTTGTAGAAAAACCCCGAATAGGGTCCACTTTTTTTAAGTGTCAACTATTCGGGGTTCAGTTCACTTATGAGGGATAAAGATTAATTCTACATCATCCAGATTCGATAAAGAATCATTGCTGCTTCAGCGCGAGTCAATGAATCGGCTGGCGCAATTTTATCGTTCTTGCCATTGATGATTCCTCTTCCTACAAGGAAAGCTGCACTGTCCTTGGCGTAAGTGGAAATGCTTGCTGCATCGGAATAAGAAGCCAGATTTCCGCTTCCGGCAGATGGCTTACCAGCTGCTTTCAGGGCTCTTGCTGTAAGAACCATCATATCTTCACGGGTAATGCTGCTGCCCGGTTTGAATGTATTGTCCTCAAATCCTGATGCAATTCCGAGCTCCCGTGCAACTGCTACAGCTTGCGCATAGTAAGCTGTAGGCTGTACATCACTGAAGGTAGCCGCATTCGTGCCGGAACCTTTCAATTCAAGCGCTCTAACAAGCAGGGTGATAAAGTCCGCTCTCGTGATAGAAGCCGCAGGCGCGAAGGTATCTTCAGAGATTCCCATGATTACGCCACGTGCAGCCATGGCTTCAATCGCTTGTTTTGCCCACTGTATATTTTGCGTGTCGGTAAAGGAATGAGTTACGTAGGCTACAGCATAGGTGCTGAAATGAGTTGTCTTGAATACAACCGAACCGCTCTTCGTATCATAGCGTCCGCTTGGCACAGCTGTTGCCTGTCCTTGGCTGTCAATGTATAGGATCACGATTTGATCTGCATTGACAAGCTCCTGTGCCGTAGCTGTATATGGAATGGATACTGTTACAGTGGCTGCTGGGTTATTCCAAGCAATAACAGTGTCGCCAGCTTTTACACTAAGATCGATAATCGGACGGCTACCCACTTTTCCGCGAACTCCTGTATTCAAGCTATCCCCCGAGACTTTCTTAATCTGAATGGATACTTGATCCGCTTGCCCTGTCATATTAGACAGCATGTTCGACGGAATAAGAAGTTCAGCATTGTCTGTCTTAAGGATAAACTCAACATTGCTGTTGCTTTGCAGGCTTGAAACAGGCAATTGTACAACATAGGATTGCACATTTGCTTGCTTCGGTATCTCGATGGTAACCTGTTTCTTGCCATTCGCACCTGGAGAAGCCTGATCTATCGCTTTATTTAGGCTGGCACTTGAAACTGTTGCGGTGGCTGTTCCGTTCTCGACTTTTACAGCAGGCAGAATGGACACCACACCGTTGTTATTGTGGACCGTATCGGTGGATGGAGTACCGGATCCATTGCTGTTTCCCCCATTGCCATTGTCTTGAGAAGGTTTGCCAGTCAGCGTTAATTCTCCGAATACAGAAGGATCTTGGTATCCTTGACCGGATGGATCGTTCCATGCGTTCGCACTGATTCTGTTGCCGTCCTTAGCATCATTGATCTGCGCATCGAAGCCAATTTTGGCGTTGTTCGCAGGTTTAACCTTTTTGAAAGGAATCTTCATTTCAACCGTGTAGTTGGTACCGGAAACAGAGACTTTTGATTCGAAGCCTGCAGCAATTTCCTCAGGATTAAAAGAAGCCGCGTTCTCGAAATTCACTCTGTATTGCCCATCATCGTCTTGGAAAGCAGAAGTCTTGCCATTGTTCTCATCGACGAACACTTCCACGGAATCCTGCTCCCAAGCATTCGGGTTGGATTTGTCCAGCTTATCGTCTTTGACTTGGACCAACACATATAGATTGTTGTCATCCCAGAGTGTTTTTGCTGTTCCTGTAGCACCTGACCAGGCCATTTGCTTGGTCTCCAGTTTCATTTCAGGAGCGTTGCTCCATACGCTGTCTACGGATCCGTCGATTGCAGGTGTTCCATAATAAGCGCTGGATTTCTTGTATTCAAGCTCTTCAGGCGGATTTTCCGCTATGAACTTTTCAGGGTCAGTGACCGCGTAGAATGCCTCTTTTGCTTGGAAATTCTTGTCGAACAAGGTTGGATTCTGCTCGGCTCTCCAGCTGGTGCTGTCATTTAATCCCCAGAAGGTGACACGCGGAATATGCTTGCTGTTCTTCTTGTAGAGATCCATTAGTTGGGCATACAGATAGGCCTGCTGTTTCGCTTCTTTGGTAGTGATTGTAGAATTGGTGCCTGCCATGATATCCAATTCAGTAACAACAACTTCTACGCCCAAAGAAATGAAACGCTCGAGGGACGATTTGACATTTTCCAATCTGGTGCCCAAATTGTAGTGGGCCTGCATGCCAATTCCGTCAATGAGTTGTTCGCCGGGATGAGCTGCAGCGTACTTCTCATTGAGTTCTTTCACCATGCTGTAGATGGCTGTAGATTTATTTTGGTTGTCATCGTTGTAATCGTTATAGTAAAGCTTGATATCCCAGCCGTTTTCGTCAATGACTTCCTTTGCCGCAAGGAAGGATTCCTCGATGAAGTCAGGGCCAATGGCCTGTAACCAGCCGGAATTGCGGAGAGCATTTTTCCAGTCTGTCGGGTTAGCCGGGTTGTCATTCATGGCTTCGTTGACAACGTCCCAGGATTTCACTTTGTTACCGAAGTGCTTCACTACGGTCTGGATATGTGTTCTGAGATTCTTCAGAGCTTCTTCGCGGCTTAATGGTTTACCATCAGCAGCGGTATGCAGCCATGAAGGTGACTGTGCATGCCAGACGAGTACGTGACCGGCAATTTCCAGATTGGCATCCTGTACCTTTTTAACCAGAGCATCTTCTGCGGTGAAATCAAAGTTTCTGTTGGCATCATAGGCATAATCCGGCTTCATATCATTCTCAAACGTGACGATATTGTGGTGCTTCGTCAGAAGCTTGAGTCTGGTCTCGTCAAAGGTAGCCGGGTTAACGATGTTACCGATCAAGAATTCATCCTTATAAATGTCCTTGAGGTTAGGGAGATTTTCTTGAATTGGAGGTGCCGCAGCTACCGGGCCCAAATATCTCAGAACAAAGTCATCTAAGTAGAAGGTACGATTGCCGCCGTCGTCGTTTGCTGTCTCAATGTAAGCATTGAGTACCGTTGGAGTAGTGGTGAGCGTATATTTGCCTTTGAGCTCTACCCATTCTGAATCTGTAACGGTTGCATTTTGTGAAACGTTCGCAAAACCGCTGTCAGCATACTGAACACTAATACGAAGCGTTGTAGGCGCCTCACCAGGTGCCATTTTCACCCAAGCTGACAGTTCATACTCGTGATTCTTTGCCATTTTTCCGGCAGCATTAACTAAGGCTGCATCATATTGTGCAGTAGTAGTAACACTCAAGCTTTGTTTTCCGTTAGGCGTATGGTTAGCTTCTTGGGAAAGCTTCACCGTTTCTTTGCCATTCCGTGGCCCAAAGCCATCCAAGCCATTCTCAAAGTCTGCAGAGATACCTGTCTTATCTACAACCTCCGGTGGGGTTTGGCCAGGGGTCACATCGGTGATGATGACTTCATCAATGTAAATGTCTGAGGTCAAAGTATTGCCGGATGGTTCAACAAAGATAATGACTTCCTTGGTTTGAGATGGAATTTCAAAGCCTTTCGTTTCAAATAACGTCCAATCTGAAGCGCTTACTTTTTTGTTGCCGATGATCCAAGGATATTTGTTACTTGCTACCTCGGAATCAATCTTGGATCCCAGATGGAAATCGCCTTCACCTGATCCAAGTCTAACCTTAAGAGAAATGTCGTACTTACGGTCCGATTTCATAATGTCAGTAAGTACGAGAGCAGGAATTGCTTTTTCATCTGCCCGTTCGAAGAATTTTAGCGATTTCGTGCCATGTGAAGCTAGCTCGTCAACGACCGCTGTTTTACCATTGGATCCCCAACCCAGCTTACTCCAGCCTCCGGTATTTCCGTCTTCAAAACTCTGGTTAAGGACTACAGTAGGCTGAACAGGTGCTTGTGCCTGGGTGACGGTGATTTCTCCGATATAGAAGGGAACCTCCTGACCAGCATCATCAGACTTGATCCGCAGCACTGTATTCTCAACACTGGTAACGGAAAGAGCGGTGGCTAGTGTAACGCCTTGTCCCGCTTTGAAATCAGAGGAATAGATTTGAGTGTATCCCTCTTTATTATTAACGTCCGTTGATCCCTTATTGCTTACAATTTCCAAGACGGCTTTGCCGGCTACCGGCGGGTTAGCATTATCGTCAACATATACGGAAGCGGTTACAGTATACTCTTGGCCAACTACCAAGCCCATATCCGCGAAGGCGATATCTACGCCGTCCCAGCTTTTGGAGCGGGTGTTTACAGATAAAGCTGCTCCATCGGTATTTCCATCAAACGTCTTGCCATTGACAATTGCCAGTGTTGGATTACCAGATTGGGTTAATTTGGTGTCTTTTACCGATTGTACATCCTTAAAAGTTTCTTGATATACAGTTTTCGAATTAGCAACTGCCAGATCTGCTGCGTTGACTACCGGAGCCATCAAGCCGACTGGAAGAAGTAAGACCACTGCGAGTAACCCGGAAACAACCTGCCTAAACGATTTCTTCATTAATGCATCCCCTTCAGCGATTTTTTGGAATAACGTGAAGCGCTTACATAAATATTTGGAACTCACCTCCTAATAGCCCAGATTATAGCATTGGACTTTAAGGACTTAATACTCTCAAATTAAAGAAGAATCCTTGTTTTTTTTAGTTATTTACAAAAGAAAGAAAAATACATATCTATCTCGCCAAGACGCCGCGTTTATGATATTGAAGTCGCACCCATGTCCGCAACCTTAAGAAATTCGATAATACTGGGGAGGGAAGACATGGAGGATCTAATCTCCATCGGAACAATTGGCCTGATCAAAGCCATTGAGAGTTATCGTCCAAACAAAGGCACAAAGCTGACCACTTTTGCCGCCCGTTGTATCGAAAATGAAATCCTGATGTACCTAAAATCACTGAAAAAGACCCGGAAGGACGTATCGCTTCACGATCCGTTTGGACAGACAATTGTTTATTGTGAATAAGGATGCTAACAATCTGGTTACTGAAGCTTAAATGACTATTCAGTTACTCGGAGCTTGACGTATCCCAATCCGGCAGATTCCCGGGACTTCTCTGATCGCCATATTTACAGCAAGTCGGGCCGTCTGTATGTTGTACTAGGTGACTGGTCTCCGACGTTGTTGGTTTTTGATGAAGTAACTTTCTTGCCAAGTAGCGGCAATAAGGAGATTAATGGGATCGGGGAGATGGTATTCACCAGTGATAACAGTAAATTCTTTTACTGGAGTCAATATGGCTGGGATGCCGGATTTGCCGGTTCAGATGTCTACGCCTACTCCATTCATGGGGAAGGCAGTTTTGTCAAAGAGGACCAGTCCATTTTGGGATACCCGAATATGGATAGAGACCCGCTGGATACGCCGATTTTGTTAGTGGAAAGTCAGGGAATGATTATAGCGAAGAATAAAGCTTTTAATATGGGTAATCTGCAGGAAGTGATAGGGACGTTCCCGGAACTGATTTATGCAGTGGATGTAGTGAATCATACGGCATTGGGAAAAAAAGGTATCTATGATCTTAAATCATTCCAGAAGGTCCAAACTATTAATTTAGCCGGTGCGACCAACATATTCTATGATGATAAGGGAAACCTTTATTATTTCATTAATAACTTTTTGTTTATCAATGAACCTCATCATTTTTATTAAGTTTTTAGAATAAGGGCAAAAGACCGTCTTTGTCACAAAAGGCGGTCTTTTGTCTTTTCTAGATAGATCACTCAAGACAACTCGTAAAGCTTTAATTGAATTTCTGTTAATTAGAAGTTTTTAGTAAGTTGAACACAATTGCTGCAAACTCTGCTCTAGTAATATCTTTTTCAGGCTTAAATGTACTGTCTGCGTATCCTGTAATAATATTATTGGATGCGAGTGCATCAATGGAATCATAATACCATGCAGCTTTTTTAACATCTTTGAATGACGTGCTTCCAGTACCTGTTAGCTTAAAGGCACGAGTGATTAGTGCCGCTAATTCACCACGGCTAATCTTTTCATTTGGACGGAAGCTTCCGTCACTATATCCGTTCATCAAGCCGGATCCGGCAGCTGCACCAATAAACTTATTGGCCCAATGCGTTGAAGGTACATCTGAAAAGTTACTTACTTGTCCTTCAAGTCCCATGTATGTTGCAATTACCTTAATAGCTTCGGCACGAGTCAAGCCTGAATTTGGACGGAATGTTCCATCGGAATAACCCGTCAATAATCCCTTAGCAATTAGTGCGTCAATGCTTGCTTTTGCCCAATGATTCATTGTATCTACAAAACTAACAACTTTCGGCTTATCTGCTGGTGTTATTGTTTCTGCAGGTGCCGTTGTTTCTGTAGGCGTTGTTACTGCTGGAGGTATACCTCCTCCAGTATTTGGATTGGTTGGTCCATTATCTGTGTTTGGATCAGGATTAGTAGAGTTTGAAACGTATTGAAGTGCTGGAGCGAATGTTGTAAGTAGTCTAGCTTGACTTTGTTGCTCAAGAGCGTAGCCCATGCCTAAAACTTTTGCATCGTCCCATGCTCTACCAACTAGTTGCATAGAGATAGAATATCCGCTGTCATTCGTTCCTACAGGAACAACTACCGTAGGGAGACCTACATTTGAGGTTAATACGCCCGTGTTACGGTCAGAACTTAATTGAGAAGCTGATGCGTCATTGTTATATACGTCACTAATAAAACCTGCATAAACAACAGCATCAACACCATTCGTGTCCATCCAGTTTTTAATAACTTCCTTATAGTCGGTTCTATACTTAATGTAATCTTGTACAGCTTGTTCAGTCATACGAGTTGGAGTACTATATCCTCTTTGATTATAGATAAGCACCTTATCTGAAGCTAGTACACTTGCTCCATCAATGTAAGGGAAGTCCTTATGAAGCTCAATATAACGTGCCCAACCTTCAGTAGATCCATTAATACCTGAAGGACGACTAGGGCCTGATGGTACAGCTGACATTTCAACCATTGTCGCCCCCGCTGCTTGAAGCTCTGAGAACTTATCCATCACTGCCACTCCAGTATCATCATCAGCATAAGCAGATACAAAGGATGCAGGAATATATCCGATTTTCTTTCCTTTCAATGCATTAGCATCCAGAGATTCCTTCCAATCCACTGGACGCTTATGATCTGCATCAGCAGTGACTGTGAAAATATCTTGTGGGTCCGTACCCGTTGTAGTATTCAATATAATGGCTAGGTCAGTTACTGTTTTAGCAATGGGTCCTGCATAATCTTGTCCCCAAGTGAGTGGAAGTACTCCTGTAGTACTTGCCATACCGTCTGTACCCCGGAAGCTTTTTAAGCTAGCGCCTGTAGTTGGTGCATAGAGAGATACCCCTGTTTGCGATCCCATTGCTGCTGCTGCAAAATCAGCTGCAACAGATACAGCAGACCCGCCGCTTGAGCCAAAAGATGTTTTTGATGGATAGAGTGCATTCCATGTTTGCTGCCAGCCGCTCTCACTAAAGCTTCCGCTGTTAGCAAACTCAGAAGTATTTACTTTACCAATAATTACAGCTCCAGCTTCCCGCAGCTTTTTCACTTGGAATGCATCGGAATCAGGCTGCCAGCCTTCAAGAGCTTTACTGCCACCTGTAGTAGGCATATCCTTTGTGTCATAAATATCTTTTATCGCAATTGGAATACCTAATAAATCACCTTTTACACCTTGTGCACGGGCATCGTCAGCAGCTTTTGCTTGGTTAAGCGCAGTTTCAGATACATGCAGGAATGCATGGAATCCCAATTGTCCCTCATCGAATACCTTAATTCTATCTAAATAGGCTTGAGTAATTTGTACAGAAGTAGTTTTACCATTAATCATATCCTTCTGCATTTCTGCAATTGATTTATTCTTAACATCATACGGCGATGAAGTTATTAATTCTTTGGCTGCAGGAGCATTAGGAATATCCAGATGATCTCCAGTATCAAGTCCCTCTATAGCAGATATATCCCAGTTGCTAATTGAACGAATTTGTGCGTTTGTTAATCCTGATACATCCAGCAGACTATTAAGTCCATCTAGCATAGCAACCAGATTCTTCAACCCTTCTTCACCAGCTTCTCCAACTTGTACATAGTTTACTAGGGACTTCGATTCGCCCGGCCCAATATTTAGTGAATTAATGAACCCATAGAAATTCGCTTCATTACCATACTCAGCTAAGGGTACTGTGAATGGATCCTGTTGCTGATTCCCTAGACCTGTTAATCCATTATCAAACGGTTTTGGAGATCCCACTGCAACGCCTAGCGGCTTATTGTTTCTGGCACTGCTATCTACAACAATCCATGAATCATCTGTAGTTACCTTTAAATCGCCTGAGTAGGTTGCCTTAACTACTGAAGCATTTGTTGTTGTACCATATCCTAAAGAACCACCGAATGATACATCAACTTTTATAGCGGCATCATTTTTATTAGTGAATGTATCAAAGAATCTCGTTCGATTATGAATAGTATCCACATACACCTCACGTGTTACAGTTACATTTCCTAGATTTACAGATTGCGCCGAAGTAAACTTATTAACGCCATCGTATTTCAAGTCAAACCCACGCATCATTTGACCATTCATCAGTGGAGCTGAAGGCGAGGACACTTTAACAAAGATATTGCCGAAACCTTGTACTTGTGTAGCACCAACTGTACGTAAACTTCCTGTGTCTAAGCTAGGAGCAAAAACATCGTGAATCTCCCATACTGTGCCACTTTCTGAAGTAACTCGAGTTAAAGCGTCAGCTGTTTGGAACGGAATTACACTCGTAGCAATAACAGATAACACAATTGAAGTAGCTATAAATTGCTTTTTACTCCAATTTTTTTTTGCTGGTGAATATTCAGATCGGGTGGAACCAGAATGGTCTCTTTTAGTTTCACGTAGACGTTTGAACTTATTCATGTGCGTAATCTCCTTTTCCTTTATGTATGTTATTATTTAATGTTAGGTAATATAACACTACTAATTATATCAGTCAATAAATATTATTAATTTAATATATTTTGAGATTAAAAAAAGAAAAAAAGACTCTTTTTATTGTTTTTGTGTAATATTGATGTTAATTATTATATTAAATATATAACGTTAAATGATATGTTTTTGGAGGTGTTCATAGGACATAGAGCTTCATCATCCACTACATCATTAAAAAGCATGAATTTCACTAGATTTCTATGTGAATTTGACGAAATCAAATGATCAGTATTTATTTGGCAAGCCTACCGAACTCAAGAGCTGACAGATCTAGAGATGGATCCATCTACTCACAACCAACAAAACTTACGGAAGAACAGAGTCATTGGTTATCTGCGATGCAGGAGCAGCACGCCATCCTGCCCAAAATGAAATGCACTCCCGGTATAGAAAAAGAACAGCTAAAATTAACGGAGAATATAATTTTTTCATTTCATGAAAGTGGAAGATTTCTATGTAGGAACATGGCATAAAGTAGAATCACTGATGATTTCAGATGCAATAGTCCGCAAGATCAATAATAGGCATTTTGAAAAGAGTAAAGTATTTGCTGGGAAAGAAGCCATAAGAATAGCCAGGTAGTGTATCCGAAATAAGTGGGATGAAGAGCGTGCGCAGAGGGAGATTGCTAAGGAGTTGGGTATCTCACGGATAGAGAAGAGGGCGCTGATGAAGCTTTATCATTAGTTTTATAAGGCGAAGCGGTGAGATTTAGAGGATGATTTTGATATTAATAGAGATTCAGAATAGAGTGTTTTAAAAGCGACTTGCCAACAAGGGAGTTGCTTTTTTTGTTAAGTCAGTAAGTGGCACGATAGAGTGCTGGTAAAAAGGGACAAGACCGCAAGTACAGATTATTAGCTGTATAAGGGCACTGAGACGTGATGCAGATGGTTAATAAGTGTGGAACAACAGTAAATGAGTATAGCTATGATGAATGGGGGAACAACACTAGCCAGACGGAGGGGATAGAAGAGCCTGCTGGCTGCAATGCGCGAGGTAAAGAATGGAATCGGTCAAGCCGGCAGGGTGCTAATCGACTTGCGGGTACCAGAGCGCTAAACGGGCAAGGATACAAGCAAGTACACCAAGGCTGGTCATATCCCCGGTGCGATCCATTATTATTGGGAGGAGGGCTCTCCTAGCGGACCAAGAAATCATCGTTTATTGTGGTGCAGGTGTCACTGCTTGCCTCAATATATTGGCGCTAAAGGAAGCTGGTTTCAAGAACGTAAAGCAAGCTTTGGTTGGAATGGTGCGTAAACCGGCTCCTGCGAGTTAATTTTTACTACAGAATAATGATGTACCTCGACGGGGACTTTTGCCGAATTACAGCAAAAGCCCCTTCCGCCGTTTTGGCAGAAGGGGTCAGTTTAAAAAAATGCTGTCGCACCTGCGGGTTGAATTCCAGTTCAATGCTTCGCATGTCCTTCGCGATACTGAAATGAATTTGCTTGATGACGCTCTGGAAAAGAGCCTTTTGCGTCTCCGGGGAGAAGAGAGCAGCAGCGAGTGGGATTGGCCCAGCAACCGCTGCACCAGTTTCGACGGAATCGGGTCGGAAGTACATTCTATGAGCCTTTGCTCTAGATTGGTTTTACGCGCCTTGACAGAGTTTGAACTGCACACCCGACGTCCTCCGTAAGGCTTTAATGCGATGTATCGACCTTCTACCGTTGCATTTGTCCACCGACTTTGATGGTGATTTACGATGCCTATTGAATTCACTCCAAAGAACACCCTACAACCCATACCACCCATACAGTCTAAAGAATTACTTTCCCTAGCTTACACAAACTTCTTGACGCTACCTCACTTCAACGCTCCAATTTAAAGGATGTACTTTGATCTCGTAGTCAACATTAATTTTCATATTTTCCCAATATTTCAACCATTGCTCTTCCGTTATTTGTTTAGAAAACGGCTTAAGCGAATGGGTTCCGACCTCTAAGGGATCTACTTTCCACCGTTGCATTCTTTTTAATAAATCTGACGTCTGTTCCTCAAGGTAGACCTCAACCTCATGAATTAAATGTTCCAATTGTTCCTGACTTTGAATATTCATTTCTCCCTGGTATTCTTCTATTCTTGCGTTCAATCTTACATGTAAAGACAAGGATGAATAATCCCGCGATAGTTTCACGCCAACATTGGATCGAATACGTCCTAAACTGATAGATAACTTTGGAATGGCCAAGACTTTTAGGAAATGATCGTTATCCAGAAGTTGGAAAATATTATCGTCCACGTCCTGAATGACCATTACTTCTTTATCGTTTTGGAAGATGGCTGTTCCTACGTAATTGAAATTGTTCTTATCCGAATGAAAAACCGGCAGGATGGGATCCTTAAAAGGGGAATATACCTTCTTCATAAATGTATGAATATTGACGATGCTCATTTCACCTTGATTATGCTCCTCGTAATGCTTTAACATCCGATAAAGAAAATAATCTTGGTTTTCTTGCTTCGTCAATTGATTTTTTATGTATTCATCAAAATCGCCTCTGATAATCAACAAATAGACACGCATTGAAATATCGGGATCAACCAGTATCGTATTGATCAGCTTTTCAATACCTCCTTTTTTTGCCAGCTCTTCATTAATTAATAACATTCGCAGCTGCCCCTGTTTCAATTCCCGATAATAAATTAAATTAAACTTCTGGTCTCCCTGCTTTAACAGGTTGACTTCCTTGGAGAGAAGACGTTTTTTTTCTTGGATGAGCGGTGGTACTAAAGTGCTGATTTTTAACTTTCCTTCCGTCCCCTTGTCAACCGACCAGAAAACTACCGGAGCAATCTCTTCGATCTTATTGTTCTCGACATATGGAGAAGAACAGCCGGCCATCCACATAAGGCTTACAATCGCCAATAAACCATAGTGCTTATATGGTACCATGCCTACATACGCTCCTTTCGTTTAACTGCAGTGAAAAGGATCGTAGGAATAAGTAAATAAATGCATGAGCTGATCCAGATTTGAATGTTCAGTAACATATTTTGACCCGGAACCGTTTGCCATAACCATTGATCCATTAAGATGATGCTTATCAAAATGACGAGCCAGCTCGACCAAAATCCAATCCGAGTCGTGCGTTCTTTCATTTTTCTCATAAAGATTCTTCCGGCTCCATAAAAACATAACAGAAGAATTGATATGTCAAACACATAATTAAACATATGGAAAGAGATAAGGATGTAATCGATTCGTTCTAAACCGCTCGTTTGAATGTAGCTTCCCATATATCCTATCGGAAAATCGATCTTGCGTAAGTAATACGAACCGTAAAATAATACCGAAGCAACGAACAATAATAAATATTCCATGATCGATAGCATGTTTCCAATGACCAGATATTTCGATATTTTTTTATTGGAGCTTAACCATGGAACCATAAAAACCAAATATACCGGACCGGAAAATGCCGACCAAATAAACAACAAACCTTGCCATGATTGTCCTGACCATTCGGTGGGTATGAGAGGATACAAATCGTGGTAATTTGCATCCGGTTGAAAGAAAAAAGGAATAAACATGACTGAGATCCAAGCCCCGCAAAGAAAGGCGATGACGACAAAACGCAATGTATTCTCCATTCCATGTGAAGCCACATATAAGCTGATCAAAAGAATGATTAAGATCAGCCATCTTTTATCCATAGATGGAAAAATAAAATTATGAAGCATTTCAACGTATCCCAGTGTGATGATTGAAATTTTTAATAATATTAGCAAAAATCCAAGTATTGCGAAAACTTGAACCGTCCTTTTCCCGAAAAGCTGTAAAAATCCTTGATAGCCTTTCGCTGCATAACTGGAAGTAAACCATTTGGACATCATCATCAAATTAAGGTGGGACAGTAGCCCCATTGCGACAATTCCCCAAACCATATACGGATGAACTAAATAAACCGGCATGATTAAAATAAAATAATGCATTTGCATGCGATTGACTAAGAGAAGGAAATAGATACCGCCAAGGGTGGAAGTTCGATTATATAAGGATAAACTCTTCACTTCTTCATCTCCTGTCGCCATTTCCGTAGTGGTTTTAGATAGTTCGGACGCGTTTTCATCCAAATTAAAGGTCCGCGGATAAAGAGGTCATTCCAATCCTTTCCATAAAATGGAGCGATCGGTGCTAAATAAGGTTGACCTAATGACGTTAACGCATGGAGATGTGCAAGAATCCCGATTAGCCCGATCACGATTCCCGGCAACCCAAGAAACGATGCAAGGATAAGAAGAAGAATTTGTAACAGCACCATGGATTTTGTCACTTGATAATTGGGAACTAAAAAGAAAGCAATAGCGGATATACCCATCAACACTATCAATACTTTACTTGCAAAGCCTGCTTCTACAGCAGCTTGTCCTATGACGATACCACCGATAACCCCTAACGTTTGACTGGTTTTGGTCGGCATTCGCAAACTTGCTTCTTTGATGATTTCCAGCGTTACGATCATGAAAAGTCCTTCCGTAAACGGAGTAAAGGGCAATTTGCTTCTCGATTCCAATAATACGAAAAGAATCGGCAGCGGAATCATTTGGTAATGAAATGTCGTTAACGCAACATAAAAAGGAATCATCGTCAAAGAAACAATAAAACTTCCGTACCGGATTAAACGTAAAAAACTGGCTACCGGCCAAGGAAGGAAGTAGTCTTCCGGCGATTGGATTAGATGGAAAAAAGTAATGGGAGCAATTAAGGCGAACGGTGAATTGGAAACCAATAGCGTCAGCTTTCCCTCACCTAAGGCGTAGGCACAGGCATCCGGCCGATCCGTTTGTAGAAATTGCGGAAAGACCGTATGGTTATGATCTTCAATAAAAGCTGCAAGCTGAGAGGAGTCTAAAAATTGATCGAAATCCACACTTTCAATTTTCTTTCTTGCAAGGGAAACAAATTCTGGATTAGTTAATCCGTCTATGTACAGTAACACAACTTTTGTTTTACTCAGTGAACCGATAGTAAAGCTTTCCGTTTTTAATGTCGTTATAGGCAAACGTCTGCGCAACATTGTAATGTTTTTATCGATTTGTTCACTGAAGCTGTCTTTCGCTCCATATATAACCGTTTCCGTTTGAGAAGGTTCAACTGCCCGACCAAGAGGGTTTTCTAGTTGGACGCCTAACCACTGATCGTTGACTGAATCGTTTAGAAGAATAAATCCTTGCATTATTTTTTGCTCAGCATCTTCGAACGATAGAACTTCCGAAACTTTGGCATTGGTTATGCATGAAGAAAGCGAATTGCAAGCAGAACGATGAAGTGGTTGAATAATCGTCTCGTTTAAACGCTCTGGATCGATTAACGTTTTTATGTATAAAAGATGAACTGAGGCACTGGTACCTATTTTGTGCTCAATAATTTCGGCATCATCCATATGGTTTAATTTCTGTTTTAGTTCATCAAGCCATGTGGACATTTGATGAATTTTCATTTGGGGGTCGTATTGTTCCATTATAGTCTTCTTCTCCATCCTTAAAGTAATCAAAATATGTCGTATTATCTTGCTCAGCAATCGAAAAATTATACAACCGGCATGAACGAAAAACGCGACATGTTCATGAAAGCTGCGAGTACGTTTAAAGAGGTTCAATAATCCAACCATTTCTGCAGACTGAAGAAGACCCTGACACCACAGACGTGGAGTTCAGGGTCATTTTTATGCATCACTTGATTTTTGCTGTTAGAGTGATAAGGGGAACTTTATAATAAGTAGGGAGAAAACTTTTGGGTTTTACCACTTTTCGTTCTGTCGTCTATGCCACTGTTATGTCTACAGGTAATAGATGAACCTTGTGCAGATTAATTCCCATTCTGTGTATTCTTTTTGTTTATAATCAAAATTGCACTTGCGAATGTACCAATTAATAAGAAGATACCAATCAATAATGTTACATTTTGCATACCAGAATTAGGATATATTGCTACTTTATTTCATTATACTTATGGACATCTTCCGTACCACTATCCAAGGCGGTCTTGTAGTAGAAGCATTTATGTTCTATGACTTCCATCGTTTTTTTCAATTCTTCCATCTGTGCTTCTACGGAAGATTTCCGCTCCAGGAACATGTCATATCTTTGCTGTAAGGTGGAATCCCCCTCAGAGCACCACTCAATGAAATGTTTTATTTCTTTAATTGGCATCCCGGATGACTTCAGGCATTCAATTACTTTTAAAGCGTCCATATCGGATTGTTTAAATATACGTTTACCGCCGGAGGTTCTATCTATAGCAGGGAAAAGACCTTCCTTGTCATAGTAACGCAGGGTATGTGGTGTCATGTTAAAGGACTCTGCAACTTCACTTATAGAGTATGTCTTCATCATCTATCTCCAATCTCAAATATATTTTGTGCTTGACTTAGAGTTAACTTTAAGTAATAACATATGTTTTGTAAAGCTGACGTTATAGGTTTTAATATTATCTAGAAGAGAGGTTTCACTATGATAAAAGTTAATGCTCGCGCAACATTCAGTCAGGAAGGGCCATTCAAGCTAACCACAATCGAACGCCGAGATCTGCAGCCGCACGATGTTCTTATTGAGATTAAATACGCTGGCATCTGCCACTCGGACATTCATACTGCCCGCGGGGAGTGGGGACCGGTCAACTATCCACTCGTTCCGGGACATGAGATCGCCGGAATTGTCAGCCAGATTGGTTCTGAAGTCACAAAGTACTCAGTGGGCGATCGGGTAGGGGTAGGTTGTATGGTTGACTCTTGTGGAGAGTGCAGTAATTGCCATAAAGGTGAGGAACAATATTGCCTGAGTGGAAATACGGGCACCTATGGAGCTATCGACCGGTATGGGCAATATACGCAAGGCGGCTATTCCACCCATATCGTCGTAACCGAAGATTTTGTGGTTCGAATCCCTGACAGTATTCCGCTTGACGCCGCTGCACCGCTTTTGTGTGCAGGGATCACCACCTATTCACCTCTGCGTCATTGGGGAGCCGCTCCCGGCAAAAAAGTAGCTGTAGTGGGTCTTGGCGGACTTGGACATATGGCTGTGAAGATTGCTCATGCCATGGGAGCTGAGGTTACTGTTTTATCACAGTCACTAAAGAAGAAGGAAGATGGATTGCAATTAGGTGCAGACCATTATTATGCCACTAGCGATCCGGAGACATTTAAACAGCTTTCCGGTTCGTTCGATCTAATCGTAAATACTGTAAGCGCGCAGATTAATATCGACGCCTATCTTTCGCTCTTGGCGCTGGATGGTACATTAGTCAATGTCGGCGCGCCTGCTGACCCCTTGGCAGTTAACGTATTCTCGCTGATCGGCCACCGCCGCTCGTTTGCCGGATCGATGATTGGAGGAATCCGTGAAACGCAGGAAATGCTTAATTTCTGCGCTGAACATAATATTGCATCTGAAATCGAAGTCATTTCTGCTGACCGGATTGATGAAGCCTGGGAGCGTGTGCTTGCTTCAGATGTCCGTTACCGGTTTGTCATCGACATTAGCACAATGGGGACCGAATAAGAGACGACCTCTTTGTTTACATCACAACATGCATTGGCTTGATTAATGCCATAAAGAGCTATCGTCCCAATAAAGGGAGTAGACTGGTCTTATGAAGTCTACCCAAAATAAAGAACCCAAGCGATGGAATCTCAATCGCTTGGGTTCTTTGCTTCATTTTCATAGGTTGTCTTTTCATCTCGAAATTATGAATTCATCAACTGATATTAGGTGTAGATTCTCTTATGATGAGTTTGGTATAAATATGAGAAACCTGATAGGGTTGCTTCGGATCATTAATTCGGGAGAGCAGCATTTCGGCCGCTTTGACACCCATCTCATTACTATAAATATGAACTGTAGTGAGATGGGGTTCTACAATGCTTGATTCAGGACCGTTATCAAAACCACTAATGACGATGTCGTTAGGAACGGAGAGTATATTTTTAAGTGACTTCATAAAGGAAACCGCAATATAATCGTTAGCGCACACGAAAGCAGAAGGCAGCTCATTGATTTGACTTAGTCTAGTATCTGCCCACTCCGGACTTGAGAAAAATAGTCGATCGTCATCGAGAATGCATTGCGAGAGATCAAGCTGAATCCCGGATTCTATCATTGCGCGATTAAAGCCCACCCATCTTTCATTAAAACTCCTACAGTGATTATAATCCCCGATGAACCCCAGTGATGTGTAACCGCCATCAATTAACTTTTTTGTGAGTTGATAGGTACTATGTTCGTTCTCCATGAGAAGGACATCTGCTTGGAATTCAGGATAACAGACATGTGCAGAGCAGTCGATGAAAATAGTTGGAATACCTAGACTTGTAATTAGCTTAGTATATTCCGAATTGAATAGCTCAATGCAAATAATTCCGTCTACATTGGAGACATCAAAATTATTTGGTAGAGACAGGGACTCCTGATCAACGTCTCTTATAATGTGCATAGATAAATTATATCCTTCTGCACTGATTCTTTTTTCCATGCCACTGATCAGTTTCGATCCAAAATGGGAAGTGTTCGGTAAGTTTTCTGTTAATAAAGCAATGTTTCCAGAGTTTCTTGATAGAGTACTCTCAGTGTCCATAAAAGCAAACTGTTTATATTTTAACTCTATCGCTTTCTTTATTACTTTGTTTCTGGTTTCATCGGGTATACCGTTCGTTCCATTTAAAGCTTTGGAAGCTGTATTTCTGGAGATTCCTAAAGCGTCTGCGATGTCTTGTATAGTTACTTTTTTCCTGGCCATCTATGTAATTCACCTCTATATTCTTGTTCTTGATATCCGCCACAAATCGTGTACTATTTTCCATTATTCCAACTCTCTTTAATGTATATTAGTTTTCCTAAAATAGCAACATAATTTTTACAAATGCACAATTTAGTTTACATTTTATTTGATATAAAGTGTGCAAAAAGATAGTGTTATTTTCATTATATTGAGAATTTGGTGAGATTAAAGGATGTAATCCTATTTAAATTGGCTGTATTTGTAATTATGTAAAATAATTAACGCCATTTATGAACAAAATAATTTGTCATATGCACATAAATATTTTTACAAAATGTATTGACGAACGATTAAGTGTTTGGTAAATTGTAAAAGCAGCAGGACATAATTGAGATTGAAAGCCCTTACTGCATCAAGATGTAAACATTGATAAGAACGGAGGTAAAGGCATTGCATAACCCAATAGAAGCCGAACACGGAATAACGGTGACGCGACATAAGAGTTCCTTAATGGATTATCTAAAGAAGCACTACTTTCTTTATATTTTGCTCGCACCAGCTGTTATTCTGACCCTAATTTTTAAATACGGTCCTATGTATGGTGCGATTATCGCCTTTAAAGATTTCAGCCCAATCAAAGGTATTATGGGGAGTGAATGGGTAGGTTTGTACAACTTCGAGAAATTCCTTTCTTCCCCCAATTTCGAAGTGATCTTTATGAATACGCTTAAATTAAGTTTCTTCGGATTAATTCTGAGTTTTCCAATTCCGATTCTTCTTGCCTTGATGTTGAATCAAATTCGCCGTGCAGGCGTCAAAAAGAACATTCAATTGTTCTTGTATGCACCTAACTTTATTTCTGTTGTCGTTGTGGTCGGGATGTTGTTTATCTTCTTGTCCCCAACGGGACCGATTAACCAGTTTTTTACCTGGCTTACCGGTGAACCAATTATGTTTATGTCTCGTCCTGAGTACTTCCGTTCGATCTACATTTTATCCGATATTTGGACCGGAGCCGGTTGGGCATCCATTATTTATGTAGCAGCGCTTGCTAATGTCGATCCTGAGTTACATAATGCAGCCAATCTCGACGGCGCTAATCTTCTACAAAGAATACGCCATATCGATCTGCCAACCATTCGTCCAATTATGGCTATCGTATTTATCCTTGCAGCTGGTGGGATTATGTCAATTGGCTTCGAGAAAGCCTACCTCATGCAAACGGCGATGAACTTGCCAACCTCAGAAATCATTCCGACTTACGTTTATAAAATTGGTTTGCAGTCGGGCGATTATGCCTATTCAGCCGCAGTAGGATTGTTTAACTCTATCATCAACATCGTCTTGCTCCTCACAGTTAACTTCACCGTGAAGAAACTGAATGAGGGTGACGGTCTTTACTAAGAAAGGAGCAACAAGCTATGCCTATTAAACATTCCGGATTAGATCGCTTTATCGTCGTGCTGAACGCGATCTTCCTGACACTGGCTGTACTTATCATCGTACTTCCTTTGATTTATGTAGTGATTGCTTCTTTTATGGATCCATCTGTGCTGCTCAGTAAAGGATTATCATTCAATCTTTCGGACTGGTCATTAGAAGGGTATAAGAAAATTCTTTCTAATCCGGCCATGATCCGAGGTTTTGGAAACTCTGTTTTATACTCTGTTTCATTTGCTATGATTACCGTTCTCGTCTCAATCTGTGCCGGTTACGCACTGTCCGATGACAGGCTCAAAGGAAAAGGGTTTTTCATGACCTTGTTTATTATCACCATGTTCTTTGGGGGTGGACTCATACCTACATATCTACTCGTTAAGAACCTTGGTCTGCTTGATACAGTATGGGCGGTGATCATTCCAGGGGCGGTCAATGTTTGGAACATCATTCTCTCTAGAACTTTCTTCAAAGGAGTTCCGAATGAAATGAAGGAAGCCGCTAATGTAGACGGAGCTTCGGAGATGCGGATTTTCTTCAGTGTCGTATTACCGCTCTCCAAACCGATTGTTTTTGTGCTCGCTCTTTATGCCTTTGTTGGCCAGTGGAATTCCTACTTTGACGCTATGATCTATTTAGATAATCCGAATCTTCATCCACTGCAGCTCGTGTTGCGTTCCATCTTGATCCAGAATCAGGTAGATCCGGGCATGATCAGCGACCAACTCGCCATGGCGGAAATGAAGCGATTGTCTGAAATCATCAAGTATGCTGCCATTGTTGTTTCCAGTTTGCCACTCATTGTTATGTATCCGTTCTTCCAGAAGTACTTTGAAAAAGGTGTTATGGTCGGTTCCCTTAAGTAGGAAACAGGCTGCACATAGATAAAGATTAATTCATTCATATCTAATTTGGAGGTCATACCCTATGAAAAGAATTAAGAAATCAAGAGTTTCGACGAAAGCAGCTTCTGTAACTGTACTTGCTTCACTTATGTTCCTTAGTGCATGCGGTGGAGGAGGAGGGGGAAGTGCAGCTAGTAAAGAACAGGACGCCAGCGGTAAAGTAACTTTGAACTTTATTACGCAAAGCTCTCCACTTGCCCCAACTGATCCAAATGAAAAACTGATTAATAAACGTCTTGAAGAAAAGACGAATGTTCATATTAATTGGAAGAATTTTACTAAAGACGTATTTGTTGAAAAAAGAAACTTGGCTGTGGCAAGTGGTGATCTTCCTGATGCTATTTTTAATGCGGACTACAGTGACTATGAGCTGCTCAAGCTTGCTAAAGATGGTGCCATCGTCCCGCTGAATGATCTCATCGAGAATAATATGCCAAACTTCAAAAAGGTGCTGGAAGAAGCAACGGAATATAAGTCTATGATTACGGCACCAGATGGTAATATTTATGCGTTTCCATGGATTGAAGAGCTGGGTA
This sequence comes from Paenibacillus sp. FSL R5-0345, assembly GCF_000758585.1. Classification (NCBI taxonomy): domain Bacteria; kingdom Bacillati; phylum Bacillota; class Bacilli; order Caryophanales; family Paenibacillaceae; genus Paenibacillus; species Paenibacillus sp. FSL R5-0345. The sequence goes on from NZ_CP009281.1 coordinate 1,620,791, forward strand.
GCGGTAAAGAAAGAATCCAGGCGGTAGATAGTATGCCTTGGATCAATGTGGAATGGCTTAAGAAGCTTGGCCTTGATATGCCTAAAACAACAGAAGAATTAAAGGAAGTATTAATTGCATTCAAGACAAAAGACCCAAATGGCAACGGTAAGGCTGACGAAATTCCATTGTCCTTTATTAACAAGCCGGGAGCAGAAGATCTGGCATTCCTATTTGCTTCGTTTGGATTGGGTGAGAACCCTGACCATGCGGTTGTGAGCAATGATGGGAAAGTGATATTTACGGCGGCACAAGAAGATTACAAGGAAGCAGTTTCTTTTATTAACGAGCTGTATAAAGAAGGACTCATTGATATTGAAGCCTACACGCAAGACTGGAGTACTTACCTTGCAAAAGGAAAGGATCAGAAATACGGACTTTACTTCTCATGGGATAAGGCAAACATCACCGGAGATAATGACAGCTACGAAGTTATGCCTCCACTTGCTGGACCTGATGGAGAAGTTAACGTAACAAGAACGAACGCGCTTGGTTTGGGAAGAGGGAAGATGGTTGTCACAAGCGCCAATAAGAACTTGGAAACGACAGCGAAGTGGGTTGATCAACTCTTCGATCCGATTCAATCTGTACAGAACAACTGGGGGACGTATGGAGATGATAAGCAGCAGAATATTTTCGAATTTGATAAAGAAAAAGGAATGCTGAAACATTTGCCATTGGAGGGTGCAGCTCCTGTAGAACTACGTGAGAAAACAAGTGTGGGTGGTCCCTTAGCTATCCTTGATTCCTATTATGGAAAATACACAACCATGCCGGATGATGCCAAAAGCAGAATGGACATTATCAAGAATATCATGGCGCCAAATATGAAAGCAGAAAACGTAATGCCAAGTGTATTCCACTCTATTCAAGAGCTTGATCGCCTTACGACAATTGAAACGGATCTTTTTGCCTACGTGCTTAGAATGCGCACGGAATGGTACCAAAACGGTAAAGTCGAAGCGCAATGGGATGAATACCTGAAAGAATTGGATCGTCTGGGCTTGCAAGAATGGCTTCAAATTAAACAAGGCGGATATGATAGAGCAACCCAATAACAAATGATTAATATTGTGGGGTGAAGGCCGTGTTCCATGCAGTTACACTGCTATACACGACCTTCATCTATATAAAGAGAGATGATCTTAGAGCTAAGATCTTATTACGGGAGTAAAGGAGAAAACAATAATGTCTACGATTGCGAAACAAAATTACCGAGGTGTGTATCATTTTTCCCCAAAGGAAAAGTGGATGAACGATCCAAACGGAATGGTTTATTTTGAGGGTGAATATCATTTGTTCTTTCAGCACCATCCGGGTGGAATGACCATGGGAGCTATGCACTGGGGCCATGCGGTTAGCAAGGATCTTGTTACATGGGAGGAACTGCCTATCGCTCTCGCTCCAGATGAATTAGGGATGATTTTTTCCGGCAGTGCTGTAGTTGATTGGAATAATACGACTGGATTTTTTGAAGGTAAACCAGGTTTAGTAGCGATTTTTACGCATCATTTGGATATGCCTGAAGGCAAGCCAGCCATTCAGCGTCAAAGCTTGGCCTACAGTAAAGATAAAGGAAGAACCTGGACGAAATATGAAGGAAACCCGGTACTTGAACATGATACATTCATTGATTTCCGTGACCCCAAAGTATTTTGGAATCAAGATACGAATCAATGGGTGATGATTGTAGCTTGTGGTCAAACGGTGTGTTTATATCATTCTCCTGATCTAATTAACTGGACATATGCCAGCGAATTTGGTAACGGAATCGGTTCTCATGACGGGGTATGGGAATGCCCAGACTTGTTCCCACTTGCTATTGATGGCGATCATTCGAACACGAAATGGGTGATGCTTGTGAGCATCGGTGCGGATCCTGCTTTTGTGGAAGGGTCAAGAACTCAGTATTTCACAGGGGATTTTGATGGAGAAGTGTTCACGCCAGATGAAGATTCGATAAAAGTTCGCTGGATTGATTATGGAAGAGATAATTATGCAGGTGTAAGCTGGTCTGATATACCGGCTGAAGATGGAAGACGACTATTTATCGGCTGGATGAGCAACTGGATGTATGCTAACAAGACGCCGGCAGAAGAATTCCGCGGCGCGATGACGATTGCAAGGGAGCTTCAACTCGAATTAAGACAAGGGGAGATCTTTCTTGTGCAGAAGCCGGTACAAGAGTTGGAATCTGCTCGTGTACAAGTCCTTTCTGTGAAAGAGGCAACGGTGCAAGAAATCAATACTCTTCTTAAGGAGATTCACTTGGAATCTTATGAGATTATAGCTGAGTTCACTCGAGGTAAATCTGTAGGCTTCAAAGTAAGAGTAGGTGCGGATAGTCAAACAATAATCGGTATTAACGGTGAGACAGAGGAGCTTTATGTAGATCGGATGGCTTCAGGTCAGCATGATTTCCACGAACATTTCGTAGGACATCATTCAGCCAAGCTCGAAGCGCTTGATGAGTCAAATGATCTCCGTATTTATGTGGATCGCTCTTCAGTTGAGGCGTTCAGTAATGGTGGTCAGGCAGTGATTACGGATCTTATATTCCCTGGACTAGAATCTAAAGGTATAGCTGTGTTTGCAGATAATGAGAATGACTTGCTGATTTCCCTGGATATCTATGAGCTTACTCCCTCTGCTGAGCAAGACAAGAATTAGTCATCGAGAGGAGTCGTGTATATGCGTATAGGAGCGATTGAAGCTGGCGGGACGAAGTTTATATGTGGCATTGGGAATGAAAATGGGGAAATTGAAGATCAGATTAGTTTCCCAACAGAACATCCTGAGGTGACGTTGCCCAAAGTTATTCAATATTTTCAAGGTAAGCAAGTAGAAGCTATCGGAATTGGATCGTTCGGTCCGATCGATATACGCCCAGACAGCCCAACGTATGGTTACGTTACTACAACACCAAAGCCAGGGTGGGGAAATTACGATATGCTGGGCACTTTGAAAAGAAACTTTTCGGTTCCTTTTGGATGGGACACGGATGTCAATGCAGCGGCATTTGGTGAAGCCAAATGGGGCGCTGCCCAAGGGTTATCCAGCTGTTTGTACTATACAGTTGGCACGGGTGTTGGTGTGGGAGTGTATTCAGAAGGTAAACTCATTCATGGTCTTGTGCATCCTGAAGGGGGTCATGTTCTTACGAGACGCCATCCTGACGATGTATTCCCAGGGGGATGTCCCTATCATGGGGACTGCCTAGAAGGGATGGCGGCAGGTCCTGCTATTGAAGCAAGGTGGGGGAAGAAGGGCCATGAACTTCCTATGGATCATCTTGCATGGGAAATGGAAGCATTTTATATTGCACAGTCGATTACGGGTGCTATATTGCTTAACTCTCCTCAGAAAATCATTCTGGGTGGTGGTGTTATGCAGCAGTCACAATTGTTTCCACTGATCCGTCAGGCTGTGCTTCAGAACCTGAACGGCTATGTCAGCTCAAGTACTATTTTGGAACACATAGATGAGTATATCGTTCCACCAGGGTTAGGCCAACAGGCGGGATTATGCGGTGCTCTGGCTCTTGGACTCACAGCACTGGAAAGTCAGATTTCTGCTCAATTGTAAAAGAATATATAGAGGAGGTCAGTGCAGTAATGAATTGGCCTCCTTCTTGTTTTTCAATATTAATGATAGAAAATGAGGGCAAAGAAGATGAAAAATAAAGGAAAATTCGCAATATGCTTTCTTATGGCAATAGGACTTGTAATGACTTCAGCAGGCATTTATGTAGCAAATCCAGGGACTGGATGGGCTGCGCTCGCTGAACAGGAGGTAAGCAAACGAGCTAAGGAGGGACTTTCTATTTTTGAAAGCGTAACCAATGCAAAAACGAATTTGACAGGTTGGCAAATAAAAGGAAAAGGTAACTTGGTGGATACTCCTGAAGGAATCTTACTGACTTCCGATCCAAAAGAAAATGTAATGGCAATCTCCGAAACGGTGTCAGAGGATTTTATCTATGAAGCTGACGTCATGATCATGGATATGAAAGCTGACGCGACCTTATTGTTCCGTTCTAATGAAGATGGCTGGGGTTCCTACATGCTCCAAATCGTACCGAATGCAGGTATGATTCGTTTACAAGACGCAAGTGGTAGTGAAGGGAAATTAAAAGTGGAGCGAAAAGTTACAGTCAAGGCAGGCGAAATCTATCATCTCAAGGTGAAAGCAGAGGGTTCATCGCTGAAAATATATTGGGACAATGCATATAAACCTGTGATTGAGGTTCAGGATAACGCGTATCGTACAGGTAGGCTAGGACTCAATGTATGGGATGGTTCTGTTTTGTTCCAAAACATAATCGTAAGTGATCTGAAAGGAAATCTTGGTGCTGTGGTTACAAATCAAGGACAATGGCAGCCTAATATCAGCGGCAAAAAAGGAATGGTAGCAAACCAGAGTAAGTCACTGCAAATATATAACAAACAAGCTGCTGATTTTGTATATGAAGGTAATATATCTCTTCGTCCTGATTCTGTTGCAGCGCTCGCCTTTCGTTCATCGGCTGATGGATCAAAGGGATATGAAGCTGTCCTTACGAAGGAAGGAAATCAGGTCCGTGTAAGCTTGACGAAAGCTAACGGAACAACCATTGCAAGTTCACAGCATACCTATCCAAGTCAGACGGGAGCAAAACATCATGTAGAGATAAAGGCAAATGGAAACAGAATTCAGGTCTTCCTAGACGGATACACCCCGGCTGCAATCTATCTAACAGATAAAACCTACACCGATGGATATGCAGGAATCGTCGTTAAACAAGGAACGGCTTACTTCCAGGATACCTATGTGACGGATGCTAGCAGTTATTATAATGAAAAATATCGTCCTCAATATCACTATACGCCAATTCATGGTTCTGCAAGTGATCCGAATGGACTGGTCTACTTCGAAGGAGAATATCATCTATTCCATCAGGACGGAGGCACATGGGCACATTCTGTCAGTAAAGATATGCTGAACTGGAAGCGGCTTCCGATTGCGCTGCCGTGGAATGATCATGGACATGTCTGGTCTGGATCGGCTGTGGCAGATTTGACGAATGCATCAGGCTTGTTCGGGGATTCAGGAGGTAAGGGGCTAATTGCCTACTACACTTCCTATAATCCCGATGGCCCGAATGGGAATCAGCGTATCGGTCTTGCATACAGCAAGGACCAAGGTCGTACTTGGGAATATTCCAAGGCGCGTCCAATGGTTATCGAGAATCCAGGCGATAATGGAGGGGAGCCCGGAGGTTGGGATTTCCGTGATCCGAAAGTGATTCGTGATAACGACAATAACAGGTGGGTCATGGTTGTATCCGGTGGAGATCATATTCGTTTCTTTACTTCAACGAATCTACTTGATTGGACCCTGACAGATAGTTGGGGATACGGGGATTATGTTCGCGGCGGTGTATGGGAATGTCCAGATTTGCTTCAACTTTCGGTAGACGGAACATCACAGAAGAAATGGGTTCTGATGATTAGTACAGGAGCGAATTCAAAAACAGGCGGATCAGATGCTGAATATTTTGTGGGTCATTTAACAGCGGAAGGTAAATTCGTTAATGATAATCCGGCAGGGAAAGTATTGCGAACTGATTTTGGAAAAGAATTCTACGCATCAATGTCTTTTTCTAACATGCCGGATCATCGCAGCGTAATGATGGCATGGATGACAAACTGGGATTATCCGTTTGCTTTCCCAACAACCAATTGGAAAGGGGTACTGTCAATCCCAAGAGAAGTCTCATTAGTAACGACTAAAGATGGGATTCAGCTGGCTCAAAGCCCAATCAAGGAGCTCCAATCGCTGCGTAGTCAGCTATATTATACTGCTAACAAAGAGGTAAGTCCTTCTTCTCAGAATCTACTGAAAGGTGTTACTTCTGGTGCATACGAGATTGAAGCTGAAGTGGAAATTCCTGCAGGTAGTCAGGTAAGTGAATTTGGCTTTAACGTTCGCGTAGGGGGAAGTCAGAAAACGGTTGTTGGATATAGTCCTAGTGAGAGTCAGATTTTCGTGGATCGGTCTGCATCTGGTTTGACGGATTTTTCGAGTCTATTTAGTACAAGACATGAAGCACCAATGCAAATGGAGAACAAGCGTGTTAAGCTGCGTATCCTTGTAGACGAATCTTCTGTTGAGGTTTTTGGTAACAACGGTAAAGTCGTTTTCTCTGATGTCATTTTTCCGGATCCAGCCAGCAGAGCTTTGAGCTTTTACACCAAAGGAGGCAACGTAAAAGTCGTATCTTTGACAGTTAATCAGTTAGGTTCTGTATGGAATCAGGAGTCCGGCTCAGCTACCAAGATAATGATGGATACAAGTGATCGTGAACTGAGCAAGGGGGAAAGCGACACACTTTTGGCAATGGTAGAGCATGGCACAGGTAATGGGGCACAGCCGCTTAAATGGAATTCCAGTAACAAGGATGTGGTTGAACTAAACGTGGTAGATAACTCACAGGCAACCATTCTAGGCAAAAAAGAAGGCGAGTCTATCATTACTGTTTCTACTCCAAATGGGAAGACATCAGCCAGCGTATTAGTTAAGGTATCTGGCGGTGAATTCCATACGAACTTAAGTGGGTGGATTAAAGATCTATCAGCAGCCTCCTGGGTCATTAGTGAAAATGGAATTCGTGGAAATTACTTTAGTGACGCGAATTATATCGCAGAGAAGCAGGTAGGGAACTTTACTTATGAAGCAGAGATGATGTTAGGAAAATCCGGGGGAGCAGGCTCTGTGTTGTTCCGTGCTAGCGAAGATGGACGCAGCGGATACTACTTAAATCTAGATCCGAATACGAAGTCCATTCGACTGTTTTATAAAATTGACGGCCGTTTTGAAGAGCGTCAAGTTCTGGCGAAAGTTCCGACGTTCATTCAGCCGGGTCGAACCTATAAAGTGAAAATCGAAGCAAATGGCCCACATATTGTGGTATATACGGACGGACAGAAAGTGATCGACCTGCAGGATGGCACATTTGCAGAAGGACGCTTTGGACTACATGTATTTGGCGGATCGGTTTCATATCAAAACGTTAACGTGAGCGGAGAAGCACCTGCCAATCTGACCACATCCAGTCTAGTAAATGCAGAACTACAGAAATCTCTCTATACAGCAAATCTTGTAAATGGTGAAGCTGTTGCTCTGAAGGATGCGAATGATTCTACGGATCAGAAGTGGGTATTCGTGCCGACGGGGGACGATTTAGGATCCTATTCCATTCGTACAACGGCCGGTCAGGCCCTTGATCTGGACACAGGGCAAAATAAAATTCAGTTGTACCATTATCTCGGATATAACAATCAGCGTTGGATTCTTCAAAAGAATGATGATGGTACCATAAGTATTATTTCTGCTCATCATAAAAAAGCGCTGGAAGTATCAGCGGATGGAACGAGACTGTCTCTAAGTGAGCTAGATCCTACCCTTGATCGACAAAAATGGGTAATTACGAATTAACATGAGTATGATAGAAGTAATGGAAGAGCTGTTAAGATTGGCGGCTCTTCTTTTTTATAGCCGAAGCAGCCCAGACAGATGTGAGTTCATGCAGCAGAAAGCCGATCTATTCCAGAGCCAAGAGGTTGTCTCCAGTATGAAACGTATAGATTTCAACCTAGAGAATCAGTGTGGTAAAAATTAACTACCTCAATGCTATTTCATACACGGGTATGATAGTATATTGGTGAATACAGAAGGAAGGAGTAAGCTCTAGCTGTTGAATTGTCGTTGTTGTGTGGAAAATAGATCTATAATATGAAAATAGGATGGACCATATGAAGTGGAATATTAATAAAGTAGATACAAAACGATTGATCATTATGGTTATGGGCAATGTATTTCTGGGCATGGGAATCAGTATTTTTAAGCTGTCAGGTATGGGAAACGATCCCTTCAGTGGGATGGTGATGGCACTTGCAGAGTCCAGCGGTATCGTATATGCAAATTTTCTAATCTTACTGAACCTGGTATTGTTTGTAATACAATTTATCACAGGACGAAAGCTTATCGGAGCCGGTACTTTCGTAAATGCAATTTTTCTGGGCTACATAGCTACATTCTTTCATAGTACCTGGCTACATCTGTTGGGCGAACCTCAGCTGTTTTGGCAGAGGGTAATCACTGTGGCCATTGGTGTAGTGGTATGTAGTTTTGGGGTATCCATGTATCAGAAATCGGATGTGGGAGTAGCTCCCTTTGACAGCTTGTCCCTGATAATGAAAACTAAATTACCGAAAATCTCATATTTTTGGCATCGGATGTTTACAGATGCTCTTTGTGCTTTGATTTGTTTCCTGTCAGGAGGCGTTATAGGTTTGGGAACTCTAGTCTCCATGTTAGGCCTAGGGCCCATCATTCATTTTTTTGATGTGCATTTTACGGAAAAGCTTCTGGCGAAAAAGGGTCCAAAAGCGAATAACGATTCAGTTTCGCTGACTTAATATAATGAAGTGTGGCAGGGTAACATCAGGATAGATGTATTTCATAAATTATAAGTGGAGACAGCACCTTCGCTTGGTGCTAGGCGGAGCAAGGGAATAAGCAGGGAATACTCTTACTGCAGGTTTTCTGCAAACGCATTCATGTCCCTAATCCTAGTAATGCTAACGTACTCGGAGAATCCGAAACCGGCTCTTACAAAATGAATCCTTTTTAGAATCGTTTTGTTATAGGTGGTGATGAGGAGTTATCGTTTTATGTGCAATCATCTGGGTAGGCGTGTATTTCAATCTAGCCGCATCGAAGGAATCGATGGATGTGAAGCCTATCCGTTCTATGGATGATCTGTTTGAATAATGAAAGAACAATGCTAAAAGCACTTGATCTATGATCAAATGCTTTTTTTTTTTGATAGCACATAGATTCTACTCTTAATTCTTAAATAGATGTCGACTCTTCCAGAAACATCATGCCATAAATTTGTTGTCCCATGTCTTGTTATCCAAAAAGGGAGCCGCCTGAGCGGTTCCCTTTTCTTAATGGGCGGAATGGTTTGGGGTGTCTTACATTTTTATAGAATATATATTTAAAATTTGAATTAAAATGATGATTAAGTGAGCCATAATGATTTACTGTGTTTTTGAAGCAGGAAAATATACATATGTATTGAATACAAAACAACAAAGAGGGAGGATGAAAATGTCATACAGTGAAAAGGATTTACGTTCGTCATTAACCCTAGCTGTTCCAATCATTTTAGACAGGCATTATCATTCTATAACTATGAAAAATATCGAATCCGCCTGGTTTGTAGAGACACAAAAGGAAATGTTAGATTCGACATTTAGTATGATATTAATGAGTATGGTAGAAGCACTGTTCTTGGATTCCTTTGATTATGGCCAGTACCTAAACCTACTAGAAAAAGAGGGGTTTGAGCAAGGCGTTTATACTGCAGAAATATTCGGTGATCATTTTGATATCCTACTTGAAATGAGCAAGGATTTAAACTTAACCGCTCAGGGTATTATGTTTAAAATCATTGAAGAAATGGAAGATGATTCTACGATTCGATTGGTTTTTTATAATCGTTTAATGGAATGTAACTGGATCCGGTTTACTGGCTTTGCACAGGGTTATCTGTCTAATAAAAATCAACAGATCGACAACTTACATGAACAAAAAATTGCTCTGATGGGACAAATGGCAGCAGGGATGGCACATGAAATACGGAATCCGCTTGCTTCAATTAAAGGTTTTGCTCAGCTTGTTAATAACAGGCTATATGAACCGGAGATCAAGACGGATGAATTGCGTGCGTATCTGGATATAACCATCAATGAGATTGATGCTCTGAATGGATTAGTAACGGACTTCCTAGTACTGGCTCGAAAAGGTGATAGTGCGAAGAATAACGTCGTGGTATTTAATATTATGGAGGTTATACATAGAGTTAATAACATCGTAAATCAACTCATACTTAGTGATGATATCATTCTTTCAGTGGATTATTCTCTTGAAAAAGTTCTAACGTATGGAAACGCCTCCCAACTTGAGCAGGTAATCCTGAATATTTTAAAAAATAGTATAGATTCATTCACAGCGTTTAGAGGCAGAATAGACATTACAGTTACGACCGATTCTGAGACTAACGAAATTATTCTTATTTTTAAAGACAATGGAGAAGGAATTCCACAGGATAAATTAAACCGAATATTTGACCCTTTCTTTACAACCAAGCAAAAAGGGACAGGAATTGGATTATCGATCTGCAAGCAATTAATAGAAATGTACGGGGGGCAAATTAAGGTGGATTCAGAGGTTCAGGTAGGTACCAGCGTGATGGTTATTTTGCCTTGGGTAAATGATTATCACATTTGAGATTACGAACAGAAACAAGCCTGGCACAGAAGCCCGTCAGGCTTATTCCTTATATTTATCGCTAATTCCAAAGCATACGCGTCCCTTGGAAAACGGTACAGGCGGTTCTACTTGTCACTAAGTTGTATCCCTTTTTCCTTTACAAACTTCTCTAGCACCCCAAAGTCCTCGGTAACTTTTTTAAATGGCAAAGATCCCAGTACCTTTTCCTGGTAATCCTTTTTGGCGGCAGTGGACAGACGGGAATCAAGTATGCTGAGTACTCCGAGGTCAGTTTCACTACGGATCAGACGCCCGGTTCCTTGTCTTAAGCGAAGCAGCATGTCCGGTACAAAAACATCTTTTAAGGGATTCTCTGCTAAAGATGCCTTATGTTCATAGACAGGATCGGAAGGAACCGGGAAGGGCAGTCGGAAAATAATTAACTGCGACAAATCGGAACCTTCGATATTCACGCCTTCCCAGAATACACCGGTACTTAGAAGGACGCCCTTACTTCCCCGGAATTCAGCGATCACCCCGTCCTGGGACGATCCTTCTCTTTGGACATGCACCGCCCATGCAAGCTTCTCGGAGCTTAACTTATTATGAATGTACTTCATATCCTCTTTAGCTGAAAAAAGGACCAATGTTCGCCCCTCCGTTAAATTACAGAGTCTTAGCATTTCCTTGTATGCCGCTTCAAGATAACTTTCCCGGTTCTGATGGTTATAGTATGGGATGTCCTTGGCAATATACATCATGGTGTGGTTGTCATAGTCAAAAGGTGAAGCCTGACGCTCCATATAATCTCCTTTGTAACCGAGGGATTGCGTCAGATATGCATATTGCTCCTCTAGTGTTTCGCCGGTCTGGCACATCGTTGCTGATGTTAAGATAACAGATGTCTTCCCGTTAAATAAGGTATATCTCAGAAACTTACTTATACCTTTAGGACAGATACTAATGGTAGCTTCCCGCTGGGTATTACTTGCCCAGATCAGGTAGTTATCCTCCACTCCGGCGAGGACGTCAAAGAGATCTATAAGTCCGTTTATGGCTTCAAAAATATTGTCGATCTCCCGCTCATGCTTGGAAGTTAAGACGGAAACGCTGAGATTAACCTCTTTTAGAACCTGCGCCGCTCGTCTTAAGGAAATTCCGGTTATCTCCGACACTTTTATGCGGTCATTGTCTTGCTTGGCTGTTTGCAGCAAATCCAACTCAACTTGTTTGAAAATATGACCAACACATCTTTTTAAAAATTTGAATTGTGACATTAGATCCGTATCTGCGGATTGCTTGAAGAGAATTTGTAAGGCGTCATCCAGCATGCGGCCGGTTCCCCGGAGTGTAAACTCAAGCGTTCTTGCATCTCTAACCTTTGCTTCCAGATTATGAGCTTCATCAATTACGATCAGAGCTGGCCGTTCAGTGATTAAACCCTTTGTTCCCTCTTTTTTCTTGATCAAATCACGGATGAGCAGGTCCTGGTTGACGATAATAAAATCCATGTCGCTGGCGTTAGCGTTAATCTTCGCTCTCATCTCATAGAACGAACATGTACTTTTATAATGGCAACGTTCAAATTTGCAATCATTCACACAAACGTTAGACCATACTGCATCCGTAACCCCGCCTTTAATATCTGCTCTCTCATCAATTTCGTAATTCAAAATACGCTGGGCAAGTGTAGATAGAGGGGAGCTTGAATCATCAGTCTTGAACAATTCTGCTGCTCTGTACCGGCAAGCATATTGCCCCATGCCTTTTCCGACTACGGAGCGAACCGAAGTAAATCCGAGCCGGCTTCCGATGAATCTCAGATCCTTATGTATCTGTTCTGAAAGCTGTATGGAGGATGTTGCAATAATGATCGGTTGCCTTGAGATTTGGTTAATAAGCAAGCTGGGAATGAGGTATGCAAAGGACTTACCGATGCCGACTCCAGCTTCAATCATCGCGTTTCGACCATGAATATAGGCATCAGCGATATCTAGAGACATATCCTGCTGGCCGATTCGCTCTTTAAGTCCAATCCTGGGAAATCTATCATACATTCGAAAGATGGCATTGACTAAAGAGGGCTCGATATCCTTTTTTAGCTCCTGCTTCTGTAATTTATAGAATTCACTTAACCAGCTAATGACGACCGCCCCTTTTCAAATCAATGATCTTCCTAATTATAGTTTTTTTGGTTTTTTGGTGAGGTTGTAATTATCGTAGATGAAGCGCTAACAGTCAAGTGTCAGAATATAAAATGATGCATGTATCCTTTGCTACGTAGGCAAGAGCCTGTTGAATATTCTATTCATAATAAATAGCATCATAAGGAAACTCTAGCTTCTTCATCCGATATTCCTTTGGTGTCATCGACATGTATTCCCGAAAGACTTTACCAAAATAACTTGGACTTTCAAAGCCGCAGCGTTGCCCAACCTCCTGCACAGGTAAATCTGTAGTCCGTAGCAATGCTATGGCAGCCTCCATCCGGCGATCTCTAAGATAAGCGAGAGGAGAGGTCTGCTCCGATTTTTGAAACAACCTGCATAAGTGATATTTGTTTACTCCGCAATAGTCGGAAAGCATATCCAAGGTTACAGGTAATGCATAATTCTCTTTCAGATAGGTTTTAGCCCGCTGAATCAGCGTGATGGAATTTGCGCTTATCTCCTTACGCATTTCCCCGCTCGTTTTTACTAATGTAAGCATCCAGTTATACACTTCGGCAGATAACAAAAACTTATCTGTTACTTTCTCTTCCGAAATTCTTCTCAACAGTTCCCATAAACCTTGTATTAGAGGGGAGTTAGAATCTCTTTGAAGGATGTGGCCTTCTTGTTCTATTACTAAATCCCAGATTCGATTAGTTTCTGCTCCGCGAATATTAAGCCATAGAATCTCCCAAGGCTCTGCCTGTTCTACATAGTAATATCGGTGCTTGCTTGGAATTTTGACTAGAAATCCCGAACCTTTGGGCAAAGGAATTGAGTGCTGTTCTAATTCAATATATCCCTGACCACTGAGTGTGTATTGAAAAATGACATGGCCGGAATCGGGGCGTGTATCACCTGAAAAACTGTAATCGGGGCTCCTGATCTTCTGCCATCCTATAGAATCTAGTGTCAAGATCGATGTATCGTCATTTCGAAATGCATAAGATAAAGGCTCAATCATTAGCGTTTCCTTCCTTATTAAAAAAGTCAATTTTGTTATATTGTAGCGCACAACATTTAGATTGTCTTGCGAATCCTTGAACGGTAAGATCAGGTTAGATAAAGGAGTGAATACATATGTCAAATCATAATCTCATACTCAATTTGCTTTTGGATGAGCACTGGTGGGGCGGACGGGTGGCAGACGGGACAAATATGCCATACGGTACGGCACTATTTAGTGCAGATCTGACTACCAGTCATAAAGCCAATCAAGCTTCTCCACTATTGATCTCTAACAAGGGAAGGTTCATTTGGAGTGAAGAGCCGTTTGCATTTCGATTTGAACAAGGAAGTCTTTTGGTGGAAGGGAAAGGAGAATTCATTACGGGGGAGGGTCATGGAGCCTTGAAAGAAGTATTCCAATATGTCTCCCGTACCTTCTTCCCGCCTGTACCTAGCATCCCGGAGAAATTGCTATTTACGGCTCCGCAGTACAATCTTTGGATTGAACTCCTCTACGAGCCTACACAGGACAAAGTATTACAATATGCCAAGGAGGTTATAAACCATGGTATGCCTCCGGGTGTGATCATGATCGATGATAACTGGCATGAGCCGTATGGTACCTGGACTTTTCATTCCGGTCGCTTTCCTGATCCAAAGGGGATGGTGGAGGAGCTTCATGCTATGGGCTTTAAAGTAATGCTATGGGTATGTCCCTTTATTAGTCCTGATTCTCTTACTTTCCGTGAACTTGAATTTACGGGCTACCTGTTGAAGGATCGCGAGGGGCAGAATGCCATTCGAAAATGGTGGAACGGGAACAGTGCGGTGCTCGACTGCACCAACCCCCAAGCCGTCATCTGGATACAAGATCAGTTGGATAATCTTCAGCACGAGTATGGAATTGATGGCTTCAAGCTGGATGCCGGTGATGTAGAGTTTTATGAATCGGATGATTGTTGTTATGTGCCGACAAGCCGCAGCGGTCAAAGTGAAGCATGGGCCAGGGTCGGATTAAAATACGAACTGAATGAATACCGCGCCTGCTGGAAGCTCGCAGGTCAGCCGCTTGTACAGAGGTTGAAGGATAAGATTCATGACTGGCAGGGGAACGGACTGGACACGTTAATTCCGGACGGCTTAGCGCAAGGGCTGCTAGGCTATGCCTATACTTGTCCTGATATGATCGGTGGAGGTGAATTCCTGAGCTTTACTTCGGCTGAATTAGATCAGGAGTTAGTGGTACGCTCAGCCCAATGCTCGGCATTATTCCCGATGATGCAGTTTTCTGCTGCGCCTTGGCGTATTTTGGATGAAGATCATTTACGATACTGCGTTGAGGCCGCACAACTTCATTCTCAGTTTGGTCAGGAGATTCTAGAGCTGGCCAGACAATCCTCCTTAACGGGTGAACCTATCGTACGCCATATGGCTTATGAATTCCCTGAAGCAAGCTTTGAGACTATACAGGATCAATTTATGCTCGGAAGCTTCATACTCGTCGCCCCTGTTATTACAAAAGGAATGAGAACGCGCGTTGTGGCGTTCCCGGCAGGCACTTGGGATGGTGATGACGGCAGCATTGTGGAAGGTCCTTCGACCAAGCAAATTGATGTGCCTCTCAGCAGACTGCCTTACTATAGAAAGCGTTAATATCGTTCCTTCAAAAGCCGCATTATTTGCGGCTTTTTTAATATATAGGCAACCTTTATTAAATGTTGTTATAATTTATTCGATTCAAAAATAAGTACTCAACTTACAGCAGTGGGGGCTAAAGAAGTGAAATTCTCCTTGCGCCAGCAGATGATCATTTCCTTTTCGGTTGTTTTTAGTGTTCTGATCGTCGTCTTTGGCAGTTTGATTCTAAGATACAACTTATCCAGTTATCAGAAGCAAAGCTATGATTCTATGAATAAAGTGGTCAAGGCAAATATTTTATTAATTGATAATTATTTAACACAGATTATTTCCGTGTCCAAAATTGTAGCCAGTGATCCGGATATTATTAAGGCTGTTACTTATCGCAACAGCATCGATGAAATAGATTACTCGGTTGAGCTCTATAATCAACGTAATGTCGACTCCAAAATCAAACAGCTCGATGTTCTTGGCACGATTACGAATGCCTTGGTGATTGGCGATGATTATGAATATTTGTATTACTATGGCAGCTCTCCGGTCAGGGGATATCGCTTCGACCAACAGGAATGGTTCGTCAAATCCGCATTAAATGTTGACAAACCCATTCATTTTACCAACTTTCATTCATCCGACTATCTGCTGGATCATGCAAACCATCAAACCGTATCGGTGATTATGCCAATCATTAACGGTAATCAATACAGTGCAACCCATACCTTTTTAATGACAGACTTTAATCATAATCCGATTATCTCTGATAAGAGCGGCGAAGATAATGTGGAAATCGCTATTTATGATGGGACTACACCTATTCAATTTGCTAACAACAGCAATCTTTCCACGCTTCAAAAGAATGAAGTTGCCAAGCATCTAGAAAAGAATGAAAAATCATTTATTATTTCTAAATCCGGCAGTGATTCCGTATCATACCTCATTATCAATGAGCCATCTCTTGTTTCGGGTTGGTCCATTCTTGGGATCATGCCGCTTACGGAAATGGAGGAAATGAAATCGAATACTTCCAAAGTGGTTATAACGATTATCGTAACCGCTTGCATAGGCGTCATTATTTTGTCTGTGATGATTTCGCGATCCATCCTAAACCCTATGCAGAGCTTGTTGCAACGATTTAATCAAATTGCATCGGGGCGCAGAGATATCACCTTTAAATATTCCAAGAGCAAAGAAGTGAATTTGATTGCTGAAACGGCTGACTATATGCTCAAAAGTATCAACCATTTAACGGATGAGATTGTAGAAGAGCAAACAAGATTAGCAGGTGAGCAGCTTAAAGCGCTTCAGCATCAGATCAATCCTCATTTCTTGAATAACGTGCTTCAGTCGATAAAAGCAATGGCAGTAACGGGCGATAATCATTCCATCTCTCGTGCAACGACGCTGCTCGGTAAAATCTTGTCGTATTCGGTTTATAACCCTTATGAAATGGTAGGGCTAAAACAGGAGTTTGAATACACCGAAAATTATATCGCCCTGCAAAATATACGCTTTAACGATCTGATTATTTTTGATGCACATTGTGATGAACAGCTGGAACATTTCTTGGTGCCAAAACTGATGATTCAGCCTCTGGTTGAAAATGCCATCGAGCATGGTTTTGAGAACCGGAAGGAAGGCTCCATTTTCGTATCGGCAGAAGATGATGGAGATGAAATTTATATATCCGTTACAAATAACGGCAATTCTATTGAGATTGCGGACATGGAGCGTATTAATGAGATGCTTTCCAGTCGGGATACCTATACACAAAGCAAAAGTATCGGACTATTAAATCTAAATCAAAGGCTGAAAAGCTGTTTTGGATCACAAGCAGAAGTGAAAATGTTATCGAAGGGCGGCATAAATACAACCATTGTTATTACGATACCCAAAGCAGGAAGAGGATGAATATGCTGACAGCAATTATTGTAGATGATGAGAATTTGTCCGTTAAAATGATGGAAAGTATTTTGGATTGGCATGGGCTTGGCATTAGCATCAGTGGAACAGCAGAGAACGGTATTGAAGCTTTGGAACTTTTTTACCGTGTGAATCCCAATATCATCATTACAGATATAAGAATGCCAGGATTGAATGGACTCGATTTTATTAAAAAAGCGAAGCTTATGAATCCTGAAGCTGAATTTATTTTAATCAGTGCTTTTGCTGATTTTGATTATGTTAAAAAAGCGATGGAACTCGGTTGTTGCAATTATATTTTAAAGCCGGTAGATGAATATGAGCTGGAGCAGACACTGAAAAAAATCGTTGCCAAAATAGAGGATAAAAAAGCAGCTGAAAAAGATGCGCTGAAAAAGCAAATGGAGCATCATAAATTGGCGATTTACCATTATATGAATTCGGGTGCTAATCCGCTAGCCGCAGGAAAAAGTGCTGGAAAGCTGGAGGTCAATTTCGAAAGTTACTGCTTATTTAACTTTATCCTTAAGGATCAATCTATTAATGATTATATTGAAGGCGGCATGCAATTGGACGCACAAATGCCTTTTATTATGGAACGGATGTCCTCGGTGATTAAAGAGTTTGGGCAATGTATGCTGTTCCCTTATAGCGACTATTCCTGGACAGCCATTCTCAGTGGGAACTGCTCGCAGGAGGATCTGCAGAAGTGCGCTTTGAAAATGATCACTTTATTTAAAAATGAAATTCACAGAGACATTAATGTCTGCTTTAGTCCGCAAGGAACCCGGTTTGATGAATTGCCACAGCTATATCGACACCTTACTTCTCTTATCCGTTACAGTGCCTACGTCAGGGATGAGCCAATCCTGGGTTACGGCTACAATATAATAGAAGAATATATACAGCAAACGGATTTTTTGGTCTATATTAAGCAGCTGACCGATGCCTTAAACAATAACGAATCGGAGGACGCGGCATGTATCGTTGAAGAAGTACTGATGTTATCATGCAAATCCAATCCGGAATATCTGCACTTGTTTATTGATTTCTACTATACGGTTTTCTGTGCGATACGAGAAAAATTAGTCGAAGAAAACAATCTATCTGAAGAGCATCATGAAATCCTCAACTTGAGTTATAAGGATATATCCGATATGTCCACTGCGAACGAAATAAGCTGCTTTTTGAATCGGATCATTCAGCTTCTCCAGGGAAATCATCTTCAACCAGCGAGATCTCAATACGGTCAATTGGTTGAAACAGCTATCCGCTATTTGAGTGAAAACTACAACCGCAATTTGTCTTTGGAAGAAATATGTACTGAACTGGCAGTTAGTAAAAACTACTTTAGTTATTTATTTAAACAAAAAACAGGGAAAAATTTATGGGCTTATTTGACGGATATTCGGGTTAGTAAATCCAAGGAACTATTGCGAACGACAGCGTATAAGAGCTACGAAATCGCGTATATGGTCGGGTATGATAACCCAAGCTATTTTTCTAAATTATTCAAGAAATCCACCGGTCAGACACCGAATGAATATCGTGCGGCAATTAAGTCATAAAGAGTCTGTCTGTTGAAATCTATAAAACATTGATAAAAGGCTTACCCTCCGGTAGTGCAGATGGGGGTAGGCTTTTGTGATTTAGGATGCCGATCTTAATAAATTACATAATTTATTTCTTTAATCGTAATATATTTGCAATCGTTTACAAGCAGGGGAGAAATTCGCTCAACTAAAAATCAAACTCCTTAATTTATTGCCATAAGTACGGAATACGCTTTCTTTTATGCGAAGAGAGAACGTTTTATCATAATCATGTAAACACTTTCAATCAAATTAAAGGGGGAAACACAATAATGAACAAGAAATGGATGCCTCTGCTGCTGGCTTTTGCAATGCCGATGGCTATGGTGGCAGGCTGCAGCAAAAGCAATCAAACAGAAAATGCGACTGCATCCTCAGACCAGGGAACTAAAACAGAGGGGCAAGTTTCGATCCGGATTATGGGCTACAACTCGGAAGCATCAAGAGCAACCTATTTGAAGATGCTGCAAGAAAAGCTTCCCAATATCAAAGTAGAATTTCAATTTGTCGCGCTCGATAATTTTAATAATGTTTTAAACACTCAACTGCAAGCAGGTGAAGGCCCAGATATTATTGAATTGGGCGGAGAAGCCCGATTGCTTGCCAAAGCAGGTTATTTGATGGATTTGACGAGCGAAAGCTTTGTGTCCAAATATGCAGATGCGGGTCTGACTCCTTATTCTGTTGAAGGTAAAGTTTATGCGACCCCGTTACAAAGCTGGTACGAAGGGATTTTCTACAATAAGAAAATATTTAACGATAACGGGATTCAAATTCCAAAAAACTTCGACCAGTTCATTGAAATTCAGAAGGATCTAGCGGCTAAGGGAATTAAGCCTCAAACTATGGGAGCTCAATCTTGGGAGCCAATGATGAAGCAAAGCATTGGTCTTGTAAATAATGATTATTATTCAAATCCGAGTAATAAGGGCTTCGACGAGAAATTTAATAAAGGGGAAGCGAGCCTTGCGGAGACATGGGAACCTTATGTAGAAAACTGGTCGCGTATGATCAAAGAAGGCATTCTTAAGCCGGATATGCTGGGACTGAGCTATGATCAGGCACTGGATGAGTTCGCTACAGGTAAAGCGGCTATGTGGGAAAGTGGTCCGTGGGCAGTGAGCACCATTCTGGAAAAAAGCCCGGATTTTGAACTTGGCATGTTCCCGATCCCTGGCTCTAATGAAGGTCCAGGCTGGTTAGTGGGTGGACCTGGATCAGCTTTTGCCATTAACGCGAACACGAAGCATAAAGCCGAAGCGCTTCAGATTCTGGAACTTACTGCAACACCAGAGGCGCAGCAAGCATTAATCAAAGATAATGCTGGGAGCTCTTTCCTTAAGGGAGTAGATGTGGATCTCGGAGAGATTTATGCGGACGCTAAAGAGGCTTTTAAGGCAGGAAACGTATACGCTCCTTGGACAGCGGCATGGGATTCAGGAAATCCGATTGTAGAAGCTTACGGGAAATCGCTACAAGAAGTACTTGCTGGGACCAAAACTGTGAAGCAAGCGCTTGAAGATGCGGATCAAGTGAATCAGACGATGCGTGATTCGTTGAAATAACAAGAGAAAGCTACAGGGGATAAAGCCGGCTGCTATATAGCTCACCGGCCTTTTCTCTAGGGTAGACATAGAAAGGAGAGACACCGCTTGAATATCAAACATAGAGATCGGGTTTTTCTTATGATGATCCTTCCTGCCTTTATTGGTTTTACAATACTTTTTATTGTTCCGACACTCATGAGCTTTGGGTATAGTGTAACGAATTGGTCGGTGTATAAGCCCAATTTCAGCTTTATTGGCCTAGATAATTATGTGAAATTATTTCATGATACCAAAAATATGACAGCGATCAAAAACTCTGTAAATTATGCGTTAGTGATCACGATCATCCAGAATACCCTGGCGATTCTATTCGCAACGCTGCTTAATAAAACAGGATTTGTCACCAATCTCGTCAAATCTATTTTCTTTTTTCCGGCAGTGTTAAGTGTATTGGTCGTAGGGTTTTTGTTCCAATACATAATGACCTCGGCAGATTACGGATTGTTAAACAATATTATTCAGTTTTTTGGAGGTCATCCTGTCAATTGGCTAGGAAACGGTAAAATTGCACTTTATTCTGTACTGTCGACTCAGGTATGGCAATGGACAGGTTGGAGTATGGTTATTTATATCGCCAATTTGAAAAGCATTGATTCTTCCCTTTATGAAGCGGCCAATATCGACGGCGCCAGCAAGCTTCAAACCTTTAGAACAATTACGCTTCCTCTGCTGTATCCTGCTGCCTCATTTAATATTTTGATGAGTCTGATCGGAGGAGTGAAGGTATTTGATGTTGTATTTGCTATGACTAAAGGGGGACCCGGTTCTGCTACGGAGACCATCATGACAACATTGATTCGGGAAGGGTTCAGTTCAGGACGAACTGCGTACGCTTCGGCATTTGCTGTTGTATTCTTTGTCATTGTATTTACCCTATCCAAACTGGTTACCTTCTTCTTGAATAAATGGGAGGAGAGAATTTCATGAAAATCAAGAATAGAAAATTACGATCTTCGTTTACTAATATAATGTATCTGTTGGCTGGAGCGGTTGTATTTCTTCCGATTTATTATTTGCTGATCACTACGTTTAAGACACCGGCAGAAGCCACAGCAAGCCCGTTTGGGCTTCCCAAGTCACTGAATTTTAGCAATTATAGTAAGGCATACAGCGCTATGGATTATCCGAGAGCAGTATCAAACAATCTGTTAATTACCGTGTGTTCTGTCATTATTATTATTTTAATCTCTTCTATGGCCGCTTATGTAATCGCTAGAAGTGACCGGAAAATTTTTAAATGGATGTTTTCGATATTTATGGTCGGGTTGATTATTCCTTTTCAAATTGCGATTATCCCTCTGTATAAAATCATTTCGGGAATGAATCTCATGAATACTTTTCCCGGCATCATACTAATTGATGTTTTCTGCATCAACTTGCCATTATCCATCTTTTTGTTCAGGGGTTTTATTTATACCGTACCGATAGAACTGGAGGAAGCAGCGGCTATTGATGGATATGGAACTTTCCGTACGTTCTGGAGCATTATATTTCCATTACTAAAACCCATCGTTTCTACTGTGGCAATTTTAGATGCCTTGGCAATCTGGAATGACTTTCTGACGCCGCTTCTGTTCCTCCAAGATCCGAACAAAGCGGTACTGCTGCAAGAGGTATATAAAAACGTCGGTCCGTTTTCTACGGATTGGACCTCCTTTTTCCCAATGCTAGTGTTGGCCACTCTGCCTTTGGTTATCTTCTTCCTGATTATGCAGAAGAGCATCATCGACGGTGTTGTCGCTGGTGCGGTGAAAGGATAAGTTATAAACAACAGAAGAACAGCGATCCTCCATCCTTGGAGAATCGCTGTTCTGTCTTTTCGGTCAATTGTGATTAAGAAGCTGATTTAGGAGTAAACGCTCTACGAATAACCTTCGTCAATTCCATTAGGATGACGGCGCCGAGTGCCAGACCACTTGCAATCAGCCAATCGGACATTCCGAACGAAGCTGGAATCGAGAAGATTTCTCTAACCCCAGGTAGAACCGCAATGCCATAAAAGGCAAAGCAGACCAGAACAGCTCCGATGACGTATTTGTTGCTGAAAAAGCCAGCTTCAATAGCGGTTTGACTGTTCGAGCGGGCGGCAAAGGTCTGAAGCGTACGAGACAGAATCAGGGTTGTGAACGCCATAGCCACGCCCATATCAGGGGAATGCTGGAGTCCGATATACAAGGATACAATTACGGCTATACCAATCAGTAGACCACGGGTAATAATAGCCTGCATCATTCCTCCAGCAAATATACCTTCCTTGAGTTCTCTTGGATTTCTATTCATCACATTAGGTTCAGGTTTCTCCATACCAAGCGCAATGGCTGGGAGAGAATCATTCGCCAGGTTGATAAATAGAAGCTGAATCGCCGTGAAGGGATTAATCCAGTCGAAAATCAGGGCAAAGAGTATGGCGATAATCGCACCCAGGTTACCTGAAAATAAATAGGCGATCGCTTTTTTGATATTGTCGAATACCGTTCTGCCCACAGATACAGCATTAACAATCGATACAAAATTATCATCGGTCAAAATCATGGCAGCCGCATCTTTAGCAACGTCGGTTCCACTGCCCATAGCAACACCGATATCTGCTTGCTTCAAGGCAGGTGCGTCATTTACGCCATCACCGGTCATGGCTGTAATTTTGCCTTTTCGCTGCCACGCACGGACAATTCTGATCTTGTTCTCCGGGGAGACTCGGGCGTATACACCAATCTGCTCAAGCTTATTATCCAGTTCTTCGTCAGACATGGCATCGAGCTCTTGACCGGTTACGGCAATTTCTTTTTCGGTCATCAGGCCGATATCGCGTCCAATCGCTTGTGCGGTTGTCTTATGATCACCAGTAATCATGATGGTCCGAATTCCAGCCTTCTTAGATTCTTCGATCGCACCATAGACAGCTTCCCGAGGGGGATCAATCATAGCTGTCAAACCTACGAGTACCAGGTTTTGCTCATCCTCCAGTCCGACTTCAGTGACCGTATTGGGTACAGTTTTGTAAGCATAGGCAAGTACACGTAGTGCTCTGCTGGAGAATTCCTCATTGGCTTCAATGAAACGATCAAGAACTTCCGGAGTCATCGGCACTTCTTGTCCACTTAGTAGTACATGCGTACAAAGACTAAAGAGTACATCCGGTCCGCCTTTGGTGATCATTGCTTTTTGTCCGTTAAAAGTGTGTAAGGTCGTCATCAGCTTGCGATCCGAGTCAAAAGGAAGTTCGGCTTCGCGAGGGAAATTGTCGCGTATTTCCTTGTAATCTTTGTTCATGCTGTTACTGAAGGCAATAAGTGCCACCTCAGTTGGATCGCCTAGTTCTTTACCATCCTCATTAATGTTAGAGTCGTTACAAAGCACGGCAATGTGTAGGAGGCGCCGGGCTTCCTCAGACCATTCTTCGGGCTCACGATTGAATTGATCACGGTCACCTTCCGGTAAAAAGTAATCTACAACCGTCATTTTATTCTGGGTCAGGGTGCCGGTTTTGTCCGTACAGATGACACTGGTTGACCCAAGTGCCTCGACGGCTGGAAGCTTACGGATAATCGCATGTTGCTTAGCCATCTTGTTCGTACCTACAGATAAGACAATCGTTACAATGGAGGATAGAGCTTCTGGAATAGCGGCGACCGCTACAGCGACTGCAAACATTAGGGCATTCAGAATGGCTTCCGTGGTATCCACTGTATCATTCGACAGCCAAACACGTCCGGCTTGGATGGCAAAGATCAAAACGGACAGCACGATAATCGCTACACCCAACTGCTTGCTAAAGGTTTCGAGCTTACGCTGTAGTGGCGTCTGCTTGGCTTCGGCGCTCTCAATGAGTTCAGCGATTTTGCCGATTTCGGTTGTCAGTGCAGTTCCTGTTACTACAAGAGTTCCACGGCCATATACAACCAAAGAACCGCTAAACGCCATATTACGGCGGTCCCCGAGTGGAGATTCTTTCGCGATGGTATCCGTATGCTTCTCTACAGCTTCGGATTCTCCGGTCAGCATGCCTTCATTGATCTTCAAGCTTCCCGATTCTATGATACGGCCGTCGGCAGGTACAAAATCTCCAGCCTCCAGTAATACGATATCACCGCGAACAAGCTCTCTGGCAGGGACGGTTTTTAAGGCTCCATCCCGCAACACTTTGGCCTCGGGTGCTGACATCTGCTGCAGGGCATCAAGTGAACTCTCCGCTTTACGTGTTTGGATGACACTTATAACTGCATTGAGAATCAACACGAGGAAAATGATAAGCGACTCCATAACTTGGCCCATAACAATCTGGACAATGGCCGCAATAAGCAGTACGACCACCATAGGGTCCTTGAAATTTTCAAGAAAAAGCTTCCAGAGGGGATCTTTTTTCTTTCCTTTTAATTCATTGTAACCATCACGTTCCAGTCGTTTGTCGACTTCTGCCGACTTAAGCCCGTTAGTTGTACTCTGCACTTCCTGTAAACTGTCTGTTACATTCTTGCGGTAATACTCCACTAATGATAGCTCCTCTCCGCTGTGCTGTGTCTTTGTTTAGGTCTCATAAGCTTCGATTTACTGCATAAGTGCACATAACTGCGTGTTCTACACAAGTATGGTATATCAGTTCGTCAAATCAGTAGACTTCAGGACCTATCTTCAAACTTACGATTTAACTTGGCGCAAGTTTCAAAATATGGAGCTTAGTATGCGCATATCTAAAAAAAGATCATTCGTAATCGTCTATATTGTGAAATCTTTTTAATGAATAGTATTGGATTACCTATGAAGAAGTCTTATTACATGGGAAGACATAAGGAATTCCTGGATCCTGCGTGTGTTTTCCTATGATTATGGGGTAACGCCTTTAGTATCAGTATAGTAGTGGATAGAATCGGAAGGTAAAATAATGTGAGTATATATGTAAGCGTTCACAGAATGGAGGCGATTAATACCAAGAAAAGATGTTTCTGCAATGAGTGTACAAATGGGTACAACATTATCCGACATTGCGAATTAGATTGGTGGACCTGCACCTGATACGACAGCACTTTATTCGTGATTTGTTTAAGATAATTATTGGCCTCAGCTAATTCTGCGGAAGCTTCCGCCTTTGTCATAGTCTTCCATACACCTTCGGCATGGTTAACCGTATGAACCATCCGTATGATTCGCCTCGTTGGTTACGGTCAGCGTTTCAGAGTAGGTCCAATGGCAGGTGCAAAAATAATAGCTAACCCTACCATTCCCATGGCAGCCCCTCTTTTTGCAGGAGGGAACAGAGTCAAGATGACATTCGTGAGCAGTGGCATGATAATTACGGCCCCGGCAGCCTGAATCATACGGCCGGTCAGCAGAATAGGGAAGTTTGTTGCGATTGCCGAGACGATCGTTCCGGCCAGAAATATAAACATAGAAGCTTGAAAAAGTTCTCGCGTCGTAAACCGTTGCATCAAATAAGCGGTAATTGGGATTAGAACCCCGTTCACCAGCATATAGCCTGTTGTTAGCCACTGAGCGGTTGCAGCCGAAATATTGAAATCATGCATAAATTCGGGAACGGCTACGCTCATTACCGTATGATTCAGTGTCGCAAGAAAGGCGCCCAATATCATGATGAATAAGATGGGTCCCTTTTTTACGGAACTGCTTGTTACTTCTGTCTTTGTACTCACTCCACTCCATCCTTTCAAATCGTCGATCATGGACTAAATTTACAGTGTGTTGTATAGTTTACAATGCATGAATTAGATTATAAATGAAATTTTCATGTAATCAAGCAACGATTTGCGATAAAATGTAAAATAGTTTACATTCAATTTAAATTTGTAGTGTTTTCTCATTAAAAAACAACAATTTTTTGTAAAATGTAGTTTACGATAAGTTAGTTAAAGATTGGAGAGAGTAAGATGAATAACACAACGCAACGTACAGATCCCCGGGTACTTCGTACACGTCAATTGCTTAGAGATGCTGTGATTTAATTGCTGGAGGAAATGGATATTGAGAAAATATCAGTAAACCGTATTGCAGAGCGGGCTAAAATCAATCGTGTTACTTTTTATCTGCATTATCGGGACCTCCCGGATATGTTGGAAAAGATGGCGGATGAGATGGTGGAGGACATTCTGCAAGTGGTGAACAACGATAACGACCATCACGAATCGGTTGAGGAAGAGAATTTAAGGATATTAGAGAGTCTGCTTGAGCATATTGCGGAAAATGCAAAATTCCACAAAGTTATACTCACATCGAAACGGAACCGATTTTTACAGATCGCCTGTTCAACTTGATGGCGGAGATCATTTCTGCTCACCAGGAGAAAAAGGAGGGCGCCGCTGATCATTCCAAGATGCCCATACAGAAGGACATTGCCGTTTGGTACGGTTCAGCCGCCCTAATTGGCACGGTTATTTCTTGGCTTCGAGATGACATGCCTTATACGCCGGTATATCTAGCCAGACAAATCAGTATACTGCGCGCTAACTAGCCAAATGAATATGCTCAAAAGAAAAAGCCGCGCAACGTTGCGCGGCTTTTGATGTGTACAGAGCGGGTAAATCACTGCACACTGAGATTATCCCAGTTGACTTGGAATTCCTTCAGCATGCCTTCTTTGGTCAGCTTGCCACCGAGATAGCCTTGAATGCTGCTGGATAATTCCTGCGGCATCCCGTTCGGCAGGCGGGTCCAGTTCCAGGTCAGCGCTTGATCATTATCGGTATAGGCCAGCACCTCAGCACCTAGTGCTCCAAGATCTTCTTCGGTTCCGTTAATGTTGTCGAGCGCAGGGATGAACTGGAATTCCTTGGTGATATATTTTTTCCCCGTCTCGGAGGTGACGAGCCAATTCAGGAAGACCTTGGCCTCTTCTTTGACGGGGGAGTTCTTATTGATCACCCAATTGCTTGGTACGCCTACATACAGCTTGTCGTTATCTTCGGGTGTGTCATCAATGGGCATCGGCAGGATGCCCAGATTAAGATTGGAATCAATGCCGTCGATCTGTCCTTGTGTCCAGTTGCCCTGCTGCATCATTGCGGCTTCGCCGCTCGCTACCATAGTGACTTGGGTATTATAGTCGGTCGAGAGCGGGTTCTTGTTGCCATATTCAACAGTAAGGTCGAGTAGATCGATCCACTTGGAGAAAATAGGATCTCCGGCAAAGGTCTTGGAGCCGTCTGTAAGTCCGGCGATAAACGCTTCGGGATCTGGTTGCTGAGCGAAAGCTACGTTCACATTATGATTGCCGAGCACGAACCATTCCTGGTACCCATTGGCAAAAGGTGTGATCCCTGCCGACTTTAACTTCTCGGAGGCTTCACGTAGTGCGGTTAGGGTCAATGGCTTCTCTGTGATGCCGGCCTTCTTAAACAGATCCTTATTATAGATGAAGCCGTAGCCTTCCAGATTCATCGGCATGCCATAGAGCTTTCCATCTATGGTCATTTGTTCTGCTGCAAGCGGCTTTACATCCTTAGCCCAAGCTTCACCGCTCAGATCCTCTAGATATTCCAGCCACATATCTCTTTCATTGTTGCCGCCGATGGTGAAGATATCCGGTTCATCTCCGGAAGAGAATTTGGCGCGTAGGGAAGCACCGTAATCGGTACCGCCACCCACGCTCTGAATCTCCAGTTTAATATCTGGGTGTTCCTTCTCGAATTCAGTCTTAAGCGAAGCCAGCGCTTCGGATATTTCAACCTTGAACTGGTAGATATGCACGGTTTTGACTCCATTTGCATTGTCGCTGCTGCGTCCGCAGCCGGCTGTCAGGGTAGCCAGCAGCAGGGAGCATGCGAGGAGAATTCCACGTTGTATTCTCATATTCATTCATTCATCCTCTCTGGCTGAAAGTAACTTGTAGTCGTTAGCCCTTTACGGAGCCTTGGGCAATGCCTTCAATAATATATTTTTGCATGACTAGGAAAAAGATGACCACGGGCGTAATCCCGAGCACGAGTCCCGGAAGTGCCAAATCCCACTGCTTCGTATATTGTCCGAAAAAGCTATAAGTGGCGATGGGAATGGTGCGAAGCCCCGGGTCCTGCAGAATAAGCGAAGGCATCAGGTAATCGTTCCAGATCCACAGGGTATTCAGAATGATGACGGTGATAATAATCGGCTGCATGAGCGGAAGTACAATTCGGAAAAAAGTGCCGTAAGGACTGCTGCCATCCACCCTTGAAGCCTCTTCAATATCAAGAGGTACCGATTTGACGAAGCCATGGAACAGAAAGACAGTCATCGGGGCGCCAAATCCAAGATAGGCTAAGATCAAACCAGCGGTTGAATCCATAACCCCGATTCCGCTGACGACCTGCACCAGCGGAATCATGATCGACTGAAACGGGATAACCATAGCGGCTACTAATGCAATATAAAGCATGCGGTTGTACAAGCTGTTATTGCGGACCATTTTATAGGCACACATAGAGCAGAGGAACGCTAGCAGAATATTACTAACCACCGTGATGATAAAAGAGTTCAGGAAGGCACGAGGGAAATTGGTAGCTTTCCAAGCTTCGGCGTAGTTGCTCCACTGGAACGCGGTAGGCAGCGCAGCAGAATCTGAAAGAATCTCACTATAGCTTTTTACTGAGTTCGCTAGCAAAAAGTAAAATGGCACCAGGAATAGAAGACCTAGCAGGATCACAATCACTTCGACGAGAAGCAGAGGCACGTTGAATTTTTTGGCAGTAGTCTCCATTACAGCTCCACCTCTCTTTTCTTGGTTGCTCTAACCTGCAGCAGGGAGATCACAGCTACGATGACGAAGAAAATCATTGCTTTGGCCGAGCCCATACCGAACCTGCTGATCGTGTAGGCCTCATTATAAATATTCAACGCTACAGATTCGGTAGCTTTGAAGGGGCCGCCCTTGGTCAGCGACAGGTTAAGGTCGAATAGCTTAAACGACCAGGAGATCGACAGGAACAGGCAGACGGTTACAGCTGGCATAACGAGCGGGATGGTGACATGGCGTAAAGCCTGAAAACGTCCAGCGCCATCCACCTTCGAGGCTTCAATCAGGCTTTTGGGAACGTTGTTGATTGCGGAGATGTAGATGACCATCAGGTACCCTGCATTTTGCCAGACAAATACGATCACAATCGCCCAGAAGGCCGTCCCTCCGGTGCCCAGCCATGGAAGATTGAAGAAGGACCAACCGGTAGCTTGTCCGATAGAAGAGAATCCTCTAACAAAAATAAACTGCCAAATGAACCCGAGCAAAAGTCCGCCGATGACATGAGGGACAAAAAATACCGTTCTTAGAACATTGCGCGTAAACAGCTTGCGGGTCAGCACATAAGCGAGTGCAAAGCCGAGCAGATTGGTCAGTACTAAACCAAAGAAAGTGAACTTCGCTGTGAACCAGAAAGAATTAAGAAAGGAAGGATCTTTAGTGAAGATATGTAGATAATTCCGGAGCCCGGTCCACTCCACATGACGCGAGATTCCGTTCCAGCTGGTAAATGAATAATAGAGTCCCAGAAAGAAAGGAATCAGCACAATAATAAAGAAAAACAGGGAAGTTGGCCCGACAAAAACAAACTGTTGTATCAGGCGTGATCTTTTTCTATGGTCCATCGTTCCTCACCCCTTTTTGTTAATGTAAACTTTTCATTCTATAACCGGATTGGTGATTAACCGAAACAAGCAGGCTAGAAATCCGCTCTGCTTCAGAATGATTTCTTCTCAGGCTTGACAGCCCTTTCAAAGAATCAGTATGGTGGACTTGTCAGACAAATAGGAGGTTGAACAGATGTCAGGATTGCTTAGCAATTTTGTTACGCAGATTGGAATCTTGGTGAATGATGTTGAGAAGGTAAGTACGGCATATGCGGAGTTTTTTGGACTGAAGAAGCCGGAAATTATCGTTACTGATACAGAAGATATTGCGCAGACCCGTCATAAGGGCTTGGCGACGCAGGCACGGGCAAAGCTGGCTTTTTTTGATATGGGGTCCTTGCAGTTGGAACTGATTGAGCCGGATCATGAGCCGAGCACATGGCGTGATTACTTGAATGAGCATGGGGAAGGGCCTCATCATATAGCTTTTGTGGTTGAAGGGATGAAGGAGAAGATTATGCTGCTCGAAGGCAAAGGCTTCCCGCTCCAGCAAAAGGGTGAGTATATCGGAGGGCGTTATGCTTATATGGATACGTTCAAGGAGTTAAAGGTAATCGTAGAGCTGCTAGAGAACGACAAGGATAAAGGAGAGGACTCATTATGAATATTATAATTACCGGCGCCGGACGTGGATTGGGGTATGAACTGACGGCTGAGGCATTAAAGCGTGGTCATGGAGTGATTGCTGGGGTTCGCCGTCCTGATCAGGATCAAACAGCGTTATCCCAGCTTACTGAAACCTACGGAGATAAGCTAACTGTCGCAGCGTTGGATGTGACGGATGAAGCGGGAATCGCAGCACTGGCTGCTAGTCTACAAAAACAAGGGCGGACGCTGGGTGCCATTATTAATAATGCGGCGGTGCTCAGTGCCCGGGATACATCGATTGAAACGTTGGATTTCCAAGATATGCTTACAACAATGGATATTAATCTGTATGGACCAATGCGAGTGGTTAAGCATTTCCTGCCGCTACTCACGGAATCTGAATGCTCGATCATCAATGTATCGTCGGAAGCAGGCAGCATGACTAATGCATATCCAAACGACTATCCATATGGCATTTCCAAAACAGCGCTCAATATGTTCTCTCAGCAGCTGCATGTTTATGTAAAAGAACGCGGAATTCAAGTGCTTAGCGTGCATCCCGGGTGGATGCATACAGATATGGGCGGGGCAGAGGCCCCGACAAATCCAAATCAAAGTGCCGAAGGGATCCTTGACCTGATCGAGAAGCGGACTACACCTGAAGGTCATTTCATGTTTGTGGATTATACGGGTAAGGATATGAAGATTTGAGTACATCAGTTGAAATTAAAATTTATTCTATTAAGGTAAGTACGTGACTGCGGTGAATGTTTGGACTTCCGGCCGCTGTTGTCACCAGATTTCTTGATTAGATACCGCTCTTCGCGGTGGAAATCCGGTGACAAAGGCGGTCGCTAGCGCTCCTACAGTTCCAAACTTCCCCTCCTTCACTTTTCCTTTTTAGAATGTTTTTAAGTTCAACTTATATAAATAGCAGTTGTAAGTAAAGAGAACCTCGGTAATGCCGAGGTTTTTTTGTCTAAACAAATGCTTATTTCTTAAGCAATAAATAAGCGAAATAAGGTACGCCGATTAGCGACACCATGATCCCTGCCGGGATACCGTCAGGATCGACGAGATTGCGGCCAACAGTATCTGCGATCAGAAGCAACCAGCCGCCAAGCAATACAGCGACGGGAATAAACATCTGATTGCGCGGGCCCACAAGCGATTTTGCAATATGCGGAGCCATCAGCCCGATAAAGGCGATCCCGCCTGTGACGGATACTGCTGAGGCGGAAGCTGCAACAGCCGTGAGAATCAGGACGATACGTTCACGTTCCAGATTCAGGCCGACACCAATGGCGGATACTTCACTAAGACTGAGCAGGTTGAGTCGCTGTGATTTGTACAGGGTAAAGGGAACTAGCAAGATCAACCAAGGCAGTAAAGCCCAGATGAACGGCCAATCTGTACCCCATATATTCCCTGCAATCCATTTTGCAATAAAATCTACCTTGGCACGATCCGCGGACGAAATGATCACGATCATAACGCCAGACAACGCTAGGGAGAACCCTACCCCAACTAGCACCAGCCGAACAGGATCAAGTCCCTTAGTTCGACTATATGAAAATAGATAGATTAACGCGGCCGTAAGTAATGCCCCTATAAAAGCAACCAGCGGCAAAGCAAAAATAAATGATCCGGCGCTGACCGGAAAAAATAGAAAGAACACAGCGACAGCTACACCTGCACCGGAATTGATACCAAT
The DNA here is from genome assembly GCF_000758585.1 of Paenibacillus sp. FSL R5-0345. Taxonomy (NCBI): domain Bacteria; kingdom Bacillati; phylum Bacillota; class Bacilli; order Caryophanales; family Paenibacillaceae; genus Paenibacillus; species Paenibacillus sp. FSL R5-0345. The sequence continues at coordinate 1,652,970 of NZ_CP009281.1, forward strand.
AATACCGGGGTCGGCTAGATCGTTTCGTGTAACGCTTTGCAGAATGGAACCGGATAACGCCAAGGCCATACCTGCCAGCAGTGTAATCAGAATTCGCGGCAATCTTACAGAGAATAATACAAAATCCTCTTTAAAGGTTCCGTGCCCGAATAGAACCGGAAGCAGCCTGTCAAAAGATAGGGAAGAGTATCCGATTCCCATGCTGACGATTGCTGTTAGCAGAATCAATCCGGTGCATACACATAGGATAATCCGTTGTTTTCGTACGGGTGCAGAGGAAATCATGAGAGTGTTTTACCTCCTTTCCGAACAACAATCAAGAAGAAAGGCAGCCCAAGCATAGCTACGACGGCGACCACTGGCGTCTCATAAGGTGCATGAATTGTCCGTCCAATTGTATCCGCGAGAAGCATGAACGATGCACCCGTAAAGATCGAAATCGGCAAAATATACCGGTAATCGGTACCGACAATCTTACGGACAATATGCGGAATCATCAGCCCTACAAAAGCCATATCGCCAATCAGAGCGACCGATGCTCCGGTCAGCAGAATAATAAGAGTAAATAGAGTCCCTTTAACCAAAGCAAGGTTTTGTCCTAATCCGATGGCTACCTCGTCACTTAAGCTAAGAATTGTTAACTGGTTTGAAAATATTAATGCCACCACGATGCCGATGAGAATAACGGGTGCGATAGCCTGAAGCTGGCCCCAGGTTGTGCCGATCAATCCACCCGCTGTCCACATGGATACATCCTTGGATATTTTGAAGGCAATGCTCACGCCACTTGCGATAGCATACAGGAAGGCAGATACGGCAGCACCAGCAAGCACGATTCGAATCGGAGAGAAGCCGCCTTGACGCGCGGAGCCGAGAATAAGCACTAACAAGGCTCCTAGAGCAGCGCCGAAGAAACAAGCGATCATGGTACCAAAATAATTCAGTCCCGGCAGAAATACAAACGTAAGAGCCAGCGCCATATTAGCTCCCGAGGTCAGACCGAGCAGGCCGGGGTCGGCTAACGGATTACGTGTAACCCCCTGCATGATAGCACCGGATACGGCAAAGGCGGCACCGATTAGCATGGCGGCCAGTTCGCGAGGCAGCCGGATTTCACGCAGAATAAGAACATTGTCTGCTTTTGAATTTGAGGTGATGGCAAGCCATAGGTCATTGAAAGTGGTTTCTTTAGCCCCGAATAGCATAGCAATCACGAGGCATATCACCATTACCAGCACGCTACCAAGCAGCTTATATAAAAATGGAATGGAAGTTTGCTTCGTAGTCATGATCTTTATTTTCCAAGAAATTGTTGTTCAAAAAATTCCAACTGGTACTCTAGGCTGAGTGGATCGTTAAAGTAGAATGCTTTTGCATCAGCCTCGAAAACACGATTGTTTTTGACGGCAGGGATGCTCTTGTAGATTTCTGTATTCTGGAAGGAATTATCCTCATCCGCGTTCTTGCTGAAAATCACGTAATCACCCAGATAATCCTTCAGCACTTCCGTCGAAACTGCGAAGAATCCATCCGTTTTGGTGCTTTCTTTTACTGATTCTGGCATACCGAGTTTGAAGTCCCCATAAAGAAGCTCAGTTCCGCGGCCAAAGTTATATCCGTAAACATATAATTGCTTATTGAAGGTCTCAATAACAGAGACAGTTGCATTATCGCCGATCTTCGCTCTGATTTCTTCACCAGCTTTTTAGTGCGGGCACTAAAGTCATCGACCCAAGCTTGAGCTTCTTTTTCTTTGTTCACCAATTTGCCGACTTCCAGCTGTTGGGTTAAATAATCTACATTATTATAAGTATAAGTAACGGTTGGTGCGATTTGCTTGAATTTATCGATATTCTTAATATCGGAGAGCCCGATGATCAGATCCGGTTGCAGTTCAATGATTTTCTCCAGACTTTCATCGCTAACCGCATCAACGTCTTTCAGCTGTTCTTCAAAGCGTGGGTTGGTTTTGGACATTTCATCTACGCCTACAACAGGCACACCCAGCGCCATAACATTACCTGTTAAAAAACGGGTGAGTACAACGACACGCTGAGGATGTGTTGGAACCTCAACAGGCCCGTCTTCGGATTGATAAGTAAAAGTTGCACTTTCTGACTCTGCAGCAGGAGCAGAAGATGGGCTTTTTGTAGGACTAGCCTCATTTTTCGCCTGGTTTCCCCCACAAGCACTGAGTGCAAGCCCCATAATAAGTACAAACGGAATAAATATCTTTCTCATTAAATAAGTCTCCCCTTTTTTGTATGACAGTGTTTCTTGGAACAATTCCAGAAGTGTAAATCAATCTTCAGCTATACCTAAGAGTGATTATGAGAATCATTCGCATTTGTAATCATTATAGGGATCACTTATGTGCCTAGCCATGCCTTTTTGTTGGAAAAAAGGCTTGGACTATTATTTGCCTCCGAATAAAGCTACAGCACGTCCCAGTTGTAAACGAATCGAAGCCGGATTATAAGGTACCCAGTCATCTAGATCAAGCAGCTGTACTTTCTTCTGCTGCACTGCGGGAAGCTGGCTCCAATAAGGGGATTGGAAGATCGCTTCAGTATGTGCTGTAGAGCCTTTGGCATCAGGAAATACAATGACTAAAATTCGGTTTCCTGCATAATCTGCAAGATCAGAAACCTCGATTGAAATCGAATGGAACCGATCTCCCAGCCTTTTTATCTCATTGTCAATCAAGGTTGGAGCTCTAAGCCCAAGGGATTGGTACATCACATAACCAACATTCCGTGCTCCGTAAACGAGTAGTTCCTCAGGCTTGATCACGAGAATGGTGACAATAGCTTTAGCGACAGTGCTGTGCTGCACTACTTCGCGGGCTTCTAGCTCTTCTTGTTCAAAATCGTTCAGCCACTGCTCCGCCCGTTCACTCCGCTGAATGGCTCGGCCGATTAATCGCAGCTGATCTTTCCATCCGATTTCGTTCCAAGAGATTTCCATAATCGGTGCTACAGCTCGCAGCTGCCCGGCCTTCAATCCGTATTCCTCCAGATGTTCTTTCGCCGCAATAATCAGTTCGACGTTGGCCTCAAGTAACAGCGACCTGATCTGTTCAGCAGAGCTGTTTGTATTGATAAATTTCATCGACTGCGGTGGTTCCTGATCCGAAAGATTCAAATATTCACTGCTTTCAGAGATGGTAACCGCAGGTTCTAAGCCAAGTAACAGTAGATGACTGGCATAAGGGGTAAGCATTACGGCAACTCGCTGGAACGAGCTTCGGCTGTAACCTGATGGAGATGCACCTGTCTGCAGCTTAAAGCGACGACTGAGATAAAATTCATCCTTGTAGCCTACCTTCAGCGCAATTTCCCTAAGTGTGCCTGAACCGTTAAGCAAAAGCTCCTTGGCACTATGAACCCGTAGCCGTGACAGATATTCGCTTTGGCTGAAGCCTGTCACCTGCTTGAACAGCGTTGAATAATGCGAGCTGCTTACACCCGCAATGGCGGCCAAGTACTCACGTGTTATTTTTTCGCTAAAGTGATTCTCCAGGTAAGAAATGCTCCGTTCCATCGAAGGTTGCTCATTGACTGTATATCTGGCTTCCTGCTGTTCTAATAATTGCAGAATAATTTGATGAAAGAGCATTTGATTCTGTATATGGCGTGTTTCTCGATCTGGCAGTCGGTGGAGATACAACTCCCTGATACTCGATACAATCGCAGGCTCATAGGGAAACAACAGCATATTTGAACCCGAAGCAATCTCGCTTTTTCGGATCATTGCACCGCCAGGTATGGCCTGTGTCTGCTCCTGAATCCAGATGGTGAGCTTATACACATGAAGCGGCTGCTGAAGATTTGTAATTAAAGCGGCATGAGTATTAGCGGGGAGTAGAATTACGCTTCCTTCTGTAAGCTCATAAGTTAGATTATTGACCTCAAGGCTCCCTTTACCAGCGGCAACGGCCAGCAGCACGGTTAGATTCTCATGGATCTGAGCTCTTGGTAGATTTGAGGTCCCATACATCGATTGAATGCTGCCAGCGCTATATAAAGGAAAATGAGATTCGGCCCATTCCGGGATAACGTTATTCAAAATAAGGCCTCCGTTAGTTGAATATATTTTCAAACTATAAATCTATGGATTGAACAGTATTATTGACTTCTGTGGAACCAATTATAACATCTTCCCTTTTTAAAAGATTTGTCTGTCCAAGAGAAAGCATATTGGATCGAATATACATACTACCAGGTATTCTTTATCCATTTTAAAGAGGTGATTAAGATGAAAAAGCAGTTAGCCTCAGCCAAGAAGCGCAAGCTTTTCTCCAGACCTAAACCCAAATCTAATCTGAATCCTAAAGCAACAGCCCAGACCATTAACTTCGCGGTTATTGGGGACAGCCATGTCGGATATGGGAATAGCGCTAGCATTTTTAAGAATCTTTTGCCAAAGGCAGTAAGCAGCGGGAATAAGAGATTTGTTATTTTTGGAGGAGATAACACGCAAGCGGGAGCGAATCATGGAAATAATGCAAATGCTTACTACAAGGATTTTAAAGATACGGTAACAAGCACGCTGGGGAGCATCCCTTATAAAGCATCTATAGGGAATTGGGAGGCTAGTACACAGTCCTTGTTCACGCAATATTTAGGTGCAGTGGAAGGGCAAATGAATTTTCCGGGGACACAGGGTATGGTGAAGTACGTGTGGCTTAATTGTGCTATGGGGCAGTTCACTCCGGGCAGTATTAATATATTGAAAAATTTAGATGATCAGCATTTTTATATTATTGATTTTCATTGGCCTTTAAAGGTGAGCGGGATCACGGTTGATCCAAGCCATGTATTAAGCGCGGCGGAAACTGCTAAGTTTTTTGGGGCTATTCCTGCGAAGGTGAGAGATAAGATACTTGCCATTTTTACGCATCATGGGCACAAGTTTTACCGGAAGCTTACCAATATTTATCCTGGCTATACGAAAACTAAATTCTTCGTGTGCGGATGTTCTGGTGATTATAAATGTACGCCAAATGGGAATCGAGGCTATTATAATGCCACATTGACCATCAATGGATCGGTATTAAACGTCGACGCATTTAAAGTAGCAGTCACTTAGTGAAGAAAAAGAACGTTGTTGGAGCTGATTTTCGGGAAAAATCCGAGATCAGCTTTTTTTATTAATAATCGGCTAACAGGAAAATAGCAAGTAAGCAGGATTATTTAATATATTTGTATAATAGTTTATATATGTATTAAATAAAATTATTTAGGAGGGCTACCTATGAAAGGACTATCATTTAATGGGCTAGAACAGGCGGGGATGTCGGCTTACGGCGTGGAGCGCATACGTACAGCAGCTGCACAAATGGTTGAAGACAACATCACACCGGCACAAGTGATACTTGCTGCGAGAAAGGGGGGACTACTAGTCCATCAAGCGAACGGTAAATTCGGTCCAGAGCCAGGCGCAGCGGAATTAACTGTGGATGCTATATATCCACTATGCTCCATAACAAAGCTGTTTACGGCAACCGCTATTATGATGTTAATGGAACAAGGGAAAGTAGGTCTAAACAGACCTGTTTCCGATTACATCCCCGAATTTACAGGTGAAGGCAAAACTAAGGTATGCGTACATCACTTGTTAACACATACCTCTGGTCTGGAGGGTGAGGTCATTTGGCAGAATGGGCAAGCGAAACAGGAGCAAGGGGAGTACCCTCCGCACGAACCTAATCAAGACCCAGATCAACATAAGTACTTGTATGGCGGTTATGATGCACCGCTTAGTAATGAGCCTGGTACAGTCATGTCTTACTGTGGGTATGGTTATGAGCTGTTGGGTGAAATCATCCGGCGAGTGAGTGGACAAGCTTATGATGTATTCGTAAATGAAAACATCTTTATACCGCTTGGCATGGAAAATACATATTATCGTGTGCCGATGGAAGTACGGGACCAAGTAGTTAGACGTGCACCAGAAGCAGCGTGCGCGGAATGGGTAGACAGTGAGTACAATCTGAATTCTGTCTCTGCGGGGGGCGGCGCTTATTCAACGGCGATGGATTTGGCTGTCTTTGGTCAGATGTTTCTTAACGGTGGGATTTATAACGGAATACGATTCCTTAGTCCGGTAACAGTGAGAGAAATGACCCGTAATCAAATTCCAGGCGTATCCTCACAATATAGAGACGAGATTTTTCCTGAAGCCTATTGGGGTTACGGATGGGCGATTAACGGCACGAAGCGTGACGGTGGAGATTTGTTCTCTCCAGAAGCTTATTCACACTGGGGTGCGGCAGGTCCATTCCTCTGTGTGGATCCGGTTTATCAGACAGTTACAGTACATTTATCCGTAGAGCTAGATCACCAGAAGCCATTTAAAAATATGTATGTGGATTACTTCAATAATACTGTTCTGGCAGCCATCACTGATCTTTAATTATCCTTTTAGATTTTTAGTCGTGTCTCCTATGCCTATAGCGTACTTTCCCAGTTTTTTCTGAATTGTTTAGGGGTGGTTCCGGTATACTTCTTAAACACTTTGGTAAAATAGCTCTGGTCATTGAAATGTAGCCTCGTAGCGATATCCGATAAGCTAATGCCCGGTAATTCGATTAATCGTTTGGCTTCTACAATCCGCTCGAATTGAATAAAATCACTGACCGTGAATCCTGTTTCCTTCTTAAATAATTGGGAGAGATAGCTCCTGTTTAATCCTGCGACTTCAGCTAGCTTATCTAAAGAGAGTTCCTCATATAGGTGGTTGAAAATATAGTTTTGACAGAGGGCCACGGTGCGCGAGAATTTCGCCATTCGGCTCTCTTTGACATGGTCAGCGAAATCGCAAAGAGCATTAAGAATAGCATGATCTACGGCAGGAATATCCTTTAGTTCTTCGATATGCTGGATGTGAAAGTCACTTAGGGTATAAGAAATCTCCCAATACAGTCCTCCATCAATAGCGGCACGTGTAGCAAGCGTAATGCAGGAGATCGCCAGATTCTTTTTGTTGCGTAAATGGCTCTTCTTGGAGAGTACTCCGTAATTCTCTTCAGAGAAGGTTGCCTGGACACGAAGCAGCTCAGCCTTATTCCCATTTTTGATATGGTGAAATAATGCTTTTTCCAGCATGGGTTCGTGGTGCAGCCATGTATTCTCACGTCGGTAGGAAACGTCTAAGTCTAAACTGTCTGAGAGAGGCTGTTTATGTTCAAAAGTTCGAGTGTTCAATAACAGTTCGCTAAGGGATAGCGTCTTTCCAGTGACGAGCGAGTATAGCAGCATAGCGGTATGGTTGAGTCTCATTCTATTAAGCACAGCTAAACTGCGGTAGTATTTCATCCATTGCTCGTGCAGTCTGAGTGGAACCTCATGGTCACGCATCAGACTTGTCATATTATTCTCTGAAAGTTGAGTATACAGTGTAGGACCGATCACAATACTTCCCCCGTTACTGCTGCCAGAGGGCAGATGGAGAAGGATGTAATTCTCTAGGAAACTAGTAGTGCGAATGATCGGTATGGAGGCATTGGAGTGATCCAGAATAGAATTGTTCTCTCTTTTAGTAGAATCTGCAATTTCCGAAAGGAATTCATTAATGTCATAAACCCATGGGGCGCCTTCCGTTGAGGAAGGCAGCGCTAGCTCAATTCTCCGATTGGCGTCTAGCAGAAACACAGGAATATGCAGCGATTCATACAACACTTTACAGATATATTGCGCTCCTTCATGATCATCTAAATGATTCAATATTTTCAGCCTCCTCGCCCAACCAGAATACCAAAAATACAATAATAATGCCATAAATCTAATATGAAGTCGATTAAAATGGGGATAGATACATTCAGAGGAGGTATTTTTATGAAAACCAACATTCAAGAACTCATATCAAAAATGACCCTTGAGGAGAAAGCAGGACTCTGCTCAGGGCTTGATTTCTGGCATACGAAGGGCATTGAACGACTCGGAATCCCCTCTTTAATGGTAACGGACGGACCCCATGGTTTACGCAAGCAAAAAGAGAGCGCCGATCATCTCGGACTCCATAATAGTGTACCTGCGACTTGTTTTCCCTCAGCAGCAGGGATGGCTTCTTCTTGGGATCGGGATTTAATCGGGCGTGTGGGTAAAGCACTCGGGAAAGAGTGTCAAGCAGAGAACGTTGCTGTTCTGCTTGGACCGGGAACAAATATTAAGCGCTCTCCATTGAACGGCCGTAACTTTGAATATTTTTCGGAAGACCCATACCTTTCTTCGGAGATGGGCGGGAATCATATCAAAGGTGTGCAAAGTGAAGGAGTAGGAACCTCACTCAAGCATTTTGCCGCTAATAATCAGGAGCACCGGAGAATGTCTGTTGATGCCGTTGTTGATGAGCGGACGCTGCGGGAGATTTATCTGGCTAGCTTTGAAGGCGCAGTTAAGAATGGTCAGCCATGGAGCGTGATGTGCTCTTACAATCGAGTGAACGGTGAGTATGCTTCCGAGAGTGAATTTCTTCTGACTAAGATTCTTAGAGAAGAATGGGGCTACGAGGGATTCGTCGTCTCCGACTGGGGTGCGGTCAATGAACGGGTGAAGGCGCTGCAAGCAGGGCTGGAGCTGGAAATGCCTTCAACCGGAGGAATTGGTGATGCTAAGATTGTCGCAGCAGTACAAAGCGGCGAGCTGGCTGAAGAAACGTTGGATCTTGCAGTGGAACGGTTACTTGCCTTTGTTTTTAAGGCGGTGGAGAACCGTAAAGATAATGCATCATTTAATGCGGAAGAACATCACCAACTGGCTCGTGAAGTGGCACGGGAGAGCATGGTGCTCCTTAGAAATGAGGATCATATTTTACCGATAGCTAAACAAGGAACGATTGCGGTCATAGGTGAGTTTGCTAGAAATCCACGATATCAGGGCGGGGGCAGCTCACATGTGAATCCGACGAAATTAGATGACGCTTTTGAAGAGATGAAGGCTCTCGCAGGTTCTGCCGAACTGCTGTATGTACAAGGTTATGAACTGAATCATGACGGAATTAATGAAGCCTTGCTGCAAGAGGCGCGGGATACAGCGGCAAAAGGGGATATAGCCGTATTGTTCCTTGGACTTCCGGATAACTATGAATCAGAGGGGTATGATCGCAGTCACTTGTCACTTCCAGAGAGCCATAAAGCACTGATCGATGCAGTGGCTGAGGTGCAAACCAATATCGTTGTCGTGCTCAGCAATGGTTCACCCATAGAAATGTCTTGGATCCATAAAACGAAGGGGATTCTTGAAGGTTATCTAGGTGGGCAGGCTTTTGGCGGTGCAGTTGCAGATCTATTGTTTGGAGAGGTTAGTCCAAGCGGTAAACTGGCAGAGACCTTCCCGATGAAGCTGAGCGACAATCCATCCTTTCTTAATTTCCCGGGTGAAGGGGATACAGTGGAGTATAAAGAAGGTTTGTTTGTAGGCTATCGTTATTATGATAAAAAAGAGCTTGAACCGCTGTTTCCTTTCGGCTTTGGCCTAAGCTACACAGAATTTCAATACAGTAATTTAACAATTTCCAAGAGCAGTATAAAAGATAACGAGTCCGTAAAAGTTACGGCTACCGTCAAAAATACAGGTACTCATGCTGGAAAAGAAATCGTTCAGCTCTATGTTAGTGATGTGGAGAGCAGCGTAATCCGCCCAATTAAGGAGCTAAAGGGCTTTCAGAAGCTAGCGCTTCAGCCTGGGGAAGAGCAAGAGGTTGCTTTTGAACTGGATAAACGTTCCTTTGCTTATTACAACGTTAACATTGGGGATTGGCATGTGGAAAGTGGCATTTTTGACATTGCTATCGGTTCCTCTTCAAGGGATATTCGTCTGACTGCTTCTATTGAAGTGGAATCGACAGTTCCGCTTGCGTTACGATATCATCGCAACAGTACCGTTGGTGATTTGCTAGTCAATCCACGGACGGCAGATAAAGTGAAGAAATTCAGCAGTGTTTTTGGGTTAGGCGATGCGATGGGCGATAATCCAGAAATGTTCATGGCGATGATGAAATATATGCCGCTGCGGGCACTGATTGGATTCGGCCAAGGGAAATACACGGAAGAAGATTTAGCCAAGGATCTGCAAGAATTTAATGCTTTGGCTGCGGAGTAGGAGATAGAAAAGGCCAAGTCTGATCTTTAATAAAAATCTAATATAAGTAAGCCAGTAGTCCATATTAGTCATATTTGATATGCACCACTGGCTTACTTTTTTTTATTTCTTGTTCAGTTGCCGATATCAGTAAACTTGATGATTGTGGCATGATTTCTTAGGTGTGCCTCAACGCTTCCTTGAAGGAAATCCGTATTCTTTAGCTTGCCACGCTACTAGTAGCGCAAGAATTAATAGAATAAACAATGCCAACGGGAAGGAGCGGACACCAACTGTTTCAATAAGAATCCCACCCATCACGCCGCCACCGCCGATAGCTAGGTTCCATGCCATTACTAACATCGACTGGGCCATATCTGCACTTTCGCCAGCTGCTTCAGCAACTGCTGTTTGTAGCAAAGTAGCCGCTCCTCCGAACGTCAACCCCCATACAGCAACCACTAAATAGATCATTATTTGGCTGCTACTAATGCCCAGCACAATGGATGACAAGGCGAAAGCCACGAGGCTGATTAGAACCAATGGACGTAGTTTACGGTCGATCAAAATACCGATGATCCAGATGCCAACAAGTGCAGTTATGCCAAAAATAAGCAGTATCAAGTCAACGCGTTGGGTAAGCCCTGCCTGAGTAAGATAGGGTGCAATGTAGGTATACAGGATGTTATGTGCTAGCACCCATGCCAGAACGACAAACAGTACCGGCCGTACTCCCGGAATAACAAAAACCTTGTAGAGAGGGAGCCGCTTATCAGGAGCCTCCCCTGGATAGTCCGGTAGCTTCCAAACTACCCAGGCGACAAGCATCAGAGCCAGAAGCGACATGATCCCGAAGATGGAGCGCCAGCCCACAAGGGTGCCAAGAAGTGTTCCGGCAGGGACACCGAGTGCTAGAGCGAGAGGCGTGCCCACCATCGCCACCGCCATAGCTCGGCCCTTGCGTGATTCCGGGACCATACGCCGGGCATAACCTGCAATCATGCCCCATAAGACTCCAGCGGATACGCCTGCGAAGAACCGAGCTCCCAGCGTAAGTAAATAATTTGAAGAAAGAGTGGTGACGGTGTTGAATACGAGAAAACCAAGGATGCACATTAGCAGAAGGGGACGCCGCCGCCATCCGCGTGTCACGGTGGTTATAGGAATCGCGGCTAACAGCGAACCAAGGGCGTACAAAGTGACAAGTTGACCTGCAAGGGCCTCGGAGACGCCAAGCCCGTCCCCAATTTGGAGCAATAGCCCGGCTGGGATGGTTTCGGTAAGAATACAGATAAACCCCGTCATAGCAAGGGCAAGTAATCCAGCCCATGGGAAACGTTCAGTTGTCATATATAGCTTCACACAGGTCAACTGTAAACTGACCTGACATGCCTTCCAGTGCGGTATTGGTGAACGCGACAACACTGAGCCGCTGCTTGGGATCGACGAACCACGAATGACCATAGGTACCGCCCATTCGCCATGTCCCTGGGGATTCTGGAGTGTCTGCGGCTGCAGGGTCCTTGAGTACCGTAATGCCTAGGCCAAAGCCTCGGCCTGGCCAAAAGGCCATTGGCAGATCACCGATCTGGTTGGATGTCATATCCTGAACCAAAGATTCCGGCAGCAGAGGGGCTCCGCCTTTGCGTAATGTTTCTAGTAGTTGCAAAAAGTCTCCGGCGCTGCCGACCATACCAGCTCCCCCTGAAGGATAGGCAGTGTCGTCCAGTGCTCGGCCAGGTGCAAGCAAGAATCCTGCTGTACCCTCGACGAAGGAAATGCTGTCCGAATCAAGCAAAGGCCGTGGCTCTGGACTATCATTGGTATAGGAAGTGGCCAACCGTTCTAAATCGACTGCAATAAATCCGGTATCATTCATACCCAACGGTTTTGTAATGAGCGCATGTATGGCCTCGCTGAGTGGTGTCTCTGTGACCTTTGCAATTACTGCTCCAAGCACATCTGTTGCGATGGAATATCTCCACTCGGTACCTGGCGTATAGAGGAGGGGGACAGAGGCTAGCCGACGTAGGTTCTCTTCCAACGTAATACCGGGCTGATCCATGCCATCTGATACTCCCGCTTGTTGGTAGGAGCCATTCTCTTCTTGAAAGAAACGGTAAGACAGACCTGCGGTGTGTGTCATCAAATGACGGATCGTCATTGTGGCCACCTCACCGTTCTGCAAACGTGGCTGGAATTCTGGAAGCCAACGATCAACACGATCGTCCAACCGCAGGCGACCTTGCGCCACTAATACTAGAGCAGCAGTTGAAACGATAGGTTTAGTAACCGAAGCGAGCCGAAATAAGGCGTCTTCTTGCATAAGCAGGTTCTTTTCGCGGTCGGCAAGACCGGCAGCGCAGCTATAAACCAGTTCTCCATCTATCGCCACTTTAACAACAGCACCAACTAACCGCTTGTCGGCAAGTGTACGATCAATTACCTCACCGACACGACGGGGTAATCCCTCTGAATTAATTTTATGTGAATCCAATATCTCCAACAGTCTTCATCCCTTCCGAATAGTTAAAGTCATAAATGCTTTACTATTGTAGGGTTATTATATAAAATAAGGTACCTTGATTACATAAGGTAACTAAGTTAAATTACCTTTATAACGATTAATTACAAGTTAGTTTATAGGATTGACCTTAAATTTAAAGGAGGAGATTTCGATGGATCATATTGATAAGCAAATTCTTCTTCACCTTCAGAGTCAAGCGAGAATTTCTATGACAGAGCTGGGAAAATGTGTTGGTTTATCACAACCTGCAGTTACGGAAAGAGTTAGGCGCATGGAGGAAAAAGGCATCATCAGCGAGTATCGCACCATAATTTCCCCTGAAAAGATTGGCAAGCATGCTGCTGCCTACATGTTATTTCATTCAAGGGATTGTAATGCATTTCTTGATTTCTGCCGTTCGTCTCCCGATGTCGTTGAATGTTACCGTATAAGTGGGGAACACAACTACTTATTGAAAGTAGTAACCGACTCTACCCGAGCGCTTGAGGAGTTCGGAAATCAATGTGATAAATACGGTACCTACACCATTCTAATCGTGATGTCATCGCCAATCGATCATAAATTTCTTATACCATCGCTTGAAGAAGCGGGCATCAACTTGCTGAATAAGAATTGAACATTACTCTTCCAGCCCATAGCACCGCAAAAAGACTCTCCTATGTAAAAAAGAGGACGTTGGTCGTAATAACGGTTTAGATAATCCACTATCTCAAATATTTTTTATTGAAGACACAAACTTCTTCAGTAGGTACTTTAGATCAATATGAAGTGGAGTAAGATGGAGTAATCCCTAACGTTCGTAATCAATGATGTATTTAGAAAAAAGGCTGCCCTTAGAGGCGGCTTTTTTGGTTTTAAAGGATTGAGTTAATGAATCTAAATTATCCATTCATTCTCTTCTATATGACTTATATTACATTAAATACCATAATGTCATATGACAAAAGTGATGACAACGTACACTATTTTTATGCTCTTTTTTTATATATATTGTTGGAATGACTTGTACAAGATGCTAGTAGTGGTATGAAAAAAGATAAGATAATCGATAATTTTCTTGATGTACGGGTGAGTTTTAAATAGCAACTTTAGTTGTCTTGATTGAACCACGGATAGAATGGTAGGTTTAGGTGAATTGTCGAATGCTGGAGGAGATATGGGGCTTTAAGGAATTAATCGTATTTGGAAGCGATCTACAACTAAATAATAATGGATGGTACAAAGCGAATGAATATTAGCATTATATTGTTGGCTCAGCACTTTAACGTAACCGTACAATGTCTGGATCGAATTAAGCAATATACGTCTATGTCCTATGAACTTATTGTTGTCTCGGATAATGAATCTGCCGAAGTATCGAATTTCCTTGCTTATGAATACGGTGTTCATGTCATTCATAGCAGGAGTAAAGGGGTTGCAGCTTCATTTAATCTGGGCGCGCGGTCCGCTTCGGGTGATCGTCTTGTATTTATCCGCGATCAGATCATGGTAAATGAGGGGTGGCTTGAGCAGTTGTCGGGCTGTCTGGACCATCATCCGAATGCTGCGATCGTGGGTCCGAGGATGAATGACGTTAGCGGTGGCCAAAGGATTCCGATTGTTTATCAGAACATGGAGCAACTCTATCAGTCGGCGTCAATGCTTGCCATTGGGAAATCGATGTCTTGGACCCGGGTTCCTAGGCTTGTCAGTTTGCTAATGATGATACCGCGTCACTATTTTGAGCAGATGGGGTCCTTCGATGAGAGGTTTGAGGTTGAATCCTATGAGGACGATGATCTGTGTTATCGCGCATTATCTATGAATCTGGATATTTACATAGCGGAAGGATGCGTAGTCTTCCGGAAGGAACCTCCTTCAGTCAATCCCAATGATCCCGATTGGTACAATAACAGATTAATCTTGAATCGTGCTATGGCCATAAGTAAATGGGGATTCGATTTAACTTCGTCATTGCATTGCAGTACGCGAAAGGTCACGGTCAGCTTATGCATGATCGTGAAGAATGAAGAGCAAACCTTAGGACGTTGTTTATCCAGCGTGCGGGAGCTAGTCGATGAGATCATTATTGTGGATACGGGTTCGAGTGATGGAACCAAAGAGCTCGCGGCTTCTTATGGAGCTCGGGTTTATGATTTCGAATGGGTGAACGATTTCTCCAAAGCAAGAAATTATGCCTTCAGTCTCGCCACTCAAGAGTATCTGCTGTGGTTGGATGCGGATGATTATCTGCAGTCAGAGGATGCAGAGGCTCTAGAGTCCATTGTATCCGAATTGCCATGGGACATCGATGCCGTATCGATGCATTATTATCTCGATCGAGATAAGGACGGAAGCGTAACTTCGAGTTTAAGGCGGAATCGTCTGGTTAGACGAAGTTGTGGTTTTCGTTGGATTGGAATCGTTCATGAGTACCTGGAGGTCGAAGGCAAAGTACTCTATGCCGAGTTAGGCATAACGCATGATAGAAAGCATACGCAGTCTTCGCGTAATCTGCTTATCTATGAGGGGATGATAGAAGCGCAGGCGAGCTTCACTCCGCGGGATTTATTTTATTATGCTAACGAGCTGTATGATCACGGCCAATGGCAGCGAGCGATAGAGCAATATGATACCTTCATTGCAATGCCGGATGGCTGGATGGAGGACAAGCTGCTAGCGAGTCGGCGTGCCGCCGATGCATTGGCGCAATTAAGCCGCTTTCAAGAAGCTAAGCTTAAAGTACTTCAAGCCTTTGCATTGTCACCTCCCCGAGCAGAAGCTTGTTGCCAATTAGGGTCTTATGAGCTAGTTGAACAACGGTTCGAGAATGCTGTTTTTTGGTACAAGCTAGCCACAGAAGTTCCTAAGCCGACTGAGCCTAACGCTAGAATAGACAATTCGGTATGGACGTGGCTGCCACATCTGCAATTATGCGTTTGTTATGATCGATTAGGTCAACACGAAGAAGCTAACTATCACAATGAATTAGCTAGGGGTTATGTACCGAAGCATCCGAGCGTCATAGCAAATCGCGATTATTTAAAGCAATACGTAACTTTATATACTTGAGGGGGATATTGTTAATGGCAAGACTAAAGAGAGCGAAGGCAAGTGGCAAGAAGAATGGGAATCAATTAGCCTACAAGAGCTCAATGGCATTTATTTTAATGAGTCAGTTAATTGCACCATTGAGCCCTGCCTTTAGTGGTATTCTACCCCGGGCAAGCGCAGCGGCTTACAGCGATGTCAATACTTCTTCATGGGCGTACCAGTATATTACCAAAGCGTCCGCATTAGGGGTAATTGAAGGAGATGGTTCAGGCAACTTCAACCCGAACCGTCCAATCACGAATCAGGAAGCGGTAGTTATGGTGCTTAGGTTCATGGGATATGAGCAACCAAAAGAAAATGGAACGAGCCTGCCCTTCACTGTGGATTCATGGGCTACTGTATGGATACAGCAAGCCATTGATATCGGCCTAGTAATCCCAAGTGAGGAAGAGAGACCAAACACCGTCATCTGGGGAAAAGAGCAAGCGAGTCGCGAGTGGATAACACGTCTAGTTATTCGTGCGGCAGGCAAGGAATCTGAGGCGATAGAGTTTAAGGATAGTAGCATCGGTTTTTCGGATGCGTCAGATGCATCGGACTGGGCAACAGGCTACATTAAAGCTGCAGTAAACCGTAATGTCATTTCGGGTTTCCCTAATAATACTTTTAAACCTAAGCAGACGGCTACTCGTGCTGAGTTTGCTGCTATTTTATCTAAGACGGAAATATTTGCGAGCACGGTATCCGATCGAATTATCCATGGTTCTGTCGTCTCGATGTCGAAGAATTCTATCGAATTGTTAAGCAGCAGCGGCCAGACGTCGAAGTTCGAAATCAATACGCATTCAGTTCTGTTCGGAGACAATGGCAAGGGTGTGTTGCCTACAGGGGCATTGGTGACGCTCATCCATAATGGAGGAGTGGCTTCCTTCGTTGAAGTATTAGGAATGGTGGCAGTAGGCCAGACAGGTTCAAAAGGTGATAAGGGAGACACGGGCGCAACTGGCGCAGCAGGTCAAAACGGGTCCTCTGGCTCCAGTGGACCGCAAGGCGCTACGGGAGCAACTGGAGCAGTTGGAGCAACAGGCGCAACTGGAGCTGTAGGAGCAACCGGAGCGACCGGACCACAGGGAGTGCAAGGCATTCAAGGAGTAACCGGGGCGACTGGAGCTAACGGTGTAGCTGGGGCAGTCGGTGCGACTGGAGCAACCGGACCGCAGGGAGTCCAAGGCATTCAAGGAGTAACCGGAGCAACCGGGGCGACTGGAGCTAACGGTGTAACTGGAGCAGTTGGAGCGACTGGAGCAACCGGAGCAACCGGAGCGATCGGACCACAGGGAGTCCAAGGTATTCAAGGAGTAACCGGAGCAACCGGGGCGGCTGGAGCTAACGGTGTAACTGGAGCAGTTGGAGCGACTGGACCGACTGGAGCAATCGGAGCAACTGGACCACAGGGAGTCCAAGGTATTCAAGGAGCAACCGGAGCAACCGGAGCAACCGGGGCGACTGGAGCTAACGGTGTAACTGGAGCAGTCGGCGCGACTGGAGCAATCGGAGCAACTGGACCACAGGGAGTCCAAGGTATTCAAGGAGCAACCGGAGCACAGGGAGTGCAAGGCATTCAAGGAGTAACCGGAGCAACCGGGGCGGCTGGAGCTAACGGTGTAACTGGAGCAGTTGGAGCGACTGGACCGACTGGACCGACTGGAGCAATCGGAGCGACCGGACCACAGGGAGTCCAAGGCATTCAAGGAGTAACCGGAGCAACCGGGGCAGCTGGCGCATCAGGTGCATCAACAATAATTCCATTCTCTTCCGGAGCACCAATTACCGTAACGACAATCCCGGGGGGATTAACCGGCACAGGGGCAATGCTCGGATTTGGCAATTCGTACTCAGGAGCTAGCATAATAGGTAATACAATAGATTTGACTGGAAATTATGGTTCGAATCTTAACCTGGCGTTTGTCGTTCCGCGTAATGGTACGATTACTTCGATTTATGCTTTCTTCAGTACAACTACAGCAATGTCTTTAGTAGGCACAACCGTAAACATTCAAGCACAAATGTATAAAGCGGGTAGTAACAGCAATAGTTTTACTCCTATTAGTGGTGCAGCAGTATCCTTGGCGCCTAGTTTTACAGGAATAATATCTATCGGATCTATTAGTACCGGATCAGCAACAGGATTAAATGCTGCTGTTCAGGCTGGTGATCGCTTAATGCTAGTATTCACTTCTACAGCTGCCGGTCTAAGCTTGATAAATTCAGTAACAGGTTATGCGAGCGCTGGAATTGAAATTAAGTAATTCAAGATTTGGGGCTGGACCATCCATTTTATTTGATAGGAAGTGATTAAATTTGGCAAGAAAGCTAGTTTCGATAAAAAGATTGAGCTTACTGTTGGTGTTAGTTCTTATATTTCCATTCGTCATTCAATTTCCGTCTGCGGGGTATGCAAAAGGGCGTGCTTTTGAACAAGTAAAGCTGCTGGCTGCACCGGCGAATCTGGCAGTTAGCGGTACAACCTCCACAAGCATCGGCCTTACCTGGGATGCCGTAGTGGGAAGCTCTGACTCCGATGTGAGTTATAAGGTAAGCCTAGCGGAGCAGACCAATTCTAGCGTGACCGATGTGGTCTACACCTTTAATTCAGGTGGGTTAACGGAGTATACGGTGAAGGGATTAGCTTCTGACCGGAGCTATACATTCACGGTCCAAGCGGTAAAATTATCTGGACCTGTGTCAAAAATAAGTCTCCCTTTAATCGCAAGTACGCTTCCAGCAGAAGCACAATCTCCGACAACGAAGGAAGAGGAACTCCCACTGGCCGATCAAGAACCGCCGAGTAGCCCTAAGTTAAGTCTTATCGGTCGCACATCGGATAGTATTAGCATGGCATGGAGTTCATCCGATGATAATGTGGGAGTTGCGGAATATGTTCTATATCAGGACTCTAATCTGTTGGCAGAAGTAACGGTCAACACAACAGTCTACTCGGCCGTCAACTTGAAGGCTGGACAAGAGTACACCTTTTTAGTACAAGCTATAGACGAAGCGGGGAATAAATCAGCATTCAGTAACGAGTTGAAGGTTAGTACACTTGATGATGTAAGTGTGGTTGGTCCGGTTATGAGCATGGGCAACGGGAATTCCTTCCATACATTGACTATCCAGCCGGATGGTACCGTATGGGCTTGGGGCAATAATAGGAAAGGTCAGCTCGGTGATAGTACGACCATTACTCGTAATAAGCCTGTGCGAATTGTTGGTTTGCCGGAGATAAGTGCCGCATCCGTTGGACAAGACCATTCCATCGCACTTGCGACGGACGGAACGGTTTGGACATGGGGAGGCAATAATGTGGGCCAGCTGGGTAATGGTGCGGTGGAGTCCCAGCTTATGCCGCAGCAAGTGCCTGGATTGGCGCATGTCGTAGCGGTTCAAGCGGGTGAGCAGCATTCGTTAGCGTTATTGTCCGATGGAACGGTGTGGGCGTGGGGACTTAATGCTTATGGGCAGCTTGGAAATGGTACCAACGAGGATAGCACATTACCGGTGCAGGTTGTAGGTTTGGAGCCAATCGCATCAATCTCGGCCGGAGCCTTTCATAATCTAGCGGTTAGCCGCGAGGGTCAGGTTTATGGATGGGGGTTCAATGCGTATGGTCAACTCGGCGATGACACAAAGATTGACCGCTCGACTCCCGTGCAAGTTGCTGAATTAAACGGGGTTGCGTCCGTATCTGCCGGTTTCTACCACAGCATGGCAGTGAAAAAGGACGGAACCGTATGGAGCTGGGGAACGAACGCCAAGGGGATTTTGGGTGATGGGACAACCGAAGATCATTATACTCCCGTTCAAGCGGTGGATCTTGGCTCAGTGATCAGCGTATCCGCTGGCGCCTTGCACAGCATAGCGCTGAAGAGGGACGGAACCGTATGGCTATGGGGAGCGAACAACGAGGGTCAACTCGGTGGTGGAGCTGAGTCAGAGCGTTCTATCGCGTCAATGCTCAATATTGGCAGTCGTATCGTTACTATTAGTGCAGGTTATATGAGCGGCGGAGCGGTTAGCGAAGAGGGAGCCTTGCTGACTTGGGGTTACAATGGACTAGCCCAGCTTGGTGACGGCACTTATACTAATGTCATTGATCCGGTTACAATTTCACTTGTAGAAGAAACTAATTGAATTTGAAGAGTAGGGAATTCCATGCCTAAGTGGCAGGGAATTCCCTATTTTTGTATGTCGAAAGAGAAAACTCTCTGCTTTGTTATTTGAAAGCAAATGTCTTTGTGGCTAAAAAAAGAGACTCTTCTATATAAATAGAGGAGTCTCTTTAATGATAACAATTTAGATAAATAGATTATGATTAGATTGATCGGCTTGACCGAGGTAATACCCTACACCGCCGATTTTTACGCCGTCGATCAGTTCTTCACGGGTGATGCCCATAAGGTCCATAGACATTTGGCAGGCAACGATCTCGACACCTTGGTCGACAGCCATCTGAATCAACTCTTCCAAAGAAGAGACATTGTTGTTCTTCATTACAGAACGAATCATTTTGGAGCCCATGCCCATCATGTTCATATTGGAAAGGGTTAGCTTCCGGCTGCCGCGTGGCATCATCGCTCCGAACATTTTTCCGATGAAATTTTTGTTCACAGGTACTTTCTCATCCTTGCGGATAATGTTTAAGCCCCAGAAGGTAAAGAACATCGTTACTTTTTTGCCGCTGGAGGCTGCTCCATTAGCAATGATGAAGGAAGCAATCGCTTTATCCAAATCCCCGCTGAACACAACCATCGTACTTGCGTTACTAGTTTGGACGGGGTGTGCTCCTGCTAGTGCGGATTCTTCGCTCAATCCTTTGCACAGATAAGCTTCGATCATGCCCGTAGGCAGCTTCGTTAATTGTAAAAGCGTGTGCTTAGACATACGAGCCCATGCCTTAATATCTTCATAGAATCCCGGATCGGAAGCCGTTACCTTCAAGATTTGTCCGTCCAAGAGCGGGTCCATGCTCATCTTGACTTGAATCAGCGGCCCGGGACAGCATAGTCCGCAAGCATCTAGCACGGAATCAGGTGTTAGATCTAATTCTTGTTTGACTGGTGCGGATACGGGAATCCCATTTTCATTTCTCGTGGCCGTCGCCATCGCTGACCCAGACGCCGTGGCTGACCCAGATCCCGCTGCTGCAATCTCTTTGCTGGCTGCTGAAATCGTAGCGGTTGGCGCTGAGATATCTTTTTTCGTAGGAGTAAATTTGCTCAGTTGGTACGTCTTATAGCCGCCGGTCAGATTCTTCACACGGAAACCTTTTTGCTGCAAAATCCGGGAAGCCGTATAGCCTCTAAGTCCAACTTGGCAATACACCCAAATTTCTTTACTAGAGTCAAGCTCACTTAGACGACCACGCAAATCATCTACAGGGATATTAATGGAGCCTTCAATATGGCCGTTGGCATGTTCGATTTCCGAACGCACGTCAACTAAAATGGTGTTGTTCTTGTCGCGTCCTTCTAAATCCTTTGGAACGAATACCGTGGTCATGCCTTGCAAAATATTTTCAGCGGCAAAGCCAGCCATGTTCACCGGATCTTTAGCGGAAGAATAAGGAGGGGCGTAAGAAAGCTCCAATTCCGATAAATCAGTGACCGTACCTCTGAACCGAATAACTGTGGCGATATCGTCGATACGTTTATCTACTCCGCTGTAACCGACAGCTTGTGCTCCTAGCACCGTACCTTTTGGATCAAAAATCAGCTTCATAGATATCGGAGTTGCCCCCGGATAATAAGTTGCATGAGAGCTTGGATGTACGTAAATCACGTGATAAGGTAAGCCCAAACGCTGTAGTGTTTTTTCGTTATTGCCGGTAGAAGCACCTGTGATTCCAAATACTTTGATAATGGAAGTTCCTTGGGAACCTTTATAAGTAGTGTTTAGACCGCTAACGTTGTCTGCTGCAATCCGACCTTGTTTATTGGCAGGGCCTGCTAATGGAATGGCGGTTTTAGTTCCGTTCACGAAATCCACCACTTCGATCGCGTCACCGACAGCGTAAACCTGATCCAAATTTGTCTCCATACGCTCGTTGACCAAGATATGCCCGCGTGGACCGAACTCTAAGCCACTATCCTTCAGGAAAGAGGTATCCGGCGAAACGCCGATAGCCAGCAGAACCATATCACTTTGCAGCACCGTGCCACTTGCCAATTGAACTTCTATTTGTTCACCAACATCTGCAAACCCTTGAACCATATCCGAAAAAATAAGATTAACGCCATGCTCATCAAGCTCTTTTGCCAAAATAGAAGACATTTCAGGATCGAACGGAGCTAAGATTTGCGGACCCGCCTCGATCAAGGATACTTCCAGTCCAGCTTCTCTAAGGTTCTCAGCCATCTCAACACCGATAAATCCACCACCAATCACAACGGCTGAACGAGTGCCTTCGGCTGCGACTTTGGTTTTGATTTTGTCAGTGTCGGGAATGTTGCGCAGCATGTGAATTTTGGAACTCTCGATACCAGGTAGATTCGGACGAATTGGCTTAGCACCGGGTGATAAAATAAGCGCATCATAGCTCTCTTCATAGGAGCCTTTTTCTTTACTTTCTACTCGCACTTTCTTGTTCACAGGGTCGATAGACACCACTTCGCTTTGAATCCGAACATCGATGTTAAACCGTTTATGCATCGCCTCCGGTGTCTGCACCAGCAGCTTGGAACGGTCCTGAATGGAACCTCCGATATAATAAGGTAGTCCGCAATTGGCAAAAGAAATGTACGGATCACGCTCAAACATTACAATATGAGCCTCTTCATCTAATCTCCGAAGCCTGGCGGCGGCTGATGCGCCTCCTGCAACTCCTCCGACAATCAGTACTTTTTTACTCATGATGATTTAGTCCTCCCCTAAAAATAGCTGAATTAGATGTTTGATCTTCTCGTCTTTAACAGAATAGTTAATTTCCAGTCCATTACGTTCGGTTTCGACAATGCCTAGGGATCTAAGCTTCTGTAAATGCTGTGATACCGTAGATTGTGGAAGGTCAAGACAGTCTTGCATGAAGCTAACGTTGCAGCTGCCTTTTTCAAGCAGTCCTTTAATGATGCATAAGCGAACGGGATGAGCGATAGCCTTTAAGGTTTCGGCGGTTTGGTTATAGGCTTTAAAATTTTTGTCCATGGTTATGAACTCCTCGCTTTACAATATCCTTATATCGTAATATTATGATATAGTGATATAAAAATCAAGTTATTTTTACAAAAGAGAAGGAGAGATGCTCGATGGCTTTTAAAATTCCAAAGGAAATTACTCCTCAGCAAGTGGCGGAACGTCTGAAGAATGGAGAAGCTCCTACGCTGCTGGATGTACGCGAACCCGCCGAATGGGTGGAGGGACATGTGATCGGTGCTAAGCATATTCCGCTTGGACAGCTGTTAATGCGTATAGATGAACTAGATCCTAATGCAGAGACAATTGTGATGTGCTTAAGTGGTGGTCGAAGTGGACTGGCGTGTGAGCTGCTGAGCGAAAAGGGATACAATGTTGTGAACATGACGGGTGGATTAGGTGCTTGGACGGATGATTTTTTGGTGCGGGGGTAATAGCCATGACGGTTCGGATCATACTATTTGTTCTATTAGTAATAAGTCTTGTGCGGGTCCTACGTTACGCTTGGCCTGTCCGTTCACTCTCATTTGTGGAAGCACGCGACGTTCGCGAATTAGCAGATCAATCATTGGACATGAAAATGCTCGATGTGAGGGATGCCGTAGATTATGAGAAGAACAATATCCGTGGTTCGATAAATATATCGCTTGGGCGGCTAGCTTATGTATGGCAGCATTGTCTATCCCCGGGCGATTCGGTCCTAATTCTTGCAGATAGTTATTATAAAAGAAACAAAGCTGCGAGAATTCTTTATAAGCAGGGCTTTCGAAAGTTATATGCGGTAAACGGTGATTTTTTAGGGAACAAAAGAACGCTCTCCGACATTTCTGTGAAAGGTTGTTGTGAAGGATAATGGATTTAAGCTCATGGATGTCCCGTCTCGGATTTGGTAAAAGCGCAAGTGTTAGAACATTGAAGCCGGCAGAATTCCGCAATGAAATGGATAGATCTAAAACAAAGCTCGTGATCGATGTACGCGAACCGGATGAATACAAGAGTGGATTTATTCAGGGGGCGAAAAACATCCCATTATCCCAGCTGGAGCAGCGACTAGGGGAAATCCCGAAAGATCGGGATGTGCTACTCTACTGCCGCAGTGGTATGCGAAGCAAAAGTGCAGCACGGATTCTAAGTAAGCACGGATATACTCGACTTGCACATTTGCAGGGCGGGGTAAGTAGCTGGGATGGGAAGTTGGGTCGGAGGTAGGCTTAGTGGATTTCATTTTATATTGAGGATAGGCTCACTGAGGTTGCTTTAACGTTGATAGTAGAGTGTTATTGACAGTATCAGAAAGCGAATACTATACTTTTGATTAATAGGACGAAGCACGTCCCGTACCGATATTGGGTGCGGGATTTTTTTATGTCGAGGAGGAGGGTGACGTATGGGATTTGCGGAGGAACATCGTAAGTGGGTAGAGGAGCATATAAGTCGAAGGACGGGAGAAAGGCGGGGGAGATTGAAGCGGGGACATGGCCATGGTGAGCGGATGTTTTTGGAGAAGGTATGGTGGGCTATGATGGGTCATCTTAATGACCTCCATCCTGAATATGAAGTGTTGGATTGGCGCAGCAGGCTCTACTTTGTTGATTTTGTGTGGAAACCTGGGCAGGTGAAATTTGCGTTTGAAGTAAAAGGCTACGGCCCGCATGTGCAAAATACAGACAGGACGCGCTATCGGCAGGAGCTAAATCGAGAGACTTATCTGCAAATCGCGGGTTATCGGGTGGTGGCGATTCCTTATGATGACCTGGAAGTAAGTCCTGAACTTACGATTACTTTGCTTCGGCCGTTGCTGATGCCGTACCTCGCATTGAGGCTGGAAGAGAAGGAGGAGTTCAGCCGACTGGAGCGTGATATTTTGCGGATTGCTGTGCGTTCGAATGGTTGTATTCGACCGGTTGATTTGGTGAAGGTGCTTGGGATTGATAAGCGTACGGCTATAAAAGGTTTGAGTCTTCTCTGTAATAAAGGAAAGTTTAGTCCTATAGTTTTGGAGAAGAGTGGTAGAGTTTGCCGATATGAATATAAGCATTCCTTTAAGGATGATCAACTATGGTAAGCTTTCATAAAGAGGTACAAAAATCCCCTAGATATCGGCTGAAAGGCGTGAAATGGGCGAAAGAGGTACAAAAAGCATTCTGGGATATTACACGAGAGCAATATTGCATCGGAAATGGAGAATACGCGAAGAGGATATCATTCCTTCCCGTAATTTGTATAACAACACCAAAGTGTGTATTTTTGGACGAATGCAACGCAGGCGAAGCCTCCGTACATCCGGTAAAAAATGCGCTAGGATCGCTTTTAATGACATGACCTTAGATATAGGATGGAGTGTGCAATATGGAATGTTTGGGATGTCGGATTGCTAATGGAATTGAGCCTAACGTAAAAGTAGTATATGAAAATGAATTTATTACTTGTGTACTAGATATCGCTCCGTTTAACGAAGGGCATACTCTGATCCTTCCTAAAAAGCATTACTGGGATCTCGAAGAAATCGATTCAGAGACTGCGTATGCGATAATGGATGGGTCGAAGAAGTTATCAGTCGTTCTGAAAACATTGTTCAAACCGGATGGTATAAGCATATGCCAAAATGGCGGAAAGTTTAATGATTTGACCCATTACCATATGCACCTTATCCCTAGATACGAAGGCGATGGATTCGCTTGGAGTGAACCACTACACCCACACGGTGCTGAGAAGTTATTAAGTCACACGCAAGCAAAGATTCTTAACTTATTAAAAAAGCAATAAACATAAAAAGGCATTCCTGAAGCGATATCAGGATGCCCCTTTCTTTAAACAGAGCGCACTAATCACATCCGCCACCGCCGCCAGAATCTCCTCCACCGAAATCTCCCCCGCTACTGTGCCCGCTATCCCCACTCCAACTATGCCCGCTGTCATGTCCGGAATGATGATGGGAGTCGCCACCGTGATGGTGATGATGTTGGTGGTGATTAGAGTGATTAGAGTGATTCGGGTTATTTGGATCTAATAGATCTGGATGGCTGGCTGCCATAAAAGACATACTGGCCGCATCATCACGTCTATTCCTCTCAAATTTGTTGCTGTTCGAGCTGCTTGAACCATTGCGAACTACGGCCTGTATGATAATAAATACAACAACTCCAATAAACAGGATTCCAAACACCACTATTGATCGCCCTCCCAGTTGTTCATTATAAGCTGTACTTTTTAAAATTGTACCATAATATCGAATAGATGGATTTAAGGGAATGGAATCAGCGATTAGCTGTTTTGATCAGAAACTCAAGATTTCGATAAAAAATACTGCCAAACTTCCAGTGAAGGTACGGCTCAGGAATTTCTATATCATTCACGTCCATCAGAGCATTCTCCACAACCATTTGTTTACTAATGCTAATTAGATCATTTATATATTGTCTGATTTGTTGGATATAAGGGCTAGAAGCAGCAGGTCCATGTCCAGGGACTAACAGGTCTACATTTAAACTCTCGATAAAAGTAAGTGCCTCCAACCATGATATAGGGTCACCATCTACTAGGAGTGGATGATTATGAACGGCGACAATATCTCCAACAAAAGCGATGGAATCCGAAGGTGAATATAGAATTGTATCACAATCAGTATGTGCTGCACCCACCGATAAGAGTTCAACAGTTCTCGCTGATCCGTGTAGGGTTATTTTTCGATCATAGGTCAGCTGGGGCAGCGTCACTTTAAGTGTTAGAATGGACTCTTTGATTTCTAATAGATAGGAAAGCTCAGAGGACAGTTCTTTTTGTTTCGAAGTATGATGTTCGTGATCAATAGAAGCGTTTAGTTTAAGAATGTCTTCTTCTAGGTTAGGGAGAAGGTTCCTCATACGATTGAGCCATTCAGGTTGAGTCTTCATCATGAGCTCTCTTGTAGTACTAGAAGATACTATTAGTTCCTCCGAAAAGTGTTGGTTTCCTCTAACATGGTCTCCATGCCAATGACTGTTGATAATGTATTTTATGGGTTGATTAAAAAAATATAAAGCAGCCTCTCTAAGATCTTTACCTGCTTGTGGAGTATTGAACGTGTCGAAAATCAATGTGTGGTCGCCCATATCTATTAATCCTGCATTGCTCATGGCTCCGCCTTGCTCCTTGGCTTCAAGGACGTAAATTCCTTCGGCTAGCGGTACACAGTTAAAATGTCTGGAGTGAAACATGATCAACCTCTTTTCATAGGGAATCAAGCATCAATACTTTTGCTATTTTACAATTTTATGGAATGGATCGCTGTGAGATTGTTCTTTTTTTATTTAGAAAAGGTTGATTTTATCACCCCGATTTGCTACCATACGATGTAACTTAATAGTTATTGTTTTCTAGGGTTCCGCAGCTGGTGCACAGCTGGTCTGGTCCGAGGGAAAACGCACGAACAACATCGTTCGTGTCTACACGGAGGGATAAAAGCCCGGGAGGTATCGTTATAAATGACGATGACCTTCCGGGCTTATTTGTTTGTTTCGTGGGCAATTATAAAGTTAGTGAATTGAAGGAGGGCTTGGAATGAAGAACAATTCAGAGTGGTTAAAGGTAGTTGGTGCAGCTGTTTTCGAGGTCATGTGGGTCATCGGCTTGAAGCATGCCTCCACGATGTGGGAGTGGCTGATAACTGTGGTAGCTATAATAATAAGCTTCTATGTGATGATTTCAGCGAGTACCAAATTGCCGGTCGGCACGGTTTATTCCGTGTTTGTTGGTCTAGGAACTGCAGGTACAGTAGTTGCGGACATGGTTTTATTCGGAGAACCGTTCAAGTTGATGAAGCTGGTTCTAGTGGTTATTTTGCTGGCAGGCGTTATAGGATTGAAAATGGTGACCAAAGAAGCCGAAGTAAAGGGGGAGTCTTAAATGGCATGGGTATTTCTGGTTGTTGCTGGTTTATTTGAAATGTTTGGAGTAGCTATGATTAATAGGTTGAATAAACACCGGAATTTCCTGTCGTTCGCGCTGCTCTTTCTTGGTTTCGGAGCAAGCTTTCTGTTTCTGTCTTTAGCTATGAAGAGTCTGCCGATGGGAACAGCTTATGCGGTATGGACAGGAATCGGTGCATCCGGCGGAGCGATTCTGGGGATGATATTGTATGGAGAGGCCAAAGACTGGCGCCGGATCGTCTGTATTATTATGATTCTGGGGGCCGCTGTGGGACTAAAACTGATAGCTTAGTTTGGGATTCATTCGTAATTTTTCTCTACAAAAGAGAGATTAGTTAAAATTTAGACACGATTCAGATGTTTAGAAAGGTTCTTATAGGTCGTATAAAGTAAGTATACAATACTTCAATAAGGGGATTTTTAATATGACTAAGGATTCAATCGAACATTTGGCTGAAATCGCAAGAATGAACCAATCTAACCGCATGCTGCTTCCAGATGGAACGTCACTTTCCAGAATCGGGCAGGGAACTTGGAATATGGGCGATGACGCTTCCCGCAGGGAGGAAGAGATCGCTGCCCTGCGATTAGGCGTGGAACTAGGCATGAATTTAATAGATACGGCTGAGATGTATGGGGACGGGCGCTCGGAGCTTTTAGTGGGTGAGGCTATCAAGGGTATTCGGGATCAAGTTTTCTTGGTGTCAAAAGTCTATCCACATAATGCCGGGAATGAGCGCCTTATCCGCAGCTGTGAAGAAAGTCTGAAACGTTTGAATACGGATCATCTGGATCTTTATCTGCTGCATTGGCGGGGAGATATTCCACTAGAAGAGACTGTTGTAGGTATGGAGAAACTAGTCTCTCAAGGAAAAATAGCAAGATGGGGTGTATCCAATTTCGATGTCGACGATATGAAAGAACTGCTTGGTATTGCTGGAGGAACTCATTGTGCTACCAATCAGATTCTATATCATTTAGGGTCCAGAGGAATTGAAACTGAATTGCTGCCATGGCAACGAAGCCACAAGATCCCGGTAATGGCTTACTCACCGCTTGCTCAAGCAGGTTCACTCCGAAAAGGAGTGATCGAGAGTGAAGTCGTTCAGGAAATCGCCAGTGCGCATAATGCAACTCCGCTTCAGATTATGCTAGCTTGGACAATGCGTGAAGAGGATATTATTTCTATTCCAAAAGCTTCTTCTCGTGAACATGTCATTGAGAATGCTGCCGCAGGCTTGATTACCCTAAGTAAGGATGAAATTTGGAAGCTGGATGAAGCTTTCCCAATACCGTCTTGGAAAGTGCCGCTGGATATGATTTAAATAAGCGCTATTCACATAAAAGAAGCCCTCATTCACTGCGAAAGTGTTTGAGGGCTTCTTCTTTCATTTCTTATGCGATTAGCTGTTTTCAATAATTGTCTGTAACGTAGTCCGGTCAAGACCTTCTACCAGCTTGATCAGAAGCTCTTTAGCAGCATCGTAGTCATCGCTGTGAATCACTGATGAAGCGGTGTGTATGTAGCGTGAGCATATTCCGATTACAGCAGAAGGAACGCCGATTCCACTAACATGAACTTGCCCCGCATCTGTTCCACCTTGAGAAACAAAGTACTGATATTTGATCCGGTGGGTATCCGCTGTATCTTGTACATATTCAATCAGACCGCGATGTGTAACCATCGTAGGATCAAAGATGCGCAGGAGAGCTCCTTTACCCAGGTGGCCAAATGCTTGGCTGTCTCCTGTCATATCTGCAGCAGCGCTCGCGTCCAGACCGAAGAAGATGTCCGGTGACAGGAGATTAGCCGCAGTACGCGCGCCCCGCAAGCCTACTTCCTCTTGTACAGTTGCACCAGCAAAAACGGTATTCGGCAGCTTTTTACCGTGCAATGCTTTAACTAGTTCAATGGCGAGACCTACGCCGTAACGGTTGTCCCAAGCTTTCGCCAAGATTTTTTTGGGATTAGCAAGAGGGGTAAACGGACAAATAGGCAGAACTTGTTGGCCTGGTCTAACGCCAAAGCTTTCTGCTTCCTCACGGCTGTCTGCACCGATATCGATATACATTTTGCTAATCTCACCAGTCTTGCCGCGTTCTTCGTTGCTTAGCAAATGGATAGGCGTGCTGCCAACAACACCGGTCAGCGTTCCTTTAGGTGTAATGATATGTAGGCGCTGGGATGCAACAGCAGAGGCAAGCCAGCCGCCAAGGGGTTGAAAACGAATCATCCCGGTGTTAGTAATTCCAGTTACCATGAAACCTACCTCGTCAAAGTGCCCGGCGACCATAATCTTTGGTCCGTTCTCTTCGCCGCGCAGTACGCCGAACAAACTTCCGAGACGATCCTGTACGAACTCATCAGTATAAGGAGTCATAGCATCCTTGACGTAAGCGCGGAGTTCGCGCTCAAATCCTGGGGCTGAGGGAAATTCGGTAAGTGTTTTAAACATGTCCAATGTTTCTTGATTCATATGAATTCACTCCAATTCTTATATTTCTACGAGAAACGGATGTTATCCATAATGGATGGCATCGTTATTTCTTCCTTCAACCTAGTATGAACATTCTGAGCTCACTTGTCCATGATTAGAGACATTGAACACCGGGCACGAGCTCCACGAATACTATGCATTAGAGGCTTTGGTGGCAGGAGCCTTAGAAAGGATGCGAAGACGAATGAGGGTAGCGGGCAGCGTACCCAAAAGAAGGGTGCAGGGAGGATTCTCTAGTAAAAGCCTAAAAGTAAGCGGAATGCGCAGAAGATACTGGCGCCACAATCCAAGGGAAAGAGAAGCAGTACTTATTTTTGTGCTCTTCTTATTGCTGATTGTTGTGTTACTGTATTTTTCCTGAACTGGAGGGACATAACGAAGCGGAGGATGGCAAACAATAAGGAAAACTTCTAAGCGAAGAACAACTTGAGGGGCTTTAAAGTGAGTACAATGATGCTTGTCAGCCCCCTTCGCCTAACTTTCAGGAGGTGCCTCAATGCCGGCGAAAACTAAGAAATCGGGTGTCAAGCTGAAGCTTGACACCCTGACTCCACAAGATTACGAGAAATTGTCCAAGCCCTTTGTTCCTGCTAGGCCCGTATTTAAGAACTGCATACGAGCGTTTATTGCTGGCGGCATAATCTGTGTTATTGGACAAGGTATTCAGGAGGCTTTTATGGCCATATTCGATATGACCTCCAAGGAAGCCGCCAGTCCGACAGTAGCGGTGATGATACTGCTCTCTGTAATCCTGACCAGCTTTGGTGTGTACGACAAGATGGCTCAGTGGGCTGGTGCTGGAACTGCAGTTCCAGTTACGGGGTTCGCAAACAGTATGTGCTCTGCAGCTTTAGAACACCGCGCTGAGGGCCTTGTGCTTGGTGTAGGCGGCAATATGTTTAAGCTAGCGGGTTCAGTCATCGTATTTGGAGCTGTCGCTGCTTTCATCATTGGGATCGTGTATCTCATCTTGGGCACAGGTGGAGGTGCACATACATGAAACAGCTTGGTAGTCAAACTTGGGAGTTCACGAACCGTCCCGTTATTTTAGGTTCTTCCGCAGTAGTTGGCCCAGAGGAGGGAGAAGGTCCTTTAGCTTCAGATTTTGATTTTATATTTGATACGCTGGAAATGGACGAGAAGACATGGGAGAAGGCCGAGCGCGCTTTGTTCGAGAAGGCTTCCCATCTGGCTCTGATTAATGCGAATATCGATAAACAAAAGCTGGAGTTTTTTGTTGGCGG
Source organism: Paenibacillus sp. FSL R5-0345 (assembly GCF_000758585.1). Taxonomy (NCBI): domain Bacteria; kingdom Bacillati; phylum Bacillota; class Bacilli; order Caryophanales; family Paenibacillaceae; genus Paenibacillus; species Paenibacillus sp. FSL R5-0345. Next base: position 1,684,449 of record NZ_CP009281.1, read on the forward strand.
CGATTTGATGAACCAGATTATCAGCAGCTCTTTCGCGGCGAGAAAATTAGGTGTGCCTTATCTCGGAGTCTTTGGTGCTTGCTCTACTTCTATGGAGAGCCTTGCTATTGCCTCAATGATCGTTGATTCTGGAGGCAGTAAGTATGTGCTCGCGGGAACATCCAGCCATAACTGTACAGTGGAGAAGCAGTTTCGTTATCCAACGGAATATGGCTCGCAGAAACCCCCGACAGCACAATATACAGTTACAGGTTCGGGCTGTGCTGTAGTAGGTCAAAATGACGGCTCTGGTAACCATCCAGTCGTGGTTTCAGCCACACTTGGACGTATTATGGATCTTGGTTTGACAGATCCTTTTAATATGGGTACGGCTATGGCACCCGCGGCGGCGGATACCATTACTGCGCACTTTCGGGATACAGGCCTATCGCCCGGGCACTATGATTTAATTGTTACCGGAGACCTGGCATCTGTAGGCTTACCTATAGCCAAAACCCTGTTAGCTAAAGAGGGAATTCCTATGGAGCAAACTACTTTTGATGATTGCGGTCTGCTCATTTACGACCTTGAGAAACAGAAATATGTGATCGCTGGAGGAAGTGGCTGCGGGTGCTCAGCGGTTGTAACCTATGGCCATATTCTTAAACGTTTAAAAAAGGGTCAACTTAAACGGGTGCTAATAGTCGCAACGGGTGCACTTTTATCCCCTCTGTCTTATCAGCAAGGAGAGAGTATTCCGTGTGTGGCTCATGCTGTTGCGATAGAAAGTGGAGGTGAAGCATAATGATGATCTACTTATGGGCTTTTCTGATTGGAGGAGCCATTTGCGTTATAGGGCAGCTGATGTTCGATGTATTGAAGCTGACACCTGCACATACCATGAGTACATTAGTAGTTGCCGGGGCGATTGCGGATGCTTTTGGAATATACGATCCGCTAGTGAAGTTCGCAGGTGCTGGTGCAACTATTCCAATCACAAGCTTTGGGAATTCCTTGGTCCACGGTGCATTAACAGAGCTGGAACGAGATGGCTGGATTGGCGTAGTTACGGGGATTTTTGATATTACAAGTGCGGGTATTTCGTCAGCTATTGTGTTCTCCTTTTTGGCTGCTTTAGTAGTACGTCCTAAAGGTTAGCCAAGTATGATTCTATTTGAAACGGTTGTCGTCTGAAAAGACGGCAACCGTTTTTTGTTTAAAACTTGTAGGATGTTTCATCTTATGGTTTTTTTTGTATACTGACTTCGTGATCTTCAACAATGTACTTTGGGTCCCCTAATCATGTAAAATATAAATAATACTGCTTATTCTGGCTAGGAGGATCATATATGCCCGTACGTCAAGAATCGATGCACATCATGAATGCTGTACGCACTAATCTGGAATCCTGCATACTTGGAAAATCATTTGAAATACAATTACTGTTAACTGCACTGCTTGCTGGTGGTCATGTATTGATCGAGGATGTACCGGGAACAGGAAAAACTCAGCTAATACGAGCACTTTCAAGATCAATGTCCGGTGAATACCGCCGGATTCAATGTAATCCGGATATACTTCCAAGTGATATTACAGGTGTTTCTGTATATCATCCTAGGGATGAGATGTTTCATTTCCGGCCAGGTCCGGTGATGACGAATATTCTGCTAGCCGATGAAATTAACCGTGCTACAACGAAAACACAATCCGCACTTCTCGAAGTGATGGAGGAACGAAACGTAACTGTGGATGGCGAGACGTATCCACTTCCGCATCCTTTTATGTTGTGCGCTACCCAGAATCCGATAGATTTTGAGGGAACTTACACGCTTCCTGAAGCTCAATTGGATCGATTTATGCTAAGAATTAGCCTTGGATATCCTGATGCAGCGACTGAGAAAAATCTATTGTTGAGTCATCAGGAAGGCCAACCAGTGGACAGGCTTTCGCCAGTAACAAGCATGGAACAAATCGCAGGGATTCAGGAAGAGATTCGCGACATCTTCATGAGCGATCCTGTACTGAATTACTTGTTAGATATTGTACGGCAGACAAGAGAGCATCCACTAGTAATGCTAGGTGCAAGTCCACGTGCATCACTATCCTTTATGATGGCTTGTAAAGCTTATGCCTTTTTGCAGGGAAGAGACTATGTTCTGCCTGATGACGTGAAGATCCTTACTCCATTTGCCTTGGGTCATCGGATATTGCTGCGTCCAGAGTCGCGTCTTGATAATATTAGCGTAGAATCTTTGCTTCAAAAGCTTCTGCAGAGCATTCATGTGCCAGTTACGATGAGGCAATGATATGAGACGTTATTTGTCGTCGGTAGCAGCCATCATTCAGCCATCTAAGCTCGCAAGCATCCTTGTAATTTGGAGCATTACACTCTTATATGTACTTTTTCAGGGCGGGAAAACGGCATTTATGTTGTTTATCATGGTCTCTGTACTTATTGCATATTTGATTGCTGGAGGTTTAGGAGGCGTTCGGCGAGCTAAGGGCACTCGCAGTCTTTTTTCTGAACAGGACAAAGGGGATTTGCTCTCTGCAGGAGGGCATCTTCGTGTAAAACTTAAGGTTACAATACCCGGCATTTTGCCCTTGCCTTACGTAGTTGTAAGAGAGGTGCTTAAACGGCATAATGGAGAATCGTGGGTGTTTGAAGAGAGTGTGGTCCCAAGCCTCAGAGGCATTGGGGAATTGAAGTTTCAGACACCAGCCCTAGAGCGTGGTACCTACACGTTCGCTAATACGGATATTATCAGCCAAGATATATTTGGGCTAGTCGAGCATAAAGGGACATTTTTATCTGAAGGACAGTTTCAGGTGTTGCCTCGTGCGATCTACGTTCCGCGCTGGCAGTTATATGAGAGGAAGTCCCGGCTATCTGGGCCGCAGACCTCCGTTGTTCAATCTCGGCGTGAAACCACACAAATTAATGGCGTCCGTGACTATGTATACGGTGATCGCTTGACGCGAATTCACTGGAATGCCACTGCTAAGACCGGTTCTTGGAAATCCAAAGAGTTTGAACATGAGTCGATTCCCAAAACCATTCTAGTTCTTGACGGAAGCGCATCAGCTTATATGAATACGAATCAATTCGAATTAGCAGTTTCTGTGACGGCATCACTACTCGGATTTGGAATTCGAGAGAGAATTGGAATTGGCCTATGTTGTTTGGATAAAACCACGAAGGTATTTGCACCCGTTGAAGGTGCTGCTGAACGACAGAAGATGATTCAGTATTTAATCGATCTTAACGCGGAAGGGCGGGGTCCGCTTATCTCCCGATTGGAAAAAGGATACCGTATGTTTCCTAAGGGTTCTTACTTCGTGTTGATCAGCCCGCAGCGTGGACAGCCTGTACTTGATGCACTGCGTTGGGCTGACAGCAGAGGGATGACAGCTTCTCACATTCATGTGCGAAATTCGGCAGAGATGAACAAAGGTAACGATTGGATTGATGTCCTTAGATCACGTGGAATAAACGGTTATGGTATTAGCTCACTTCAAGAGCTTCCCTTAGTGTTAGGAGGGGAGGGCTGATATGAGAACCTGGTGGAATCAGATAAAATTCTCCTGGCACCGTTCCATTGGCCTAATTTGGCTATTGATTATTGCACAGCAGTGGATTTCTTATACGGAACCCATCTGGTTAAATCAAACCACTGCTTCTGTATGGGCTGCTTTAATAACAATTACAGTCATTGAAATTCTTATCCCTGTTAAAGTTAAGTTTAGACTGTTTATGGAAGCAGTAGCTATTATCTATATCGTTTATCGAACCATTACTAATTATGGAATTTATGTTCCTGACCCATGGGCATTAACCCTTGCAGATAGGCTCCAGGATATTAGTGTTCATATGGTGCCGTATATCTGGTTTGCTCTTGGTGCATCTGCTTTGCTGTTGCTTTCGTCTTGGTGGGTATCCTCGAAGAAGCGTATCTTATGGTTTATTGGAATGAACATTGTAGCGCTGGCGGCTCTTGATTCCTTTACGTCTATTGTATTGTGGCAAGAAGTGGCTTGGACGGTATTTGCGGGTATGGGATGGCTTGTCAGCCAGCACCTGAGAAGTTTTCAGCTACATTATCCGCGTGGATGGGTACATTTGATGGAATATCCCTCGAAAATAGTCATGAATATCGCAATCGTCTTCTCTCTGGTTATCCTAATCGGTGTGAATATGCCGGATGTAAGGCCTACTTTGACGGATCCATATACAGCATGGCAAGAATGGAATGGAAATGGAAAGTCTTCTGGTAAGAGCACAACTGGAACATCGAAATCCAATACGGGCTCAAGCTCCTCTATTAATAATACTTCGTCTGGCTACAGTCTGAATGATGATAATCTGGGCGGGGGCTTTAACTTCGATTATACTCCGGTGATGACAGTGGTTTCGGACTTGCGGATTTATATGCGTGGAGAGACACGCAGGATCTACTCCGGAAGCGGATGGACGGATAAGGATCGATTGAAGCGGGGACCTGTAGAAGAAGTGGAGACAGGTAAACTCTTGGAGCAAAATGTTGCCCCTAAGGTCACTACCCGAACATTGAAACAAACGGTTAGAGTGCTTAACAATAATGAATTTCCTGTGTTGTTCGGTGCGTATTCAGTTACTTCGGTGGATTCGTTAAATGATGAGGAAGCTGGAAAAGGTCTTTTTTGGAGAGATCGTGATAGCGAGCTTTTATGGGATATTAATGGGAAGAACCGCGATTATCCTTCGAGCTTTGAGGTGACTTCTGAAGTTCCTGTCATTCCTGTTCAGGAATTGACAGCGAAGACCTATGAGGAGCTATACAAAGGTAATGATCTGGAGGAAAGCTTCCTTCAGCTACCTGACGATTTCCCTCAAAGGGTTAAGGAACTGGCCGAGGAAATTACAGCACAAGCAACAACACCGTATGAAAAAACAGCGCTTTTGCAACAATACTTACAACAAACCTTTCCATATACCAACAAGCCGGATATATCACGCGTTTCAAGTAAGGATTTTGTGGATGGATTTTTGTTTGAGCTGAAGGAAGGCTACTGTGATTATTATTCTACGGCACTGGTTACTATGGCACGGTCCCTTAACATTCCTGCAAGATGGGTTAAGGGGTATGCACCTGGCGAACAGCCAGAAATGCCTATGAATCCGGCGCAGCAGCAGGCGGGTGCAGCGAACAATAACTATACGATTACCAATGCAGATGCCCATTCTTGGGCAGAGGTCTATTTTGGTGAGTATGGTTGGATTCCGGTTGAAGCTACTCCGGGATTTAATGTGCCTCTTCTGACTCAGAATGAGCAAATACCTGAAACAGATCCGGAAGATCAAGAAGATGCAGCAGAACCTACACCAGCACCTGTAACTAATGCACAAGGAGATCAAGGCTTACATGTAGGTTTATGGGTAGTTTTGGCTGCAGTGGTTGTACTGCTTTCCTGGACAATTTTTAAAACTTGGCATATGCGCTTTAAGCTTCGCTTCTTCATTCAACAGATGCGGATGGGTCGTCCATTAACACCTGATCAGAAAGTTGTGGCGGAAACTGAGCGCTGGGTAAGGTATTTGCATCGTAAGGGAATGATGAAAGAAGAACATGAAACATTGCGTGAAGCCGTAGTCCGCTGGAGTCAGGAACGACCCGCTGTGGCCAATCATCTTTCTTCACTGTTAACGATGTTTGAACAAGCGAAGTATAGCCCTGATGTTATTGAAGACAAAGACTGGCAGAGCGTGTATACTGAAGCTTTGCGGCTGCGGAGAACGATTAGATCCAAGAAATAGCGCGATTGCAGTAAATCATTGATATAGATTTATTTGCGTAGCGCATGGAGTATGTTATAGTTTTTTGTATGAAATCGAGGTGAACGTATTGTTTGAAATGTTAGTTCCCAAACTCCGGGTGAAGACGGTATTCGATATTTCTCTAGAAGAGCTGTATCGACAGGGATACCGTGGAATCATTACGGATCTGGATAACACACTGGTCGGTGCCAAAGCGCCTGTGGCTACTCCGGAGCTGTTGTTATGGTTTGAGAAGGTGAAGGAAGTGGGCTTTAAGCTCATCATCGTATCCAATAACAACATGGATCGGGTGTCACGCTTTGCTACACCGCTTAATATTGAATTTGTGCATCAGGCTCGTAAACCGAGTAATGCTCCTTTTCTCAAAGCGATGAAGCAGATGGAGTTGCGACCGGAGCAAACGATTGTGGTGGGAGACCAAATGCTTACAGATGTATACGGCGGCAATCGGCTTGGTCTGTATACCGTATTGGTGCTGCCAATCTCCGTTAAGGATGAAGGGTTCGGCACAAGATTTAATCGCCGGGTAGAGCGAGTTGCTCTGACACGGCTTCGTAAAAAAGGATTGTGGCACGAGGAGGATAAATAGTAATGAACGAACAAAGTGAAACACAGCGTCCTGAGAAGTGCAGCGGTTGTGGGATTAAGCTTCAGACGGAGCATAAGGATCAATCAGGATACCTTCCGGAAGTCGCACTAGATCGGGACCCTGTGATTTGCCAACGTTGTTTCCGGATTAAGAATTATAACGAGGCTTCATCTGTTTCTGTGAACCAGGATGAATTTCTTCGCTTGCTGAGTGGGGTAGGGGAGAAGAATGCACTTGTTATTCATATTGTTGACATTTTCGATTTTGAAGGCAGCTTGATTTCCGGCCTTCAGCGATTTGTCGGTAATAACCCAGTTATTCTTGCAGTCAATAAATGTGATCTGCTACCTAAGGTTACGAATTGGAATAAACTGCGTAACTGGATGCAGCAACGCTGTAAAGAAGAAGGATTGCGGACAGCTGAAATCGTACTTTGTAGTGCGAAACGTAACCAAGGCTTCGACCGTTTGCTGGAAGCTGTAACAGAACTGCGTGGTCAACGTGATGTTTATGTAGTGGGTGCTACGAATGTAGGGAAATCCACGCTTATCAACCGTTTGATTTCGGACTATAGTGATTTGGAGCAGGAGTTAACCACCTCGCGTTACCCTGGCACAACACTCGATACGGTTAAAATCCCACTGGATGATGGCCACTATATTATAGATACGCCAGGGATTGTGTATCCATGGCGTTATAGTGAACTAGTTGAACGTCAGGATTTGGATGCAGTTATGCCTGCCAATCCGTTGAAGCCTGCTGTCTATCAGTTGAATGAAGGACAGACGCTATTCTTTGGCGGACTGGGACGTTTTGATTTCGTGCAAGGTCAGCATCAATCGTTCACTTGCTTTATTAGCGGTACTTTAAAAATCCATCGTACGAAGCTGGAACGTGCAGATTCTCTTTATGCGGACCATCGAGGTGAAATGTTGTCCCCTCCAGGAAGTGATCGGATGGACAAGCTGCCACCATGGCAACGGCATGAGTTCCGAATTAATAAAGGCAGTCGGAGCGATCTCTATATTTCAGGTTTGGGATGGATTAAGGTCAACGGGACAGAAGGCGCAGTCGTGGCTATCCACGTTCCGCGTGGCGTGAAGGTGCTTACCCGCCCTTCGATGATCTAACGGGGAGGCTATTACAGTGTCTTTGATAACTGCAACCGAGGACTACAATACCGGGAATATCCTGCTGGGTGTAATGGGAGATCCTATTATACAATCAAAATCTCCTATTATGCATGAAGCAGCACTGAAAGCACTGGGAATTCCGGGTGCTTACGTGCCGCTTCATATCCTTCCGGAGAATCTGGAGAATGCGGTGCAGGCAATTCGCACGCTTGGGTTCCGTGGGGTAAATGTGACGATTCCGCATAAGGTTGCGGTGATGGCTCATATGGATCTATTAGATGAAAGTGCGGTAGCCGTTGGTGCAGTCAATACGATTGTTAATAATAACGGGATACTCACTGGATATAATACGGATGGAATCGGTTATGTACGTTCGCTTAAAGCGGAAGCCATTTCTGATTTGTCAGATACGAAGATTATGGTAATTGGAGCCGGTGGAGCAGCAAGAGGAATTGTTGCTGCGCTGCTTCAGGAGAAGCCTTCTTCTATCCTTATCGCTAATCGGAGTGCTGATAAGGCACGGGACTTGGCTGCAGATTGCCAAGGCAAAGGGAATGTCATCGGGATTAGCATGGACGAAGTGGCGGAAATGCTGGATGGTGTTGATGTACTGATCAATACTACCTCCGTAGGAATGTATCCTCATATGGATGAGACACCGATAGACCTTGGATTGCTTCGTGCAGGTATGGTCGTAAGTGATCTGATTTATAATCCGTTGCATACTCGGCTATTGTTAGAAGGACTTGAACGGGGCTGTACGATTCATGGAGGCCTCGGGATGTTTGTCTATCAGGGAGCTTATGCATTGGAGTATTGGACAGGGCAACCAGCTCCTACGGAAATCATGCGACAGACTATACTCCATTGTCTGGGTGGAAAAGAGTAAGAAATGGATTCATCAATTTAGGGTAATAATATATGTTAATTAAGGAGTTATTCATTTATGTTAACTGGTAAACAAACACGGTATCTTCGTTCATTGGCTCATCATCTCGATCCTATTTTTCAAGTGGGTAAGGGTGGAGTAAACGATCACCTCGTACGTCACATTGAAGAAGCTATTGAGAAGCGTGAGCTAATGAAGATTAGTATACTGAGCAATAATATTGAGAATCCCAAGGAAATCGGCGCGCTACTTGCCGAACAATCGGGTTCTGAGCTTGTACAAGTGATCGGCAAGACCATTGTACTGTACAAGGAATCACGTGATAACAAAACCATTGAGCTGCCACGCTAATACCTGAAAGCATACTACCGAGGAGGTCGTCCTCTTGAAAGTTGGAATTATGGGAGGTACCTTTGATCCTCTTCATATCGGTCATATGATGGCAGCGGAAGCAGCTAGAGAAACTTATGGACTTCAAGAAGTATGGTTTATGCCTTCTCATATTCCGCCTCATAAACATGAGGCAGGAGTATCTGGAGCTGATCGGCTGGCAATGGTGCAGGAAGCGATAAAGAATCATGAAGCTTTTCGCACATTAGACTGGGAAGTTGTCAGAGGTGGCGTTTCCTACACGTACGAGACCATAAGACGGCTGCAAGAGGCGTATCCGCATTTCGATCTTTATTTCATCATTGGAGCGGATATGGTCCAGTATTTACCGAAATGGAACGAGATTGAAGAGCTTGTGCAGCGGCTTACATTTATCGGCGTAGGTCGTCCGGGAACACCTCTTGATCTAGAAGCATTGCCAACATATATCGCAGAAAAAGTGCTGTTAGCAGATATGCCTCTGGTTGATATTTCGTCAACGATGTTAAGAGAACGGGCTGCAGCGGGCAAATCCATTCGTTATATGGTACCTGAGGCAGTGTTCGATTTTGTTCAAAGGAGTGGATTGTATGGCATACAGTCGCGAAGCTCTAATTGAGGCGGTTTCAACACAAATGCCTGCTAAACGCTGGAAGCATACACTGGGCGTCATGGAGTCATCCATTCAACTAGCGGAGCAATATGGCGCTGATCCTGAGCGTGCGGAGACAGCGGCAATTCTGCATGATGTGGCCAAGTATTGGCCTGTGGAGAGAATGAAGGAGATTATCGAGCAGAATCATCTGAACTTGAATCTTCTGAATCATGACAAGCAGTTGTGGCATTCGGAAGTAGGTGCCTTTGTAGCAGAGCATGATTATGGGATCACAGATCCAGATATTCTGAATGCGATCCGTTTTCACACCTCAGGTCGTGAAGACATGAGTTTACTTGAGAAAATTGTCTGTCTCGCCGACTATATCGAGCCTGGCCGCGATTTTCCAGGGGTTGATAAGATACGTAAGCTGGCAAAAGTAAGTTTGGAAGAAGGACTAGTTGCGGGATTTGATTCTACGATTAGTTTGTTACTGGAAAAACGCCGAGTAATCTTTCCGTTAACGGTACTGGCACGTAATGATTTAGTTAGAATATTGGAGGATAAAATATGAGTGTACAACCAAGCAAGCTGTTAGAACTGGCCCTTAAGGCTGTGGAAGATAAAAAAGCAATGAACGTAGTGGCATTAGATCTGCGTACTGTTTCACCGATTAGTGATTACTTCATCGTGTGTCATGGTAATTCGGATATCCAAGTACAGTCCATTGCTACCGAAGTCCGCAAAGTGGTCCATGAAGCAGGCGGCGTAATCAAGGGGATTGAAGGAATGGATTCAGCACGCTGGGTGCTGATGGATCTTGGTGATGTTATCGTTCATATTTTCCACCGCGATGAACGTGAATATTACAATATCGAGCGTCTGTGGTCGGATGCGAAGGTAGTGGAGACTGTATGAGCCTGATTGCAGGAACTACAGTTACACTTAATGTAGTAAGAGAGGTTTCCCCATACGGATTTTTCCTGAATGCAGGAGATCAGGATGTTATGCTGCATTATACAGAGCTTACCGAGAAGGTTAAGACAGGCGATAAAGTTGAAGTCTTTATCTTCTTTGATACCGAGGATCGTCTTGCGGCAACGATGAAGAAACCGTTTCTAACGTTGGGTGAGATGGCTTTATTGGAAGTAGCTGATATTCATCCGCGTCTAGGTTGCTTCTTGGAAATGGGCCTTGGACGGCAGCTTCTGCTGCCCATTCGTGAGCTTCCAGAGCTTCCAGAGCTGCGCCCTCAGATCGGTGACTATGTGTATGCGATTATGGAGCATGATAAACAGGGGCGTCTTCGTGCTAAATTAGCCGGAGAGCAGGAACTAGCTCCGCTAGCACTTCCTGCACCTGAATCCTGGATGGGACAGACTGTAACAGCCCGGGTGTACAAACCGCTGCAGATGGGGACTTTTGTTCTTGTAGATGCTGGGGTTTTAGGCTTTGGTATTATCGGAATGGTCCATTCCTCTGAACGGAGTCGTCTACTGCGTCTTGGAGAACAGTTCGAAGCACGTGTCTCCCATATTCGCGAAGATGGTCGTGTTAACCTTTCTATGGGTCTCCGTAAAGAGGTAGGCATGGATGTAGACTCTGCCAAGATTTTGGAGTTCTTACATGCCCGTCCGGGTGGAGCGATGCCTTATTCGGATGCAACACCACCCGACATTATCAAGCAGCGTTTCGGAATTAGCAAATCAGCGTTTAAGCGTGCGCTTGGAAAGCTGATGAAGGAAGGCCATATTACCCAAAAAGAGAATTGGACGTATCTTGCTCCTAAGGAGAAGGAAGGTTCAACCGAGGGAAATAAAGAAACCTCTGAATAACAGAATCATATTAAATGATGTAATAGAAAGCGGTGTACTAGTGTCTTCCTATGGGAAATTTGCTTATGTATACGATGAGCTCATGGCAGATATGCCGTATCCTGACTGGATCTCCTTTGCTGAAACCGCATGGAGCAAATACGGTAAGCCTGTAACCGTGGCTGAGCTTGGCTGCGGCACAGGGAGTATCACCATTCCTTTGGCAGGATCAGGGTATCATATGACCGGAATCGATCTATCTTCAGATATGCTCTCAGTGGCACAGCGCAAAATGGAGGAGCATCCCCATGGACGGCGCTTTTTGCGCGAAGGTAGTGTTCGATGGATTAGACAAAACATGAAGGAATGGGAGCTTCCAGAGCCTGTGGATTCTGTGATTTCTTTCTGTGACTGTCTGAATTATGTGCTGGAAGAAGACGATATCAGAGCTGTCTTTGCTAGTACCTTTGCAGGACTGAAGCAAGGCGGCACCTTTCTGTTCGATGTTCATCATCCAAACACACTAATCCGTTATGAAGAAGAGCAGCCCTTTGTTCTGGACGAACCGTCGGTGTCTTATATTTGGACTTGTGAAATGGATGTTCCACGCCGTGAGATAGAACATCATCTGTCCATTTTCGCGCGGGAAGAGGGACGGAGTGATGTATATCGCCGTTTCGAAGAAACACATATTCAGCGTGCCTACGATCCTCAGTGGATGAAGGATGAGCTGCTTAAGGCTGGATTTAGTGAAGTGAAGACTTACGCCGATTTCGAGTGGATCGAGGCGGATGATGATGCGGAACGATTATTTTATATTGCTATAAAATGAATATTCAGAAATACTAAGAAGGGCTGTCCCAAAAGCTATGAAAATAGCTGATGGGACAGCCCTTCTTTTTATGGGTTCGGTGTGGTTCGTCCGTATGCTCCATTGAATGTTCTCGCCAATATGTGAACATCAAAAAAACCGGGCAGTGTTTATGCCACCCGGCATCTTCCAATCCTTACCGATGCTCAAACAGATCAATGGCACCCAATACGACATGAGCCAGACCAAATCCAAGTACGCCTGTTGCTGCCATCTTATACTTGCTTCCAAGAAAAGCGGCGCTAGAAGCGGTTACGACGGTTCCAAGAACAGCGGGAATTAGACCTTCACGCATTCGAAACACTCCTTCTCGGTGGTTTGGGAGACAAGGTTATTATGGATCAAACTCAAAAAAATATACAAAGCTTAAAAAGACCTTAGACCAGTTATTACTGGTTCTAAGGTCTTTTTGTTTAGCAGTAATTTTACTCTGATAAGGTAACGGCAGTACGAGAAGCGCCAATTTCTACTTCATGTACATCATATAGGACACGCGCGAGTAAGTCCTGGCTGTAGTTGCCGAAGTGTTTACCGTAAATGGTGAGCCCGCGTTTGTTTACAGGCTTGTCCGTTACAGCTATCCGGAAAGTAAGCTCGCTCTTATAATCCAACTGAATGTCATCCAGAGTTACGTCAGAAATTCGGCAGCCGTCAATGAAGCTACCTTCATTATTAATACGGATCAGCTTGAGCATACCGTATTGATTTAAATGTGGCGGCCACCAGTCTGGATTAAACGTTCCTCGGGTGTCTCCGAAATCTCCCGGACTAGTCCAGTATCCGATTTCTATTCCATTTAAGTAGAAATAAAGGTCGGAGGGATAGTTATCGTTAGATCCAGGGGCTTCAGAGCCGATCTCCATCGAGAATTGGATTTCGCGGAACGTTTGATTAGCTTTAAGATAGTTCGGAATTCTATATTCGAGAAAGCCCTCTGCCATCCAAATGATCTCGGATTCAATCCGCTGAGGATCTGCGAAATAACGGGGCTCGTCGAAGTCACCGATAATACTGTCTTTAGTAGCGAGTCCGCAGGTCGGAACGGCCTGATAGTTGCTGTAATGTCCTACTTGGATTTCTACTTCATAGAGATTATCAACATCCTTGCTGCGAAGATCAACAATAAGCTTATCTTTATTCAAATAGCAGACCTTCTGAATACCATGTTTGCCTACGGATGTGTTTATTTCGATGAGACCGCTTTCTTCTAACTTTTTAATATGCATCGTAATTGCGCCATTGCTAAGGTTCAGTTTTTTGGCTATTTCATTCAGGTTTAGTGCTTGATTGGTAGCTAAAAGTTCGAGGATGAGGATTCTGATTTCAGAGCTTAGCGCTTTGAAAATTTCAAGACCACTCATTAAATCTTTAATATAGATCATTTTATCAATACCTTCTTCCAAATGGATCATAAATGAATACTGTTTTATGAAATTATAAACTAATATAGCATATAAATAAAGCATCCTTCCTTATTTTGTAGAAAAACAAAAAATACGGGTGTTTTATTTCCTGTTTTTGCATTTAATGCAGTTAAATTTAAATAATTGTAAACTAAATTCACGATTTAGGTTGATTTTTAACGGAAATTTCGTCACTTTTGTTATTAATTTTATAATAATATAAAAAGGTTTAATTAAATATATTTACAAGTCTTTTTGTCTATGCTATTTTTAAACTGAAATTGAATGCTTATTAATCCTTAAGAAGGCAAAATGGCCGATGCTGAATTTATGGTTTGTGATTAGAGATAAGAGTAGGAGCTAGGAGTGAGACTTAGAAAAGGACGTGGAAATCATTATGTTAGCTGCAACGCCACCGATGGGCTGGAATAGTTGGGATTGTTACGGAGCTAGTGTTAATGAAGAAGAGGTAAGAGGCAACGCCGAATATATGGCCACTCATTTGAAGGATTTTGGCTGGGAATATGTAGTTGTGGATATTCAGTGGTATGAGCCTGGAGCGAACTCCTCACAATATCGCAATTTTGTACCGCTGGTCATGGATGAGTATTCCAGACTTCAACCGGCAGAGAATCGTTTTCCTTCCGCAAAGGGTGGCAAAGGTTTTGCTCCACTGGCTGAATTTGTACATGGTCTAGGGTTGAAATTTGGCATACATATTATGCGCGGAATCCCACGTCAGGCTGTTCATTCGGCCAGTGCCATACTAGGATCTAAGCAAACTGCACGTGATATCGCTCATCCCAATTCTATTTGTCCGTGGAATACAGATATGTATGGAGTAGATGCTTCTAAAGAAGGCAGTCAGGCTTACTATGATTCTCTGTTCCAGCTGTATGCAAGTTGGGGTGTAGATTATGTGAAAGTGGATGATATTGCTGCTTCACGTATTTATGGGTATCACAAAGACGAAGTTGCTATGATCCGTAAGGCTATCGACCACAGCGGTCGCGAGATGGTGCTTAGTCTTTCCCCTGGACCTGCTCCAGTAGAAGAGGCTGAACACTTAGCTGAACATGCTAACCTGTGGAGAATGACCGACGATTATTGGGATCATTGGCATTTGCTGCGTGGAATGTTCGAGCGGTGTGAGAAGTGGGCTCCCTACGTTCAGCCAGGCCATTGGCCGGATTGTGATATGCTGCCGCTAGGTCATCTTGGGATTCGTTCCGTTGATGGCGGGGGAGACCGGTTTACACGGTTTACTCCTGAGGAACAGGTTACCATGATGACGCTCTGGACGATTTTCCGTTCCCCTTTAATGTTTGGGGGAGAGCTTAGAGACAATGATGAGTGGACATTATCTTTGTTAACCAATAAGGAAGTACTTCATCTGCATCGTTTTGGTAAGGGTGGCAGACAGATGGATCTGAATGAGAAGTATGCGATCTGGACTTCTGAGGATGAACAAGGAAACCATTATGTAGCATTGTTTAATCTCAGTGATGAAGAATCAACGCTTCAGGTACCGTTCCAACAGCTTAATGTTTCAATTCCAAGAACGATCCGTGATCTGTGGCAAAGCCGCGACCTGGAGGTTATTAATGAAGGGATTACGCAGGTTCTTCCACCGCATGGATCAGTATTGCTAAAGCTTATCTAGAGGAGAGAGAGTATGGATACGAGTAGAGAGTACAACAACCCATTGGTGGAGCAACGTGCTGATCCATGGGTATATAAACATACGGATGGTTATTACTACTTCACCGCTTCTGTTCCAGAATATGACCGGATCGAAGTTAGAAGATCGACAACGATCGAAGGATTGACTACAGCAGAACCAGTTGTAGTATGGCGCAAGTATGAGACGGGTCCGCTTAGTGCTAACATTTGGGCGCCGGAAATTCATTACATTGACGGAAAGTGGTACATTTACTTTGCCGCAGCCCGAACGACGGAGACGACAGATGGTTTGTTCGATCACCGGATGTTTGCGCTCGAGAATGCATCTGCAAATCCTTTAGAAGGAACATGGGAAGAAAAAGGCCAAGTGAAGACCGCTTGGGAATCGTTCGCGCTGGACGCAACTACGTTTCAGCATAAAGGAAAACTGTACTATGTATGGGCTCAGAAGGACCTGAATATTGAGGGGAATTCTAATCTGTATATTTCTGAAATGAGCAATCCGTGGACACTAACAGGTCCTCAGACTATGATTGCGACTCCTGAGCATGACTGGGAAATTATTGGGTACAAAGTAAACGAAGGGGCAGCAGTATTGAAACGCAACGGACGTATCTTTATCAGTTTCTCGGCGAGTGCTACCGACTTTAACTACTGTATGGGATTATTGGTAGCGGATGAAGACAGCGAGCTTCTTGATGCAGCTTCATGGACTAAACTACCGAATCCTGTCTTCCAAACGAATGAAGAAAATGGACAATTCGGTCCAGGCCATAATAGCTTTACGGTTAATGAAAATGGGGAAGATGTGCTCATTTACCACTGCCGCAATTATAAAGAAATTACTGGCGATCCTCTATATGATCCAAACCGTCATACTCGTGCACAAGTTTTCCATTGGAATGAAGATGGCACACCGAATTTTGGAGTTCCTGTTAAGGATGCCGCAAATAAATAATTCGTTATTAAAAAGAGGGTTACCTATAAGCCACGTAAATGGCCGCTAGGTAAACCCTCTTTTTATGAGATGCTGTTTAAGGTATATATTGTTGTACGATGGAAGTGATTACGCCGTCCTGAATCGTAAGGTGATAAGGGAACTGGCTTAAATCTAAGATATCCGTGTTATTAAATTGATCGATAAATTGCTGTAAGGTAATGGCTTCGTTCCATTGAATGTCTAGGTCGTCAATATTGCCAGTGTGATCATAGATCTGCATGGTGACTGTTGCGTTATCCGCTATCGGATAGGTTGTCAGTGTATCAACATCATTAACAACATAGTAGCCGTCTGGAGCTCCGCCAATTTCTGCTGCACCTTCTGGGTCTCTTTCAGCAAAGACTCGGTCAGCATCAGCACCCTGATACCAGTTTATTTCATCGGCTGTAATGGAAAGCTTGCCATTTTCGGATTGAATAGTATGGATATATACCGTCTGTTGCTGAGTCTTGTCACTATCTTGCGCATCCACTCGTGTTCCAACGGTACTAGCAGTAGTAATTAGGGAAAGAAACAATAGAACAACAACCGGTAACACATACGCTGACTTTTTCTTAAACATTAGAAATCTCCCCCTTGAGATATGTAAAAAGGTTGTATATATCTTATTACCCGCTACGTTTTTTCCTAAACGGGCTATCTACTTCTATTACGTTTGAGGAGCAGGTTTTGTTGCATTTTTTTAAAAATATTTCTGAAAAGTAATTGCGGTCATGAATCCACTAAAATGATAGTAAATGTTTGTCTCCTCGGGCATATTAAAATGTCAAAACATACAGATGAGGGGGAGCAACGAATGGGTGGAATATTGCGGATTTATAGGAACGACTGGCGCAACGTATTTAAGGTTCCTGTGGCCGTGTTCCTGATCGCTGCTTTGGTAGTATTACCTTCTGTATATGATTGGTTTAATGTTGCAGCAGTATGGGATCCCTACAGTAACACCTCTGGCATTAAAATTGCTGTAACCAGTCTGGATGAAGGAACCACTGTGAAGGATAAGAGCTTCAATATCGGCAATGATGTGATGGACAGTCTTCGGAATAATAAAAACTTAGGCTGGACCTTCGTAGATGCAGAAGCTGCGCATAACGGCGTGAAACGTGGAGACTATTATGCCAGTATTGTTATCCCTGCTGATTTCTCAAAGCGAATGACGGGAATCCTTGAAGGCAGGATCGTGAAACCAGAAATCGAATACACCGTCAATGAGAAGATAAATGCGATTGCTCCAAAAATCACGGATAAAGGCGCCTCTTCAATCACTACGCAAATCAGTGAGAATTTTACGGAAACGATTAGCGAAACGGTATTTACTGCTTTAAAGGAAATTGATGCAAAGTTCCAATCGGAACTGCCTATTATACGCAAGGTAGAAAAAGCTTTGTTTAAACTAGAGGCAAGTCTTCCTGAGATTGAAACGGCAGGCCAAAGTGTATTGAAGATTGAGGAGAATTGGCCACAAATTCATGCATCAGCAGAGCGTATCTCTAAATTGGAGAACAAACTGCCTGAGGTAGAGAAGGCGGGCTTGGCTTTAGAAAAAATAGCTGAACATTGGCCGCAAATTGCCGATGCTGCAGATCATTTAGATGCACTGCAGGATAAGCTGCCCAAAATTGAACAAGCCGCACAGCTAATCGTTCAACTCGATAATCATTTTGGCGAAGTTGAACAAATCATGGATAAGGCGGCTGAAGGTCTTGCTGGAGCTAACAAGATTGTTAATACTGCCCTAACTGCGTTACCTAAGGCCGACAAGATTACAGCCGCTGGAAATGATTTTGTTCTGGAGCTTCAGCAATTTTTAGAGAAGAGTAATGCTGCATTTGAAGCAGTACCTGCCGCCCTCAAACAAAATATATACCTCCTGCAAAAAACAGAGAATACAGTAGTTCAACTTGTTGAACAGTTGCAGGGAAAGGATATAGACCCGCAAGCGGTGAGCGAGCAACTTGAGTTAGTATCCGCTCACTTAGCATCGGGAAGTGGCGTAATTGATCATACGCTTTCTTTGTTATCGGCACTGAATACATTCTCCCCAGGAACAGTGTCTAATGCGGAGATCAGCATTTTAAAGGATGTAAACAATGTCTTGAGCAGACAGACTACATTGGTAAATTCCTTGGCAACGGATCTTCAAAAGGATGGTCAGCCTGATCCGAGTATTGTTGAGCAATTGGGCCTTAAATCTGATGAAGGGAACGCAGCCGTTGCTAAGCTTATTTCCAGATATGAAACGGCAACTCTTCCTGCTATAAAAAATACATTAGAGCAATTAACTACGGCTGCTGAGACTACAGCTACAGCACTGGAGCAGGTTCCAGATCGTCTATCTGCGCTGGGTACCCTACTTGAAGAAACCGTGTCGGCGATTGAATTCGGACAATCGAGCTTGGCTAGTCTACAGCAGGACTTACCAGCGATTGGTGAAGCGGTACATACAGCAGCCAGTGGTGTCGCAGATAAGACACAGAACTTTGGTGCTTTTATTCGCGATACACTTCCACTTATTCAGGGCAGCTTGCCTGCCGCAGGGGAAAAGATACAACAAGCCGCAAATTTCGTCCGTCAGGATCTGCCGACTGTAGAGGAACGCGTGCATCAGATTTCTGATCTGATTCGTACAGGCCTCCCCCGTGCGGATAAGGGGGTGGCGGTCGCAGCGGACTTGGTGCGAAATGATCTTCCAATCCTGGAAGATTCGATTCGTAAAGCAGCAGCTACCATCCGTCAGATCAAAGATGAAGTGGATCTGGGAGAAATTGCTGAGCTGCTTGGAGGGGATATTAAGAGCAAGAGTGATTTTTTGGCCAATCCGGTAGTGTTAAAAGAGAATAAGTTATATCCTATTCCGAACTATGGGTCGGCTATGACTCCTTTTTATGTTGTACTTTCTTTATGGGTGGGCGGTACACTTCTTATCTCACTTCTTCGTACGGGGGTGGATACGGAGGGGATTGTGTACAAGCGATATCAATTGTATTTTGGACGACTGCTGACGTTTCTTACGGTTGGGATTCTTCAAGCGCTGGTGGCTGTACTTGGCAATATTTTTATTCTGAAATGTTATGTGGTGGATAAGGTGTGGTTTGTCCTTTTTGCAGTATTGATTAGTATCGTATTCGTGACGATTGTATTTACGCTGGTCTCCGTATTCGGCAATGTAGGGAAGGGGATAGCGATCGTATTTATGGTACTACAATTCTCAAGCTCTGGCGGTACGTTTCCAATCAGTACAACAGGGCATTTCTTTCAGATGTTGAATCCGTTTATGCCTTTTACTTATGCGATTAGTCTAATGCGGGAAGCGGTAGGGGGGATTCTGCCGGAAGTGGCGATTCGCGATTGTCTTTATTTGATCTTATTCGGTGTAATAGCACTCTTACTGGCGCTAACACTCAAGAAACCGCTGGAGCGTTATATCGATAAGGCAGCTGAACAAGCCGAAAAATCCAAATTGATCTCTTAAGAAAAAAAGAGGTTGTACCTAAGCCAATTGCTATGACTTTTGGTACAACCCCTTTTGGATTATCTTGCTGGAGCGAAGTCGGCTACTGGCTTTAGAATCTCTTCAATTCTCTCCAAAGTATCTAGGGATAAAACGGCATCAACCGCTTTGGCGTTCTCTTCCACCTGCGCTGGCTTACTGGCTCCAATAATTGCAGAACTTACACCAGGTTGCCGCAGGGTCCAAGCTAACGCTAGTTGCGACAGCTTCAAATCAAGGCTGTTGGCTAGTTCATCCAGTTGTCCGACAACAGTCAGTACATCATCGCGGAAGTAGCTGCGAATGACCCCGTTTACCGAATCATCTGCTGCACGGGTTCCTTCTGGAGGCTGTTGACCAGGTTTGTATTTGCCGGTCAGAATTCCTTGAGCGAGTGGAGAAAAGACTACTTGACCAAGGCCCTCGCGCTGAGATACCTCAAGCACCTCATTTTCAATGTACCGCTCAAACATGTTGTAGATGGGCTGATTAGAAATAAGTGGACGCAGATTTAGTCTGCGTGAAATACCAGCGGCATCAGAAATCTGGGCTGCGCTCCATTCGCTTACTGCAGAATACAGAATTTTTCCTTGTGCAGTTAAGTCGTCAAGCGCGCGCAAGGTTTCCTCTACAGGCGTCTCTCTATCGAAGCGATGACAAAAATAAACATCAATATAGTCGGTTCCTAAGCGGCGAAGGCTAGCTTCACACTGCTCCATAATGTGCTTGCGAGATAAACCGCGATTATTTACATCGTCTCCCATGGGGAAGAACACCTTGGTACTAAGCACATAAGATGATCTTTCATAAGCGCGAAGAGCAGCACCCATTGCTTTTTCACCTTCACCTCGGTTATAGGCATTAGCTGTATCAAAGAAATTGATACCGCATTCAAAAGCTGTGCTGATGCAGGCGTCTGCAGCCTTTTGCTCTGCTGCTGTTCCATATGTAAGCCAGCTACCTAAGCCGATTTCACTGATTTTTAGTCCTGAATTGCCAAGTCTTCTGTATTTCATATTTCTCTTCCCTCCTTGAGTTGTATATGTTAACTTTACTTGTATCTTATGGAACATTCAACTTGAATGTTTCATGTAAAAGAAGATTTCAAGGAGATGAATCATAGTAATGACTAGTCCAACTTCTAAAGCAAAAAAAGTGATTTTATTTCAGGGTGATTCTATCACTGACGGGAACCGTGGTCGTGATGAAGATCCCAATCATATTCTGGGACATAGCTATGCATATATCATTGGTGGCAAGTTAGGTAATGAACAGGCTGAGCAGAATCTAGTATTCTATAACCGTGGGATAAGTGGGGATCGAATCTCCGATTTGTATGCACGCTGGAATGAGGATGCGATTTACCTTCAGCCGAATATCATTAGTATTTTGATTGGTGTTAATGATCTTTGGAGAACAATGAAAGGGGAACCAAGCGGTGTAACGGACCGTTTTGAACGTGCGTACCGTCACGTGCTTGAAGAAACTGGGGAAGTACTTCCGCAAACGAAGCTAGTCTTGTGTGAGCCTTTTATTCTAAATACCGGAGCTCCGGCAGAACAATGGGAAGAATGGGAAGCTAAAATTACGCATTACCAGAGCGTTGTTAAGCAGCTTGCAGAAGAATTTAATGCGGTGTTTGTTCCTTTACAGGAAGCATTCGATGCAGCTGCTCGTAGAACAGATGCAGCCTACTGGCTGTGGGACGGCGTTCACCCGACAGCGGCCGGGCATGATCTGATTGCCGGGGAGTGGCTGAAGATCGTAGGGAAAAGCGGTCTTTTAAACGACTAGTGGAATAAAGGTTTCCCCTTATCTTAATTTATGCACCTACTGATTACTCAGCGGGTGCATAGATAAGAGAGATATGATAGTTATTCAGAAACTCGATCCATTCCTCAGAAGGCTTCTCGTCTGTAACGATATAATCCACTCTATCGAAACTAAATAATTTAATGAACGCAGTCCTGTCGAACTTAGAGTGATCTGCGAGCAGAATTACTTTATTCGCCTGCTGTTGCATAAGAATCTTCAATTCACTTTCTTCTTCATTCGAATCGCTGAGCCCACCAGTCATAGACAACGCTTTACAGCTGAATATAGCTACGTCCACATTATATTTTTGAATAGTCTGCGAGGCGGTATGTCCAACGAAGGAGCTAGTCTCGGGGCCTAGTATTCCACCGGTGGAAATTAGCTTTTGCCCGGAGTGTTGAAATTCAGATAATACAACCAGTGAGTTCGTAATAATCGTAAGATTGTTTTTCTCCTCTATAATTCTCCGTAAGGCCTCAAAAACGGTTGAACTCGTATCCGTCACCAAGCTGTCCCCATCATTAATTAATTGGAGAACATGATCAGCTATCGTACGTTTAGCCTCTATATTTACCTGATGTCTACTAACATAGGGAGGGTCCTCATTCGTGTGGGCATTGAGGATCGCCCCGCCATAATTCTTCTTGGCAAGTCCTTCCTTGTCCAGTTTATCCAGATCCCGCCGAATGGTCTCTTCCGAGACATTGAATTTTTGCGCCAGCTGAGCAACATGGACTTTCTTTTGTCTATACAGCTCATTAATGATTAAATCTCGCCGTTCAAATGCTTTCATCCGTTCACTCACCTCTATCATCATCTACTTTCTAGTTTACTACATTGTTGTATAAATCAAAGAAATAACCTCATATTCACATAATACCACAGTATAATAATATTAATACCACATAAAACCACATAATTTATCTATAAATATGTTGTTTTATGTTGACTAAAGCGTTTCCATATTTTATGATGAAGGAGAAATAGGTCCATTACCGATGATACTATGATGATCTTGAGGAGGAACAGCAGTGATAGAAAACTATCCGAAAATTGGCATCCGCCCGACCATTGATGGCAGAAGAAGAGGTGTCCGCGAATCGCTAGAAGCTCAAACCATGGGTATGGCACAGCGGGTAGCTAAGTTTATTGAAGAGAACTTATTTTATCCGGATGGCCGCCCCGTGGAATGCATCATTGCCGATTCTACGATTGGTGGTGTTAAAGAAGCTGCTGCTGCGGCTCAGAAATTTGCCGGGGCTAATGTTGGCGTATCGATTACCGTGACTCCTTGCTGGTGTTATGGTTCTGAAACGATGGATATGGACGCCTCGATCCCGCATGCGGTTTGGGGCTTTAACGGAACGGAACGCCCTGGCGCGGTCTATCTAGCTGCTGTTCTCTCTGCTTATGCACAAAAAGGAATTCCGGCGTTTGGTATCTATGGTGAGGATGTTCAGGAGTCTAGCAGTGAGGAGATTCCAGCGGATGTGCAGACTAAATTGCTGCAGTTCGCCAAAGCTGGGTTGGCTGTCGCTCAAATGAGAGGGAAATCCTATTTATCAATGGGTTCTGTTTCGATGGGGATTGCTGGATCGATTGTGAATGAACAGTTCTTCCAAGAGTATCTGGGAATGCGTAATGAATATATAGATATGTCAGAATATGTGCGACGTTTTGAAGAGGAAATTTATGATAAAGAGGAATATAAGCGAGCACTCGCGTGGACCAAAGAAAACTGCCAAGTTGGTGCCGATAATAATCCACAGCATCTGCAAATAAGTGATGATGAGAAAGAGAAGCAGTGGGAGACTTGTGTCAAAATGACATTGATCGCCCGAGATCTGATGATCGGAAATCCTGTTCTCGCTGAGCTGGGCTTTGAGGAAGAGGCTAACGGCCATAATGCGATTGTGGGTGGGTTCCAAGGGCAGCGCCAATGGACAGATCATTTTCCTAACGGGGATTTCATGGAGACAATTCTGAATTCCTCCTTTGACTGGAATGGCAAACGTTCACCTTATATCGTAGCGACAGAGAATGATAGCCTGAACGGAGTAACGATGCTATTCAATTATTTGCTTACGAATACTGCACAAATATTTGCGGATGTTCGAACCTTTTGGAGTCCAGATGCAGTTAAGCGTGTAACGGGTCACCAATTAGAAGGTGAGGCAGCACACGGAATACTGCATTTGATCAACTCTGGTTCGGCTGCTCTTGATGGGACGGGTGAGCAGACGATCGACGGTAAACCTGCGATTAAACCTTTTTGGGAAATTTCGGAGGATGAGGTGGAAGCTTGTTTGAGCCATACCCAATTCCGCCCGGCTTCTCAAGAATATTTCCGTGGGGGCGGCTTCTCTACAGATTATTTAACTAAAGGCGGGATGCCGGTGACCATGGCTCGTCTGAACTTGGTTAAAGGGCTTGGACCTGTTCTTCAGCTTGTAGAAGGTCACACAGTTGAGCTGCCTGAAGATGTTCACCATACCTTGGATCAAAGAACAGACCCGACATGGCCAACGACCTGGTTTGCGCCTAAGTTAACCAATAGTGGTTCTTTCCAATCGGTGTATGATGTCATGAATAATTGGGGCGCAAATCATGGGGCGATCAGCTATGGGCATATTGGAGCGGATTTGATTACACTGGCGTCTATTCTGCGTATTCCAGTCAGTATGCATAACGTTGAGGAATCACGTATTTTTAGACCTCGGGTGTGGTCGCTATTTGGTACCGAAGATCTGGAGGGAGCAGATTATAGAGCATGTCAGAACTTTGGACCCCTCTACTAAAATCTTCCCCTGAAGCAGGTGTGATGAACAATGGTTGATATAATTAAGCTTCTAGCCATAGATCTCGGCGCCAGTTCCGGAAGAGTTATGCTGGGGATATATGATGGAGATAGACTGCAAATGGAAGAAATTCATCGGTTTGAGAATACGCCGGTACAGATCAATGGGCACTTATATTGGGATACTCTGAGGCTTTTCCACGAAATGAAGCAAGGCGTGCAAAAAGCCTTTAGGCAACACGGAGAATTGACGTCTTTAAGTGTGGATACATGGGGAGTTGACTACGGTTTTATCGACAAAAGAGGAATGATGCTCTATTCCCCACATCATTACAGGGATCGGAGGATGGAGGCTCACCGTCTCCAATTGGAAGCGCTACTCTCACCGGCAGAGCAATTCCGTATGACCGGTCTTCAGCCAAGCGTGATTAATACAGTCTATCAGCTGTTCTCTGATTTTCAGGATAATGATTCTCTTATGGAGACCGCGGATACGATTTTGATGATGCCGGATCTATTTCATTATCTGTTTTCTGGTATTAAAGCAGCAGAGAGTACCATCTGGAGCACAAGCGGCTTAGTGGGTGCTGTCTCTGGAGAACCCTCCTCTGAATTATTGAGCAGGCTTGGAATTCCGAGTAGTCTAGTTCCACATCAAGTCCAAGCGGGAACGGTTATTGGATCTATCCTACCGGTTATTCAAGAGGAGCTTAGTGTAGGACCTATAAAAGTGATCGCCGGCGCTTCACATGACACGGCTTCAGCCGTGGCTTCGATTCCTTATACTCGTAAGGATGAAGCAGCATTTTTAAGCTGTGGTACGTGGTCGTTGGTGGGTATGGAGACGCCTGAACCGGTCATTTCAGAGAGAAGCTATGAATATGGTTTCACAAATGAACGTTGCTTCGGTAATTCTAACCGTTTGCTAAAAAACACAACGGGACTATGGATTTTGCAGGAGCTCCAAAGGAATTGGGCGAAAGCAGGAGAGAATCTTAGTCAAAGTGAAATGGTTGAACTAGCCAAAACGATTAATAGGGCGCCAGCGATCATTGATCCGAATGACCCGCTCTTCAGTACACCAGGTGTGATGATACAGCGGATTAAGGAATATTGTGAGCGGACGGGGCAACAGCCCCCTAATACGAAAGCTGAAATTATACGCGTTATCCTTGAGAGCCTTGCGCAATCATACTGTAGAACGATTGAAGAAATGGAAGAGATCACCGGCAAGACAATCACTATCATTCATATGGTTGGCGGTGGGATTCAAAATGAGCTATTATGCCAGCTCACCGCTGATGCTACGGGTAGAGAAGTCGTTGCGGGACCTGTGGAGGCCAGTGGAATTGGCAATATCATTGTCCAACTGGCTGCGCTGGGAAAATTGGATGTTTCCGAGGGGAAAGAGTTCGTGGCACAATCCTTTACCTTTAAGACATACCAGCCTTCTGTGGGAAAGAACTCTAAAAAATAGGATACGAGGAGAGTACTTATGGATACTTTGGAACAAAAATTACGTTTGCAGATTTGTGATATCGGCAGAAATCTGTTTAATAAAGATTTCATCGCCGCCAATGATGGAAATATTTCAGCACGGTTATCAGAGAATGAAATTCTTACTACTCCCAGAGCGGTGAGCAAAGGATATTTAGAGCCTCATATGATTGTAAAAGTAAATCTGCAAGGTGAAGTGCTTGAAGCGGCAGAAGGGTACAGACCTTCAACAGAAACTAAAATGCATTTGAGAATTTATAATGAGCTACCTGAGATGAATGGTGTGGTTCATGCACATCCCCCGTATGCCACTGCTTTTGCCATTAAAGGTGAGGCACTCGATAAAATGATGATGCCGGAATCGGTTATCATGATCGGGGATATCCCATTAGCGGAATATGGTACCCCTTCGACAGAAGAAATTCCAGACTCACTGATGCCTTACCTTGGCAAAAAAACAGCAGTCCTGCTTGAAAATCACGGCGCACTTACTTGGGGAACAGATGTTATGGAAGCCTATTTGAACATGGAGAGACTCGAATATACGGCTAAAATTACATTCATTACCCGTATGATTGGCGGGGAGAGAGAACTGCCGCAGCATCGGATTGATGAGCTGGTTGCGTTGAGATCTTTTTATGGGAAGTAATGAGGTGCTTGGATGTTAAAAAAAATTCCTAAGCTGCTATCTCCGGAACTGGTGCGTGTAATGATGGAAATGGGTCATGGAGATGAGCTTGTCCTCGCGGATGCGAATTATCCAGGGCACTCCTTGCACTCAAAAGTATTAAGATATGATGGCATTGGGATACCTGCTTTACTGGACGCAATATTGGAGCTGATGCCACTTGATCATTATGTGGAACATCAGTTGGCGTTTATGGCTGTGGTTGAGGGAGATCCTACGGTGCCGGTGATCTGGTCGACATACGAATCGATTATCGTCAAACATGACGCTGAAGCGACGATTAAATATGAGGAGCGGTTTGATTTTTATAATCGTTCAAAGGAAAGCTACGCTATTGTTGTAACAGGTGAAGAAGCACTTTATGGAAATATTATTATAAAAAAAGGTGTAATTAAGGCCTGATAATCAGCGGTTCTGCTTGCGGTATTGCAGGGGTGAGCACTTGGCGATGTGCTTAAACACCCGCCCGAAGTGGGCGATGCTGTCAAAGCCTGTATTCTCAGCAATGGTAGTGACTTTAGTGTTAGTGCTCTGCAAGAGTCGTTGGGCTTCCTTGATCCGAATGTAGTTTAGATATTCAACAATGGTAAATCCAGTGGTTTGCTTGAATAAACGGCAAAGATAGGTGCTGCTGATGAAAAAGGTTTCGGATAGCTGCTCTAATGTAAGCTTTTCAGCATAATGTGCCTGTAAATAATCGATCATTTCGTAGACTTTAAGCTGCTTCTCACTGCTCTCAGGAGCGATGGGCTCGCGGCTTATTTCTTGTGCTCTGTTCATTTCAATGAATAACTGGATAAGCAGTGTCTGAAGATAAGGGATCTGCTGTGATCGATGTTCCTCTTGTTCTTTTAGCATAGCGAAGAGGATATATTCGATGGCTCCTTGTTCATGGACTCCGGGTCGCAGAAGCAAGCTTTGGGTAGATAAAAAAGGAAAGCTCAGATCATAGTTGGCCAACGTTTTTTGCAGAAAGCTCTCCTCAAAGTTAATCAATATTCGCTCATGCCGTGCTGAACCCTTAGAAGTGGTGCGGTGGAGTTCATTCTTGTTAATAAATATCAGATCACCTTTGCGCAAGGTATAAATTAGATTGTTAATATAATAGCTGCGCTCACCTGCGAGTAAATAATAAATTTCATATGTATCGTGATAATGGTCGGAATCCATGCTGAAGGGTCCGGCTCTTTTGATTTGTTCAATGATAAATGGAGGCTCTAGCTCCTGTTCCATTGTAGATTTGCTCCTTTCAGATAATGAAGCTAATATATGCAAAGTTTCCGTCATATTTGCTAATAATCGCTTAGATTTCGATGTATTTTATACTATAAACTATAGAAAGAAACGTCATCTAAATCAATAGCGATGGAGTGATTCTTGTGTCGAAGAAGAAATATGTATTCGTAGGTACCGGCGGCCGAGCGGAATTCTTTTATGGAGAGATTACTACAAATTATCGTGAAACTTCGGAAATCGTAGGCTTTTGCGATGTGAATGGGGTAAGAATGGCTTATGCGAACCGATTACTGGAAGGGAAGTATCAGTATCATGCGGTTCCTACTTATAAAGCTCATGAGTTCGATCGTATGATTGAAGAGACTAAGCCGGATGTGGTTATCGTTACGAGTATTGACCGCACACATCATCGTTACATTATCCGGGCGATGGAGCTTGGCTGTGATGTTATCTCAGAGAAACCGATGACGGTGGATGAAGAAAAATGCCGGGAGATTCTTGAGGCGATTGATCGAACAGGGAAAAAGCTGCGCGTTACATTCAATTACCGCTATGCCCCGCATAACACCAAAATCCGTGAATTGATCATGGATGGAGCCATTGGCGAAGTACTTTCTGTTAACTTTGAATGGCTGCTAAATACACTGCATGGAGCGGATTACTTCCGCAGATGGCATCGGGATAAGCATAATAGTGGAGGTCTATTGGTCCATAAATCAACACATCATTTCGATTTGATGAATTTCTGGTTGGGCTCACGTCCGGACACGGTCTATGCCATGGGGGATTTAAGGTTTTATGGCAGAGAAAACGCAGAGAAGCGCGGCGTGACCGAGTTTTATCAGCGTGCTCATGGTAGTGCAGCAGCCGAAAATGATCCCTTTGCCCTTCATCTTAAAGATAATGAACAGCTGAAGCAGATGTATTTGGATGCCGAGCATGAAGATGGGTACCTGCGTGATCAAAGCGTATTCGGTGATAATATCAGCATTGAGGATACGATGGCAGTCATGGTCAAATACAAAAACAAGACGATTATGAACTATTCACTTAATGCTTATTTGCCTTGGGAAGGCTTCACTGTAGTATTTAATGGAACAAAGGGACGGATGGAAGTGAAAGTAGTTGAACAGTCTTATGTAAATGCCGGAGGGAACAAAGAGGATGAAGGGGCCCTAAAGGACAAGCAGATCACTGTATTCCCACATTTTGCGCCTCCCTATGAAGTGGAGATTGAAGAAGGTGTTGGGGGACATGGCGGCGGAGATCCGGTCATGCTGCGGGATATTTTTGAACGACCTGTGGAGGATCGGTTTAATCGAGCAGCTTCCCATGTGGATGGGGCGTTGTCTATTATGACCGGGATTGCGGCTAATCGTTCGATAGCTACCGGACTTCCAGTGAAGGTGGATCAGTTAATCAAATGGTAGAAGGAAAAAGCTCAAAACCAAAATTAGTAGTAGCCTGTTTGTGAACAAACCGCTGCGGAGTGGAGGGTTCTTACGATCGCTGTTAAAGCCCAATTTCTGGATAGTAGAAAGATTAGCAGTTGAAATTGGTCTTTAAAGGCGAACACTGGCGTTTCTCCAGAATCCCTCCACCCCTCCGCTCTGTCTTCACGTCAATTTACTACTATTTTAGATTGAGCTAAAAAAGTAAAGATAAAAGGCTGCCTCCAAAGTCATTGTGATGACTAAGAGACAGCCTTATTTATTTTGTTATTAGCAATTATTGTTTGACGACGTTAAAGCCGTCTTTTTGTAATTGGGTTACGATGCCGTCATCACCCAGCATGTGTAGTGCGCCAACAACGACAAGGTAAGTCGCTTTTTTATTACTGTTCAAATACTCTTTAACGTGCTTCGCCATGTTAGCATTTCGATCCGAAACGAGACCTTTGTAGTATTCTGGCTCCTTAGCGACCGATTGTGTCATAGCTACGAGCGACTGCTCATCTCCCTGCATCCACATTTGGGATAATGCATCCAACGAAGCTGTTGCTGCAGCATTGTCTGTTTGTTTGAGGCTATCGAGTGTATCGAGGAGAAGCTTTTCTTGTAATCCATCTGAGAATTGATCAAACATGTTCAGCTGCAATTGCATATTTTCCAATTCAATGACCGGTTTATTCAATTTGGCTGCTTTCTGTGTGAAATATAGGTCGATTCCCGTATCAGGTGTATAATCTGTTGTTTGCATTTGCAGGCTTGAAATGCCTTGAGTAACGACCCATGGCTTATAGGAATCGAATGCATCTCCAGCAAGACCATTCGCTTTCAGAAGCGCAACAACTTTGTTATAGGTATCAGCAGATACGTGATCCTTGAGCTTGGATCCATCTGTATAGGAGCCTTTCTCCGTAAGGAACTTTTGAATCTCTGTTTGATCAACCTTGGTTAAGTCAACTTCGACCCCAAGATATTGAGAAGCCTCAAAGGCAGCTTCAATTTCCGGGCGCAGCGGGTACATTTTGTCGTTAGCCACATGGATAGAACCAAGCAGATAAACGGTGTTACCGTTGTGCTCCACCTTCCATAAGAAACCGGTGCTGCCTGCAGCCTGATTATTGGCTACAAAGGTGATGGTGCGCTGCGCCGGACTCCATTCTACCTTATAGCCGATCGTTTCTCCTATAAAGCGGACAGGTACATAGGTGACATTATTGATGGTTTTAGGAGCCACCTCTAGTTTTTTCTTCTCCCCGTTCACCGTTGCTGTGGTGCTGCCGATAGTCAGTGAGAGGGCCAGTCCATTTTTGGTCCCCGTTACGGTTTTCGTCTTTTTATTCCAATTCAAATTTACATTAAGCTTCTCTAGAAGTGGACGCATAGGAACCAAGGTAGTTCCTTTTTCTACAACAGGGTTAGCATTGCCTAACTTCACTTCGGTTCCGTCAATCCATACGCCGACAGGTTTTTCAGCCGCATGGGCAGTGGTAAAGACAGACATAACAATGAAAATGGATAAAAATAATGCACCTAGCTTTTTCATTAGTAGGACACTCCGTTTCTAAGATAATGTAAGCTGTAATTCACTCACTTCATGATTTTAACGTATTTTTCCATAAATAGTTATATATTTTGTTACTTCGTTCAAAAGTCAAAATAATGCACATCAAAGCAAAAATCACCCCTATTAGATCCTGTTCACTCTCCTTATCATGAGACGTAAGAACGAAGAGTCTGAAGGGAGCAAGAAACTTATGTGGAGCAGTGCGATTGAAGATGCGATAGAGAAGGTACGTAAGAACATAGATCGGTTCGGGGGCAGTTTCCCTCATGTCAGCAAGAATGGAGCTTACCAGCTCAATAACAACGACGACTGGACTAACGGATTCTGGAGTGGCATGTTGTGGTTGTGCTATGAATATACGCAGGATGACAGCTTCCGTATTGCGGCATCTCATACCGTAGAGGATTTCCGGCGCCGTTTCGCGGCAAAGACGGTGCTTGATCATCACGATATCGGATTCTTGTATTCGTTATCCTCCAAAGCCCAGTGGATGATAGAAAAAGACGAATCCGCACGTCAGTTGACATTGCAAGCGGCAGACTTACTACTGAAGCGCTGGCGCACAGACGGTGGATATATTCAGGCTTGGGGACCTATCGGAGATGCCCAAGAAGGCGGGCGCATCATTATTGATTGCCTGTTGAATCTACCTCTTCTGTACTGGGCGGAACAACAGACCGGGGATTCCATATACCGGCAAGTGGCGATCATGCAGGCGGATAAGACGAAACGTTATCTGGTGCGGGGAGATGACAGCTCCTACCATACGTTTTTCTTCGATCAGAAGACCGGAGAGCCGATTGGGGGCGCTACGCACCAAGGCTATACTAACGGATCGACTTGGACGCGCGGTCAGGCTTGGGGCGTCTACGGTTTTGCATTATCTTACCGTTATACTAAGGATCCATTGTATTTGGAAACGTCCAAGCGGATGGCCCGTTATTTCCTGGAGCATTTGCCACAGGATCATGTCGCTTATTGGGACTTCAATGCACCGGTATCCGCGGATACTTATCGGGATAGTTCGGCATCTGCAATTGTTGCGGCCGGACTTCAGGAGCTGCTAGAGCTAATGGATGAGGAAGATCCCGAACGAGCTTATTTTCAGCAGGGATTAATACAGTCGATGACTTCACTTGTGCAGAACTATTCCACGATCGGTGAAGACGCGGAGGGGCTGCTGAAGCATGGTTCTTACCATGTGCGCGGCGATCTTTCTCCGGATGATTTCATGATCTGGGGGGATTATTTTTATCTCGAAGCGTTGCTGCGGCTGCAAAAAGGCAGCAGGGGGTACTGGTATGAACGCTGATAACCAACAAACCTCTCCGTATGCCGTCTTTACGCTACTCGACCTTGCGTTACCTGCTCTAGCTCCGGTGAAGGATGCGCTCGACCAAGCGCGGCAGGACGATGCGCTGACTGCGTTGCATCGGTACTTGACCAGCCGGAGTACGCCGGGCTGGAGAACAGATAACCGGAAGCAGCAGCTTATCGACTATATACAGCACTATTGCACAGATGATCTGGAACTTGTAATAAAGACGGCGGACGAAGTCGTCGAGCAGACATTTCTCTTCCGCTTTCCCTGGGACATGGAACGAAGCCGCATTCCGGTTACCTTTGAGGAAAAAATTGACTGGCGTTATGTTCCAGACCAAGATGTAGAATGGGCTTATATGCTGAATCGCCACCGCTACTGGGTGGCATTAGGACAAGCGTATGCGATAACTGGTAATGAAAAATATGCGAGGGCATTTTGCTGTCAGCTTGAAGATTGGCTGGACCGTAATCCTGTTCCAGACATGCCTACGAATGATACGCTGACTTGGCGTACCATTGAAGCGGGCCTTCGCTGTGCTAACTGGATCAAAGCGTTATCCTATATACAGGAAAGTTCGCTGCTCACACCGACGCTTCTGGCAAAAGTGATGATATCTCTGCATGAACACGGTGAATATTTAGCTTCATCGTTTACGGGCTGGAAGAATATCAGCAACTGGGGGGTTCTGGAGACTTGTGGCTTGTTCCAAACCGCGCTCTACTTCCCTGAGTTCACAAGGGCCAGAAACTGGCAACGTCTCGGTGAGGAGAGATTGGGGGAGACAGCTCGAATCCAGATCATGGCGGACGGTATCCACTGGGAGCAATCCCCCACTTATCACCATGAAGTTCTGGTATGTTTTCTCGACTGCATCCGCTTGGCCCGTATGAACGGACTGGAGCTTGAGGATGAATTTTTGCAAAAGGTACGTCAAATGGCCGTAGCTTCATTATATTGGGCCAAGCCGAATCATCGGCAGCCGATGCTCGGCGATAGCGATGATAGCGATGTCCGTTCGATTTTGACTTATGCGGGTTGGTTGTTCCAGGATTCTGTGCTCCGCTTTGGCGGATACGATCAAATGGATTATGATAATGCCTGGTTGTTCGGGTTGACTGGCGTTGAGGGCTACGCGCGGCTGTTGGCAGAAGAACCGTCTTACTTGTCACATTCTTTTGTACATTCCGGTCATTATGTGATGCGGACGGGTTGGGACGAGCAGGCTTTGTACTTATATTTCCACTGCGGACCACTTGGGGGTGGACATGGGCACGCGGATCTGCTACATTTCGATCTGTATGCTTATGGGCGGGATATGCTTACCGATCTTGGCAGATACAACTATAGTGATCATACACCACTCAGAAAAGCGCTAAAAGAAAGCGCTGCCCATAATACGACCACTGTTGACGGAATTGGATTTACCGAAATCACGGATACATGGTCCTTCTCCCAAATTGCGAAGCCGACAGGCACCCAATGGATTAGCAAGCCGGAATTTGATTATGTAGAAGGCAGCCATGACGGTTATCGTCATTTGAATGATCCGGTATACCCGCTTAGGAGGATTATATTCATCAAGCCTTATTACTGGCTTCTGGTCGACAGCTTCAGCTGCCGGCAGGAGCATACGTTTTCCCAGCATTTACATTTTGCGCCCGGAGCGGTTCAGATGGAAGACGAAACATTTATTTGCCGTACTAAAAATGAGCGGGAAGCCAATCTTTGCATCATTCCTGTTAATGTTGAAGGACTTCAGGGCAAGGTTGATGACGGGGTAATCTCCCGCGAATACAATCTGCTGGAACCCAATCAGCATGCTGTGTACTCCCGAACGGGGAAAGGGAAGGTTTCGATCATGCAAGTGCTGTATCCGCAGCCTCCCGGCGAGCAGTTTTGTCCTCTGGTTGAACAGGTGACGATTTACCGTCATACGGGTGAAGCAGTGGATGCTGCACAGGCCGAGGCCTGCCGCATCAGCTTCCCTGAAAAGAGTGAGGAGCATATTATCGTGATCAGCCATGAGGTTCCATCCAGTCACTTGGATTCCTATGTAGTAGAAGGTATACAAATATTTGGTGAAGTGGTCCTTATTGTTTTCGCAAACGGTCAAAAGAAAGTCACGGTAATCAGATAATGCATGTATACTGGATAACGGGCTGATAGAATACAAGAAAAGAGCATGAGAGAGGCGCGGAGAAAACATGTTCAAATTCACTTACTATAGACGTATCCAGGCATCATTTCTTTTGCTGATTTTTATCCCGCTGATTGCAGTATCGATCATCTCCTTTGTGCTAATTCGGGATACGATGGTAGAAAAGCTACAGCTCAGCAACGATAACTTCCTGAACGTTATGATTGACGAACTAAACAAGACCATTGATGATGTGACATTTGCATCGCATTTTATTGTAAACGATACCAATTTTCGCGCCAATCTGAAGGTCTTTGCAGATACCGAGCGGCTGAACACCTATCAGGATTACGTACATTTTACGCAAATTCAGGATGTATTTTCGCTCATCAACTCTAAGCCGCTAAATAATAACATTCGCATGTATTTGGTTAACCGGAAGCACTTTGTGATCTCCTCTGGGACTGAGAATTTATCCGTGATTAATGCCAACATGGACAAACTGATGGGCCGTGTCAATATTCACGAACCGGAGACCTTGCAATGGCTAGGGATGGCTGACAGCGGTTCAGGCAAAAGCAGCAGCTACTATATTGCCAGAGTAATCTATGACAGCCGGGAGAAACGCCAGGTATCCGTGCTTCTCATCTCCATTCCCGAGGCCTATTTCAACAAGCTGCTTGGACCGGTTGAATTTGGAAAGGTTGCGTTGTTTGATTCCGGAGGCGGCCTGATTGCTGGGAACACAGAACTAGCTCCAGAAGGTAAGGAAGCGAGAGGAAGCGTACGAACGGCCAGAGCCATCGACAAATCTAATTGGCAGCTGGTCTATGAAGCTTCGGAAAAAGAATGGTCGGGCCAGATTTCGCGAACTTTTTATAGTGGTATTGGCTTGGTGCTTCTTTTGTTCATTGTCTTTTCGGCCACCTCTATGTTGATTGCCAAAAGATTGCATAGTCCGATCATGAAGCTGCAGCGCGTTGTTCGCCAGTTCGGGATGGGGAATCTTGATGTCAGGCTGGAGGTCAAGGGCAAGGATGAAATCGCTGAGCTTGGGCAGACGTTGAATACTATGCTGGACCAACTGCAAGGATTGATTCACGACATCGAGCTGGAGCAGGAACAGAAGCGAGTGATGGAGCTGGAAGCGCTGTTTATGCAGATTCGTCCCCACTTTTTGATCAACACCCTGAATTCAATCAAATGTAGCCTTATTTTGGCTAAAGATAAGCTCCACAGCGGAATCATTGATTCGCTAATGAGTCTGCTCCGGGCGTATCTAAAGGTCAATGAACCGGCTACCTTGCGGGAAGAATGTAAACTGCTCGGCCATTATATTGACATCATGAAGATCCGCAACGAAATCCCTCTTGAACTGGAGGTCGATCTGGAAGCGGATACAGAGAAGCTCATCGTCCCTAAGCTGATTCTGCAGCCACTCGTAGAGAATGCCATCGTTCACGGTCTAGTTGACCACCCGGCACCGCGTATTGTCGTTCGTTCACGAACGATCCCTGATGGGATTCTGATTGAAGTTGAAGATAATGGCTGCGGTGCGGGGGCAGAAGTTTTGGCGGGATTGAACCGCAGGTTAATGTACAAGGGCGATGAACAGGATGGAACTTATCAAAGGGTCGGTTTAATTAACGTGGTTCAAAGGCTGAGGCTGACCTATGGTCAGGATACCCGCTTGTCGCTGCATAATTTGCCGCAGGGTGGGGTGTCCGTTTCTCTGTATTTGCCGCAAGGCAATCATCAGGTTAATCTGTCGGAGAGAGAGGGATATTGATGTATAAAGTGATGCTCATAGATGATGATGTTCCTATGCTCAAGGTGCTTCAGCAGATGATTGACTGGGAAGCACATAGCTTGCAGATTGTCGGCAGCACCTATTCCAGTGCCAAGGCGTTATTAATGTTCGAGGAAGTACAGCCCGACATCGTGATCACGGATATTGGCTTGCCGCAAAAGAACGGGATTGAGCTGGCTGATTACTTTACCCGGATGAAGCCAGAGGTCAGAATTATTTTCCTGACCTGTCATGAGGATTTCCATTACGCTCAGCAAGCGGTAAAGCTGAAGGTGGATGACTATTTAATCAAGGACCAGCTAACGGATGAACAACTGGAGAAAAGCCTTGCCAAGTCCGTACGCTTGCTTAAATCGAAGATCGGGTTAATCAAACATGGGGAGACGGGTTACAACAGCCAGTTATTCCGGCAGAATCTGCTGCAAAGGGTGATTGGCGGCGCCCCGCCCGAAACCACGCTAGCATATGCGGCGCAAATCGGCATATCCTGGACGTACCCGTGGTTCATGCTGGGCACGGTCAGCATTCACTTTTCCAGTTTCGAGAAGCGGTACAAGCAGAGCGAGTATCCACTTATTTTATATGCCATCTACAATATAGCCCTAGAGCTGTCTGAAGCGTGTGAGGGGATTACGCCTTTTTTGGAACAGAAGAATATTGTAATTCTGTATAATTACCGTGTGAATCTGGCGCAGAATGCCAGTCTTTATTTTCATGATTATTTACAGCGATTGTGTTCCGAGTGCTCCCATCTCCTTAAGATTCAACCGGGCATCATCGCAGTCACTGAGAAAATAGAGCTGCAGGCGATTGGACAGATTCATCGGCAAATTGTCCAGGACAAGTGCGAGTTCTATGCGAGTGCGGAATACACAGTTCTGGATACTCTGCAAATCGCTACCCCTCGCTTCCAGCCTGCTCCTCAAGGATTTCTGGATAGTTATATCCCGCAGATGGAACGGGCCGTGATTAAAAATGATCTTGAAGCCATCCGTGGCACTCTTCAGGAAATCGCTAAGACTGCAAAAGTAATGGCTATCCATCCGGGCGATTTCGTCCGGGATTTATCCTTTATGCTCCGTGGTATCGAGCTGATGTTCACTAGCCTAACGTTCGATGAGGATCTGTTCGTCTATCTCGTGCAAACCCGCACACTGGAGGATACGATGGAACTGGTGGAAAGAAAGCTGGTGCAGATTACAGGCAGCAAGCAGCAGGTGGCAGGAGCTCCCCCGCAGGAGCCGAAGCTGCAGCTTATTCAGCAATTTATCGATCAGCATCTTGGCGATAATATCACTTCAATCGATATGGCACGTTATCTCTTTCTGGACCCGAGCTATTTCTCGCGTTATTTCAAGCGCATGACAGGTCTGACCTTTACGGACTATGTACATCAGCACAAGATGAAGGTTGCGACCAAAATGCTGAAAATATCCAGCCAGAACCTGGAATCGCTAGCCGTCGGTCTGGGATATTCGGACAGAACCTATTTTTCAAAAGTGTTTAAAAAATATGTGGGAACAACGCCGAGCGAGTATAAATCCAAACACTCGGTACGCTGAGAGCGTAATTTTTAACCTGCCGATTAGATCCCGCCCATCTAGGGCGGGTTTTTTTTGTTGAATTATAAGGATAATGTATAAGTTTCACGCTATACATTATCCTTATAATTCTTGCATAAATGCTTAGCGTCCTTAAAAGGACGCCGAAGGCACTTTAGCTTGCCTACGGACAAAGGTCAAAATCTTGCACATCTCGGGTCATAATCACTCCTTCATGCGGAAGGCGGATATATTACTATAATGACAAATCAAATTGTCGAGGTGATACAACGTGGAGGCTGCAAAACAACCTGTGCCAAAAATTCTGCAGGAGAAGCGGAAGTTCTGGACTCCGCAGCGGAAAGAGGCTTTGACCGGGTGGCTGTTTCTAGCTCCGGAAATTGTCGGAATGCTTTTTCTTAATGTATTTGCACTTGGATTCTCACTTTATTTAAGCTTCTCGAAATGGGATCTATTGTCGGGGGTTCAAGGGATCGAGTTTATCGGATTGGATAACTATATCAAAATGTTCCATGATCCGAGCATCATTCAAGCTTTGAAGAACAATGCCATTTATATGATTATGACCGTGCCGATACCGATTGCGATTGCTTTGGTGCTGGCGGCATTGATTCAAAACAGTGTATTTCTCAAAAATTATTTCAAAGTGGCCTTTTTTATCCCTTATATTTCTTCAATTATTGCGATTGCTGCTGTATGGAGCGCATTGTTCCATCCGTCCCTAGGACCGATCAATCAGTTCTTGATGGAGCTTGGAATTTCCAGTCCTCCGAAATGGCTGGTGGATCCAAAGACCTCGCTGTTATCGATTGCTATTATCAGTTCCTGGGCGAGTCTGGGCTATACCATTATTATCTATATGGCCGGTTTGACGAATATTTCAGATGAAATCTACGAAGCCGCCGAAATAGACGGAGCCAGCGCACTGAAAAAATTCTTTGCCATCACGGTTCCGATGTTGCGTCCAACCACGTTCTTCTTGCTTATCACTATGCTGATTGGCTCGTTTAAGGTGTTCGACATCATCGCCTTTTTGACCGAAGGTGGCCCGAATAATTCTTCTACCGTGCTTGTGTTCAGGATCTATGAGGAAGGGTTCAAATATTACAACATGGGTTACGCTTCTGCAATTTCCTGGCTGCTATTCGCCGTCATAGGCTTGATCACCGCAGCTACTTGGAAAATGAGAAATGAAGAATAAAGGGGGGAGATTAACATGCAATTGATTAGAAAAAATATGTCCAGAGTGATCACTACCGGTATCATGGGGGCTTTGTCCATTGTATTTCTTATTCCGCTAATCTGGATGATTTCCGCAGCCTTTAAATATGAGAAAGATGTAATGCGCTTCCCGATCCAATGGATTCCCGAGAAAATCAATGTAGCGTATAATTTCAAGATGGTTTGGATGGGACGAGTACCTTTTTCTCATTTTTATTTAAATTCCTTTAAAGTTGCGATTATAACAACCTTAATTACACTTATCATTTCATCTATGTCGGCGTACGCCTTGACCAAAATCAAGTTCAAAGGACGGAATATGGTGTTTCTGGCACTGCTGTCGTTCATGATTATTCCTGATCAGGCCACACTGATTCCGCGTTTTCTGCTGATTCGCTGGTTCGGCCTCTACGATACCCATGCGGCAATCATATTAATGAGTATGTTCTCCATCTACTTCACGTTCCTGCTGCGGCAATTTATGATAGGTGTCAGCGACGAATATATTGAAGCGGCACGAATTGACGGTGCAGGCCATTTGCGGATATTCTGGTCTATCATTATTCCGCTTTGTAAACCGGTGCTCGCTACGGTGGCAATCATCAAATTTATCTGGACCTGGAATGATTACCAGAATCCGTTGATCTTCTTACTAAATAAGAATTTGTACACTATCCCACTCGGTATGACACTGTTCCGGGACGATTATTCGAACAACTATGCGATTATGATGACGGCGGCTGTTTCGGCGATCATACCGCTCGTCATTGTGTTCATTGCCTTGCAGAAGCAAGTCATTAATGGAATCTCGCTTGGCGGAGTTAAGGGCTGACCTGCGGATGTGTGATAGATAGTAAAAGTCAAAAATGTGATCCTACAACAGCAAAATTGTGCACTTGGCCAGTAAAGCGGATGCCTATAATAAGAAATGAACAAGGCACTATACTTAAAATTCAGTGCGGGGGGAAGTAAAAATGAAAACAAAGAGCAAAAAGAGATTATCCGTTGTATTAGGCTCCATGCTGGCGGTTTCCTTAACGCTAAGCGCTTGTGGTAATTCCGGCAATACGGCGGAGAATGGCAGTGCTGACGCAAGTGCAAATGCAGGAAATGTTAAGGCGGACAAGCAGGTCGCCATCAAGTATTACAACTGGGACAATGAAGCTCAATCGGTAGGCACCGATGCCATGCTGCAGGAATTTATGGATCAGAACCCGGACATCAAGGTAGAGCATGTGACACTCGTTCCAGGGGATTCCGTAGAAATGTTGAAAAAACTCGACTTCCTGATTTCTTCCGGTGAAGCGATTGACGTTGTTCAGGTGCCTAGTCTTGGCGGCGTGCTTGAACGGGCAACCCGTGGAGCACTTGCCCCGCTGAATGAATTCTATGACAAGGATAACCTCGTTCCCGAGGATGAATATTATGTGAACGCTAAGGTCGATAGCAAATATTATGGGATGCAATACACGAAGAGCAGCAACTATGTGATGCTAAACAAGGACGCGCTGGATGAAGTTGGGTTGCCTGTTCCTACTTTTGGCTGGACATGGGATGACTACCGCGACTATGCTAAAAAACTGACCAAAGGTGAAGGCGTGGACAAACGTTACGGCACATACTTCCACACTTGGGAGCTGTACATGAACGCTCCGGCCCAAACGATGATGAAAGATCCGTTCGTGTATGATGACGGAACAACCATTTTCGCGGATCCAACCTACAAATATTTCTTCCAGCTGCGCAAAGATATGGAGTCTGCTGATAAATCCGCGAAATCCTATGCGGACGCTTTAGCTGCTAAGCTCAATTACCGCACGGAATTCTTCAATGAAGAAGCCGCTATGATCCTGGCTGGTAACTGGACGATTGCTGATCCGGGTAACACCGAGCAGTATCCGCATAAATTCAAGACAGCCTTTGCCCCAGTGCCGGTGCCTCCGGCAGGATCGGAACCGAAAGAATACGAAGGCAAATACTTCACAAGCGGCAACATGCTGGCGATGGGGGCAACTTCGAAGAACAAAGAAGCTTCCTTTAAACTGATGAGATTTATGTCAACGGCTGTTAGTGATAACAGACTGGAATTCTCCGGCTATAAAAAAGCTGACAATGAGGCTCTACTGACTAAATTGGTTGCTGGAAAAGAAGATATGTATGATATGGATTCACTCAAATATACACTCTTCGATAGCGAAATTCAGTTCCTCGACGGTGCACAGGTGATGACTACAGCAACTTCCGAGTTGACCAAAATTATCGATGACGGCTTCAGTAGATTTATGCTCGGCAATGAATCGATTGATAAAGTTCAGCAATGGATGGTTGATGAAGCAACGAAAATTATCAACGAAAAAGGCGTCATCAAATAAATAGGCAATAAGCGAGGTATCCCAAGTTGTGGACGGGGCTTTGGAAGGTCATCAACCGGCTTTCCAAAGCCCTTTTTTACAAGGGAGCCTACACAAACACACGGGAGAGTTCAGAAATGATGGAAAGCATATCTTCACAGAACAAGCCGGAAGAGCTGGCAGCGCTGCCTTCCAGAGAGCAGATGGCCTGGCAAGACCTGGAGCTGGGGATGTTCTGCCATTTTGGCATCAATACGTTTTGCGATCAGGAATGGGGAGAGGGCAGTGATTCACCTGCGGTTTTCAATCCGCTTCAACTAGATGCCCGCCAATGGGTTAGTACAGCTAAAGAAGCCGGTTTCCGTTATTTTATACTGACAGCTAAGCATCATGACGGATTCTGCCTGTGGCCGACTGCGACAAGCACCTATTCTGTGGCTTCCAGTCCGTGGAAAGAAGGACGCGGCGATGTCGTCAAAGAGTGCTCAGAAGCTTGCCGGGACCTTGGGGTCGGCTTTGGCATTTATTTGTCTCCATGGGACAGACATGAGCCGTGTTATGCGGATCCGCAAGCGTACGATGATTTCTATGCCCTGCAATTGCAGGAATTGCTTACGGGATATGGTCCGCTTACGGAGATTTGGTTTGACGGTGCAGGATCTGAAGGCCGGAATTATGATTGGCGGCGGATTATGGATCTGATTAAGCTCCATCAGCCAGGGGCTATGGTGTTTAATATGGGAGCGCCAACCATTCGCTGGGTTGGCAATGAGGATGGCCTTGCTCCTTATCCATGCTGGAACACTGCAAATTCCGCACGGGGGAGCATGTTCAGTGAAGCATCGCTAAATTGGCTTCCCGGAACGCCAAGCTGGGTGCCTGCGGAATGTGATGTGCCCATCCGTAAAGACCGCTGGTTCTGGCATCCTGAGGAAGAGCATTTGCTGCTGTCCCTAGAACAGCTAATGGACATTTATTATCGTTCGGTCGGACATGGGGCGACTTTGCTGCTCAATGTAGCCCCTGATAACCGCGGGCTGTTTCCGGAGGCCGATGTGCAGCGTCTGCTGGAATTCGGTAAGGAGATCCAGCGTAGATTCGGCGAGGCTCTGGCGGTAACAGCTGGCACTGGAGATCTTATTGAGCTGGAGCTGCCAACGGCTGCTGTGATTGACCACGCCGAGATTATGGAGGACATCGCTTACGGCGAGCGGGTGGGAGGATATGTGCTGGAAGCTTACAGCAGCGGGGAGTGGTTGGAGCTGAAGCGCGGCAGTGCGATTGGCCATAAGAAAATCGACGCTTTCCCTCCAGTATGTGCAGAGAAATTACGACTACGGGTGACAGAAGCTTCCGCAAATCCCGAGATCAGACGGATTGCCGTTTACCACTGTGGAGAAACGTTAGAATAAATGAATGTTAAAAAAGGAGGTTGTCGATTATGAGCCTGCTCACCTGGAACAACGGACAATATTTGCTGGACGGACAGCCTTACCGGATTGTATCGGGAGCGATTCATTACTTTCGGGTTGTGCCTGAATACTGGAAAGACCGGCTGCTGAAATTGAAAGCCTGCGGATTTAATACCGTAGAGACCTACATCGCCTGGAATATGCATGAACCTAAGGAAGGGGAGTTCGTATTTGATGGCATGGCCGATGTTGTCTCTTTTATCGAACTGGCTGGAGAGGTTGGGCTTCATGTGATTGTCAGACCGAGTCCATTCATTTGTGCGGAATGGGAGTTCGGAGGCCTGCCGGGCTGGCTGCTGGCTTACGGGGAAATTCTGCTTCGCTGCTGTGACCCTCTTTATTTAAGTAAAGTGGATCGGTATTACGATGAGCTAATTCCTCGGCTGGTTCCGCTGCTCTCCACATATGGTGGGCCGATTCTGGCCGTCCAGGTAGAGAATGAATATGGAAGTTATGGAAATGACAGTAACTACTTGAGATATATGCGTAATGGATTGG
This sequence comes from Paenibacillus sp. FSL R5-0345, assembly GCF_000758585.1. Classification (NCBI taxonomy): domain Bacteria; kingdom Bacillati; phylum Bacillota; class Bacilli; order Caryophanales; family Paenibacillaceae; genus Paenibacillus; species Paenibacillus sp. FSL R5-0345. Next base: position 1,727,499 of record NZ_CP009281.1, read on the forward strand.
TCAGCAGAGGGGTAGATGTACTGCTCTTTACTTCTGACGGGCCAACGGATGAGATGTTGCTCGGCGGAACGTTGGAGGATGTGCATGCAACAGTCAATTTTGGTTCTAGTACAGAGGAGTCTTTCCGCAAATATAGGGAGTACCGCTCTGATGAACCTCTGATGGTGATGGAATATTGGAACGGCTGGTTCGATCACTGGATGGAGGATCATCATGTACGTGATGCCGAAGATGTAGCTGGCGTTCTGGATGATATCCTAACGCATGGCTCCTCACTAAATATGTACATGTTCCATGGCGGAACCAATTTTGGCTTCTATAATGGGGCGAATCATATCGTCGGCTACGAGCCGACGACTACAAGCTATGACTATGATGCTCCACTCACGGAATGGGGAGATACGACGGCAAAATTTGAAGCTGTCCGGTCGGTACTTGGCAAGCATGGATTTGCCCCGACTTGTTCACTCCCTGAGCCGATTCCGAAGATCTCCTATGGAAAAGTTGCCTTGACGGAAAGGGCGGAACTGTTCACAGCTTCCAATCTGGATAAGTTATCCGAACCGGTGAACAGTGTATATGTTCAGCCGATGGAGAAGCTCGGACAATCCTATGGCTTTATAGTGTACAGTACTTTTGTAAAGGGACCGCGGTCCAGGCAGAAGCTTCACATCGAAGGTGTGCGGGATCGGGCGCAGGTCTTCCTAGATGGGCAGCTGCTTGGGGTAATTGAACGCTGGAATCCGCAGCCACTGGAAATTTCTATTCCTGCAGGGGGAGCGAAGCTGGATATTCTCGTCGAGAATATGGGTCGGATCAACTATGGACCGCTCATTCGTGATCCGAAAGGAATTCTGGACGGGGTTCGAATCGATAATCAACTGCAATATAACTGGACGATCCGTACACTTCCGTTAGAACCGGGAACGCTGGCTTCACTTGAGTACAAGGAGCAGACGGTGGAGAAGCAAGAAGCTGCGGCACTTTCGGGTTTGCCCGGATTCTACCGGGGCTGCTTTGATGTGGAGGAAATTGGCGATACTTTTCTACGGTTCGATGGATGGAATAAAGGGGTTGCCTGGATCAACGGCTTTAATCTGGGCCGCTACTGGAACGCAGGACCACAAAGGGCCCTATATATTCCCGGTCCATTGCTGCGCAAAGGGCGTAATGAACTTGTTCTTTTGGAGCTGCACGGCTGTGCGGAGACTTGCGAAATTGAACTTGTGAATCTTCCGGATCTGGGAAAAACTTCAGCTGTCGACGATGCCGTGCTGAATTTTGTACAGGAAGATATATTGTAGATATTTTTAGCTTTAACCTATTCTAAGATTGGGGTGAACAAATGCGAAAACCAAGTCTGTTTTTAGTATTAGTTCTCATTGTTGATCTTTTTTCTTCCTGTGCGGGAGTTTTTTATCACTCGGACAGCAGGGCATCTGCGGCTGCATCAAATCTTATGCTTAACGGAAGTTTTGAGAATTCAACGACAACCCTGGACTCCACCTGGACAGGGGTTACAGACTCTGCTCCGGTGGGCTGGAGCTTATGGGTACCTACTGGTAGCGGAAAAGGAACGAATAAAACTGCAAATATCAAGATAGACGTTGGCACTGCGCATGAAGGAACCCGGTCCATGCTATTCGATGCCTTTGCGACAAGCAGGATTTCCATCAATCAGGGGGTAACTTCGGTTATCCCCGGTAAATCCTACAGACTTAAAGTCTGGCTGAAGACGGACAATGTCACTGGGCAGGGAGCTTACTTTAGAACACAATATTACAATACTGCCAAAGTGGGAGATGGGCCTTCCTCTCCTAAAATAACAGGCACACAGGACTGGAGTTTGCAGCAAGTACTTCTAACTATGCCGGCTAACGCGACGAAGCTTGTCATCGAGCCTTTTTTGGAGACTGGAAAAGGTGTCCGCTAAACATCTGATTCAAGGCGTTGGGCTTCGGAAATTCGATCCGAATCGGTCAGTGACCCGTGCGGAATTTACAGCCATGCTAACCTGTTTGCTGGGTCTTGAAGTAAAATCATCTACAGTATTTACGGATGTATCTGCGGATCAGTGGTATGCGGAGGAAGTGGCGCAGGCTGTAGAGGCGGGGATCGTCCATGGGGTGAGCGAGACTCGCTTCGCTCCAGAAGCTCTTATTTCCCGCCAAGAGATGGCGGTCATGGTGATGCGGGCCTACGAATATGTCAACGGGGAAAAGGTGGAATCAAAGCCTGTAATCCAATTCGGTGATTTGAGTACGGCTGCCTCATGGGCCCGTGAATCAATCATTACCGCCCAAGTCCTTGGACTCATCCAGGGCCGGAGTGACCGGAACTTCGATCCGGGAGGCTCAGCAACCCGAGCTGAAGGTGCAATGGTTCTGCATAATCTGCTTGAAATCAAGAATGAAAAGTAAGAGTTCGAAGCCAGGGCTTTGGGACGGTTCAGTAGAACCATTCCAGAGCCCTTTTGACGGTTATAGAAATCTCCGAAAGCCTACCGGTATGAATCTTTCTGTACAATGATTACTTCAATTGTAGTGATGTTTCATTTCTACTGCGTCTGTAAATAATGGGAAAGGAGAGGTAGGGGGTTGAGTGATGCAAGCACATCTGGATATTGTACTTCGTACAGTAGTAGCGATGATCATGCTGTTATTGATAGCTAAAATATTGGGTAAACAAACGATTTCTAATTTGACGTTTCATGATTTCGTAACAGGTATTATATTGGGATCGCTTGCGGCGAACTTGGCTTTTAATAAAGATCTACAATCATCATATATGATCGTGGCGCTTGTTGTTATTACAGCTACATCTTTTCTGCTATCAGTCATCGCTATAAAGAGTCGTAGAATGCGAAGCTGGATATCGGGTTCACCCACGGTACTTATCGAAAATGGGAAAATTCTTGAAAAAAATATGAAAAAGGTAAGGTATTCACTGGATTCCTTGGCACAGGCGCTGAGGGAAAAAGAAATTTTTAATTTAGAGGTAGTAGAGTACGCCGTATTAGAAGATAACGGAATGGTATCCGTCTTAAAGAAACAAGAGTATCAATATGTTACCCGAAAAGATTTGAAGCTTTCTTCGGTCTCTCAGAGCTTTCCCGTAGAGTTAATTATGGATGGCGTCCTCATTGAAGAAAATCTTGAGAATAATGGTCTGACCAAAGAATGGCTGGAGAATGAGTTAAGACGGAAGGGGAAACGGATCTCCGACGTATTTTACGGGGTAAGAGGTACGCAACAGCAGCTTGTATTTGATTATTATGAAGACAAGATAAACAAGCCTATTGATAAAGAATAGTGAATATTGATATTGGAGATTGACGGATCGCGGAGGACCGCTCTATAATGTTTGTATAATTATTAATTAGTTAATGAAAATATAAATGTTGAAGGGCGGTACTTATTTATGGCAGAGCGCGCAATACTTAACACAGACATTCGCAAAGGCACAATAAACAAAAATATTTATGGACATTTCTCTGAGCATCTAGGACGTTGTATTTATGAAGGTATTTGGGTTGGAGAAGATTCACCGATTCCTAACACTAATGGTATTCGTAATGATGTTGTGAAAGCGCTTAAAGAAATTCAGATTCCAGTGCTTCGCTGGCCGGGTGGATGTTTCGCGGATGAATATCATTGGAAAGATGGTATTGGTGATCGCGAAGCCCGTAAGCGGATGATCAATACGCATTGGGGCGGCACGGTTGAGAACAACCATTTTGGTACGCATGAATTCATGGAATTATGTGAGATGCTGGAATGTGAACCTTATATCAATGGTAATGTGGGAAGTGGTACGGTTCAAGAGATGTCCGAATGGGTGGAGTACTTAACCTTTGGCGGTGTTTCACCAATGTCTGAGCTTCGCCAGCAGAATGGACATCAAGAGCCTTGGAGTGTGACTTATTTTGGCGTTGGTAATGAGAACTGGGGCTGCGGCGGGAATATGCGTCCAGAATATTATGCAGATCTTTATCGCCAATATCAGACGTATGTACGTAATTACGGGGACAATCGTATTCACCGGATCGCTTGTGGTCCTAACGTGGATGATTATCACTGGATGGAAGTTTTAATGCGTGAAGCTACACGCTTTATGGACTCGATTACCCTTCATTATTATACGATTCCTGGTCCAGCATGGGAGAATAAAGGGGTAGCAACAGGCTTTGAAACTAGTGAATGGTTTAGCACCTTAGAAAAGGCACTTCGCATGGATGAGCTGATTACTAAGCATGGCGTTATTATGGATAAATATGACCCGGATAAACGAGTAGGCCTTATCGTTGACGAATGGGGAACTTGGTATGATGTTGAGCCGGGTACGAACCCAGGATTTCTATATCAGCAGAATTCGATTCGGGATGCCCTAGTAGCTGGTGTGACACTGAATATCTTCCATAAACACAGTGATCGGGTACGGATGGCAAATATTGCTCAGACCATTAACGTGCTTCAAGCGGTGATTTTAACCGAAGGAGAAAAAATGCTGCTAACGCCTACCTATCATGTATTCAATATGTTTAAAGTCCATCAGGATGCTGAGTTGTTGGATTTAGCAATCGATAGTGGAACTTACAGCTTTGAGGGCCGCGAGATTCCTGAAGTGTCTGCCTCAGCTTCTGTAACAGACGCTGGAATCATTCATGTCAGTCTTTGCAACTTGAATCACGCTGCCTCAGCTACTGTACCCCTAGAGCTACGAGGTCTTTCCGGGCAGAAGGTTGAAGTGACCGGCACTACGCTCGTTGGTGACAAGATAGATGCTCATAATACATTTAGTCAGCCAGATGCAGTCGTACCGGAGGCTTTTACAGCCTTTACACTTGAAGGTGATCTTCTTAATGTAGAGCTGGCTCCAATGTCAGTAACTGTGCTGGAGATTAAGCCAAAGGCATAAGGTGGTGTTATCATGTCAACAACATCTGCATGCAAGGGGTGTCGAGACGATTATAAGGTTACCGAAGCACAGATCGAGCGTATTTTGTCATCAAGCATGTTTAAGACAGAGCTTTGTGTTCCGGATGAAGTTTATGCTGAACGAGTTGCTCTTTGCAGGACTTGTCCTAAGCTGCATGAGGGCGTGACTTGCGTCGCTTGTGGCTGCATTATTCCCGTTGTAGCTAAGCTTAGGGAACGCAGCTGTCCACTGCCCGGTGGCGGATTATGGGGATCCTTCATTTAACATGATATAAGGTAAAATAATAGCCGCATTCGACTCTCCAAGGAGAGATGAATGCGGCTTTATTCGTGAAATATAAGAAATTCACGCTATCGTTAATGTCTTATATTATTCAAGAAACAGTTATCCTCTTTAAGAGACGATAACCGTTTCTTCTTAGGCATCTGTATAGAACAGCTCAACGATTAAATCGTCATTATAGTTGCCAAAGCCTTTGCCAAAAAGGGTAATGCCGCCAATATGCTCGGCATCCTCATCGACAGAAAGCTTGAAGGTCCACTGCTTGTTACGGATGTTCACTTGATCCAGTGTAACGTCAGAGAGTTTCAGACCATCCATAAATGTACCTTTAGGTGTTACGCGCAGTTGTTTAAGTAGGCCGTATTGGTTCGTGAGTGCTGGCCACCAAGCCGGTGTGTATTTGCCGCGTCTGTCTCCGTAATCACCGGGACTTGTCCAGAATCCGAGCTTCACTCCGTTCAGTGTGAAAGTGATATCGGAGGGCCAATTATTATTAATGGAGGGCGCTTCGGAAGCAATCTCCATCGTAATAATTAGTTCCTCTGGCTGTTGACTGGAGAGGAGAAAGTTAGGAATTTTATATTCGATATATCCTTTGCCGAACCAAAGAATACCAGCATTCATACGCTCGAGATCCCAGAAATAACGGGGGTCATCAAAGCTGCCAATCACTTGCTCCGTAGTTGCTAGACCGCAGGTAGGCTCAATCAGGAAGTCGGAATAATGTCCAACAGGAATTTCCTTGCGGTAGCTTTTGCGCTCATTGATTTGTCTGCCCGGAAAGGTGATTTCGGTACTTTCAGCAGCTAGTGTACAGATCTTTTGCAGACCACTTCGTCCAGGTGCCATATGTGTCTGGATTAGTCCTGCAGCTTCCAGCTTGCGGACATGCATAGTCATAATGGCGCTGCTCAAATTTACCGCTGCGGCCAATTCCTTGACATTCATAGGATTCTCGGCAAGCAAACGCAACAGATGTAGACGCACTGAGCTGGCTAAAGCTTCGTAGACGGGAAGAGATTCTTCCGACAGGTCAAGTTTCATAGATGGCCTCCTATTTTAAATTTATGGTTACGCGCTGATGATTAAGAAATTAAGTAGTTTATTAATAACAAAGGTCAAATTATCGTTTTTTTCAAGACGTATAGTTAATGATTATATTATTTAAATACTTGTTTTACAATACGAAAGGGAGAAAATTTCTGAAGGCTCTTTCATAATTGATAGCGTGATTCGAGAAAAAAGAACGGAGCCTGAGGCTCCGCTCTCTTTTCAGATGATGATTCTCTTAATTTACATTCGAGTTATACTCTGTCAGTATTTCGTCTGATTTGAGTGCTCTGCTGTAAATCTTCAGTTCATCAATCATTCCCTTATAGGGTACATCCCAATAGTTTACGCCAAGAGCGAATACACCATTCTTATTTCTAAATACATTAGGAAAATCCTCGCCGGAAAATTTCTCAACTCCGTTGATATAAACCTTAACTGTACCGTTTTTGACTGTAAACGCTACATGTGTCCATTGTTTTTCTGGGATAGTCATACCTGTAAGAGCATCGTACCAAGCCTGACCTGACCACAACAGTGTTATACCATCACTGTTCTGTGGTACAAAACTGATCCAGCTATTTATCGAAGCAGCACCGAAGAAGGTTGTTGTTGCTTTTGTGAGCTGCTCAGGGTTGAGCCACATAGATACTGTGTAAGTATCACTGTCAATTAATCCATCAGGCAACCGGATACCCGAAACACCGTCAAATAGCGCTGCTTGATTAGAGATACCGTTACCGTAAGTGATGTTACCTACAGTGGGAGCTTCGATTTTAATTCCCGTAACCTGCCCAGTACCAACCAATTGGAGGGAGTCATCAAGGTTTCCATCAAAAGCAAAATAGGCTACTCTACCATCCGTAACTTTTACCTTATAATCAGCAGTAACACCACTTCCATCAGTCGCGGTGGCCGTAATCACTGCTTCGCCACCGACCGTAAGCGCTGTTACCGTTCCGCTTAAAGCATCAACTGAAACTACGTTGGAGTCACTAGAACTCCAGGTTAGTTTCTTATTTCCGGCATGGGTAGGCAGTACTTTTACTTGAGGTGTAAAGCTATTTCCTAATTCCAGTGCTTTTTCAGGCTCCGTTATGGTTATCGTACTTATTTTAACATTACTGTCGGGCTGACCGTGTACTAGCAAGTCTACAGCTTCTGCGGAAAGTGCACTTTCGTAGATCCGCAGGCTATCGATCAAACCTTTGTATGGGATATCCCAATAGTTTACACCTAGGGAGAACACTGCATCCTCGCTATCAAAAACATCCGTAAATCCTTTTCCTGTGTACTTCAATTCTCCGTTAACATACAGTTTCACAGCTCCAGCATCGTAAGTGAAAGCTATGTGGGACCATTGGTTAACTGGAATTTGCATGCCTGCTTCTGCATCATGGAAGGTTTGGCTACCAAACCACATCCGAGTTGTAGCTCCGCCGTTTCCATAAGGCAAGAGGCTGATCCAATTGGTATCTGTTGTAGCACCAAAGAAAGCAGTGGTGAATTGCGTCAATTCTTGTGGGTTAAGCCACATGCCTATTGTATAGGTGTTGCCTTTAATCAAACCGTTCGGTAGACGAACACCGGAGTTACCGTCGAATTTGGCTGCAAGGCCTTCTTCACCCGTATCGTAGGTGATGTTACCACCCGTATTGTTAATCCGATTGCCGGTAATTGTACCCTTATCAGTACGATCTCCGTTCTCTGAAAGATCTCCTTCAAAATCATACGCGGCCACCAAACCGTCTTCCAGCATATTGCCGGTCAGTTCCATTACAACGATAGTAAAGGTCTTCGTTGCAGTAGATTCACCCAGTGTAATCGTAGCAGTAAGCTCAACCGTTGCATTTCCGAGTCCTTTTTCTGGACGAGTAACTGAACCATCGTTTTCTACTACGTCTGTATTGGAAGATGACCATGTAATAACTGTTCCTCTTACGGCCTCAGTTGGGAGTGTAAGATCCTTGTATACTTTACTTGTGTTGCCCAAGCTTAAACTATCTTTAATATTGGATACAATTTGTTCAGTGCTGAGCAGTTCAATTTGGCTGCCCCAGACAGTAACGCCCTTGTTGGACATTGCTGTGAAAGTCATAACATTGCTTTGGCGGGAGGAATCCCATTGCTTCACAAATACACCTTTGTAGAGATTTTGTACGGCAGCTCCGTTTTCAGTTTCATTGAGCAGTAGGTCAGCGTAATACTCTCCTTTTAGCTCCCAAGTACCTGTTACAGATCCTGTAATGGTGCCATCACTGCGCAGTTCGATATCTGTTGTAGATTTGATTTTAGCGGAAGTGTCTTTCCCGTGATTCACAAACTGATAGGCTCCAACAACATCTTCCTGCTTAACAGCTGTGATAGTTTCACCTGTGTAACGGTGAGCGGAAGTGACTGGCCAGCCGTCTTCATTCGTGAACATTTGATGCACACGAAGCTCATGTGTTTCACCGCGCTGCGGGAAACGAGTATGGAAGAAGTTAAAGATTTTACCGGTCTCTTCGTCGTAATTCACTGAATTATGACCTGATGCTACATAACCGTAGGTTTGGAAGTCAGGGTCGCTATTCAAATTTGTGAACATGAAGTTTCCGAGGACTTTGTTGCCGACCGCTGAATGGTCATTGCTCGTTGTGAGCACTGCACTTTGTCCGGCAGCATCCACATAAGGGCCGTCCGGATTCGTTGATCGGAACTGACGCATGTTGTAACCACCGTCGGATGCCAGTCCTCCATAAGTCACATACAAATAGTAATAACCGGTATTCTTATCATAAGCGATATAAGGTCCTTCACCTGATTTGGTCATCCCGCCGGAAATATGGGTTCCGAAATAGCGGTCAATTAAACGTCCATCAGCAGTTTTGCTATCTTTGCCTGGATATTTAGGCTCGCCGGTAGCTGGATCGATTTCCAGAATAAATATGCCGCCTGACCATGATCCATAAGTCATCCATAGCTTGCCATCTTTATCGTAGAACAAGGTAGGGTCAATCGCGTTTGTATATGTTTTATTCTTATAAGAGCCGCCTGCATCAAACCAATCGGGGTTGAAACCTTCTAATGTTCCGTTATCAATAAGCTTCTGAATATTAGTGTTTGTCCATTTTTTATTGATTTTGCTGTTAGTATCGTAATCCTCGTCCTTGGTGAAACCGGAATAGATTACGGTATTCCCATAGGTGTAAGGACCCTCGATATTTTGCGAAGTGGCAAAGCCAATCGCTGAGCGGATGTAAGTGGAAGAAGCACTGTAATACATCATATAAGCGCCAGTTGTTCCGTCTGCATTCTTATAATCCTCATTATAGAAAACGTCCGGAGCCCATATGGAGAACCCGTCTTTACTGTCAGAATCGTTTTCTCCAGCCCATTTAAAGGATTCTGCCAGATTCGCGGAAAGATCACCAAAGAGTACGTTGCCCGGTGTTGTATAGCCGTTTGTGAAATGAGTCCAGTTCATCAAATCGTTTGATTTGGCTGCATCGATGTGAGACCCGAACACATAATACGTACCTTTGTCTACGACTACGGAGGGATCATGTACTGAAACATTGGTGAGTGTTGGTGCCGTAGCTCCCGGAGTAGGTGTTGCTGTCGGAGATGGTGTAGTAACTGCGCCGCCGTCCGATCCGCCAGAACCTGATCCACCTGTACCTATGGTTGCCGTAGCTGTCGGAGTAGGCGTTTCAAATTTGATTAGGTGGCTGAATCTACTGTCAAAGCCAACTTTCCCGGTACCTTGGATAGTAATCATATCGTTTATGCCAAGGATGAGATTCTTGATTTCTGTACTTGCCTCTACACGCAGCTTAGCTAATTGCTTCAGTGTAACTTCAGCAATACTGCCTGCAGCTAGATGTAATGTAGGCACTCCCAACGCTTGTACCTCGGCGGAATCAAAGTTCCCTCTTAACGTGATGATTGAATCGTTCGGGAGCGTATTCTCGATAATAACCCGGCCGAAGCCTGCGCCCGTTAAAGTACTATCTTCCTCAAGCGTTACACCGGAATGTACACGTACACTCGGTATGACACTCGATCCTTTAGTAACGATGCGGAGTTTGCCGTTACGCTTATCTACGACCATGTCGGCAACATTAGAATTGTTGAATACAATACTATTCTCTCCGCCGCCGAACACGTATACTTTTCCTTTTACAGTGATGTTATTCAGCGTAATGTCGCCTTCTGCAATACCTTCGGTAAGGTACAGGTTTCCGGAGATAGTGGAGTTGTTCAATTCAACACCCGGGCTACTGATAACCATATTCTGAGTGGTAATCCCTGTATAGCTCCCGCTCTTTGAAGTGATTTCCCCGGCTAACTTTTCAATCATACGAAGAGCTTCTGCTCTTGTTACTGCCTTTGCGCCTTTAAAACTGCCGTCACTATAACCATTCAAATAACCTTCACCAAATAAAGATAATACAGCTTCTTGGCTCCAAGAAGGTAAATCTTCAACATCTTTCGGAGCAGAGGTATTCGCGGAAGCATTAAGCTGGAATAGTCTGTGCAGCATTACTGCGGCTTCTTGACGACTTACTACCTGTTGGGGTCGGAAGGAACCGTCGTCATATCCTGATACATATCCTGCAGCTACTGCTTTCTGGATATCCTTGTAATGTGAGCCCGCTTCCAACACATCCGTGAAGCTGATTTCGGATTTTTCCTGCAAATTAAAGACCCGGTTAATTAATGTGACCCATTCCGCACGGGTGATCTCCTGGTTCGGTTTGTATATTCCTTTGCCATAGCCTGAAATTAAACCCTTATCTACCCAGGATTGAAAATCCTTCTGTGCCCAGTGACCCATATAATCGACAGTCTGTTGTTGCGTGGATTGTACGGTGGCTTTTGAATCGCTTGCAGAAGCCGCTGAAATAAGTGGTGCAGGTACTAGCAGAGTGAGTGCAAGAAGTGAAGCGGTTAGTTTACGAGTTGTTTTCCTCAAATTCATGATCCTCCGATTCTAGTGATTAGAAATTGCGGTGGTGCAGAAAAAATGTGAAACGCTTACAATACAACTACTAAAAAAACGTTTCTCACAAATAGAAATGGATTTGTTTTAAGTTTATACAAACCATAGTGTGGAAAACGTTTCATATTGATCTCATTTTAAGCATGATATTAGCATATAGTCAAATAGAAATTTACGTAAAGATAAATCTTTTTATATTTTTATTAACGAAAGGTTGTCGAATATAGAGAGTAGATGTAGTACTTTAGAGGAGCGTTGGAGTTTTACAAATTGTGAATAAGAGGGGAAGGTGAATAAGAAATTGATAGGTGATAGGCTTGGTGAATATTGCATTGTAGGTAGGGGGGAGCTAATGAAGAATAATACAAATTAGTTGTTCGCCCCCATGAAAGAACCAACCTTGTTACGTGTATGCACTAGGAGATTTTAAAGATAATACAATTTGAACATGATGTCTTGATCATGATTTCCGAATTTTTTCCCGAAAATGGTTGCGCCTCCGACATGCTTGGCATCTTCCTTCACTTCGATCCGGAAGGTCCATCGGTCACAAGTTGTATCTAAATCCTCGATTGAAACGGAAGACAATGGGTCACCGTCAATGTAGGTTCCATTGTGATTGGTAATTCTGATCGTTTTTAGTAATCCATATTGGTTAATATTGTGCGGCCACCAATCTGGTGTGAATTTTCCTCTAGCATCCGCAAAATCCCCAGGGCTCGTCCAAGTTCCTAATTCCAAGCCATTCAAGGAAAAGGTGATGTCTGAAGGCCATACATCATTAGCAAACGGAAATTCGGAAGATAGCTCCAAGCTAATTTCAAATTGCTGCAAGGTTTCCTCTTTTTTTAGAAAGTTGGCAATATTGTATTGAACATAGCCTTGAGTAAACCATAGGATCTCAGCGTCAACTCTTTTGGAATCCATGAAATACTTAGGTTCGTCAACTCTGCCGATAAACTCTTTTTCTGTAGCAAGTCCGCATGTAGGTTTCAGATCATAATCCGTATAATGACCAATCGGCACGGATGTCTCGTAGGAGGCAAAGGAGTGGAAGATCTTCTTTGGGAAGTTAATCTCAATATGATCCACTCTTAGAATCGAGATTTTTTGCATCCCTGATTTACCAGGAACCTTTTCGGTTTTTATGAGTCCTGCGTCTTCTAGTTTTTTGATGTGTTTTGTTACGATAGGACTGCTTATTTTAAGTTCTTCTGCCAAATCTTTGATGTTCATCTTATTTTTGGAGAGCAACTGAATGATTTTTATGCGTACTTCACTTGCCAAGGCTTCGTAAACAACGAGAGAGGACTTGTCTATTTCCAATTGCATTTCATCCACTTCTTTCAAAGTTATTTCATATACTGTAAAGTTTATTAATCTATATATAAAGTAACACGAAAGATAACCGAAGTAAATAAAGTATCGCTTACATCTCGTAGTAATGAACTAAAAGGTTAATTAAGTTTTAAAAAAATCTATTAAGTTTATTTAAAAGTTATTGACTACGCTTTCAAGACGAATGTATACTAAGCTTAAGTTAATCGTTTCCAAAGAAAGTTAACGCAAATGATTATCTTAACAATACAGCTGCAGGGGGAGAGAGTATTGAAAAAGAAATTCGGTATATTATTGGCAACAGTTCTAACGTTAACGACAGTGTTGGCAGGATGTGGTGGTAAAGATGATAGTAAGACGATTACATTCTGGACACCGCTGACTGGTGATGATGGTGCTTATATGGATCAAATTGTTAAAGACTACAATGCTACAAACCCAGAAATTAAAGTAAAACACGTGATCACGGCTGATATGTACACAAAAATTTCTACTGTTTTAGCTTCCAACAAAGGTGTTCCTGATTTGGCGATTATCCACGCTGACCGTGTTCCTGGGTTTGTTAAGCAAGGTGTCTTAGAAGCCATGCAAGATACCGTATTGCCAGCACAACCTGAACTAAAAGCTGAAAATTACTTACCTCAAGCTTGGAACACTGGTAACATCGACGGAACGCAATACACAGTACCTCTTGATATCCACAGTAATGTAATGTACTACAATAAAGATTTGCTCAAGAAATATAATGCGGAGTCATTCTTAGATGATAATGTTGTTACGATTGATGAGATGCTCTCCTTACAAGGTAAATTGGATGAAGGCGACTATGTAGTTAACGATGCTTTGCTGGGCTGGGTTATCTTAGCTCAAATCCAAGATTTGGGCGGAGACATCCAAGTTGATGGTAAGCCGGCTGTTAACACCCCTGTATTTAAACAAGCCTTTGAAAATGTTAAGAAAATCGCTGATGCGGGTCTGATGACTCCATTTGGTGAAGACGGTTACTTGATGTTCCAATCCCAAAACGTACTATTCTCTACAGACGGAACTTGGAGCTCTACAGCACATGCTGGGGTTGAAGGCTTGAACTTTGGTGTAACAAATGTTTATTCTCCAACACCTGATAAGTTCACGAATAGATCTTCTTCTCACTTGTTCGCTATGCTGAAGAACGACAAGAGAACGGACGAAAAAGAAGCGGGTATTGCTAACTTCTTGGAATATGTTCGTACAAACTCGATGGAATGGGCAAAAGCTGGACAAAACGTAGCAAGTAACGTAGTTAACCAAAGCCCAGAGTACCAAAATTATATGCAATCTTTCTTTACTTCTAATGAAAAAGAAATTGAATCCCTTTACATTTACACATATGAATACTACCCATACATTGCGGAAGCAGTAGATACTTATTGTGCAGATATTGTTCGCGGCAACGTTGATCTTGATGAAACCCTAGCAACTATGCAGAAATTTGTAGAAGATAAGATCGCAGAAAGCAGCAGTGCAGCCAAATAAAGTGAAATAGAATAGATTGTACGAAGTAATGTGCCATATCGTTGGTGCATTACTTTGTGCAAAAGGAGAAATGAAATCCTATGAAAAAGAAAATAAATTGGGCACCTGCCTTCTTTGTAGGTCCGCATGTCATTTTGTTTGCTGTCTTCATTTTATTGCCAACGATTTATGGGATTTATGCTTCATTTACAAAGTGGAATTTAATGAGTGATCCGGTTTGGGTAGGTTTTGATAACTATAAGGCCATTCTTTTTGATGGCAAATCAACGTTTCATACGCAATTTTTCAGAGGTCTGAAAAATACGTTGATCTTTGTGGGTCTCTCTGTTCCATTATTAATTGTGATCCCATTAATGGTGGCTGTTGCACTGGAACATAAAAAAGTTAAAATGAAGAGCTTAATTCAATCTATTCTCTATATTCCAGGCTTGATTTCGATTTCTGCGGCAGCACTGATCTGGCTCTTGATCTTTAATAAACAACTGGGGATCACAGGAAATCTGTTCGGATCACAAGTTGCGTGGCCTGCAAACCAGCCTTATGCGTGGATTATCATCATTGTAATCACATTATGGGGTGGTATTGGAGGCAACATGATTATTTATCGTGCTTCCTTAAGTGGCGTTGCGCAAGAATTATATGAATCAGCCGAGCTCGATGGTGCGGGTTCAATTAAAAGATTCACTAGTATCACCTTGCCATCTATTCGTTTTCCATTAATCTATACCTTTGTTATGACAACCGCCGGAGCCTTTAATGTATTCGGCCAACCGTTAATGATGACCGATGGCGGGCCTCGACAAAGTACACACGTACTCATGATGTATATTCGTCAATTAGCTTTCGGTAACGGTGAGTCCATCGCAGGGATGGCATCCGCTATGGCAGTGTTATTGGGATTAGTGATCTTGGTCATTTCAGCACTTCAATATTATGTAATGAACCGAAATGCAACCTAGGGATCTCTGAGACTAATTGATTAACAAGGAAATGGAAAAGGTAGGTGTACTAAAATGTCAAATCAGGCGGTAAACGGACTGGAAAATCATCCAGTTATAAATAGAACAAGAAAAGAAAAAGGGTCCTCCAATATCAGTATTTCGAAATATGTATCCTACACATTTTTAATTATTCTCTGTGTAATTTGGATCATTCCTGTGATCTTCGGAATTTCTACGTCATTTAGATCACAAACGGAAGTGGTTTCCTCGGGTTTTAGACTATTTCCTGAAACATGGGTCTTTGAGAACTATGTCACGATTCTGAATAATACTTCTACAGCCCCGATTCTACGTTGGTTAGGCAATTCATTGTTTATCGCGACATCGCACACCATTCTGGTAGTTATTGTGATCTCGATTACCGGCTTTGGATATACCCGTATTAACTTTAAAGGAAGAGACACGTTGTTCTTCACTTTGCTAGGGATTTCCTTCTTCCCCGGTGTGGTTAACTTGATTCCTTCTTATAAAATTATCGATTCCTTTGGTTGGGTGAATACTTCCTGGGCAATGATCATTCCTGGTCTTGCGGGTATGGGGAATATCTTCTTGGTCAGACAGTTTATGAACGGTATCCCGAAAGAGCTGGATGAGTCTGCAAAAGTGGATGGTGCCAGTGATTTTAGAATTTTTGCACAAATTATATTGCCGTTGGTTAAGCCGATTCTGATTGTTTGCGGTTTGTTCTCCTTTACGGGATCTTGGAATGACTTCCTCTGGCCGGTTATCGTGTACACAGATGTAGATAAAATGCCGGTTACAGCTGGTTTGCTCTTACTTCAAGATATCTACGGAAACTATCGTATGATCGGGCAATTAATGGGCTCGGCGATCTTGGCGATTATTCCAACCTTGCTGCTATTTATATTTGCTCAAAAATACTTCGTTCAATCTATTAATTTGAATTCAGGTATTAAAGGGTAGATCGAATGAACAAAAACTTAAATACACCTTGCCTTCTTATGAGGAAGGGTGTGTTTTGGTGACCCGTAAAATAAAAATATAGAGAGATATAGGAGTTGTCATCATGAGAGAATTTAATGCAAAAAATCCGCTGATTGAGCAAAGAGCAGATCCTTGGATTTATAAACATACAGACGGATATTACTATTTCATAGCCTCTGTTCCAGAGTACGATAGAATCGAGCTTCGTCGTTCCGAATCCATTCAGGGATTAGCGGAGGCTGAGGGAAAGACGATTTGGGTTAAGCATGAAGCAGGTTTAATGAGTGCCAATATCTGGGCTCCAGAGATTCATTATATTGATGAAAAGTGGTACGTATATTACGCAGCAGCACATACGTCTGACACAAAAGACGGCTTGTTTGATCATCGCATGTTTGCCATAGAAAATTCATCCGCAAATCCTTTGGAGGGTGAATGGGTGGAGAAGGGTCAAATTAAAACGAAATGGGAATCCTTTGCCTTGGATGCAACCACTTTTGAGCACAAAGGCGTTAGATACTACGTTTGGGCACAAAAGGATCCTGATATCCCTGGTAATTCTAATATGTATATCTCTGAAATGGAGAATCCTTGGACATTAAAAGGAGAACAAGTGTGCATCACCACACCTGAATATGAATGGGAAAAAATCGGATTTTTGGTGAATGAGGGTGCGGCAGTTCTTAAGCGGAATGGACGTATTTTCATGACTTTCTCGGCAAGTGCAACAGATCATAACTACTGTATGGGGTTGTTAACTGCTGATGAGAACAGTGATTTAATGGATCCGAAATCTTGGGTCAAAACACCAGAACCTGTGTTTACGACTTCTGAAGAAAATGGTCAATATGGTCCGGGACATAATAGCTTTACAGTCTCAGAAGATGGCACACAGGATATCCTGGTGTTCCATGCCAGAAGCTATAAGGAAATTGTGGGAGACCCATTATATGATCCTAATCGTCACGCACGTGTGCAAGTGATCCAGTGGAATGAAGATGGAACGCCAAATTTTGGTGTCCCTAGACCGGATACGAAGTTAAATTTATAGCATAAGCCAATACATTCGCATATTTTAACATAATGCTTCTTTAGTGTGAGGAGCTTATAATATTCTTCTATTAATAAAGGGACGCTTCAGTAGCAATATGCTATTGGAGCGTCCCCTTTTCTTATAATGGAAGATCACGTCGTCTGAATTGCTCGATCCCTAAGGCAAAAGCGAGCACACCGATCAACAGTAACCAACTGGAAACCTGAATGACCTCCACGTTGCCTTGAACGATTTTGCCAGGCTGATAGAAGGAGAATAGGGTCAGGTAACGTAACCCTTCCAGCTTATCACTTATTTTACCCAGCAAGTCTAGAGTGAAGAATCCGAAGGTGATGGCGCCGGAAATTCCAAGTGCTTTTTTCTCATCATTACATATTGAGGAGACAAGAAATGCAAGGCCCCCCACGGCAAAAAATAATAAAAAAGCCACGCTGTTCAGCTGAGCAAATCGGCCGCTGTTAAATTCATATTCACTGCCGAGGAACCATGCTTTACCTAATAATCCGGCGAGTGTGGTTACACCCATAATCAGGAGCAAAGCTGTCGTGAGTACAAGCGCCTGTGTGGTCGCTACTTTTCTCCGTGTTGTTGGGGCTATAAGCAGATAAGCCATAGAACCGCGATCCACAAGCCGAGCCATGAGCTGCGTCGACATTTGTACACATACAATAGATAGAATCAGTACCAGAATAAGTCCGTAATATTCTCCAGAGATAAAAGCCTCAGCACTGGTAAATCCGCTGTTTAATCCAAAAGCTTTTCCCACACCTTCCGGCATAGCTTTTATGAGGTCATCAATGGCTTGTGTGCTTCCGGCGATCCCCGGATATAGCCAGATCATAAACAGAATATAGAAGGCAGAACCGAAGGCGTAATTCATAATTCCTTTCAGGTTCACTCTCATCATTTCTTTATAGAGCGGAAGATTCATTGCACGGCCCCCTCACGGTCATAATAGTCCATGAAAATGTCCTCTAGATTCTGCGTAAATACATCTATACTGCGGATATTGTATTTTCCGGTCTCCTGAATGAATCGATCGTAATTGCCCTGAACGGCAATGCGGACCATGTTCCCTTCACGAGCTTCCACTTGCAGGCCGGAGGCGGCAAATTGTTCTGCATCTTCGCGATTCGCGAACACAACCTCAAACAGCTTCCGCTGCATCGATTGCAGTTCATGGATATTTTTCACAGTGATGATACGTCCGTCTTTAATGATTGCAGCGCGGTCACAGGTACGCTCTATTTCTTGAAAGCTGTGAGAGGACATTAGAAAGGTGGTTCCGGCTGCTTTTTCCTCTAATACGAGATCTATAAATACCTTTTGCATAAGCGGGTCGAGTCCCGAGGTAGGTTCATCCAGAATAATAACTTCAGGATTGTGCATGAAAGCTGCGACAATACCGACTTTTTGCTTCATTCCCTTTGACATTTTGCGGATCGGAGTTGCGGCATCAAATTGCAGTCGTTCAATCAGGTGGTCACGTTTGGTAGTGTTCTTCATCCCTTGCATGCCAGACATGAACTTAAGGAAGGAAATACCCGTCATCCCGTCAAAAAAGTTGATTTCACCAGGCAGATAGCCGATATGCTTCTGGACCGTGCCCTGTGCTTTCCATACATCAAGTCCATGAATGCTCGCATAACCTTGATCAGGCATCATGAATCCCATGATATGTCTTATGGTTGTAGATTTACCCGCGCCATTTGGCCCCAGAAACCCAAACACCTCGCCTTTATTTACGGTAAACGTAACATCTTCGATTCCCTTGCCATTCGAAAATCGCTTAGTTAAGCCTTCAACTACAAGCATACTGCCACCTCCATTGCAAAATAATGAACTATTATTAATTAGATATTTCATATGTTATATTATTCCTAGTGAATAGTGAAGTCAATGGAATTATGAAATAATTGATAATGAATATTTCATTAAATTTAAATAAGCGCACTATATAATGAAGTTAAGGGTGGATAGCATGAATGGATTTGAGATAAGAGCCGCTCAAATAAAACTCAAAATTATGAAGACTACTATGGAGATGCTCAAGTGCTGTGAGCCCAAACGTCTCCGGATCGCAGACATTGCGAAAGAAGCAGGCGTCTCACAGGTGACGATTTATAATTATTTTGGCAGCAAGGAAGCACTGCTTGGTGAGACCTTTAAAGATTTTATAGAGAAGGCCATTCGTGAATTTGAAGATTACATTCATGGAGAGCATTCTCTAAAAGAGATTATTGAATACATTATGACGATGGAGAGAGAAACCTACAGTTCGTTGTCTCCTACGACTGTGAAGGAGCTTATGATTGAGGACCAGGAAATGTTTCATTATATTGAAGAACGTTACACGAATGACGTTTTACCATTGATGGTCAAGATGGTGGAGGATGGCAAAGCACGAGGAGAAATTTCAAATAAAGTATCCACTAAAGGGATACTTTCATTTATAGGAATGTATATGCGAAGTTCGGGAGAAATGCTAGATGAAGCCAGCAAACAAGAAGATATAGACGGCTTCCTGGAGGAAGCCATCCATCTCTTTTTCTATGGCATTTGCGGGCGGGAGCAGGAGTAGCGTAAGGTTTGCAACCTGTTTAATCTAATTCATCATGGGAAAAGCGGATTCCCTGTCATCCCTACCCAAAGCTCGGATTGTTCAAGATGGGCTGCAAGCTGAAGCAGTAAATCTTCCCGCCCTTTAGCAGCCATTACCTGTACCCCCATCGGCAGACCCGCTTGCGACATATGGACGGGAACGCTCATGGCGGGTTGGCCCGTCAAATTGGCAAGCTGGGTGAACGGTGTATAGGTTAGGCTTGGTTTAAACATAGCGTAAATCATTCGCTCTTGTTCCTCTTTCGGCAACTCATGTACATGCAGCAGTTTTTCGATTTCAGCAGAACTATGCGTTAACTCGCCAATCTTAGGAGCTGAATCCGCATTTGTTGGTGTGATATACAGATCGTAGCGGTTAAGCAGACCTGCCATTTGAGCGGCTGCAATATCCCATTCATCCAGACTATGCACAAATTCTGCCGCAGAGACTTTTCTTCCGGCTTCCCCAAGGACCCAAGTAACGATATCAACTTCACTGGAAGTAATGGAACGTCCCATCATTTTTTCCAGCGATACGAACATCGCTGCCACTTCCCCAGTATTCATCGTATAGTAATTCTCCATTAGCCTTACACCATTTACCGGGCTCAGCTTTTCTTCAACTTCATACCCCTCAGCTTCGAGCCATTTTACAGTCTTGAGCACAGCAATTACTGCTTCATTCGTTACAGGAGTGCCCACTGGGGATGCTGTTGTGAACGCTATGCGCAGTTTTCGCTGTGTTGGTTTGAAAAGATCGTCCAGATAGACGCCCGGATATAGCGGTGTTTGAAAAGCAGCCTCTGGCTGCACGACCTGCAGCAGATCCAGCATAGCAGCGCTATCACGTACGGACCGTGTCAACGCGAAGTCGATAGAAGCACCTTGCCATTGACGGCCTACACCTGGTCCTACTGGAGTGCGTCCACGGGTTGGCTTCAGCCCGAACAAGCCGGTGAACGAGGCAGGGATACGGATCGAGCCGCCGCCATCACTAGCTCCAGCTGCCGGAACAATACCAGAGGCTACCGCCGCTGCTGCACCGCCGCTAGAACCACCAGGGGAATATTCGAGATTCCACGGATTACGTGCCGGGCCGTGAAGGACGTTCTCGGTGATGTTTTTGAGGCCGAATTCCGGTGTATTCGTATGTCCAAGCGGAATAAAACCGCCGTTTCTGATTCGTGCTACGTAGTTCGAGTCGCGTCTAGCAATATTGTCTTTCATCAGTAAGGCACCTGAAGTAAGAGGTTCTCCAGCGATGGCTTGAGAGATGTCCTTCAGCAGAAAAGGAACGCCAGCAAACGGGCGAGAGTCATCGTGTACAGGCATTTCGTCAGCTTCCTTAAGAGCAGCTTCTCTACGGGTGCGTACGACCGCATTAAGGACTGGATTGACTTCATCGAGTCGATCGAAGGCGGCTTCAACCAGCTCCCTAGGGGAGACTTCACGTGCTTTGATAAGCGCTGCGAGTCCTAGGGCATCATATGTAGAATAAGAAAAGGACATAATAGGTACCTTCTTTCGAATAGGAATAAATAGCCTGTCTCTATTGTATTATACATCCCGCTAGTAATGATTTGAAAATGGATACCTGATATCTATCAATTCTTTTTTATACCCGATTAGGCTATACTAAATATTAAATGGATCTTATGGGGTGTACTGATGAACGAAGATAAATATCAGAATGTTGATGGACTAATGGAAGCTTTCCAGCAATTTGCCAGGATGAATTGGCGTAAAACTACGGTCTGGGGATTGAAGCCAAGTGAAGTTCGGATGTTGGTCTCTTTAAAGCTGGGGAATGAACGGGAAGGAAAGAGGGGCCAGACGGTTTCGGATATTAGCAAATTTCTAAAGGTTACTTCTCCTACGGTTACACAGATGGTCAATAGCCTGATTGCACAAGGATATGTAGTGCGTACTGCCGATACACAGGATCGCCGAATCAGTGAGATCACGCTTACGGAAAAAGGAGAGCATTTGGCCGAAATGGCTGTAACGAAATCCCGAAACACCTTTAAAGGTATGATTGATTATATGGGCAAAGAAAAGACAGATTCGTTAATGGGGCTGTTAAACGAGGTCTACGATTATTTTGAAGAATTGAATGATAATCAACCCACTGAATCCTAATCCTTCACATAAAAAAGAGATGTCGCACAGCCTAAGCTGTTAACGGACATCTCTAATGTATATTTATTTGTGATTAATGTGCAGCAGGTACAGACTTTTCAAGTTTTTTGCTTTCGCTTTTTCCCTCTGCAGTTACCTCAACTTTTTTCTCGCCACTTCGTAACGGAATCTCTTTAAGGAACAGGACAAGCAGTGCTGCAATTACTAACAGTGCAGTGCCGCTTAAGAATACAACCGTCAGGGAATCACTTAGTGCGTTCCGCAGCATCTCAATCAATTGATTAAAGAGCGGCTGGATTTGCTCTGGCAGTGTTGCGTGCAGTTCCTTCAGCTTAGGTTGATCCAGCAGCATTTGCGGGTTCATAAATGCGGATAGCTGTTTAGCGGATTCAGGATCAAGTTTGGTTAAATCCGGACCCTTGCCAGAGGACACTGCTGCCTCTAATTTTTTCGTTAATGTGGAGTTCATGATGGTACCCATGATAGCAATACCAATGGTTCCGCCTAAATTACGGAATAAAGTATTTGTAGCAGTAGCAACACCGAGCATGGAAGGAGCTACAGCATTTTGTACGGTTAAGGTAAACACAGGCATCGACAGCCCTAAACCAATACCGAAAATAATCATGCTGACTACGGCCATAGCGATATTGCTCATGAAGGCCATTATGATCATAGCCGCAACCATAAACGGCATTCCCATCAGAGCATAACGCTTGTATTTACCTGATTTGGAGATCCATCTTCCTACAAGTGTACTAAGTACAATCATTGCAAGTGACATCGGCATATTAATAAATCCGGAGTTGGTTGGGGAGACACCTTCTACACCTTGGACAAAGAACGGTAGATAGATCATTGCGCCCATCATACCAGCATTCATTAGGAAGCCTACAATCATAGAGATGGTTACAATGGAGTTTTTAAATAAGGATAATGGCAACACTGGGCTTTTAGCTTTTCGTTCAATCAGAATCAAAATGATAACTCCCAGAATTGACGCTCCGAACAGGCCGAGAATTTCTGGAGAACCCCAGTCATATTTTGTCCCCGCCCATGAAAAGCCGAGCAAGAGTGCAACAATGGTAAGGGAAAGGAATATAGAGCCTAAGTAGTCAATGGATTCTGAGGTGGAGCGTGCAGTTTTAGGGAACATTCTCCAAATCATAAAGAAAGCCACGATACCGAAAGGCAGGAAGATCCAGAAGATCCATTTCCAAGCCATGTGATCCACCATGAAGCCGCCAAGGGTAGGACCAATTACGCTGGAGAATCCAAAAATGGCCATCATAATTCCGGTCCACTTGGCTCTCTCTCTAGGAGCGAACAAATCACCTACAGCGGTTACGGTAGCCGACATTAGAATCCCGCCGCCAAGACCTTGAATCCCGCGATAAGTGATCATTTGGAAAATATTTGTCGACAATCCGGACATGAAAGCGCCTATAATAAAAATAACGATCCCCGCTAAGAGGAATGGCTTTCTTCCATAGATATCGGATAACTTACCGACAAGTACGGTGGCGATTGTTGAGGTGAGCATATAGATGGTGATTACCCAAGTATAATGTTCAATGCCTCCCAACATCGCAATAATTCGGGGCATTGCAGTACCCACAATGGTCTGGTTGATTGCTGCGAAAAACATGGCCGCCATTAATGCAATCATAATTGTAACTTTTTTCTTTTGCGTAAGGTGCTCCAGAGCAGTTCCTCTCCTTTAACTTCTATATATTGTAGTTTGGGAATTCATGTCTTAATAATTAGGTAGCCAAACTATCATTTATGTATAATACACAAATTCATCATTTAGCACAACTGTTTAATTATTTAATTTTAATCTAATGAGAATGTGATTTGGACTTGATTTTTTGGAAATAGGTAGGTAATCTAATTAGATTGAGTTAAATTGGAGGTGCCCTATGGATACTCAAAATAGTCAAGAGCAAAAGCTAATCATAGCCTTTGAGAACATTAAACGTTTGACCGCTCGTCCCTCTTTTAAGGAAAGTGTTTCGTATAGAGAATTTGTGATGATGTATGTCATTAACAATTTGATGAAACGAAAGAAGCCTTCAGACGGTGAAGAGCAACGGGGAGTAATGATTTCCAGATTAAGCGACCTGCTCCAAATCAGCAGACCTACTGCGACGCAAATGGTAAACAGCTTGGAGGAAAAAGGGTACGTGGTGCGAACAACGTCCGATACTGATCGGCGAGTTGTATATATTGCTCTAACGAATGAAGGAGAACAGATTTATGATTCGCAGATGGCTACTTATTCCGGTATTCTAAGCGAAGTTATGGAAAAGGTAGGCAAGAAAGAGATCGACCAGTTGATTTTTCTGTGTGATCGTTTTCAAGAAGCGGTGCATGAAGTCAGAAGCCGTCAGCTTTTTAATTCATCCGATGAAGATCCGCTCGTTTTGGATTCTGTATAGTGAACATAACCAAAAGATATTTCGGAGCCTTTAGCCGGAACGTCTTTTTTTAATTATAAGAAAGTATAAGTTTCACGATATACTTTATCCTTATAATTCTCGCATATACGCTCACCGTCCTTTAAAGGACGCCGAAGGCGTTTTAGCTTGAAGCATCCAGAGTAAGGAGGAATTACAATCAGAATATTAGCGATTAGTGACATTCACGGAAGCTATTCCGAATTCAACGCATTGTTAAAAAAGGTAAACTATCGTCCATCCGAGGACAAGCTCATCCTGATGGGGGATTATGTGGATAGAGGTCTCAATAGTAAAGGGATTGTGGATCAGGTCATGGCTCTGAAGCGGGAGTGTGGCGCTATTGTTCTAAAAGGCAATCATGATAAAATGGCCTATGATGCGCTCACCGGCGAAGATGATAAACTGGATACGCATTGGCTTAGCAACGGCGGTTTGTATACATTGATGAGCTACTGTGAGGCAGATTCGAACTTTTTTAAAGCGGATTTTGGCTGGGACGATTATATGTTGCTGAAAGAAGAACTTAGACAGAAATACAAACATCATTTAGATTTTCTAAGTTCATTGCCGCTATATCACGAGACCGAAGAGCATATTTTTGTGCATGCAGGCATTAACCCCTTAATAGAAGATTGGAAGCAGCAAGAGCCGTATGATTTTATCTGGATCAGAGAACCATTTTATACGAATCCGGTAGTTAGCACTAATAAAACGGTTATTTTTGGACATACCTCGACGATGGATCTACATGATTCGGAAGAAATCTGGTTTAGCCCGCCGGGCGATAAGATCGGTGTGGACGGTGGATGCGCATATGGTCAACGTCTGAACTGTTTGGAGATTTCTGGAGGGGAATATATCACACATTTTGTTCGGAATGGGGAGAAGCCTTGAGCTGTCTCTCTTTTTTAATATAGATCTTCTTACATAAGTCATGAAATGAACTTAAAGAAATATAGAATAGCACTGTATTAAACCTCAACTATGTATAAAATAAAGAGAGTAGGGGGTGTAATAGATGAATGCGAACAACAAATATCATATCCTCATGCAAGGGACGATCAGCAACAATGTGAGCGAAACCTGTAAGGCGTTTGGCATATCTCGGACGATCTATTATCAGTGGTGTAAAGCTTACCAACAACAGGGCATGGATGGACTGGCTGAGAAGGAACGAAAACCGGTAATGCCTAATAAAGTGGATAAGCGAACAGAGAGACTGATCTTAAAATACGTTGCCAAATTTCCTGAAGATGGACCCAAGCGAATCTTTTATGAACTGCAGGATGAGGGTGTGAACATAGGGGAGTCAGGTATTTACAATGTGCTGCGTCGTAATGGACTTAGTACGAGGATAGAACGTGAGGCTTATGCCAAAGAAGTCAAAGCAAAGAAGAGGGAAGGTGCACAAGCAGTTAACACCAAAGGGTGTAAAGAGAAACCGAAATCTCTCGACTATAAGATGAAAAATCCTGAAAATGCTCACCCCGGGTATATGTGCCAACAAAGTATTAGCTATATGGGCGTATTCCCAAGGGTAGGAAAGGTGTATCAATATGTGGTCTACGATGCCTATTCCAGATTAGGCTTAGTTAAGCTTTATAATAGGAAGTCTGCCATTCATTTTATCGATTTTATGGATCTGAAGGTTATCCCATTGATGAAGACCTTAGAATTCCAAATCGACAATTTGGTAACGAACAAAAGTCGTGAATTTACTACAAACTGGGATAGAGGGAAACATAAATACAGCGATTTTTTACATAAGAACAACATAAATCAAGTAGCTATAACTGCAGATCAGACAGAAGTATTTCAGCCATTACATCAATTCGTGGCGGTGTTAACGAAAGAATTTTACCAGCAGGCTTGGTTGGATGCTTCGATAGATTCCTTTGAGATTTTAGAAAAGCGCTTACATGAATACTTGAGGATCTATAACTTCAGCAGGGTGATCACAGACGGACCTAATCAAGGTAAAATACCATCAGATGTCGCACTTGAGTATACAGGCCAGCGTGAGACCTTGCCATTATGGTTATTTACAAGGAGATAACGGATGATGACTAAGATGAAGCATGAAGACAGGATAGGGATCATCGGTGCAGGGATTTCCGGGATTACTGCTGCTTACCAATTAGCGAAAAAAGGATATACCCATATTACTCTCCTTGAGAAGTCAGACCGAGTAGGCGGAAAGTGTCACTCTATAGAATACAAAGGGAAAACTTATGAAATGGGGACGCTAATCGGCTTGCCAACTTATAAACATACGATAGAACTTATGAAAGAGTTTGATCTTATGGATAAAGGACCGCTATTGGAACGGGGATTTTTTGATAATAACGGGCGGAAGACTTCTCAGATTCCTATGGACCAAATTCAGGCATTTACTCAAGAATTCAAAAGGTTGCCCGATATTTTGAAGCGTTATAAGTCACTGCAAGAACCTGGTTTTCTGAACTTACCCTCAGATTTATGCCAGCCATTCTCAGAGTGGTGTGCAGAGAACGATCTAACTGTTATTGGGCAGGTGTATATGCATTACTTCAATACTTTTGGTTTTGGAAGTATTCAAGATGTGCCGGCGGCTTATGTGTTGAAATTTCTTACTTATGATAATTTACTATCTTTTATTGAAATCACTCACATGATAACCTGGCCTAAGGGAGTCACAGAACTCATTAGAAGAATGGCCGACCAAGTAGAAGATCTGCGTCTGACTTGTGAAGTGCTACATATGGAGCAAGAGGTGAACGGTCAAGTTCGGGTGGAAACAAGCCAGGATATCTTTTATTTCGATAAGGTGATTTATACAGCTTCCTTAGAGCATCTGAGCGATAGGGTTCACTTATCTTCGGAAGACAGAGCATTATTCGAGCGCATTATCTATGAACGATTTCGGGTATATGCTTACAGAGTGAAGGGGCTACCGGAGCTATCAGGATATATCCCCCGCAATATGAACCCTGAACGTAAAGGACATATGATGGCGTGGTATTACAGGTGGGCAGATATGGGAACAACAGATTTAGTTACGGTTTATGTAGCGGAGAATGATGAAATGACAGATCTAGAAATGCGGGAAAAGGTAGAAAATAAACTTCGCGAGCTTGGCGGCGAGAATATCCGTCTGTATATGATGAAGCGCTGGAAGCAGTTCCCCCATGTGGATTCTAATGCGATCCGGGAAGGGTTTTATGAACGGCTTGATCAGATGCAGGGAAGAGATGAAATCTATTATGCTGGAGAGATCATGAACTTTCCTACACTGGAGAACTGTATTGTTTATTCGAAATACCTGGTTGAACGATTTTTTTAAATTGTTTTAGCAGTAGCCTTGTCCACAAAGAAATTTGTCGACAAGGTTTTTTTACATTGCAGAAAAAATATATTTGGGGCACCCCGCAAAGTATCTGGAGTAAGCATCAAAGCAAAACTCCGCTTTGCGGGGATATTTTACTTTCAAGTTAGGTTTACAGTGTGTAGTTCTATAGACATAGTTTCCAATTGAATTCCCTGCTTAGGATAGGTCCTCTGATAAATTCCAGTACTATTGATGTGTAAACTTAACTCGAAATGAGACTATGAAAACCTTGATAAATCAACGTTTTGAGTGGTTTGATCGTTCGAAGGAGGATGGGATATATTGGACTCAAGACATAGCTTATATACAAAATATGAAGGAGGAATTCATTATGTTTTTATTCGAATCGATTCCCTGGTACTCTGCTCTTATGTGGTTAGTAGTACTTGCAGGATTAATGATTTTCAACGAGATAGCTCGAAAGAGCAAGTGGTTCTCAATCATTCTATTTATAGCTGTACCAATTGTGCTTACCATAGCGGTTTGGCCGAATACGGCGGGTGAAGGCTCTAGTACTGGAACTTGGTTTCACTGGGTTAAGGTATATTCTGCTTTGGCAGGATGTTTAGGGTTCATGGCGATCCGCTATGTTAAAGGTTGGGACAAAAATAAATATATCTTAATGTTCCCGGCGATTATTCTTGCAGTTAACATCCTTGAAGCTGTTATCCGTGATTTCCAAGTGTACAGTTTGCAGGGTATGGTGGATGGCGTAATGATGGTAGGTGGTCCTTGGAACATAATGAACGGGATCGCAGGTATTCTGAACATTATTACGATTTCGGGTTGGATGGGTATTGTTATCAGTAAAGACAAGAGTAAGGATATGTTGTGGCCTGACCAGCTTTGGTTCTGGATTATCGCCTATGATATTTGGAACTTTGCTTATGTATATAACGCAGTTTCTGACCATGCCTTCTATGCAGGTGCAGCATTGTTGATCTCTTGTACCATTCCAGCTTTCTTCTTCAAAAAAGGAGCATGGCTGCAGCATCGCGCTCAAACCTTGGCGATTTGGATGATGTTTACGATGTCTTTCCCGGCGTTTGTTGGTGAGTCGAAGTTCGCTGTTCAATCCTCACATAGCGAAACCGCGCTTTGGGTAGTGAGCGCATTATCCTTGGCTGCTAACATTGCAGTATTTGTCTATCACTTCTATAAAATTATTAAACATAAACGGAATCCGCTTAAAGTGGAAGTGTATACAGATTTAGCGGCTTATAAGGCGATTGCGGAGAGTGTAAAATAATATAAGGCTTAATAGCTTTTTTAAGAATCCGCGCCTAGCGCGGGTTTTTTTATGGAATAGAAATTATAAAATTGCGAGATCGCGGAGAAATGTGAAACGAATTTATGGGATGGGCCTATATTCAACTAGTGGCCATGGTGAGCACTGTTTTTAATTAACCTCACGCCTCTTTGAGATGTATAACGGGCCGAGCGGACCTTATAGCCTTCGAAATGCATGTTTTAGTCGAGCATACGGACAAATGTATGCGGAAAACCAAATACAATGTGCTGAAGGTAATGTAAACGAGCCGAATGTATGCGAAAAACCAAATACAATGTGCCGACGGTAACGTAAGCGAGCCGAATGTATGCGAAAAACCGAATACAATGTGCCGACGGTAACGTAAGCGAGCCGAATGTATGCGAAAAACCGAATACAATGTGCCGACGGTAACGTAAGCGAGCCGAATGTATGCGAAAAACCAGATACAATATGCCGCCAGTAACGTAAACGAGCCAAATGTATGCGAAAAACTGAATACATTGTGCTGATGGTAATGTAAACGAGCCGAATGTATGCGAAAAACCAAATACAATGTGCTGCCAGTAACGTAAACGAGCCCAATGTATGCGAAAAATCGAATACAATGTGCTGATGGTAACGTAAACAAGCCTAATGTATGCGAAAAACTGAATACAATGTGCCGACGATA
The DNA here is from genome assembly GCF_000758585.1 of Paenibacillus sp. FSL R5-0345. Taxonomy (NCBI): domain Bacteria; kingdom Bacillati; phylum Bacillota; class Bacilli; order Caryophanales; family Paenibacillaceae; genus Paenibacillus; species Paenibacillus sp. FSL R5-0345. Next base: position 1,757,118 of record NZ_CP009281.1, read on the forward strand.
ACGTAAACGAGCCAAGTGTATGCGAAAAATGGAATTACGGATGTACTCAGCTTGTAACTCTACCTCCAAGGAAGCCGTCAGGCGTTTTTCTTGCGTAAATGCAAAGATCGATCATAATCATCAAGCATAACGCAATCCGCTTAAAGACTTTTGCCAATACTTTTGAACGAATGATTCTATGGTTTGATGGTCTGAAGCTGCATAATTCTGATGAAGTTTATGTACTCCAAAGATGAAGTTTATGTTCTCCAAAGATGAAGATTATGTTCTTCAAATATGTGAAGGACAGTTGTTGTTTTTTGACTCCTGATTAAAGACTTAAAAGTGTATCTATAGTAAACTGAATGTAAAGTGCCCACGGTATAATGGGTATAATTTGTTGAAGAGCTCTTCGGATGAAGAGTTTTTTCCATTTTACAGAAAAGAATGTGATATGTTATGCAGCAGCTTCGGGCTAGTCTTCAGAAGAAAAGATTACTAGAGAAATATCTTTCTGGGGAGGGGATGGATTATCGGCAAATTATAGCTTTATTTATTCCAATTCTGATAGACCAGGCCTTCATTATTGGACTGAATCTGGTAAATACCGCAATGATCAGCTCGTCCGGAATGGCGGCGGTCAGTGCAGTGAATATGGTGGATTCGCTGAATATTTTTCTGATCAATGTGTTCGTGGCGGTTGCAACCGGGGGAACAGTGGTAGTCGCGCAGTATAAAGGGAGCGGAAACGACCGGATGGTGTCCCAGGCTACGGCGGCTTCGGTCGCCTCGGTGTCGCTGATCGCTTTGGGAATTGGTCTGTTGCTAATGGGATTACATACTCCAATATTGAACCTGTTGTTCGGAACCGCCTCACCCGAAGTGCTGGACAATGCCCGCATCTACATGATCGGCAGCAGCATCTCGTATCTGGGTATCGCGGTGGTTCAGGCGGTTTGCGGAGCTCTGCGAGGAGTGGGCAAGACACGAGCTTCTTTGATGCTGTCGCTCATCATGAACCTGCTGTATGTTATCCTGAACGTGGTCTTCATTAACCTGTTGCACATGGGTGTGCTGGGGATGACGCTTGCGATTAATATCGCGCGGTATGCAGGTATGGTTTGTGCCCTGGTGTATCTGTTCAAGGTGGATACGACCCTGCGGGTGCGTTTTCGTGACCTATTCCGAATCCCTCTGACCATGCTGAGGAGAATCATGTTCATCGGCGTGCCGTTCGCGGCGGAGCAGATGTTCTTCAATGGAGGTAAACTGCTCACTCAGGTGTTTATTGTCAGCCTAGGCACTTATGCCATTGCGACCAATGCCATTGCCGGCTCTCTGGCTCTGGTGTTTCAAATTCCAGCCAGCGCGCTGTCGCTAACTATTGTAACGGTGGTCGGCCAATGTATCGGGCGGGGGAATGTCTCTGAAGCCAGAAAGTTCATCAAGTCCTTTCTCTGGATAGGGTCCGGCTCTTTGGCGTTGATCGCCTTGATTCTGATGCCGCTATTCCACCCGCTGGTATCGATCTTTTCCCCACCTCCCGAGATCATTGACGATCTGTTTGTGGTGCTGCTGGTGAATTCCATTGCCCAAGTTCCACTGTGGGCCGTCAGCTTTATTTTGCCGTCCGCGCTGCGGGCAGCGGGAGATTCCCGCTTCACCTCAATTACCTCGATGCTGACGATGTGGCTGTTTCGGGTGATTTTTGGATACATCCTTGGGATCGTACTAGGTTACGGTGTCATGGGTGTCTGGTTGGCAATGAACTGCGAGTGGGCCGTTCGCGGGGGCATTTTTCTGTGGCGCTTCAAAGGCAAAAAGTGGTTTGCACACAAGCTGATTTAGAATTGTTGATAGGATACACTACCTACGCCTGCTGACGGAAACGTAGCTCTTTTATATTAAAAACGTAAAAATAAAGCACAGGGCAGCGATTCTCATATTTACTTGAGAGTCGCTGCCCTACGTTTTGTTATCGTCTGCTTCCGAAGTATGTGGGGAGGGATTTGCTAGTGAAGACTCAAATCCATCGATTTCTCCGCTCGGAATTTCTTTCTTCTGAAGCAAATTAAAAGACAAGCCAGTAACAATACACAGATTAAAGTTGCTGTATAAGTGAAACTGCTATCCCAAAACATAATCTGAACATTCATTAAGGAATGGACGCCAATCACGAAAAATAGATTCTTAGTTAGGACATAGAGTAATGAGAATATGATCCCTAGGATTACTAGAACGATAAAATCATAAACAAAATCAATTCCGACTAATCCTGAATAGATCCGATTTGGGATATGTATAGCGGCAAAGATCGATTGTGAGATAAGCATTGCATAAACAATGCGTGAAGTATTGGTTTTGACTTTTTTGACTTTATTTAATAAAAGATAAATTTGAACTAGCAGAAAGCCCCGAAACAAAACTTCTTCCAGTAAAGCATTTCCGAAAATCTGACCCAGAAATCCACCGAAGACGACGTTCGAATTCGTAAAGATATCATTATTGAATGTTAAACTTGAGTGAGTCAGTAATGTCATACCTAAATCAACAATGTTTATAGCAAGCCAAAATAGTAAAGTACCGATAAGTCCTGCTAATAATTTATTTTTTCTTAACCCAATATCACTAGGTGATAATTTAGCTATTATACATAAGAAAATAACCACTTCTAACACAAGGCCGAACAGATTTGCAGCTAACGTTTCGTTGATCCATCCGTTTGTGCTTTTGGCAATAACACTTAAAGTTCCATTTGCAAAAAGGACAAGGTTAACCGTTAGTGTGAAGAGAATATGAATAAAAATGAGACTGACGATATAGCGTATTGATGTAGGCTTAACTTTAACAATCGATAGCTCCTCAGTTACTTTATTGCGCAGCATGATTTGTAATCCTCCTTAGGTTTTACCCGAGCATTGCGTATTCTAGAACATCATATATAATACATAATTTCCCAAATGATATCTGAGATTTACTATATTCTTTAAGTGTTCGAGTTCACCATTACAAAAATCATATATTCTCACTTTAGCCTTAGCTACCCCCCGGATTGACAGATGCAGGGGCACTGGCTATACTTGAAATGTTAAAATGTAAATCGGATAAAACGTTGATGAAAATGAAGTACACCGGAGGATGGCTTGATCAGAGAACAGGTTCCTTTACGAAAGCGTTTCGTAATGGCTGTGAGAACCTTGAAGACAGGCCGGTGGAAAGCTAATTTCGGAGTGTGGGATCACAAATCTCACCGGGGGCACCCGTTATCAGCCGCGTCAAGGCGATCGTCTGCAATTTTCCCGTGAATCGGGTTAAGGCGATAACCAGGGTGGTACCGCGATATTAATCGTCCCTGAATTATTCAGGGGCGTTTTTTTGTTTTTATTTTTTAGAAAATTTGTGTAATCTGGCGCATACGCCGAATTAATGATGAGACGGGAGCTGTAAATAATGAAAGCAAGTGAAATTCGTTCCAAATGGCTTAAGTTTTTTGAAAGTAAAGGTCACAAGATTGAACCTAGTGCATCCCTCGTACCGCATAACGATCCATCGCTGCTGTGGATTAACGCAGGTATGGCACCGCTGAAAGCTTACTTTGATGGACGTGAGATTCCTGAGAATCCGCGCCTGACGAACTCACAGAAATGTATTCGTACCAATGATATCGAGAATGTAGGGAAGACACGTCGTCACCATACGTTCTTCGAAATGTTGGGTAACTTCTCTATCGGCGATTATTTCAAAGAAGAAGCTATTACATGGGCTTGGGAATTCTTAACTGGCAAGGAGTGGATCGGCTTCGATCCTGAACGCATCTCCGTAACTGTGTATGCTGAGGATGAAGAAGCATTCAAGCTATGGAATGAAAAAGTGGGCTTGCCAGCAGAACGCATCATTAAGCTGGGAGATGAAAACTTCTGGGATATCGGCGAAGGCCCTTGTGGTCCTTGTTCGGAAATCTTTTATGACCGCGGCGAAGCTTACGGCAGCGACATGAGCGATCCAGAAATGTATCCAGGCGGAGAAAACGAACGCTGGCTTGAAGTATGGAACCTAGTGTTCTCACAGTTCAACCATAACAAGGATGGCAGCTATACGCCGCTTCCGAACAAGAACATTGATACCGGTGCTGGATTAGAGCGTTTTGCTTCCATTTTGCAAGATGTAGATTCCAACTTCGATACCGATTTGTTCCAACCCATTATTCAAAAAACTGCTGAGCTTGCCGGTGTAACTTATAAAGATAATGTTGAGCAGGATATCGCGCTTAAAGTTATCGCTGACCATGTGCGTACGGTTACTTTTGCCGTAGGTGACGGAGTACTTCCTTCTAATGAAGGTCGTGGTTATATTATCCGTCGATTGCTACGCCGTGCCGTTCGTTACGGAAAAACCTTGGGTCTGGATCGTCCATTCCTGCATGAATTAACGGAAACTGTTGGCGAGATTATGGGTGTGTATTATCCATCCGTTGTCGAGAATCGTGAATATATCGCAAAGATTATCCGTACAGAAGAAGAACGTTTCCATGAGACATTGTCTGACGGATTGGCTATTTTGGGGGAGATCAGCACTAAAGCAAAAGCGGATGGCCTCAGCACCATTGCTGGAGCCGATGCATTCAAGCTTTATGACACTTACGGGTTCCCATTTGACTTGACTGAAGATTTCGCAGCAGAGCAAGGATTAACTGTAGACCGTGAAGGTTTCGATGCCGCTATGCAAGAACAGCGTGACCGTGCAAGAGCAGCACGTCATGACGGTGGCAGCATGAAGATTCAGGGTGGCGCATTGGCGGATCTGACGGTTAAAAGTGAATTTGTTGGATATAATGACTCGGTAACAGAGTCGAAGATTATGGCTATTGTTGTGGGTGACGAATTGGTGGACACTGCTGGCGAAGGCGCAGAGTGCCAAGTGATTCTTGAGGCAACACCGTTCTACGCTGAAAGTGGTGGACAGGTGAGTGACACGGGTGTGCTTACTGGCGGTTCGGTTACAGCTAAGGTAAAAGGATTGTTCAAAGCTCCACACGGTCAACATGTACATTTGGTAACTGTGGAAGCTGGAGAATTGAAAGTAGGCGAATCGGTTCGCGCTGAAGTAGATCGTGCACAGCGTGAAGATATCGTGAAGAACCATACAGCTACCCATCTACTGCATAAAGCGCTCAAAGAGGTTCTCGGCGGCCATGTTAACCAAGCAGGATCGTTAGTGGAAGGCGCACGTTTACGGTTTGACTTCTCCCATTTCGGAGCGATTACACCGGAAGAACTAAGCGACATCGAGCATCGCGTGAACGCACAAATCTGGCGTGGTCTTGATGTAGTCATTGAGAACAAGCCGATTGATGAAGCTAAGGCTATGGGTGCTATGGCACTATTTGGTGAAAAGTATGGTAATATCGTCCGTGTCGTTCAAGTCGGCGATTACAGCCTTGAGCTTTGTGGCGGATGCCATGTATCCAACACATCTCAAATTGGAATTTTCAAGCTGCTTAGCGAAAGTGGTATTGGTTCTGGAGTGCGCCGTATCGAAGCAGTGACTGGACGTTACGCTTATCAGTTCACTGAGAGTCAACTGGATCTGCTCAAGCAATCTGCAGGTCTACTGAAGTCTTCTTTGAATGATGTTCCAAAACGGATTGAAGCATTGCATAACCAAGTCCGTGAGCTTTCGCGTGAGAATGAATCCTTGCAATCTAAGCTGAGCGCAACATTTGCTGCTGAACTAACGAGCAGTGTGAAGACGGTTGGCACAGGTACGCAGCTTCTTGCTGTTGCCGTTCAAGCAGGAAATATGGATGCATTGCGTTCCACTGCAGATGAATTGAAATCCAAGCTTCCGGATGCTGTTCTTGTTCTGGGTGCTGCCATGGACGATAAGGTGAACTTTGTTGTAGCTGTACCACAGGATCTGGTGAAAAAGGGCTTCCACGCTGGTAAGATCGTTAAAGAAGTTGCAGCAGTATGCGGCGGCGGCGGCGGCGGACGTCCAGATATGGCACAAGCTGGCGGTAAAGACGCTTCCAAGCTTAGTGAGGCACTGGCTAAAGCTGAAGAATTAATAGCTTCCCTAGCATAAATTAAAATTACGAAACTATTTCTTAATTTAAACGTATTACGAAAAAACATAGCGGTACTGAGAGGTTGACATCAGTACCGCTACTCTTTATTAACAGGTGGTTAGATTTTCATGGAAAGTTGTGCTTGACAATAGCTTAAAAGCCAAAAATATCATTATTTTTGTAGAGGAAATACCAAAAAAAGCGTTATTCCACGCGTAGGATTTCCTCGTTGGGCTATGAATATGTTATGATAAAGGAAGCAAGTGAGCTGCACAGTAGCAACTTTGCGAAGCCGCCCTGATAGGGTGATTTTGCAGAAGGAAGGTGTCACAAATGGACTCCATGGACAAAACGGTCAAATTCAATGTGAAGGGCGACGAAAAGGAAGCTTCTCCCCAGGAAATATTGCTCGCTGTATACGATGCACTGGTGGAGAAAGAGTATCATCCGATCAATCAGATCGTAGGGTATCTACTTTCCGGAGACCCAGCTTACATTCCGCGTCATAACAATGCGAGAAGTTTGGTCCGGAGAAAAGAACGTGATGAGCTGATTGAAGAGCTGGTTAGATTCTACCTCGTCAATCACAAGGTGGATAATCCCAGATGAAGAAGAAGTTAGGACTGGATTACGGCGACCGTAGAATCGGTGTAGCCACAAGCGATGTTTTTGGATGGACGGCACAAGCTCTTGAAACGATTGAGCGCCGCGGTACTGGTAATGAGTTCGAACGTATTCGTGAACTTGTTACGGAGCACGAAATTGGAGAGATTGTAGTTGGTCTACCGAAGAATATGAACGGCTCAGTAGGACCCCGGGGCGAAATCTGCATAGAGTTCGCTGACAAGCTGCGGGAGCAATTTGCAATGCCCGTACACCTTTGGGATGAGCGTCTGACGACGGTATCCGCAGAGCGGGTGCTGATTGAAGGGGACGTCAGCCGGAAGAAACGCAAAGGGATTGTGGACAAAATGGCTGCAGCCCTGATTTTGCAAAATTTTTTGGATGCTAACAGTAAAAGGTGAGGGGTGCGAGGAAATGACAAACGAACAGATTGGCCAAGAGGAAGAACCGGAAATTATCTATATTCCCGATGAGGAAGGTAATGAAGAGGAATTCGAGGTCATTATGAAGTTTGAGGTTGATGGCTCGGACGCTAAGTACATGATGGTGGTTCCGCTTGATTCCGAGGACGAGGAAACCGATGAGGTTTATGCGTTCCGTTATGTGGAAGAAGGCGACGATCTTCAATTGTTCATGATCGATAATGACGAGGAGTGGGCGATTGTCGAAGAGACTTTCAACACACTGGTTGACGAGTTGGACGGAGGATCTGAGAATGACTGAACGATCCGCTGATCAAGCGGTATGGACTTCTCGACTTAAAGAAGCCTACGGAGAAACAGTAGAACTGGAAGATGAGCAGGGCAAGTCTTCCATTTACGATATTATTGCCGAATTTGAAGTCGGTGGTCGCGGCTATGCTGTGCTGCAAGGCGCTGGTAAAGACGTGGATTATGAAATCCTGCGTATCGTTGTCTCTCCTAACGGACTTCCGGAATTAGAGAACATCGTTGACGATGAAGAATGGGAAGATATCTCAGAACTATATGATGAGATGACTTTCCCAGTGGATGACGCAGAGTAAGTCTTAAACATGTACGTTACATTTATGACGAGTACGGAAGAGGGCGGAGAATTCCGCGCTCTTTTTGCTTGGTATATGTGATGTTCTTTTTGGAGAATTCAACTTATTAATTCCTGAGATTCAGGTACGATCATCAATCCCTCTTACTTATAGGGAATTCTCCTCATAAGTAAGAGGGATTGGTTGGTGTTTTGATATTATAAGGAATTACTCCCTATAATTTCAAGGAATAACCGGGATCATGCCTTGAGCTGATGAAATATAGGGAGTAATTCCCTGTAACTCTTACAGTGACTTCCTTATGTAGAGCATTTCTTGAGATATGTATTGAATTTTAAGTAATACACTTTTATACTTTATAGTCGGAAAGTGAGGAACCTGACTTGAAATCCGCAATCCGTACTGTGCTTATCGTTATTCTTTTGCTGGTAGCAGCAGGAGGCGGAGGCGCTTGGTACATTTGGAACGGGATGCAGCCGGTAAAGCCTGCAGGACCTGCCGTAACATTTACGATAGAGAAGGGCATGGGCAGTGCGGAAATAGCCGACCTGCTCGAACAAAATGGCATTATTCGCAACAGTCTTTTTTTTAAGGGATATTTGAAATGGACCAAAGAAGGTTCTAGCTTCAAGGCTGGTACTTATGTTGCTAGTCCAGGCGATACCTATGACGAGCTCATCGAGAGGTTAAATGCTGGTGATGTTGTTAAGGAAGAGACCATAACCTTTACAATTCCCGAAGGATATACTGCTGAGCAGATTGCTAAGAAGCTTGCTGAAGCGTGGAATCAGGAGGCTGCTATTTTTCTCGAAATAATGGATACCGGTGCGGGCTTAAAGGGAGTTGATCTTCTAGGTATCCCACAGGATAAGAATCTTCGCCATCGTCTTGAAGGATACTTGTTCCCAGAAACGTATGAACTAGCTAAGGACAGTACACCGCAGGAAGTTGTAGAAGCGTTATTGGATCAGTTCCAGAAGAAACTGGATACGATCCCGAACTGGAAGCAGAAGCTTGAAGCACGTGGAATGACGCTGCATGAACTGTTGACGGTGGCCTCGTTAGTTGAGCGTGAAGTCGTGGTAGATAGTGAACGACCGCTAGTCGCTGGCGTGATTTATAACCGCTTAAAGAAGGAGCAAAAGCTGGAGATTGATGCTACGGTTCAATATTTGCTCGACAAACAGAAGGAAAGACTGTTATATAAAGATTTGGAAGTTGACAGTCCTTATAATACGTATAGAAATATTGGGCTTCCTCCGGGACCTATTAGTAATCCAGGGCTGGCTTCCATTCAGGCGGCACTTGAACCTGAGGCATCTGAATACTACTTCTATGTGACTAAGAAAGATGGTACACAAGGCCATTTGTTTGCTAAGACCTACAAGGAACATTTAGCCAATATCGAAAAAAGTAAGCAAGAATCGAAATAAAATATTAAAATGAAGAGTGGTGCGGTTGAAACAACTGTACAAGTAGGAGGTACAACATGACTAACAAACCGGAATTGTTGGCGACAGCAGCATCCTTAGAGGAAGCTGCTGCTTTGCTGGATGCCGGAGCCGACGCGTTGCTCATCGGGGATGACCGTTTCGGCATGCGTCTTGCCGGACATTTTTCTCTGGAGGATTCAGCTGCTGTCGTAGAAATGGCACATGCGCGTGGCTGCAAGGTATATGCTGGACTAGGTGGGCTCATGTCCAACCTTCTTCTCGAAGAGCTTCCTGCCTATGTGAAGGCTATAGGTGAACTTGGTGTTGATGGTGTTGAATTTGGTGATCCTGCTGTGTTGACTACAGTGAAAAAGGAAGCGCCGGGGATGAATCTGCATTGGAATGCAGAAATGACCTCTACCAATTACGCAACCGCGAATTATTGGGGGCGTAAAGGGGCTAGTCGCGTTGTTCTTGCCCGTGAGCTGAATATGGATGAAATGACGGAAATGGTTCCGCTTTTAGAGGTAGAAGCACAGGTTCAGGTTCACGGCATGACCAATATATATCATTCCAAGCGTAAGCTTGTAGAAAGCTATATGTCACATCAAGGACGTCCAATTGAAGGGGGCAGTCTTGGCAAGGAACGTGGTCTATTCTTGATTGAGGCAGAACGAGATGACCAAAAGTTCCCGATCTATGAAGACGTGAACGGTACACATATTATGAGTTCGGATGATATTTGTATTTTGGAGGATCTTCATATCCTTATGGCTGCAGGCGTACAGAGTTTTAAGATTGAAGGATTGTTGAAATCAACAGCTTATAATGTGGCGGTTGTTAAGACATATCGTAAAGCTATTGATCTCTATGCAGCTGACCCAGAAGGATATTCTTTTCAAGAGGATTGGATGGAAGCAATCAGAACGTTGCAGGATCCAGAACGGGAGCTAAGCTTCGGATTTTTCTATAAAGAGCAAGTATATTAAGTTTAATTTAAGACAGTTTTTATTTCCCTGCAAAGACTTAAATGCTTGTAATCAAGTGTAGACATCACTTTGCGGGGCGATGGAGGGGAGAACAGGAATGGGAACCATGACAAAGCCGCAATTCAAGGGCAAACGTTACCGTCTGGACAAACCGGAGCTCCTAGCTCCGGCCGGTAATTTGGAAAAATTAAAATTCGCAGTACATTATGGTGCGGATGCTGTTTATATCGGAGGGCAGAAATACGGTTTGCGTTCAGGGGCAGACAATTTCAGCTTTGAGGAAATGCGTGAAGGTGTTGAATTCGCGAAGAAGTATGGCGCTAAGGTATTTGTTGCAACGAACATTTATGCTCACAATGAAGATGTCGCAGGGATTGAAGAATATCTGCGTAACCTATATGAAGTCGGTATTGCTGCCATTATCGTAGCTGACCCAGTCATTGTAGATACAGCGCGCCGTTTAGTACCTGGATTAGAGGTGCATTTGAGTACTCAACAATCTACACTGAACTGGCAAGCCGTATCCTTCTGGAAAGAAGAAGGTCTACCACGTGTAGTACTCGGGCGTGAGACAAGCCTGGAAGAGATCGCCGAGATTAAGAAGCATGTCGATATTGAAATTGAGAGCTTTATCCATGGTGCGATGTGCTCCTCATACTCAGGTCGCTGCGTATTATCCAATCACTTTACAGACCGTGACTCCAATCGCGGAGGCTGCTGCCAGTCTTGCCGCTGGAAATATGATCTGTTCGAGGATGCGCGTCCTGAAGGCACTTGGGTGTCTGAAGAAGATCAAGCTGAAGTGCAATCTCCGGCACCTTTACTTCCGGGTGTAACTCAGATTCCACTGCATCAGCAAGGGGATAATCCCTTTTCCATGGGATCTAAGGATTTGTGCATGTTGGAAAGTATCCCTGAACTCATTGAAGTCGGTATCGACAGCTTCAAGATCGAAGGACGGATGAAGTCGATTCACTATGTAGCTACTGTCGTTAATGCTTATCGTAAAGCCATTGATGCTTACATGGCTGATCCGGAAGGGTACGAGTTGAAGCAAGAGTGGCTGGACGAGCTGAACAAAGCGGCGAATCGCCCGCTTAACACAGGGTTCTTCTATGATACTCCGGATCATGAAGATCATATCTATGAGCCGGAAGAAAAAGCAGCTCCTTATGATTTTGCCGGACTTGTGCTAGAATACGATGCTGAGAGTGGAATGGCACTAATTCAGCAACGCAATCACTTCAAGCCTGGTCAGGAAGTTGAATTCTTCGGACCGAATGATACGTTCTTTAAGCAGACTGTAGCGGAAATATGGGATGAAGCAGGCAACCCGCTTGATGTAGCCCGTCATCCTCTGCAACGTGTTCGCATGAAGGTAGATCAACCAGTAGCATACTTTGATATGATGCGTAAGAGAAAATCTTAATAGGATACAGGGATGTTCTTTGTTAGAAGAGCATCCCTGTTTTTCTTTTGACAAAGCTAACAATAAGTTATATATATTAGTAACTAACAAATAAATCCAAGAAGGAGGGCAGAACGAACGAAGTTTTTTTGCCTCAAAATACATAGGTTAAAAGTTATAAAAAAAGTGTATTAAAGCTAAGAAAAAAGACCTAATATACCGATATATAATATAGTTAGCGCTTTCATATGTCCTCTAATATTAGCGGGTAGATGATCATGATGGGGATCCTGATCAAGATAGTATTAGTGAAAAGCATAAAGAGAGAAGGTTAGAGATGAAGAAAAATAATAAGAAATCCGTAAATGTACAGAGCAATGAAGCAAGCACAGGTAAGACATCAAAGCTAGATGCTAAGAATATGGTGTTGGGTTGGGGAAGCCAAATCAAGAGAGTGAATCCTATCAAATCCGTCGGAGTGAAGTTATTTCTAATCTTCCTTTGCTCCACTGTAATCGTAGTGATGTCACTTGGACTAATATCATATTCAAAGGCAAAAACAACGATAAAGAATAACGTATCCGAAGCTTATCGTCAGACTATTATTCAGACTGCTGAGAAGCTGGATATTACCTTGAAACAGTATGAGAACCTGGCATTGCAGCTTTATTTTGATGCACAAACGCAAACGGATCTTAGGGCTTTGGTGAATGCCAAAACGTCTTATGAAAAGTTTGAAGCTACAAGCTCCATTAGTAAGAAATTATCCAGTCAGACTACAACAGATTCTAATATTATCAGTGTCTCTTTGATTCCAGAGTCACCTGATCAAGATATTGTTACAAGTGGTAGTGGTGGCATTAATCTTGATGGATTAAGAGAGCAAGAATGGTATAAGACGGTTCTAGCCAGCACCAAAGAATATAATCCATATTATTCAGACGGTGACAAAGGCGGTGCCAAAAATATTTGGTTCTCCACTTCCGTTCAAGGAAATGAAGAAAAGGATATCGCTATGGTGAGATCTCTTAAAAATCTGGGATCAAATGATAGTTACATAATCATGATTGTAATGAAAAATGCACTGTTGGAAGAAGCTTTCGCAAGCGTGAAGCTTGGAGACGGCTCCCGTATTCAATTGGTGACTCCTGATGGAACAGTGGTGGCTTCTACCGATCAGAAGGATGAAGGAAAGCCGTCGGAGTTTACTTTTATCAAAGAGAGCAAGAAGAATAACACTAGTCTAGATGTCAAAGATTCTAACGGCAAACCAATTCTGGCGGTGTTTAATCCGATGATGCGTGCGGATTGGAAGCTCACCGGTGTAGTTCCTACAGACGAGCTTGTGAAGGAAGCACGTCCGATTCTGTTGACAACTTTTATTGCAGCTGCGGGTGCGGCTCTGCTGGCGATATTCATCGGAATTTGGATGGTTCGTATGATTGCTCGCCCACTGGCACGTTTGAAGAATCTTATGGTTCAAGGTGCAGGTGGAGACTTAAGTGTACGCACAGAATATGTGTCTAAGGATGAAATTGGTCAACTGTCAGCATCCTTTAACTTGATGATGGAGCGTATTACTGAGCTTGTATCGCAAACGACAGAAACCGCTCGAGATGTGCTGGAGACCGCTGGGGAGCTTGGAGAAGCATCGCGCAAGACAGCTATCTCAGCGAAGGAGATCGCAGCCGCGACGGAAGAAATCGCCGGAGGAGCAGGCAGTCTGGCACTTGAAGCCGAACGTGGGAATGAGCTTACAGATGTGATAGCTACACAAATGCAGACTGTGATCAGTGCCAACTCTGAGATGGACGAGGCTGCTCGTGGGGTAGGAGAAGCCAGTGCGCAAGGTGCTAAACAATTAACGGATTTATTGGATCAGACTAGCCGTACTGGGGAAAAGACAAGTGCGCTTGTAGAGCGTGTTAATCATTTGAAAGAAACGGTGTTTTCAGTAATTAAGGTGCTGGACGTGATGAAGAGTATCACACAGCAGACGAATATTTTGTCATTAAATGCGACGATAGAAGCTGCACGTGCAGGTGAAGCTGGTAAGGGCTTTATGGTGGTAGCAGGTGAAGTGCGACAGCTTGCCGACCAATCAAAGCAGTCTATCGCCCTAGTAGCCGGAATTACCGACAAGATCATAATGGAAATGAACGAAACGGAAGCTGTATTATCTGAAGTGGCCCCTCTCTTTAAAGAGCAAATAAGCTCAGTGAAGAGTACGAGTGATATCTTTGTATCCGTAAAGGGACAGATGGATGAGTTCATTACTAGTCTGGAATCGGTGACAACAGCGATCAGCAGCTTAAATCATTCACAGGTTGTGTTGTCAGAAGCGATGGGTAACGTCAGTGCTGTAGCTGAGCAATCTTCAGCGACTTCTGAAGAAGTGGCTTCACTCAGTAACGAACAGCAAAGTGTTAGTGATCAACTCGTTTCACTATCAGGCAAGCTGGAAAGTGCTTCAGGACAGTTGAAGGACAAGCTGTCATTATTCACTATAAAGTAATAGGATCCCTTATTAATCATTATATGGTCTTCCTAACAAAACCGCTTCTTCGCTATGAGGAAGCGGTTTTGTTATTGTATAAAGAAGAACTTCCCCGTATAATAATTTTGTTAGGTAATTAATAATAACAAGTTAGTAAAAAGGTTTAAGGAGAAGGACCCTATGAAAGGTAAACGCATCTTTGGCTGGTGGTCCGCTATCGGGGACATGAGCATGGAACGCAAGCTGCTCCTCGTCTTTTTAATCATTATTACGCTTCCGCTAACCTTCATTAGTGTGTTTACTTATAAGAGTTATTCAGCGTCTATTCAGGGCAACACTATTGCTTATTCTGAGAAGCTAATCGATCAAATGATGGATGGAGTAGATGATTATATCGAAGATATGAAGCGAATTTCATCTATGCCAGCCTATGTGAACGATATTAAACAAAATTTAATTCGTTCAAACCGGTACTATGAGCAGAAAGAGATCATGGGTGGGAAAGGAGGCAGTGCCTCATTGTCGCCTGGAGATTTTGATCTGTTGCTATCCATTCAGCGGGGAATAGAAGGTAATATTTCATTTATTAACAATATTAAGCGAGGCGCGAACACGGTTTATATTTTTGATGCTCATGGGAATGGCTATTATTCTGCCAAGGATGGTGGAGTGCGGCTTGACCTTGATCAAAGCTATACGTACTGGAGTCAGCAGACGAAGGATTCCAGCGGAGAAGCACTCTTGTTTGGCACCCAATCGTTTACGAGTAATTTGCAGAGTACTCGATATGCTTTTACTGTTGTTCGCAAAATCGTGGATGGATTGCTAAATCCGATTGGGCTGATCGCGGTAGAAGCGAATATTAGCAATCTGGAGAATCGAGTTAAAGAGTTGGATAAAGTAACACATGGCCAATCTCTGATTGTTGATGGAAATGGGATGGTCGTGTACGACAGCAATAAAAAGCTTCTTGCCACAGATGTATCTGATTCAGAGCGATTCAAAAGGGTCGATGGGATATCCGGAAGTTTCTATGATACAGTCAACGGAAAAGAATTTCTCAATATCTATTCAAGCTCTAACAAGAGCAATTGGAAGGCCATTATCTCCATTCCTGTGGATGTGCTGATGCGGGATGTGAAGGTGACTCGTAATGCAACACTCGCTGCTACATTAAGTATCATTGTGTTGGCGCTAATCATCTCCATTATTCTTTCCTTTGCGCTCACTAAATCGCTATCCCAAATGATTCATCTGATGAAAAAGGTTCAGGGCGGCGATCTGGATGTGATGTTTAGGGTTAGGCGGCGTGACGAGATTGGTCTGCTCGGACATCAGTTCAATCGAATGTTGGCTCGGATCAGGCAGTTAATTCAAGATATCTACCGAATCGAAGAACAGAAGAAGGAAGCGGAACTTCACGCTCTGCAGAGTCAAATTAATCCTCATTTTATTTATAATACGCTGGAGTCGATCCGGATGACCGCTGAGCTTAATGATGATATTGAAGCTGCGGATATGATCTCTATTTTAGGTAAACTGCTACGGTATAGTACAAGTGATTTGAGCGGTAAAACGACAATGCAGCAAGAGCTTGGATATGTACGCAATTATGTTGAGCTGCTGAACTGTCGCTACCCTAATCGTTTCGTACTCGACGTCGACGTGCCGAAGGAGCTAGATAATTACTCTATTATCAAGCTGGTCTTCCAGCCGATCATAGAGAATGCAGCCTATCATGGCTTAGATGATAACAAACCGCAAATGCATCTAAGCATTCGTTGCGAGATTACTGAGCAAATGCTGCTGTTTCATATTAAGGACGATGGCTGTGGAATGGATAAGCTCACTTTGGAGAGATTGAACGATGGGCTTCAGAAAGAAAGTCCTCCTAAGAAAAGCATCAATGGGGGGATTGGTATGAAAAATATACAGCAACGAGTGCGCCTTCATTATGGAGCGGCATATGGAATTGAGGTATACAGTGTGCTTGGACAAGGGACGGATGTTATTTTGTCGCTACCGCTGCTGGAACCGGAAATGATTTGATTACCTGACTGAAATCAGAGGGGGCTGTCCGTTGAAGGGGATGAGATTACACTGGTCTATGCGTACCGTACTGCTTCTTCTCTTTTTGATATCAATAAGTGGCTGTGAGGACAACACCAAGCAGACGGAATCACCAGCACCTCCAGTTGGAAACGAAGTGAAGTCTGACTTATCCGGCACTATAGTCATGATGACCAATCGAATAGATTTGATTGAGAACGGAACTTTTCAAGGATACGCAGATCAATTCAAGCTAAAATACCCCGGGGCGAATGTCGAATTTGAAGGTCTGTCCAACTATGCAACGGATATTCTGGTACGGCTGTCCACTAAGGATGCGGGTGATGTACTGCTGCTTCCGGTAAATCTCCCTGCAAAGGAGCTGGATTATTTTTTCGAGCCGCTGGATGAGGAAACAACTGCTGGTGAACGGTTCCCTTCTTTTTCTACTTATGAGGGCAAAAGATATGGGGTATCGACGGGAACTACCACGGTTGGGATCGTCTATAATAAGAGAGCTTTCGAAAAAGCAGGGATCACTTCTGTACCACGGACACTAGATGAATTCTATGAGGCTTGTGCTAAGTTGAAACAGGCTGGAGTTATCCCGCTATATATGAATTATGGGGCGGTTTGGCCACTGCGTGAATGGGGGAATACTCTAGTTAACTATATGGCAGGCGACCCTGAATATCTTAATAAAATGGTAAATGAAGATAGCCCGTGGCAGCTTGATAATGAATGGGGGAAATCGATTTCTATTGCCAGAACCCTAATATCTAAAGGTTATGTTGAAGATGAACTATTCTCGAACAATTGGGAAATATCGAAGACTAAGCTCGCCAAGGGTCAAGCAGGGATGTATTTAGTTGGAAATTGGACAATTAGACAAGTCCTTGATGTTGGAGCTTCGCCAGAAGATATTGGATTCTTCCCATTTCCATATGATAATAGTGACTCTCATTATGCGCCGATCAATTCAGACTGGTTCATGGGGGTAAGTAAATATAGCAAGAATAAAGAGCTTGCAATGGCTTGGCTGAACTTTTTTGTGAAGGAGACTTCCTATAAAGATGATTGGGGATTTCTCCCTGCTGACGGCAGCTTAAACCCTTTTATGCCGCAGTATCAAGAGTTTTTATCTTACAAACCGAAGCTGCTTGATCCCACAGTTCAGAGTGATGCATTCATTGATATCGCAAATCGTGCCAAGCTATCCTTTTGGTCCGGTGATTATATTCAGGAGTTACTTGCTGCACCTGATTTACAGAAGGCTTTTGATGAACTGAATGCCAAATGGAAGGAAGCGCGAGCGGAAACACAGGTGGCTTCACAGCCTTAAATATATAAGTACATAAATTTCAAGTAAATCTGGAGGGTTTAATATGGCTAAAAAGGTCACCATGCAAAAAATAGCCGATCATCTCGGTGTATCTAAATTTGTTGTCTCTAAGTCACTATCGGGTAAAGCTGGCGTTAATGAGATGACCAGAGAACGAGTTATTCAAGCGGCTTCGCAGTTAGGCTATTTTACGCAAAAGAACGCTTTTGTCCAAGGTATTAAACGAACGCCTCCGGTGGCGGGAAGTGATCGGAATAAGCAATCTGTGCTTGTATTAATGCCGAATATCCGCTCACAGACTCAGGATTCCTTGTATTGGGGAAAGATTGTGGACGGTATTGCTCTTGCTCTGGATCAAGAAGGACTAGGAATGGTGATCATCTCTGAGAACCGTGCAGATAATTTTGTTAATATCTTGAACCCAAGCGGAATTCTTGGTTTGGTAGGTGTGGGTGAAATCTCCACTTCTTTACTGCTTGAGGTACATCGCATCGGTCTGCCGATGGTGTTGATTGACCATGAAGATCCATTAATTCCAAGTGATACTGTATTCGCGAACAATGTGGATTCGATGGCTCGGCTGACTAATCATTTGATGGGGACAGGCCATACCCAAATGCATTTTATCGGGAATATTGGATTCTCACGCAGCTTCCGTGACCGGTGGATTGGCTTTCGGAGTGCGCTGGAGGAGAGTGGGATAAGACTGCCTTTGGAAGACGACTCAAATCTCTTTTTGGAAGGGGTGGAGGAAGATGTATTCCAAGAGGATTTTAAAAATTGGGTGATGAAGCGGAAAAAAGCGAAGACACTCCCAACCGCCTTGGTCTGCGCCAATGACAAAACAGCACTCTCGGTCAGTGATATCCTGAAGGCAGAAGGTGTTAATATTCCAGGGGATATCTCGGTTACGGGCTTTGATAATATTGAGGATGCCTCAAGAGGTGTTCCGCCGCTAACTACTGTACATGTCCCTAAAGAGGCGATGGGCCGGGCGGCAGTGGAGAAGCTGCTAAGCCGGATTGGGCATCCCTCTGCGCCACTGGAGAAGATCCTGATCGCAGCAGACATAGTGCATCGTGATTCTGTGGATAAACCGCGCGACTAGAAATTAGTTTTACAAATATATAATGGTGAAGGTAGTTTAGGGGGAAATGCTATGACTGAAGCAAATACAATGCCAAAGATAGATGGCGAGCATATTATTCTGCGTGCTGTAGAAGCGACCGATCTGGAGGCTTATTATAACTTTTTACTTGATGAGGAGATGGGACGTCTAACGGGGTCACAAGGAGAAATCTCTCGCAAGCAAACTGCGGACTGGATTCGAAAAATTAGTGTTCCAGCTGAGGATCGTGTGGATCTTATGATTATCGTCAAGGAAACGGATGAGCTTATCGGAGAAGTGGTGCTGAATGAAATAGATCCGGATAACCGCAGCGCAAACATTCGAATTGGGATTCGTAGCCATGAACATAGAGGGAAAGGTTACGGTACTGAGGCTATGACTCAAATGCTGCAATATGGCTTTGAAAGCTTGAAGCTGCATCGCATCCATCTTGGTGTGTATCCATTTAATCCAAGAGCCATTCATGTCTATGAGAAGCTCGGTTTCAAACGCGATGGTGTGGAGCGGGATGCTCTTTATGTTGATGGAGAATTTCATAACTTGATTTTGATGTCTATGCTGGAGGATGAATACCGGGCTTTGTATGAGACAAAGTGAGATCGAAGGTGATCGGGAATGACGAGAGAGGCTAGGCTAGAGGTCTATTTACGCGAGCTAGAAGAAAAATTATTAAAGCCAGAAATTCGTTCTTCTCCTGAAGAAATATCAAAGCTGCTCGCCGACGATTTTTTTGAAATTGGTAGTTCGGGTGGAACGTGGTATAAAAGTGATGGTATTCCTGAAGAAGGACTAGGAATTGTTCGAATGACACTGAGTCATTTTGAGCTACATCTGGAGAATGGAAGATGTATTTCCATCAAGGTACACCTGCCCGTGTCTAGTAAGAAGAAAAAAAGCGTTCTCAGTAGAAACTTTAACTGAGGACGCTTTTTTTTCTGTATAAGTTTAAAAGCCAAACCCTACAGTGCCAAATTACGATCAATGAGAGCGATACGTTGCTGTACACAAGCATATGAGCGAAGCGGATCCTCAGGAGTGTTCAGCACGTAATCTAACATTTGGTCAACGGTAGTTGTAGCTACATGGATGCGAGTATCGGAGGAAGCGTAGTAAATGTAGATCTCACCGTTATCACGTGCAATCACACCATTACAGAACACGACGTTAGAGACATCCCCGACACGTTCTTCACCGTCTGGTGCGATGAAATGACCGCCTGGTGAATGCGTGACTTTGTTTGGCTCCTCCAAATCAGATAAAAAGGCATAGAGCACGTATCTAAGCCCAGCAGCGGTATTGCGTACACCATGAGCAATATGCAGCCAGCCTTTTGCAGTTTTGATAGGTGCAGGACCTTGACCATTCTTTACTTCCTTGATGGTATGGTAGTGGCGTTCATCCATGATAGTCTCGCTCGTAATCTCGGCATCCTCAATGGTATCCGAGAGTCCCCAGCCAATACCGCCACCGGAGCCTGCATCAATAAAGCCATCCTGTGGGCGAGTGTAGAAGGCATATTTTCCATCTACGAATTCAGGGTGAAGCACCACATTACGCTGCTGAGCAGAACTCGTCTTAAGATCAGCCAGACGTTCCCAGGTCTTCAAATCCTTTGTGCGAACAATACCACATTGTGCTACTGCGCTGGAAAGATCGCCGTGTGGGGCGTTTGGATCTTTGCGTTCTGTACAAAAGAGACCGTAGATCCAGCCATCTTCATGGCTTACGAGGCGCATGTCGTAGACGTTGATATCCGGAACTTCTGTCTCAGGCAGCACGACTGGGTGATCCCAGAAGCGGAAGCCATCCACCCCATTGTCACTTTCAGCTACAGCAAAAAAAGATTTGCGATCATTACCTTCAACGCGGGCTACGAGATAGAACTTGCCGTTCAGTTCAATCGCACCAGGGTTGAATACACCGTTTACACCGATTCTTTCCGCGAAGAAAGGGTTGGTGTCTGGGTTGAAGTCGTAACGCCAGATTAGGGGAGCATGCTCAGCGGTAAGCAGTGGATAAGCATAGCGGTCATAAATACCGTTTCCATAAGGAAGCTTTTCATTTTTACGGGTGATCAGTGTTTCATAACGATCTGTTAATTGTTGTTTGCGTTCTTGAAATAATGACATTATACAGTCTCCTTTATAGTTGATTTCAGTCGTGCGATCATTTCGAAGCAGGCTCTGCTGTTATGATAAGGACATTTCCAGGCACTAACCTTTGGAGCATGAGCTAAAGGCTGGTAATTCTCATCTACACTCCAGTACCATTCGCCTAACTGGTGATCTACCATATATTTATCAATAAAAGTCCAGGAGGCTTGGGCAGCCTCGTTAAATTTGCTGTCACCGGTCAGCTGATAAGCATTATAGAATCCTACAACCGCCTCGGCTTGCGGCCACCAATCTTTCTCTTTGCTCAGTAATCCGTTCGTGTCTGCTTCATTCCATATTCCGCCGTCGTTATCTATGCCTTCCGCAAGAACGGCCTCTGCCATGGAGATGGCTACTGTATGTACACGATGCAGTAGTTCTTCATGTCCAAGCGTTTCTGCTGCTTCCACAAGTAACCAGCTACCTTCGATATCATGTCCGTAGGAGATAATATCTGATTTCACAGTCCATGCTTCATCTAAGAAAAGATGGAAATGCTTGCCTTCCTTATCAATGATATGATCCAGCATTGTTTCGATTAGCTCAGCCAGCTTGCTCTCTAGTTCCTTAGACTTCCATACTCGAAAAAGTCCGGTATAAGCCTCTAACACATGCAGATGCGTATTCATAGATTTTTTCTCATTCATATCCTTACTGCTAAGACTTAGGTTATCCGTGATTTGCCATTCCCGGGATAAAGCTTCAACATAACCTTTATATATAGAATCATAGCCGTATTTCTCTACAAGCTGGAACAATTGAATCGCTTCATCCAATACCTCAGATCGTTCGGTTGCATGGTAGAACTCAGCCAATGCGTAGATAGCAAAAGCTTGGCCGTAGATCTGTTTTTTCTCCTGAGCAGGTTTGCCTTCAGCATCGACCATCCAGTATAAACCGCCATACTCTTTATCGATGAAGTGATCCATCAGATAGGCATAGGCACGTTCTGCCATAGCCAGATATTCTGTCTTGCCGTAAATCCGGTAAGCGCTCGCAAAGGACCATAGAATACGGGCATTAAGCACAAGGCTTTTCTCCGCGTCAGGACTAGTGTTCAGCTGATTGTCAATCTCGCCAACAAATCCCCCATTAATTTTGTCCTTCGTTTGTTTCATCCAAAAACTGAGGATATTACCCTGCAGCTCATCTTCAAGCTGGGTAATCCATAATTCTGGTGAATTAATCATTGGTTATTAGTCACTCCTCACATTACTTATTGATTTTTGAGGTGAAATATTCGTTGATAATCCCTGCGGCTTGCTTGCCATACATACAATAATCATCATTCTGAGCAGCTTCATGAATGGGATAAAGATGAGTAGGCCAGTCCCAGAGCATAAAGCCCTGAACCCAATCTCTGCGCTCACAGCCTTGAAACATTGCCCGATAGAACTTGCTTTGTTCCTCTTGGCTCGGTTCACCCTTTAAGGTCCAGTCATTAGGAATAGCGGCGCTTCCGCTCCGGCTTGGGCAACCGGCTTCCATGAAAAAGAAAGGCTTATTCTGTGATCGCACTACATTCTCAATCCGGTCGAGCTGAGCTTCCCAATCGTTAGCTGGATAATACCCACTTGAAGAAATCACATCGAGCGCATCCCACCAGGTTACGTTGTCCTCCTGATACTTGTCGCAATTGTAAGTAAGAATTCCTGAGTAAACCTTCCGAACCTCAGCAATAAGTGTGCGCCATTCAGTTTCCCGCCTATCCGTTTGTACAAGCTCACAGCCGATACATAACATCTCACAGCCTGTTTCCTCAGCGATGGAGGCATAGTGCAGAATGAATTTGGTATATGAGCTGAACCACTCAGACCATTTAGGCTCGCAAGGAACATCCTTATCGAAAAAGTTAATGTGAGCACGCCAAGTTCCGTCAGCACAATTAACAATCGGCTTCAGGCATACCTTTAACTGTAATGATTTCGCTTTACTGATGGCCGATTTCACTTCTTCATCACTAACGGTTGGAGTTTCCCAATAGGGAATTTCCGTTGAATGAGCGGTAGCTTGAAGCGCACTAAGAGCAATAGCTGTCCAGTTCGCTCCAGTAACTGAAGACATGAGTTCCATCGAACGTTCCGCTTCTTCTGTTTTCCATGAACCACGAGTACCCGAGAAACCCCAGGTTACACCTGCAATGTATTCGTTGTTAAATCGCATTGGAAATCCCCACCTTACATTGAAAATAGAAAAGAGAAAAATTAGCAAATCTTAATTTTGTTATATAGTTATTATTAATTTGTTAGTTTATAATAACAACTTAATTTAGTTATATACTTTTTCGAAGATGATTTCAAGGACAATTTATAGTTGCGGCTGGGAAATTTGAATAACTTTCGTTATAGTAAATACAAGACTATAAATGAGCGCAATCCTACATTGACGTAATAGATGGGGAGAATACTATTCGTGATGATAGCGCAATCATAATAACTGGCCGATACAACTGGAGGGAAGTACTCAAATGATAAATATTATGATTGCGGACGACGAGGAAGTCATTCGCAGAGGGCTTGAAAAAATCACATCCAGGATGGAATTAGACGTACATGTAATTGGATCCTACGGAAACGGGTTGGAAGCTTGGGAGCATATTGAAAAGTTATCCCGAGAGGATATGGATCTGCTTATTACAGATATAAAAATGCCTAGAATGGATGGTTTTAAGCTAATTGAACAGGTTAGAGGACAGATGGAGGATATGCCTATTGCCGTTCTTAGTGGATTCAGTGAATTTGAATATGCCCGCCGAGCAATCCGTCATGGGGTGATGGATTATTTACTAAAACCGATTGATAAGACTCAGCTATATGAACTCCTCAAGAGAGTAGAGGGTGCGAAGAAAAAGAACGTCAAAGACCAGGAGGAGATGTTCTCTCAAGCGGCAGACGGTGGAGAGCATTACGTAGTTGAACAGACTAAGAGCATACTGGAGAGGGAGTATGATCAGAACTTCGAACTCGAGCGCTTGGCGGAGACCGTCGGTATGAATGCGAGCTACCTCAGCCGTTTGTTCAAAATAAAGACGGGCCTAACTATAACCGATTATCTAATTCGGATTCGTATTACTAAGGCGAAAGAATTGCTGATGGAGCATCCTGACCTGAAAAATTATGAAATTGCCGATAAAGTAGGTTATAGTGATCCTGTTTATTTTAATAAATTGTTCAAGAAAATGTGTGGTATGACACCAAAGGATTATAAAAGCGGCTGTAAAATATCGAAAATGGAACGAGAGTTTTAGACTTATATAGGAAGCTATTATTTAAGAGGGCGATAAGCTCTCTTTTTTTGTGGTTATTTTCGATAAATTATATAACAGAATATAAATAACAAAAACAAAAATAACAAATACAAGACCAGAAAAAGCAATTCAAACCATCGTTTTGCGTTAAAAATAGATTTATAATGAGTTTGTAAGCGATATCATCACTTGTTTTCATGAGTAATTCAATAATTGTGGAATTGATAAATACTCATTTCAACTATTTGTGATGATAAAAGTTATTATTTTGTTATCTACTAAAAATTAGATTTGAAACGAAGAGAGGGGTCGTAAAAGCATGAAAAAAGGCAAAACAATAGTGAGCTTAATGGCACTGACACTTGTTGCGGGATTGTTTAGCGGTTGTTCCTCAAACAACAACTCCAACAATGAGGGTGCAAAGAACACAGGGAATAAGGGGACATCCACAGAGGCTTCTTCAGCTCCAGCTGAGGATACGGCAGCCAAAGATATTAAAGGGGATATTACAGTAATTACTCAAAGAACGGATATTGTTGATACCGTATTCAAAGAGTATGCGGCTAAGTTCAATGAAAAATATCCTGATGTAAAAGTAAACTTTGAGGCGCTTGCAACTTACGAAGATCAAATTAAAATCCGGATGAGTACTAGTGACTACGGCGATGTTCTTTTGTTACCTACAAGTATAGCAATTAAAGATATTCCCGATTTCTTTGAACCACTGGGTAAACTCGAAGATATGAGCAAGCAGTATACAGGTGTGGAAGAGCGTGCAGTAGACGGCGTTGCCTACGGAATTCCAATGACAATCAACTTTAATGGTGTGATTTACAATAAACAGGTCTTCAAAGACGCTGGGATTACAGAGGTTCCAAGAACCCCTGAACAATTCTTGACGGCTCTTCAATCGATTAAAGATAAGACAAAAGCAGTGCCTTTGTACACAAACTACGCAGCGGGCTGGACATTAACGCAATGGGAAGCGGATCTGGCTACGGTTGCCGGCAATCGTGACTATGTCAATATCGGTCAAGTTGCTAGCGACGATAACTATGTTCCAGGTCAACCTCACTATGAGCTGTACAAAATTCTATATGATGCAGCACAAAAAGGTTTGATTGAAGAAGACCCAACGACTTCAGATTGGGAATCTTCCAAAGCAGATCTAGCAAACGGAAAAATCGGTACTATGGTTCTTGGATCTTGGGCGATTGGTCAAATTAAAGGCCTTGCTGCTAACCCAGATGACGTTGGCTTTATGCCATTCCCTACGAATGCAGAAAAAGTGCTTGTACCACTTGCAGGTGACTACAATCTGGGTGTTAGCATTCACAGTAAAAACAAAGAAGCGGCTAGAGCTTGGGTGGATTGGTTCATTAACGAATCTGGCTACCCTACCACCGAAGGTGGTGGTATGAGTCCGGCTATCGGTGCTGAGCTTCCCGAAATTTTGAAACAATATGAAGGCACTGAAGTAACATTTGACACACTTGCAGCTGCTAAAGCTGGTGAAGAAGGCTGGTCCGATGAAATCGACAAGCAAGCTGAAATTGGTGCTTGGCAGCCAGACTTCAAGAAACGCATTATTGAAGCAGCGATCGGTAACAGAAAAGAATCCTATGACGATATCATGAAGGATCTTAACGATAAGTGGAAAGCTGCCCGCGCAAAAGTCACAGCACAGTAAAAACTATAAGTATTCTAAATGCTATAGGCTGTAGTGAATGTCGGAGGGGATATGCTAATGGGCATTTCCCCCTTCACATTTAATTAAGTCTTTACTAAATGAGGAAGCTTTCTTCTGGAGGTGTATCGGGTGTTCAAGTTTTCAAATTTGAGTTATAGAAATCAACGGATCGCGATAATATTCTTGTTCTCCTTAGTACCGATCGTATTACTGCTCACCTTTGCTTATTATCCAGTTATAAATATGTTTCGGTATAGCTTCACAAGCTGGAATGGACTAAGCAAAAATATGGAGTATATCGGGTTTGAGAACTACAAGACCATTTTTACGAATCCCGAATATTTTTCTGTTTTTAAAGTCAGTTTGTATTATTTCTTTACCACCTTTATTCAGATGGGGCTTGCCTTATATTTCGCAACGATTCTAAGCTTTAGTGTTCGTATGAAAAATCTGTTCAAAGGGATTTTGTTCTTTCCAACCTTGCTAAACGGTGTGGCGATCGGATTTATCTTCCTTTTCTTTTTCAAACCGGAAGGAACTCTGGATACGATTCTAAGCTTGATCGGACTTAGCGGTTTACAGCAAAAATGGCTTCTCAATCCGAATTTGATAAACTTCTCGCTTGCCGGCGCATCACTTTGGAGATATATGGGGATGAACTTCCTGATCTTCCTAGGCGCTATTTCATCGATCGGTAAGGATGTTTATGAGGCCGCTGATATTGACGGTGCAAATAGGTGGCATCAATTTATTCATATTATTATGCCAAGTATCAAACGAATTCTGCAACTGAATCTAATCCTCGCTATTAGTGGTGCGATTGGTGTATTTGAAATTCCGTATGTCATGACAGGCGGCTCTAACGGAAGTAGCACATTTGTTATTCAGACGGTAGATGTGGCTTTCAAATACAGCAAAGTTGGATTAGCGTCAGCGATGGCCGTAGTATTGCTTGGAATTGTATTATTAGTTACTATTCTGCAGCGCGTTCTGATCAAGGAGGAGAAATAAACTATGCATTCAGCAAAATATACCACTGCTAGTATATTCAAATATCTCACCTTGATTTTGGGAGCACTTGCAGCGTTGATACCTATCGTTGTCGTATTTTTCGCTTCGTTAAAAACAGGAACAGAGTATTCTTCAACCGGGCCGCTAACTATGCCTGAAAATTGGTTGAACTTCTCCAACTACACAAAGGCTTTTGTAGACGGGAAAATGCTTCTAGGCTTTAAGAACACAGTCATTATCGTTGTGATTTCTATTGCGGGTGCAACGTTAACGGGTTCGATGATGGCTTACATTTTATCTCGTTTCAAATTTAAAGGCAGTAAAGTCCTCATCAGTATGTTTCTGATTGCTACCCTGATTCCGGGTGTTACTACGCAAGTGGCGACTTTCCAAATCATCAATCACTTGGGCTTGTTTAATACCAGATGGGCACCTATCGTAATGTACCTCGGTACGGATATTATCGCTGTATATATTTTTATGCAGTTCCTGGATTCGATCTCCGAATCACTGGATGAATCCGCGATGCTGGACGGAGCTTCTTATTGGACGATTTATTGGAGAATTATTTTGCCATTGCTGAAGCCGGCGATTGTGACAGTAATTATTGTGAAGGGCGTAAATATTTATAACGATTTTTACACGCCTTTCCTATATATGCCGAAAACAGATCTCCAAACGATCTCGACAGCACTCTTTAAGTTTAAAGGTCCATATGGATCACAGTGGGAAGTCATATGTGCGGCGATTATGATCGCAATTATTCCGACATTGGTTGTGTTTACCGCGTTGCAAAAGTATATCTACAATGGATTTTCGCAAGGTTCAGTAAAGTGAGTTAGTAGATTTAATAACTTTATTAGATAAAATAGCAACTCGATAGGTTGCATACATTTGGAGGGAATACTAATGAGTGAAGTGAAATTGGTAGGAGCTAGTGCAATTAACATCCCTAATATGCCTTGGCAGGATAAGCCTGCTGGCTACGAGAATCCGATTTGGAGACATAATGATAACCCGGTTATCAAGAGAAATCCTGCAAAAGGTGTGGCGCGTATTTTTAATAGTGCGGTTGCTGCGTATGAAGGTAGCTTTATCGGAGTATTTCGTGTAGAAGATAACACAACTCGCCCACATCTGCGTATGGGACATAGTGTTGACGGTCTGGATTGGAAGATTGATGATGAGCCGATCCAATTTATAGATGAAGAAGGTAAACCTTATCAGCCGCGTTATGCTTACGATCCACGTCTGGTTAAGGTCGAAGATACATTTTATATTATCTGGTGTACTGATTTCTACGGTGCAGCAATCGGTGTAGCTAAAACACAAGATTTCAAAACATTTATCAGCTTGGAAAACCCATTCCTACCCTTCAACCGGAACGGCGTATTGTTTCCAAGAAAAATCAACAATAACTTCGTGATGTTGTCCCGTCCAAGTGACAGTGGTCATACACCATTCGGTGATGTATTCCTTAGTGAGAGTCCTGACTTTGTATATTGGGGTAAACACCGCCATGTGATGAGTAAAGGTGGTCAAGGCTGGTGGCAAAGTGTCAAGATTGGCGGCGGACCTGCACCGATTGAAACTACAGAAGGCTGGTTGATGTTCTACCATGGCGTTACTGGAACCTGCAACGGTCTTGTATATAGCATGGGCGCGGTTATTTTGGATATTAATGAGCCTTCGAAGGTGAAATATCGCTCAAAGAACTTCGTATTAACACCGGAAGAATGGTACGAGGAAAGAGGTTTTGTTAATAACGTTCTTTTCCCATGTGCTACTCTGCATGATGCAGAAACCGGTCATATCGCTATCTATTATGGCGCTGCTGATACTTATGTAGGCGTTGCTTATACAACGGTTGATGAAATCGTCAACTATGTGATCGACACCCATGAAGAGGTTGGGGACGATGCGGGTTTAGGCAAAATCTAATAGGGTGAGCAATCTTTTTGGGAACAACTTTTTGTTAGAGTGAAATTGGGTAGATGCTTGGCGCTGTGTTTTGATGCTGGGTTCTGCACGTTACGCGCTCTATGTTCATTGATTTGGGCTTTTCATTGCATTCTTTGCAATAGAAACTTTCGATTTTGTCTGAAAAATAGAATCTATTGCACTCTCTGCAATGGATTTCCGCAAAAATAGATTTTATGCTCGTTTTCGCTCAAGTGATTGCACAGAGTGCAATAGAACACCGATTGACGCTCATATGGAGTGATTCTATTGCACAAAGTACACTTAAACTAACCTGTTTGGTGATGTTTAGTGTAAATAGCTGCATATTGTACACTTATCTCAGGCGATTTGCCTCGTAATCCCTGCTGTGAGCAAATTTAGTTGTATAGATTGCAATTAAATGAACAACACATATATTTTGCTGTAAATAGTTGCAGAAAGTGCAATTATCGAGCTCTTGTTATTAGTAAAACGAACGGAAAATCCGATTCAGAGGGTTTTCCGTTTCCATTATTTTTAAGAGGGAAAACCTAAAGGAGGATCTTAATATGGGAAGCGACATGACATTGTCACAATTGAAAAATTATAACGGAAGCAGCCCAAAGCCGGATGATTTCAATTCATTTTGGGAGCGGGCTTTGCGTGATCTAGACGCCCAGTCACTAGAGTATGAACTAGAGCCTGCGGAGTTTGTCAGCGAGCTGGCAGAATGTTTTCATCTCTATTTTACCGGCGTTGGCGGAGCAAGAATCCATTGTAAATATGTAAGACCGAAGAAAAGAGGGTCAGAAAAAGGTTCCGGTGTAGTGATGTTCCACGGATATTCCTGTGACAGTGGCGATTGGATGGAGAAGGTGACTTATGCGGCCCATGGGATTAGTGTCCTTGCGATGGATTGCCGGGGACAGGGCGGACTTTCCGAGGATAATCTAACTGTAAAAGGCACAACCATTCGTGGACATATTATTCGCGGCATTGACGATCCTAATCCGCACAACCTTTACTATCGTAATGTGTTTCTGGATACAGCGCAGACTGCTCGAATATTGATGTCTATGGAAGAAGTTGATCCAGCACGAGTAGGTGCTTTTGGTTTATCTCAAGGCGGAGCGCTTACTGTAGCTTGTGCAGCATTAGAGCCGCGTGTGAGCATGGCCGTTCCTGTGTATCCGTTTCTTTCAGATTATAGACGGGCTTGGGAGCTTGATATTACTACTTCAGCTTATGAGGAAATTAACTATTATTTCCGCTTTTTTGACCCCCATCATTTACGTGAAGACGAGATTTTTAATAGACTGGCTTACATCGATATTCAGAATCTCGCGGAGCGAATTCAAGCCAAAATGTTGTGGGTTACAGGGTTATCCGATGTGATTTGTCCACCTTCAACGCAGTTTGCCACATACAACAAAGTACTAGCGCCCAAAGAGCTTATGGTTTATTATGAGTACGGACATGAGTATTTGCCATATCTTTCCGATCGGGTGTTACAAATGTTCATGACCTTGTAAACGATAAGCCAGTAGGCATAACAGACGACAACGGTGGTGAATGATTAGATGAAAGTACAAGTGAAAAAAGAAAAAGGACGGTTCCAGCTGCATCCATCCAAATCCATTGGGGTGCGGCTTTTTCTCATCTTCTTTGTTTCGACGATGGTGCTCGTGCTCTCGCTTGGCTACACTTCCTATTCCGTAGCAGAGCATACGATCGAGACTAATGCGCTGTCAGCCAATCAACAGACAGTCGTTCAAACCGCTGAGAAGTTTGATGTGGAATTGTTACGTTATGAGGATGGTCTAGGAAGAATCTTGTACAACAATGAAATTCAAAATGCACTCAAACAAGGGAATAATCCCACTACAAGTAATGAGGAACGTAAGGTACTGTCTAATCAGGTTAGTGCGGAGCTAAATGATTGGCTCACTGCTTCAAACGGTGTGGAAGCCGTATACCTTATTCCGATGAATGAAGGTTTTCCAATTTCTTCGGCGGGTACAAAAGATAATGCTTTTATTGAGAGTTTCAAAGAATCCTCATGGTTTAAGCAGCTAGTGGAGAAGCCGCAGAGTGTATGGATTCCACGTGAGTTACAGGGCCAGGAAGGAAATACGTCAGGTGTTTTCCATTTGGCTAAATCGATTGCCGGTGATTCTAAAAGCTCGGGATACATAGTCATTAGTGATATCAGAATTAGCGAATTAGAAAATCAGCTTCGTAAAGTAGATCTTGGAGCAGGCTCCTACATGCAATTGCTGACGAATAAGGATGAATTGATTGCCTCTTCTCAGCAAGTGGGGACGGATACATATTTGAATCTGGGAGGAACGCTTCTGGGGGGGCTGCAGAATACAGCAGGGTCATTGCCAACAAAGGATGAGAAGGGGAAATCCATATTAGCTGTCTATGGAACACTAGAAACCTCGGGATGGCGATTACTTGGTGTTGTACCCGCTGAGAACTTGACGAAAGACGCGCTGCGTATTCTCAAGACTACCTATCTTATCGTAGCTGTAGCGGCAGTTATCGCGATTCTGATTGGGTACTGGATGGTAAGAATGGTATCTCGTCCGTTGACCAGACTTAAGAATCTGATGTCTGAGGGAGCCGAAGGGAATCTAGGAGTGCGTACGAATATCACCTCACGTGATGAAATCGGTCAGTTATCCAGCTCTTTTAACATGATGATGGAACGGATAACAGAGCTGGTTATTCATACGAATGAAACAGCTCAGAAGGTACTGGAAACCGCCGATGAGCTTAGCGGTGTATCACGTAAGACAGCTGATGCAGCCATGGATATTGCCGCGGCCACGGAAGAAATTGCGGGTGGTGCTGGAAGTCTAGCCTTGGAAGCTGATCGTGGCAATGAGTTGACGGGGCAAATTTCGGTACAGATGGATTTAGTCAATTCAGCTACTCACGAGATGGATCATACTGCACACAGCATCGGCGAACTCAGTGAGGAAGGTTTCAACAGATTGAAAGAATTACTTAATGAGACGAATAGGACGGGCCTGAAGACGAATCAGCTTGTGATGAAGGTTAACGAGCTGACAGAAACGGCATCTTCCGTTATGAAGGTTCTTAATGTGATGCAAAATATTACTCAGCAGACGAATGTCTTGTCTCTGAATGCCACCATTGAAGCAGCAAGAGCAGGCGAGGCTGGACGCGGATTCATGGTGGTAGCTGATGAAATACGCCAGCTTGCTGATCAATCGAAAGAGTCTATTGCTGTTGTGGCAGAAATAACAGATACCGTAATGAGAGATATGAACGAGACAGTTGTGGTTCTATCAGAAGTTGCACCGCTTTTTAATCAGCAAATGACCTCCGTGCAGAGCACTAGCGATATCTTCGTATCTGTACAGGATCAGATGCAGCATTTTATCGCACGTCTGAATGCTGTAACTGTGTCGATGGACAGCCTGAGCCAATCGCAAAAGGTTCTATCCGATTCGATGAGCAACGTAAGCTCAATAGCTGAGGAATCATCAGCTGCATCTCAAGAGGTTGCCTCACTCAGTGGAGAGCAACAAAGTGTAAGTGATCATTTGGTAGAGCTTTCTTTGAAGCTGGAGGATGCATCCTTGCAGTTAAAGGAGAAATTATCGAAGTTCAGCGTGTAGAGTAGTCTTAACAGAATACTAAATTAAAGAACCGCTTATTCCTTTAGGAGAAGCGGTTCTTTGTTTTGAGCGGCATGAAGCCAGTATAAAATAATCCAGATGCATCTGAAGATAGTCTAGATAAGCCCGAGAAACGACCCTACGAACCTACTGATCTGAAGGCAAACATTACGTTACATTGCAGATAGTACAATAGAAAACGCCATTTCCGCTCATAAAATAACATCTACTGCACTCTGTGCAATCAAACTACTGGAAATATGCTATTAAAGGGCATTTTTCATTTATTGGTTGTACAAAATACAAACGAATTACAATTCAGCACGATTTTTAAAATTCTGCTGCACAAAATACAACGACTCTACCAGAAAATAAACATTACACATCAATTACTTATGTGTAACGGACTCAGATGCAGCTATTTGTGCATTTTGCTGCTTATGGGGTGAGTTGCGGACTCGAGAGTCCGAACGCTTTACTGGTGAGGTGATAAATGAAACAGAAGGACAAACGCTTACCGTCCCTACAAGGACGACGTAGGCGTTTTTGTTTGGAAAAAAATTTTTGCTACTGATGTTGTGAAGGCAAATTTATGGCGATTCTAATGGATGTAGGTGGGACATAATAGTGTGGAGTCTGATCAGGAGGGAAGACATTGCGTAATAACAAACACCGGCGTGTATTCAGCGGTCTTCTTATTTTATCTGCGGCTGTAGCCGTGTTGATCCTTAGGCTGGCGTGGGTTCAACTAATTATGAAGGAACAGACGGTTCCTGGAACAAAATATACACTTGCGAAGATGGCGGAAATTCAAAGTGAACGGGAGACGGTACTGGACAGTGGTCGGGGACGTCTGTATGACCGCAAGAATGAACCCCTTGCCGGGGAAACTATTTGGACGGCGGCGTTTTTTCCACAGGAGGAGATGGCTAAGAAACCTGTGACGAAGGTTGTTTACGAAGAAGCGAAACCCATGCACCGACTGGCGGAGATTCTGGGTGTCAGCTATGAACAACTGCTGAATAAGCGTTCTTCGCTTAAAGAACCTTTACTTTGGCCATCTTCAGTGGGAAAAGAACCCCTCGCGTTGTCCCAGGCACAGGCAGAAGAAGTGAGTGCACTGGGGATTGACGGAGTAGGCGTGCTTCCTTTCGCACGCAGATATGATGGGAATTCTTCAGGTCGGCAATGGCTAGGCTATTTATCGGAAGCCACCATGCATGCTGGAGCTAAAGCCTCTCCTACGGGTCTTAGAGTTCCTATGACGGGAACGGACGGTTTAGAGAAGACATTAGAGCCTTTGCTTCAAGGGGTAGGACACACGGAAGCATATGTTCAAGTGGATGCGCGTGGGAATCGCCTTCCAGGCAGCCCCATCCAAGTTAAAGCACCGGGCAATCCTTATTTCCCTTTGTCTTTATATACAACGATTGATAAGAAGCTTCAGGAGGGGATTGAGGCGCTAGCGCTTAAATCCGGAATGAAGGAAGGAGCCATAGTGGTGTTAGACACCGGCACGGGAGATATTGAAGCCATGGTATCTTTACCCTTCTATAACCCAGAGAAGATATCTCCTCAAGGGGGGGAGTGGAATAACCGGGCGCTCCAGGCCGCCGTTCCTGGATCGATCTTCAAAATCGTTACAGCCGCCGCAGCGTTAGAAGCGGGTGTAACCTCCGCTGACGAGCTTTTTTATTGTTCAGGGCAATATGAGAAATATGGATTGTCTTGCCTGACAGGAAAGGGACACGGCCCCCTTACGCTGGCGCAAGGATTTGCCGTGTCCTGTAATACTGTATTTGCTGCTCTGGCAGAGCGATTGAGCGGTGTTCAGCTTCAATCAACAGCATTTGCGCTAGGACTTGGAAGAGATATTAGCTGGCAAGCCGAAAAGACGCTTGGGTTCCCACTTCTAAAACCACTAGCCGGCGAGCAAAAGGGGACCATCTTCACTACCTTACTTCCAGATGACAAGGGAGCCAGGGTACAGACTGCAATTGGACAGCGAGATGTGCAAGTCACACCTTTACAAGCAGCAAATCTAATCGTAACGCTACTGCATGGTGGGGAAGTAAGAGCGCCAAGAATCCTGCAGCGAGTCACATTTGCAAATGGACAGAAGCTGGAGGAGCTTCCGGGTCATCTGTCCCCATCCTCCGCAGGTAGGATCTCTAAGGCTACAGCCCGCCAGTTACTGTCCATGATGCGCAAAGTAGTGACGGAAGGCACCGGAACTCGTCTACAAAGCACACACTGGCCCCTTGCAGGTAAATCAGGGACGGCACAGACCCAAGTTAAGGGTATAGCACGCAACAATCAATGGTTTATCGGCTACGGTCCAGTGGATCACCCAAGATATGCTGTATCAGTTGCTGTAGAGAATGTCGCTCCGGACAGTCCGCATCTTGCCATTAAGCTGTTCGGTCAGATATTTGATTTGTTATCGGATTCGTCAGAAGCTTGAGTCTCCGGAGGAGCAGGAGTAGCCTTGCCCTTAGATGAAGGGCCGTTTGCGGCAAAGGGCGAAACGATAAACTCCTCTTGAGGCAAATAGATCCAGCTCTGAAGATATCCTTGTTGGATAAGCTCTTTGATTAGAATAAGCAGAATTGGCGACAGGATCAGACCGGCCATACCGAAAGCAGATGTGGACAGAATGACGAAGGACAGCATTAGAAAAGCTGACGAAACGCCAATCGAATTCCCGGTAATCTTAGGCTCAAGCAGTTGTCTTACAATCAGTACAATTGCGAGGAGTATGATTAGACCGATTGCTAAAGAGGTATTGCCAACAATGAACAGATAGATAATCCAAGGGACTAAAATCGTTGTTACACCTAGGAGCGGCAAGACATCAAATACAGCACAGATAAGCGCCATAGTGATTTCGTTACCGGTTCTTAGTATGAATAAGCCAACCAGTACGATAACAAAGGTAATGCTGATCAGAATAAGCTGAGCTTTTAAATAAGAGCCGATGGCTTTAAATACATTACCCTGCAAAAAGGCATAAGCGGTTTTAAATGTTTTTGGCATTTTGTCATGGGCGATTTTGCGCCAGTCTTTAATTTCCATACTAAGAAAAAATGCTAAAATAATGGCAATCCCAAAATTGGCCATGAAAGAGGAAAAGGATCCAAGAACACCGACCATGTATTTTAGAAAAGCAACAAGCCATCCAGTAAGGACATTCGTGGCATCTTTAAAGTATCCATTCACTTTGTCGGTAATATCAGGCGGCAGGCTATCGATTTTTTGCTGAAGGTAGGTTGTGAATTCCGCGAAATGTTGTTGTACCACATATGTATACTTAGGAAGATTATCTTGAAAGTGAAGCGCTTGGATCGTGACCAATAGCCCAGCACCAAATAACGTACCTAGAAGAACGATTAGAAACAGAAGCACTGAGATTGCCGAAGCGAATGGTTTGGCTAGCCCCCGTCGGTTCAAGAAACGGGCAAGTGGTTCAATAAGCAAAAATACAAAAAAAGATAGGAATACAGGTGCAGCTAACTGATACAATTTACTGAAGGCAAACATAACCAGATAGACCGTGAGGACAATTAATCCAATGTCGAAGAACGTGCGCCAATATTTTTTGTATAACGGCAGCATAGATATAAACAACTCCCTCTTTAAATTGTTGATAGGTCAGGTTGAATACATTGTACATGATTTTACTTAAAAAACGTCTATTTCTTTGATACATGTGTTAAAATAGGGGGTAACGTATTTTTTGTCTAATTTCACTTGGCCGTATCACAGGTTCTGCTTGCAGACGTAAGGCGAGCCAAAGTCAACTCTGGAAAAGCGAGGAATTCATATGCAGACTTTGCTGCTCTGGTTATTTTATATCTCATCTTTTTATGCTTTTATCCCGGGTATGATTAGCCGCATTTTTGGTTACCGTGTCTTTCGTAAAGGAACTGGGCTGAATGAGTTCGCGTTGACCTTTGACGATGGACCTGACCCTCGATTTACACCGTTACTCCTGGATTTATTGAAGAAGTATGATGCAAAAGCAACCTTTTTTGTAGTAGGATCTAACGCTGAACGTTATCCGGAGCTTATTAGGCGGATACATGCAGAGGGACATCTTATTGGAATTCATAATTATGTTCACAAGACGAACTGGCTCATGCGGCCCGCAACCGTTCGTCGGCAGATTCAGCGCACGAATGATATTATCTACAACATAATAGGCGAGCGTAGTACGTATTACCGTCCACCTTGGGGGATTGTCAATTTGTTCGATATTTCTAAGCGTCGCCAAGTTGAAATTGTTCTTTGGTCGGTAATGTTTGGCGATTGGCGTGAGAAGCTTGGTGCGCAGCGGCTCACCGAAAAAATGCTTGCCCGATTGAATCCCGGTGAAGTAATGCTGCTGCATGATAGCGGTACAACGCTGGGTGCCGATCCGGATGCACCCGAGAATATGCTTGTAGCCCTTGAACTGACGCTGCAGGAGGCCCAAAGAAGAGGACTGCGTAGCATTCGAGTGGATGACATGATCAAGATGGCGGAGAAATCACCGATTCGGCGTTTATCCTTTGGTAAACGAGTACTGGTAGGACTCTGGTTGGCTTGGGAGCAAGTATTTCAAGTATTGTTCCAGCTTAAGACGATTAACCCGGCGGATCCATTCATGCATTATCGAATGCGTAAATATCAGGGAGAGCCTGTTGAACTCGGTGATGGAACCCAGCTGAGAAAAGGCGATAAAATCATTGAGCTGCATATTGATAACAAGCAATTATTCGAATTAGGTATTCATTCCCGTTCTTCTGCTCAACTTGCGATTCGAATGATCCGCAGAATGGAGAAAGGGTTGCCAATGCTGGCGGAAGTCATTGCCAAGGATGTGGATCTTGCGCAAGCCAAAGCACTTTATGGGGTTAGTATGATAAACCGTGGGCCAGAGAAATTTGGCTTTAGTGTACATGATTTGCCGGATGGTTTATTCGCACGCTCCACCAAGTTTTACTTAAAGATCCTGTTAAGTGTGATTCATCCAGATGGTGGTGCTAGGCTCAAGGAGCGGAGTGAGGTCCTTGTACCGAAGCTAATCTTGATGCCTGTCTCAGAATTGCTCAAGAAGATGAATCAGCAACTGCCTCATGATGAAAGGTCAGTAAGAAAACGTAAACCACAGCAAG
Source organism: Paenibacillus sp. FSL R5-0345 (assembly GCF_000758585.1). Taxonomy (NCBI): domain Bacteria; kingdom Bacillati; phylum Bacillota; class Bacilli; order Caryophanales; family Paenibacillaceae; genus Paenibacillus; species Paenibacillus sp. FSL R5-0345. Next base: position 1,794,510 of record NZ_CP009281.1, read on the forward strand.
AGGAAGCCTTGTCGCTTAACGATTCACTTTCAGAAGTGGAATTACCAGGAGCAACAGTAACGAATTGATTCTTGATATTATTAGTCTTATATAATGAACGGCAATGTAGATGCCTCACAAACCAGAAATGGATTGTGGGGCATCTTTTCTTATGTCCAATAAAAAAGAGCAGTCCGACCATAGATTATCTAAGGTGAACTGCTCTTGTATGCTAGGAACAATTAGAACTAGGCGAATTAAATCTTCAGTACTGCACCGTTACTTGCGTTGGTAACCATTTTGGAATAGCGAGCCAGGTAACCAGTCTTAACTTTAGGCTCAAACTCTTTCCAGCCCGTACGGCGAACCGCCAATACTTCTTCGTCAACCAGCAGTTCAATCTTACGATTGTTGAGGTCGAGTTCAATGATGTCGCCATCCTCAACAAAAGCGATCGGGCCGCCTTCAGCAGCTTCTGGAGAAATATGACCGATACTGATTCCGCGGGAAGCCCCCGAGAAACGTCCGTCTGTAATCAGACCAACCTTAGCACCCAGACCCATGCCCACGATTTGTGAAGTAGGAGCTAGCATTTCCGGCATTCCCGGTCCACCCTTTGGACCTTCATAACGGATAACGACTACATGGCCTTCTTTAACCTTACCGTTAGCGATACCTTCGAGTGCGGATTCTTGGGAATCAAAGCAGATCGCAGGACCTTTGTGATATCCACCAACAGAAGCATCTACTGCACCTACTTTAATGATGGAACCTTCAGGAGCCAGGTTGCCGTATAGGACGGCGAGACCGCCTCTTTCGGAGTAAGGGTTATCGATCTTATGAATAACCGAAGTATCTTGGATCTCATGTCCGATTACGTTTTCGGCTAATGTTTTGCCGGTAACCGTCATGCAGTCTCCGTACAGAGCACCTGGTTTCTTCAGCAGTTCATTCAAGACGGCACTAACGCCGCCTGCGCGGTCCACATCTTCGATGAAAATATCGGATGCTGGAGCCAGCTTCGCCAAATAAGGAACACGGTTAGCCACTTCGTTAATACGTTCAAGCGGATAATCGATACCAGCTTCTTGAGCTAGCGCAAGGGTGTGCAGCACCGTATTGGTGGATCCGCCCATTGCCATATCCAGTGCAAAAGCGTTATCTAGGGATTCCTTAGTTACGATATCTCTTGGTTTAAGATCTAATTTAATCAATTCCATCAATTGAGTAGCAGATCTGCGTACAAATTCTCTACGCTCATCAGCTACAGCTAGGATGGTACCATTACCTGGCAATGCAAGTCCAAGTGCTTCTGCCAAGCAGTTCATGGAGTTGGCTGTGAACATTCCTGAACAAGATCCGCAGGTAGGACAACCGAATTGTTCTAATTCAAGCAGCTCAGCATCGTTGATTTTGCCGACTTGGTGAGCACCTACGCCCTCAAATACGGAGGTAAGGGAGAGTTTTTTACCTTTACTGTCTACGCCGGCTTTCATTGGTCCGCCGCTTACGAACATGGTTGGGATGTTGACACGCAGTGCGCCCATCATCATACCCGGTGTGATTTTATCGCAGTTAGGGATGCAGACCATGCCATCGAACCAATGCGCGGAAACTACAGTTTCCAAGGCGTCAGCGATGATCTCACGGCTTGGCAGTGAATAACGCATGCCGATATGTCCCATTGCGATACCGTCATCTACGCCGATCGTATTGAATTCGAAAGGAACGCCGCCAGCTTCACGAATCGCTTCCTTAACGATCTTACCGAACTCTTGCAGATGCACATGACCTGGAACAATATCAATATAGGAATTGCAGACCGCAATAAACGGCTTTCCGAAATCTTCTTCTTTTACTCCGGCTGCACGCAGGAGACTACGGTGTGGAGCACGGTCAAAGCCTTTTTTAATCATGTCTGAACGCATTTTCTTAGCTGCCATATTGACATTTCCCCCCTAAATAAATTGCAATGAAATATAGTGTCGCATTAACGCAATGAACTCCAAAGACCTGCGTATATACGGTTTATAGAATGAACGGGGACGAGCTTCCTAGAGAAGAAGGGCGAAGCCGATTCTATAAATAATGCCGCTGTTTTGGTATAAACGTTTCCCGCCTATAATGAACGGAGAAGTCATTGTTATTAGTGAGTCTATCACAAAGAGCACGTTTTTTCTACCGGACAATGTGAAGTTTCTCATGAGGAGACCGGCCTTAAATCGTATAAAAAAACCTATCCGCTAGGGGATAGGCCACTTATAATGAGCGCCTTAAGGCAACACGCTGCAGGGTGATCATCCAACCAACGGGAGGCTCAACAATAGGATGCATCAGTCGTTTTACACTTGGTTGGGCTAAGAGAATGGTTAGTAAGATTGCGGAGAACACTAATAAGACGGCGCCTATAGAATGGTTGATATAGGAGTACAGGCCAGAAACGGCGGCAAAACGAATGATAAATCCGTGAAGTAGAAAAACATACAATGTACGGGAACCCCAGTCAGTCATCCGGCTGAGCAAGTAAGGAATCCACCCCATAAATGCTAGTGCAGCAGTGATTTGCAGACCGTAAACAGCTAACCGATAAACTCCTGCGTACCATTCATGAAGTCCAAGCTGCATGTAAGTCATACTTCCGTAAAGCCAGCCTATCGGGAACTCTGAGCCCCCAGATGCAAACAGAAGGAATAGAAGGATGGAGACTGCGGCAGCAGTGACTTTAATCTTTTTTTGAAAAAAGCGTAAAAAGGTCTGGAACGGAAAATGATAACCTAATACGAAAAATGGCAGGTATACGAAAGTACGGCTAATGCTGAACCATATGCCATCAAGCTGTAGGTATCCAATGGCAATTCCAGCAACGATAGCAAAAATGAATTGCATGGCAGGCGTCCATTTACGCATCCCGATCATTAGCAAACGCCAGAAGGCATGACTTGCCAGGAACCATAAGAGCAAATAGGGGGCGAAAAAAGAATGATGGATACCCTGTACGTGATATATGGCGGCGTCTAGCACAGAGTAGAGGCTTTGAAAAATAATGTACTGCAGTCCGATTTGCATGATTATGCGACGGCCTTGCGTCCCTGTAAGGTGTTTATTGGCAAAAAAGCCTGTAACGAGCACGAAGAGGGGCATATGGAAGCTGAAGATCCACAAATATAAGCTATGCAAGCTGCTCATTGAGCCTATCAGTGGTTCTATGGCGTTTCCAACGATTACAGTGACAATGAGAACAAAACGTAAATTTAGAAAAAAGGTCTTTCCAGGTGTGTCTAGCGAGTTATCCCCTACCATGACTTCCCCCCAAAGATGCTTGATGCTTTAATTTTAAAATACAAAATTTTCTTCGATTGAATTGTGAATTAACTCACTAGTGAAAGCGTTATCATGAGTACCAAATGTGGCGATGTGTTGAAGGTTGTTAGAATAGTGGGTTTCCACTATAATTTTCTTATACACAGTAACATCCGGGAGTGGAGCATATTGAAGAGAAGAATAAATAAGCGTCGTATTGGTTTAACTGTACTAATTATTCTTGTTATAGCCGGATTGCTGTTATGGAAATATTTAACTCCGTATGCACCAGCCGAACAAGCAGAAACTGCCCTGATTTCCAGTGGTGGAGTTACCGTCGAGCAGAATGACAACTGGATCTCGTTCGAACCTTCCATTACTAAAGGTGCCTCGATCATATTTTACCCTGGAGCTCTGGTGAAACCAGAAGCTTATTCCCCGCTTGCGAAGGGCATTGCTGCTGCGGGACATCCTTTCTACATCGCCAAAATGCCGTTTAATTTAGCAGTAACAAAGGGCGATGCCGCAGAAGAGATTATTCGTGTACATCCGAAGCAATCTTTTGTTCTAGGTGGACATTCCCTTGGGGGCGTCATGGCGTCACGTTATGCAGTTGAGCATGCGGACCAGCTGGAAGGTGTATTTTTTCTAGCCTCTTATCCGGATGAAAAAGGTAGTCTACGAGAGACCACTTTGTCAGTATTGTCGCTGGTAGGGACTGAGGATCAAGTGATTGACAGAGACAGCTACAGTAAAGGGCGCTCTTATCTGCCGGATAATACGGTCTATAGTTCAATCGTCGGTGGTAATCACGCTCAGTTTGGAAGCTATGGACCTCAAAAGGGAGACGGGAATGCAACCATTTCTGAAGAAGAGCAGCAAAAAGAAACAGTGAGAGCTATGCTGGATTGGCTAGGGAATCTTAGGTAGTCTCCGGTTCGGTCTTTCCAACAAAGGGAGTGAGGATTATGCCATTATTACACATTAACGATGACTGCATTCCCTGTTCAGGAATATTGTTCGACAAAGATGGTACGCTATTGGATTTGTTAGCCACATGGGGGAATTGGGCCGAGCTTGTTCTTCGTGGAATAGAAAACCAGCTTACGGTTATGGGAACTGATTTTATTGTGGATCGAAGTAAAGTGCTTGGTACTCAGCATGATGCTGCAGGTAAGTTGATTGGTTATGATCCTGCAGGGCCGCTCACCATGGCTACAGAGGAAGAAAGTTATGGAGTGCTTGCCTGGCAGCTATATGCTGCGGGCGTGCCTTGGAATGAAGCGTTGACCCGTGTAAAGAGCATAGCGAAGGACGCAATGTATGAATTGCGCAGACGCCGCACGGCACAGCCGCTAGAAGGTCTTCATTCTTTTCTGGAACACTGCGCGGCTGCATCGCTGAAGCTAGGTGTGGTTACCTCAGATGGTGCAAAGACCACTCAGGAGCATCTGGATTGGCTTGGTATTGCGCATTATTTCGATTCGGTAGTTACAAGAGACAGAGTATTAAACGGAAAACCCGCACCTGAAATGGCTGAATTAGCCTGCCGGGAGCTGGGGCTGTCTCCTGAAGTGACGATTATTATTGGTGACAGTAATGCAGATATGCAATTGGGTAAGGGTGCAGGCTTGCGGTTCGCTGTTGGAATCGCCAACATGGGTGATGGAAATCACTTGATCGACGCAGATGTGATTATTTCTAGCTATAATGAGCTAAGGATCACCTACTGATCAGCATACTAATGGAAAGGATGTGCTACAACATATGGATCAATTGCAGACACTTGCTTCTTGGATTAAAGACTGTGACAATATCGTTTTTTTCGGAGGGGCAGGTACATCAACAGAGAGTGGAATCCCGGATTTCCGCTCGGCAGCGGGATTATACCAGACTCAGCACAATTCACCTTATCCGCCTGAAGTGATGCTGAGCCGAACTTTTTTTATGTCCTCACCGGACATTTTTTTTGATTTTTACCGTAGTAAAATGATTCATCCCGACGCTCGTCCGAATGGTGCTCATCAGCTGCTTGCAGAATTGGAACGTCAGGGCAAGCTTAAGGCTGTTATTACGCAAAATATTGATGGTTTGCACCAGCTGGCAGGCAGCCAAAAGGTACTTGAGCTGCATGGTTCCATTCATCGTAACCATTGCATGGACTGCTCACGTTATTACGGGTTGGAGCAGCTCCTAAGTTCCAATGAGATCGTCCCTCGCTGTCCTGAATGTGGTGGCATTATTAAGCCGGATGTTGTGTTATATGAAGAAGAATTAGATCACTCGGTGCTGGTGAATTCCGTTGAAGCGATAGCAGCTGCAGATATGCTTATGATTGGTGGCACCTCTCTTACGGTCCAGCCTGCGGCTAGTCTGGTTACTTATTTCAGGGGGAAACGTACGGTGCTGCTGAATGGCGACCCGACCCCCTATGATGATCGAGCTGATCTTCTGATTACAGATCGGATTGGGAAGGTACTCGGCAGTGTAAAGGATCTAATTGGTTAGAGAAGGAATAGTAATAGAGAAACAGCCCGGTTCCTTAAGCTAAGGAACCGGGCTGTTGTTGTAGAAGTGAATTTTTAAAAGTGAAAAGCCTCTTAAAGATCTGGCTTCTTTACATGTCTGGTCGTTGTGAGGCGGTAGGCAGTGGGTGACTGGGCGCAAAAGCGTTTAAATTGACGCGAGAAGTATAGGGCGTCAGTGAGTCCAACGGAAGCGGCAACCTGTTCGACAGACAGTTCTGGTCGCTCACGGAGCAGTTGTCTAGACTTCTCAATACGCAGCTTCAGCAAGTATGTTACCGGAGACAAACCGGTTTCTTGCTTGAACACACGGGAGAGATAGGCCCGGTTATAGCCAAGGGTATCACACATTTGTTCAATAGATACTGGATGAGCGTATTGGGAGGCCATGTAGTGGATCATTTGCTTCACAGTACGCTTAACCTGCGATTCAGCTCCGGGAAGACGGGAGAAAGAAGAGAGCAAATCTGCAGCTTCACCTACAATGAGATAAAGATATCCCAGAGAAGTTAGGTGGGCACTTTCTTTGTTTGCTTTGAAGGCTTGCATGATACTGGAAAGGGCACCTGGGATGACGCTGTCACCCGTTGTAGTCAACACAGGTTTTTGAGGTGTAAAGCCAGTCTGCAGCACAAGGTCGTCAGCCTCGCTCCCAGTAAAGGCTGCCCAGCGATAGCACCAGGGCTGTTCTTTATCCGAAACATAACTGACCAGCTGCCCTGGATGAATAAGGAAGCAGTCACCTTGTCCTAGTGTATATTGATGATGTTCAGTACGGAAAATACCTGAGCCTGACTCTATAAAGTGAAGTAAATAATAATCGTAAATCTTAGGGCCAGCTTGATGCATAGGAATCGTCTGACTTTGACCGGCAAACAATACATGGAGATTTTGTTTATCGTAATACACGGGATTGGATCCTACGGAATAAGTATGCTCCATATGGGACAGCCTTTCTTGTGTTATTGTCATTTTATGGCTTATAGTTTAGGGTGTATCATTTCTCTGTGTAATTATTATATTATGGGAAGTCACATTTATCCATACATTACACACATGATTGCATTATCAGAGGATCACTGATTACATTATAATGAATACATAAAGAACGCTTTACTAATTCCCACTGGCTGAAGCAGCGAAAGGATGGAGTGGCATTAATGAGCACACAGGAACTTAATAAGAAATTCATCGAAAAATACGGGGTAAGCGAGCAAGAGGCTCAAGTATTTTATGCACCAGGACGTGTCAATCTCATTGGAGAGCACTTGGATTACAACGGTGGATACGTGCTACCCGCAGCTTTGGAATTCGGTACAACTTTGATTGTTCGCCCACGCAGTGACAGCAAAGTGAATTTTGCATCTACTAATTTTCCTTATGAAGCATCTATTGATTATAGTGAAATTGGCAAGGCCAAAACGGGAGAATGGATCGACTATCCGGTTGGAGTAATGGTTGAATTGGAGAAGAAAAACACTCCAGTATCTAAAGGTTACGATCTGCTGTTCCATGGTGATATTCCGAATGGCGCAGGCTTGTCCTCATCGGCTTCTCTTGAAGTCGTGACTGCTTATGCTTTCCTGACGCTTGAAGGCGGCGACACGGATACCGTTGAGATTGCACTCTTGTCTCAGCGTGCTGAGAACCAGTACGTAGGTGTAAACTCCGGAATTATGGATCAGTTCGCAGTTGCTAATGGCAAACGAGATCATGCAATCCTGTTAATGTGCGATACGCTTGAATATAATCTGGTACCTTTCATCACAGGTGCTTACAAACTGGTTATCGGCAACACGAACAAACGCAGAGGACTTGTAGATTCCAAGTATAATGAGCGTCGTCAGCAGTGTGATGAGGCCTTGTCTATTTTGCAAAAAGAAGTGCCTTCACTAGCTTATCTGGCACAGCTCAACCGTGAACAATTCGAAGCACATCAAGATAAAATCACGGATGAAGTTGTTAGACGCCGCGCTCGCCATGTTGTGGAAGAGAATCAACGTGTACTAGATTCTGTTGAAGTATTAAAGAACAATGACCTGAAGCAGTTTGGTCAGTTCATGAATGACTCACATGCTTCCTTGCGCGACTTGTATGAAGTTAGCTGTGAAGAGCTAGATATTATGGTTGAAGAAGCACAGCGTATTCCGGGTACACTCGGTTCCCGTATGACTGGCGCAGGTTTCGGTGGTTGTACTGTATCCTTGGTACATGAAGATGATGTAGAACGTTTTATTCGTGAAGTAGGCGAGGCGTATACCACAAGATCTGGTTTGGTTGGTGAGTTCTACGTTTGCGGCATCGGTAATGGTGTCCAAGAATTGAAGGGAGTGTAATCAAATGGCGATTTTAGTAACAGGTGGAGCAGGTTATATCGGATCTCATACTGTAGCGGAGCTGTTGGATCGCGGCGAAGAAGTGGTAGTCATCGACAACTTGCTGACAGGGCATCGTGAGGCGCTATTGGGTGGCAAGCTGTACGAAGGCGATCTGCGTGATAAGGAGCTGCTGAGTAAGCTGTTTGCTGAGAACGAGATTGAGGCAGTCATTCATTTCGCGGCGAGCTCTTTGGTTGGTGAGAGCATGAAGGACCCCGTTAAGTATTATGACAACAACGTATACGGCACACAATGTCTTTTGGAAGCTATGCAAAAAGCTGGCGTGAACAAAATCGTATTCTCGTCCACAGCGGCAACCTATGGCGAACCGGAAAAAGTGCCGATTGAAGAAACTGACCGTACCGAGCCAGCTAACGTATACGGCGAAACGAAGCTGACCATGGAACGCATGATGGCTTGGTTTGATAAAGTACTGGGTATCAAATATGTAGCGCTTCGTTACTTTAATGCTGCAGGTGCACATGCTAGTGGCAAAATCGGTGAAGACCACCGTCCGGAAAGTCATTTGGTTCCGCTGGTATTGCAAACCGCTTTGAAGCAACGGGAGAGCATCGCCGTGTTCGGAGACGACTACCCTACAGAAGACGGTACTTGCGTGCGCGATTACATTCATGTGAGTGATCTGGCTGATGCCCATGTTCGTGCAGTAACCTATCTTCGCAGCGGAAGCAACAGTAATATTTTCAACTTGGGGAATGGACTTGGCTTCTCGGTGAAACAGGTTATTGAAACAGCGAAGAAGGTTACAGGACTGGAAATCCCTGTAGTTATTCAAGAACGACGTGCTGGAGATCCGGCAGTGCTGGTAGCCTCCTCCGACAAAGCGCGCTCTATCCTTGGATGGAACCCTCAGCATGCTGACTTGGAAAATATCATTCAAAGCGCCTGGAACTGGCATTCTGCCAATCCGCAAGGATACGGAGAATAAGGGATTTAGCTCGAATTGAGCTTACGATCCTACTTAAGGAGAATTAAAAATGCACAACGAGAATAAGGTTACGCCTGCTGGCCAGAAAGCATTATATGCGATTGAGCAACTTGTTCTGTTCGCACTCCGCGAGCAGCTCATTGCACCATCCGATGAAGATTTTAGCCGTAATGTGCTGCTAGATCAGTTCGGATTTAGTGAGCCGTTCGTTGGCGAGGTCGATCAAAGTCCACTTACAGGTCCACAGGTTCCACTGGATGCACTGATTGATTATGGTTTTGAAATCGGGTTGATTCCAGAGAATAGCGACACTTACCGTGACTTGCTGGATGCTAAGATTATGGGGCTCCTAATGGCCCGTCCATCAGACGTAAATGCGGAGTTCAATCGTTTAGCTGCTGAAAAAGGCATCTCCGCGGCTACAGATCGCTTTTATAAATTAAGCATAGATTCCAACTATATCCGGATGGACCGGATTTCCAAGAACGTCTACTGGCTGCAAGATTCGCCTTATGGTGACATCGAGATGACAATCAATTTGTCCAAGCCTGAGAAAAGTCCGAAGGAAATTGCTATGGCCCGACTGCTCCCGCCGCCGGTCTATCCAAAATGTCTGCTGTGCCGTGAGAATGTTGGGTATGCTGGACGGGTTAACCATCCGCCGCGCCAGAACCTGCGTGTCATTCCGCTTCAGCTGAATAATGAGAAATGGCTCTTTCAATACTCGCCTTATGTTTACTACAACGAGCACTGTATTGTATTCCATCATGATCATGTACCAATGAAACTTACCAAGGATACCTTGAAGCGTCTGCTCAGCTTCGTGGAATCTTTCCCGCACTATTTTATTGGCTCGAATGCAGACTTGCCGATTGTTGGTGGATCGATTCTGACGCATGACCACTTTCAGGGTGGACGTCACACCTTCCCTATTCAGAAAGCACCTAAGGAAGATACGTTCACGCATGCTTCTTATCCGGGTGTCAGCATTAATATAGTAAAATGGCCTATGTCCGTATTACGTTTGAATGGTGGCGATCCAGCGGTATTGCTGGAGTGTGGCAATGCACTTTATGAAGCTTGGAAGACGTATAGTGATCCTGAAGCAGAAGTGTTGGCGTTCACCGAAGTTGATGGTGAAGTGCAGCCTCATAATACCGTTACTCCTATCGTTCGTCGGGCAGAAGATGGCGGCTTCGAGATGGATCTCGTGCTGCGTAACAACCGGACTAACGAGCAATATCCTGAGGGGATTTTCCATCCCCATCGGGAGATGCACCACATCAAGAAAGAAAATATCGGCTTGATTGAGGTTATGGGACTCGCAATTCTGCCAGGTCGTCTGAAGGAAGAGCTCGATTCTATTGCGAGCATTCTTGCAGGAGATCAAGCACGATTAGAAGCGGTGAAGAACGATCCTAGTCATCCACTTGCGCAGCATGCTACTTGGGTTCAGGAGCTAGTAGAGCGTTTCGGAACGGCATTACAGCATGAAGAAGCCGTCAAGATTGTGCAGAACGAAGTCGGCATCAAGTTTACACATATTCTTGAACACGCGGGTGTCTATAAACGGACTCCGGAAGGGCAAGCTGCTTTCCGTCGTTTCGTGAAGAGCTTCGGCGCGATATAAAGTTTGGAAAGGGGATGTCCTTAAGCCTGTAGGCTTAAGGACATCCCTTTTTTGATGGTATTGAAGCTGCTCCATTTGAATGCGGCTATTCAGAGGTTTATAATACGAGTGAGCAAAACATTCTGAAATAACTAATGGAGGTTTACACATATGCGTAATTTTGATTTTTATAATCCTACCAAGCTGATTTTTGGACAGGGTACACTGGAAGCGTTGAAGACTGAGGTTCCTAAGTACGGCAAGAATGTATTGTTGATGTACGGTGGCGGTAGTATCAAACGTAGCGGTCTGTACGATAAGGTAATAGCTGAGCTGAGTGCAATTGATGCTGTTGTAACTGAACTCTCAGGCGTAGAGCCGAATCCACGCCTTTCCACCGTACATAAAGGTGTAGAGCTGTGTCACGAGCATAAGATCGACCTCATCCTCGCTGTAGGCGGCGGTAGCGTGTTGGACTGCGCTAAAGCAGTTGCTGTTGGGGCGAAATATGATGGTGACATGTGGGACTTTGTTGAACGTAAGGCAGCTGCTCAAGACGCTCTCCCACTCGGTACAGTGCTGACGATGGCAGCTACAGGATCAGAAATGAATAGCGGCTCTGTAATCACCAACGAAGTGACCAAGGAAAAAATGGGCTGGGGCAGTATTCATGCATTTCCAGCATTTTCGATTCTTGACCCAGAGAACACCTTCACTCTGCCACGTGATCAGACGGTCTACGGCATGGTAGATATCATGTCTCATGTTCTGGAGCACTATTTCCATACTGATGGCAACACACCGGTACAAGACGGCTTCTGTGAGACTTTGCTACGTACGGTGATCGAAACCGCACCGAAGCTAATTGAAGATTTGAATAATTACGAACTGCGTGAGACGATCATGTACTGCGGTACTATGGCGCTTAATGGTATGGTTAGCATGGGGTTTGCTGGAGATTGGGCGACTCACAACATCGAGCACGCAGTTTCAGCCGTATATGACATTCCACATGGTGGAGGATTGGCCATTCTGTTCCCACAATGGATGAAGTATAACCTGGATACGAATCCTGCTCGTTTCCGCAAGCTTGCTGTAAATGTGTTTGGTGTTGATCCAGCTGGCAAGACGGATAAGGAAATTGGGCTGGAGGGTATTGAAGCTCTGCGTAGCTTCTGGGATTCCATTGGTGCGCCGAAGACACTCGCTGATTACGATATTGATGACAGCGAGATCGGCAGTATGGCTGACAAAGCTGTTCGTTTCGGACCGTTTGGTAACTTCCGTAAGCTTGATCGTGAAGATGTAGTAGAAATTTATAAAATGGCTCTGTAAGTAATTTCTTCAACGAAAGAGATTATCTGTCTTTATTCTAGAAGACGTAATTGAAAATCAAGGAAGCGATTCTCCTGTAATGGATGAATCGCTTCTTTGCGTTTAGGGGTCTAATGTGACTAGCTTCTCATACTATACTTTATCTGGACCTCGTCCGTTAAATATCATGTGAGTTTCCAGCAAAAAGGACTGCTTCCGCAGCCATTTAATCGTCTTTTGGAACGTCTTCCTATGTAATAAAAAAGTGCATATGTGAGCAAGCTTATCCTCAGAATGGAACTTTTTTGGGATAATATCCAAAGTTTGTGAAACCAAGGACCTACTTTGTACGTTTAATGTAATATGACAGTCCTGATTGAAGACAGGAGGAAGTAAGTATGGAAACGCTGTATTTAGGCTGCTTGGCGCTAGGCGTCATATTTGCCATAGTCAGCGTCCTGGTGGGCGATGTGATCGGAGATGCCTTACATGGGGTCTTTGATTTCGTATCTGTTGATTTTCTGAATCCCACCGTGCTGGCAGGAGGAATTACCGTGTTCGGCGGAGCGGGCCTTCTTCTTTCCCGGTACAGTGCTCTGGAAACTGGGGCGATCATTGCTTTGTCTTTGTTAACCGCCGCTTTTTTGGGAGTACTAATGTATCTAGGGGTTGTTAAGCCTATGGAAAAAAGTGAGATGTCCAATGGGTTCTCTATGAGTGATCTGCCTGGCAAGATCGGGGAAATCACAGTTCCTGTTCCCGCCACGGGTTATGGTGAGATTATGGTAAAGTTTGGAGCCGGCAATAGCCTGCATACGGCAGCAAGCTTTGATCATGAGTTGCTTCCGGCAGGGATTAAAGTTGTTGTAGTGGAAGTTAGAGAAGGCGTTGCGTTGGTATCAGAATTCGAGAAGAGAAGAGGAGTGGATCTTTAATGTTCGGTATTCCTGAGTATTTGTTAATTCCTGCTGTTGTCGTCGCTGTTCTGTTTGTGCTAGGGATCGCATTCTGGGCACGTTACAAAACGGTAGGACCAGATGAAGGGATGATCGTAACCGGTTCGTTTTTAGGGAGCAATCATATTTCTGACGATGGGTCTGGACGTAAAATAAAGATTGTGCGCGGAGGCGGGGCGTTTATCCTCCCAGTCTTTCAAAAGGCTGAATTTATGTCACTTCTTTCTCATAAACTCGATGTGACGACCCCAGAAGTATACACCGAGCAAGGTGTACCGGTAATTGCTGACGGGGTTGCGATTATCAAGGTGGGCAGTTCCACTGAAGACGTGGCAACAGCCGCTGAGCAGTTCATGGGGAAACCGATTGAGGCGCTGAAGAGTGAAGCTCAAGAGGTACTTGAGGGGCATTTACGTGCAATACTCGGCTCCATGACTGTCGAGGAAGTATACCGTAACCGTGATCGTTTTGCGCAAGAGGTTCAAGGTGTGGCGGCACGCGATCTTAAGAAAATGGGTCTGCAAATTGTCTCCTTCACCATCAAAGATGTGCGAGACAAACATGGATACTTAGAAGCGTTAGGTAAGCCGCGGATTGCTGCGGTGAAGCGGGACGCAGAGATCGCTGAAGCAGAAGCTGTGCGTGATGCGAGAATTCAAAAGGCGAACGCTGAGGAGCAAGGGCAAAAAGCAGAGCTGCTGCGGGATACGAATATCGCTGAAGCCTCCAAGGATAACCAGCTTAAGGTGGCAGCGTTTAAGCGGGATCAGGATACTGCGAAGGCGGAAGCTGACCAGGCTTACCATATTCAAGAGGCACGTGCGAAGCAGACCGTTGTCGAAGAGCAGATGAAGGTTGAGCTGGTGCGTAAGGAACGTGAAATCGATCTGCAAGCGAAAGAAATTCAAGTTCGTGAGAAGCAGTACGACGCAGAAGTGAAGAAAAAAGCGGAAGCGGATCGTTACGCAGTAGAGCAAGCGGCAGAAGCTGATAAGGCGAAGAGAATGCGTGAAGCGGATGCGTTGCAATACAGTATTGAGACGCAGGCTAAAGCAACAGCGGAGCAAAAGCGCCTTGAAGGTCAAGCGATGGCGGATGCAGAGCTGGCAAAAGGTACTGCGGATGCCGAAGTTATCCGCTTGCGCGGTCTAGCGGAAGCAGAAGCAAAAGAGAAGCTGGCAGAAGCCTTCCAGAAATTCGGCGAAGCAGCCGTGCTCGATATTATCGTCAAAATGCTGCCAGATTTGGCTGGACAAATTGCGAAGCCGCTGGCATCCATTGATAAGCTTACTGTTGTAGATACCGGTAATGGTGAAGGTGCGGCACGTGTCAGTAACTATGTAACTCAGTTGATGTCTACGGCTCCTGAGATGCTGAAGAGCGTCTCTGGGATTGACGTAGAGGCCCTGATCAAAGGGCTGACGACAAGATCCTCAGGGGCAGCTGGAAGCAAGGCAGTTCCAGTCGCACCCGCGGCCTCTCTGCAACCTCCAGCAGCCTCGGAGGGAGCGAGCAAAGCTTCAACTTCTGTGGCGGAGCAACCTGAAGGCTAGTGTAAGCAATAATTATAGAATAATTTAACTTAAGGTAAGCTCGGTGATTGCTGCCGGGCTTACTCTATGTTTTTAGGTCTTTTAGTTATTGAATGGGAGAGGTGCGAGAACGTGCAGTTGATTTTAGATGATATTCAAAAGAGCTTTGATGGTAAACAGGTCATTAAAGGTGCTGATTTTACCTTTGAAAGAGGGAAGATATACGGGCTGCTCGGACGAAATGGAGCAGGCAAAACCACACTTTTCAATTGTCTGAGCGGTGAGGTTCAAATGGATAGCGGCGCTGCCTTTATCGGTGAGAAGGATAATGCCCGTCCGCTTCGTGACGAGGACATCGGATATGTATTTTCTCTCCCCATCTTACCTGAGTTTCTAACAGGTTATGAGTTCGTAAAGTTTTATATGGACATTAACCGTGAGAAGATCGATCCGAATAAAAGCATTGAAGATTATTTTTCCATTATTAAGTTTGAGGAAGAAGATCGCCACCGGCTGATTAAGGGCTATTCCCACGGAATGAAGAATAAAATTCAAATGCTCTGCTTTATCATTACTCGACCGCCTTTGATTTTACTAGATGAGCCTTTAACTTCTTTTGACGTTGTTGTCGCTCTTGAGATCAAGAAGTTGCTGCGCGAGATGAAGCAGGATCACATCATTATTTTTTCTATGCATATTTTGCAATTGGCCGCCGATTTATGTGACGAGTTGGTTATTCTAAATCATGGAACCCTTCAAGAAATTCCGCGTGAGACCCTACAAAGTCCAGAATTTGAGGAACAGATTATAGCTTTACTTCAGGATGGCAACAATGATTAGGACACTTCGCAGCATCCAGAGGATTCGAGGCTCGTCCGGAGCCAATCGGCTGATTTACTATTTTAGAAAGCTACCTGTTCTTGGTAAACTTTTAAAAGATGATATCTACTCCAATGTTGCCCTAAAAGAAGTCTTTGCTGGGATTGTAGCTGTACTGAAGGTACTGTGGGGATTTTTAAATAAGTTCGCTTATTTGGGAATTGTGATATATTTGCCAATCATTCTCACACACAAAGAAATGCCGCTCGCCGAACAGTATGCATTGTTCCTACATATTTTTATCATTCTAAGCTTTATAGTGGCTGGAGTTTCGAATGTATTTATATTAGAGCCCAAACGGGATAAATATATATGTGTGAAGCTAATGAGGATTCCGGCTAAACAGTATATGCATGCTACGCTATTACTTAAAGGCCTAACATTCTTTATTTATTTTGTGCCAGCTTTAACCGTTTTTGCGGGGATTTTTGGCGCACCGCTGTGGCATGGCATATGGCTTACAGTACTGTTAACGGCCTGGAGAATAGTCACCGAGGCTCTAAACCTTTGGTTTTTTGATAAAAAGGGAATTGTGTTAGTTAAAAAGATGAGTTGGGTATGGTCGGTGATTGGACTAGGTGGTTTACTTGCCTATGTGCCCCTTTATCTTGGAAATGCTTTTGTAAATGATACGGCAGGATTTAGTGTCCCATTGAGTCTTGTGATTGTTGTACTTGGAGGAATTGCAGCTGTGTATATTGGGAAATATCCTAACTATCGCAGTGCTGTAGATGTTGTCACCAAGATAGATGATCCACTGCTGGATATGAATCGGATGATGAGAGAGGCGAGGGTGGCGGAAGTCCAGACCAAGGAGAAGGACTTTTCGTCGGAAGAGCTTAAGGGTAAAGCTTTTCAAGGAAAAACAGGTTACGCCTATCTGAATGCTATTTTTTTCTCCAGGCATAAACGCTTGTTAATTCAACCCATCCAGAGACGTTTAACCATCATTGGTGTGCTCTTTTTAGTGGCTGTCCTAATGATGCTCATTTCGCCAGAGACTTCGTCTAAGTTTACGACCTATCTGCTAAGCGGACTTCCTTTTTTTGTATTTATAATGAACTATACCTCTATAGGTGAGCGTGTATGCAAAGCGATGTTTTACAATTGTGATCTAAGCTTATTAAGGTATGGTTTTTATCGTGAACAATCAGCAATTCTGGACAATTTCAAAATACGTCTTATTAAGTTGAGTGGACTTAATCTTATTCCTGCTTTCGCTATATGTTCTGCATGTACGCTGCTGTTTCTGCTCTCTGGTGCAGATTGGGGTTTGATGGATGCGGTGATCTTTTGGGTAACGATTCTTTGTCTTTCCTTGTTCTTCTCGGTGCACCACTTGTTCATGTATTATATTTTTCAACCGTACAGCACAGAGCTAAATATGAAGAATCCGTTCTTTGTTATCGTCAACAGCATTGTCATGGGACTAAGTGTGGCTTGTATCGGATTTCCAAAAGCATCGTCAATTTTTACACTAGTTGTTCTGACGGGAACGATAGCTTATATGGTTATTGCCGTGACATTGGTATACAAGTTCTCCAGCCGAACCTTTCGGGTAAAATAGAACGCAGAGTGTCCTTCTAATATCGGAATGTTGATGATATGATGGTAACAAGAGTTTTTTTAATCGTACCGTTTCATGTTGCGTTTGCTGCTTGGAAGTCAGGTGTTTAGAAATAAAAGAGGTGGCAAATATGAGTAGCATAACTGTAGCAAAGGTGTTAAATAACAACGTTATCATTGCGGACCATCCCCAATATTCCGAGGTTGTTGTGATTGGCAAAGGGATAGGGTTTAATCGAAAATTGCATGATCAGATTAATCTATCCTCTGTGGAGAAGATGTTTATTCTCCGTAGCCAGGAAGAGCAGGAACAATATAAACAGCTTCTTCCCCAAGTGGATGAGAAGTTGATTGAGATTGTACATGAAATTTTGTTATATATTATGAATTGCAGTAGTCAACCGCTTAATGAACATGTTCATATTGCACTCACCGATCATATCTCATTTGCTATACGGCGTTATGAACAAAATATCCCTATTCATAACCCATTTCTGTATGAGACTAAGGAAATTTATCCTGAAGAGTACAAGATGGCAGAGTATGCGATTGAGCGAATTAATGAAGGTATGGGTGTGGAATTACCCGTAGATGAGGTGGGCTTTGTGGCACTTCATATCGTTAGCGCGTTGAGTAATAGACAAATTTCTGAGGTTAGACAACATTCGCTTTTGATTGCGGATTTGATTGGAATCGTAGAGAATAACCTCGAATATCGAATTCCTCGTGATTCACTTGATTATTCGCGATTGGTGACTCATTTACGATTTGTTCTTGAAAGACTGCGCCGTGGAGAATCGGTAAGGGAGACTTCTACGCTGGATGGTCTAATGAAACGGGAATATCCCGAAATGTATACCTTGGCTTGGCAATTAACTAAGGTTATCGAGAACCGAGTGCGAATTCCTGTGTATCCAGCAGAGGTCAGCTATTTGACAGTTCACCTGCAACGTCTTGCTCAGAAGAAAGAGGATGAAATGGATATGGAGACGAAAGGTAAAGCTTGATAAGCATAAACGTCTTTGGCCTCCTCATAAGGCCGGAAAGCGTTTAAGCGAGAAAAATATGGATAATGTATAGTGTGAAATTTATACTTTCTAATATTAAAAAAAAGCTTGTCACTTCAAAAAAACGGTGCTACAATATCCGTGTCCTAATTAAAACAGAATACCAAGCGTGTAACTGATTCGATCAGGCATGAGTGATTTACAGTATTTTGGTTGCTAGTCCCCATCTTGGGGTAATCTAACCTTAGCGTTAGATAACAACCTTTATACTGTGTTGCTCATGCCTTTTTTGGCATCTGTTTTTACTGAAAATGTGAATAATGAAAGGAAGTGACCATGATGTTCAAAAAGCTTTTCGGCGTTTTACAAAGAGTCGGTAAAGCGCTAATGCTCCCGGTAGCCATACTGCCAGCAGCCGGTCTGCTCCTTGGAATAGGAAACATGCTGGTAAACCCCGATTTTCTACAATACGTTCCGGCTCTTGAGAACGATGTAGTTCAGGCAATAGCGAACGTATTGATGAACTCAGGGCAAATTGTATTTGATAATTTATCCTTACTATTTGCCGTGGGTGTTGCCATCGGTTTATCCGGTGGTGAGGGTGTTGCTGGTCTAGCCGCTATTATCGGTTTCCTCGTAATGAATGTTACGATGGGTACTGTAATTGGCGTCAATGATTATGTCCTGAGCCAAGGTGATTTTTCCTATGCTAGCGTCTTAGGAATTCCAACACTGCAAACGGGGGTATTTGGAGGTATACTCGTCGGTATATTGGCATCGTCCATGTACAAACGATTCTTCAAAATCGAACTTCCATCCTACCTGGGTTTCTTCGCAGGTAAACGTTTCGTTCCGATCATGACTGCGGTAACGTCTTTGCTTCTTGGTCTGGCATTGACCTTAGTTTGGCCGCCAATTCAACACGGTCTGAACTATGTATCCCAAAGTATGATTGATACGAATAAAACGCTCGCTGCGTTTATCTTCGGTACGATCGAACGCTCGCTCATTCCTTTTGGTCTGCATCACATCTTCTATTCTCCGTTCTGGTATGAATTTGGTACCTACGTTGATAAAGCAGGAGAATTGGTACGTGGTGACCAACGGATCTTCATGCAGCAGCTTCGTGATGGCGTAGAATTCACAGCAGGAACATTTACAACAGGTAAGTATCCATTCATGATGTTTGGTCTTCCAGCAGCTGCTCTGGCTATCTATCATGAAGCTAAACCTCATAACAAAAAACTTGTCGGTGGCTTGATGCTTTCCGCAGCATTAACTTCATTCCTGACAGGGATTACTGAGCCGCTTGAATTCTCGTTCTTGTTCGTGGCTCCACTGTTGTTCGCAGTACATGCTGTTTTTGCTGGTTTGTCCTTTATGACCATGCATATCCTTAATGTCAAGATTGGTATGACTTTCTCGGGTGGCTTTATCGATTACGTGCTATTTGGTATAATCCCGAACCGCACGGCTTGGTGGCTCGTAATTCCAGTAGGTCTTGCTCTTGCCGTAATTTACTACTTCGGATTCCGCTTTGTTATTCGGAAGTTCAACTTGATGACTCCGGGTCGTGAAGAGGATACGGGTGAAGTCGAAGATACAAACACAGAAGCAGTTTCTAAAACGGGTGATGATTTACCACGAAACATCTTGTCTGCGTTGGGTGGTAAAGAGAATATCGCTCATCTGGATGCTTGTATTACCCGCCTTCGTGTGGAGGTTAAAGATAAATCAGGCGTGGATAAGACTCGTCTGAAGAAGTTAGGTGCATCAGGTGTACTCGAGGTGGGTAATAACATTCAAGCGATCTTCGGTACACGTTCCGATACCATAAAATCGCAGATTCAAGATGTAATTAGCGGGAAGACACCTGCAGCAACACCAGCAGCGGCTAAGCCAGAGCCTGAGGAAGAACAGCAGGCAGGTGAAGCAGGTGAAGCGATTATCAAAGAAGATATCGTCTCTCCGGTAAATGGTGAACTGGTGGATATCACTGAGGTTCCAGATGCGGTATTCTCCCAAAAAATGACGGGTGATGGTTTTGCTTTCCTATCTGATGATGGAAAGATTGCTTCGCCAGTCTACGGTAAAGTGTTTAATGTGTTCCCGAGCAAGCATGCTATCGGCATTATGTCCGATGGAGGCAAGGAAGTGCTCGTTCATATAGGGGTTAATACAGTTAAGCTTAAAGGTCAAGGCTTTACAGTTCTAGTTGAAGAGGGCGACCTTGTAGCTGCTGGACAGCCGATCATGGAAGTGGATTTAGAATATGTAAAAGCACATGCGCCATCTGTAATGTCTCCTGTTATTTTCTCTAATTTGCCAGAGGGATCTTCCGTAACCTTGAAGAAGCCAGGCAAGGTGTCAATTGGTGATAAAGATATTATTACCATTCAGTAAAAGTGCAAGGGCTGACGCTTCCTTTAAATCTTAAAGGGAGCGAAGCTTTCACTATAAATTAAAATATTCTATTAAAAGAAAGCGAGTTGGATAATATTATGCAAACAACATTCAGAATTATTGATGAAGATGGAATTCACGCACGTCCGGCAACTGCCTTGGTAAATACAGCAACGAAATTCAAAGGTACAGAAGCTTATGCAGAAGCAAAAGGTAAAAAAGTTACATTGAAATCTATCCTTGGCGTATTGTCATTGGGTCTGGAAGCTGGAGACACTTTGTCTCTGATTACTGAAGGCAGCGAAGAAGCTGAAGCTCTGAGCGCACTTTCTGATGTAATGATCAAAGAAGGGCTAGGGGAAATCCATGA
This sequence comes from Paenibacillus sp. FSL R5-0345, assembly GCF_000758585.1. Taxonomy (NCBI): domain Bacteria; kingdom Bacillati; phylum Bacillota; class Bacilli; order Caryophanales; family Paenibacillaceae; genus Paenibacillus; species Paenibacillus sp. FSL R5-0345. The sequence goes on from NZ_CP009281.1 coordinate 1,815,277, forward strand.
ATAAAATTTCAGGAATCGCGGCTTCAGCAGGGATTGCAGTAGCCCGTGCTTTTATCCTGAAACATCCGGATTATACAATTACGAAGACTAGTGTCAGTGATCCTGAGGCAGAAGTCGCCAAGTTGAATGACGCACTTGCTAAATCGAGTGCTGAACTGCAAACCATTAAAGAGCGTACTTTAGCGGAATTAGGAGAGAAAAAAGCGGAGATCTTTGCATCCCATCTGCTGATTCTTGAGGATCCTGAGCTAATTAATCCTGTAATTGATAAAATTCGTCAGGAATCGGTTAACGCGGACTATGCACTAAACGAAGTAGCTACACAATTCATTGAAATGTTCGAGAACATGAAGAGTGCTTACTTACAGGAACGTGCTGCTGACATGCGTGATGTGACCAAACGCCTGCTGAACCACTTGCTGGGTATTCATTATGTTAGTCCTGCAGAAATCAGTGAAGAGGTAATTGTTATCGCTGAGGATTTGACGCCTTCTGACACAGCACAGCTAAATCGCAAGTATGTTAAAGGCTTCACAACAAACATTGGTGGACGTACGTCCCACTCAGCAATTATGGCACGTTCTTTAGAAATTCCAGCGGTGGTTGGAACTAAGAATGTCATGACTGAAGTGAATTCTGGGGATCTAGTGATTGTCGATGGTCTGAACGGAGACGTTCTAATTAATCCTAGTGAAGCAGAAGTGGCTGAATATGTTCGCAAGCAGGAAGCTTACGACTTGCAAATTGCAGAGTGGAAGAAACTTCGTGATAAACCAACGATTTCTGCAGACGGTAAGCACGTGGAGCTGGCGGCTAATATCGGTACACCAAACGATGTCAATGGTGTACTTGAGAATGGTGGCGAAGGTGTAGGCTTGTATCGTACTGAGTTCCTATACATGGGCCGTGATAAGCTGCCTTCCGAGGAAATCCAATACAACGCCTACCGTACTGTGCTTGAGAATATGAAAGGCAAACCGGTAGTTGTACGTACACTGGATATCGGTGGTGATAAAGAGCTTCCGTATCTGGATCTTCCAAAGGAAATGAACCCTTTCTTAGGATTCCGTGCGATTCGTCTTTGTCTGGATCGTCAAGATATTTTCCGTACGCAGCTGCGTGCTTTACTAAGAGCGAGTGTTCATGGGGATCTTCGCATTATGTTCCCTATGATCGCAACACTTGGTGAATTCCGTGCAGCCCGCGATCTTCTACTTGAAGAGAAAGCAAAGCTTCGTGAAGAAGGCAAGGAAGTATCTGACAACATTCAGCTCGGCATAATGGTTGAGATTCCTTCTACTGCTGTATTGGCAGACCAGTTTGCGAAGGAAGTTGATTTCTTCAGTATTGGTACGAATGATCTTATTCAATATACAATGGCTGCTGACCGTATGAATGAACGGGTGTCTTACCTGTATCAGCCATACAATCCTGCCATCCTGCGTTTGGTCAAGAATGTAATTGATGCAGCGCATGCAGAAGGTAAGTGGACAGGAATGTGCGGTGAAATGGCTGGGGACGCAACAGCGATTCCACTTCTACTAGGTCTTGGCCTTGATGAATTCAGTATGAGTGCAACGTCAATTCTGCCAGCACGTAGTCAAATTTCTAAATTGTCGGCTGCCGACATGAAGGAACTGGCTGCAAAAGCACTGCAACTTGGCACTGCTGAAGAAGTAGCTGCACTTGTTCAAAGCATCACTAATTAATTATTTCCATATGCATTACTCCGTTTAAGCGTTTTATAGCGCTCCAACTACTATTACCGACTTCCAATGTTTTGGAGGTCGGTTTTTTTGTGTTTAATTGCTATTTTTTTGGTATCAGCACACAAGGATTCGTGGTTTGATCTTAGTTCATGCGCTTACATTGGCTTCTGTTCATACATGAGCGTTATACTCAATTAAGAATAACTAAATTCGCTAATTATTTGCTTTATTGCACAGATGTCTATGCCGATAGTAATAGTGATGAGTATAAAGTCGGTAAGGAACCCAAACCTGTAAATATGTCTTACATATAATAGTATGGATCCATAGAAAGTTCATACTCCTTATTCGACTTGCAGAGCTGTGCAAGTATTATTATGATCACAATTGGAAATATTTGGACTTATAAGCATCCCTCAAGTTAGGTAGGGAGCCATAGGATGGTGTTAACTCATGAGTAAAAATGTTATAAATACAGAATTAATGTTAGAAGTCTATGAAGGCAGAGACCTGGGTTTAACGTACTCGGTGGAGTACAGTCTATTTAAAGTCTGGGCACCTACTGCTTTTGCTGTGTCTCTTGTGTTATACGAAACGGATGGAAATCAACTTAACATTGAATTTGATCTGAGCTCTACAGATAGTGGGCGGATTATATATATGCAGCGCCAGAACGGCGGAGTCTGGCAGACTAAGTTATCAGGTGATCTAAAAGGGAAATATTATATGTACCGTGCTGTATATGCTGATGGGAATGTGACGGAAGCAGTAGATCCTTATGCAACAGCCGTATCGGCAAATGGTTTAAGAACAGCAATCGTTGATTTACGGGAGACCAATCCTGAGCATTGGGAGCAGGACGTTGCTCCTCCGCTGCAACATCCTGCTGATGCGGTTATTTACGAGCTGCATGTGCGTGACTTCTCCTCACATGAGAGCTCTGGGATGTACTATAAGGGTAAATTCAAATCATTTACCGAATTTGGATTAAAGGATTTGGAAGGAAATGCAATAGGTATTGATCATCTGGTTGAATTGGGTATCACCCATGTACATCTGATGCCTGTGTTCGATTTCCAGACAGTGGATGAGTTAAGTGTAGTGAAGCGCGGTACGTCCATTGAACAGACTGACTACAATTGGGGTTATGATCCTCAGCATTATAACGTACCGGAAGGATCATATAGCACAGATCCTACCGATCCAGAGCTACGAATTCGCGAATTCAAAGAAATGGTTCAGGCTTTGCATAGCCGTGGAATTTCGGTGATTATGGATGTAGTTTACAATCATACGTACGCTGTGGAGAAGGGGCCCTTCGAGCCGCTTGTGCCAGATTATTTCTATCGCCGTGATTACTTGGGACGTTTATCTAATGGCTCGGGAGTTGGTAACGAGCTAGCGACAGAGCGCCCGATGGTACGCAAATATATTAAGGATTCGTTGTTTTACTGGGCTTCTGAGTATCATATTGATGGCTTCAGATTTGATCTTATGGGTCTGATGGATAGTGTGACCATGCGTGAAATAACGGAAGAGCTTCGACTTGAGGTGAATCCTAATTTGCTGTTATATGGAGAACCTTGGACAGGAGGAGATTCTCCGCTGGCAACAAAGACGCTCAAAGGTGTGCAGCGGGGGAAAGGATATGCCGTCTTCAACGATAACTTTCGTTCGGCAATCAAAGGAGATAGCGATGGATGGGGACGGGGCTTTATTACAGGAGAATACGGTAAAGAAGGGGCTATTGCATCAGGAATTAAAGGAGCTATCCACGAATTTACGGACTCCCCTGTGGAATCTGTGAACTATGTAACCGCCCATGACAATTTGAATTTGTGGGATAAAGTGCTTACCGTTCAAGGGGGATTTCAGGATGCCGTTTCACGGGCTAATCCTTACTCTAATGTAGATCTTGATAATATTCTTAGCAATGAAACCGTACGCCGTTCCCTGCTTGCTAACGGAATCATCCTGACATCACAAGGTATTCCATTTCTGCACGCTGGTGATGAGCTGTTGCGTAGTAAATTTGGAGATCATAATAGTTACCGCAGTGGTGATACGATTAACGCGATTCGCTGGAATATGAAAAGTGTGTTTAAGCCTGTATTTCAATATTATAAAGGCTTGATCGAACTGCGGCGTACACATCCGGCATTTCGTCTACATGGGCGGCAGGAAATTGAGCGTTCACTGGAATTTATGCGCTGTGATAATGGTATAGTGTCGTACCTGCTCAGTAATCATGCAGGAGGCGACCTCTGGAACAATATAGCAGTCATTTTTAATGCCAATAACGATCGAATAAGGCTGTCTCTTCCTGAAGCTACTAACGGCTGGAATGTGGTAGTAGATCATACCCAAGCGGGGACAGAAGCATTCCGAAAGATTGCAGGTAGCGAGGTAGAAATTGAGGGCTTATCGATGATGGTGCTCTATGATGAATGTGGTGAGCCTGCACCGCGGTCCAAAATCATCGAAGTACACTATGAACGACCAGATGGAGATTATAAGGGCTGGAATCTTTGGGTTTGGGATACAGGAATTCAGGATGGACAATGCGATTTTCGGTATATGGAGGACGGACGTGCAGTTGCACGAATTGAGGTATTGCCTGATACCAATTCTATCGGGTATATATTACGGCTTAATGACTGGGAAGAAAAAGATGGAGATGGCGACCGATTCATTGATTGTTCTGAGAATGGAGACCTTATCAAGGTCATGGTTATAGATCGTGAACAAGAGAATGATGGGATTTCAGATGATCATCTGCAGTTAACCAGTTAAAAGAAGAAAAGAGCTGCTCCGGGGTTAGTGTTACTCCGAAGCAGCTTTTTTTGTTGTTCTTATGGTTTTCCGATGGTCTGGTTAGATAAACCTACATCCAAAAGCTCGTAGTAGAGATTAGCTTCATTTCCTCCACGTTCTTTGGAAAGGTACATCGCTAGATCGGCGGCGCGCAGAAGTTCATTTATACTGCTTCCGTGTTCAGGAAATAGAGCTACACCAATACTAGCAGAGGTATGGAAGCTTGATCCATTATCAATAGACCAAGATTTGTTGAACAGCTTAAGCAAACGTTGTAGCATTTCATCTAACATTTCTGGAGAGGTAAATCGGTGCAGTACCACCGCAAATTCATCACCGCCAATCCGAAATGCCTGACCCACACCTTTGACGGTCTGCAGAAGCTCTCGAGAGAGCAGTTGGAGAAATTCGTCTCCAGCCAGATGTCCTAAGGTATCGTTTAGCTGCTTGAATCTGTCACAATCCAACAGTGCGAGTGCAATATTCTTTCTCCGTTCTTCCGGTTGGTTGATGAGATTCTCCATGTACATTTTAAAATGAGCCCGGTTGGGAATCGCGGTTAAATGATCATAGAAGGCTAGCTTATGTAATCGTTCTTCATATTGCTTCCGTTGTGTAATTTCACGGGAGACTAACATAAATTGTGCTGGGAAAGAATTACTTCCTCGAACAGGTGACACCTTCGTTTCCAACCATACCCATTGTCCTTCAGATCCACGCATTCGTAGCTCTGAGATACGGGGGGTTCCCTGAACGACACTCTTTAGTTTAGCCCAGGCGATCTCCGGTTCACGAATGTAGTTGGATAGTGGAGCACCCTTTTTAGGGACATAGCCGAGAATACTTGAGTGAGAAGGGGAGCTATACAGAATTAACCCGTTAGGATCGGTCAATATAATGAAATCAGACATCGTTTCGCCGATTAGCTGATAGAGTGTTTGTTCCTCCAGCATTTCATTCTTGAGCCAAATGATTTTGCGGCCCAGATAAATAATAACCAGAAGCAGTATGAAAAAGACGAGTGAATATAGCGCAAAGAGCGCGCTCTTTTTATCTTGGAACCCATTTGTTACTTGCAAGGCATAGGTGTTTATCAGGTCTTCTGATTGATCTAGATGACTTCTAACTTCATTTAACTGTACGTTCAGATTAACAGCATGATATGAAGCAGGATCCCATCCGATCTGCATCCGTTCAGCTATCAATTTACTCCCTGTACTCTTCCATAGGAGTAGGGATGTTTCGAAGGTATGGAGCTCTTTCTCTAATTCAGTGAGTATATTGGCCTGCTTCAAATCACTGTAGGGTTTGTTGATTGATTTAATGTCTGAACTTGCTAGACTTACCCGTTCCTCTGCTTGCTGATTATTGTCCTTAAATTCCTGAATAAACTGATCACGTTCAGCTTCAGTGAGGTTCGAGCTCATTGCGGAGTGGAGAGCGATTGCGGCCTGATACAGATCACGATCAGCGCTCAGGATGAGCTCAGAGTTCTCAAATACATCGTCATATAAAGAATCTGACATTCTGTTAATGGTCTGATTTAGATAGAGTAAAGAAGCCACACTAATCCCAACCAACAGAATGGAGATCGCAGCGAAAATAAAGATTAGCTTGCGTGTTACTTTGATATTGAAAAATCCGGCCACGGTCATCTTCTCCCTGCATAAGATGATTTAAAAAAATCTTATTGCTTCTAACGTATAACCTGCGTAACTATTATCTGTGGCAGGTGTATTTTTATTTTTAGGCAAAGATGTTGAGAGTAATTAATTGAAAAAGAGGTGTTCTAACATAGTGGGAAATGAGGCATGGGAAAGATAAATTGTGTGTGGATCGCAGTTTGTCGTACAACAAGTATATAGGACGTCCTACTTATAGAGCAATCGCTTCCTCAAATAAATATCAATAATAAAAATTTAAATGATTAGGGGATGGGCCTATTGCCTTATCTATATTCAAATCCATAAATCCTATTACCCAACTGCTCCGTAAATGATACCCGGCTTTGCTTCGATGCCTACTCAGGTCCTTTGCAGATGCCCAAAAAATATACGTTCTGTTAGTTAAAAAAGCTGCCACAATCATATTATGACTGGGGCAGCTGACTTTGAAGTAACTATTCGTTACGTAGTGCATGAATGGGACGAAGTCGAGCGGCTTTGTTCGCAGGCATCATTCCGAAAATCACGCCGATAAGCAAGGAGAAAACAAAGGATATCATTACCATATCCCATGCAATGGATACAGTAAGTGAAGTGTATTTTCCTAGTAACCAACTGCCTCCTTGCCCCACAGAAACGAGGATGACAACGGATGATACATCAATAATAATATCCAGCATCGTTAAAAAAGCTCTTACTTTACTGCTGTAAATACTTTTTAGAGCCAATTTCACCTCGCATTCCTCCGATCTTATACGAGGTTACCATTCTGAATTCGAATGATCCCCTTCGCTTGCTGTGCAATTTCTCTGCGTTCTCGATGTGAGAGACCACGGTAAATTAGCGGAAGCTCCACATTCTTGACAGCAGGGCAATGGAGAATACTAAGGGTTAATCGAAAAGAGAACATAGGATCTGCAGAAGTCTTGAGACACGACTAAACAACCGATTATTTGGCGGTTGTTTTTTTGCTTGTGCCAGTGAAGAGAATCGGTTCTGAAAAACGAAAAAAACCTCACTTTTCAAAAAAGATATTACATCGTGATTCTCACATAGCCAAGTTATAATGAACTCGAATTTGACTAAAGTAAAGCAATAATAATCAGAGGGGAGTGCAAGCGGATAAATGAGCTAAGATGGTTTGTTACAGAATATTAGAAAGCGCTTCATTTCTTGTATATATCTAATCAAAGGAGAATCGGCATAATGGGAAGAAAACTAATATCGTTATTAACAACTATTGCACTACTGCTGAATTTGGTACCGGCCGGATTCATTTATGCAGAGGAAGTCCCCAAAGAAACGGGAGCTGCCAGTAACCCTATTATTTGGGCCGATGTGCCGGATCCAGATGTCATTCGTGTGGGTGATGCCTATTACATGACCAGCACGACCATGCACATGAACCCTGGTGTTCCGATTATGAAATCTTATGATCTTGTGCATTGGAATATTGTTAATTATGTATATGATATTCTGGATGAGGGTGACAATCAAAGATTGAGTAACACAAATAACGAGTATGGAAAAGGCTCTTGGGCTAGCAGTATCAGGTATCATAATGGCAAATATTACGTTGTCTTTTCTTCGAACTCCACTGGAAGGACGTATATTTACCAAACAACCGATATTGAAAAAGGGCCCTGGACACACTCTTCCATCCCTTTCTATCATGATATGTCCCTTCTTTTCGATGACGACGGGCGAGTTTATCTTGTCTATGGAGGTGGCGATATCCGCATTGTCGAGCTCACTTCGGATGCCACTGCTGTGAAGGAGGGCGGAATGAACAAAGTCATCATAAAGGATTCGAGTCTTGTGGCAGGACCGAATGTCGGCCTTCTTGCTGAAGGTTCCCATATCCAGAAAATCAACGGGAAATATTATATCTCTCTGATTACCTGGCCGAATGGAGGGATGCGGACACAGCTGGTTTTTCGCTCCGACCAAATTGACGGCCCGTATGAAGGAAAAGTCGTACTGAAGGATGCTGGAATTGCTCAAGGCGGACTGATTGATACAGTTTCCGGAGATTGGTATGCCTTTCTGTTTGGAGACCGCGGTTCAGTCGGACGTATTCCTTATTTGGTTCCTGTGACATGGAAGGACGGGTGGCCGGTATTTGGTGTCAACGGCAAAGTTCCGGCCGAACTCTCAATTCCGGCGCTTGAAACAGAATCAAATATCGTATCCTCAGATGAGTTGAGTTCTATCAACGTCCGGACCGGATAGGTTCCTCGCACAACCTGCCAGACAGCACTTCAAGTTTATCTTCAGCCGTATCAGCAGTGAATATTTCTGCTGCAGCTGCAGGATCGGGGAAGGAGCTTCTGGTTAACGGCGGAATCGAAAGCAGTAACGAAGCTTGGACCGCTGTTGGTTCGGCCTCCGTGTCAGTTACAACAGATGTCTATAGCAGCGGAACATCCGCTTTGAAGACAACTGGACGTAAAGCAACCGGGGATGGACCAAAGCAGGTCATTACCGGTAAGGTCAATACCGGCGTTACTTATTCCTTCTCGGCCAGGGTCAGGTATGATACTGGACCCGATCAGAAGCAGTTTAACTTCAATATTCAGAACGGCCCGAGCTGGCAGGGGATAAAGGTGCTTGGTTCGGCTACTGTCAAAAAGGGGGAATGGGGAACAGTCACAGGCACCTATACACTCCCTGCGGACGCAGATTTATCCCATACTTTTATTTTCATTGAGACACCATGGTCCGGGACCCCTGATCCTGTTGCAGATCTGATGGACTTTTATGTTGATGATATTTCCTTTGCAGACACCTCAGTCTCAGAGCTTATCCTTAACAGTGATTTTGAAAGCGGTATCGAACCTTGGGCCGCTGTTGGTTCGGCCTCCGTGTCAGTTACCACAGATGTCTATAGCAGCGGATCATCCTCTCTGAAGGCGACAGGACGTAAAGCGACCGGGGACGGACCCAAGCAGATCATTACCGGAAAGGTCAATACCAGCGTTACTTATTCCTTCTCGGCCAGGGTCAGGTATGATACGGGACCCGATCAGAAGCAGTTTAACTTCAATATTCAGAACGGCCCGAGCTGGCAGGGGATAAAGGTGCTTGGTTCGGCTACTGTCAAAAAGGGGGAATGGGGAACGGTCAAAGGCACCTATACACTCCCTGCGGACGCAGATTTATCCCATACTTTTATTTTTATAGAGACACCATGGTCCGGAACCCCTGATCCTGTTGCAGATCTGATGGACTTTTATGTTGATGATATTTCCTTTTCGGCTTCAGCCGCTCCAATTCCTGATATTCAGAAACCGGGAGAGAGTGAATATAACGGCTCCAATCTGGCGCTGGCGTGGCAGTGGAACCATAACCCGGATAACAATAACTGGTCACTGACTCAACGTCCGGGCTACTTACGGCTTACAACCGGAAGAAAAAGCACCGGAATTCTGGATGCACGGAATACACTGACACAAAGAACTTTTGGACCGGAAAGTTCAGGCTATATTGCGATTGATACGGATCATATGAAGGACGGGGATGTAGCAGGTCTTGCAGCGTTCCAGAAAAACTATGGTTACGTCGCTGTAAAAAATTCGGGCACTTCTAAATCTATCGTAATGGTCAACGGCAGCGGCGAACAGCCAAAAGAAATGGCAAGTGTTCCACTGACTCAAAATAAAGTTTATCTGAAGATTGATATGGATTTCAAGGAAAGGGCAGACAGGGCATACTTCTATTACAGTCTTGACGGAGTAAGTTGGACAGCAATCGGAGAACGCCTGCAAATGTCTTATACCCTGCCTCATTTTATGGGTTACCGTTATGCTTTATTTAATTACGCTACCAAAATGACAGGAGGTTACACCGATTTTGATTATTTCAGAGTACACGATAAAATGACTGGTACTGGGCAATCCGCTCTTGCTCTTAGAGCAAAACTAGGAGATGCCCCAGAGGTTATAGGTGCTCCGAACATAGAATTTGAAATTCCGGTAAAGCTGGAAGCATTGCCGGATGGAGCGTACAGCAGTATTTCAGCTTCCTTCTATATTCCTGATTCCTTGTCGGTAACTGGCGTGTCATTTGCCACAGACAATATTAGTGGTACGCCATCCTATGCGTATTCCGGTCAAAGGCTGGAGCTGAAGGTATCAGGCAGCAAAGTGGGGTTCAGAAATGTTTCCTCTGATTTGTTTGCCACCATTAAACTTAAAGTTAAAGAGTTTATTCCGGAGGACCGGACGGATACCATCCGAACGGATTACATCAAAACCGGAGGCAATAATGTGGTTTACAACGTGAGCGAAGCAACAGCTGACATTAAAATAAAAGCCCTTAGCACTAATGCGCTTGCCAAGGTGCCCGGGTATGCGAATCCGCTGGTTAGTCATAAGTTCGGAGCTGATCCATATGCTCTCGTTTATAACGGTAGAGTGTATATATATATGACAAGCGATGCTTTTGAATATGACGCTAACGGAAACGTTAAAGATAATAGCTACTCCAAAATCAACACCATCAGTGTTATATCATCGAACGATATGGTCAACTGGACAGATCACGGCGAGATTCCGGTAGCGGGCCAGAATGGCGCCGCCAAATGGGCCAACAACTCTTGGGCTCCAGCTGTTGCCCATAAGGTGATCTCTGGAAAGGATAAATTTTTCCTGTACTTTGCCAATAACGCTTCCAGTATTGGTGTTCTTACTGCTGATAGTCCGATCGGGCCTTGGACCGATCCGCTGGGCAAATCTTTTATTAACAGCAGTGTCCCTGGAACGAACGGAGTGGTGTGGATGTTTGACCCGGCGGTGCTGGTGGATGATGATGGAACGGGTTATCTGTACTTTGGCGGGGGGATTCCCGGTGGTAGTAATCCAACAGAAGAGCAGGTTGCCCATCCAAAGAGTGGCAGAGTCATCCAATTGGGTGCGGACATGATCAGCACTGTGGGTTCTGCGACACTTATAGATGCCCCGTACCTTTTCGAGGATTCCGGCATTCACAAATATAACGGCAGGTACTATTACTCTTATTGCTCCAATTTCGCGGGCACTCATCCGGAAGGCTCACCGCCGAAGGGGGAGATAGCATACATGGTCAGTGATCATCCGATGGGGCCATTTACTTACGTGGGATCGATACTGCAAAATCCAAGCGTATTTTTCAGTGTAGGCGGAAACAACCATCATGCCATATTCGAATTTAAGGATCAGTGGTATGTAACCTATCATGCACAAACTCTTGGAAAAGCTATGAATAATACAAAAGGATATCGCTCCACACACCTTAATAAAGTGGATTTTTATGACAACGGGTTTATCAAACCAATTAAAGGAGATATGGAAGGCGTAGAACAGACAGCTAATCTTAACCCTTATCAGCGAAACGAGGCAGAAACGATCGCATGGCAAGCGGGAATTGTGACGGAGAAATCCTTACAGCCTGGAAGTATGGTGGATAGCATCAATTTGAATATAACGGATGCGGATAATGGAGATTGGTTTGCCGTTGCAAGTGCAGATTTCGGTATGAATGGGGCGAGCGTATTTGAAGCCAGCGTTGCATCGGCTACCGGAGGCACCATTGAAATTCGGCAGGACAGTCCAATCGGTACAGTAATCGGAACGCTGGAAGTGACGCCAACCGGAGGCGAGAATCAATGGAAAGTACTGAAGACTACCGTCGCGCCAATTACCGGAGTTCACAACATCTTCTTCACATTTACGGCAGAAGGCCAGGATTCTCTTAGCATGGATTACTGGCAGTTTACGCAGAACGTTATCGAACCGGAAGTCATTCCGCTGGAATCAGTCTCGATAACCGGCGGAGCTGCAACTGTCGAGTTGAACAGTTCGTTAACGTTTGGTTCTAAGTTAAGCCCGTTGAATGCGTCGGAGCCGGAATACCACTGGGAAGCATTTGGAAGTATTAAAATTACGGGTGACAGCGATAAAGACACGGTGAAAATACAGGGCACTGCGGCCGGGGAGGGCACCCTGATCTTAACGGTTACCGCTGGCGGAAAAGCGATGACTACTCATAGCACGGTTACAGTAAAGACTGAAGACGCTGGAAGCACCCCGCCTCCGGTAACCGGTCCAACGGCTGCTCCATCACCAGTTCCATCACCAGTTCCATCTGGATCTCCAACGGTTGTTTCTTCATTGACCCCATCAGCGGCACCGACAACATTACCTGGCGGTAAAGATGCTGAAATCAGGGTTGGTGGTAGTAGAGTAGATTTGGGTACGGCAGAAACGACGACTCAGCAAGGCCGTATAGTAACGACTATTATACTTGACCAGCAGAAGCTGAAAGCCTGGCTCACCTCAGCTGGTGAAGCTGAGGTAATCTCGATTACGGTTATGTCAAATCCGGACAGTGCAGTTGCTCAACTGAACACAGATATGCTGAAGGAGCTTCAGGATAAAAAGATCGTAATCGAATTGCGGACCAGCCAGGGAGATTATAAGGTTCCTGTCTCCAAAATCAAAATGAACACGTTGGGATCACAAGGAACTTTGGTTGATATGCAAAATATGAAGTTACAAATTGAAATCAGCGTACCGGAAACGATGATGACAAGGGCAGCTGAGAAATCGGCAGCAGCAAAAGGCTTTACACTGAGCTCAGCTTTACTCGATTTTAAGGTTTCCATTGTAAGCGGATCTATCGTTAAGGAAGTCCCTTCATTTAATGGATATGTGGAGCGTGTGATCAACCTTGCTGAGGGAATAACCGCTAACCAAATTACCACCGGTATCGTTATTGAAGCGAATGGTGAGGTTCGTCAGGTACCAACCCAAGTAGTTACAGAGAATGGAAGAGTATACGCGAAAATCCGCAGCCTAACCAATAGCACCTATGCAGTGGTCTCAAATTCGGTGAAATTTGCAGATGTGAATACGCACTGGGCGAAGGAGAGCGTAGATGACCTCGGTTCCCGAATGATTCTGGTCGGAACCGGAAGCGGTTTGTTTAATCCGGATGCAGAAATCACCCGGGCTGAATTCTCCACACTGCTGGTACGGGTACTTGGACTTCAACCGGATGGAGGAGAGCTGATGTTCAAAGACATTATGGCGTCGGATTGGTACGCCGATAATGTGAAGACCGCGCAAGCATTCGGTCTTATCACAGGTTATGCGGACGGCTCCTTCCGTCCTGACGAGAAGATTACGCGGGAACAAGCCATGGTCATTGCAGCCAGAGCGATGGAACTCACCGGACTGAAGAATAACCTGACAGGACGGACAGCGGAAGAGATGCTGGAAGGGTACGAAGATGCAGTTAGCGTCTCCGACTGGGCACAATCCGGAGTTGCAGATAGCCTGAGGGCGGGTATAGTCTCCGGAAGAAGTACTTCCGCCCTGGTGCCCAAAGGAAATATTACCCGCGCAGAAGCGGCCAAATTGACCCAAGAGCTGATGAAAAAGTCAGGATTATATTAGAATAAAGCAACATTTGCACAACAAATGGCATTCCCCGGAAGGGAATGCCATTTGTTTTGGTGTGAACCGGTTAGTTGCGTATTTCTGTAATTTCCGTATTAATAAACTCTGGCAATGTCTCATCCTGAGCCAGTTTACGTAAGTTATTGATGATCGCTTGGCCCCAATTTTGCTCATTTTGCGAGATGATGCGGGTAATTTGGCCATTCTCAATGGATTGGTTGACATAGGGGGTAAGACCCAGCGCGACATTATAGCGATTTAGTCCTTTAGCCTTCCAGACCAGCACAGAGCTGGAACTCGACACGAAATCCAAATTGATCAGCGCACTGAAATGCGGGTGATCCGTTATCATTTGTTCCAACTGCAGAATGGCGTTTGGTTCGCTGCCGTCGTTATGACGAACTTCTAGCATGTCTATCTCTGTATGCTGCGCCACATAATCCTGAAGTCCCTGTAGCCGTTGGGTCAACCCAAGCATATGAGGCATCCCGGATTGGACCAGAATCATACCCTTGCCGCCAAGCAGTGTGTCTACGGTCTGACCGATCACAATACCGGTCTTATAGTTATCAGCTCCGATAAACGCATTCCGCTGACTGGACGGGGAGTCGGACTCAAAGCATATAACCGGGATCCCGCTGGATACAGCTTTGTTGATGACATCTATCAGTGCCTCAGAGTCAACAGGATCGATGGCTATGCCGTCAACCTCCTGCTTGATCATCATCTCCATGATCCGAATCTGCTGCTCCAGGTTTGCCTCATCCGGAGCTTGAACTATAACTTTGATGTCATGGTCGGCGGCTGCAGCTTCGGCATTCTCCGTTACCATTTCGTACGTATCGTTTACCATAGGATAGATTATGCCGAAGGTTAGCCGGGGTCCGCCGCTTGCAGCGGTTGTAGGTACCTCGTCAATCGGTTCTCGGACATTCACCCCGCTCTTGGTCCCTATACACCCACTGAAAATAAAGGTGAACCCCAATAGCAGCGCCAGTGTCTTAAACGTTTGGTAGCGGACTGTCACATCCGTTTCCCTCCTTTGGCGCTGGTTTCTGCCAGTTTACTCGGATGTCCTTGTTTGCGGTACTCCATTGGTGTCATTCCGGTAACTTTCTTGAACAGGTTAGAGAAGTAATGCTGATCGTTGTAGCCTACCTGAAAAGCGATCTCAAAGGTTTTGTACCGGGTTGTTTTAAGCATTTCTTTCGCCTTGCCAATCCTAGTGGCAGTTAAGTACTCTGTCATTGTCTGCCCGGTTTCCTGGCTGAAAACTTTGCTGAGATGGCTGGAGCTGACTCCGATCTGTTTTGAAGTTTCATGAAGGGAGAGCTGGTCATTGTGATAATTTTCCCGGATGTAAAGTTTGACTTTCTCGATCAACTCTCCATATTTTCCAGAACCTTCAGACCGCCATTTCCAGAGCCGGTCGAATACTTCAAGGAAATAATCCTGACATTCTTCACCCCTGGAAATATTCTGGATTTTCTTCTGCAGCTCTTGCATCGTTTCTGTAGGATTACTGTCAGAACGGAAGGTTAGCTTTGCTGTCTGGACTAACTCTAAAGTGATGTCATTGATCAGGTAGTAGGCATACATGGAATTCCAGTTTATCTGATTAAGTCCGGAAGCAAACTGACGGATAAAGCCAGGGGCCTCCTGAGGAGTGCCCAGCTTTAAAAAATCAATTAGACGATTGCGGTCTAGCAGCACACTGTCAGGAGAATGATCGATCGAAGCCTCTATCATTGCCTCTTTGTTCTGTCTAGACAGCTTCTTGAACATTCTGTCGTCCTCAGCCTCCTGGAAGGAAAGATGTATCCCCTGAAGACGTTCATGGATATCTCCACAGCTTATAGACAGTTGCAAGTCTGCATGGAATTTTTTATGCTTCAATACTTGAATCAGAGTATCCATTCTGCCGGAAATTTGATCCGGCTGGCCGCCCTTCAGAATAACCACTGTTTCGTTACGGCTCCGCCTGAAAAAGCAGAGTTCAGGATACTCGATCAGTGTGTTTACAAGCAACTGCTCAGCAGCCTGAACCTGAGACTGGTCCATATCCGATTCATTAAGGGAAGATGGAATAAAGGACAGGATAACGGCTGCGTAATAAGGAGCCATAAGCATCAGGTCCAGTTGAGCTGCCGCCTCGATGGCGGCTCCAGTGCCGATTAGGCCTCCGCATAGATCAGCATACAGCTTGTCAGGGGTGTACGTATTTTTTTGTTTTAACCGATGCTCTTCGTCAATTCTGGCGCTGACAGCATGCAGCATATGAATAAGTTCCGCAGCGCTGACCGGTTTCAGGCAATAATCCTCAACGCCAAGCCGGAGCGCAGTCTGGGCATACTGAAAATCATCATGGCCGCTTAAAATGATAATTTTGATGTCGGGAAATCTTTGCCTGACCACGGATGTCAATTCAAGTCCGTTCATAAAAGGCATTTTAATATCAGTAATCAGAATGTCGGGTACTTGTTCTTCAATAAGCGGCAGTGCCAGCTCACCGTCGGGAGCGTCACCGGAATAGAAGAATCCTTCCTTCTTCCAATCTATAGAATCCCGGATACTCTCACGGATTAGAATTTCATCATCGACGAGCATGACCTTCTTCATGTCAAGTTCCCCCTGTTCTTAGGTATCCGCACAGAGATTGTCGTACCTGTACCTGCGATACTTTCCAGCAGGACTCCATATTCACTACCGAAATAAAGCCGTAAGCGCTGATGCACATTCTGCAGTCCAAAACCACCTTCGGTAGGCTCCTCCTCCTCAGACTGGAGAGGGTGCTCCAGCTGTTGCTTCAGCAATGCTAGACGCTCTGTGGATATGCCTATACCGTTGTCCTTAACGGTAAGAATCACCGCCGAATCTTCCATATAACCGCCAATGATAATCAAGCCTTTACCTCTTTTATTTTTAATACCGTGGTACAAAGCGTTTTCTATCAGGGGTTGGAGAGTCATATTTAGAATCGGATACTCCAGAATTTCAGGATCGACTTCAACTCGATATTCAAGGATATCCCGGTAACGCATCTGCTGAATTACCAGATAGCTCTGGGCATGAGCCAGCTCAGTGTGGATCATCACCCAGTCCCGTCCTTTGTTTAAACTAATCCGAAATAAGTCGGATAGCGCTTTCACGAGTTGGATAACGGCGTCGCTTTTGCCCGCTTCCGCCATCCAGATGATGGAATCAAGGGTGTTGTATAAGAAGTGGGGATTGATTTGGGCTTGCAGCGTACGCAGTTCCGCTTTCTGCAGTTGCTGCTGTTTACGTATACTTTGCTCCAAAAGCTCTTTTATTTTCTCCACCATGATGTTAAAGCTTTGTCCCAGATCGGCGATTTCATCCGTTCCGACCGGCTTGACTTTGGCCTCGAGATAACCGCTTGCGGTAAGCCTCATTTTGTGCTGAAGGAGCTGAATAGGGCGGGTAAGCCTTTTGGTCAACAGATAATGCAGAGTGATAGCAAATACAATGCTGAGTACCACGCTCACTATGATCAGCTGCCTGATGCTATTAGCTTCGGCAACAATTTCCTGCAAGGGAGCGATACCGATAATTGTCCAACCCGTGTAAAGAGAAGCGGTATGTACGATGAACCGGGGCATCTTGTCAGTCCTAAGCACAAATCCGTCAGGCTGATCGGAAAAAGGAAGTTTTGTCTTTCGAATGATATTCCAGTCAGCGTTGTCTATAGGAGGAACGTAGATTGGATTGCTATGCTGATCAAGAATATAAAAAAAACCTGTCTTACCTATCTTGACCTGGTCGCAGAACGTTTTGATAAACGAATCATCCAGATCCACGGTAATAAATCCGATGACCTCATGTGTAATTTGCTGTCTGACCGCTGCCATAATCGAAATGACTCCCTGATCTTCATAGGTAAAACCGTCAATTCGTTCATTGCTCGTAATCAGTGCCGGCGGAATTCTCAGCACAGAATCAGGATTCTGCGCGAGTGTCTGAAAATGCTGATCCCGCAGCGGATTCATATTGGACTGGAAAATCCCTCTGCGCTCGCTGATCCCTTTCCCATAACGGTTAATCAAGCTGATGTTGAGAACATTCTCATATTTGTAGGTGTCGCGGTATAGAGCAAAGGTCTGAAGAATGTCTTTGGCTTCCTCGTAAGTCTCCGATTGTGAGAAGAGGAAGTGAATAACCTTGGGGTTATTACTTAACTCTAGAAGCCTCTCGGTATCTTTAAACATATTATCGATATTTGTTCCAAGCATATCAGCCTGGAGCATGCTGGAGGCCTTACTGTGACTGGAAACTGAATTGTAGGATTTCTGATAAGAGATCACTCCCACAGTCATTAGCGGTATGGTGGTGAGTACAATAAACAAGGCCAGCAACTTTGCCCTCAGGCTGGACGAGATCCAGCGCTTGATCCTCATCAGTAGGTTCCTCTCATACGGAGTATGGTTCATGCAACTTATAGTTTATACCAACTATGACCTATTCGGAAGCAAAAAAGAAAGCGCAACCAATATTCACACTTTTTAATTAAAAAATTACACCAAAAGAGACCTGTTCTTAATAAAAACCAAAAAATATAAACAAATGCTAAAGACTGTCCGTATCAGGTTGATTTGTAAGCGATTTATAATCAGGCCAACACCAGGTAATGGTGATTGATAAGGGGGAGGACAACAGTTTATGAAGAGACTCGGAAAAATGGGTGCTGTGTTAGCGTTAAGCTTGTCCATGATGATCGTTGGAGCTTGCGGTAGTAACAGCGGCGGCGGAGATGCTGGAAATAACGGGAATACTGCCGGAGAGAATGCAGGGAGTTCCGGAGCGAAACCGTCTAAGAGTATCACGCTCGGCTTCTCACAAGTAGGAGCAGAAAGCGGCTGGCGCAGTGCGAACACCAAATCGATACAGGATTCGGCCAAAGATGCCGGTTATACGCTGAAGTTTTCGGATGCACAGCAAAAACAGGAGAACCAAATCAAGGCACTTCGCTCATTTATTCAGCAAAAGGTGGATGTTATCGCCTTCTCGCCGGTCGTGGAATCCGGATGGGACACTGTACTTAAAGAAGCCAAGGATGCAGGAATTCCGGTGGTTCTGACTGACCGTGCCGTCGACTCGAAGGACACTTCGCTATATGTGACATTCCTAGGTTCTGACTTTGTAGAAGAAGGACGGAAGGCTGGTCAATGGTTATCTGACCAATATAAGGATGCCGCAGAAGACATAAATATCGTTGAACTGCAGGGAACCACAGGCTCTGCTCCGGCTAATGACCGTATGCAGGGATTCAAGGAAGTGATCTCCAGCAATCCTAAGCTTAAGATTGTTGCTTCCCAGACAGGAGACTTTACACGGGCCAAGGGGAAAGAAGTTATGCAGGCGTTTCTGAAAGCCCATAAGGATATTGATGTTCTTTATGCGCATAACGATGATATGGCGCTGGGTGCAATCCAAGCGATTGAAGCTGCCGGACTGAAACCTGGAGAAGATATTAAAATCATTTCGGTCGATGCAGTTAAAGACGGAATGCAGGCTGCCAGCGATGGAAAAATCAACTTTATCGTCGAGTGTAACCCCTTGCTTGGACCTCAATTAATGAAAGTGGTTAAGGATGTTGTCGATGGAAAAACGGTTGAAGCCCGTATTGTGACCGAAGAAACGACATTTACTTCCGAGCAGGCCAAGGAAGCTCTGCCAAGCCGTCAATATTAATCCTGACCTATTTAACACCGCCGCTCCGTAGCTGGTGACCAGGTTCACGGAGTGGCTTCATTAAACCAAGGAGTGGATGATGATATGAGCATGGCAAGGCCCATACTGCAAATGATCAATATTCATAAACGGTTTCCGGGAGTCAAAGCACTTAGCGGTGTAAGTCTACGCCTTTTTCCCGGAGAAGTACATGCGCTTATGGGTGAAAACGGCGCAGGAAAATCAACGTTGATCAAAGTACTGACCGGCGTATATTCCATTGATGACGGAACTGTAGAAATGGAAGGCATTCCTATAACGGTGCACAATCCACTGGAATCACAGGCGGCCGGCATTAGCACAGTGTATCAGGAAGTCAATCTTTGCCCCAATCTGACAGTGGCAGAGAATATATTTATCGGGAGAGAGCCCCGAAAACTGGGCCGCATCATTTGGAAAGAAATGAACCGAAAGGCGGAAGTGCTGCTAAAGGACCGTTTGAATCTAGATATAGACGTGGCTCAACCTCTGCACATGTATTCCGTTGCTGTACAGCAGTTAATCGCTATTGCCAGGGCACTAAATATTTCCGCAAAGGTTCTGATTCTGGACGAACCCACCTCCAGTCTGGACAAAAATGAGGTCGAACAATTATTCCGTGTAGTGAGGAAGCTGAAAAGTGACGGGCTTGCGATTCTATTCGTTACTCATTTTTTGGATCAGATGTATGAAATCTCCGACCGGGTAACCATCCTGCGAAATGGGGAATTTGCCGGGGAGCATATGGCAAAAGATCTGACTAGGCTGGATCTTGTTCTGAAGATGATCGGCAAGGAACTGAATTTGCTGGAGGAACTTCCTGTTCTTTCAGGAACCAATAAGGATAAAGCGGGAGAGGAGCTACTCAAAGCTGAAGGACTGGGTCGGAAGGGAGCCATCGAACCGTTTGATCTGTCTATCTCTAAGGGAGAAGTTGTTGGCCTTGCCGGTCTTTTGGGTTCGGGCCGGACCGAAGCTGCACGGTTATTGTTCGGAGCCGATAAGCCCGATACCGGTAAGCTAACGTTTGCTATTGGAGGGGAAAACGTACGTTCGCCGCGTGAGGCTATTCATCGGAGGATTGCCTTCTGTTCAGAAAATAGAAAGACTGAAGGCATCATTGGAGATCTTACGATCCGGGAAAATATAATTCTTGCCCTGCAGGCCAAACTGGGCTGGTTCAAGACCATTTCCCGAAAGCGTCAGGACGAAGTTGCAGAGGAATATATCCGTATGCTTAATATCAACCCGCCCAATCCCGATCACCTGATCAAGAATTTAAGCGGTGGTAATCAACAAAAGGTGCTACTCGCCAGATGGCTGTTAACTGAGCCGGATTTATTTATTCTGGACGAACCGACCCGCGGGATAGATATTGGCGCAAAAGCGGAGATTCAGAAGCTGGTACTGTCACTTTCACGCCAAGGAATGTCCTTTGTGTTTATTTCTTCCGAACTGGAAGAAGTGATTCGCGTCAGCGACAAAATCGTTGTCCTACGGGACCGGCATAAAGTAACGGAAATTTCAGACAAGGATATGAGCCAGCATACAATCATGCAGGCAATAGCAGGGAGCTGAGATCATATGAAAACCATTTATAAACATCATTTATTCTGGCCGTTGTGCGTACTGGCTGCATTGATGCTATTTAATCTTTTTTATTCTCCTGATTTCTTCTCGATTACGCTGCAAGACGGGCATTTATACGGCAGTCTGATCGATATTCTCAACTTTGGCGCCCCTTTGGTACTCGTGGCGATCGGAATGACTCTGGTTGTGGCTACGAGCGGGATTGATTTGTCCGTCGGATCAATCGTGGCTATATCGGGAGCTATTGCCTGTCTTTCCATTAGCAAAGGCTCGGATCAGAATATGCTGTCCTTGATTCTGATATCGGTACTAATGGCAGTGGTGCTATCTCTCCTTCTGGGGGTATGGAATGGGCTGCTGGTGTCAGTCGCTGGCATTCAGCCGATTATTGCCACCTTAATTCTTATGGTGGCCGGGCGCGGAATAGCCCAACTCATTACTGGCGGACAGATTATCACAGTGACGAGCGATAAATACACTTATATCGGCTCCGGTTCATTGGCGACTTTGCCGTTCTCCATCTTTGTAGTAGCCGCCGTTCTTGTTACAGCCGTACTGCTCACAAGAAAGACAGCACTGGGGCTGTTTATTGAATCGGTTGGCTGTAACCCGATGGCAAGTCTGATGTCGGGTATTCGTGCCAAATGGGTGATGATGTCCGTATATATATTCTGCGGATTGTGTGCCGGTATAGCCGGATTGCTGTTGAGTTCAAATGTATCCAGCGCAGATGGAAATAACGCAGGGCTGTGGTATGAACTAGATGCCATCCTGGCAGTCGTTATCGGCGGAACATCACTAAACGGCGGACGCTTCTATTTACTTGGAACTGTTGTCGGAGCCCTGATCATCCAAACGCTGACCACCACAATCTATATGATCGGTGTTCCGCCGGAAATCACGCTGGTAGTCAAAGCGTTTGTAGTGCTGGCGGTCTGCTTGATCCAGTCATCTGCCTTCCGGGCAGCACTTGCCTTGCGGTGGAAAAAGCGGCATTATCCAGGAGAAAAGGAGATTGCACGCCATGTTTCTTAAACGCAAGTATATTCCGATTATTGTAACGATTGCACTGTTTCTGGCCATGTTTGCTGCAGGTTCTTTCCGATATACCGGTTTTTTCTCTCTGCAGGTACTGATGAACCTTTTCGTGGATAATGCCTTTCTGCTGATTACCGCCATCGGCATGTCCTTTGTCATTCTGTCCGGAGGTATTGATTTGTCCGTCGGCTCAATCATCGCTCTTACAACAATGGTGTCAGCGAGCCTGATTCAGCAGCAAGGATGGTCTCCAGCAGTCGTTATTCCGCTAGTACTTCTTATGGGAGCCGTTTTTGGATCGGGAATGGGAGCCATTATCCACTATTTTAAAATTCAGCCTTTTATCGTGACTTTAGCGGGAATGTTTTTGGCTCGTGGATTGTGCTATGTAATCAGCATTGATACGATAACGATAGATAACGCTTTCTATACGAATGTAGCGCAGACCAAGATCACGCTCCCGGGTGGCAGCTTTATTTCAATTAGTGCTATTGTTGCGTTGATTGTCACAGCCGCCGCTATCTTCATCGCGCATTATACGCGATTTGGCCGCAATGTGTACGCTCTTGGGGGAAACGAACAATCGGCGTTGCTGATGGGGCTTCCGGTTGCGCGAACCAAAGTGCTGGTATATGCGTTTAGCGGATTCTGTTCAGCTTTGGCTGGCGTCGTGTTCACATTCTACATGCTATCGGGATACGGGCTTCATGCAGTTGGTTTTGAGCTTGACACGATTGCTGCGGTTGTCATAGGTGGAACGTTACTAACTGGAGGCGTCGGTTATGTCCTTGGTACCTTCTTCGGTGTGCTAATTCAGGGCGTAATCCAAACCTTAATCAGTTTCGATGGTACACTCAGCTCCTGGTGGACCAAAATTGTTATCGGTCTGCTGCTCTTCACCTTTATCCTGTTTCAGAGAATTCTTAGTGCAAGACGTTCTATCCTAAGGCAGTAGCAGTTGCTCTTACTATAGAATTGTTGCTACAATTACCATCGGGCTCCGTTTTCTTGGGTTCCCGATAGTATTCGTTTATAAATGCAACCGTTACCAAAATGGGGGAGAGTTCAGTGAAAGCAGGGAAATGGATAGTCTGCTTAGTGTTTGTGTTCCTGACTGGCTGCTTCGGAGCAGGGGTCAGGAGTGCCGAACCTTCGCTCAGGCCTACGGAAATCCCCTTGAAGATCAATAATCCTCCGCAGGCAGATCTGCCTGCAGCCAAAACTATATTACTCGGATTCTCCCAGTTGGGCTCGGAGAGTACATGGAGAGCTGCAAATACGAATTCCATTAAGGAGGCAGCTCGGGAAGCGGGCATTTCACTAATTATGAAGAATGCTGAGCAATCTCAGCAAAAGCAGGTGGAAGCCATCCGTTCATTTATGAAGAGCAATGTAGATATCATTGCAATTGCCCCTGTTGTGCAGACCGGATGGGATGATATTTTAGAAGAAGTAAAGCAGGCAGGCATACCCGTCATCATTCTTGACCGTTCTATTAATGTGCAAGACCACTCACTTTATGTGACCTGCATAGGCTCTGACTTCTTTGAAGAAGGGGTGAAGGCCGCTAAATATATGCTGGACAAAATGCGGCATCATACCGGACAAATCAAAATTGCCGAACTTCAGGGTACTATCGGATCCACCCCTTCAATTGACCGCGGACGCGGGTTTCGGGAGACGATAAAGGGGCGAAATACCTTTGAAATTACACTTACCCGCCCTGCGGATTTTACTAAGGCAGGAGGGAGTAAGATCATGCAGGAATACCTGAGCCTGCCTCAAGATGAGTGGCCGCAGGTGCTGTTCTCCCATAATGATGACATGGCCGTTGGTGCAGTTGAAGCCATTGAGGAGGCCGGACTGAAGCCGGGTACTGATATTATAATAATTTCAGTTGACGGGACACGCCGTGCCTTTGAACAGATGATTGCCGGGAACATTAATGCTGTCGTTGAATGCAATCCGCTCTTGGGTCCTTTACTAATGCAAGCTACCCAAGAGATTATGTCGGGCCGGACCCTCCCCAAACGTATGGTTCCAGCAGAAGATATTTACCCTCAGGAACTGGCCGCAATGGAAGTAGATAACCGGACATATTAACCAGATGATAAAAAGCTTTCGCTTTGAGGTATTCCTTCCGGGGGTGCAGCTGGAGTCAGAACAATCCTTACGAGGATATAGAGGCCGTATTGAACATACGGCTTTGTATAAACAGAACAACTTGTCATTAGCAACAACACTCTAGATTTTATAAAACGGGATAGTTCAAATGATAAACCCTCAGAGACGCAATAAAGGCGTCCTGAGGGTTTTTGCGTAAATTTAAGGTTTCTGTAAGGTTGGGTTTAACACGGTGTAAGGTGCGGTCTTTACTATTGGATTTATATTCAGGAAGTACAGGATAGTGACCTGACCGCACAAGCAAATCAAAAGTGAGCCGAGCCGAGAAATAAATGCTTCATACGGTGAATCCGGATCTAGTCAATTAAACATATTATGAGGGAGAGACTCTATGTATCGAACAACCATCCAATCAGTATCCCAAAAAGTGCTGGCTTATTCGCTGGCTTTTACACTCGCGGCCTTCCCCGTTGTCACCACCACACAGGCCTTGGCCGCACCGGCGGCTTCATCCGCTACGTCTGCCCTGGATGCAGAGGCTCATGCTCCAGTCCAATACCGGATTGATGCCCGGCTTGACGAGAATAACATGCGCATCCATGGAAGCGAAGCCGTCACTTACAGGAACACTTCAAATGATACGCTGCGAGAGATCGTGTTCCATACGTTTGCCGACGCCAACCGGTCCAAAGCGACCCAAACATCAATGTTTGAGCGAAACAACGAGGAGATACGCAAGGAAAATCCGCAGAAGAAGCCGGAAGACTTTCTGGGCGGCATCGACATTCGGAGCGCGGCGGCCGATGGGCAATCCTTGGTTTTATCAAACAGCAATCAGGCATTAACCGTCGAACTGAAGCAGGAGCTAAAGCCTGGCGAAGCGGTGACGGTCGAAGTCGGCTTTGAGGTAAAAATCCCTTACGGCATGCAGCGCCTGTCCTACTACAAAGACATCATTAACGGTGCCCATTGGTTTCCGGTTATGTCCGTCTATGACGAGAACAAACATGAGTGGGATAAAACGCAGTACAGTAAAGCCTTCGAATCGGATTATTACGATTCATCAGATTTCGAAGTGCATTTTAATGTCCCGGAAGCCTATCAAATGCTGATGCCGGGGAACCTAACAACGCAGGTCGACCCGAAGGAGTCCGGCCGTAAAATCATAACCGCCGTAGCTGATAACACCCGGGAGCTCGTCTTTTTTGCCAGCCCGAATTATAAGGTTGAGAGCGTTAAGCGGGATGGCCTCACGGTTGAATATTATTACTCTGACAACATGCCTGACAAGAAAAAACTCGTCGACGGATACATCGACACCGCTTTTAAAGCTATTCAGTTTTTTAGCGAAAAATATGGGAAGTATCCTTACCCTGAGTTCCGCATCGCAGAGTCGTACGTAGAGGGTGTGGCAGTCGAGTTTGCCCGGGTTATTCAAATGGGGCAGATTAGGGCGAACAGCGATCCAGCGCATGATGACGTGTTCGTGCATGAAATCGCCCACCAATGGTTCCATGCCTTGATCGGCAACAACTCGGAGACAGAGTCGTTTCTGGATGAAGGGTTTGCCGACTTCTCGAGGGTGTATTTCGCTGAAATGCAGGGTGATGATATGAACGGGTTCAAGTCGATCCAAATCGATGATGTGTCTTGGATAGACAAGCCGATCGTCTCAACCAATACAGAGGTGGGAGACATGGAAAGTCCGACTTTTTACAATAAAGGACGCCAGGCCATCTACCAGTTGTATCGCATGGAGGGAGAGGACAAATTCGATTTCTTTATGCAGGAATATTTCAAGCGGTATAAGTATAAAAACGCCACGATCCAAGGGCTTATGCAGACGATCCAGGATACGCTCGGTGATGAGGCACGAAAAGAAATGGACAAGATACTGTATGATTCGGATTTTGTCCTGAAACCCGAATATCAATTGTCCGAGGCGGAAGTAGCCGCGTATTGGCATGAGCAGTTCAAAAACACATACCATTCGTCCCTGGCCCAAGTTACGGATCTTCCGTCGGAAACGATGAGCCGCATTGTGGATAAGGCGCTGCAAGGCGAACCGCTGACAATCGTGCTAAGTGATCAGGCAGGTACCATAGCGAAAAAGCAGCAGCAGACGATTTTAGCGCAGCTTGAAGGCACACTTGGGATTATGGGCATTCCATATGAGGTGATTTCTGATCGACAAACACTCAAGATAAAACTGAATAGGGAGCTCGGAACCAGCAACATTATCGCCATCGGCAGTGTCAAAACGAACGGATTCATACAGGCACTTAAACCCGGAATCATACAAAAATTGAAAGCCATCGGCTTCGACTGGAAAAGTAAGATGAACCAAAAAGCTTCTTCGGGCGCATACGTTATTAAGCATCCATATAATCAAGATCGCCTGCTGCTACATTTTTTCTGGAACGGCGACGCCTTAAGTAGCAATGCAGTCGAATTGTTTGCGAAGCAGATGCTGTATGCGGTCAGTTATAGTAGCGACTTTTATCAATATTACGTCTTGGACAAAGCAGGCAACATCGCAACAGGCACAAAGATCGCTAATCCGATGACGAAATTTTTTGCCGAAGAATAAGAATAAGGAAGTCTCTGTCCAATACGCTCGTTTCAATATATGGATATAGTAATGGCAGGGCGGGGAAGATGATTACTGAAGAGCGGCAGGTTTAAAGTTGCTGCTCTTTTTCCGAAACGAGGGGCATCTAAAGGACGTGTTTTACAATGTCAAGCTGACCGAGGAGCTGCGGGCAAGCGAATGGAAACGGAAAAGTCTGGACCGGATGAAAAAAGAGTGGATCGTGAACATTTCGCATGATATCAAAAATTTGATTTCCTCCCAATATGATAAGTTCTTAGTCTGCGAAGGAGCTCCTGAGAGGATGAGATATGCCTTCTTAATAATGGAAATTATCAAGCTCCGCTGAACGTTAGCTGAAAAAAAGTCCCCAAAACGGCTCTGAACCTTAAAGCCAGCTTAACGCCAGATAAAAATTGCCCTAATTATGCTTGAACTTGTCAAAACGACAGATTTTGCATATAATAAATAGACATATCTCTTACATTAAAGAGATACCTGACAATTAGATTGAATTGTGAAATGCATTGATGGAGAAGAGTACACAGTGCCTGACTTACAGGGAGGAGACGCCGGTGATTGAGAGCGTTTCTAGGAAACAGAGCTGTCGAAGTTCACTCCGGAGCAGTTCCTTGAATTCCTTAAGATTGCCTTGTAAGGAAGCGTAGGGGAAACCGGTCACAGACCGTTATTTCTGTATAAAGTGAGATAGGTATCTGTCCAGCCAAAAGAGGGAATGAAGCTCTTAAGGGGAACAGATCAGCTTGTCTAACAAGGGTGGTACCACGGTCTTTTCGTCCCTTACCGGGAGGAAAGGCCTTTTTTTGTTGAATTATAAGAAAGTATAAGCTTCACGCTATACCTTTTCCTTATAATTCTCGCAATAACGCATACCGTCCTTAAAGGACGCCGAAGGCGTTTTAGCTTGAACTAGACAATGATTGAAGGGGGCTGTACACGGCCATGAAAGAGAAGTTGGAAGCATTGAAGGTAGAAGCACTGGCTAAGTTGCAGGAGGTTATGGATCCACAGGTTCTGAATGACCTAAGAGTGAAGTATCTCGGTAAAAAAGGTGAGCTTACAGAAGTTCTACGTGGTATGGGAGGACTTAGTGCTGAGGAGCGTCCGGTTATCGGGCAAGTAGCGAATCAGGTGCGTAGTGCGATTGAGGAGATTATTGGAGCGAAGCAAGAGGCATTTCAACAACAGGAGACACAACAGCGTCTGCAGGCTGAAAAAGTCGACGTAACCCTGCCTGGCCGCCGCATGCAGCAAGGGGGCATTCACCCGCTTAGCAGAGTGGTTCAGGAAATTGAGGATATTTTCATTGGTATGGGCTACCGTGTGGCTGAAGGTCCTGAAGTGGAGACCGATTATTATAACTTCGAAGCCTTAAATCTGCCTAAGAACCACCCGGCTCGTGATATGCAGGATTCCTTCTATTTGACGGATGATCTGCTCATGCGTACTCAAACGTCTCCTGTACAGATTCGTACAATGCAGGCTATGAATGGTGAAGTTCCGGTTAAAATCATCTGCCCGGGTAAAGTATTCCGCCGTGATGATGACGATGCAACGCACTCCTTCCAGTTCCATCAAATCGAAGGTTTGGTTATCGGAAGCAACATTCGGATGAGTGACCTGAAAGGTACATTGCAGCAATTCGTGCAGGAGATGTTCGGCCCGAATACAGGCATTCGTCTTCGTCCGAGCTTCTTCCCGTTCACCGAGCCTAGCGTTGAAGTGGACGTAAGCTGCTTCAAATGTGGCGGCGATGGTTGCAGACTGTGCAAGCAAAGCGGATGGTTAGAAATTCTTGGCGCGGGTATGGTGCATCCAAATGTTCTGGAAATGGGTGGCTATGATCCTGCTAAGTATAGCGGCTTCGCATTCGGTATGGGTGTTGAGCGGATTGCTATGCTTAAATACGGCATCGATGACATTCGTCATTTCTATAACAACGATATGAGTTTTGTAAAGCAGTTCAAGGGCGTTTAGATTTTTGGTGGGCGAGCTGGCTGACGGGTTAGGAGGATGGATTTTGGAGCATTTGATTTCATGTTGTAAAAACCCTATTAAGCTAGGATCGGAAAGGAATTTTGGAACTGTAGGAGCGATAGCGACCGCCTGAAAGCTTTCCGTAGGAAAGCTAGCATCGTAAGCATAAGCTTTGTCCCCGGATTTCCACCGCGAAGAGCGGTTTAGATCAAGAAATCTGGGGACAACAGCGGCCGGAAGTCCAAAGATTCCTTGCAGGGACCGCTCTTAATAGTGTTTTGCAGTTGAAATTGAGAGCTCTTAATCAAGCCTCCGACTGGAAGCAGATCGAACGGCAAGTAGATAAATACATCTGAAACATAAAGGAAGTGAGCGGACATGAAAGTATCAACCGGTTGGTTGGCTGATTATACATCGATTGAAGGAGTAACCGCCGAAAAGCTAGCGGAGAAGATTACCGCTGCCGGCATTGAAATTGACGGAGTAGAGCGCCGCAATAAAGGGATTTCGGGCATCGTAACCGGCTATGTGAAATCGAAGGAAAAGCATCCTGATGCTGATAAGCTGAACATATGTATCGTGGATGCAGGTCAAGGTGAAGATCTGCAAATCGTCTGCGGCGCAAAAAATGTGGCTGAAGGACAAACCGTTCCTGTAGCTCTTGTAGGCGCTAAGCTGCCAGGGCTGGATATCAAAAAAGCAAAGCTGCGCGGAGTATTATCGCAAGGGATGATCTGCTCAGCTAAAGAATTAGGACTGAACGATAAATTGCTTCCTAAAGAGCAACAAGAAGGAATTCTTGTGCTTCCAGAGGGAACAGAGATCGGTCAAGATATTTCAAAGTTGCTGGGTTTAGATGATGAGATTCTGGAATTCGATCTGACTCCGAACCGTTCAGATTGTCTAAGCATGATTGGTGCTGCTTATGAAGTGAGCGCGATTCTTGGACGCGAGATCAAATTGCCTAATCCAGCAGGCGAAATCATTGAGATCAGCGGAGCAGCTGCTAAATCTATTTCCGTTAAGATTGAGAATGAAGAACTTTGCAGTCACTACGCTGTTCGTTATATCTCGGGTGTTAAACCTGCAGCATCACCGCTGTGGATTCAGAATCGTCTGATGGCGGCAGGGATTCGTCCAATTAACAACATCGTAGACATCACTAACTATGTGATGCTCGAATACGGACAGCCGCTGCATGCTTTTGATGCAGATAAAATCGAAGGCGGAGAACTCGGCGTTCGTCTTGCTCATGAAGGTGAAGTCCTGACTACACTTGATGGCCAAGAACGGAAGCTTGAGCCACATATGCTCGTTATCGCTGATGGAGCTAAAGCAGTAGCTCTGGCTGGAGTAATGGGAGGACAGGATACAGAAGTTACTGCTGAAACGGTAAATCTCGTTCTGGAATCCGCTAAGTTTGATGGAGGAACTGTTCGTAAAACCTCGCGTCAACTGGGGCTTCGCTCGGAAGCATCCCTTCGTTTCGAGAAAGAAGTGGACCCAAATGCAGTTATTCCTGCATTGAACCGCGCAGCAGTACTTATTGCACGTTATGCTGGCGGATCTGTGCATGAAGGAATTGTTCAAGCAGGAACAGTCGCAACTGAAGAGAAGGTACTGACTTTGTCCTTGGAGAAGCTGAACCGTTATCTCGGAACAGATCTGTCCTTGCTAGAAGTGAAGACATTGTTTGGACGTCTTCATTTCAAGTGTGGTGATACTGCACAAGGGCTGATCGAAGTTCAGGTGCCGACTAGACGTGGCGATATCAACTATGATGTTGACCTTATCGAAGAAATTGCTCGTCTGTACGGGTACGACAATATTCCAACGACTCTGATTGAAGGAGTTACAACGCCAGGTGCATTAACGCATAAGCAATCACTCCGCCGTGAACTGCGTCGCCTGTTGTCGCATGGCGGTTATCAGGAAGTGATGGGCTACTCCTTCATCCAGCCGGCACAAAGCAAAATGTTCCCTGAGTTATCAGAAGGCTCACAAGCGGTTAAATTGGCTATGCCAATGAGTGAAGAACGCAGTGTACTGCGTACTAGCCTTCTGCCACAACTTTTGGATATTGCTAGCTACAATACCAACCGTCGTCAAAGCGATCTAGCGTTGTTTGAAATCGGCAATGTCTTCTTCACGGATGAAGAACAGTTGACTCGCCAGCCGCGTGAGTTGCCAGTGCTGGGTTTGTTGCTTAGCGGTAGCCTAACCGTGAAGCAATGGAACGTTTCAGCACAGCCTGTCGATTTCTTTGATTTGAAGGGTGCGCTAGAATCGGTGTTTGCTTATTTGGGTCTTACAGACAGAATCATCTACGAGGGAGACAGTCCAGAAGGATATCATCCTGGACGTTCCGCGTCTGTGTACCTGCTCGGAGACGAGGGTCGTGTGAAGATCGGAACGATGGGTCAGCTCCATCCGGAACTGCAAAGAGAGCTTGATCTAGTGGATACCTATGTCGCTGAGATTTTATTGCAGCCGCTGTATGATAACACGCACAGCCGTCTGCAATATAATGAGCTTCCACGTTTCCCGGGAATGGAACGGGATATTGCTGTGGTTGTTGATTCAACTGTACCAGCGGGCGATCTGCTAGCTTCCATCCGTGCAAACGGAGGGACTTTGCTACAATCCGTTCAGGTATTCGACGTGTACACTGGCGGCAAATTAGAGAGTGGGAAGAAGAGCATTGCGATCTCACTTCTGTATCGTCACGGTGAACATACATTGACAGATGAAGAGGTTGGAGAAGTACACGATAAGCTATTATCGTCCCTTCAACAAACTTTTGGTGCAGAATTAAGAAAATAGCAGGAATTGTGTAAAGCCGCAGCGAATCCATTTAGAAACTGAGATTCGCTGCGGCTTTTTCTGGGTAGAGTGAAATGCGGAGGATGTCAGCGAGAATCTATTGAATTACAAGGGATTTTGCCAAATGCTTAAGAAAAAAGCTACAATAGAAACAGTAAGACTAGCTTAGAATCCGCACACATACAAAGGAGGGCACAACTGTGGCTATGGACCGGACTCGTGTCGCCGTGGAGATATACGGAACTTCCTATAAACTCGTCGGAAGCAGCACTGAATATATGAAACAAGTGGCCCGTTATGTTGACGAACATATGCGCACGATTTCTAAATCACACACCAGACTGGATACGCCGCGTATTGCGGTGCTTGCAGCAGTACATATGGCGGAGCAGGCTATTCAGGTTCAGGATTTTAAAAATGAACTCAACATGATGACAGGTGAACGCAGTGAACTGCGATTGGAAGTATCTCGCCTGCTGGAGGTTCAGCGGGAGCGACAAGAAGAATATGAACGCCTTGAAGCGGCGGCTAAGGAAGAAGCAGAGCGACTGATTGCTGCGATTGAAGAAGAACGCAAGCGTCATCTGGAGATCCAGGAGAACGAGCGCAAGGTACATGCGGACCAGCTTCAGGAGGCAAACCAAGCGGCTGAAGCTGCGCGAGAGAAGCTGGAAGAGGAGCTGCTTGCGCGTGAGCAGGAGCTTCAAGCACTGCGGGCAAGCTATGAGGCAGAACAGGCTGCTATTCGTGAGAATCATCGAGAGGAGCTAGCGATTGCAGAAGCCATCCGTCTGCAGCAATTGGAAGAGCAGAAGACGGCGCATCTGCTAGAGCTGGAGAACATCCGTGAGACGCTGATTAAGGAGAAGACAGATACTTTGTCTGCCCTGGAGCTTGAGTTAACCGAGACCAGGTCAACATTAGAGAAACAGCTTGAGGAAACCAAATCGACATTAGGTAAGGAACTCGAGGATACAACAACGAAGCTAGGCAAGGAACTGGCTGAAGAGCGGGAAGCTTTACAACGGGAGCTTGCTAAGAATAAGGAGCTTCGACAATCGCAAGGCACTCAGGAACACAGACATAAGCAAAGCATTCAAGAGCTTGAGAAACAGCTGGCTGAGCTCCGTGGTGGAACAGGACAACTTCAGTCTAGACTCCGTGCGGCTGAAGCCAGTCTTAAGAGTGAACGAGATGCTCGTCAAACGCTGCTCGGACAATATGAAGCGGTGGTTAAACGCGAAGAGCAGCTCAGTGAGGAACTGCGTACGGCTACTGAGTTAGGTGTGCTGTTGAATGAAGAGCTGGAAGAATTGCGTCAGCGTTATCAGCAGTCACAGAATGAAGCATCAGAGCTGCGGAAGTCATTACAAGAAACGAGTGATAATCTGCACCGTGTTCAGGAAGAACTCGCTGGATCTATGGCGGAGGCAGCGAATTGGCAAGAGCTTTCGGATAAACGGATGGATGATATTGGCGAACTGGAAATGAATCTGCTGGAGTCCGAGGAGAAATCACTGACACTTCAGAAGGAGATTGAGGTTCTTCGGGGTCAAGCGGATGGATTAGTACAACAATTAGATCATCAAGTTCAACTTCGTACAGATGCAGAAGAGGAAACTGCAGCACTCCGTGAACAAGGTGGACAGGTTCAGAAGGAACTGTCTGCGCTTCGTGAACGCTATGAGGAACTAATCTCTCAATATGACGAAGTACTGCAAGATGGCGAACGTCTGCAGGAAAGATATCAGCTGCTGCAGGAAGAAGGCGAAGAGACAGCACGACGTTTGGAAGAGTTGTCTGAAGCTAGCCGTGAAGCCGCTGCTACTGTTGCTGAGCAGCAGGGAGTGCTTAAGGAGGCCGAGGCGTACGGAGCTTCCTGGAAGCACAAGTACGAGGAGTTATTCGAGCGGCAGCAGCAGTGGAGTGATTTAGAAGCGAAGCTGCGCGAAGAGATAGATATTTGGCAGCAGGAGGCCGGTGAGGCTGAGGCGAAGCAGGAATCTATTGAACGTGAACGCAGTGAGGTGCTTCAGCAGCTTGGTGAAGTCGGCGAGAACTATGAGTTGGCTCAAGGACAACTGCGTCTGCTACAGGTCCAGTTTGAGATGCATCAGAATGAGCTACAGAAGATGACGGATGAGCATCGTAATCTTCAAGAGGAATATGCCAAGCTTCAGAATGAATATAATGAATGGATTCAACTGATCGAACAGGATAGTTGAATGTCGGATGCAAGAAAAGAGGGCTGTACCTGAGGTGTAGAGAGATCTATTTCAGGTTAGCCCTCTTTGTCTAAAATATAAGTTAGTATAAGCCTCACACTATCCTTTCTTATATTTCTCGCTTAAATGGTTAGTATTCTTATAGAGACGCCGAAGGCGTTTATGCTAGTGGCCACAGCGTAAATAAATAGCCGACCGTAGGGAAATTCCCTAGCGATCGGCTATTTTATTGAGTCATCTATTCTACGATGATTTTTGCATTCATACCGCTATGTCCGGAACCGCACATAATCGAACAGGTCATTTCGAATGTGCCGGCTTCTTCCGGAACAATTACCTTTGAGGATTTTTTGCTATTAAGCTGGAGTTCAAATTCAGGGATAAGGATGCCATGATTGCCGCTATCGTTTTTAAAAATAATTTTGACGGGTACACCTTTTTTTAAATGATATTCTTCCTGATCAAAGCTGTAATTTGTAGCCGTAATTATGAGTTCTGTTTCTGCTTCGATTTCTGGCTTAGATTCATTACCGCTATTACTTGCTGTATTATTGTTACTGTTGCTGCAGGCAGTGAGAGCTATTACAAACACAATGGAAAGCAGAATTGCAACTCTCTTCATAATCCTTATCCCCTCCCAGGAAGTACAATCTCAGAAATAATGTGACAATTATGTAAACATCATAACTTAAAATTTCTGTCATCACTTTGATGAATTGTGAATAATCCGTGAACGCAGGGATCGCTCAAACTTTGTCGAAAATTGCAAAAAATTGATGTGAATCTAATTTAGATTTATTATAATGAAAAAAGAATATATTAACGATTAAGTAGGGGATACAGATTATTAATAATAACGATGTGCTAAAAACAGAGATTTGGCACCGTAGAATTTTAAAAGGCTTCTGGATAATAGTCATTCTAATGATGGTTTCAGAGATCCTTTTTATGATAAATGTTGACCTTCCCCACACACAAACGCAATCACATTTGTTTCTAGCTTGCAATTTATTAATTGTGATCTTTATGATTGCAGCTGAGCTGTGGCTGCGGTATAGCAGACTTTCTCCTAAGCTCGGAGTGGTCAGTTGTGGATTTCTAGTATCCTATCTTATGTATTTTGTATTAGAGCCTTATGTTGATGGTGCGCAGATGACGTTAATGATGCCTATTATGGTTGCTCTAATTTACTTTGATAGTAAGCTTCTGTACATTATGGGGATATTCAGCGTAGTGTTTTATGCAGGGAATTATTTTGGATTAGAACGGATATTTCTGAATAAACCGTTGCTTGAATTCTTAATGGTAGAGTGTGTATTTATTATTTTCGTAGGGATGGCTCATGCGGTAATAATCCGAGCTCGGGAAGCGCGTGATAATCTAGAGAGATTAACGAAGGAAGGCCAAGATCTCATGGTGGAGAGGGCTGTTTCTGATAAGCTGCTCAAGACAGATGCGCTCACTGGGCTGTACAACCATAAAACATTTCATGAATACCTGGATACATTATTAGAGCAGTGTGAGAGCAACAACCTCAAATTACAGCTGGCTCTTTTCGATATCGATAATTTCAAGCAGGTTAATGATACATATGGGCACTGGGTAGGGGATCTTGTACTTAAGGCGGTTGCGGAAAAGGTTGGCGGCATGATCGAACTTAATGATTTTGCAGCCAGATACGGCGGTGAAGAGTTTGCAGTGATTTTTACGGACAAAAGTTATTCTGAGGCCTATAAAGCTATAGAGGAACTACGGATCAACATTGCTCGAATAGAGCATTTGCACGCTGGCAATAAGCCGATCACCGTAAGCATTGGAATATGTGAATATCAGCTAGGGGACGGGAAGGAGATTCTGTTCCGCAAAACGGATAATGCGCTATATGCAGCGAAGAAACGTGGCAAGAATACAGTCGTTAATGCTTTTGACAATGATGGAGCTGAAATTGCGACTTATGGATAAAAAAGACACAGAACCCTTATTGCCGGAAAAGAACCGGGAATAGGGGTTCTGTGTTGTGGATAGCTTTCGTTACTTTGCCGCTTCGAACGGGGTGGATACCGGTAAAAACAAGTCGACAATACCGATGACCAGTGCTGCCAGGATTGCTCCTAGAATGGATACGCTAACTCCACTCACTACGAATTGGGCGACCCAGATGACTAATGCACTGACGATAAAACCGACGATACCGCGGCCGAAGGGTGTTGCTTTCTTGCCGAAGATTCCTTCGACAACCCAGCCGAGTAACGCGATCACCAGTGCAAGGATAAGAGCGCTCCAAAAGCCTCCAATAGTGAACTGTGGAACAATCCAACCGACAACCATCAGAACAAGCGCTGCTACAACAAAACGACCCACATGACTTAAGAAATTCAATGTACTAACCTCCTTTGGCCCAAGCTAAGGATATGTGCAGTTCTTATTGTGACCTTAATACTTGTTTTTATGCTTAATCCTATACCAAATAGCGAAATTGACTTGAATTCTGTATAATGGAAACATCTATGAAGGGAGCTGTGACTGTAATTGGACGACAAAATTTTGCATACGCTTGAATATCGCAAGATTTTAAATAAATTAATGCAATATACGCAAACCTCAATGGGGCGATTGACTGCGGAGCAGCTAAGACCCTCCGGTGATTTTGAAGGCGTGAAAAAGCTACTTCAAGCCACGGATGAAGCGGCTAATGTAGATCGCCTGAAGGGTATTCCTTCATTTGGCGGGATAAGCGATATTCGAGCTGCACTAAAACGTGCCTCTATAGGCGGAATGCTGGGAACAACTGAACTGCTGGCAGTGGGAACTACCATTGGCGGAGCAAGAAGAGTCAAACGCTTCCTGGCAGCTATGCATGAGGAAGAGAAGATTGAATTCCTATTTTCACTCAGCGATGTTTTGTCAGAGCAAAAACATGTAGAAGATGCCATTCGTTTATGCATAGACGAGAACGCAGATGTTCTTGACACGGCTAGCTCTGAATTGGCTACGATTCGACGTGAATTACGCGGCGGAGAGACTCGAATTCGTGAGAAGCTGGATTCCATGATTCGTTCTTCTTCCGTATCTAAAATGCTGCAGGATCAGCTGGTAACGATTCGTGGGGATCGGTTTGTTATTCCTGTAAAAGCGGAGTATCGTGCGCATTTCGGTGGTATCGTACATGATCAGTCTGGATCAGGTGCGACTTTATTTATCGAACCTGAGTCTATTGTGGCGATGAATAACAAACTGCGTGAAACACGGCTGCGTGAAGAGCGGGAGATTGAGATCATTTTGCATAGGTTGACAGCGCTAGTAGCTGATATAGCCGAAGAAATGACTTATGATATCGATATTTTAGGTGAGCTTGATTTCATCTTCTCTAAGGCACGTCTTGCACGAGATATGAAGGCTACGCAGCCTCGCATGAATGATCGCGGGTATTTGAAGCTGCGCAAAGGACGACATCCGCTGATTCCTGCGGAGCATGTGGTTCCTCTGGATGTAGAGCTCGGCAACCAATATAGCTCGATAATTGTAACTGGGCCTAATACAGGTGGTAAAACCGTTACACTCAAGACCATTGGACTGTTGAGTCTTATGTCGATGTCTGGTTTGTTCATTCCAGCAGAGGAAGGCAGTCAAATGTGTGTCTTTGATGCCATTTATGCAGATATTGGCGATGAACAGAGCATTGAGCAAAGTCTGAGTACGTTCTCCAGCCATATGACGAATATTATATCCATTCTGCGCCGAATGACTCCGAAGAGTCTTATTCTGCTTGATGAAGTGGGTGCAGGAACGGATCCGGCAGAAGGCTCCGCGCTGGCAATTGCCATTCTGGAGCATATTCACCGGACTGAATGCCGTATGGTCGCTACTACGCATTATAGCGAACTGAAGGCATATGCTTATGAGCGTAAAGGGGTCATCAATGCCAGCATGGAATTTGATGTCCAAAGTCTTAGTCCTACCTATCGTTTGCTGATCGGTGTTCCTGGACGAAGCAACGCTTTTGCAATTGCAGAGCGATTAGGTCTGCCAGGCGCGATTCTGGAGCATGCACGTGGTGAAGTGAAGGAAGAAGACCTTCGTGTGGAGCATATGATTGCTTCTCTTGAAGAGAATCGACTTGGTGCAGAGCAGGAACATGAGAGAGCAGAGAGTATCCGCCGTGAAGTGGAAGAACTGCGCAGCAGACACCAGCAAGAGCTTGAAAAGCTGGAAAGCCAGCGGGACAAACGACTGGAGAAAGCGGAGAAAGATGCGAGTGCGATTTTGGAGAAAGCGCGTAAGGAAGCTGAAGAAATCATCAGCGATTTGCGCCGCTTAGCTATGGAAGAAGGCGCTTCAGTCAAAGAACATAAGCTGATTGAAGCACGGAGACGTCTAGATGAAGCGGAACCTTCACCGCGTAAGAAAGCCGCTACTCGGAAGCCAGCTAAGGCTCCGCGGACGATTGGGCCTGGTGATGAAGTGAAAGTAGATAGCTTAAATCAAAAAGGTTTTGTAGTGGAATTAAGCGGCACTAAAGAGGCTTTAGTACAGTTTGGGATCATGAAGATGAAGGTGAGCCTGGATGATCTTGAACTGCTCTCATCTAAGGCCGCCTCTGCACCGGTGCCTCTTCGGCAGGCGACAACCGTTAAACGTTCCCGTGACGAGAATATTCGTAGAGAACTGGATTTACGGGGGACGAACCTAGAGGAAGCAATCATGGAGACGGATCGTTTTATTGATGAAGCTTTCTTAGGCAACTTGGGCCAGATTTCAATTATTCATGGTAAGGGTACAGGTGTGCTCCGCACAGGGATTCAAGAATATTTGCGTAAGCACAGACATGTTAAGAGCTATAGGCTTGGAAATTATAATGAAGGCGGCGCAGGCGTAACCGTAGCTGAGCTGCAATAGCGGGATTGCCCGGCAGAAAGAAGGGAAGAGTGTGCAAGGAGATATTGATCTTTTGCTGGGTCATCCGCTAGGTGCCTTGCTTGGCTACTTTGCAGTGGCAATTCTAGGGCTCGTTGTATTTTTGTCTATTTTTGAAATGGTAACGAAATATAATTGCTGGGAAGAAATTCGCAAGGGAAACTTGGCAGTAGCCATGGCTACTGGCGGCAAAATCTTCGGAATTTGCAACGTGCTGCGCTTCAGTATTGAATCAGGTGTCTCGATTTATGAGACGATGAAGTGGTCGGTTGTTGGTTTTTTACTGCTGCTGCTTGCCTATTTTTTATTTGAATTTCTAACCCCGGTATTCTCTATTGATGAGGAGATCGCTGCGGATAACCGTGCTGTTGGGCTAATAGCAATGCTGATCTCGGTTTCGTTGTCTTATGTGATCGGTGCAGCTATATTTTAAATAAAATAGGCGGTTTTGCACCTCCCTACAAAGGATTCCAGATGGATCTGGACAAGCTTTGAAATGAGCAGCTCCACTTTGTGGGGGATTAGGAGGATATCATGAAGATTCTTACCCGAGTTCTGTTTGTGTCAGCCATTGCTTTTATAGCAGCCGGTATTATTTATTTAATGATGAACTAAATTTAAACGTGAAGTAAGAAGGAGATTATAAAGATGGAAACAACTGTGTGCCCTTGGTGTCATACTGAAATCGTATGGGACGAGGAATTCGGACCAGAGGAAAATTGTCCTCACTGTAACAATGAACTTAACGGATATCGTACTGTTACAGTAGGGATAGACGGCATCGAAGATGAGGAAGAGGAAGTTGTAGAAGAACCTAAACAAGAGGTTATTAATGATGAGGATCTTTGGGGCGACGTCGACAAAGACAGTGTAGTGCCTATCTACAACACGCTCAATCAATTCGGTGACGATTATGATTTGAATAAGTATGAAGAGCGTGTATCGGGTATCTTAGCGATTCAGGAAGAAGCACCCGAATGTACACAATGCCATGAATTAACTATCCTTGCTGGAAAGCAGCTTGTTAACAACTTCGAGCCTTCTGCACCGGCTACACTGGGTGGACCTGTATTAACATCTCCATTCTCGCTTAATGTCTATGTGTGCCCATCATGTTTCCATGTACAGCATAGTCTGGCGCAGGAAGACCGTATTCAGCTCGTACGTAATCTGAGTACCGATAAAGCATAAGTATCATCATAAAAAGCTTAGTCCTCTTATTGACTATAAGGGGACTAAGCTTTTTTTAATTCCATTTCTGTGTATTAACGTTCGTATTCTGAGAAGGAGAAGGTTTAACTGATCGTGTCAACGAGAATAGATCTAGCTCCGGCCGGTGTTTACCCGCAATCGTATCTGTTAATAACTCCGCAGCAATCATGCTGTACACCGTCCCATTGCCTCCATAACCCTCGATGAAATAGCAATGAGGGAACTTGGGATGTGGGCCGATATAAGGGAGCCCATCACGCGTGGAGCCGAATACAGCTCCCCAGGAGTATTCAATCTCGATGCCTTTGATTTCAGGAAACAGAGCTTCCAGCTCTTCCAGTAACCGTTGACTCTGAGAGATTACTCTGACATCACGACGCTCGGGATCCGTCAATGGCTCATCTTTGCCTCCTGCAATAATACGTCCCTCCGGTGTTGTCCGAAAATACAAATACGGTCGGGCGGTTTCCCAAAGAAGGCTGCGCTCATGCCATTTCGGAAATTCCTTCAGAGGCTTTGTCATCACAGCATACGTATTGATCAGCTCAGCGCCCCGGTCTTTTTTAAACTCCTGCGTTTCATAGCCCATTGCAAAGATAACCTTTTTCGCAATGATGCGTCCATGCTCTGTGTGGCAAATTACGCCATCTTCAGTAAATTCATAGCGTTTAGCCTCGGTTTGCTCATAAACATGTACACCATTCATTGCTGCCTTGGCGATCAGGCTGTGAACCGTCCGGAAAGGATTCGCCTCTGCATCACCGCGTGAATAAAGCGCAGCGGGTTTTGAAAAAGAATACACAGAAGCTATTTTTTCCTCTTCCCAGAAATCAGAATCGAATCCGTGAGCAACGAGATTCTCATATTCTTCTCGCAGAGCGGGTACATCCTCATGTGTACTGGCATATAAAAGGCTGCTGCGAGGAATGATTTGGGGATCGATATCGAGTTTGGCCGGCAGATCCAGAATATTTCTAACCCCTGCTTGGCATAGCTGATAAAAGAGCAAGCCGTTCTTTTCTCCAAAGGTGTTCATACATGAGGTTAACGATTTGTCGTTAGATATTTGCAGCAGACCAGTATTGGCATGTGAACTTCCGCTGCCAACTCGTTTTTTTTCGATCAGAACAGCCTCCGCTCCGCTTAACGACAAGCGATAGGATGCCATTGCTCCGCCCATTCCAGCGCCTACAACCAGGCAATCACAGCGTATGGTATCCTCTAGCGCGGGATAAGTTGGAGGGTCTTGTAAAGTGTTTCTCCAAGGGGGGGTGCCGCTATTTAGTCTCATGAAATTGATCGCTCCTTCATTCGTTCCATAATTAAGTATGGGCGGCATATTACCGTCTCATTCGCAGCATGTTCTTATTTTTGTCATATCTCTCTAATGCTCTCGGGCAAATAAATGGTGTGTGTTGGCGGTATACTAAAGCCTGTTTGGATCAACTACAAGGAGGGACTACAACACATGCAATCAAATCAAATGCAGGCATTAAGCGGAAAAGAACTGGAATATATTGCCGACTCCATTTCCAACGAGGATTTGCTCCTCAAGCAATGCGCGGCCACAGCTGCGACAACACAGAATGAGCAGGTTCGTCGAATTTGTATGGAGCACATGCAAAACCATACACAACACATGACTACACTTACTCAGTTAATCCAGCAACATCAGCAATATGCGCCTACAAGCCCACAATAAATGCATTATTAAATCTTAAGGAGGTTATTTTATGAACGCACAAAATTCAGCAGCATTTATGCCAGATGAGGATTTGATGAACACCATTTTGTGTGACTTGAAGCGGACGGTCCGTGAATATGCGACCGCCGCTACAGAATCAGCATGTCCAGCGGTTCGTCGGGTATTTAACGACATGACCATGAACACGCTTCGACTTCAGGGCGAGCTTTATACGCAGATGTCCCAACTGAATATGTATCCTGCACCTGCAAAAGCATTGCGCCAAGATGTAGACAAACAGCTCCAAACTGCACAGCAATTGCAGCAAAAAGCCGGACAATTTGTTCAGCAAAAAACCGGACAAGCTGGATCCTTTGCTCACAATGCGAACGCGCATCTTCATTCGAATGGGCAACATCAACCGTCTCATTTAATGTAACCAAGTTGGTTATCGGATGAAGCATCCTGTCTCATCGTTTTAAGAATGACGCCTGTTTATACCGGAGTGATCCAGTATAAACAGGCGTTTTTTGTATATAAATCCATTTAGCTGAGTAAACACAGTCTTCTATGCGGACATCATATGGGGTTATTTTGTTTGCAGAGATGCTCAATTCATGTCATATTAGTATTAAACTCTTTTCGCGGGGCGACGCATGAATAGCGCAACGTCATTTGCGAACTATCCGGAGGGAAGGCATGAAGGAAATGAACGAACTAAAGAGGAAAGTGCTGGAACTGCTTAAAGAGGACGCGAGAAGATCTACTGCACTCTTAGCTACGCTGCTTGGTGAGGAAGAAGAAGACGTGAAGACGGCGATTGGGCAATTAGAGAAAGACCATGTAATTGTTAAGTATGCCGCCGTTGTAAACTGGGATAAAGTGGATGATGAGAAGGTTACTGCGCTGATCGAGGTGCAGATTACACCCGAACGAGGCCGCGGATTCGAAGGTATTGCGGAGAGAATCTACCTGTATCCACAAGTGAAATCCGTTTACCTCATGTCAGGTGCTTACGATCTTCTAGTAGAAGTGGAAGGAAGAAACTTACGGGAAGTGGCCAACTTTGTTTCTGAGAAGCTGTCTCCAATCGATTCAGTACTCTCCACAAAAACGAACTTTACCCTTAAAAAATACAAACAGGATGGGATCATCTTCGAGGAGCATGAGGAAGACAACCGTCTGATGATCTCTCCATAAAGGAAGTAATCATATGATCACGAATAAAACACAGCTAACTGAAGAAGACAGCAAATCAATGAATTCTTATTTGGCCCCGCTAGTACAGCAGATTCAGCCTTCGGGTATTCGCAAGTTTTTTGATCTGGCAGCAGGCAGCAAGGATATCATATCACTTGGAGTCGGGGAGCCTGATTTTAAGACCCCTTGGCATGTCAGAGAAGCTTGTGTCTATTCGCTGGAAAGAGGGTTTACAGGTTATACATCCAATGCAGGTATGCCTGAACTGCGGGAGGGCATTGCGAATTATTTACACACCCGTTTTGCAGTGGAATATGATCCTGCGAATCAAATTATAGCAACGGTCGGCGGAAGTGAGGCCATTGATCTGGCTTTGCGCGCTTTGATCACGCCAGGTGATGAAATTCTTATACCAGAGCCTTGCTATATTTCCTATTCCCCGATAACGGCTATTGGCGGGGGAATTCCTGTAGGCATTGAAACGACTGGAGAGAATAACTTTAAGCTTACTGCGGAGAGTTTGGAAGCGAAGATTACTTCACGCTCTAAAGTTCTGATTCTGTGCTACCCGAGTAACCCAACGGGAAGTGTTATGACCCTAGAGGATTGGGAGCCGATCGCCAAGGTTGTTGAGAAGCATGATCTTATTGTAATTTCAGACGAGATTTATGCAGAATTGACTTATGGAATTAATCATGTCAGCTTTGCTTCATTGCCAGGTATGATGGACCGTACGATTCTGGTCAGCGGCTTCTCCAAGGCTTTTGCTATGACTGGATGGAGAATGGGTTATGCTTGTGGTCACCCTGATTTAATCTCCGCTATGCTTAAGATTCACCAGTATACTGTGATGTGTGCTCCTTCTATGGGTCAGGTAGCAGCACTTGAGGCACTGACGAATGGGATGGAAGAAAAAGACCGAATGGTTGATTCGTATAACCAACGGCGGAGGCTGATTGTTAAAGGTCTGCGTGATGCCGGACTGGAGTGCCATGAACCGCAGGGTGCATTTTATGCTTTTCCAAGCGTGCGCAAAACGGGACTGACTTCTGATCAATTTGCACAGCGTCTGTTGCTTGAATATAAGGTAGCAGCTGTACCTGGAAGTGTCTTTGGATTAGGTGGTGAAGGATACCTACGCTGCTCATATGCCACGTCAGTATCTCAACTGAATGAAGCGATAGAACGCATTGGTGCTTTTGTCACACAATTGGAACGAGAGAGAATGGAATAGAGAAAATTGGACTATAGCCTATCTCATAATCCTATGGTATTATTTTACTTTGAGAGTAATTAGCCCCTATAATAGAACTAACAAGGATGTATTTTACTCTGGAATTAAGCGTTGCTTTGAAGTTAATTTTTATACTTTGATGATATTTTGTGGCACGCGTTTAATAATACTTTTAGGCTTATGCTTCTAAAGCGAGTTTTGTACAAAGCTCTTACGAGAAGCAACGCTGTACAAACTTTTAGGAGGGATGATTGTGCTTAATGCCGATTATTACTTACCTTCCTATGGAGGGCAATGTTTTTCTGGAAGTGGGAAACTGTCCCCCAAG
The DNA here is from genome assembly GCF_000758585.1 of Paenibacillus sp. FSL R5-0345. Taxonomy (NCBI): domain Bacteria; kingdom Bacillati; phylum Bacillota; class Bacilli; order Caryophanales; family Paenibacillaceae; genus Paenibacillus; species Paenibacillus sp. FSL R5-0345. The sequence continues at coordinate 1,859,590 of NZ_CP009281.1, forward strand.
GGTGATGCATCTGCTCGCATACTCTCTCTGGAAGATGAAATTAGAATACTCCGTTCCAAGATGGAGCAACTTTTTTTGCAGGAAAAATCATTCACTTCAGATAATGTGATTGAAATTAGCAGTTTACTGGATCTCAAGATAAATGAATACATGAAGGGGCGTCCAGTTGGAAAATAACGTCGCAACATGCTGATGAAGAGGACCTTAGGGTCCTCTTTTTGTTGTTCCTTTTAAGCTCACACATCGCAATATTGCAGACGGAATTGGAGAGAATATGTTTTAAAGTAGATTCCTACGGCGGGTAAACGGGGTAATTCCCACTATAGTTCCTAGCTGAGAGGTATGAAGGAGGCTTTTTGTTATGATTGATTTGGATTTGTTGATTGTGAATGCAAATGTGTTGACCTTAGATGGGGAAAATAAGAATGCTGGATCTGTAGGTGTTACGAACGGAAGAATTACGGGGATTTGGTTAGAACAGAGGCCATCCTCAAGTGAAGTGAATATTACTGAAAGAACCCAGTGTATTGATCTACAGGGCGCGACCTTGCTTCCTGGATTTATAGATACTCATAATCACATGATCAGCGCTATTATGCTCAGACAATATCTGGATTGTAAAAGTCCGCCTAATCGTGATATTTCCGATATTCAGTTCCGTATCAAGCAAAAAGCTTTAAGTGTAGAGAAAGGAAACTGGATTGTGGGTTTTGGATATGACGATACTGCCTTATCAGAGATGAGACATCCTACCAAAAAAGAACTTGATGAAGCGGCGCCAGATCATCCAGTGATCATTTATCATATTTCCGGTCATTTGGGAGTTGCTAACTCTCTAGCTCTGGAACTGGCAGGTGTTGATGAGCAAGCCCTTGATCCCGAAGGTGGAAGCTTTGGTAGGGACGAGGAGGGTCATCTTAATGGAGTTCTCTACGAAGGGACGGCGCAAGCGGTTGGTGCTTATGCTCCAGAGCCTAGTGAGCAGGAGCTTCTTTCGTTAATAAGTGAAGAGTCGTTGTCTTATTTATCGCAGGGGATTACAACGAATACAGATGCGAAGATTGGAGTGACCAATGAGATAGATGATTTGGAATTGTGTTTCAAGGCCATTGAACAAGAGCGACTACCTATGCATATGAAATTGATGATCGCGAGTGATAGGCTTCGAGAAGGCAGCCAAATGGGTTCAATGACTGCGAATGAAGTGGATGCGTATATTCGCAAACGATCAGGTGGCCGTGCTTCATTAGATAGTGCTAAAATGTTCCAGGATGGTTCTATTCAAGGATTAACCGGAGCGCTTCGTGAGCCGTATTTCAATGATCCGGATGTGTCAGGTAATCTCATCCATGCTCAGGAAGAATTAGACGCTGAAGTGAAAGACTTGCATGATAGAGGCTTTCGTATTGCGATTCATGGGAATGGAGACCGCGCAATAGGTTCGATTTTGGATGCCTTTGAGCAGGCAATTCTAGAAAATCCGCGTCCCGATCATCGTCACCGGATTGAGCATGCCCAGACAGCAACTACTGAAGATCTGATCCGAATGCATGACTTAGGTGTCGCAGCCTCTTTTTTTATCAATCATGTGTATTACTGGGGTGACCGTCATGAAAAGATTTTTCTAGGACCGGAGCGGGGGCGAAGAGTCAATCCCTTGGCAGAAGCGGCAAAACATAACGTGTTATTTACGCTTCATTCAGATGATCCAGTAACCCCTATCTCCCCTTTGTTCTCAGTATGGGTTGCCGTAAATCGGTTAACTAGCGATGGCAAAATCCTCGGTCCGGAGCAGCGAATCGATGTAGTCACGGCTCTGCGGTCAATGACATCTTACGGGGCACAACTGATTTTTGAAGAAGATGAGGTAGGAACGATTGAGCTTGGCAAGCGAGCTGATTTTGCTATAGTAGCAGAAGATCCAACATCTGTTGATCCGCTTCACATTAAAGATATTTCTATTCTAGGTACGTTGATTGACGGGCGGATTGTCTATAATAATGGCCTTACGCTCTTTAAAAACAATTTGGTATAGATGTCGATTACTAACTATATTCTTCATTTGCCAATTTTATATAAGAAAGCTTAAACTAGCATTATGTGATTTGAAGAATGGATAGGAGGAACAAGCCTTGGTGATTTATACACGTACAGGTGATGCGGGTCAAACTTCAGTGATCGGCGGCCGGGTTGGTAAGGACGATGTCCGAGTTGAAGCCTACGGAACCATCGATGAACTGAATTGCTTTGTAGGGCAGGCGCGGAGCCTGATGGAGGACGATCAGTTTGACGATGTACGCGAGCAGCTGCTGGAAATCCAGCATGAACTATTCGATTGTGGAACCGATCTGGCTTTTATTAAGCTGGGTGAGGGTGGTCAATATATGGTAACAAGCGAGATGGCAAAACGGCTGGAGGGCTGGATTGATGATCTTCAAGCAGAGAATCCGCCGCTAGAAAAATTCATCCTCCCTGGGGGCAGTCCGCTAGCTTCGGTTCTACATGTGTGCCGCACGGTTTGCCGCCGGGCGGAGCGTCGGGCAGTTACACTTGGACGAAATGCGGACATTAACCCGGAAGCGGTTATTTATTTGAACCGGTTATCGGATTATTTCTTTGCGCTGGCTAGAACGGCTAATACACGGGCAGGAATTACTGATGTAGAATATATTCGCAGTAAAAAGGTGTTCCGGGACTAATATGACAAGCTATTATTCACCTATTACTTACATCATACCGCCTGAAGAGGATGACTGGCTGTTGAAGACGATCCTGCATAAACGGATGGATGTCTCACGCAAATTGTTGTCGCGCCTTAAGCAAACAGAACAAGGGATTACATTAAACGGAGAGCGTGTTTATATCAGCGTACGTGTTAAAGCAGGCGATATTGTACAGATTCGCATGGAAACAGAGACTTCGGATGATATTTTACCGCAACCGATTCCCTTTGAAATTCTATTTGAAGATGAGCATCTGCTTGTTGTAAACAAAGCTGCAGGTATTATTGTACATCCCACGCATGGACATTACACCGATACACTGGCTAACGGAGTAGTTCATTATTGGGCGCAAAAAAATGAACGGTTCCGCTTTCGACCTGTCCATCGTCTGGACCAGGAAACCTCCGGTGTGTTAGTCATCGCCAAGAATCCATATAGTCATCAGCATATTTCCGAGCAGATGATTGCCGGCACTGTGGACAAACGTTATGCTGCTTTTGTTCATGGCGTCCCTACCAAGCCTTTCGGTGATATTGACGGACCTATTGATCGTGATCCTGAGGAGCCGCATCGGCGTATCGTGACACCGGATGGATATCCTTCTCTGACTCGTTACGAAGTTAAGGCTGTATATACACAAGGATCAAAAGTTGAACTGAAGCTGGAGAGTGGTCGTACGCATCAGATTCGGGTCCATATGACCTCGATCGGCTGTCCTTTGATTGGTGACAGCATGTATCGTCATGAGCTGTATAATCTACCGGATTTGACTTCAACTCAAAGCGAACAGTTGGAGTCCGTTGCAGCACTAGATGCATCTATCCCTCGTCAAGCACTGCATGCGGTACGTCTAACGTTCAAGCACCCAGTGCTATTGCAGGAAATGATCTTTGAAGCTCCTTTGCCGCCTGATATGGCGGCCTTGGAGGAAATACTGGAGCAAGGACCGATAGCGAATTTGAGGTAAGATTAATACTCAGGCTATGAAGTAATGAAGGGGAAGTCCGAACATTCCCCGTAGTTACGAATTATTAGCCGACAATTAAAGGAGAACAACATGAGCAAACTAAAAGTATATCAATATCCTAAATGCAGCACCTGCCGCAGCGCGGTGAAATGGCTACAAGCTCAAGGTCATGAGCTGGAGCTTCAGCATATCGCAGAACAGCCACCTACAGTTGAAGAATTACGTGAATTGCTGGCCAATAGCGGTCTTGAACTGAAAAAGTTTTTTAATACAAGCGGTGAAGTCTATAAAGCATTAGGTCTTAAGGACAAAATGGCACAGCTTAGTGAGCAGGAGAAGCTAGAGCTGCTTGCTAGCCATGGTATGCTGAATAAACGTCCGATTGTCACCGATGGAGTTAAAGTTACAGTAGGATTTAAAGAAGATCAATATGCTGAAGCTTGGACCAATACCTCCAAGGCATAATCCCGTAAAGGGATGTCCCCATTCTCGACCGTATGCTCCCTATGGAATAATTGTCTTTAATTAAACAACAAAAGACCATGATTCTCATTTTGAGAGCCATGGTCTTTTATGTTATTTTAAGAGATATGAATAAGCTCCCATATGTGTAACTTTATGATCCCTTATCAGATCAGGCTTTTTCTGATAGAATACTCTTTGTGCAATAGCTTGGACAAATGCGTAATATGAATAGAACGATTAAAGGAGAGGTTTATACATGAGAGCAGAAACAAAGGGCCGTGTAATGCTTGTAGATGGAATGGCTCTGCTGTTCCGGGCCTTTTATGCGACCTCTTATGGAGGATATATTCGCAAGACAAAAGCTGGATTACCGACGAATGCAGTGTATGGTTTTTTACAGTATTTTTTCGATGCGGTAAGTACATTTGAGCCTTCTCATGTCGTATGCTGCTGGGATATGGGCAAAGGAACGTTCCGCACCGAGAAATACGATGGGTACAAATCGAATCGGATTGAAGCGCCGTTAGAGCTGATTCCGCAGTTTGATCTCGTAAAAGATGTAGTAGCTGAGCTAGGCGTTCCGAATATTGGTCTTGCAGGCTATGAGGCGGATGATTGCATTGGTACACTGGCTTCTTGTTACAGTGAAAATTCTGAGGTATATATTTTGACGGGTGACCATGATATGCTTCAGCTCATTGATGAGAACGTTAAGGTCGTAATTATGAAAAAGGGCCGCTCTAACTATAAAGTGTATGATCTTGCAGAGCTGCTGGAGGAAAAGGGTCTTACTCCTAGACAGGTGATTGACCTGAAGGGCTTCATGGGAGATACCAGTGACAACTATCCTGGAGTAAAAGGGATTGGTGAGAAGACTGCACTGAAGCTGCTGACCGAATACGGCACAGTTGAAGGTGTAATTGAGAATCTGCATCTGCTTCCTAAGGGTGTGCGTACCAAAATTGAAGCAGATTTGGATATGCTGCATTTATCGAGAGAGCTAGCTGAAATCCGTTGCGATGTACCGGTGGTCTGCGAGTTGACGGAAGCCTTGTGGCAGCTTCAACGGGAAACAGCCGCGCGCAAATTTCAGGAGCTAGAGTTCGGCAGCTTGATGCATTTGATTGCTGAGGTGCAGGACGAGCGGGGAATTGTCCAGATTGAGTTAGGCGATTTGGGTTAAGGAAAGAAGAGTTCTCTTCTGATAAAAATGTGAATAAACATAATGGCAGGTCAAGGTTATCATCCTTGGCCTGCTTTTTTTATAGGTGATTATTTATCATATATTGTAATAAAATGTCTTTGTTTATCGAAAATACATTTTAATGTTTCTTAATGAACATATTTGTTTAATTTTTCCTTATGTTAAATAGAAGAATGGAGAAATTATAGATCAAATATAGTAAATAAATTGGTTATTTATGCACTGTTGTAAAAATATTACTATGATAGCATAAAAGAATAAAATTGCAGTAGGTGATGAGATGAAGGTTCTTTTGGTCACGCACAAATTTCAAAAAATAGTAGTCAACTACTTTAAGCGGACCATAGATATCGTAAATGACACAGATTTAACACTAAGTGAGGTACTGCATTATTTGGAGGATACTAATCCAATTGTAGACAGCATATTGATAACAGATGAGGCTTTGTCAGTGAGAACTGAGCAAAACAAGAATGACTTAAACGATCTTGTAAATTGGCTGATAGCTAATCGAAGGTTAGATGTAAAGATTTTGGTTGTCACGAGGAACTTTAAACAAGAGGCGGAGCTAGAGAGTGCAATCAATAGATACTCGAATCTCCAAATTAAGATTTGCGAATACATACGAATACCACCCGCTGTTTTCCGTGAGGCTGTGGAGCATTTATCCGACAGTAAAAGCAGTGTAGAAACCGCTAGAAGCCTGGAGAATAAGGGGAATAAAAGTAGTACGGAGAAAAAAGGATCATTTCTGGATCGGTTTAAACCAAAACCCAAGTCCCTACCTGAATTTCAGGCTACGGATAATCTTACAAAAGAGCTGGATAAGGTCAGTCGAGGGATTAGCCGAATTGTTGCGATCACTGGCCACAGAGGTTGCGGAATAACGAGTACAACAATCAACGTGGCGAGTGAAGCTAGCAAACGGGGATTAAGTGTTTTGGTTCTAGATATGGATATCGAATATCGCAGCACCAACATGTACTTCAGCAGCTTTCACGAACGTTCTAAAAGGGATGAAGGGATTAACGCTTCATTAATTCGAACACTGGCTAGGCCGCAGGATTATATGACAACAGCTTTTCATGTGAAAGACAATCTTTGGATGGCAGGGCTTGGCTACAGCTTCACTGATCCGAGGCTGATAGAGCAATTTTATAATAGTTCGAAGCTAGTCGGTCTTGTATCCTTACTGAGAAATAAGTTCAATTTAATATTATTGGATATGCCACTTCATTTATTGGAAAAGTTTAGTGATGTAATGATTCATATTGATAGCTTTGGTATGTGCATCCCTAATAATCTCTACTCTGTTTTGAGTACGTTAAAGAACGTTGAAGGTACCCTTGATAAGGAGAAAGCGGCTTATTTGAACGCGAAATCAAAGGTAATCGTTACCAAATACAATGATAGATCACGGTTTCAAGGAGATATATTCACACCAGACAGAGTAAGCGAGATTATGGCATCGGGTTTACTAGAAAGTTTTACATATGAAATGAAAGTAGCAGGTTATGTCTCGTATAACAATGATTTTGATTCGCAAATCGAAAGTGACGTACCGCTTGTATACACGGGCACAGACCATGAAAGGACCTACGGAAACATACTTCTACGATTACTGGAGGGAGTAAGTTAAATGGATTTGAGCGGGATTAAGAGTAAGACTCCGAACAGACATATGTTCAAACGAGTCGCAGCATTGCTCTTTAGCATATTGATCATTGTAATCTCTTATATGGTTATGACAAAGGCTAGTAAGGATGCCAATGATGTCGTTGAAGTGTTGCGAGTGAAATCGAATGAGGGCATTCCTGCCTTCGTTATGATCTCAGACAATACGGTTGAGAAATACCAGATCATCAAAAAAGAATACACAGAAGATATGCTGTTATCTGAGGATTTGGATTCTGTAAAGGGAAAGCTTACCGCCTATTATATTCGAGGAAACAGCGTGCTTTATAAAGATCAATTAATCGATGAGAAACCTAAACAAAATGAATGGCTGTATCAGGTTAACGAAGAGAATGAGGTGTTGACACTCCCTTACAATTTCCTTGAGGTAGGGGGCGATATCCTAATGCCTGGTGACCGCGTTCGTATCCGGGTTTCTTATGAGGTTGACGAGAAAAGTGCAGTGGGTAGTAACCCTAACACTATTTATTCAGAGTCAACTAATACGATCAAAAAGACAGAAGTGTTGTTCGATAGCATTATTGTAAAGGATATGCTCAACTCTAGCAGTCATTCCATTTATGAGGTTTATAAAGAGGTTCAAAAGCTGAATTCACAGAAGAAACAGGATGTTATGAAAAGTAAAGATTTTTTGAAGAACATTCAACCTAAAGCTTTGCTTCTAGAAGGAACCAGCGAACAAATTAATAACTATGCCAAGTATAAAGGGTTAAACGGGAATTCATTTTTAATTACAATTCTGAGCAGAAAAGATAGTGATGTCATCATTGATCAATTACCCACGTTGGAGAATGAGGTGGAATCGTGGATAAGCGAAGAGGATTAGGGCTCGATAGTATTTTTCAGAAAATATCATCCAAAGATCTTGTCGGTGCAGAGCTTCAAGAGAACAACCTAATTTATAGTGTAGTTGGATTTATTCCCGCTTGCGATGGTGTTGATAATGCGATGCTTATCAGTAACTTAGCTTATCTTATTTCACAAAAGGGGTTGAATACCTGTGTAGTTGATTTGAAAGTATTCTATCCGAACTTATATCAATTTCTGGATGTGCCTACACAGAAGAAGGGGAATGGTCTAATCAAGGTTTTGAAAAGCGATAAGGTGGATTTCAGGGATGAATTACAGCAGACCAAATACGATAAACTGTTTCTTTTATCTCCGAGCCCGCAAGACTTAATGGAAGAATACTTTGATTTTGAGTTTGAGAATTTAGAGCGCGTCATTACTACACTTAAGCAAATGTTTGATATCGTACTGATCGATATTCCCAACAATCCACCGCACGAATTCTGTCTCGGAGCCATGAAATATTGCCATATCGGCTTTTTTACAGCAACAGAGCGAATGGAAGCCACAATCAATATGGTAAAGCTGCTGGACTACGCCAAATCAGTGGGAGTCAGTACAGCGAAATTCACTAGTGTAGTCCTTATGAATTTTCAGAATATTGAATTTGATTATAAGGTGATGAAGGATATGGGCTTTAATATCGTGACCGTATTACCGCTAGTGAAGGATGCGGTGGTTCGTGCACATGAGGGAAGGCTGTACATAAAGGATAACCCCCTAATCAACAAATATTTCAAAAAAGAGATTCAAAAACTGGCGGATCAGTTGGCGGATCAGTAAAGGGGAGAGTAAATTGCTGACACGCGGGAAAATAAGTGATATGCAGCAAAAAGTACTACATCAGGTGGGTCCCAAGGAAAGTATGGAGGAATTGACCAATAAGTATACGACGATCAGCTTTGAAGAGGCTTTGGAATTGTGCCAAAAGTATATTACCAAAATAACCACACATGCTTACAGGCGCGAGAATGACCCTGCCCGTAAACGTGAAATGACGAAAGCATATATCAATGAATTTGTAGACGCTCAGAAGCCATCTGTCGAAGGATATCATGATTTAACCCAGTTGAAGAACGCGCTTACGAATGAAATCACGCATTATGGTCCGATTACCAAAGCGATGGAGGATCCATCCATTGATGAGATTAGAGCGAATGGTCCAGATCAAATCTTTGTGGAAAGCGGCGGCAGAAGCATACAGTGGGATCAGCATTTCACAGATCGTGATCATATGGAAAGAATCATCTCCAAACTTATTGGCGTGTCTAAGGTACGCTTAATCCCTAAAATTCCCATGGTTAATGCCAGAACGATTGAAGGGTATCGGGTAAACGCAACGCATGCAGATATATCACCTTACGATCAGCCTGCTTTTGTAATTCGAAAGTTCAGTAAGAAAAGTATTGTTCCGAAAATGCTGATCGAGAATAAATCATTCTCTTCTAACATGTATAAATTGTTGTCATTGATCCCAAAGTCAGACTTATCGTGGATCACGGTGGGACCTACAGGAAGTGGGAAAACAACACTTAATGAAATTTTGGTTAAGGAGATCAATCCTCTTTCCAGAATTATAACGATCGAGAATCCTTCAGAGATGCGATTGATTCAACGAGAAGACGGTAGTGAACACGGTAGAGTATTGAATGACGTCCTTCAGTATGAATCTGTACCTGATGATGATGATTCAAGCCCGGCGACGATGGAGAATTTGCTTATTAACGCTATGAGGCAGTCACCACACTGGATAGGGCCAGGGGAACTTCGGACACCCGGTGAATTCGCTACGGCACTCCGAGCAGCCCAAACAGGTCATTATTTTTTCTCTACACTCCATGCTGAAGGAGACAAGGAAGCGATTTATCGGTTTTTAACCGCGTATCTTATGGCATCTAGCGAACCTGCGGAACTTGCACTTCGAAATATATGCAGTGCGGTAAAATTCGTGATTTTCCAAGAGAAGCTAGCGGATGGCACCCGTAAGGTTACCTCCATATCGGAAGTTCTGGGGTCGGAAGATCTGAATCCGCTGATTAATCAAATTTACAGGTTCGATTGTGATGATGTTATTGAAGAGATGGTGGATGGCAAGAAGGTCGTCAAGATTGTTGGAAGACATTTGCGGGTAGGGAAAATATCCGCGAAGGTGCAGCAGCTTATGCTGAAGGCCGGAATAAAGAAGAGCAGATTTGAATTTTTTACTAAGGATCCTACGGAGGATGAAACAGAGGTGTACGAATTCGATGAATACAACTTTAATCATTAGTCTTCTTTTGGGAACGGCAGGATTTGTGCTTATTAATGCTATTTTTGAAGTGAGATTCTTCCAAGGCTCATTAAGATATATTCTCGATGTCATTGATACCCTCGCAGAGTATTTAGGCAAATACAATACGAAGCGATATGTGGACCGTATCAAGAAAGAGAGAATCGTCAGGCAGAAGGAGAATATTTATGCGAAATACAATCGCTTAGTAGAAGGGCTAATTCTTGATTTTAATATGCCTTTTACATTAGAAAGCTTTACCTCTATGCTCTGCATTTGTTTCGCTATTATAGCGCTGCTTGTCGTTCTTGTTATGGAGAGTATTACGCTTTCGGTTGTAATCACCATTTCGATCTTTGTAGGATTGCTTACTTTTTTTGTGATGCAGTCTAGAGCCATACAGGCGGAACGACTTGAGAATATTATGGATGCCGAGGATATCATTTGCCCGTTAGCCCGGGAAGGGGTCCTTGTAGCCATCAAAAAAGTAATGGAGAACGATGAATATATCAGCGCTAATCTTAGGCCGTATTTCCAGCAGTTTATAGATAATTGTGATAATAACGGTTACTCCTTTCGGCAAGCAATTACGCTATTGAACAGACAGCTTGGACCTAAATTTGATAATTTCACCAAAAAAGCAGTCGTCTTTGAATACAACGAAAGAAGAGGAATGGCAGATATTTTTCTCGATATCGTGGATGAAAATGCGGTGCTTCGTGAAATCAACACCAAAAAGGAACGAATCTTCAGAAAGATGAATCGCGACTTTATGTTTAAAACTGGAATTATTGTGCTGTTTTTCTTATATGCATTGACGGTGAAGGATTTCAGACAATTCATGCTAATGAGCAATGCCGGGAAATTGATTAATACGCTGTTAATTAGTGTGATCTGCTTGAGTTTTGCACGAAGTCAGGTGCTTCAAGGGAGCGTGGGTACCGGAGGTAGGCGCAAATGATATTTCTGATGAAGCTCATCGCTATGTTGTCCATTCTTTACTTGATTAAAGTCCTCTTGTATCCCTTCTTTAAGCCTGTAAGCAGAAAACAGAAAAAACGTGCACGTCAATACATAAAACAGCGTAAAAATGCCATTTTCCAAGAAAAATTCAATCAATATAAACGAAGAATTGCTAGGAAATATGTCAAAGGCCTGCTGGGAAGTGCTGAAAGGCTAAGATTCAAAAAAATAATAGACAGATTAGATCTTCAAAAAACACCTGAGGAAATACGTACTGAGCAATATATGTTCACGCTGGGTGCGATCCTAGTTACTTTATTCTTTCTAAAGGTAAATATTCTGCTAGGCTGCGCTTCTGCCATCTTCATCATGCTGGGATGGTTGTATCCGGTCGTGGAGCTTGAAAAGGTCATTGAGAAGAAGAATAAAAATATCTCGTTGGATTTCCCGGCTTTTTACAGCATGGTTTATTACCAGTATGTAAAGTCGGTCAATATACATTTTGCCGATGTACTCAAGGATTATATCCCAAATGCGAATCCGGATATTGCGGAAGAGCTTGGCGTAATGCTGGACAACATCGATTATGGAGAAGAGTTTGCCTTCAAACAGTTGAAGAAACGTATCCCGATGCACTACATCATCAAATTCTGCGACATTATGGAAACCAGACTAAAGGGGTATGACAATGTGTCTCAGATGGCTTATCTCAAGAATGAATTGGATGGTTTCAGAATCAGGGCACTGGAAGAGGAACTTGAGAGCAGGGAGCGCAGCAGTGCAAGAATTCAGTTAGTACTTATTATTGTTCTGGCTATTTACATCGTTATCTATTATTTGTTTACCATTTTGAGTTCTATGAAGCTGTTTCAATAATTCGAAATTATTTCTAGGGAGAGATTAGGATGAAAGAGACTATTGAAAAAAAATTCAAGGGGTTTTGGGCTGATGAAAAAGGTGAAGTGGGCATTAAGCAAATTGCGATGACAGTCGGTGTTATTATTCTGATTGGAGTTGTAGTTACTTCTTTGAGCAGTGGGAGTACTCTAGCTGATTGGGTTGGAGATGTTTGGGATGCTGTTTTTGGTAAAATAAAGGATGTTTTTGATCTCCCAGAGTCATGAGATGCAAAGTATAGCAAAAGCAATCCTAATCACTATTGTCACAACGGCAATGATTCTGGTGTTTATGAATCTGGCGTTCTTCTTCCCATGGTACTTGACGCTAGTTGTTGAAACCTATAATGTCTCACAGATCGTAGCTGGTGATAATTATTTGAAGAATTCTGATTATGAGGATGCACTGGATAGATTGCAGAAACGTCCGATTTTCCGCGACAAGGCAGATGATATTAAAATTACAGTTCTGAATGAGGACAAAGAGGATGCCCGTGGGGGAGATGATGCAACCGATTATTATGAGATGCCGGAAGCGGATAAACCTTACCGACAGAGAGGGAAGTCTCTTCAAGTAGAGATCAAAGCGGTATATCCTTTTTCAATCACCCTGTGGGGGAAGCCAGTGGAGCGTGAGATGCCTGTCAGATTCTCCATGACGACCACGGGTCTGAAGCATTATAAAGATCTAGACTACTATTAGAATTGATAGGAATGACTGACGGTGAAGAATATTGCTATAGGAATAATGTTGGTTATTTTTCTTTCGGTTATTATTGAGCCTTTGGTAGAAATGGCCCTTGTGTTTAAAGAAAATGTGGTACTAAGCACAGCGATTAATAACGCATGTAGGGTGGCAAAGGATCGAAGTCTGGAGTATGAGTCGCTACGCGGATTAGATGCGGAAATAGATGAAGAGAAGTTCAAAGAATATTTCTCGGATGCCTTCGAGAGTGCCATGGACTTAACATTACTGACCAGTGACGGCGATACACTTGAATTTAAATCGAATGACAGCAAATACAACGATTTTCAGGTCACTTTAAATTTCTCCTCGGTTACCAATTACGAAACAGAACAACTGGTGACGAAAGTAGAAATCAAGGCCGAATCCACTTATAAATTTAAAACACAATATTTAAAGCTGGCCGAAGCAGCGGGGGAAGATGTCGATTATAAGCTGATCAGTGAAAGAACATACCTTCTCTCCGTCAAGAATTAATGAAAGGAACAATCGGAATGGACTATATCATGGTAACTTTGCAGACCGGTATTGCTCAAAGGATAGACCTGAAGGTTCCGATGTTTGTGACTATAGAGGAACTATTGGTTATGTTCGCTTCTTCACTTCACGTAAAGATGAACGGTAATGTTAGACTTCAGGCAGAACCGCTCGGGAGAATTCTGAATAATAGCAAGACTTTGGATCAAGAAGGTGTAGCCCATGGCGCACTGCTCACACTCATCTGAGAAGGAGCGATAAAATGAATGGCAACCTGTTAAGCGGTGGATTAGTCATGAAAGCTGGAGAATCACTGCTTATTACGGATATCAAGAACTATACAGGCACTTACTTCGTTGATTTGGATCATCCTCATGCAGCGCCAACTCACTATGAAGGGCTGTTCTGGTTCATGAACGAAGCCGGCAACTTCCTTTATTACAGTGATCAGTTAAAGGGAAATGCACTCTGTAAGCTGGATATCGAACAACAGAAGGAAGAACTATTACTTGATAAACCCTGTTATCAGCTGCTGCGTCACGAAGATTGCTTGTATTACATTCATGAGGAAGATCATCGATTGTACTGCTATACAACTAACAGCAAACGTAATACAAGCCTGATTGATGAGCATGTAGATAGCTTTCTTTTGTATGAAGGTTTACTTTATTGTGCAACGCCACGGGGAATCATCCGAAGTACTGAGTCCGGAGGGCAGAGAGAATCGATAAGCGGCATGGTAACGACTGGGCTGATTATGGTTGGAGACATTCTCGCATGTGCGGACAAGAAGAATAGACATTGCTTGACGCTACTCGATCTTAAAACTAACGACACAACAGTTATGAATGGTATAGATGTCGCTAGTATCAGCACAGATGGCAGATATATTTATTGTACTAACCGGCTAAACGGCAACAGTATTTATCGAATAGACCCAGTGCATGGGGGAAGTATTCGGATATGTGGAATGAGCGCTGATTATTTGCATGTTTTGGAGAATGATCTTTATTTTTGCAACGGTCGTGAATGGTATCGACTCTCTCTATTTGGGGGAGAAGCCCAGACAATAACCTACACAGGAAGGTACAGCCATGAGTGATGAATTCAGCCGTCAGCCCCGTTTCTTGCCGGATATGCCTAGGGGAGAAATTGATGTTCCTAATCCACCCATGATTAACGAGAAGCCAGAAATCTCTTGGTTTGGAATATTACTCCCACCTATCGTGATGTTGATTATTACCGTATTAATTGCAATGACTTCACAGTCCATCTATTTACTAATCTCAGTTGCGACTACCGTGATGACTCTAATCGGCTCTCTTACAGGGGCGACAACGCAGATCAGAAAATATAAACGGAAAAAGAAAGAACGAGAAGAGAAATACCTTCAGTTTATTACCGATGTGCGCAGTGAATTATCAATCGCTCGCGAACAGCAGGTAAAAGCCATGAATGAAATGAGCCCGGAGCCAGCGGAATGTGTGCAGAGAATTTTGCGTAGAGATAACAAGCTGTGGGAAAAAACACCGTCTCATAATGATTTTTTGGCTCTGCGAATCGGGGTAGGCGGTGCACCGCTCGAGCTGCAGATCAAATACACCAAACAGGCGATTATTCTTGAAACGGACCCGCTCTTGATGGAGCCGCAAAGATTGGCTATGGAATTCGAGAAGGTCTCGAACGTTCCCATAACGGTTAATCTAGTGAGCTCTGAAATATGCGGGATTGCCGGGGAGAGTAATAAGACAGCCGACCTTATAAAGCTAATGCTTCTACAGCTAGTGACTCATCATGGTTATGACGATGTCAGGATTATTGTTCTTGCCGCAGAGGATGAGCTGGATAAATGGGATTGGCTAAAATTTGTACCCCACCTATGGGATGACGGTTTTAATATCAGATTTCTTTTATGTGGTAAAGCCATTGCCCATCAGACTTTGTCCGAGATTTATGGCGCTTTGAAGGAGAGAGAGATGAGGCCTTTGGGTGGTGGGGTTTTGCCGCATTATCTCTTTATTGTTGAAGATGCTTCCTTGCTCGAGAGTGAGCTAATCAGTAAATATTTATATAACGGCAGTGCACAGCTTGGGGTATCAACCCTTTTTATCGCCAAGAATTCCGCTTATTTGCCCATGAACTGTAAAACCGTTATTCATTTAAATGGAAAAAGCGGTGAAATGGCCAATCGATTAACCGGAGAGAAGATTGTGTTTACACCGGACCAGGCAGACATTAAAGACTTGGATCTGGTGGCGAGAAAGCTTGCGCCGCTGCGGATTAAGAATGCAAACGCTAACTTCTCGTTACCGTCCTCCATCACACTGATGGAAATGCTGAAGAACGAAAAGGTATCTGAAGTAAATGTGATGTTGAACTGGACACGTAACAAAACTTATATGGGTATGAGCGTACCTATAGGGATAAGGGCTGGTGGAGAAGCTTTACATCTGGATATGCATGAGGCTGGGTTCGGACCCCATGGTCTAGTAGCCGGGACCACAGGCTCTGGAAAAAGTGAATTACTGCAAAGTATCATCGTATCCCAAGCGATTCATTACCACCCCCATGATATTGCTTTTGTACTTATCGATTACAAAGGGGGAGGCATGGCAGATGTATTCAAGGGAATGCCTCATCTAGTCGGTACCATTACGAATCTGGATGGGAATCAAACGACGAGAGCTCTGCTATCTATCAAAAGTGAGCTCATGCGGAGGCAACGTGTCTTCTCGGAATATGGCGTGAACAATATTGATAAATACCAAAAATTATTTTATAGCAAAAATGTAAAAGGTGACATGCCAGCCATCCCTCATCTAATTATGATTGCGGATGAGTTCGCGGAGCTGAAGCAGGATCAACCGGATTTCATGAAAGAGCTTGTAAGTACGGCCCGGGTAGGTCGAAGCCTTGGCGTTCATTTGATCCTTGCTACACAGAAGCCTGCCGGCGTAGTGGATGATCAGATTTGGAGTAACTCGAAATTTAAAATATGTCTTAAAGTGCAGGATGAAGCTGATAGTAGGGATGTTATTAAGCGTCCTGATGCGGCCATGATTAAGGAACCGGGACGGGCCTATATACAAGTAGGGAATGATGAGATCTTTGAGTTGTTCCAGTCTGCTTATTCCGGTGCTGATTATGATCCGAAAGGCGAACTGCAGAAACAGGAGAACAAGCCGAAACGAATCTATAAGATAGCCCTGAATGGTAGAAGCGAGCAGATCTTTCCGCTGGAGGAAGAGAAAATAGCCAAAAATGAGTCGGCCTCCCAGTTGCATGCCATGGTTGAATACATTACGGAGACTGCCAAGCAATATGGGATTTCTCCAATAAAAGGGCCTTGGCTACCGCCGCTGCCTGAAGTAGTTTACCTTGATTCCTTGCTTACGAATAGCTTTGCGGAGGGTAGATGGCCGCAGCAGCAGAAGCTGCTCAGTGTGCCCGTGGGGATCATGGATGATCCAAGAGGACAGAGACAGGAAGCGCTGGAGATAGATTTTGCATCTGAAGGCAATCTGTTTGTCTATGGAACGCCGGGTACGGGCAAAACCGTGTTCCTCAAAACGTTATGTATTTCCATGGCCCTGATGTATCCGCCGGATGAGGTCAATATCTATATTATGGATTTTGGGGGGAGCTCGCTTAAAGCTACGGAGAAACTCCCTCATGTCGGCGGTGTAATGACACTGGAGCAAGAAGATAAGATTGATCAATTTATACGTTTTGTGTTCAGGGTTATGGAGGAACGAAGAACGTTGTTTGAAAATACGGGCAGTGAAGGATTCAGCGATTACCGTAGAAGTGGTCGGAAATTGCCATCATTTGTAGTCATGGTCGACAACTACTTCGCTTTATCGGAGACCTACGAAGATTTTGATGCACAAATGGTGCTGCTGGCTCGTGAAGGCTTTAAATACGGTATTTATATGGTCGCCACAGCAACCAACAGTGCATTGGTCAGATATAAATTTTCGGTCAACTTCAAGATGGCGATTAGCTTCCAGATGACCGAGAAGAGTGAATATGACGGTATTGTGGGACGAACGGAAGGGTTGGAGCCAGCAAAGGTTCCAGGCAGAGGGCTAGTACGAGGCAAACCGCCTTTGGAATTTCAGACATCGCTTCCTGATTATCAACATACCGCTACTGAGCTTATCTTGGAGAGAATGGAGGCCTTGCATCTAAGTGGTGCCACTCCAATTCCAGTGATGCCTTCTACAATTGACCTATGGCAGCTCAATAATGATACAGAGCAACTGGCTATAGGCTTGGCTAACAATGATTTACTACCCGTCTTTATAGATCTTCTTGCTACGCCGGTACTGATGGTAGCTGGAGAAGCGATGTCAGGCAAAAGCACTTTGCTAGTCTCGTGGATGAAGCTGCTGAGTGATAAACAGGATCTTGAGGTGTATGCGTTGGATTCCTCCGCTATGGGAATTTACGAGCTGATGCAGCAGCCATACGTAACGGATCTATCGAATGTGGATGATCTGGATGATTTCATTGAAGGGATAAAGGAACAACTGGAAACCAGACGCAGTGAGCTTCTCTCTTGCAGAATGTCCGGTGGTGACGTTGGCGCATTGATGAAGCAGTGGAAGCAGATGATCTTCGTCATTGATCGTCTAAGTGAATTTACAAGCGGAGACATGTACATGCTGCAAGAGCTGATTGAGCGAGTTGTGAAGCAAGAACGCGGTATGAAGGTGGCTGTTCTAGCGGCAGATAACACAAGTGATCTTACCTCTAATTGGGATTCTTTGGGCAAGACGATAAGGGAAGAACAGGCCGGGATCTTGCTAGGTAGAATTAAAGAACAAAATCTGTTCAATGTGTCCTTACCTTATGGAACCCAGGAGAAGGATGGGGAGCAAGGCGATGGCTATCTCATTGTGAAGAATAAATACACCGGATTAAGATGCGCTGTATGGAGTAAGGAGAATCAAGTTGCTGCAGGCATAGGAGTCTAGGATGGAGGTGCAGCCAGTGTCAGTTAGTCCATCAGAAATCAGGGGAAACGCTTCACAGATCCATAGTTTAACTAATGAAGTGAACAGTGCTTCAAAAAAGCTGCAAAGTGATTATACACAATCAGCCAGCTATTGGACCGGTACAGCTTCTAAGGCATTTCAAAGTGAATACAACGAGTTGGATCATGAGATTAAGACCTTGCTCAGAACGCTGGATAGGCTCGAAAGTGGAGTCCAAAGAGTGGCTTCAGAAGTGACCCGTGCCGAACAAGAGAGAGAAGAAAAGCGAAGGTTGGCAGAGAAAGCGGCGCAAGAGGCGCTGAAGCAAAAGCAATTGGAAAAACAAAGGCAAAGCCAAAAGTAGTGACAGGGTGTTGAGGTAGAACTGCTTTGAAAGGAGGTGAATAATGTGGCGGGAAACAATCTTACATTTAATCCAGATCAGGCACTTGGTGTAGCTAAGTCAATCAAGACTAAAGCAAGCAATGCAGATACACTTATCAAACAATTGCAAACTGAAATCCATGCCGTTAGCGGTTGGTGGCAAGGAGAATCACAGACTGCTTTTGTACAACAATTCGACGGACTTATGCCTAGTTTTAAAGAGCTGGTTCTCTGTGTAGAGAATATCAGCAAGAACCTAACACAAATTGCTAACATCAAGCAACAAGCTGAGCAAGAAATGGCAAGTAAACTGCGCGGAAAATAATGCGGGTTGTACATAACAAGGCAGATCTTTGAATCATCTGCCTTGTTAGTATGATTTTAAGGAATGATGAAGTGATTTTTATTTGGGGGGATCTGAAAATGAAGCTGACCGAACAACAATACATAACGCTGGCAACCGTTCTAGAAGCAGCAGATGGTCTCGAACTAACAGATAAATTGGCTTTTGCAGGTGCAACAGCCTATGCCTATAAAGATGAGTATAACGATAGATTAATTATCTTTACATATAAAGGCGCGGATTGGCTAGCTGATCTTCAGTCTCTGCTAAGCGGCCAAAGTAGCATGCCGGAGGAAGCTTCAAGATTTGTACTGAAGAACAAAGGAGAGGGCAATTGCCAGGTTACAGGTTATTCCATGGGCGGAGCTTTAGCCCTTTATGCAGCATCGGTTAATGAGGGGGTCGGTGGTGTAGTATTCGATGCTCTGGGAATCGCAAACCTTTTGACCACGGAGCAAAGTGGGAAGGTTCAAGTTAAGAATATTGTGGCCTATAACAGTCTTGTATCTGCATTAGGTAAACATAACGAAGAGATTGTATTTGCTAGATCGGGTATAGAGGGAACGGATTTCTTAATTCCTGATTCTCTTTGGCAGCGGTATACCTTTGATTCCCAGGGGAATGTGATTACAGGTGAAAAAGGGAATGCCTATGCTATGTTGTCCAGGATTAATACCTTAACGGAAGACCATACGCCTGTTTTTGATGCTGTTATGAGTGGATTTGGGGATACCGTCGGACTAACCGAACGTGCATCAGATCATTTGGGGTATGTGATCTTTACCTTAATAGATCAACTGGATGTTGGAAAAGTACGAGGTGCACTGACTGAAATTGCTCACAAATATGAGCGAATGGTGGATGAAAAGTTCAGTGTGTGGAGAACCGAAATGAATAATATTCCGGAATCCTTTCTCTTTGACGATATTCATGCGAAGTTCGAGCAATTATCTGAGGCAGCCATGCTTGAGGCAGCGGAAGTGGCGGAGGAGTTAAATGAAATTACACAGGCTGTCTTATCCATTCTTCTGATTTGCAGTCCGATAGGGGATCAATTGATGGATCATATTGAAGAGTGGCTCGATAAATTGACGGACGCTATCATGGAATGTATGGAGAAGCTATCTAACCAAATGACAGGACACCTCGATAAGGTGGTTGAAACTTACATGAATCAAATGTTCAAATTCCCGGAATTGAAGCTGGATTTTGAATTCTAGCGTGAACTGGATCGTCATCACAAAGGAGTGAAGCTGCATGAACAAGATTTGTACAAGGAAGGTGTTGACTCTGATGTTGTTAGTATCAATGTTTAGCTTTATGGGTTGTGGATCTGAGTCCAAAGATGAGAAAGCGGCAAAGAAAATTTTGAGCTCCTTACATGAAAAGTATGGAGAGGAATTTGTCCTTGACGGTATAGGCGGCGGCTGGGGAACGATGAACAACAATACGTTGAAGGCGATGGTTTATCCAAAAAAAGATGAAACGCTAAGATTTCCTGTTGAAATTACGAAGGATCTGAAAAAGGTCTATGACAAGTACTTAAACCAAGTAGTTGCCAGAAATGAGGAACCACACATTCAAGAAATGGCTGCTAGTATTTGGCCTGACAGTAAGGTTATCGTCGCCAACGAAACAGGTCTAGTTTATCCCGAACATAGCGATACCAAGATATCCTATGAGCAATTTCTGAAGTTATATCCAACGAATACGCAGGTTGTAACAGTATATTTAAATTGTGATAACTATATGGATAATAAAGGAAACGAGGATCGTGATAAAGAAATTGAAGCCCAGTTAGCATTTGTGAAAAGGTTAGAGGAAAACAAATATGTCAGTAGTCTAATTACTATAGCTTACCTCACTCCTGATGCTCATAGTCGCTTGGATGACATCAAAAAGACAGAATCAGATGTGGATCTTTATTATAGTGATGAAACGAAGGAAACAGGAATAGTTAACATTGTAACGATGGTTGGTTACAGTTTAGGGGCAGATGGGGAGATTGAAGAATCCCGAGAAGAAATAGAAGAGTATTATGAAATATGGAAAGAGAAAAGAATAGAAAGCTTTGAACAAAGAGGGGGATTGTAATGGCTGATCCTGATATTCTTTCAGAGATTGAGTTAAAGCAAATCTCCCAGATTGTTTATTTAGATATATTAGATAATAAAGACCTTGGGAAAATATATACACGTAAGAACGACAAAATCACTCTCGGCGAAGTTCTCAGTTTCTACTCTACACCCGAAGGTCAGCGGCAATTAAAAGAGCGCTTTCCCAACGATCTTAACGGAGTTAAAGAATACGACCAGTGGATTGTTCTCATAGAGCAGATGAATAAACCTCCATATAAGAATTGGGAGATTTCCAATATCGTCTCTCATAATAAAAAAGAGGAATCAGGCTTTGTTGCATTTACAGTGGATACCCTTAACGGAGAAAAGGTAGCTGCGTTCCGGGGTAGTGAACCTATGGAAAACCCACTTTACCGCAATGACTGGAAAAATAACGGGACAACGGCGTACTCCATTGAAGCTATGCAGCAAACGGAAGCGAGAGAGTATATGAAAAGCTTTAAGACCGACGGCAGTTATGATTTATATTTGACCGGGCATTCGCTAGGAGGCAACCTGGCTTTATATTCTTCCTTTATTCTGTCGGAGGATCTGCGTAAACACCTCATTTCGGCTTCAACCTTTAATGCTCCGGGATTTAATGGAGATGTACTAGACAAGTTCAAATCGAATATTGATGAAATGAATGAAAAAGGGCAAATCAAAGAGTTCAGGAATAAATATGACATCGTACCGGCCTTATTCCTAAATCCCTCGGCAGGTATTTATATAGATACTGAATCTGAACGGGATGACGTACTGGCTCATCACTCCTTACTCTCACTGAAGACCAATGGAAACAACACCTTTCTACTTTCGGATTCCCAGACACGGGGTTTAGTTCCTAACCTCGTGCATAATATTACGGTTGGTTTGGAGGTCATCCCTGATTTTCTGAAGGAGAGTTTGGTTGAAGGGGTGTTCAAAGTACTGGATGGGGAAGTGGATTTACGGCCATTAGCGATTGCAGGAATAACGGTAGTTGGAGTATTACTGGCGACTGTTGGGCCTGTTGCAGTTGTTACTGCGGCGATTACTACAGCGTTAGCTGTACTCGTTGGTACTATAAAAGCATTGATTGCGCTTTATATAATCGGTTTTGTCATTGACAGTGTCATTCCCTGGATTAAGCAAAAGGTGGAAGACATCAAGGAGAGAGTGGTTTCCTTTTATAATCAAAGTGTTGAATTTGTAACGAATATGGTTACAGAAGCTGTCCGAGTCACTAATCTAATCGGTGAAAGAATTGCGGAGTTTTCACAAAAGGTAAAACAAGCAGTCTCTGATGTTATGACAAAAATGAAAGATGGCTTCAACCGGTTTGTGGATAACACTATTCAATATGTAAAAGCCCAGAAGGAATATTGGATCGGTGTAAAAGACAAAGCGATGAAGAAAATGGGAGATATATTCCAAAGTGTAAAAGCTAAAATCAAGAAAACCAAGGATGAATTTATCGCTGGCGCTCGTACGATTAAAGATTCAGCAATCAGCAAAGTTAAATCGACCATTACAAAAACTATAACGAAAATTGCAGTTGCATCCGCCAGTGTCATACAAGGAGCCAAGATTTTGGCGAATATGGATAAACTGGAGAGTCTGCAGAAAAGCCTGGTGCGTAAGGAGGAGAGCATTGCTGAAATCGTCGAAAGGATATTGTCTATAGCTTCTGGAGTAAGTTCTAATGTGGGCAGAGCTTATAGTGAATCTTATGTGCAAGCCCAATTAAGAGAGTTGCAGCGTATAAGCAATGAAGTTAGGACACAAAAAAATCTTGTAACAACAGCAATTCATAGCAAAACCGCAGGCCTAAAATACACGATAACAAAATATCGGGACATCGAATCCAAGATTGTTGCGGCTGCCCGTGCAAGTACTAATACAATGCGTCTGAACTAAGCAATAGCCAACTAAATTGAGAGGAGCAGTTATATGAAAAAAATAATGAGTTCGCTGGTTGTATTATTTATGGTTGTCCTGTTCTCTTCGAGTTTTACGGGGTTAGCCGCAAGTCTTCCATTGAGGGTAGTAGTTAATGGAGAAAAGGTGATTTTTCCAGATGCCCAGCCTTTTATTGATGCGCAGCAAAGAGTTCAGCTTCCAGTTCGTTTTATAAGTGAAGCTCTTGGAGCTGAGGTGTTATGGGACAGTAAGGCTAAAAAAGCGACAATTTCGCTTGAAGGCAAAACCATGGGTGTCTATATCGGGAAAAAGAGCTATGAGCTTAATGGAACGACGAAGCAAATGGATACGGCTGCACTGTTTAAGCAATCAAGAACGTTTGTCCCGCTTCGTTTTGTATATGAAGGGCTCGGTGTAAACGTGAAATGGGATGATGCCGTGAAGACGGTTTATATTACTACTCCGGGGAATGAGCCTCCTACGAGTACTCCAGAAACAGGGAATTCAAGTGAACCAAAAGTAGCAACGGTTGAAGGTTTTAAAATTCCATACACTGAGTTAGGACCAAATAGGGAACCTGTCTATATTTCAAATTCTAAACTCACAGTGTTTGGTAGTTCTGAGCCAGCAGAGGGTAAATACCTTTTCCAAATCACAGTTCAATATGAAGTTAAAGATGCTGATCCTGTGCAAGCAGCTAATGAGGCAGAAGAAATTCTAAAACAAAAGATTGAAAGTAATGTGGTGGATTCTATTATGGAGTATGTAAGATCTAAAAGAGAAAGAGTGGATGTATTACCAATAAAGGAATTCTCAGATAAAAACTTTAAAGTTATAGTGCAATCTAAGGAGTGGGGGAGTGTACATCTTTCCATATGGAGGAAATAGGATTTATGAATAGATATGAAAATATTATGAGATAGGTGAATATATGAAAAAATCTATGCGTATTTTTGCGATAATCGTATTATTATTTCAATCTATTAATACTTTTGTTTTCTCAGAGGAAGCGATAGACGATCCTTTGGAGAGCTTACCTAAAACACCAGAGGAAGTTATAAAATATATTAATAATGATATGGAAAATATATATGGCTGGCCTGATTATTACCCAGTTAAAGTAGGTAGCAGGGACCTAAGAAAAGATTTACTTCAAAAAAGTATTGATTCTAACCGTAATAATTATGAAATAGTTTACGGAGAGCCTCATTACTGGTTGGAACATAGTAAAATGCATGCCTTCTCTGGTTATTCAAAAGATGGCGAGGATGTCTCAGCGGAAGGCGCGCCCTGGTATGCAGGTTGGAGTGGAAAGCAGATACAAGATTTCAATATGGTTCATCGTCCATGGAAAAATGAAAAAGTTAAAGAGTTGTACAATATTACAGAGAATAATTTCGATGATTATAGCAATAAGAAAAGTGAATATCTAAAAGATTCTAATGGAACTTTTGAAAAATCCATTATCGATGGATTAAATAGAGATTACGCTGAAAAAACATACGCTGAATTCATCTATAACAATCAAAACAGTACACTTAAAGGCAGTCCTGTGTATACAAGGGATGCGACTCCGTCTAAGGGTGGTCATTGGATAGATTATGTACATGTCCTGCAACCGCCTACATATCTGTCATGGGGATCGGGTCGTATCTACATTGAGGGTTCTAACGGAAATATCACTTACTTAGGCATTCCTATCGCTCCTTTTATTTTGCAGGTAAATGACTTATCCCCTCATTTCGAAACGATGCCAACCGGCGCATTAGAGGGACAAGAGGTAACTGTTGGGATTAGACTCAGATCCAGTTTCGCTACCCAGAAAACAACAGATTTTGCTTGGAAGATTACGAGTAACGGGAAGGAAATTCCCGTAAAATACCACGGCCATGCGTCAACGTTGGCTGGTGAAATTAAGCTTGCAGCTAATGCGGCGGACAATATTCTTTACGCGACATTTACTATGCCAGATGGGGATGTGAACATACGATTTAATCTGAACAGTCAAAAGTCACCTAAGGAAGTTTTGTACGAAAATAATGAGCTTTATGGATGGATTCAGAAGGTCCCCGCGATGCCAACGACCAAAGGCTCTTTTGATCTGGATTACAATGTGTTATCAAAAAAAGTGAACTTCGGTTTAGCTGATGGCGCTGCTATAAAAGCTGTTTTACAGCCGCCCTATGCTAATTTCACTTGGAGTGGGAATGCTACAGGTGCTTTGGAAGTTACTAATAATACGGATGCGATCTATCGCTATTTTCGAGTGGAGAACAATCCCGCTGTGAATGATGCTGCCAGTACAATAGCGAGAAAACCTGACATCATTGCTAGCTTGCAGCGCCCTGATTTTGGTGATGATCCGGTTAATGGCAAATGGTATAGTAATCCAGCTCCGTACACACCTAATCAGAAGTCAGGAAATATAAGTTTCCAAGGTACTGTAAGCAGAAATTATACCCGTGATTATGAGGTTTGCAGCACCAGTAAGAACGCGGCAGGCCAAGACGTTGAATCTTGTAAAACATATACGACGAGCGGCAGCACCTCGGCTCCGTTTACACCCGGGCAAGACGTCAAAACCATTCGGACCTATATTTATAATGGGCTCGAACAAATCGCGCCGAAGTTATACAAGAATTCAATAGACAAAAATGAAGCAGATTCGTTAATCAGAAAGCTACTCTGGACAAGTGAACCTTACAACTATAATGTAATTCGCTGGATGGCTCATGAAGATGAGAATAAGATCTTGCAGGACTGGACGAAGGTTAAGGGTAAATTCGAACGTATCTTTACACAACAGGCAAGCGGAGATGTCGGCTGGAAGGTAGAGAATAGCATGGCTCAAGCTTATAAGAAGGCCAGAGATACCGCAAAAAAAATGCTTAACAACAAATCTGCTTACGACACTGCCGTGTTTGCAACTGATAAACAACTGCAAGGCTATGATTATCCAATTAAATCGGGGTATTATTTTAATCCAGTTGGAACCTATACCTTTACGCTGGAGACAGTGATGTTTAAGGACACGGATAAAGACACCGTGGATCATAAGGAGCTTGTTGAAGACCTTACGAATTCATTCCGCTATGAAACTGATCTTATGTATATTAATAAGGAGAAGGTTGCGGTTAATCTGCGGAATGAGCCGCTCAGCAAAAACGGTAATAACTTTGCGAGAAAGCCAGCAGCATTATCAGTAGAGAATGACACGGGTGTGAATAATGAGAAATTGCTGACGGTTGAGAAAGGCTTTACTAAAGAGGTAGAAGAAATTCCATATTCACAGGATAGAGAAAGTGATAAAGGCACCCATGAATTCTGGAAAAATATCCTGGAAGGTTACTCGCAGTCTAGCACACTGGGTAGCTTCAACAATTTCAAATACCGTGAATATGTAGGCTTGAATCAGCATATGTACAAGATCACGGAGAAGTCTACAGTAACAATTACGATTAACAAAGACAAACTCCCTGTCTATACTACAGCTGAAATGCCAGACGGTAAGTACTATGTCAAGGCTTGGCTGGCAGATGTGGAGCTGTCCAAGAGTACCAATGCCTACAAATCATTAGGCAAATTAAACGGCATTAAGCCGCTGGATCAGATTGAGGTTACGGTAAAAGGCTCCATGTTCGATGACTTGAATAACTAAAGGACAGACACCCCTCATGCAAAGTTGCATGGAGGGTGTTTTTATTAAATTGTAAGACAAATAAGTTTCACGCTATACATTATCCTTATATTTCTCGCTTAAACGCTTATCGTCCTTATAAGGATGCCGAAGGCGTTTATACTTGTTGTGATAGCGCTTCATTCGACGTATAATTAGGACTGGTGATTGCTTTTTTAAATGATATTATTCATTTTTGTATGGGTATTGTATTTACTTCTAACTAGAGAAAGGGAGATCATTGCTGTGAAGCTATTGGGAGCGATTGAAGCAGGAGGAACAAAGTTTGTATGTGGGATTGGTTATGAGGACGGTACCATTGTTGACCGAGTTAGCTTTCCGACAACTACACCGGAAGAAACGATGGGACTAGTAATAGATTATTTTAAAGAGAAGAATGTAGAAGCTTTCGGAATCGGATCTTTTGGACCCATTGATCCTGTGCTGGACAGCCCTACTTATGGTTACATAACAACGACACCAAAACCTCATTGGGGACAATATAATCTGGTAGGCACCATGGCTGAGCAATTTAACGTTCCGATCGGCTTTGACACGGATGTGAATGGTGCGGCGCTTGCAGAGAGTAAGTGGGGAGCAGCTAAAGGTCTGGACAGCTGTCTGTATATTACGGTTGGGACAGGCATTGGAGCAGGAGCGGTTGTTGGCGGCCAGATGGTCCATGGATTGTCTCACCCTGAGATGGGACATATTCTAGTTCGTAGACATCCAGAAGATACGTTTGAAGGTTACTGTCCATATCATGGCGATTGTCTTGAAGGATTAGCCGCAGGTCCGGGGATCGGCAAACGCTGGGGACAACCGGCAGGCGACCTTCCGGTGGATCATCCGGCATGGGAGATGGAAGCGCACTATCTTGCGCATGCACTCATGAATTATGTACTGATTCTGTCTCCGCAAAAAATCGTCATGGGCGGTGGTGTTATGAAGCAAAGCCACTTATTTCCGTTAATTCGTACCAAGCTGCAAGAGCTATTGAACGGTTATGTACAGCATCCATCGCTTAATGTCGACATTGATAATTATGTTGTGTCACCAGGTCTTGGAGATAATGCTGGGCTTGCTGGAGCGATTGGACTGGCTACATTAGCTCTAGCTAGAAGCTAGTATAAAAAGACATTGACTGTTCGGTAATATATGGTATTCTAGGATCTAACAGTATAGCATTTAATGAGGAAGCACCTCTTTCACGTTTATCGTGAGAGAGGTGCTTTTTTTGCGTTTCGGGGTCTACTTGAGAAAGGATTTGTTCGGTCCGAAGGAGGCTCTGCCCGGGTAGTTATTGTGCTTACTGTAAGTTGAGAAAGGTAGGGATGAATATGCAAATTGTATTTATGAACCGTTTATCCAGAATATCTGGAGTGGATCAAGAGATGTACGCCCAGCTGTGGATTGGAGAGGAAGAGGGGATCTGGAGTTTGGGCTGGCGCGATTTTTCAGGGGGGGAGAATTACATCGAGAATTTATGGTATGAAGGTGGTTCTTGGAATGAAATGCTCTGTGTATACAGGCATGAGCTAGCGGTGAAGATGGGAGATGGCTATCGACCCTTAATCGATGGGATATTCCACGAGGAGGATAGTCTTACTGGACGGAATCAGGAGCAACTGAAGCTTCAATATTACAGCGAACATCATGGGAATGAGGTTATTTATGAGGAATTATGTGCTTGGCGCCGTGGAAAAGCTTCGAGTGAACGCAAGGCGCCCTATATTCTCGCCAGTAATCGTCTGTTGCGCTTGTTAAGCACGTTTCTACCGCATACGCCAGAGGAGCTGTTACAAATTCCAGGTGTAGGAGAAGGTAAGGTAGCACAGTTTGGGACCGATTGGCTGGCTATAACGACTGTGGCGGCAAGGGAGCATTCCTTTCCTCTAAATTGGGTTCAAGAAGTAATTGAAGAGGAGTCTTTTGTAAATTGGCTTTATAAACAGAAAGAGGTCAAATATAAGAAGCAGCTTGAACGACTGCGCTTACGGCGGATTTTACTGCAGGGGATCGAGAATGGATTGGGTTTGGAACAGCTTAAGGTGAATAGTGGAGTGAACCGGCGTGAACTGATTGAAGTGGTAGAGGAACTAGAAAGAGAAGGTTATTCCGTTGAGAAGCTGATCCATGTAGAGCTTGGAAATATGCCACAGAATGAGCAAGAAGCGGTATGGAATGCATATGTGGAGCTCGGGGATCTCTTTCTAAAACCGGTGTTAAATAAAGTTTATGGAGAGGGGTTTTCTGCTGCTGATGGATTGGATATTTATTATGAGCGCCTGCGATTGATCCGCATCCGTTTCCGTCGAGAGCAAACGCATAAAGTGGGCATGGCGACCAGCTTTTAAATTTGCGCATACCAAAAAGACGAAGGCTTCCTTATACCTTACGGTTACAGGGCCTTCGTCTTGCTTATTCGTCCGGTTCGTTTCATAGCCATTCCTTCTTGCGGAAAACATACAGCATCCCACAGCCTAACGTTAACATAACGCCTATAACGCCATAATAGCCATATTTCGTATGAAGCTCGGGCATATGATCAAAGTTCATACCGTAGATTCCGGTAATTACGGTCAGAGGCATGAATATTGTTGTGATCGCAGTAAACACTCTCATAATTTCATTCGCGCGATTGGCGATACTGGATTGGTAGGCCTCTCGTAAGTTGCCCATGAGATCGCGATACGTCTCAAAGGTTTCAGATATTTTAACCGCATTTTCATAAATGTCGCTAAAATATTTCTGCAACTGATCATCAATCAGACGGAGGTCTTTTTTATTTAGGGTATTGATTACTTCTTTTTGTGGTCCCAGCATTTTCTTCAACCATAGAATTTCACTTCGCAGACCGATAATCTCACTTAGATGAGATTTCTTGGTATGCATTAGGATATCCTCTTCAAGCTTCTCAATTCGAGCTTCAATCCGGTCGCCGACGGAAAAATAGTTATCCACGACAAGGTCAATAAGTAAGTAAAGGAACATATCCGGTTCGCTTACCTCTTGCTCCCAGAGCATAGGCTTTAGGATTCGAAGTTCATTGATCTTTTGTTTCGTTACAGTGATGATGTAATGTCTTCCAAGGAATACATTGAGCGCCCGTAGGAAAATTTCTTCATCATCAAAGCGGATGCTATTTACAACTATAAAGTAGTGGCTTTCGTATATTTCGATCTTCGGACGCTGATCCTCTTCGCTAAGGCAATCCTCAACAGCAAGATCATGTAGGTTGAACAAAGGCTGAAGCAGCTCTAAATCCTCTACATCGGCGTCAATCCAATAGAACCCTTCCGTTGGGGGTGTCAGTGTTTCATCAATTTCATCAATAGGTGTAAAAACCCCTGCATTCACCAGCCGGATTTTCATCTGATTTCACTCCTCCTATCCCCAGGTCTTCACCAGGGACTGCTAAATTAAGCACAGAGAAAAAAATCAGCTTGGCCGGCGTTACATCAATACATAGGGCCAAATGACGTTTCGAGGGCATGAAGAAGAACTGCTCCCGCCGCCGGCAAGCTGATGATTATCCTGTGTGGTTGCTCATTCTGTACACTAATTTGCGAGCTCGGGTCGCCTTCCATTCTTCTTCTCACCTCTTCTTTTCGTTCAGGTATGAAATACTTGTCTAGTATAACAACGGAGTATGCCTCTTTCAAGCAAATTTATTGTGATTTTGAGGCTTCTTCAGCATTGTATGGACTTGACGAAAAGGAGGTTCATGATTTAAAGTGAATTTTAAAGTAATTTAATTGAATACAGCTAAATCTTATCAAGAGCAGGTGGAGGGACTAGCCCTATGAAACCCGGCAACCGGCGTGTAAACGCACGGTGCTAATTCTTGCGGAACTTCTGCAGACGTCTAATCGTCTTCAGGAACATTCTGGCAGATGAGAGAGGCGCATATGACTGTAGATATGACCTTTCTCGATTTCCGAGGAAGGTCTTTTTATTGTTCAGCAAGCCGCATTGCGGCAAAACAACTAAATTCAGCTAAGGAGTGGAAAGACAATGCCAATTAAAATTCCCGACAGTTTACCGGCGAAAGAAGTACTATCCGGAGAAAATATTTTTGTGATGGACGAAAGTCAGGCTTTCCATCAGGATATCCGTCCACTACGGATTGCTATTCTGAACCTCATGCCGACTAAAGAGACGACAGAGACTCAATTGCTGCGTTTAATTGGAAATTCGCCACTACAAGTTGATGTTACGCTATTGCATCCACGATCCCATATTTCCAAAAATACTTCTGCTGAACATTTGAAGAGCTTTTACAAAACCTTTGACGAGATCAGTCACCGCCGTTTGGATGGCCTAATCGTTACAGGTGCTCCTGTAGAGCAAATGGAGTTCGAGGAAGTATCGTATTGGGAAGAGCTGAAAGAGATTTTTGAATGGAGCAAGGATAATGTGACCTCAACCATGCATATTTGTTGGGCGGCACAGGCAGGCTTATATCATCATTTTGGTGTTCGTAAAGTGGCATTGCCTGAGAAATGCTTTGGCGTCTTCGCTCATACGATAAATCAAAATAACATTAAATTGTTGCGCGGCTTTGACGAGGTATTCCATGTACCACACTCCCGTCATACCGACGTCTCCCGTGAAGATATTGAGAATAATCCAGATCTGCAGATTCTGGCTGAATCCGAAGAAGCTGGTATGTATCTAGTGGCTACAAATGACGGTAAACAAATATTTGTGACCGGACATTCCGAATATGATCCTCTATCCTTGAAATGGGAATATGACCGTGATGTGACTAGAGGGATGGAGATGGCTTTGCCAAAACATTACTTCCCTAAAGATGATCCTGAACGTACACCTCCAGCAGTATGGCGTGCGCATGCCAATTTATTATTCTCTAACTGGCTCAATTACTATGTATATCAAGAAACGCCTTATGATATCGACCCGATTGTTTATTAATAACAGCGCTACAATATAAATTAGGAGGCATTAATCATGGATGACAAACTTAGGATTGAAAGTAGACTGGCTCAAATAGGTTCTCTAGAAGATCCAGCCACAGGAGCAATTAATTTTCCGATTTATAATGCAACGGCATTTCGTCATCCAAAACTCGGTCAGAGCACAGGGTTTGATTATAGCCGCACCAAGAGTCCGACCCGTTCGGTGCTTGAGAATGCAGCTGCGGAACTTGAATCTGGAGATGCAGGGTTTGCTTGTAGCTCAGGGATGGCAGCTATTCAAACGATTCTTACCTTGTTCGCTCAAGGCGACCATCTGATCGTTTCGCTGGATCTTTACGGCGGTACCTATCGTTTGTTGGAACGGATTATGTCCAAGTTCGGAATCACTGCTTCTTATGTAGACACGAATGATTTGGATGCACTGGAAGCTTCGCGTCGTCCCAACACGAAAGCTGTATTTATTGAAACGCCAACGAACCCACTGATGATGATCACGGATATTGAAGCCGTGTGTACTTGGGCACGTCACCATGGGCTGCTTAGCATTGTAGATAATACGCTGCTGACTCCGTTTTTCCAACGTCCTATAGAATTAGGTGCGGATATTGTAGTTCATAGCGCTACTAAGTATTTGGGTGGTCATAATGATGTGCTGGCAGGCTTAATTGTATCCAAGGGTGTAGAATTATCAGCTGAAATAGCAATTCTACATAACTCTATCGGTGCTGTTCTCGGACCAACAGACAGTTATCAGTTGATGAGAGGCTTGAAGACGTTGGCTCTGCGTATGGAGCGCCACGAGAGCAATGCACTAGCGATTGCCGACTACTTGTTAGAGCATCCAGCAATTGCGGAAGTGTTCCATCCAGGACTGCCAGATCATCCGGGGCATGAAATCCAGAATCGTCAATCTTCAGGAAATACCGGTATTTTTTCTTTCAAATTAAAAGATGCCAGATACGTAGAGCCTCTTCTTCGTCATATTCGTCTTATCGCATTCGCAGAGAGTCTGGGCGGCGTAGAGTCACTAATGACATATCCGGCTGTACAAACACATGCTGATATTCCTGTGGAGATTCGAAATGCTGTGGGTGTAGATGATCGTTTGCTGCGCTTCTCTGTCGGTATTGAGCATGCAGAGGATTTGATTGCTGATCTTGGCCACGCACTAGAGGCGGCACGGGCTGAAATTGAGTCGAAATAACTGGGATATACTTTTAATCAGGAGTTAGTGGAGAAATAGAGTATAAACTAGCAGTATCGCTTAGTGCGATGCTGCTTTTCTTCTGGATGGGATTTTACGAAGAATGTAAAAGCATTTTTCAAGCTGTTCAGATTGTGATACGATGAGGAAATGAACTGTTCATTTGTATGAGAAAGGGTTGTCATCTTGAAAGGAGACAACGTCTTTTCTTCCTGTTATTTTGTGATTCTACCAATACCCCTAAGGGTTTAAAAGGAGGATGCGAACGATGAGTGCGATAGATCTTATTTTGGACAAAGCCCTACGGGGTGAACGTCTCCAATTGGAAGATACCATCCGACTGTTCGAGAGCAACGAAATTGAGAAAATGGGTGCTGCTGCAAACACCATAATGGAACGCTGGCATCCGGACCCGATGGCCACGTTTGTAATTGGTCGTAATATTAACTATACGAATGTATGTGATGTTTACTGTCGCTTTTGCGCATTTTATCGTAGACCGGGCTCTGATGAGGGCTATGTACTGCCGGATGAGACGATTTACCAAAAAATCGCTGAGACCATCGCTGTAAATGGTACAGAAATACTAATGCAAGGTGGAACGAACCCTAATCTTCCTTTCAGCTATTATACAGATATCCTTCGCGGTATTAAGCAACGTTTCCCTGAGATTACAATGCATTCCTTCTCACCAGCAGAGATTATGAAGATGAAGGAAGTATCTGGATTATCGCTCGAGGAAGTAGTACGTGAAATTCATGCTGCTGGTCTGGATTCTTTACCAGGCGGGGGAGCAGAGATTCTCGATGACCGTACACGCCGCAAGATCAGTCGTCTTAAAGGCTCATGGCGCGAGTGGATGGACGTAATGCAGACAGCGCATAAGATCGGTATGAATACAACGGCTACAATGGTCATTGGACTTGGAGAGAGTATGGAAGAACGGGCACTGCACTTACTTCGTGTGCGTGAGGCTCAGGACGAGTGTATTGCTAATAAATATGATTCAGAGGGTTTCTTGGCCTTTATCTCTTGGACATTCCAACCGGACAATACCAACCTGAAGCTGGATAGACAAACGCCTGAGGAATATCTGAAGACGGTAGCGATTAGTCGCCTTGTTCTAGACAACATCAAGAACTTCCAGTCCTCTTGGGTAACTATGGGACCAGAGGTCGGCAAGCTTTCCCTTCAATACGGCTGCAATGATTTCGGCAGTACGATGATTGAAGAGAACGTAGTATCTTCTGCAGGTGCAACTTACAAGGTTAACATCGAGTCGATTACTCAATTGATCCGCGAAGCGGGCAAAATCCCGGCACAGCGGAATACTCGCTACGATATTCTGCGCGTGTTCGATGATGCTAATGCGAAGATTGATAATGATTTCATCATGCAGAACTAATACCAATTTCATACGGTTACATTTATCGCTTGTTTGTCGTTCATCTTCTTAATTGGATGAATGATAAACAAGCGTTTTTTGTTGTGGAGCTGAT
Organism: Paenibacillus sp. FSL R5-0345; assembly: GCF_000758585.1. NCBI lineage: Bacteria > Bacillati > Bacillota > Bacilli > Caryophanales > Paenibacillaceae > Paenibacillus > Paenibacillus sp. FSL R5-0345. The sequence continues at coordinate 1,893,890 of NZ_CP009281.1, forward strand.
TCTAACCGCATTTACCTGTGAACATAAATTCATTATTTTATTACATTTCTGTATACACATTATTATCCAAAAGTGATATCATATTCATATCAAATGAATATCTTTTGGGGGTGCTTTTATGAAGGAGAAAATGCTTCGTCCTGTCAGCGGATTTTGGGTTATCGCATTGATTGCAGTTTGTTTAGCTGGTGGAATTTATGGTGCTGTTCAGGAGTATGTTGCAGTGCCAGTTATTCTGTTCGTTGTAGCTGGGGTTCTATGTACCAGTATTACGGTTGTACAGCCCAATAAGTCGGTCGTTGTTACCTTTTTCGGGCAATATGTAGGGACTATTGCAACGAGTGGATTGTTCGCAGTCATTCCGTTCAGCGTACGTAAGACGGTTTCCCTGCGCGTTCGTAACTTTAACAGTGTGAAGCTTAAGGTCAATGATGTTGAAGGTAATCCGATTGAAATTGCTGCAGTTATTGTCTTCAAGGTGATTAACTCTGCTAAAGCTCTTTTTGATGTAGATAAATACATGGCTTTCGTAGAGATTCAGAGCGAGACAGCACTGCGTCATGTAGCCAGCAAATACCCTTATGATAACTTCAATGAATCCGGCATGTCCTTGCGTGCCAATGCAGACGAAATTGCTAAAGAATTAGCGTCTGAGCTGCAAGAGCGCTTGTCTTTATCTGGTGTAGAAGTCATTGAAGCCCGGCTTACACACTTGGCTTATTCAACAGAAATTGCGAGCACAATGTTGCAGCGGCAACAAGCTTCTGCCATTCTGTCAGCTCGTCAAATTATCGTAGAAGGTGCAGTTGGCATGGTTGATATGGCGATTAAACAGCTTAAAGAGAGCGGTGTAGTCGAGCTTGACGAAGAACGTAAAGCAGCGATGATTAATAATCTGATGGTGGCGATCGTGTCGGAGCGCGGAGCGAGTCCGGTCATTAACACCGGCTCGTTGTATTAAGGCGGTGCATCATGGCGGCCAAGAAAAGCTTTCCATTGCGGATCGATCCGGATCTGCATGAGGCGTTGGAACGTTGGGCGGGAGAGGAATTTCGCAGTGTAAACGGACATATCGAATACTTGCTGCGTGAGTCTTTGAAACGTGCAGGCCGCTTACCTGAAAGGAAACGACGAGAAGAGTAACCTCTTAAGGACAGTTCTAGGAGGATCTCCAGGATGTAGAACTGTACGTGTCGGTAACTGGTGCCCGGGGTTTACAAAATTTTGCCCCCTCTACAGACTTGACTGTCAGAGAGGACAGATTTATAATTACTCCATAATTCACGTTAACAGCATTGACAAAGATATGAATCGATTGTTCTGGACCGTTCAGAGAGAGGGAACATAGGCTGTAATTTCCTCCGGTATCTACTATTGATTTACCCCTTTGTAGCTGCGGTTATGAATTCCCAGAGATGGGATAGTAAGAACCGCCGGTTCATGGTCGTTATTCCATGCTTACGAAGGATTCTGTCTCAACTCCGATTTAAGAGCGGATTGAGAGAATCGAATTTGGGTGGAACCACGGGTGCAATCGCTCGTCCCTTTGCGGGACGGGCGTTTTTTTGTGCGTGGATATTTCCGTTTCGCAAAATTAAAATTGTTGGTTGGCTTAAGGAAATGAAGGAGGAATTAAAATGGTAAGTATTAAACTTCCGGACGGCTCTGTTCGGGAATACGCAGAAGGTAGTAATATTGATGATGTAGCGGCTTCTATTAGTAGTGGACTTCGCAAGAACGCGGTGGCAGGGAAATTGAATGGTATTGTCGTGGATCTGTCCACTCCGCTTGAGGAAGGCGCATTGATTGAAATCGTAACTTTGGATTCACCTGAAGGATTGGAAGTTATGCGTCACAGTACTGCCCACTTGATGGCGCAAGCTGTAAGACGTTTGTACGGAACAAAGGAAGTTAAGCTAGGTGTAGGCCCGGTTATCGAAGATGGCTTCTACTACGATATGGATTTGGAACATCCACTTAATCCTGAGGATCTACTAAAGATTGAAAAGGAAATGGATCGTATTATCTCTGAAAATCTGCCAATCGTACGTAAGGAAGTTAGTCGCAAGGAAGCGCTCCAAATGTTCGGGGAGCTAGGTGATCCTTATAAGCTTGAACTGATCGAAGCGTTGCCTGAAGATAGTGTGATTTCGATCTATGAACAAGGTGAATTCTTCGACTTGTGTCGTGGACCACACGTTCCGTCTACTTCCAAAATCAAAGTCTTTAAATTGATGAATGTAGCTGGTGCTTACTGGCGCGGCGATAGCAAGAATAAAATGCTTCAACGCGTATACGGTACAGCTTGGATTAAAAAAGCACAGCTCGATGAGCATCTTCGTCTGCTTGAAGAAGCGAAGAAACGCGATCACCGTAAATTGGGTAAAGAGCTTGAAATCTTCACATTTAATCAATTGGTAGGCCAAGGCTTGCCGATCTGGCTGCCTAAGGGTGCTAAACTGCGCAGTATTCTAGAACGTTACATTGTGGATCTGGAAGCAAGTTTAGGATACCAGCATGTGTACACTCCGGTGCTCGGTAATGTTGAACTATATAAAACTTCCGGACACTGGGAGCACTATCAAGAGGACATGTTCCCTAAAATGACTATTGATAATGAAGAGTTTGTGCTTCGTCCAATGAACTGCCCGCATCACATGATGATTTATAAGAGCTCCATGCACAGCTACCGTGATTTGCCGATCCGTATTGCTGAGCTGGGTATCCAGCACCGTTATGAAATGTCTGGAGCATTGACTGGCTTGCACCGTGTGCGTTCAATGACTCTTAATGATTCCCATATTTTCTGCCGTCTGGATCAAATTAAAGGCGAGTTCATTCGTGTAATCGAGTTGATTAAACAGGTTTACAGTGACTTTGGTATTAATGACTACCGTTTCCGGTTGTCTTATCGTGATCCTAAGGATACTGAGAAATATTACGCAAATGACGAAATGTGGGAAACTGCACAGCGCATGCTGCGTGAGGTTGTAGAAGAAGCTGGTCTGCCGTTCTACGAAGCAGAAGGCGAAGCTGCCTTCTACGGTCCGAAGCTGGATGTACAGATCAAGACTGTACTAGGCAAAGAAGAAACTCTCTCCACTGTACAGATCGACTTCTTGCTGCCTGAACGCTTTGAATTGGAATACATCGGTGACGATGGTCAGAAACACCGCCCAGTCGTTCTACACCGCGGTATTTTAGGTACTATGGAGCGCTTTGTTGCTTTCTTGTTAGAGAACTTTGCCGGATCACTGCCGCTTTGGCTGTCTCCACAGCAGGTTAAAGTTATTCCTGTCTCCACTGCCTTCGACGATTATGCTAAGGAAGTTACGGACAAGCTGCGTCGCCGTGGTATCTCTGCTGAGGCAGATTTACGTAATGAGAAGCTTGGTTATAAGATCCGTGAAGCTCAGCTGGAGAAGCTGCCATACATGTTCGTAGTCGGCGAGAATGAAATGAATGCCGAGACAGTTTCCATCCGTAAGCGCGGGGAAGGCGATATTGGAGCTAAGCCACTTCAAGAAGTGATTGAGCTACTGGCTCAGGAAATTGCAGACCGTGTAATCTCCTAATTACATGAAATAATCTACACCAAAAGTATGTTTAATTACGACCTCTGTCATATGCCCATGAGGATCTAAAAAGGATCTTCATGTATAAAATTTTGTGAATCGGGAAACCTTCGCTAATAAGGGGGAGGTTTATCACATGAACAAAATGGGCATATTTCAGAGGTTTTGGTGTCTTTTCGTCACAATAGTTCTACTGTTAACTGCTGCAGGTATCATTCCTGAATCAAAGCATCAAGCAGTTGTGGCTAGTGGGACAGGAGACACGTTACAACACACAAGCATGAGCAAAACGCTTTCGAACGAGGTGCAACATACCCAAACTAACTCTGGTTCACTGAGAACCAAAGAACAACAAGTCGTTCTAACGACAGGCCGTGCCACGATATTGTTTAATGAGTCACATGCAAGCTCACCTGTATTACCTGCGACAACAATAAATAAACCAGTATCTACAAAGCCACCACAAAGCACTGTTGCTCCAACTACCAAGGCTCCAGCCACCAAAGCTCCGACTGCCAAAGGAAATGGAGGCACTGGCGCTTCGAAATCACCGAATTCTATTCCTGTAGCTGCACCAGCTCCTGACCAGATTATTACTTCAATGAAAGTGATGGCGACGGGTTATACTGCGGGTTATGAATCTACAGGTAAAACATCTAAACATCCCGAATACGGAATCACCTATTCAGGTGTGAAAGTACGTAGAGATAAGAATACAGTCTCGACTATTGCTGCTGACCCTAAGGTAATCCCGTTAGGGAGTATACTTTATATACCAGGTTATGGATACGGCATTGTTGCTGATACAGGATCTGCCATTAAAGGGCGGAAGATTGATTTGTATTTTGCTACTACGAAACAGGTGTATAAGGAATGGGGTAAAAAATCAGTTGTGGTTCAGCTCATTAAGCGTGGTAACGGAACATGTACGGAAGTCATGCTGAAGAAGCTTACCCAAGCGATTGAGACTTATAATGCTGTACCGCAATCTCTGCTGGAAGAATCCATCTAAATTTAGAATTGTATTTCAATGAATTTGGCGGATTGAACTTATTTTCACTTGGCCATGCATAATAGTGACATCACCTTGCCATAATACGGACTGGGGCAGAGCGTTAGCCTCATCCGAGATGTTCTCTTAGTAAGCATTATCTATGCTGCATAAGGGATAAGGGAGGTGAATTCCGTGGCTAATAATAAAAAATCTAAAGTTCAAGAAAATTACAAAACACCGAATGAAAAATACAATGCTGAGTTTGCTGTTGAGAATGACGGCACTACTAAGCAAAGTGGAAATACTTCTAAACCAGCTCAGAAACCGCAACAATAATGCGCTGCTGATGCAGAAGACTGCTGAATAAAGAGACCGTCCCAGATCAGTTTATAACTGAGGGGCGGTCTTTTTTTTATATATATAGTAGTATATAGAATAATATCCCAAACGTCTCCGTCTAGAGACTGAGTGGAAGTTCCTTCTCTCGCCGCTGTTTATGAGCGCTTTCTTCCTGTAGACTAAGGCTATAAGATTGAAGAAGAGAGCGTTCCACTAATTTAAAGGGGAAATGGAATATGAAAAGAAGGTTCACAAGTCAGATTTTTGGCGGCTTGATCCTGATAGGAATTGGAGCCATGTTTTTACTCAGACAATTGGGTTACACCGATTTCAGCTTAGGCTATGTGATCTCAAATTATTGGCCTGTTATCTTGATCCTAATGGGGATGAAACGGCTTCTGGGAACGGGAGACGAACATTCAAAAGGTGGATCTTCACCAATCGGCGGTTTTTTCTTTCTGGCGATCGGAGTGTTCTTCCTTGGACGGAATTTGGACTGGTTCGATATTTCAGCCGGGGATTTTTTCAAAATGTTCATTCCAATCATGCTGATTGGCGGCGGTCTTTATGTGATTTTTAAACCTAGAGGTTCAGTACCTCCAGTGCCGCCAGCTCCGCCGTCACCGCCAGATTACTTTCCTCCAGGAAAAAGCTCGCTGGATGTGGAGCCGCCAAAGCCGCTGGATTCCACGCTAGATGAGCAATTCGAGCAGAAATTTGGTAAACCTTCTGGTGGGCGAGACTGGAATATTAATCTTCAAAAAGATGAAGAAGAGGATGAGGATGGAGGAGCATTTAAATCCACCGCTGAATCACGTTGGCAAGAGAAGCAGGAGCGTCATGAGCGCAGACGTCAGGAGCGTCATGAGCGGCATGCTAGAAGACATGGGGAATGGCATGAGGAGTTCCATGAGACAGAGAGTAACAACAAGGAGTCAACCAATCGCTCTGCTTTTATCGGGGATGTTCATATGGGTCGCGAGCATTTTCAACTGAAGAACACGAATGTCTCACAGTTTATTGGTGATACTGTACTGGATCTGACGAACGCACAAATTGCTTATGGTGAGACAAAAATTAATATTTCCGCTTTTATTGGTGATATCAAGGTATATATTCCAAATGATATGGACCTTGGGATCTCAGTGAACAGCAGTTCTTTTATCGGCGATATGGAAGTTCTGGATCAGTCCCGCAGTGGATTCATGAGCAGTGTTCAATGCAAAACGCCTTATTATAAAGAAGCGGGCAAAAAAGTTCGTATTAACGTAAGTGCTTTTATAGGTGACATTAAAGTTAAAACGGTGGGTTAGATGGGGACAATATTCAGTAATACCAAATGGTTGTTGTTGTTTTACTTTCTACTCACTGGAGCCGTAAGTGCCGGGTTGATGTATGCAGGCACTTGCCTTGGTTATATCGAGGTTATGGATTATCGAATGTGGCTGTACTTATGTCTTGGGATCGTGTTGTTCACTGTTGTAATCGGTTATATGGCAGGTCAGCGGATTCAGCGCCGGATTGATCATCTGGATCTAAATATGCTGCAGGTAGCAAAAGGAAATCTGTCCGTACGTATGCCAGAGAGTGATGACCAGTCTTTTGCGAGAGTGTACCACGAATTTAATGTCATGATGGATACGGTTGAGAACAAGATGCAGCTTCTGCAGCGATTGGGTGAACAAGAGGTTATTGAGAAGGAACAGGCAGCGGAGAGTGCGGTGTTGGAGGAAAGAAGGCGTATGGCCCGGGATTTGCATGATACGGTGAGCCAACAGCTTTTTGCCATCCATATGTCGGCTTCTTCGCTGCCTAAAGTGCTGAAAGTTAATGAAGCTCAAGGTCAATTGGTAATGGATCAGTTAATTGCAATGTCACAAATGGCACAAAAGCAGATGAGAGCGCTCATTGCGCAGTTACGGCCGGTGGAGCTGGAAGGCAGGAATCTTTTCGAAGCATTGGAAAAATGGTTCCCTGATTATTGCCGCCAGAACGGCTTAAAAGGAATGAAGGAGCTTGAGCTGCAAGGAGAACTGTCTGAAGCAATTGAGCATCAGCTGTTCCTGATTATTCAGGAGGCGATGGCGAATATTGTGAAGCATGCTGAAGCTAGGCTAGTTAGTCTATCGCTGCGTGAAGGGTCAAGACAAGTTGTGCTAAGTATTAGCGATGACGGTCAAGGCTTTGAACATATACAGCAAAAACAGGGATCATACGGTCTTACCACCATGCGCGAACGTGCGGAGAAACTAGGTGGACAAGTGGAGATTATTAGCCGTAAGGGTGCAGGAACGACCATACGTGTACATATCCCTAAGTTTGTGCAAGGGAATTCTGAGTCAGAGGAAAAAAGAGTGCTAGGATCTGATATAGAGGACGAGGAGGAATAGAGCATGAGTGTCATAAGAGTGTTGCTCGTAGATGATCACGATATGGTGCGGATGGGCCTTAAAACATATCTGATGCTGGAGCCGACGTTTGAGGTTATAGGAGAGGCAGCCAATGGACAGGAAGCACTGGAGATGCTGCGTGCCGGTGGACATGAAGGCTTGCCTGATCTCGTGCTAATGGATCTGATGATGCCTGTGATGAATGGTGTGGAGACTACTCGTGCAGTGCTGTCAGAATTTCCTAATCTCAAAATCGTGATCTTGACCAGCTTCCTTGAAGATGATCTCGTCGTGGACGCTATAGAAGCTGGAGCAGTCAGCTATGTGCTAAAAACCGTGTCAGCAGAGGAGCTGATCTACGCTCTGCAAGGCGCATTCCGTGGTATGCCTGTCATGACTGGTGATGTATCGCAAGCGCTGACGCGTGGCATTCGCCAGCGTACTGTGCAAGGTGATTCCTCCGGCTTGACGGAGCGTGAGAAGGAGGTCCTGCTGCTTATTGCTGAGGGCAAGACCAACAAGGATATCGGCGAGGAGCTGCATATCAGCATCAAGACGGTGAAGACGCATGTCAGCAACCTGCTGATGAAATGCGAGCTGGACGACCGTACCCAGTTGGCTATTTATGCTCATCGGAAGGGTTGGGCTCAGGGTTAGGGATTGTTTTTCAAGATGATGTGGGGTAGTTTATGGGGGCTTAAAAGTAAGTTATAGGGAAAACCTCCCTTTAAACTTGAGTTTTACGCTTGTATACAGGATTATAGGGAAATCCTCCGTATAAATTCCTTGTTTTTCTCATAAACAGCTATATTGCTGAGAATTATAGGGAGGTATTCCCTTTAAATCTTGATTTCTTGTGATTTTTGGTTAATTATAGGGAGTTTTTCCCTATAATTGTTGTTTGTTCCTTGTTCTTGGACTTCGTTCATGGACGTCGTTCTAGGGTTTTGTTCTAGGTTGTATGTTGGAAGTTCGGGCCGCGTTGTTTTCCGCGCCCGAGCTTCTTTTTTACTTCCCTGCCTAGGGATTGGGTTCAGAGCGAAAAGTTTACGTCCGCCTTTGAAATCCTGTTCCACCTGCAGGGTCAATTCATAGGAACATGATTTCAACAGCGGTGTAGCCTGAAACCCAGTCCCGACCAACAGCGTGCGCCTTTTGGAACCTAGTCCCCTAATAGCTCCCTTCTGATGCCCAATCCCGTCTATTTGCCTATATCTTTTATCTCCGCTTAAATTGTTTTTAATGTGACCTTAAGGTTTAAAGTACAAAATAAGAAACAAGAAAACAAATTAATCCTTGTCAGGCGACAGGATGCAGGAGGTATATGAACATGGACGATAACAAAAACAACTTTAATCGTGACAATGGACCAGCACCAGATCGGGATTGGGACAATAATAATCATAATAGTAATAATAATCAGTCATCCGAATCCGGATCATCATACTACTATTCTTACGGACCTTTTAAATCTTTGAACAAAGATGAAAGTGATGCAGACGGAAGTGCTCAGCATTACAACCGGATGGAGCCGGAGCGGGTTGAGGTTACACCTCCACAGCCCGTAAAACCACTCCCATACAACAGTTCATTTCGCAGTACAGGCTTTGATGGTAATGGCGGCGGACGAGGTGGAAACGGCGGAGGCGGCTCTGAAGGTGGCGGTGGCTGGCAATATAATAAAAAGCCAAAAAGCTCAGTGAAAACAGTTTTGATTTCCTTCTTAGCAGGTATGGTCGTTCTCTCAGGTTCAATGTTTATGGCAGATCGAGGCAACTGGTTCACAGGGGATGCAGCTTCAACCGTTGCTAGTTCGGAATCGAATGGAACGGCGAAGACGACGAATGAGAGTGCTAGTACTACACCTAATACTACCACTACATCTTTGGTGAAAGGCTCCCGTGATGTGACTGGCGTAGTTGATGCGGTTGGACCAGCAGTCGTCAAGATTGAGACACTAGTAAAATCCAGTTCACGTAATGGAAGTTCATCCAGCCCGAATTTGAGTGATCCGTTTTCTCAATTCTTTTTCGGAGATCAATACGGTGGAAGTGGTTCTTCACAAAATGAGCAGGACTCGAAGTCGGATTCAAGCTCTTCATCGCAGCTCATCCCATATGGAATTGGAACAGGCTTCATTTATGAGAAATCCGGATATATTTTGACGAATCAGCACGTCATTGAGAATGCCGATGTCATCCAAGTTACAGTAGATGGCGTAACTAAACCATACGAAGCAAAATTGCTAGGCTCTAGCAAAGATCTGGATTTGGCAGTATTGAAGATTGAGGGAGATAGTGATTTCCCTACAGTTGCTCTGGGAGATTCAGATAGCTTGAAAGTAGGTTCAGAAGTAGTTGCTATCGGTAACCCACAAGGCTTCGATCATACAGTAACCTCTGGTGTTCTTAGTGCAAAAGGACGCAGCATCGACATTAACGAAGAAGATGGTAGTGGAACTCGCAACTACAAAAACTTGCTGCAAACTGACGCATCTATCAACCCTGGTAACTCCGGTGGTCCGCTGCTCAATATGAATGGACAGGTAATTGGTATGAACGTTGCTGTTAGCACAGATTCCCAAGGTATAGGTTTTGCTATCGCAGTGAATACGATTAAAGAAGTCGTAGATAAACTGGAAGCGAACCAAGCGATTCCTAAAGAACCAGTACCATTCATTGGTGCAACGCTTATGACGATTACAGATGAAGTAGCTAAACAAATGGGCACGGATATTAAAGAAGGCTCTGTAGTTGCAGATATTATCTTTAAATCGCCAGCGTATGCTGCAGACTTGCGCCCTTACGATATCATTACTGGTGCAAATGGAACGAAATATGCTACAAACCAAGATTTGATTGCTTTCATTCAAACGTTAAAAGTCGGTGACAAAGTAACGCTGAATGTTGTGCGCGATGGTAAAAACTTGGATCTTTCCGTCACAATCGGCAACAAAAATGATTTTGATACGACTACTGGGCAAAGTCAGCAGAAATAACACACCGGACGGTGAATAACGCGGAAGGGGCAACCCTTCCGTTTTTTGTCTAAACATGGTGCGACTGCTACAATATAAATAAAAAGAAATGAACAATGGGGGCTGCTTGATGCGACCGAATATTCTAATTATTGATGATGATGAAAAAATTATTTCCATGCTGCGCCGAGGGCTAGCCTTTGAAGGTTACGATGTAAAGACTGCGGTGAATGGAGCGGATGGATTACGAGCGATTCTGAGCAGTGATCCGGATGTGGTGATTCTGGATGTTATGATGCCTCAGGTAGACGGATTTGAAGTTTGCCGTCGTTTGCGAGAAGGGGGCAGTAATGTGCCTGTTCTAATGCTTACGGCGAAGGATGAAATTGAGCACCGTGTGAAGGGGCTTGATCTGGGTGCGGACGATTATTTAGTAAAACCATTTGCACTGGAAGAATTACTTGCCCGGGTACGTGCGCTACTTCGGCGTAAGAGTGAGCAAAGCGGAGGCAGTGAGCAAGCGGTTACTTATGAGGATATTACACTTGATGTAGATTCACGCGAGGTCACACGTGCAGGTAAGAGACTGGAGCTTACGGCGAAGGAATTCGAACTGTTGCATTTGTTTATGCAGAATCCGAAACGTGTGCTTTCGCGGGATCTGATCATGGATAAAATATGGGGTTATGATTACAGCGGTGAATCTAATGTACTTGAGGTATACATAGCTATGCTACGCCAAAAAACGGAGGAGCATGGCGGTAAACGCCTCATTCAAACGATCCGGGGTGCCGGTTACATTCTAAGAGGTGACAACTAACATGTCTATAAGATTGCGGCTGACTGCTTGGTATTCAGGGATTTTGGCCGTTATGCTGCTGGCCTTATCAGCCGCAATTTACGGCTTTGTCTATTTTAATACGTATGGTGACTTGAAGGATCGTCTAAGATTGCAAGCTGAGCAAACGAAACCTTTATTTAGTTACGATGTCTTCAACGGAGAGTTGAAGCTCGGTGGAGTGAGACGTCCTGAAAACTCCAACATGTATACACAGATTTATACTTATGGAAGCAAAAGCCTGTCGCAATCAACGAACATGATTAACTTTGGCTTACAGTTTGATTATCCTCCTCAAGATAAAGCTGTAAAGGGTTTTCGTAACGTAGTTGTAGACGGTAATCAGTTTTTGATTTACGAGATGCCTATCGAACTAGAGCATTATAATAATAATCCAGTGGCAGTATTACAAGTCGCTGCCTATGTGAGCGAGCAGAATAAGCTATTGGAGCGTTTGAAAAATATATTGCTTGTCGGGTCTTTTGCTACCTTGATTGCGGCATTTACCTTTGGATTATTCCTGGCCCGTAAAGCGATGAGTCCGATTGGAAAAGTTATTGAGGCTACAAACGGGATTCAGACGGGGAATGACCTAAGCTCCCGTATTGAATATGATGGACCTCCAGATGAAATAGGTCGCCTAATTGAGACCGTCAATAACATGCTTGGGCGTATGGAAGGATTCTACACTGAGTTAGAGGATTCGTATGCAGCACAGCGACGATTTGTTTCCGATGCATCACATGAGCTGCGGACGCCGCTGACAACCATTCGCGGGAATATTGATCTGCTGCAAAAAGTATGGGAGATGGAGCCGGGTGAAGGGAAGATGAGCGAGGCTGAAATTCGCCAGCTCTCGATGGAATCGGTGAAGGATATCGCGGACGAGTCTAAACGTATGAGCCGGCTGGTATCTGATATGCTCTCACTTGCGCGTGCTGATACAGGGCGAACCTTCGAGATAGAACCGGTGGCACTGGAACCAATGATGACGGAGATAGCGCGTCGGGCGTCATTTCTACCTCGTCAAGCGGAGTGGGTTACAGGGGATATGTCCGTCTTAAATGGTAAATATGTTGTGGGTAATAAAGATTATTTGCAACAAATGTTGTTTATTTTTATTGATAATGCTTTTAAATACACACCTTCCGGTGAGGTGAGTTTAGATACAATTTTCTATCAGAATCAGGTTGGTATTCGAATCACCGATACGGGGATAGGTATGGATAAAGATGAGGTTCCATATATTTTCGACCGTTTCTATCGTGCAGATGAATCACGTGGAATTACGGAAGGAATTGGGCTTGGCTTATCTATTGCTAAATGGATTATTGACGAACATGGTGGGTCTGTGGAAGTTGTTACGCGCCAAGGCGAAGGAACTACTTTTGTGATCTGGTTGCCGCTTCTCTTTGCTCCGCCGCTGGAATAGGGTATAATTTAAAGTGTGCCCTATTACAGAAGTCAACGAAAGCAGAAAGTTGGTGAAGTCATGGAAGTCATTAAAATTTCTCCCCGGGGATACTGTTACGGAGTAGTCGATGCTATGGTAATGGCACGGCAGGCTGCGCAAAATCTCGATCTTCCCCGGCCGATTTATATACTGGGCATGATTGTTCATAATAGTCATGTCACGAATTCGTTTGAGGACGACGGCATTATTACCTTGGACGGTCATAACCGTCTGGATATTCTCGATAAAGTAGATAGTGGAACCGTTATATTCACTGCTCACGGAGTTTCTCCTGAGGTACGCAAGATGGCTAGGGATAAAGGATTGACTACTGTTGATGCTACTTGTCCTGATGTGACCAAGACACATGATCTCATTCAGGAGAAGGTCGATGATGGCTATGAGGTTATTTATATCGGCAAGAAAGGCCATCCGGAACCGGAAGGTGCTGTTGGCATTGCGCCAGAACATGTGCATTTAATTGAAAAAGAAGATGAGATTGCAACTCTGTCCATCCCTTCTTCACGGATTGTAATTACGAATCAGACCACTATGAGCCAGTGGGACATTAAAAATATTATGAAAAAGCTTCTAGAGACCTTCCCAGGTGCCGAAGTGCATAATGAGATATGTATGGCTACTCAGGTGCGTCAAGAGGCTGTAGCCGAGCAGGCGGGCCAATGTGATCTAGTGATTGTCGTTGGCGATCCACGAAGCAACAACTCTAATCGTCTGGCACAGGTGTCGGAAGAGATCGCAGGTGTTCCGGCCCATCGGATTTCTGATATCTCTGAACTAAACACAGAGTGGCTAAAGGGTGTAAATATTGTTGGGGTTACTTCGGGCGCATCTACACCGACACCAATTACCAAAGAAGTTATTAATTATTTGGAGCAGTACGATTCCGAGAATCCCGAGACATGGGAGATCAAACGTACAGTGAATATGGCGAAGCTACTTCCTCCAGTTAAGAATAAGAGCGCAAGTACTACTTAATGCGTTAGCGAACTTATATATTTGTGCTTGAAGAAGCGCTTAATCTCGTCTATCGGGGTTGAGCGTTTTTCTTTATAGAAAAAACGGTTTCATCTTCTAAATCAGGAAATAGGATTGACGATAATGGATTTTTGGGGTAAAATCGCTTTATCGGTTAAAAGCATAAAAGCTTAAAAGCTTAAAAGCGAACACGCGTCGTAGTGCGAGTGTATTCAGCGGAATTATTATAAATTTTAAGTGCAGAGAGGAAGTTATAAAATGATCGTCATTACATCCAATCAAACGCCAGAAGAGCAGGTTAAAGATATTATCGCAGTGATCGAAAGAGAGGGCTTGCAGGTACATCTCTCCAAAGGTGCAGATCATACGGTTATCGGATTAGTAGGAAGTGTTACGCCTAAGCTTGCAGAGCATTTGCGGCAAATGAAGGGTGTGGAGAACGTCGTGAAGATCTCCAAGTCCTATAAGCTGGCTAGCCGTGATTTCCATCCAGAGGATACCATCATCGAAATCAAGGGTGTGAAGATTGGCGGAGAGAATCTGGTGATTATGGGCGGTCCTTGTGCCGTGGAGTCTCCAGAGCAGATTGATGAGATTGCCCGTCTAGTTAAAGCTTCAGGTGCGCAGGTACTGCGTGGAGGCGCGTTTAAGCCCCGTACAGGTCCATACAGCTTCCAGGGTGTTGGTGTAGAAGGTTTGACTATGATGGCTGAAGCAGGAAAGCGTCATGGCCTGTTGACCATTACAGAGGTAATGACACCAGAGTATGTGGATATTTGTGCAGAACACGCGGATATTCTCCAGGTGGGTACACGAAACATGCAGAACTTTGATTTGCTGCGTAAGCTTGGTACTTGTGGAAGACCTGTCCTTCTGAAACGCGGCTTCAGTGCAACCTATGATGAATTGCTCAATGCTGCAGAGTACATTTTGGCAGGTGGAAATAAGGATGTAATGCTCTGTGAGCGCGGTATTCGTACGTTTGAGACTTACACTCGCAATACACTGGATCTATCGGCTATACCGGTTCTACAAAGCTTGAGTCATCTTCCGGTAATTTCTGACCCGAGTCACGGCACTGGACGACGTGAATTAGTTGAGCCTATGGCTAAAGCTTCTGTTGCTGCGGGTGCAAATGGTCTAATTATCGAAATGCACACAGATCCGGACAATTCCATGACAGGTGATGGTGTTCAATCGTTATTCCCTGAACAGTTCGATAATCTACTTAAGGATCTGGAAAAGCTTGCTCCGATTGTTGGACGTAAGTTTTCAACTTCGCCAGAAACCGTTTCGGCACTATAATTTTTAATTATATTACTACCTTTGAAGTCCTACAAACCGCGGTATAGCGGGATAGTAGGGCTTCTTTGCTGTTGGATAAGTTAAAGATGGTATGAATTTAAGCAAAAATAACGGATTTCACGAAAGCGTCAGAATATCTTACATAGTTGCAAGAAATACCTGACATAAGCATTGACGATGTTAGGTATGAGATTTATAATGACGACAGCAAATAAAAATAAAACAAGAACATTTGCATACTGTGAGGGGCTTAATGTTCGGAACTTGGGGGAGGAAAAATTCATGTCGGTTGAAAAAGTGTTGCAAACAATTAAAGAAAACAATATCGAGTGGGTAGATTTTCGATTCGTAGATTTAGGTGGCCGTGCTCACCACATTTCTCTGCCTGCTTCTGAAGTGGAAGATGAAACTTTTGTAAATGGGGTAGCATTCGACGGTTCTTCCATCAAAGGATTCCGTGGTATTGAAGAATCAGACATGGTTATGATGCCTGATCCGAACAGTGTTTTCATTGATCCGTTTACAGCTCATCCAACGCTGAACGTAATGTGCGACATTTTCACTCCTGATGGCGAACGCTATGAGCGCGATCCTCGCGGTATTGCTGTGAAAGCAGAAGAATTCCTTCAAAAGAGCGGAGTTGGTACATCAGCATTCTTCGCACCTGAGTCTGAATTCTTTATCTTTGACGATGTTCGTTACGAGAGTGGTATGAACAGCTCTTCATTCTTCGTAGACTCTGAAGAAGCGGCTTGGAATACGGGTCGTAAAGAAGAGGGCGGCAACATGGCATTTAAAGTTGGCGTTAAAGGTGGATATGTACCTGTAGCACCTGTGGATTCCCAACAAGATATTCGCAGTGAAATGTGCCGTTTGCTTGCTGAAACTGGATTGCGCATTGAGCGTCATCACCATGAAGTGGCAACTGCAGGCCAAGCGGAAATTAACTTCCGTTTTGATACCTTGAAGAAAACTGCTGATAATCTCATGACTTATAAATATATTGTGCAAAATACTGCACGTCAGTACGGTAAGGTAGCGACTTTCATGCCAAAACCACTGTTTGGTGATAATGGTAGCGGAATGCACGTGCATCAATCGATCTTTGATGGAGATACTCCTTTGTTCTACGAAAAAGGCGCTTATGCTAACTTGAGCGAAATGGCTCTTCACTATATCGGTGGTATTTTGTACCATGCCCCAGCCTTAATCGCTTTGACTAACCCAAGCACCAACTCGTTTAAACGTTTGGTTCCTGGCTATGAAGCACCGGTTAACTTGGTATACTCCAAGGGAAATCGTTCTGCTGCAGTTCGTATCCCAGTAGCAGCTGTGACACCAAAAGGCTGTCGTATCGAGTTCCGTACACCGGATTCCACGGCTAACCCTTACTTGGCATTCTCGGCAATGCTGATGGCAGGTCTGGACGGAATCAAGAATAAGATCAACCCACAAGAACTGGGTTACGGTCCTTTGGATAAGAACATCTACGAATTGTCTGATGCAGACAAAGAAAAGATCCGCAGCGTTCCAGGTAGCCTGGGCGAAGCGCTTGATTCTTTGGAAGCTGATTATGAGTTCCTAACTGAAGGTGACGTATTTACTAAGGACTTCATTGATAACTATATTGCTCTGAAACGTTCCGAAGCTCAAGAGGTTGCAATTCGTGTTCATCCACATGAATATTCTCTGTACTTCGATCTATAAGATTTCTTAAGTAATAAAGCATCAACAAAAAGATGTTCCTGAGCCATTTACTTGGCTGTTGGAACATCTTTTTTTGTTGTTTCAGATATATAGGATTCCAAGTAAACGAGGACATTATTGGCCATTGACATGGCTTTAGATGTCCTCGTTTTTTTTGCCTGTATAGTCCAATATTTTGCCCCATATCTCTACTTTAGTTCAGTAAAGGTAACTCTAAGGAGGTTACGCTAAACCCCGCTCAGAAGCGCCACAGGATTCTCTTATGATGAGCTCTGGCTCCACGCTAAAGGAGCTCGTGCCAGATTGATTGTTTATCAGATCATACAGCATTAACGCGGCTAGGCGACCGATTTTATCTTTATTTTGTTTAATCGTAGTCAACAGTGGTGTTGTGTAATTACAAGCTTCGATATCGTCACAGCCAATAATTGCGACGGTACCAGGAACAGCGATAGAAGATTCCTTAAGGGCACGCATTGCCCCGATAGCTAGCTGATCAGACGCTGCGAAGATCGCTCTGGGTAAATTTCCGTTCGCGATCATTCTACGCATGGTTTCATAACCGCTGGCTTCAAAGAAATTGCTTCCGTTTAAGAACCAGTTTTCGTTGATCGGTAGTCCTAAATCTTCAAGCGCTTTGCGGAAACCACTTTCACGAATGTTGGAGATTTCTGATTCTGAGGAGCTGCCGATATAACCGAGTTCTCGATAGCCTAATAAGTAAAAGTGTTCGACTACCTTAGTGGACATCTTGAAATTATCAGACATGATATAACCCGAATTGTCGCCTGATAGCTTTAAATCTACGCCGATGCAAGGGATAGAGCTATTATCTAATTCGCTGATAGAGGTTTCTAGCTCTTGTCCGGAAATAAGAAGGCAGCCATCTACATTAAAATGCAGACAACGGGCAAGATAATCATTAGTGTCACCACTTTGAAATTTTTCGTTAGAGAAAAAGATAAGGTCATAACCTAGCAGTCCCATTTGTTTTTTGAAGGAGTTTAGGACTTCGATGAAAAAAGGATGGGTAAAGTCAACATTCAGCATTCCTGCAAATATAACACCAATTAGATTCGATGATTTTGTTGCTAATGTTTTTGCTGAATTGGAGGGAGTATATCCGGTTTCTTTTATGATTTGTTGTACCCTAGTCTTCGTATCTTCCGAAATATCGCTGTAATTATTAATGATTTTGGATACTGTCGAAACAGAAACCCCAGCGATTTTCGCGATTTCTTTGATGTTATAGGCCAAATTAAGTCCTCCTTATAATGAGAAATACTCCGTAATCTATGATAAAAGTGTAGTTGAGTCAGAATTTTCTATGGGTTTCAAATATGAGTTACGAAACGTTTTCGTAAATGATTTTATAATTATATAGGTATATAGTCAATGGGATATTTGGTGCGTAAATGGGAAGATCCTTGATATTAAAGGGTTTTTGAGTGTTTTTGTTAAAAATGGGTTCGAAAATAAAGAATAAAAAAAGACTTTACAAAGATATATAACGATGTAATAATAAAAACAACGAAACCGCTTTCTGTTATATTTTCGATTATATTACGAAAGTTTAGGAGCTAACACAAGGTTTCGTAAAAGGTCATAACAAATCATCTGGGGGGTAACAAAAATGGTAAAGAAGCTTTCTGCGGTATTGTTGAGCTCGGCGCTGGTGCTCTCATTAGCAGCATGTGGAAGCGGCAACAACACAAATGGTGAGGCTACTCCGGGCAACGGAACAAATAAGCCTGCATCTGGCGATAAGAAAGTGATTAAGATCTTGCATTGGAAACAAGAAAACATTAATAAAGCCATTACCGAAATTAATAAAAAGTTTGAAGAAAAGTATCCGGAATACAAAGTGGAGTACACGACCACGGGTCCGGATGATGAATTTAAACAAGCACAAAGAGCGAGAATTACAGCTGGTGACGTAGACGTCCTTGCCGATTTGTCCGGTATGAGATTGTCTCCGAAAGATTGGACACCGGGTGCGAAAGTGCCAGACTGGCAACAATGGATTGATTCCGGTTTGATTGCTGATCTGAGCAACGAAGCTTTCGTTAAAAACTACAATGCGAATGATATTGCTAAAGCGGGTACTTACAATGATAAAGTGTATGCGATCCCAACCGGTAAAGTAGCGATGTCAGGTTTCTTCTATAATAAAGAAATTTTTGAACAAAACGGGTTGACTGTTCCAACCACATGGACAGAATTCATCAGTGTTCTAGATACTTTGAAATCTAAGAACATCGTACCTATCGTAGTGGCTGGTAAAGATGTATGGCCTTTGAAACTGCCAGTGTTCGGCTTGCAAGCTAAGATTCTAGGCGGCGGCGACCAACAAAAATGGATTGAAGGCGTTTGGAAAGGCACTTCGGCGTTCAACGATGCTGGGGCTGTAGAAGTATTGGATAAAATGAAGACCCTTCAAGATAACTACATCATCGATGGTTTCTTGGGTATTGACTATGCAACAGCACCTTCGTACTTCGCAACAGGTAAAGCAGCTATGATTGCTGACGGAACTTGGGATGCACCTACGATCGCTGCGGCAAATCCTGATGTGAAATTTGGTTACTTCCCAATCCCAGCTACTGAAGATGCAGCTAAGAATGCTTCTCTTGTCGGTAAATACGATGTAACTTGGTATGCAGCAGAAAAAGGTCCGAACAAAGAAGGGGCTTTGAAATGGCTGGAATTCTTCTCTGAGCCAGAAAACTACACTGAATATGTTAAGGCTGCTGGGTTTGTACCAACACAAGATAACATTTCAACTGGCAGTGACTTCATTGATAACGAACTAGCACAATACATGGCAGAAGACTTTGAACTTGCCTATGAAATCATAATGATTAACCGCGACAATGTAGGCGAGCACATTGCTGCTGAAGGTGTACACACTGAATACCTAGCACCAGGTGGCGAATTCAAAACCGCTAAAGAACTTGCAGATGTACAACAAAAAGAATGGGAAGCAGCAGCTCCTAAATAAGCTGTTATCCCAATAAACAGACATCTACAACATACTGTGCAACATCATGTACTACAACTTCGGGGTCTGTTCGTACAGACCCCGATGATTTTATTGAATTAGGATTGGGTAGGTGAGAGAAATGTATCCGTTCGGAAAAGGTATAAAACGATATTTACCACTTCTGCTGCTTATGATTCCATTATCGTTGTATGTTGTTTTTTATTTTGGGCCCTCTATGATGACGGTCATCTATTCATTTACAGATATTACTAACGTTCCTGGAAGCAAGTTGAATTTCGTAGGCCTTGACAATTACTACAGCGTTTTTAACTCCGGAAATTCAGGCGAACGTTGGGATTCCATTATACGAACTGTTTATTTCATGATCATTGTTACAATCGTACAGAACGGTGTCGGTCTCCTTATGGCCGTAGTTATTAATCAGAAGCTGAAAGGCGATTATTTTTATCGCGCAGTTTTCTTTTTACCGGTTGTCCTCGGTGTATCGGTAGTTGCACTGGTATGGGGCTTGATGTTCGATCCGCTTAGTGGTCCTGTCAATCAACTGTATGATTCATTGTTCGGTTATAAAGATATGTTCTTTGGAAGCTTCACCCATGCGTTTGGTTATATTATATTTACGCAAATTTGGATGTACATGGGTTACTCCATGTTAATTTTCCTTGCAGGCCTTCAATCCGTACCGAAGGATCTGTATGAAGCTGGATATATTGATGGAACTACGAAGTGGCAATCTTTTAAGAACATTACGTTCCCACTTATTGCTCCATCGTTCACCATTAATATTATTTTGTCCATTATCGGTGCGATGTCCACCTTTGATATTATTCTCGCAACTACGGACGGTCGCTTTAACACAAGAACGATGGCTTATGACGTGTATAAAGAGACGTTCCGTGGTTCTCTTCAAATGGGACTTCCTTCCGCGCTTTCGGTGGTACAGTTCCTAATGATTCTGGTCTTCGTTGTATTTGCAGTTAAACAAATGCGTAAGAGAGAGGTGGAATATTAATGAAAGATTCCAAAACCGCCAAAACTCTCTCCTATATTCTGATTGCAGTATTGCTTGTTTTGTATATCATGCCGCTATTGTTTGTAATAAACATTTCATTCAAGTCTTTTTCAGATTACCTGCTAGACCCGATCGGACTTGTGAAAAGTATTCAATGGGATAACTACAAGGAAGCTTGGTTAAAAGGTAATTTCTCTAATTATTTCATTAACAGTTTGTTGTACACAGGCGTAGCGACAGTGCTAACACTAATCGTTTCGTTATTCGGAGCTTTCCCGGTAGCGAGAAATTATGTAAAGTGGAGCGGATTTATTTATTTGTTCTTCTTGATGTCACAATTCTTGCCTAATCCTATGGTTGCACAGTTCAAATTAATGCTTACCCTGAAACAAGAGCTTGGATTTGTGGGTTATGATACGAAGCTAGGTTATATCCTCCTAAAAACAGGGGGAACTGGTATCGTCTTCATGATGTTCGTAGGTTATATTAAAGGAATCAGCCGTGAGATGGATGAAGCTGCGGGCATGGATGGTGCTGGATATATGCGTTATCTGTTCCAGATCATTATGCCATTGATGAAACCTGTTATCGCAACAGGTGTTATCCTTACGGCGATTACGATTTGGAATGACTTTGTAGGTCCAATCATGTATTTGCCAAGTCCGGAACATTATCCAATTACCTTCGGGCTTAAAGAATTCCGCGGTCAATACGGGAATAACTGGCCTATGTTGGCGTGCGGGATCATGATCGTATCGGCACCACTTATCGTCCTGTACACCTTTATTCAAAAGTATATTGTTGACGGTGCATTGGCAGGTGCGGTTAAAGCTTAAGTAGTTGTGTAAATGAGAGGATGGGGACAATGGACCGTAAAAAAATTCATGGCTTTGAATTCACTGGAAAGGATGGGGAGTTCAAGCTTCAGCAACCGGATCACAGTAGTTTCTTATACTTCCCTCTAGTAAATGAGGGGGGGATGATGTCGACCGTTACTCCTAAACTTCATGGACAGGCGACGACAGGTCATAATACATTTTTAACACCGCCATTATCTGTTGAAGATTTGCATAATTCCCGTGCTTCACGTAATTTCTGGGTATACGTCGAAGGCAAGGGTGCTTGGTCTGCAGCAGGAAATTCGGCTAAGCAAAACGCAGCGTTCTACACTTCATCTGCTGATGAAGCAGTGCTTGAGGCTGGTTTTCTATGGCATCGGGTCACTCGCAGTAACTCTGAGATGGGTGTCACAGCTGAGATTACTAGCTTCGTACCTAGAGGTAACGACAAGGTAGAACTAATGAAAGTTACATTGACGAACATTGGAACAGAGAAGATTACTCTTACACCAACAGCTGTAGTTCCATTGTATGCCCGTTCCGCAGATGATCTGCGGGATCACAGACATGTAACATCCTTGCTGAACCGGATTTACACTTCAGCATATGGTGTTGAGGTTCAGCCTGCACTTTCTTTCGATGAACGTGGTCATCGCGTTAACCATACCTCTTACGGTGTATTTGGAGCGGAAGGTGACGGAAGTCAGCCTGTTGGTTTCTTCCCGATTCAAGAGGAATTCATCGGCGAAGGTGGAAGTCTTGACTGGCCAGAAGCGGTTATTCTGAATACTACGCCAGAGATCAGTAAAGGTGGAGGCGTGGATAGAGAGGGTTATGAAGCAGTCGGTGGCCTCCGGTTTGCCTCAATTACCTTGTCTCCTGGTGAAAAACATTCATATGTCGTAGTTATGGCAATTGATAATGATAGAATTAACGTTGAAGCGTTGATGAATAAATATGGAGCATCTGAAGCTTTTGATCAACTCCTAGAGGAGACTAAAGCGTTCTGGGCAGATAAAGTGAATATGGTTGAATTCCATACCGGTGATTCGGATGCGGATCAATGGATGAAATGGGTAACCATTCAACCGGTCCTTAGAAGACTCTATGGTAACTCCTTCTTACCATATCATGATTATGGAAGGGGCGGACGTGGCTGGCGAGATCTTTGGCAAGACTGTCTGGCACTGCTTATTATGGAACCTGCCGAAGTTCGCAGCCTACTCTTCAATAATTACGCTGGTGTGAGAATTGACGGCAGTAACGCAACTATTATCGGTCAACAACCAGGCGAATTTATTGCTGACCGTAACAATATTCCTCGAGTATGGATGGATCATGGGGCCTGGCCGTTCTTAACAACGATGCTCTATTTGGATCAGAGTGGTGATCTTGATTTCTTGTTGCAAGAACAGACTTATTTCCGGGATACTTTTATGAGTCGTTGTAAGGAACGTGATACTTCTTGGGATACCTCTGCAGGCAGTGATCTTAGAACAGCTTCTGGGGAAATCTACAAAGGTACAATTCTGGAACATATTTTGCTGCAAAACCTGGTTCCGTTCTTTAATGTAGGGGAACATAATAATATCCTGCTCGAAGGTGCGGACTGGAATGATGGTCTCGATATGGGTGCGGATCGCGGAGAGAGTGTGGCTTTTACATCTTTCTATGCTAGCAATCTATTAGATATTTCTCGGATGCTGCGTACCCTTAAGACTTCTAAAGGGCAGGAAAAGGTTGAGTTGGCAGAAGAGATGCAGCTGTTGCTGGATACGCTTAACGAGCGTGTGGATTACGGTTCTATATCAGGCAAGCATGAGAGATTGGATCGATATTATGCCGCGGCACCAAATAAGGTGAGTGGAGTTCGTGTATCTCTAGATATTGAAAAAGTGGCTGATGATCTGGAACAAAAAGCGGAATGGATATTTAATCATTTGCGCAACAACGAGTGGGTACAGAGTGAGAATGGCGATGGCTGGTTTAACGGTTATTATAATAACGATGGTGAACGGGTAGAGGGAGAATTTTCTGAAGGCGTTCGGATGACACTTACGGGTCAAGTATTCCCGCTTATGGGTCATGCAGCAGCTCCGGAGCAAATTCCACACATTATTGCTGCTGTAGATCGTAATCTACTAGATGACAAGATCGGATACAGGCTTAATTCCCGTTTCGGAGGGATTCAGCAGAATCTGGGTCGTGCTTTCGGCTTTGCATTTGGTCATAAAGAAAATGGGGCCATGTTCAGTCACATGACGATCATGTATGGAAATGCGTTGTATAAACGAGGTTATGTAAAAGAAGGTCATAAGGTTCTCGAATCTCTTTACAACTTGAGTACAGATTTCGCAAAAGCTCGTATCTATCCAGGGATTCCTGAATATATTAACGAGCAAGGCAGAGGAATGTACACATATCTAACAGGCTCGGCAAGCTGGCTCTTGCTAACCATGGTCACTGAAGTATTTGGTGTGAAGGGTAAACTGGGCGATTTATTGCTAGAACCTAAGCTAGTAAAAGAACAATTTGATTCCGAGGGGAAAGCATCCATTAAGACGATCTTTGCAGATCGTGAGTTTGAAGTGGTCTATAAAGCCACAGGAAGCTTTAATTACGGAGAGTACCAAATACACTCCGTTACCTTAAATGGCAGTGAGGTGACGCTGCAGCGCGGCTCAGGGAGTGCGATTATTCCGCGTGAAGATCTACTCGCTCTGCAGACAGAGAAGCGTCACGTGATTGAAGTGACTTTGGCGTAATCATAACTAGATTTTATTAAAAGCGTCTGCACCGTTAAGTATAGCGGCTGCAGACTTTTTTTGAAAAAATATAAAAACTAAGCTTCTTCATAGATGATATAATGGGGCTAATTTATTTGTTGAATGATTAAAGGGGCGTGTGAAGGATGGGCTGCAAGCTATCAAATGGCGTATTATCTGTAGATATCGCTGATATTGGAGAAGCATATAAAGGGACTCGTTTTGACTGGACGGGGTTTATCACACAAGTTACGTTAGAAAAAGGTAAGCATACTTTTTGTGTGCCAGAAAGCTTGAAGGAAGGCGAAGGTACTGGCGGAAGTGGACTGTGCAACGAGTTTGGCATTTCCCGGGCAATTGGGTATGATGAAGCACCGATTGGAGGCTGGTTTCCAAAGCCCGGAATCGGACTGTTACAAAAGCAGGACTCGCAGAGCTATAGCTTTCATAACGAGTATCCACTAACCCCCTTTACTGTTGATAGGGAGGTTAAGGATGATTCGGTTTCATATATTATCCAACCGATGGAAAGTAATGGATACGCGATGCTTTTGACCAAAACGATCTCTATAAAGGACGACCAATTAAAAATTGCATATGAATTGCATAACAAAGGGAATAAGCCAATCCAAACCGAGGAGTACATCCACAATTTTATTGGAATTGATGGTTTAAATATAGGTCCGGATTTTGAGTTGCGCCTCCCGAATGGGCTCAAAGTTGAGGAACCGGAATCTCAATACACGAACAATTTGCTAGAGGTATCTGGTAATACCCTTACTTGGTCAGAAGAGCCAGACCGGTCCTTTTATTGCAAGTTGAGTGGCTGGGGAGGACCGGAAGCCGAGTTCAATTGGGAGTTGGTTCATAAGCCTAGTGGAACAGGACTACGTGAAAGCGGAGATTTCCCAGTAGCACGAATGGCGCTATGGGGAGAACGTCATGTGGTCTCTCCTGAAGTTTTTGTGAACATTAGTCTTTTACCGCATGAAAGCAAGTCCTGGAGCCGAACTTATCATTTTTTCACATCTTAATAAGCAGTAATCCAAGCCTTTATGTGAATAATTATACTTGCTGGTGTGTAAGATTATTGCTATCATAAGCGATATCCATATTGATAGGAGAGAAAGGGTGGGGAGTAGTTTTGAATAAGAGAGCATACAATTTTAATGCCGGACCGGCAGCATTGCCGCTTACGGTACTGGAACGCGCACAAGCGGAGTTTGTTGATTTCCGAGAAAGTGGAATGTCTATCATGGAGATGTCGCACCGTGGAGCAATCTACGAATCCGTGCATAATGAAGCGCAGGAACGTCTGCTTTCGCTCCTCGGCAATCCGAAGGGCTATAAGGTATTGTTCGTACAAGGTGGAGCAAGTACACAGTTTGCTATGATTCCTATGAACTTGATCTCTGAGGGCCAAGTAGGTAGTTATGTAATGACAGGAAGTTGGGCTGATAAGGCTTTTAAAGAAGCTAAATTGGTCGGGGGCGCTCATGTAGCCGGTTCTTCAGAAGATAAGAAATTCGTAGCGATTCCAGAGTTAAGCTCGATCAAGGCTGCAGATAATGCGGCTTACCTTCATGTAACTTCCAATGAGACCATCGAAGGAACGCAGTATGCGGAATTCCCAGATGCTGGTTCGATCCCGCTAATTGCAGATATGTCTAGTGATATTCTATGTCGTCCAATCGATGTAAATCAATTTGGAATGATCTATGCTGGAGCTCAGAAGAATCTAGGTCCTTCCGGTGTGACTGTGGTTATCGCTAAAGAAGAATTGCTTGAAGAATCACCTTCTAACATTCCAACAATTATGCGTTACAGTACTCATTATAAAAATAACTCTCTTTACAACACACCTCCATCTTTCTCTGTATACATGGTTAACGAAGTGTTAAAATGGATTGAGGAGCAAGGCGGTCTAGCCGGCATCCAATCCAAGAATCTTGAAAAAGCGGGTCTCTTATACGATCATATCGATGGAAGTGACGGCTTCTACAGTGGTGTTGCTGAGAAGAGCAGCCGCTCCATTATGAATGTTACCTTCCGGATGCAATCGGAAGAACTCGAAAAACGGTTTGTTAAAGCTGCTGAGCTGGAAGGTTTTGTCGGCTTAAAAGGACATCGCAGTGTGGGTGGCTTGCGCGCTTCCATTTACAATGCAGTTCCTTACGAAAGTGTTAAGGCACTTTCTGATTTCATGAACCATTTCCGGCAAACTCAAGGTTAATGAACTCTATCGTAAACCTTCCGCCTATGGGTGGAAGGTTTTCAGTTTGTTTGGAGAAGCTATGGTTATGCACTAGAATAAAACATCTGGCTATCAAGCCTTTAGAGAGGAAGGAACCATATAATGGCACTCCATATCGTATTAGTTGAACCGGAAATCCCGGCCAATACTGGAAACATCGCGCGTACCTGCGCAGCAACAGGCACTCATCTTCACCTGGTTCGCCCACTCGGATTCCGTACAGATGATGCTACATTGAAAAGAGCAGGATTAGATTACTGGCATGCCGTTAACATTGAATATCACGATTCTTTTGCTGAAGTGCTCGAGAAGTATAGCGAGGGACGTTTCTTTTACGCAACAACGAAAGCTGAGAAGAGATATAGTGACTTTGATTTTCAAGATGGAGATTTCTTTGTCTTTGGTAAAGAAACGAAGGGGCTTTCTGCTGAAATTCTGGAAGCCGGAAAAGAAACAAAAATGCGCATGCCAATGAGTGATGCCGTGAGATCGCTAAATTTATCGAATTCTGCGGCTATTATTGTATATGAAGCCCTTCGACAGCTGGATTTTCCGAATCTTGTTTAGAAAAAAGACATTTTTTTTGTTTTTTTCAGCAGGATTCGACATTTTAATAACGAAATATAATGAATGAGCCGAAATAAATAGTAGCTACAAATTATTAGTTGAACAGGAGAGGTGTACGTTAGATATGAAACCTGCTGGTGTAGTTCGCAAAGTGGATCAGCTGGGTAGAATTGTTCTGCCTAAGTCCCTGCGTAAAAGGTATCAGATGAATGAAGGCGACCCGGTTGAAATTTTGGTACAGGGTGACCATATTATCCTGGAGCGCTATCGTCCAAAATGTGTTTTCTGCGGATCAATGGAAGGTGTAAGTGAATATAAAGATCGTTATATTTGCGCTGCATGCCTCTCAGAAATGACCCAATTGCCGAGACACGCCTAGGAAGTACATATTTACTCATTTAGAATTCGACGGCCTATAGTTTTCTAAATAAAGAAACTGCCCCATTCGTAGATATCGTCTACTTTATGCGGCAGTTTTTTTATACAAAAAATGCCTCAGAAGCCAAGAGCCTCTGAAGCATTAGTATAAATATAAGAATTTATATAGATTTCACACCGTAAATTAATCGTGCTGGTTTTCGCAGAAACGGGTACCGCCCCAAAAAGGACGGCAATACCGTTTCTTCTTGCTTATAAGCCTTTTGTTTTGTCGTCGTTGTAAGATGAGGTAAGGATGCCGACCATAAATAACACAAATACGAACGTTACGATCCAAAAGGTTAATGAGAACGACATACTGGCACCTCCATTAGCAAATGTATTCGTTATCAAGATTATAACCTGCAAATCAATAAAAATAAACGCAAATGTGATATGTTGCATAGACATTTTAATATAATCATTCAAAAAACAGGAAATTAGTCGGTACAGCTCTAAGATTTCCGTCCGAAGGTTTGTTGACTACTCTTCCGTTGAAGATAAGTGATGATGATCCTCCACCGTCCAGATTATAAGCATCCATCACGCCCATGTTATATAGCTTGTTCTGAATTTCCTCTAATTGTGCTCCAGAGCTACCTAGCTCATTATAGCCATCTGCTACAAAAATGAGAAGCTGATCATCCTTATAATTACCGATAACTGTACGTGGCGCCCGATTGGGGGAGGTTTTCCACTTTTCAGGGATGGGCACTTTGATGTTGTTCTTCAGTAGAACAGGCACAAAGGTTGCACCGAATACGGGTTCAAGTTGATCTAACTGTGCGCGACTGTAGAATTTTCCGCCGATTAACTGTCCGGACTTGTTCAGTCCTACGAAGCTGAGGTCCTTGAAGGTCGGCTCGAAACCATTGAGATACTTTCCATCAACCACAGTCGTGCTTAACGGGTAGCGTTTTCCGGATTGATCTGCAAAACCGCCTGCATTAATACCAGCAATGGCTCCATTACGCTGTACGGCATGCATAGTTGTTTCCGCACCGGAGGCTGTCTCCGCCAGGCTCATCTTCATAGCGGTCGGATCCTTCAGTTTGATTTTCAAAGCATAAGCTTTGTAGTTTCCTGGATTCAATCGATATAACTCAACTCTAATACGGTCGCTGCTAAGGATCTCAGAAGGGATTCCAAGCTTGGCAGAAATCCGGCGGTTATAGATAAGCTCAGGACGGCTAGCTTGCGTCTGCGCTGTTTCAACCAGCTTATTCATCATAGCAGTGGTTCCTTTATATAGCTTGGCGCTGGCGCTGATTGCATCTATGGTGTAGGATACAGTGCCTTCAGCTAGGGCTAAATCTTTTTTTAGTATGGCTGTTTCATTCAACGGCCCTGAGATAGGTGTGAATTGTCCTACATCAAGATCCAGCTCGATCGGTGGTCGATACCACCACATACATATCAGTAAACCTAGAAAAGGTGCGGTTAGAAGCAAAAAGAAACGGTTTACTCTTTTGACAGGCGTCATCATTTGATCAGATCCATTTGTTTCTTCAAAGCTTCTAACTGTTTGTTAACCTCGTTCAATTGCGTATATAGCTTATTACTATTATCTGTCTTGGCACTAGCATTATCTTTAGTGAAGGTTAATAGTTCGTTAAAACTTTGCACAGTATTCTGCAATTCCTTCACCTCTTCGGTCAGAACGGCAATTTTTGACTCATAGTCGGTCTTCAGAACGGTAAGTTGCTGCTGGCTCTGAGTGCTAAGTTCGCTCAGCACCTGCTGCTTCAAATGGTTCGTGTAGCTGTAAACAGCATATACACCAATTCCAATCATCACGATCCAGAACAGTAAAAACCATTTTACGGAAGGGCCGCTTCTCACAGCAGCACGGCGCGAGTGTACCGGGGACGTTTCCGCTAGCGGTTGCATTTGATCACCTCGGGTTGGTCTTTTTTTCAAGTCCCCATTCTATCAGACTTTGACTAGTTTCGCAAAAATGAAAGAGAGTGTGAAAACTAGAAAAAGTAATTGCATCCTATTAAACTACTGCGATACAATTTCTATAGATTGGAATTCTGATAGACGTACTCAAGGTAACCAGCTAGAGAATAAACGGACAAGTCATCATACTTCCTTGCTTGCGTTTAAACCGGAAACGCTGCGGCGCTTTCCTTTCTGGATTATTATATAAAGCAGGGGGTCTGGGCATTAATGATGAAGGTTTGGCAGGTGGTTATTGTGGGGTGTCATCCTACAAGTATGCTGGGGACGAAATTGATTTTGGAAGAGGGAGGAGAGCTTAAGGTTCTAGGAATGTATTCAACTTGGAACGAAGGCGCTTCCATCGTAAGGGAAAAGAATCCCGAGCTAGTGCTGGCAGATTATCATATGCCTGAAGGTAATATTGAGAGCGTGCTGTTAAATATGAAAAAAAGCTCACCAAACTCACATTTTGTCGTGATGACAGATGAAGACGGCAGGGATCTGCTTCAACCCCTCATAGAGCTGGGAGCGAGCGGGATATTCTCCAAAGGAGCTTCTCCTAATCAGCTTTTACAGCTGATCCTGGGTTTGCGAGTGGGTTTTCTTTCAATGCCGCTAGAATGGATAGAGAAAGGATCCTGGCCGATTTCGACATCTAAAGGACTGGATGATGTTCTTCAATTGACGCAGACAGAGATGTTTATTATGGAGCGAATCGTACAGGGGATTACCTATGATAAAATAGCGCTCGAAATTGCAGTAAGTCGTCGTTCGATTGACAATTACTTGCGCAAAATTTATGTGAAGCTTGATGTTTCGACGCGAGCGCAAGCCATTGAGAAATTTGCTCTCTTCTCAAGACAAAACAGGCAAATCTACGCATAACCCAAGCTATACGACATAATGACGGTAAAGGTGGAATATTCTTGAAATAGAAGAAAGCATATCATGTTGAATGGATAATTGTCCTTGGAAGAGGATCACCAAGCCATTTCTACTTGGTACTAGGGAAGGGGGATTTCGCATGCTTTACCAATTTTCTGCTCGCGCACACACACTGCTATCGTCACCGCTTCTAAGTATTCGCACCCAAACACGGAGAAGCTCCATGATATCGCTTGCTGAAGAATTACCAGCGGAAGAACTGTTCCCGTTATCGCTGCTTGCCGAAGCAGCCTCTACGGTGATATCTGCAGATGCAGGGGCACTTCAATATGGTGATCCTGCAGGGTATGGTCCACTTCGGGAGTGGCTTGCCGGGGATTGGCTCAGAGAAAAGGGGGTAACTGTTACTGAAGGTGGAGTTCTGCTAACAACGGGGAGCCAGCAAGCGATTGATTTGTTATCGCGGGTGTATATTGATCCGGGAGATCGCGTATTGGTAGAAAATCCGACATCTCCAGGATTCTTGCAAACTCTTCGGATGCAAGGCGCCATTATTATTCCCGTAGAGGGTGACTTGGACGGGCTTGATCCAGATCATTTGCGGAGGCAAATTGAACTGCATAAGCCAAAGATGCTGTTCGCAACACCAAGCTTTACGAATCCAAGCGGCATCCTATGGAGTTTAGAGAGACGGCGTGAGGTGCTGGATCTTTGTATCGCCTATAACATCCTGATTGTAGAAGATGACTCATATGGTGATTTACATTTTCAAAAGTATGGTGAACCTTGGGCCACAAGATTTCCATCTTTGTACGCACTGGAAAATATAAGTGACGGCGGACACGTATTATATATCGGTTCGTTCAGCAAGACCGTCGCGCCCGCGCTGCGGACGGGCTGGGCAGCAGGTAGCCGGGAAGTGATCGGGATGATGGCTGCGGCCAAGCAGATGGCAGACTGGCAATCGAGCGCATTAAATCAGCGGCTCTTGCATCATTTGTTGGATGTGACCGCTTTTGATCTTCGCGAGCATATTGCGCAGCTGAATCGAGAATATAACACACGGCTGAAGTTGATGGTGGAGCTGCTTAAACGTCCAGCTTGGAAGGGAAGCTCCTACGATCTGCCGTCAGGAGGCATGTTTCTTTGGGTATCTCCGCCGGAGGGGATGGATGTTATGGCACTGCTGAAATGTGCGCTGGGTAAGGGAGTGGCATTTTTACCGGGACCGCTATGTAGTGTGGATGGGAGCGGAAATCATATACGTCTTAACTTCAGCCATCCCGGCCGGGATGAGCTGCTGCTCGGCATGAATTTAATGAGCGAGGCGGTTAAGGAGTTCACGGCTCGGAGTTAGATTGATGTGGTTGTGAATGAACGGGATGGACTGACAGACGGAGAGACCGGTGAGACAGACGGGATGGGACTTACGGGCGGATATAAGGACAGACATTAGGATTGACGGTGACGGAACGTAGGACTGCTCGAAATGACCATGAATTTTACATCTGGCAGAAGTGAAGTATCGTATGAGACTATTTTTAGGGAGGATTTCCTTAATTATTGAAGATTTAATATTAGTGGTGTTGAATGTAACATCAGGTTTCAAAGGTGAAGGTTTCAGCATTAGCAGCATGTTAAAGTAATAATAGAGGAAATAGTAAATAAGGGTTGTGCTCGAAAGTGTAATAAGCTAATTAAAGTATAGCTTAGAAGAGCTGGACGAGGTACTTGCTTGTGATACTAATAAGAGATGAAGTTGGTACGAAATAATTATAAGTGTGATATGGATGTTATGTGTCACAGTTACGTATTGAGATACGAATACGAATTATGATAAAAATGCAATACGAACATGGCATGTATGACAACAAACGTGATATGAGTGGAATACGAACGTGGTATGAAATTAAATACTAATGTGGCAAGATTGGAATACCTAAAAAGCATCCCGTAGATGGGATGCTTTTTGCGTTATTTAGACATTGTTACGTGTGAATTAGAATAATACGTATAATGACCAAGTAAAAGATTAAATCAGAGTAAAGCTTAGAGCTGAGTAAAAGATTGAAATTCGTGTAAAAGATTTGAATTGAAAGAAGTTTTGCTAAGGATAGGCAAGAAAATTAATGTTAGTGATTGCTGTCATTGGAGGCGCCGCCAGTTATAGCGGCGTATTCCACTAGCGCGGCCTGACCGGCTGGGGTCAGGGTATAGCGCCCACGGCTGACACGGTGGAACCAGCCGTAGTAGTTGTGCTGCAGCATAGCGGCGGCGTTCGGTACGCCGCTATGCTTCCGCAGCTCGGCCGGAGTGATCCCGGCCGAGCGTGCGCTTGAGGCAGCGCTAGGGGCACCGCTTCGCGTGCCAGCCGCCGCTGCCTCCCGTGCTGCCGTGTCCCCGGCAGCACGCCCCTCCGGCGCTGAGCTCAGCGCCGGAGCCTGTGCAGCGGTGCTCGCCGCTGCACGTTTGCCCGCTGCGAGCGAAGCCTTCGCAGCGGCCTTCTCATCAGCGACGGCGGCTTCCGCCTCCGCTGCTTGCAGAGAAAGCGCGACACGCAGCGCTTTCTCGCGGTAGGCCGTCACGAGCTTAACGCGCGTGCTGCCGCCGGTGTTGTAGTCTCCGCTGCGCTCGCGGAACTCATAGAGCAGACGCTCGCGCCGCCGCTTGTTGCTGCGCTGGGCAGGCGGCGTCTCGTCCGGCTCAACGAGCACCTCGACCAGCGGTGCCTTGGTCTTATAAAAAACAACGGTGATCAGCCCGAGACCAAGACGGCGACAAAGTCCGCTAAGCTCGCCCCAGCGCTGGTTAACCGCCCCTTTTTTATCACGGACACGTTCCACTGCGAGATAGACCGTAGGGCTGAGCTTCAGCCGTTCCACCCCTTGCAGCAGCAAGGCCAGGTTGAACGATTTTTTCATCTCCACGATTAGAGGGTGCTCTAAATCCTCACGGATCCCCACCAAATCACAAGTCCGAACCTCACCCTTGATGCTGTATCCTTGCTTTTCAAAAAAAACCTTTAAAGGAGCATACAGCTCCGTTTCATGTCGTACCGCCATAGTGTCACTCCCGTAGCCCATTATTTTCGGGTTTCCATTAAGGTTTTACTGCGATTTCATGATTCTCTATTATAGCACAGCAAAAAAGAGGTCAACTATTCCGCGCTTGCCGCATAGGTATGTAATACACTTTTTAACGCTATAGGAGAGCAAGTAGGAGAGCAAGTAGGAGCGCAAGAGGAGGCAGCGAGCAATGGATATTTTTGAGCGAATAGCTTCGTATCGGGCTGAGAACGACCGTTTGGCGTGGAGCGGGACCTTCAAGCAGTATATAGAAATCTTGAAAAAAGACCCCTCTCCCGCTAAAACCGCTCACTCCCGCGTTTATGACATGATTAAGTCGCATGGCGTAGAGGACATAAACGGACGCAAACGTTATAAGTTTTTTGAACAGGAGATTTTTGGACTGGATCGTGCCGTCGAAAAGTTAGTCGAGGAATATTTTCATTCTGCAGCACGTAGACTCGATGTTCGTAAACGGATTTTATTATTGATGGGACCTGTCAGTGGGGGGAAATCGACCCTAGTCACGCTGCTTAAACGTGGTTTGGAACAGTACTCGCGGACAGATGCGGGTGCGGTATATGCAATAGAGGGCTGCCCGATGCATGAGGACCCGCTACATTTGATCCCCCTGGAGCTTCGTCCAGAGATTGAAAAGGAACTCGGTGTGCGTATTGAGGGCAACTTGTGCCCTTCCTGCCAGATGCGGCTGAGAAATGAATATGCAGGAGATATTGAGCAGGTTAAAGTGGCTCGGGTTATTTTGTCAGAAGAAGAGCGTGTAGGGATTGGTACCTTTAGTCCATCCGATCCAAAGTCGCAAGATATCGCCGATTTGACAGGAAGTATCGACTTTTCGACCATTACTGAATTTGGTTCGGAATCCGATCCACGCGCTTACCGTTTTGACGGAGAGTTGAACAAAGCTAACCGTGGGCTGATGGAATTTCAAGAAATGCTCAAATGCGACGAAAAGTTTCTATGGAACCTGCTGTCACTGACGCAAGAAGGCAATTTCAAGGCTGGCCGGTTCGCACTGATCAGTGCGGACGAAATGATCATTGCGCACACCAATGAAACCGAGTATAAGTCGTTTATTTCTAATAAAAAGAATGAAGCACTCCAGTCCCGTATGATTGTTATGCCTGTTCCGTATAACCTCAGGGTATCGGAAGAGGAAAAAATCTACGCGAAGCTGATCGCTCAGAGTGATATGAATCATGTGCATATTGCACCGCATGCGCTACGTGCCGCTGCGATTTTCTCGATCCTGACCCGTTTGAAAGAAAGCAAAAAACAAGGCATGGATCTGATCAAAAAGCTCCGCATGTATGATGGTGAAGAGGTAGAGGGCTACAAAGAAGCAGATCTCAAGGAAATGCAAACGGAGTATTTAGATGAAGGTATGTCCGGAATTGATCCGCGGTATGTTATCAACCGGATTTCCAGCGCTTTGATCAAAGGTGATCTGCAGTGCATGAACGCACTGGATGTGCTGCGGGCAATTAAAGACGGCCTGGATCAGCATCCATCGATTACTAAAGAGGAACGGGAGCGTTATTTGAACTTCATCTCCATTGCTCGTAAGGAATATGATATTTTGGCAAAAAGCGAAGTGCAAAAGGCCTTTGTCTACTCCTTTGAGGAATCTGCTAAGACATTATTTGAGAATTATCTCGATAATATCGAAGCCTTCTGCAATTGGTCCAAAATCCGTGATCCGCTTACGGATGAGGAAATGGAGCCGGATGAGCGGTTAATGCGTTCGATTGAAGAACAAATCGGTATCTCTGAGAATGCGAAAAAAGCGTTCCGTGAAGAGATCCTGATCCGGATTTCCGCTTATTCACGCAAAGGGAAGAAATTTGAGTACAACAACCACGACCGCCTGCGGGAAGCGATTGAGAAGAAGCTATTCACTGATCTCAAAGATATCGTCAAAATTACCACCTCGTCCAAAACGCCGGATGAAAGCCAGCTCAAACGGATCAACGAGGTATGCGCCAGACTTATTGACGGGCACCATTATTGCCCAATTTGCGCCAATGAGCTGCTGAAGTATGTGGGAAGCTTGCTGAATCGGTAAGCATCAGGATGAACATTGGGTAGTAAGAATAACAGATATACAATGAAAATGAGCTGTGCTCGAAGTCGATTATGACGGAGCAAGCTCATTTTTTTTGTTATATAGATATAATTATTAACCTATATATCTTTCGTACGAAGATTTTTATATTCCTTTGGAGTAACGCCGCTGTATTTTTTAAATACGGTTGAGAAGTATTGTGCACTAGAAAATTGGAGTTTTGAGGATATTTCTGTGATGGAGAGTTCTGTATTACATATGTAATTCATGGCTTTATCAATTTTTGTGATACAAAGATAATCGTTCACTGATATATTCACGTATTGTTTGAAAATTTTCGATAGGTATCGGGTAGTTATATTACAGTTGCTAGCGATATCGTCTAGTGTGATATTGTTTTCTACATTTTGTCTAATGAAATGGATAGCTCGAATTGCTATGGGATTATTTATTCTGAATACTTTACGAACACTTTTTTCAATCTCGCGAGATAATAGAAACAGTAATTCGTAGATATAAATATTTGCTAGCGACTTGTGGTACATATTTACTTCAGTATTTACTTCTTCGCAAATACGATCCACACATGAAAGAATCTGTTTCGTATATGGATGGAAGGTATAGGCTATATGTCTATCTGACATATAATGTAAAAATCTGATATATTCATTTACTTTGGGGTCTGCTGCAATAAAGTTTTCTGGAGAAAAGTGAACTTGTAGGAAGACGGCTTCTTGATCTGATTTTACATGAAAAGAGTGAATCATATGAGGGAAGATGACCATTATTTCACCTTTATGAACGGTAATCCTCTCACCATTAATAATGATGTCACATTCTCCTTCTTTCATTAAACAGATTTCCAGATTCTCATGGCAATGAGGTCCAAAAAAATAACCTGGTTTCAAGGTGCGCTCTAATGCATTATAGATTAATTCCTGATCAGACTCATGATATAAGAGATCAACAACTCGGTTCATAATAATCGCCCCTGATAGTATTCAGACATTTGTGTCAAAATTCACCACTTATTATCACTCAGTGTATCATTGAAACTATTAACATTCCAGAACTAATGTGGGGCGTATGGGTAGAATAATAATTGATTTTAGTTCTGTATTTCAAACGGATTTTTCAATATTGGTTATATTTTGAAAGTATAAATCGAATAAAATTGTTAAAATCAAAAATGTATTTGAAAGCGTTTTAATTTATATCCAATAGACTATTATAAGGGGGAAAGGTACGATGCGAAAAAAGGTTGCGAAAAAGATTTATCGATTCATGATTTGGATGATGATTTTTTTAATGGCTACAAGTCAATCAATCATATATCCAAGAAGTACGTCTTATGCTGCTGAAGGAGAAATTGGTGATTCGTTAAGTGCAGTTCACGAACAAGTAATTAAACGTATTTCTCCAACAAATGTTCAAACTTCCGTTGGTGAACCACCAGAACTCCCTTCGGTAGTACAAGCAGTTTACAACGATGATTCCATCGGCGAAGTAATGGTTAGCTGGGATGAAATCGATCCTTTAAGTTATGCGAAGGTGGGCACTTTTAACGTAGAGGGAAATGTTAAAGCCTCGGATGTCAAAGCAGAAGCGACTATTACGGTAACGGATACACAAGAGGGAACAATTGAAGAGGCGAACATAGAGGACTTCTTAAATGACATCAAATTAAATGTTCCTGAGGGTCAAGGGGCAGTATCGTATACAAATAATTATCAGTCAATGGAACCGGAACCAATGACGTTCGTTAAAGGAGCAGGAACAACTTCTGTAAATAATGGACTAACCATTGCGATAACTAAAGTGGATGGCGGTGGAGCCATTGCAACATGGGATAAAGCTCCATGGCTATCTGCCGGAATTATTGATACAACGATGCGCTATACAAGTTCAGTTTCAAGTAATGTTGGTTTTGTTATCGGATCAAATGATACGAATCAAGGGGTGTCTATCCGTTACGATGCCAATACAGATTGGGTAATTCAAAGTCCGGATGGTTCAGGCAATTGGGAAGTATTCGAGGGTCCTGAACTGAAGACAGATATAGATTATCGAATACAAATCGGCTTTCATGGTACGAAGCTCGTGGTTATAGTAGACGGAGTGACATACTACAATAAGGATACGGATTTATTGAATCAGTCGACAGGGATTGGTCAGGTAGGTCTATATAAACGTTTTGCAACAGGAAATGTCTCTATTAAAGAGTTACGTATTGCAGGTGTAGGTACAAAAGATAAACCTTCAAATGTCATTGATTATGTTCAAGACTATGAAGATCCTAATTATATACCTCATTGGTCAGGTTTAAATGCTCAAGTAGTGACCGATCTTACGGGTAATAAAGTTCTTTCTCTGAAAAAAGGCACAAAAGAACGGGGTGTAGATCTAGATTCCCCACAAATTCAAGAGGGTACACTCTCGTTAGATTTCAAGCTGATTAATCCAGCAAAACTAGGTAGCGGTCAAGGCTTTGCGTTTGGTTTTAGAATGAATGAAACGGCGAGCATATTCAACGAGATTGGGGTTGACCCTAGCATCTGGATACCAGAGTCTAACTCGGGTTGGGGAAGTAAATTAAATATTCCTTACCCGATCCAAGGCAGATGGAATAATCTCATGTTCAATTTTAAAGGGAAAACAATCACGGTATTTCTGAATAAAAAGGAGATCGGTGATATTACTTTTGCGCAATTCTCAGAAGTAGCTGGGTACTTTGGTCTTCGAATTCGAAGTACGGTAGAATTGCAGATTGATAATATACACTATACAAATCAGATCATAAAACCCAAACAAATTATTCAGTATAGTAATGATTTTCAAGACAGTATAACAGGTGACTGGAGTAACGGTGCAACGTCTACCATTATTACAGAAGGCAGCAACCGAATTCTAAAGTTATCTGGTCTGAATGGTGAAACATGGAATACTGATGCTCCGCTCCTACAGAGCGCGACTTATATGGCTAGTGTGAAACCTACGAATACCAATATCGGATTTGCTATTGGTAACAATGCTCTAATTACATTTGATGGTGCGAAATGGATTTTGAAAAAGGGTAACACCATCATTGATTTTGGTGCATCTGGTACTAGTACTAGTAGTTCAAATCCTAAACCTTTCGTCTGGAATAAAGTGGGTTTACAATATTCCGACTCCTCTGTAACCCTAAGCATTAACGGGGCTGAATTGTATGCAAGCTTACCGGCAGGACAGCAATTCGGAGAAGGACGTTTTGGGGTTGTTGCTCAGGATACCATATATATCGATAATATTCTTTTTACCGAAGAGTTTATGGATATGAATACTTCTACACAAACGGACAAAATGATTTACGAGGAATATTATGAAGGTAATTCTCAGCTTAATTGGGATGGATATCATGCGACACCGCAAGTTATAGATGGATATTTGACAGGTACTATTGATGCTGGAGCAACTGCTTTTAATAGAGATATAACAGCAGTATCTAATGGAATCTATCAAGTGAAAATGAAGAGTGATGGTCAAGTTGGTGTTAAACTGGGCAATATCACCATATATCAGGAGAGCGCGGGAAAATGGAAATATCAGTTAGAAGGTAGCGAAGCTGCTATTGGCAATGCTGATGCCATTGCAATAAGCAAAGATTATATTTTACGTGTGCAGGTCATTGAGAAGGAAATAAGCCTATATATAAATGGAGTATTGGTCGGTAATGTACCAGTATCTGCATATTCCCCAGGAGCATTTGGCTTATATAACACAACTGATGCTGCAATTAAGGTGAATGTAGATGCAATAACCGCAGAAGAAATCAGAGTATACCAACCAAATTATTCAGCACAGAATTGGGGCTCTCTGGATAGTAGTAATCCGGTGGTAGAGAGTAACGGAGATGGTCAAATTCAATTGAACATGCCAGGTGTAGCACTAGCCGTGGATAAGGATAGTCCTAAATTGATGGATCAGAAGGTTACTTTTGATTACAAAACAAATGTAGACGCTGGAGCAACTGGTGGGCGATATGGATTTATATTAAGAGGATCCACGGATAATGCATATGTATCGGTTAATCATGACATTAACGGTGTTTGGAAATTGTTTGCAAATGGAAACGAGGCTACTTTCTCAAACTCATATGAGATGCTAGCCGATACACTTTATCATATCGAACTTCGTTTAGTAGGAACAACCATAAGCTTCAAGATTACGGACCCCGATGGCGTGACAACGGATATGGGATCGGTATCTGAAGAAGAAATGACTATGCAGCCAGGTTGGCTTGGACTTCGATCTTGGTATGGAAGTAAAAAGATGACAGTGAGCAATGTAAAGATGGTAGAGCTAGAGTCACTACCTAAGCTTCAGGTTGCCTCAGAGACAGATACGATCACTAAAGATGGTTTAAACGTTACAGTATATAAAGATTTCCCGGGTATTGTTGAATATCAAGTTGATGAACGTAAACTACAGGCTAGCGAGGAGCAAACGAATAGTCTGAAGATCAACAATATGGATTATGTGCCTCGCACCATATCTAATAAAGAGAGCGATAGTAAGTATCAGTATACAATGATGATTGACGAGATTGGTGTTGTCATCGAAGCACATATTGAGGCGAAAGCGAATCATATCGTACGTTTTGAAATTGATAAAATAACTGAAAAACCGGATGGGTTTGTTGTCCGTTCGATTCAAATTAACAATTCTCTAATCCATGTGAATAGCGCTATGGAAAATGCAACGTATGCATGGAGTAAATCGGATGGAGCATGGCACGGATTAACAGAAGAACTGGTCGATAACATGAATCTTATGAAACAGAGTAGCGCTTCAGGCGTTACGATGGCTATGGTGAGCGGAAATGGCTTGGGAGCATCGATTGAAGACAATGT
Organism: Paenibacillus sp. FSL R5-0345; assembly: GCF_000758585.1. NCBI lineage: Bacteria > Bacillati > Bacillota > Bacilli > Caryophanales > Paenibacillaceae > Paenibacillus > Paenibacillus sp. FSL R5-0345. The sequence goes on from NZ_CP009281.1 coordinate 1,934,194, forward strand.
AATCAGCGGTGGCAATAAAATGATTGTGACCACGGAAAAGAAACCACTTGTCAATAAAGTGACAGTGAAGCCGGGTACTTGGACGTATCGCCATCTTCAAAGTAATGAAACGGAAGAACTGCCTTGGTATGAGGTAGTTGTGACAAATGATCGGAATAATGACGGTAAAACAGATTGGCAGGATGCAGCTGTTGCTTATCGGACGAATATTTTTAAGGAGCCATTTGGTGCTCGGGATATGCAGAACAATATGATGTACATCGCATTCAACTTTGCTAGCCAGGCAAATGATCCTTTCTTGAATTCGTTGGATACGGGTAAAATTCTGTACAATTATACTGATGGCTTTGGACAGATGATTCTTCATAAGGGATATCAGGCAGAGGGCCATGATGATGATATTCCATCCTATTCCAACATTGGTGTGAGGCAGGGTGGATTGGATGAATTAAACTATCTCATCAATGAGGGCGATAAGTATAATCTTAACGTGGGTGTTCATCTCAATGCAACAGAGTATCAACTTGATGCTAACGAACTGAATTATTCCAACTTAAATGGAGCATCATCAAAAGGGCCGACAGTAGATAGGCTTTCCGGAGGTTGGGATTGGATTGATACGTCTTATTATGTTGATCAGACGAAGGATGTCTTGAGTGGGAATCTAGAGTCACGGTTCAAAAACTTATTTAATCTGACGAAGGATTCTTTGAGCCCGAATGATCCTACATTAGACTTCTTCTATATTGATGTGTATACAGGCAATGATTACAATGCCTATAAATTGCTGCAATACGCTAATAATCTTGGACTAAAAGTAGGAACGGAATTTGCCGGCCCATTAGAGCCCGGTGTGGATTTTGTTCACTGGGGTCCAGATTTAGGATATCCGAATAAGGGGAATTCTAGCATTCTATCAAGAATAGTGAAGAATAATCTAGATATTTTCGTTGGAAATGCCTTATTCAAAGGACAAAAAATACCAGGTGTGACAACGTGGGGAGATTCCAAACCGGATGTACAGCAAGGTGTAACTGTATTCTTTAACGAAGTATTACCTACGAAGTTCATGCAACATTTTGGTGTTATGAAATATGAAGAGGATAAAATTACGTTTGATAACGAAGTGATCTCTAAGAGAAATAAATTAACGAATATGATTGAGTTATCTAAAAATGGCAAGCTTATATCTTCTTGGAAAGATACGGGGACGACAACAGACGAATCAGAGCGTCATACTGGTGAAGCGAATTCGTTAATTCCTTGGGTTTGGGATATGAAGACCAATAAGATCTTGGGTGTAAACGAAGGTGCAAGACTATATCACTGGAATACAACAGGCAACGCGACAACTTGGCAGTTGACGGATGAATTTAAAGATGTGAGCCAATTCAATATGTATGAGCTGACACAACAAGGCAAAGTGTTAGTCGATACAGTTGTTGCTCATGATGGATCTCTCACGATAAATAAGGCTAAGAAAAATACACCTTATGTGCTTTATCCTACATCAGCGGATGCTCTAGTATTGGTCCCTGCTGCAACAAATTGGGGTGAAGGCAGTCTTATTAAGGATTTCGCCTTTAATTCTGAGCAATTGAATGTTCCAGGTTCCTGGACAGCTGATGATCTAAGTAATATTACAATCAAGACAGTGCAAGGTGATCGCGAATACGATACCAGCAAAGAAATGAACAAATCGAATTGGAATAAATACGCTGAGGTTGGAAACAAAGCGGGTATCTTGTCTCAGGAAATTAATGGACTACAGCCTGGTGAGGATTATACTGTCGGGGTGTGGACTCAGACGGAGAAAGGAAGAAAATCTTCTCTGCAGGTTACAATTAACGGTAAAACCTATTCTAATCATGTGACAGGGCAGGACGGTATCCATAACTCATCCTTCAAGTATGTCGATACAACATGGCAGAGAATGAATGTTGAATTTAAGGTTCCTGAAGGTGTTACTACTGCAACAGTGAAGTTGCTAGCTGATTCAGGAGTTGGTACTGTACAATTTGATGATGTTCGTATTTGGAAGCATACGTCAGTGGAGAAGGATCCTACGAATAAAAATTATGTTGTGTATGAGGATTTCGAGAATGTGTATGAAGGTTGGGGTCCATTTGAGTATGGTGGTGGGTCTAGACAAATTCATATTGCAACTGACCAAAGTAATCCACACGATAACAATCCTATCGTTCAGGCAGCTGAGAACAAAGTTGGTCCTGTGATGACTTGGGTTCTGAATGGTGAAAACTCGCTAAAAATGAATGAAACAGATGTGGGTAAACTCATTAAAACAAACGAATCTAGCGTGAAATTGAAGCCAAATAAAGAATATGAGTTAGGATTTATCTATACTTCAGAAACGAATGTTGGTTATGAAGTGTCGGTACAATCACGTTCTTCAAAAGAGATTGTATTAAAGGAAACGCTAGGTAATTTAACCAATCCAGGCAATAAAGCTGGAGAAAATGGCGGTTATATCACATTCAAGCAAAGCTTTACAACCGGTAATCAGGATGATTATCAAGTAATTTTCAAAATGATTACCAAAGGTTCGGGAAAAGCTACATCTGATTTTGCTTTTATTCTAGATGATTTTTATATTAAGGGAAGTAATCTAGACATCTCTAAAGATCTTCTTCAACAAACGATTACCGATGCAGCAGCATTAAAGAGTTCAGATTATTCATCTGAAACCTGGGCAATCGTTGCGGCTGCTCTGGATAAAGCGGAGAAGATTCTGAAGGATCCTAGCGCTACGATTACTTCACTAGATGAAATGCGAGTAGAGCTTGAAAATGCGATAAAAAGTCTTGAATTCGCTCTTAGCATTGTAGCTATAGAGGATGTAAAGATTGAAACCGAAGTTGGCTCCGCGCCGAAACTGCCTGCGGAAGTAACTGTGACCCTGAGCAATCATACGATACAGAAAACGTTGGTTGTATGGGATGAGATTCATTCTTCGAGTTATGCACAAGCGGGGAGCTTCCATGTAAAAGGCACGGTTGCTGGGACTGATATGAAAGCAATAGCGATTGTAACGGTCAAAGCAAAGGAAAGTAATCAATCAGGGACAGATTCTGGCAATGTTTCTGACCCAAGTTCTAACCCAAGTTCTAATCCAAGTTCAGGTGCGAAACCGGAGACTACTCCAAATCCAGGAACCGGCTCAGATCAAGGATCTGGAATCAAACCTAAATCCTTTATCGATACCGTGGGTCACTGGGCAAATAAGGATATTCAGGCTTTGGTGAGTAAAGGTATCTTGAGGGGTGTCACAGATCAGAATTTTGCTCCGGACAAGACGATTAATCGTTCTGAAATCGCAGCGATCCTGGCACGAGCTCTAGGTCTTGAAGTAAAAGGGTCAACGTCATTTAAGGATGTGCCGCAAGATAAATGGTACAGCGATAGTGTTATTGCTACGGCAGATGCTGGGTTGATTAAAGGGTATGAAGGTAATTTGTTTGATCCGACGAAACCTCTAAGCCGTCAGGAAATGGCAGTTATTATGGCAAGAGTACTTGAATTGAAGGGGAAATCTCCTAAAATATCAGATGCTTCACAAGCTGTACTAGCTACGTATATAGATGCGGATCAGGCAGGGATATGGTCTAAGCAGGCATTGGCTACTTGCATCGAATTGGGTCTAATCCAAGGGACCCCTGATCATAAACTCAATCCGAAGAGTAATCTGACTCGTGCGGAAGCTGCAGTCATGATCAGCAGATTATTAACGTATTTAGGTTAGGAATATTCAATCGAATTGGTAAAAGTGAAAAAGGGATGTAGTGGCTTAATCAGGCTGCTTCATCCTTTTTTTGCGCTTATTAAAGAGAAAGAAAAGGGGTTGAACATAGCTCAGCAAAACAGGAACAACGATCCTCACATCCAGTTGATATAATGAAATCACCGTACGGGGGAAGGTTGGTGCTGCACTTGAATTACAGTAAAGATATAGAGAAATGTGTTGAATATATTGAAGCTCATATCAAAGAAAATATTTCAGTAGAAGAAATAGCCGCTGAGGTCGGATATTCGGTGTATCATTTTTGCCGAGTGTTTAGCCTATGCAAGGAAATGTCCGTGATGGAATATGTGCGGAGCCGGAAGTTATCTTTAGCGTCGCTTGAATTATTTGCCGGTAAAAGGATCATTGATATCGCGCTGGACTATGGTTTTGAGACGCAAAGCGGATTTACTAAGGCCTTTCGTAAGGCTTTTGGCTATAGCCCGACACAATATGCCGCACGGATGGACGGATTTACTAAAGGAACAACACTATTTGAAATCGGAGGTTTTATAATGAACCCTGTTATTGTTCGCAAGCCTGCTCTTAAGGTCGCTGGTTATGGGATTCAAACCAATGTTGCGGGAAGTATGTACACCAAGGATATTGCTTCTTTTTGGAGCCATTATGAAGGTGAGAATCTGGAGTCCAAAATGTATAAAATACTAACCCCGCCTAAACACGGAGAGGTCGGTTTGTGTATTCCTTCTTCGGATAATGGCAATGCCACCTATCTTCTAGGTGTTATTGTAGAGGACTACTCCAAGGTGGAAGAGGATATGCTGACGATGGATGTACCGGAAGCTGAGTATGCCGTGTTCACAACCCCGCCAGTGGATACTTCAACGGATACAGAGCAAATACAGTTTGCACAGGTTATAAAAAGCACTTGGAAGTATATCTTCGAAGAATGGTTTAAGGACAGCGGCTACGTCTATGATGACAGTAAGCTGGATTTCGAATTCTATGACGAACGCTGCCATTCGCGGCCGGATACGGTGATGGAGATTTATGTTCCTGTGAAAAAATCTACAGAATAATTTGAACGAAATAAAAAAGCAATGGGAAAGGCTCCTCGGTGACGACAGCAACTACGGGAATGTTTGGACTTTCGGTCGCTGTTGTCTCCAGATGTTCTTGATTTTTACCGCTTATGCGGATAACATCCGAAGACAAAGGCGAGCGCTACGCTCCTACAGTTCCAAACTTCCCCTACGTTACTTTCACCTCAGCAGCATTTGCTATGTTCTAATTATTCAGTCGATACGGGGTGTCGACATAAGAAGGTCCGCAGCGGGTTATACGCTGCGGGCTTTTTAACGTGCTAATAATAGAAGCATCTGGAGCGCATCTAATAGACAAGAAAACAACATATCATGATCGACAAAATAAGACACCTATGTAAAAAACAGTATGATATGATCGCTATGAATTCTCTAGAACTATTGAACTAATAGTTAAAGGATTAGAAGTATCTGTAGTTCATTTTATACATAAATAGGAGGAGTAAAGTGATTACTAAACAGGTTTTATTAAAGAAAACTATCGTATTCATGCTTATTGTTTGTCTTACCTCATTACCTTTCGGTACGATTTTTGCAAGTAAGGCTTCTGATATTCAAGGGACTTGGGCTGAAGCGCAAATTACGAAATGGATGGAGAAAGGACTCGTATCAGGCTATCCAGACGGGGATTTTAAACCGGATCATTCGATTACAAGAGCTGAATTGGTTGTGCTAATCAATAAGTCTTTTGGATTTGTTAAGACAGAGGAGCATTCTTTTAAAGATGTAAAAGCTTCAGATTGGTATTATTCAGGTCTTTTAGTGGCGAATGCGGCAGGATACATACAAGGTTATTCAGATGGTTCATTCGGACCTAATAAGAAGGTCACACGACAAGAATTTGCGGTGATTATTAGTAAATTACTTGCACTGTCCTCTTCAGATTCAGCTAATAAGTTTAGCGACACATCAGCTAGTCCTGTATGGAGTAAAGGGGCTATAGGGTCTGTATACGATAAAGGAATCATGTCGGGGTATTCGGATAATACCTTTCATCCAGAATCCTTTGCTACTCGTGCAGAGGCTATTGTAATCTTGGACAGATCCTTAACGATCAAGAATGAAGCTTCTATAGGAAGTCTCTCGTATGATACAGCGGGAACTTATGGTCCTTTAACAGGGAATGAGAAGGTAAGTCAAAACGTAGTCATTAACTCTCCTGATGTAACACTAAGAAACATGACGATCACGGGTAACTTATTACTCGCAGAAGGAATTGCCGAGGGAGATGTATTGTTAAAAGATGTCACGGTTAACGGTATTACTACGGTTAAAGGTGGGGGAGCACACAGTATTCATTTTGAGAATGCTAGACTAACCTCGGTGATTGTTGATAAGAAGACAGGGACGATTAGAATTGTTGCTATTGGTTCAACAGTTATTGAGAAGCTCCAGGTTCAATCAGCGGCAACCATTGAAGCTGCTAATGGAGTGAGTATTCAAACTTTGATTCTTAACGCGAGCACGAATGTTATAGGGACTGGGACGATTGTTCATGCAATAATAAATGCACTCGGAATTATTATGGAACAGGCACCACGTAATTTAGAGGTAGGAAAAGATGTACCCTCAAATGTGAACTTAACTATAAATGGTATACTTCGAGCAGCATCAACGGCTACACCAACTCCTGCAGGAGTAACATCTGGTTCTTCTGGATCGCCAGGCGGATCATCACCGGGGGGAACGGGGACGGTACCAACGGTAACGCCGGCACCGGTAACTACACCAATACCAACACCAACACCAACACCAACACCAACACCAACACCAACACTAACACCAACACCAACACCAACACCAACACCAACGCCTATTGTATCTCCATTGCCAACTCCAATGCCGACATTTACGCCTGAAGTGACACCACCAGCACCAACAAGCACGCCGGGACCAGTGAATAACGTATTTGGAACAGTTACACGTGCAGATGGTCAGAAATTATTTAAAGAGGGCATTCTTTCTTTGAAAAAGGTTGAAAATGATATGAGTATTGGTTACGGAACAATGGTGATTGACGGGAAATTTGATATTAATTTGCATGATGGAGATTATCTAATTACAGGGGTTTCTGATTTAAACTCATCGGAGCAGATTTCGTTATATTATACTTTCAAGGTATCTAATGGACAGCCTGACCCTAGTTCGCTTGATATTGTAATCCCAGAAGGACATCAAGGTAGTGTTAAGTTTCAAGATGGTACTTCAGTAAGAAACGGTTCGTTAACTATTTCAAGGATAGAGCCCAATGTATCTGCTATTTTCAATGCACAAATAGTAGAAGGTCGATTTACTTTGTACTTACCGGATGGAACATATCTAGTTAATCAGATTAATAATGAAACCCAAGAGCAAATCTCACTAAATTATAAACTCAAGATTGTTAATGGTCAGATTGACCCAAGTCAACTTACTATAATAATTCCTCCTAAGACTACTGGGACTATCGCTAGGGTAGATGGATCAGTAGTACCTTCAGGAACACTTTTGGTGCATGGAACAGATAGTCCAGAGGTTCCAGGTTATTTCGCACAGGTTCTAGAGGGCGAGTATAGCCTGTATTTGCCTGACGGTAACTACCAGGCAGATAATTTTTTCGTCAATAATATCGCTAATAGAATTTCAATAGATTATAGGTTCACGGTGATTAACGGTAAGACGATTCCAAGTCCGTTGGCAATTACGATACCTAAAGCATATGTTGGTAGTGTTCAAAATGCAGATGGAAGTGTTATAACAAATGGACTTATAACCGTATATAAGACTAATGTAGATGGTTCACAGTCCTTCTTCACTGCAGCTATTTACCAAGGGATATTTACCTTGTTTTTGCCTGAAGGTGCCTATCAATTAATTAATTTATCTAGCGGCATAGAGCAAATACAGCTAAATTATTCTTTTATAATAGCCAATGACCAACCTGAACCGAATCCACTGAATATTGTAGTGCCAAAGAAGTATACGGGGACTATTAGTTCTGAGGAGGATTCACAGGTAAATGGATGGCTAGGCCTTGTTAGCACTGGTTCTGAGAAGCCGGCTACTAAATACTTCTTCCAAGTAAAGAACGGAGAATTTAACCTTTTCTTACCAGAGGGCTCTTATGAGGCGAATACATTTACTGATTTGAATCAAAATCAAACACCGCTAAGCTTTCCTATTACAATAGGGAAGGAGCAGACTAGTCCGATTTCAATCCATATAGCATTACCTCAAAAAAATATTACAGGTACTTTAACCTATTCAGATGGATCGAACTTAGCGGACGGATTGTTTTTTGTGAATAGTACGGAGTCGGGGTCTACTTTTCAGTTAACAGTTTCAATTATTGATGGCAAATTTGATTTTTATTTACCTGATGGTAACTATAGAGTAATGTCCCATTTAAATTTAACGGACAAAATATCCACCTTTATCGGAACTAATTTCACGGTTATTGACGGGAAGTCTAACCCGGGTCCAGTCGTTATAGTAGTACCCTTGCCACATAACAACTAAAATGAAGAAGGCCCACAGAGCGCTGATGCTCTGTGGGCCTTCGTTAAGCTAACCCCTAAATAAACTTCCGCTGCACCTTCTTGCCATCATACGAAAACCTAGCCTTTTTGTCCTCCACGACGGTCTGTAAATGAACGGTCCGACCCCATAACGAATAGATATGCGGGAGCGTGCGCTCCAAATACTTCAGATCCAGCTCGATACTTTCGTAGCGGTGGGTTATAAATAATTCCCCATTCTTCTCAAAATCAGCATCCTCTATGACCAAGTAAGGAGAGCCGCCGTTGACGCGGGCAAGTACCAGTTGATCCCGTACATTTTCCCAAGCTTTGTCGGTGATTTTCCATTCCGGTCCTTTTTTCTCAAAAACATAAAGATCGAGGTCGTTCACCAGTTCCTTAGACAGATAACTGCGGATAAAAGAGGTATCGGATTCCAGCTCGCGTACCTCAAATATTTTCTCGCGGTCCCAGCGGCGTTCGATGTCTTCAAAGATTTTCAAACCCAGGTAGTATGGATTCAGGCTTTGCCTTGAGGGCTGCACGACGGAGGAATTCAGTTTAGCATATTCTACGGTTTCCTCAACGGTTAGATCCAGTTCGCGGACGATACGCTGATGCCAGTAGGAAGCCCAGCCTTCGTATTGCTAAGGTGCTCAATGAAAAATGGCTATGATGTTTTATTCTTATAGCCAATAAAATTACCTCTTTTTGCGCCAGCTGCTTGCCTTTCCAAATTTCCCAGGAACCAGTTCGATAAGATCTCTGTCTCTCAATCTTGCAAAAACTTGCTTCATGTTATCAGGTGAAGGAATGCCACACAGTTTTCGTGCCGTTCCATTGTTTATTTCCTGATGATCCTTTAAATATTGAAGAATTGTTTCTTCAGGAGAGGCAAGCGGATCATGAGGTAGTATTACGATTACTTTATTTTCTTCAAGTGAAATTCTAGGGTTTCTAAGCCGCATTTCTCTCATTTTTTGAAAAGCTGTGTTCAAACCTTCACCGATATCCTTATTAGGAGGATCAGGATATTTATTTAACATTCGAACAATATTTGAATTTCTGGCGAAACGTTCTTCGAGTATATTATCTATGGTAATATGTCCTGGAAGTCGACCAGGGTTTTTTACTTCAATGCGATTGTTAAATATGAGTATTTGCACGTCATCAGAGATGTTATAATCCCTATGAATTAATGCGTTTACAACAATCTCTTTAATTGCTTCAGTTGGGTATTTTGTGTTTTCAAGACCTTTATCTCCTAAGATACGAACATTTTCAATTACTTTTTGAATAATACTTAAAGATTCTGTAATCTGAGACATTAAATGTCCTTCGACTGTGAACTGTTCTTTTAAATGTTCTCTTCTTGGTTCAATCTCACTAGTATCGTATCGAACTATTTTTACAGCACATTTTTTAGGTAATATTGCTGATGGGTTATCTGCATACAACAGAGTTCCTGCAACTGTGGGTGAAAAATTCTCTTCATGTTTACGTATTAAACGTTGTTTTTTTAAAAAATCGTGGGAGCTAGTTATTGGTGAATAACTTTCAAGAAATGATAAGAGCGCTTCTGACTCGGACAATTCTTCGCCAGTATATCCTAAAATAATTTGGTCTTCAAAAGATAGTAAACCTTTGGATAATTTTAAATTAGTTATTTTTTCTGCATCTAATGGTAGTTTTTGAGCGCCTTTTCTTACAAATACTTTTGTATCAGAGGTATAATGAATTTCTGCACTTTTCGCTACATTTATCTTTAATACAAGTCCTTTTTCAGGCGCACCACTAATACGATAATACTCAAAGATTACGGGAATAGATGGTTTTATGTCGATTGAAATGGTTTGTATTAATTGGTTTGATTCTTCTTGGTTATTGAATCCTATCCATCTATCCAATGTATCTCCGTCATCTTCAATTCCTACGAACACTTCACCACCATCTGCATTGGCAAAAGCACAAACGATTTTCTGCAAGTCTTTGCCTGTAATTCTTTTGCTTTTAAAGTCCATGAAATGGCTTTCTTCTTCGTTAATTATTTCAATTGCCTCTGCTTCTGATAAAGTGCTAATATCCACAGATAGTCTCCTCTAAAAGTTGATTTTATTTAATAGGATATAGAGCGTAATTTTATCATTTGAACAAGATTTGTGTCAATATTTAGGTGGTTGAATCCAGTTTACAAGCACTTTCTGTGTGCTTTGTCTTGGTAGCCGGGTAGGCTACCGCTAGAAGCTAATGAAATGTCGGTAACGCGTTTATTTTCTGGTGGAAATAAACAGTTTATTGTCCCTGCATACCAAAGAAGATATCTATGGGGCAAAGATCAATGGATGGATTTATGGAATGATATTCAGAACATAGAAGTTGGGGAAGAGCACTTCCTTGGTTCTATAGCGGTTATTAATCCTCAGCTTAATATTGAAATTAACCAATTTGAAGTAGTTGACGGGCAACAACGCTTTACAACGCTTTCTTTGCTTATTGCTGTTTTTCGTGACAGTTTGATTCAGAGCGGATGCGAACAGGAAGCAGCGATTGGAGAGACTCTTCATAGTTCCCAAATAACTTGCCGAAGCTTATACTAGGCAAATTGGACAGGAACGATTTTGGAACAATTGTTGATCGGAAAATAAAAGACTTGACGAATTCGAATATGTATTCGCGTATCGATTTTTCAAAGGTCTTTTTTTCGAGCAAAATGATTTGATCGAATTAGTAAAGACGATAACTGGATCATTGAAGGTAGTATTAATCCAGGTGATGTCCCATAAGGATGTATTTAGATTATTTGAAACTCTGAATGATCGGGGATTATCTCTCTCGGCAGCAGACCTGACTAGAAATCACATTTTAAGTAAAGCTACTCGTACTTACGAAGATGAACTTGATGATATCGCTGAAAATTGGGATGAAATAGTTGAGCTTATTTGACAGCTGGATCACTTTCGGTTCTTTAGACAAGTGTTGTTGTCCAAAACGGATGGCGTATTTTCATTTAATAAATTATATGATCGATACAAATCCGTAGTTGATAAGTCAGATTCTATTGTAGATTTGGTAGATGAACTGAAAGAGTACGCTGTTTTATATAATCAAATATGTACAGCCACTTGTATCCGTACTTAAACCGTACTTAAACCGTACTTAATCTGATTCAGACGAGCTATTTGTAGTTGGTCGACGAACGACTTAGATCCAATATTTAATCATTTGGCGCTCAATACTCCAGTTGACACTAGTTGTGTAGAATACATAAAAGAGGTGCTGACCAGTGATGAATATATTCCATCGGACGCAGATTTCGTTGCTAATTTAAAAATGAAGAACTTCAGACAAGATGATCAATGCAAATACATACTGGAGCGAATTGAGAAATACCACATAAACTTCAGTAAAGCAAAAAGCATTGCAAACCGATCATTTCTTCATATCAAGCATATTATGCCAAAAACGATCAAGTCCAAGATTAGTAAAAAAGAATATGGAGATTGGGAGACCTATTTGGGGGCTGTCACGGCTTTGCATGATATCCATGTTAATAAAATTGGAAATCTGACTCTATTTTGTTCAAGTTTAAATATCGTTGCATCGAATAATCTCTTTGAAGAAAAGAAGAAAAATTATGAGCAATCATCGATAATAATGACTAAGCAGCTTAGCGATTGTCCGAAATGGGATATAGCGACGATTCAAGAACGGACAAATAAACTAGCTGGCATCGTTGCTGATATTTGGAGATTGTAATTAATTAGCGTTGGGGGGATATCAAAGATGAAGGAAGAGATCGTGTTATTAAAAATTCATAATGGTCTCAAAGATGGTAAAGATCATTACGAAGCTACTCGTAAGCACTGGAAAATAAGCAAAAAACTGATTGAATCTATATAGTATGCGGTAGGTATCAACCGAGGAAAAGTTGAATGTGCTTATCAGCCTGTTAGCTGGGGAGTTGTTGAGGAGGGAGAGGATAAAGGAAGATTATTTTTTGAAGGAAGCGAAGCAAACTTTGACATATTTCATAAACTACAATGTGCTCAAGATCTATTATTAAAGAAATATGGATCGGGGAACTCAGTGGTATATATTTCGATATCCGAATTTGAATAGAAAGAATGCTAAGTTGCTTATCAGTTGCTTAGCATTTTTTGTATGGCGAAAATAATGCTTGAATAATTGGAATCTTTTAGGAAAAAGGTTTGTGGTTGGGTTGTTTTCTGGAAGTTTTATTTTAGTTAGTAAAAAGAGCTGTCTGTAATTTATTGCAAGGGAAAATTTGTTAGTGTAAAATGAATTTAACTAACTTTTAAGGAGACAGAATTGTGGGAAGAAAAGACTATTATCATGAAAAGAACGCTCCAACCCCTAATTCAATAGTTGCTGCAGCATCAGCAATCGTTGTTAACGATGTAGGAGAAGTATTAATGCATAAAAGAACTGATAATTTATTGTGGTCATTACCTGGAGGGGCAATGGACTTTGGAGAGAATATCGAGCAGACAATAATAAGAGAAGTCAAAGAGGAAACAGGGTTTGATGTGATAGTAAATAAACTAATTGGAACTTACACGGATCCTGATCACATTATACAGTATACCAATGGTGAAGTTCGGCAGCAGTTTTCTTTATGTTTTGAATGCAAAATTATTGGAGGAAATTTAACGGTCAGTAGTGAATCGCATGAAGTTTCTTTTTTCAAAATAACAGATATTTTAAGTATAAACGCACATCCAGCTCAAATGGTACGAATTAATGATTATTTGCTTAATCAAGAAAAAGCACTTATTAGATAAGGACGGGAAATTATGCAACAAAAAGATTTTTCAAAGAAATTTGTTGAGATTTTATTGTATGTGATTTTAGCATTATTAGGTGGAATGTTAGTTTTTATTGGATTTTGGCTTAAAGGTACAATGGAAAGTGTAATGATTAGTATCGGAACCTCAATAATTGCATCAGTAATTTTGTATTTTATTCTTAACTCTGTACTAGGGGATCCTTTCTCTCCTGTTATGGAAAAACTACGAGGTTCTGTTGAAATTCTTGATAGGTCGAGCAAGACAGGATTGTCTGCAGTCTGGAAACATCGAGCTGAATTACACACAAACAGTTGGATTGATAAAATAAAATCGTCTCATGAAAGCATTGAGTTTCTAGGTTTTGCTATGGCGTTTTTACCGGAATTTCCAGAATTTTCAGATTTGTTAAAGAAGAAGGCAAATGAAGGTTGTAAAATAAGAATTTTACTAGGTGATCCTAATTCTGATGCAGTTAAGAATAGAAATATTGAAGAGTCTGATGAAGGTTTGATATCATCCCGTATTGAGACAAGTATTCGAAGGTTGAGATCTATCTGTGACCTAGATAATGTCGAAATAAGACTTCATCAAACTCCACTTTACTGTTCACTTTATAGATTTGATGATGAAATGAACGTAACACCCCATCTTTATGGTTTGCGGGGTAGCGCGGCGCCGTTATTCTGTTTTAACAAAATCCCGGATGGTCTATTTATGTCTTATGAAAAACATTTTCAAGATGTTTGGGAAATATCCGTACCCCTTAATATCTCTGATCAAGCCGTTTCCTAAGATATTTAAAAGAGATACTACGTGTTAATCACTACATATAATTTTACGTTAGTGTACTTATTATCTGAAAAATAACAGTAATAAAAGAGAAAACCCACGCCTCTGCGTGGGTTTATTTACAAGGATTTTCGACGTACTTTCTTCTTATTATATGTTTAAGCCATTTGATTGTCTTCAATAATGCCTCCAGATTAACTTTCGCCCCGTAACTGACATTCTTTTTGCAGTTTCCCTTTGATTACGCACAATCCTCAGGTTTAACCCGATAATAAAAGGTGCTGCACGCAAAAGAATAATTAATTGATTCTGAAAGTTTTCTCATAAGTTGTCCGCAATTTTTTACTCAGCGTCTATCTTATCGAATTTATAAACCTAGATCGTTCAATAAGTTTATAGTTATGTAATAATTGGAAAATGATGATGATTAGGAAATATTGTTGAAATGAACAAGTGAAAAAATTAGCAATGATCCGGTAACTTATATCAGAAGCAAGGCGTACAGGAATATTAGATTCTTGATCATGGGAATCAAACGGTTCATGTATATACTTTGGAGGATGCTAGTTATCAGGCATGTCATTTATATACGGAGCAAGAAACAATTCAATTCATTGTCTTTAAGGAATTTCAAATTCCAATGAACACATTATTTAGTCTGTTAGATCAAAGATAATCATCCGGCGAGATACATTTTCGAACGGTTATTTTGTTCTCTGAAATTAAGATTGGTTAATTGTTTAATAGCAAATATGACCTGGAGATAAAATTCAATTACCTTCACTACTAATATATTCGACTTCTCGAACAACTTCTAAGCTATATTTATAAGAGTTAAGGACTTTAGAATTAATACAAAGATACGAGAAGATAATGATACTATTTGATAGTTAATTACCCTTGTAGAGTTAGTTTCCGACAAAAGTAGGCAAGAAGAAGGTATATATAGAGCACATGTTTAATATGTAATAATCGAATGTTGGAAAATAAAGGTGAAGGAACGGTTATTATGCTAAATGCAGAAGATTTGCTCAAACATCTATATGAAAAAAATAGTCATCGAGATGCATCTGCATCATTTGATGGATATTTTTATCAAATGGAATTAACACTGTTACATATCTTAGAAGATGCTTCTGACAAGGATGCCTTTTTAGAGCCAAGACAAGAACCAAATGGGATTTTTCATGTTGAGCACTCAGAGGATTATGTAAAAGTGTATACATGTGATAAAGGTAAGGAACATATAAGGCTTGCTCAAATGAAGCATCATATGACGACTGCGGGACCAGTTAAGTATGAAGAAGCATTACTTTGGCTGTATTATAATTATTTGTTATTTTTACAAAGTGGAAATTCTGAGTTAACCTTCAAATCAACAATTTTCCATTATGATAAATCTACTAGTGCTAAAATTACGATAGATATTATCAATAATGTTATGAAAAAGAATTTGGAAAATGATGAGGATAAACAGCACTCTGCATACAAGTTAATTTGTGGCTTAGGACTAGATACAAACCAAAGAAGAATAGATTTTTCAGGTCTTTCCACATTCATAAAGACACCAAGTATGATGGACATTCAAGCATCAATTAAATCTACGCTAAAGCGTTTGTTTTCAGTATACCAAGCTTATGATGAAGAGTTATTTTATGCCGCAGCTATCTGTAAAATCAAAAATTTAGCTGGATCTGAAGTTAGTTTTGAAATTCTGAAGAGTTATTTTCAAAGTGGTAACTTATTCATTAATGATGAGTATTACACATCAAGAATATTGCAATTATTGGAACAAACATTGATGATCCAATTAAACCATATACGAAAGTTCCAATTACCTCCATTTATTCAGAATGAAGATGAACATGATGAAATAAGCAATGAAATGGTTATCAATTATGAGGTCTTATTAAAGAAAATAAGAATCTTTCTTCATGAAAATTTTCAAAATTCAGGATACAGAAAGTCCTTTTTAACATCTGTGTCTACTAATACTGTAACTAATTTGAATTTTATTTCAGGAACTAGAGATGAGTTTAATGCATTTATGCAATCTTCACCAAATTTCTCGAATTTCATAGCTAAGTTGGCAAAAATTATGTATTTTCATGAACAAAGATTTAAAGAGGAAATCATTTTGGAAAATTGGTTTATCATTACTAATGAGATATGGTTGTTCAAATATCCAGGAGAGAAAAGACAAAATGGTGTTGTTCTTGGTAATGTAACTGATGATCCAAGAGGAACATTACAAAATTTATTTGAAAGATTTAGTAAACTTTCAACTAGACCTAATGTTTGGTATTTGGGTAATTGTGGTGTTAAAGCTAACAAACCTAATCAATATAAGCTCGATATTACAAAGGTAGATAACACCCATACACCATGCTATGGGACTGACCCCCGTTTGTGAGACAGGGATCAAAACACCTTACAAGTTTAAGTAGCCAGTCGCCGGAAATCCATCGGTGACTGGTTATTTAGTTTCGCTTGAATTCGAATTGAGTTATAGTAAATGATGTAGTCTCGAATGGTCTTTACAACGATTGCAGTCGTTGTAGATGTGAGATCTTCGAGGTAGAACGTTTCAGACTTTAGAGTGGAATGAAACGATTCAATGGGGGCATTATCAGCGGGCGTTCCTTTACGGGACATGCTCATGGTAATGCCTTTTCCTTTTACAGCTTCCTGGTACGCAAAGGACGTATACACGCTGCCCTGGTCGCTATGCAACAACATCTTTTTCTGCTTTGGAAGTTGATTTAATGTATCCAACACCAAAGAGGTATCTTGTTTATCTGCTATACTGTAAGCCACAATCTCACCATTGTACAAGTCTAGAATGCTGGAGAAGTACAACATCTTCCCGCCAAATGGCAAATAGGTAATGTCCGTGACGAGTTTTTGCAGAGGTGCTTCTGCATGAAACTGTCGCTTGAGCAGATTTTCAAAGGAGTGTACAGATTGCCCAGTCACCTTTCGTTTTTTCATCCTCACGCGGCACTGAAGCCCCTCACACTGCATGATCCGCTGGACTCGCTTATGATTTATACTCTGCTCTATCCGAAGGAGCGCCGTGATTTTTCGGTACCCATAGCGGAATTTATGACGGATGCAAAGCTCCCGGATTTTCTCCACCAGTTTGTCTGTATGCTTTGTCCCCACAGCTGCTTTCCAGCGGTAGTAAGTCGTTCTTGCGATTCCGAGCCATCTACAAGCCTCAGACACCGTCACTTCGTTTCGAATGGATTCAATCCAGGCAATAACGGCCTCTGGTTCCACCTCCTCTCCAACTCCTCGTACTTTTTTAGCAGATCTAATTGTTGTTTTAAGAATCGGTTCTCTGCCTTTACTTTTTCGAGTTCCGAAGAGTCCTCCGGACCTTTGCCATAGCTGTACTGTTTACCCACCGGCTGCTCCAAACGATGTCGTTCACCATTTCGATTCCATCTCATCCATGTCTTTAGCTGTGTCTTATTCCGTATTCCGAGCTGCTCCATAACCTCTTTCACAGGTACTCCTGCTAATCTCATTTCTATAGCTTTCATCTTTATTTCCACGGGATAACTTACTCTGGTTGCCAATGCAAAAACACCTCCAAGATGATCTCCTTATCTTACGACAAGGTTCCATTCTCTTGAAGGTGTTTTGATTTGTCTCATGTTATGGGGTCAGTCCCCTATAAAGATGAAGGGGTCTTTTATATCCAATGTCTTAATTGTTTAGATGTAAGTTTGTATGATGAAACAGGGCGCATGTCAAACTTGTTTGAATTTGGATGTATAGAAGGAGGAAATTAATCTTGTTAGAGCAACTAATTTCCATGTTAGAGAACAATGGATATTATAGAATGTCATATATTCAAAGATTGCCTAAATACGATAAGGATAACAATAAATATGAGATGAAGTATTTGAATATATTAAATTTTGATTATGTGTTTTCGGACAAAGAAAATAAAGAAGTTTTTATTATTCAAGAGAAAAATAAGATTTATACTAAAGATGAGATTAAAAGGTACGAGGAAGAAGTTGCTTCTTTTATTAATTTTAATCCTCATAATTCACTTAAGTTTAATATTACAATGGTATTGCTTGCTCCTCTATACTTACAAATGAAAAAGTCTAAAAAGGTTTCATTTGAAGTTTTAGAATTATTAAGTTCTGAGAAGGACAAGTATTTCTGTAAAAAAATCGTATTGGATTCTAAAAACAGTAATTTTGAAGAAGAATTATCAATATTACCGTTGGTTCCAATTAACATTTCTGTGAAAGATAAATCAAATGGTTACAATGGAATTACTCTTAAACTAAAGGAATTTATAAATGAGTCTGTTTTCAATGAATTAATCAAAACTCAGTCAATACCTGATCTGCAAGCCATTGAAAAGAATCTATTGAGGTAGGTGAATAAATAATGAATAGAAAATTTCTTATGAGTAAACTATCCGTTAAAAACTTTAGAGGATATGAAAACCAAGTGTTTAATTTCTTTGAAAATAAAGAAAGTAAAAAAGGACTAATTTTACTTGGTGGTCCAAATGGTTATGGAAAAACAACAGTTCTAGATGCTTTTGAATGGTGTTTAACTGGTACAGTAAAAAGATTAGAAGAGGAATATGAAAGTAGAAGTAAAAAAGATAAATCTCAAACAATGCAACTAGGTCTACTTCGGAACGGTTCTTCAAAGGAAGAGGTTGTTGTGGAGATTGAGGGTACATATGGTGAAGATGCAATATATCTTAAAAGAGTTTTTAATGGTAAAAATGAGAAAGAAGGTCTTTCATTAGCGGGATCGCCATTCGAAGTAAGAATGGGTAATTCACTTAAAATTTTTTCGACTATTGATGATGTAGTGGAAAAGGAAGTTTCGAAATATTTCTATGAAAGACATATTTGTTCCTATGAAAAAAATATAAAGATATATCAAAAATCTAGGGAAGATATCTACAATATGTTTTCATATTTCTTTGGTGGGACAGATGAGATTGAAACCATTCTAAAAAATTTGGAAGGCTACGAAGATAAAAAGAACGGTGAGAAATTCATCTATGAGGGTGTTATAAAAACAGTAAGTAATGAATTGGAAATTATTAAGAAGAGTTCAGTAGAAAAGTTAAATCTCTACAATGAATTGAAATTGAAAATAGACGAGCACAGAAAACAAGGTGAAAACAAAGTAGATTTAGAATCATTATTTAATAAGTATCCAAAAGAAAAAATTTATCAAACTGAAAAAAATACAAAAGAATTATTTGATCTTATAGTTCAAAATGATATACATAAGAATCAACTTAATGACCAGAAGATTAATCTTAATAAAGTTTTTCAAATTGTTAGGAGACAACAAGTAATAGATCTAATAATTAATTATGTTGATTACTTAAAAGATAAAATGAAATTTGAAGAGTTCGAAAAGGAAATTTACTTGACTTACAAAGAAAATATACATTATTTTCAGAAAATATCTGGAAAAGACAAACTAGCAATTGAAAAACAGAATGTTGAATATAAGAACATACAAAGAATTATTAATAGCATTTCCTCATTCAGTGAACAGGCTGTAAATCAGATTCAAGAACAACTAGTAAATCCTTATTTTATTAATGAAGTAGAGTTACATCAGATGATTAAAGAACTAAAAAATCGAATAACCGAGTCATTAGCATTAGAAAGCAAACTGAGTGTATACAAAAATAATGATCCTGTAATCCAATCGCTAAGAGCTATTGTAGATCACTTGAATGGTTTTACGATGTTAAGTCACGAGGTTGATAATTGCCCTCTTTGTGGAAGCGATGAAAGATTTTCTAAAGAGAATATAGAGCTAGGAATCGAAGCGAAAAACAGATTAGGTAACTATGATGAGACTCGAGCTAAATTACAGGGGGATTATAATGCTTTAATTGAGCTAAATAGAAAGCAATTCGATAGATTAATGCTAGATTTCAAAAAGAAATTACTCGGAGAAATAGAAATATTTAACGACAACATGAATGCTTTTATTGTAACTGAACCTATTATAGTCGCCTCCAAAAGATTTGAAATCGATGTAAAAAACATAAATTTAGAAGAAGTAAATAAACTACGTGAACAACTCAAACCGAATTCAATTATTGAATTTGAATTTCTTCAAACTGAGTTGCAAATAATTCGACTTATTGACGATGGTGATGGAAACCTCAATGATATATTTAGTATTACAAATAAAGATAGATTCATTTCAAAATCTGAATTTGATAGCTCGAATACGAGAGATAAGTTGAATATGATGGAGAGTTATATCTCTAATTATGAATTGCTAACAACTGAGGTGAAAAATAAAATAGGAGAGATCGAAAAAGCGCCAATATCATTACCAGATGTTTTATTAAGGATGAAGTTATTAGAGCAGTTAGAAAATGAAGTAAACAATGATTTGATAATGAAAGAAACACAGGGGAAAATGAAAAAAGCAGAGACTGAATACAATGTTTCTAAAGATTACTTGCATGAAAAAGAAGAAAAATTGAAAGAATTAAAGAAGATACTAAGTAATACAAAACAATTAAGAAAAGAATTTGATGATGAGATAGTAAAGGATATTAGTGAGCCTCTCCAAAAAATTTATAAAAGGTTAAATAGACATACCAATATTCAAGCAATTGATCTCACAAGAGAAGGTAAAACAAACACCAAAGCCAAACTAAATGCAAATATGATGTCAAATGATAAAGTATATGTACCAAATGTATTGAGCACTGGACAAATATCTGTTGTTTCTCTTGCTATTTATCTAACTATTGCAATGGGTCAAAAAGAAAATCCATTTCGCTGTTATTTTATGGATGATCCAATACAAACTATGGATGATTTAAATATATTGTCTTTTGTTGATTTAATTAGAACTGAGTTAACTCATAATACTAATAACCCAGGTTTTCTAGATCAACTATTTATTACTACATGTGACGAAGATCTGGAGCAATTGATCGCATTTAAGATGAAACACTTTGGTGTTAACTACAGCCATTTACACTTTAATGGCTACGGAAAATATGAAGTTTTAGGATGAGCTACTTTTTTTGTAGCTCTTTTTTCTTATATTGAATTGCAGCAAGACATATGGCATCGGATAATGAGTTTGATGAGATAAATGATTTTGTATCTCCTTCATTCTCATAAAAACAACAGTGAAATACATTCTGAGATAACATATGTATGGTTACTTTTTTATTTTCTTCAGATAATTTTTGAAGTATCTTATTAGCATCTTGAATATTGCTTGTATAGTGCCATAGACCTAATTCATAATGCTGCTGATACCAATCAATACTTTCAGGTGAGTTGAAGTAATTTAAACCCATTACATTCATAGCAACTAACTTATCCTTTTCTGCTATATCTAATTTGAACCATTCAGACGATTCCATGATTAACCTCCACATAAGTGTGTTTTGTTGATACTATTACTATTATTTTCTTTATTTCCATTTCATGACTGATTGTAAACATTATTAAGCATTGTGATTTAAAAGGTTCTAACTTACCGAGATTTTTATTAGTGTATACCCAATAACCGAGAAACGTTTACCATCCTAAAATCCTGTCCATACTGATGAATATAGAAACCGGACAAACCCAGTGTACAAGCACTTTTTAGGCGCTTTGTCTCGGTAGCCGGGTAGGCTACCGATCGGGTGCCTATCTCGTTACCGAGATTTTGGCACCCGCGGAGGACAAGCTAACCCATTAACCGAGAACTTGTCTACATTCAGAGGAGATAACCAAGATAACTAAAAAACCGACCGTCTTAGTTAAGACAGTCGGTTAACTGATGGTCATTCTTACAAGGCTGCTTCTGGTTTGGATGGCTATATCTCCAAGAGTCACTACATTCTTGCTATCAATGGTTTTTGGGGTAAATGTAGCTTGCACAACCAGATAGGTAATCATTTTTCGGATATCGTTATTATTGTCCTTACTGGTCGTAATACTAATGGATTTGATATTTCGTGTGATTTCATCTTCATTTCCCTCAATCAGTTCAAGATACTGAGCGGTCTTGTCTAACTGATTGATTTCTATTTTCAGTTCTTTGATCCGGGTTAACAGGTGTTGTTTCTGTAGAGTAAGGATTTGAACCATCTTGGTGTTATCGTCGATGGTTTCAAGATCTTTCATCAATGAAGCGAGGTGTTTGGATTGATCTTCCGCCATTTGTAGTTGATGTTCTGCTCTATTTAACTCGATCTTGGTACTATTCAATCGATTAGTAATGAGCTGACGCTCCTTTAATAGCTCATCATACACAAGTAAGCCAACTGTTTTCAGATTTTGAGATTTTAAATCATTTAAAAGAGCATCAATGACGTTATGCATCCGATATGACTCGATCTTATATTTGCAAGTTGGGCAGAAATACCACTTTTTTCCGTAATGTTTGTTTCGCTTCACATCAAATGTGGTTTGATCTTTACCAATCAATATACTATTACAGACTGAACAATTCAGCAGATTGCTTAAAAAGAAGCTCGTTTTGTACATTTTCGGGTTGAGATTTCCGGTCTTTCTCTGCTCGAAGATCGCCCAGGTTTCTTTCCATTCATCCAAGCTCATAATCGGCTCGATTAAGTCACTTCTTATCATCAACCAGTTTTCGATTGGAGTTATTGAATTTCTTGAGTGTTCAGATTTGCGATGGTGAGACATATAACCAGCGTAAAAAGGGTTCGTTATAATCCAGCGTACAGTTGCCTTATTAATGGTTTTACCGAATTCATGGCTGATCAAACGGGAAATGGATTGGAAACCTTCTCGATTGCGGTATAACTTATACACACTCCTTACAATTGTTAACTCTTCTTCGCATTGAGAAAAGGTTTTGTTTATTTTGTCATAGCGGTAACCAAAAGGTGCTTTACCACCAGTCCATTTTCCTTTTAATAAAATACTCTTAGAGGTATCGCGGGTACGAATTCGAGTATTATCGACTTCCATTTTGGAAGTCCCATCCTTGATGAGATCAACGATAAAATCCCCAGAGTCATACAAACTCTCAGAGCTGCTAATAACAACTGGAATATTGTAACCGGCTAAAATCATTCGAATCATCTGATGTTCCATCGGATTTCGTGCAATACGGTCATGATGATTAATCAAGACAAAATCAAATTTGCGGTCAATCGCTTCTTTAAGAAGAAGGGAGATTCCATCTCGGTCATCTAACTTCTTTTTTCTAGCGGATACACCAGCATCTTCGTATTCGCATGTAATCGTGCATCCATATTTCTTGGCAAATTCATAAGCCATGGACCGCTGGGTTTCCATCGTTTGTTTATCCGTAGAATGGCGCCCATAGAATGCGCCCCTCATCCCAGGCTTTATGAGATCAGCTAACGCCAACATGTACAATCACAGCCTTTCCTTTAAAGGGGTCTCGGAATTGGATATAAAGTGAGGGATAGTCGATTTCGATTCGATAGACAATGTCCCGAATGAACTCTTCTCGTTCACTATTGTTATAGGAGAGAATCTCCTTTGTTAGATCAACTGATTGTTGCAGCTCCTTTATTAGATGGAACTGTTTCTGCAATTCGTTAAGCTTGATGGGGTAATAATGTTGTAGCTCCTCTTCCCGACGAATACAATTATGCAGGTATATTAACATAGCCTGTAAATCTGGTGTTGGGGATTGAAGCCATGTTGAGGTATCTTCATAAAGTCTCTGTTTAAATTTCTGAATCTCCTTTTTACTCTCAGCAATGGAGTCCTTGTAGAACTGAATCAGGTCCCCATGTGTTAGTTGGTACAGTTCAGGAAAGTAGGTTTGAAACTGCGCTGTGATGAATTTTGCACACTCCTCCAAAATCATTTCTTCCAGCAGATCAGGAACGAGCTGGATGTAATTATGCTTCTTGCAGGTGTAATATCTTCTTGTACTTACATCCGTTTTTTCTTTGCCAAACATGGCATTGCCACATTTGCCACAAATTATTAGATCGTCAAGAATCATTGAGACTTTACTAGTTTTTCGAGAGCGAGTTTGAATAAGATTATTCATCCGTTCCTGTGCTTTACTCCAAGTTAATTCGTCAACGATACGAAGCCTTTCATTCTCAATCTCAACATACTCACCAAATTCCTCGATTTTTCGAATGCCCTTATAAATGGTGTTTCCAATCAAACTTTGGATTCGATTGTAATCCCATTTGGCAGGAAAACAATTATGTTGCTGTATATCTCGAACAAAATCTGAGAATGTATTACATTTGGTCTTAATGATTGCATCATACAGTTTGTAGATCGTCTTAGCCTGATCCGGATGTTGATCATAGTTCTTGTCCTTATCAATCACATAACCATAAGCAACTCGACCTTGAGCATGTTTCCCTTGTTTCGTCATCGTATATTTTGTTTCTTTGATGCGTTGGTTGATTTGATTGGCTTCACGCTGATTGAAACCCGCGATGATCAGCTCGAAGAATTCTCCGGCTGGAGAGTATTGGATCGGTATTTCATTATCGGCGGTGAAAACAACCGTGATTTGCTTGGAACGGAACAGTTCAAATATCTCCATTGACTGTACAACAATTCTTGCTAAACGATCACGCTTATAAACGTAAACTGTTGAGACTAGACCACTTTCTATGTCCTGAATTAAACGACTTAACTCGGGTCGTTCGTGAATTTCGGTCTTTCTTGCCGATACAGCTTCATCCAGATATAGATCGTCGAATAAGAAGCCCTTCGCTTTGATTTTTTCAAGAGCAAGAGCCTTTTGCATATCAATGGAATGCTCCTGCGTTTTAATGGAGGATCGAGCGTACAATACCGTACTCATTGGCTATTCACTCCTCTCCAGGGTTTTGGTCAA
Organism: Paenibacillus sp. FSL R5-0345; assembly: GCF_000758585.1. Taxonomy (NCBI): domain Bacteria; kingdom Bacillati; phylum Bacillota; class Bacilli; order Caryophanales; family Paenibacillaceae; genus Paenibacillus; species Paenibacillus sp. FSL R5-0345. The sequence continues at coordinate 1,959,005 of NZ_CP009281.1, forward strand.
CATGGTTGGCGATAAGTTGCTTTTTCAATAGATTGATGTATAGTTCCATCCACTTACGAGCGGCAAGCGGGTCGTGGATATGAGTAATGGATGAAATTTGCAACTCAGTGGTACGTGTTCTTTTGCGGTTCAAGGTGTTATTCCTCCTAAGGTGGTGATGATGAAGATGGGCAATTTTGGACAACAGTTAAGACAGATTAGACAGCAGAAAGGGTTCGGACTGAATGAATTTGCCAAAGAGATAGGGGTGTCACCTGCGTACTTAAGCAATCTGGAAACGGGAAAAACACAGACCATTCAGTTGGAAATATTGAGTAAGTTGCAACAAGAACTAAATATGATTATTAACAATGATGTTTCCGAAAATGATCATACAGTGTGGCGTACAGAGCGCATAGGTGAATTACTGATGAACTTGCAACGTACCAATCCGACTGCGGCTAATTACTTGATGACGATGGTGGAACAAGGCGTTGAGCTATTCACAGTCGGATCGTGGGATATCCATTAAGCTGTCCCAAACATTGGAAAGATATTCATCATAATAAACAATTGTTTATGATAATGAATAAGGTGACAAAGAAGAGGAAAGCCTAACCCTTGAACAAGGAGTTAGGCTTTTGGCGTTTCATTCTTCATTTCTGAACTGGATCATTCTGCGCCATTGTTATTTGGTAGCTTGAATGGTTGTCTCTGCCGAGCTTCTCCTGTAACCAAATGTCTGCCGCTGCATGTTTTAGACGAATTTCGAAATCGTTGAGGCGACTCAATAAAAGCTTTGAGAATGAGTGCTCTTGCAGGTCAGTCAATGATGAAAAGCTGCTCTGTTCTTCATGATGCTCAATTGTAAAACGGACTTTGAGTTGTCCCATAACATCACCTCGATCTATTCTATGCGGCAAGTTTGAAGGGACAACCCCTTGATTTTACGTTTATACAATAGGACAAGGGTTAGTAGAACAGGAGGTGAGTCATGAGCGGAAACCAACGGAAAAACGAGGCATGTAATCTGCGTTTGCCTGTGTACTGCCGATACTCAAGGGATGAACAAGCACGAGAGTGTCTCACAGGATGAACTGCAGGAAAGTTTGAAATCTTTGTGTCGATCAATAGGATGGATGGATCAGGTTCAGCTTTTTATCGCTGATGGCTATTTGGCTAAAAAAATAGATCGTCTAGAGTTAAAACGATTACTACAATTGGATCATGAGGTGATTTAACATATATACAACAGGACAGGCATAGGTATGAACAAGGGGTGAAGTCATGAGCGGAAAACAACGGGAAGATGAGACATTTAACCTCCGATTCGTGGCTGTGTACTGCCGGGTCTCAACGGATGAACAAGCACGAGAGGGTGTTTCACTGGATGAACAGCAAGAAAGATTAACAGCATATTGTCGGGCAATGGGTTGGACAGACCAGGTTCAGCTTTTTATCGATGATGGTTATTCAGCTAAAAACTTGGATCGTCCAGAGTTAAAGCGATTACTAAATGCAGTGAAAAGTGGAAGCGTATCTCGTATCATGGTTACCAAGCTCGATCGGATGAGTAGAAGATTATTAGATTTACTTAATATAATCGACATGTTCCAAAATTTCGAAGTATCTTTTGTATCCATTAGCGAATCATTTGATACCAACACTCCATCTGGTCGTCTTACACTGCAAGTTCTAGGGGCTGTTGCGGAGTTTGAGAGGGAGCGAATTCGCGAACGCGTATTTGAAAATATGTTTCACGCCGCGACTACAGGGAAATGGTTAACGCAAAGCCCTTACGGGTATGACCTAGTGGACAAGTCCTTGGTGATTAATGAAAAGGAAGCGGAGATAGTAAGGAGGGTGTACGACTTGTATCTGAATGAGGGGCTCGGTTTTTATTCCATTGCGAAGAGATTAAATGAGGAGGGTATTCCATCCAGACAACGGAAAGAGTGGTCAATTCGAGCGATTAAGTTGATGTTAACGAATCCCGCTTATAAAGGTACATTGGTCTGGAATAGGATAGATTCGAGCAAATCAAAACGTAAAGACAAGGATGAATCGGAGTGGGTAAACGTGGAAGATTGTCTACCTGTCATTATAGAGAAACCGCTGTGGTATCGTGTACAGAAGCGAATGGGGCAGACCACTATGGCTCCAAGAGCACAAACAAGCCCTCATCTGCTGGGGGGCATGCTGAGATGTGGAAACTGCGGTTCGGGTATGAGCATCGGATTTTCGGGTTCTCTTGCCAGAAGATATCGGGTATATCGCTGTTCAGCTAATAAGAATAAAGGGACTTGCATGAGTAAACAATATCGGGCAGATTCAGTTGAGGAATGGTTTAAAGAAGGCTTACTAAAACTAGTTGAAGATAATTCCAGATTACTAATGGTTTTGGCGAAGGACTCGCTCGTGAAAGATGAGCGGGAGCAGCTAGAACATAAGGCAAACACCGCAAAAGCGCGCTATAAACGGAAGATCGAAGCCTATACCTCGGGATTAATTGAATTAGGCGATTTGAACGAAGAGAAGACTAAATTGGATGAAATATTATCCGATTTGGAGAGAATGTCTCATAGTGAAGTCAAGACAGTAAACATGGATCAGGTTCAGAAAGAGCTGAACGATAAAGTGAATAATATCATTAGCGCTATAGAATTGCTACCGGTCGAGCAAGCGAAAGGAATTATTCAAACATTGATACAATATGTGATCGTTCATGGGCATGAGGATATTGAAATTAAACTACAGCCGTTATAAAACTTAACAATATCTTTAAGAATGCCCCCGCCGGATACGGACGGGGGCTATGTTCATTCCTTTTACGTTTGAGGAGGTTCATCCCCGAGCATTTCAAACAAACCCTCAGCGTCATCAGGTAGATCGTATTCCTGATTCTGCTCATCTTCTACGTCATCATAAACATCAGTGAATAATTGTTGTTGCCCACTGACAGACAGTATAGATTCGTCTTTTCTTGGACGTCCTCTTTTACGAGGTGGATCATCAGGGTCTTCTTTGCGTTTACGCTGGGACAATAGGAGCAACTCGGCTTCTTTCCTGGCAAAACCCGTTTTTAATTGTTCTACTTCTAGTTTCTTCTCATATTCCATTCGCAATAGATCGATCTGATGCTGTTGCATCTGGCATTGTTGCTTAAGGGCTTGATTATCTGTCGTTAGGCTCTGGATTGTAGCAGGATAGTCGGAGGATACCCACTGAGCTCGTTCATGTTTTAAAGCATCTATTTCGGCTTCTCTATCGAGCAGGGAATTCTTTAATGTTTTGCAGAGATCGTCAAGTACGCCGCTTTGCTTCTGTAGATCCGTCAGATTATTCTTGTGCTGATTTGTCAACTCTTCTGTTTCAATTAGTTTTGATTCTAAACTTTTACACAACTGATCGCTTTGTCGAAGTTGCTCCTTTAGCTCATCAGATGTTCTTATTGATTCGGCTTCTTGATGTGCTGCATCATCGGCTGTCTTCTTCATCATTTGTACGATGGTTTCTTGGACGCGTGTTAGGTTCTGTACGATATAGTCCAAGTCGTTGGCATATCGTTTGCTACCGTCCTGGTTTCTTAACTGGTGTAAATCATAGATAGAGAGCATATGCTGGAACCATTCTTTTTGTGTACTGAAGTCTGAATCTTTGAAGAGTTGATCGATCTTTTCCTTCAGTTCTGGAGCAATCTTAACTCCGAATGTTGGATCTGCCATATCTTTTACACAGCTCCTTGGAATGGTTAACTAAGTAACCGTTGATATGATTGAGGTTAACCGGTTATTGAAGTTAACTTTATAGTCAATGTTCCTTGTTTTATGTATACGCTTGGAATTTTCAAATATGAAGGTTTTAAAGGCGGCGATGTCGAATGTTCCCTATTAATCTATTACCATTGAACTAGAGAGAGGTAATTATAATTGAAGAAAACCATAGAAGCTAATGAAATGTCGGTAATGCGTTTATTTTCGGTTGGAAATGAACAGTTTATTGTCCCTGTATACCAAAGAAGATATTTATGGGGCAAAGATCAATGGATGGATTTATGGAATGATATTCAGAACATAGAAGTTGGGGAAGATCACTTCCTTGGTTCTATAGTGGTTATTAATCCTCAGCATAATATTGAAATTAATCAATTTGAAGTAGTTGACGGGCAACAACGATTAACTACGCTTTCCTTGCTTATTGCTGCTTTGCGTGACAGTTTGATCCAGAGCGGAGGAGTACAGGAAGTATCGATCGGAGAGGCTCTTCATGGATATTTACATAGTTCTACCATGTTCAATAAAAACTTGCCGAAGCTTATACCAGGTAAATTAGACAGGGATGATTTTGCAACAATTGTTGATCGGAAAATAAAAGAGATGACGAATTCGAATATGTATTCGGCGTATCAATTTTTTAGAGGTCTTTTTTCCGAGCAAAATGATTTGGTCGAGTTAGCAAAGACGATAACTGGATCATTGAAGGTAGTTTTAATCCAGGTGATGTCTCATAAGGATGCATTTAGATTATTTGAAACTCTGAATGATCGGGGATTATCTCTCTCGGCAGCAGACCTGATTAAAAATTACATTTTAAGTAAAGCTGCTCGTACTTCCGAAGATGAACTTGATGATATCGTTGAGACTTGGGATGAAATAGTTGAACTTGTTGGACAGTTGGATCATCTCCGTTTCTTTAGACAAGTATTGTTGTCCAAAACTGAAGGCGTATTTTCGTTTAATAAATTATATGATCGATACAAAACCGTAGTTGATAAGTCAGATTCTATTGTAGATATGGTAGATGAACTGAAAGAGTACGCCGTTTTTTATAATCAAATATGTACAGCCACTACAAAGTATCCATCCGTTAATGAAAAATTACGAGCGATAAACGCAATTGGGGCAGCGACCAGCTATACACTCTTGTTGAAATTACTTAAAAACCAAGTGACTGAACTGCAACTTGTATCCATTCTTAACCAAATTGAGACATTTGCATTGAGACGAGCTATTTGTAGTTGGTCGACGAACAACTTAGATTCAATATTTAATCATTTGGCGCTCAATACTCCAGTTGACACTAGTTGTGTAGAATATATAAAAGGGGTACTGACTAGGGCTGATTATATTCCATCGGACGCAGATTTCGTTGCTAATTTTAAAACGAAGAACTTCAGGCAAGATGATCAATGTAAATACATATTGGAACGGATTGAGGATTACCATGTAAACTTCAGTAAAGAAAAAAGTATAGCAAACCGATCTCTTGTCCATATCGAGCATATAATGCCAAAATCGATTAAGTCTAACAGCAGCAAAAAAGAATATGGGGATTGGAAGACGTATTTGGGGAATGATGCAGATTTACATGATGTCTATGTTAATAAAATTGGGAATCTGACTCTACTTGGTTCAAGCTTAAACATCTCAGCATCCAATAATCCTTTTGAAGAAAAAAAGAAAAATTATGAGCAATCATTGATCGTAATGACTAAACAACTGATGAATTACTCGAAATGGGATATCGCAACAATTCAGGAACGGACAGAAAATCTAGCTGGCATCGCAGCAGGGATCTGGAAGCTGTAAGTAATAAACATAGGATGGAGATGTCATAGATGAAAGAAGAAATCGTATTATTTAAAATCCATAAAGGTCTTAAAGACCGAGATCATTATGAAGCTACACGAAAGCATTGGAGAATGAGCAAGAAGCGTATCAAATACATTAAGTATGCAGTAGGTATCAATCAGGGAAAGGTCGAATGTGTTTATCAACCTACTAGTTGGGTAGTTGTAGAAGAAGGAGAACTTAAAGGGAGACTGCAATTTGAAGGTAAGGTGGCAAGCTCTGACATTATTCAAAAATTACAACTTGCTCAAGATCAACTGCTAAAGAAATTTGGGGCGGGAAATCCTGTGGCATATATTTCACTATCTGAAGTAGAATAAGATCGAGCTAGGCTGCTTATCGGCAGCTTAGCTTTTTTTGGTATTTCGAAACAGTCCTTTTAATTTAAAATCTTAATAAAGCAAGACGAGTAAATGGGGCTAATGTCGAATAGACAAATATTATAGTCGAGGATACGTTCCCTCCATTGTGAAAAGATGGTACTATTTAACTATATATGATTACCTATTTTCAATAGACTAAAGAGATGAAAGGCAGGCGCGTATGGACGCAACTTTGTTTTCGGATGTGAAGGAAGCATCCTATTTGTCTACGAAAAAAACGCACCGTTATCGTCCAATCATAAGATATATGTACGAACAAAAACGTATTTTTAATACCGAAGTTTTACCAATCGAAATTTTTAATTATTTGATACAATACCCTCAGTTCGGTGATTACAACATAGAAGAGTTGTTCGCGGATTTAAACGCACTTGTGAAGAGTAACAATTTGACAGAGATTCCGGATAACACTGAAGTCGAAGGCATCGATGAGTTCAAAAGAAATCGAAGATTATTTATCTTGACGGACTTTACTTTTGAAATCGAAAAAATGCTGACGTCATTCGAAAAAAACTTTCATCGCATCGGTACCTCATTGGAGCCGACACTTCCAGAGAAGCTTTACAACGCACTGCATAGACTTCGTGATTTTAGCCGAAGGAAAACCGTGGATAAAGACGATTTAGTTTACCTAAATGAAGTTTGGGAAGATATGTTCGATAAATTTTTAAAATTAGATAACAATGCCTCGACGTATATGTCCCATATCAATGCAGAAAAATTAGAGGCGATTATGGCACAACCGGACGCTTTTATCGTCTTTAAAGACGAATTTGTAGCGTATTTAACCAACTTCATTATTGGACTAAAGAGAAATGCGCCTTACATCGAGCAGCTCCTGCGGGATATTGAAGGTCCGGGATTTGCTGTTTTGAAGAAATATTTGATTCAATTTCAACGCACAATTCCAAAGACCGAGGTTATTCCTGACAGTGAATTCGAAATGGCGTACGACGAAATTTGGCTAGGTGTCACGCACTGGTTCATCTCTAGAGAAGCAAAAGAAAGTAAAGTGCGGCAATTAGAAAGACGAACGAATAGTTCGATTGTGCGTGTTACGAAACTTGCGCAGCAAGCTGCTGAACGGCAATTTTATACGCGCAATCGCAAAACCGACTATTTGCACCTGGCTAAAATAGTGCACCAACAAAACAACCTGGAAGAGGCAGGTAAATTATTTAGTTTTCTTTTCGGGTTTGATAACATCAAACATTTCAAAACAAACGGAAAAGAAACAGACTCTACTAAGTATACGATCTGGGATTGTCAGCCAGAGGAAGTGGATATTAAATACCGTGCAAAGTCGCCTACGGATAAACAAACAAAGCGTAGCCTGAAAGTTCCGACGATGGACGAAGAAGCGTTGCAACGTAAACGAATGCTGGAGGCGCGACGGGATTATGAAGAAAAAGCAATAAAAAAGCTGCTGGATTGTAACTATTTGGCGCTTCGTGAATTAGGTACTGTTGAGCCATTCATTCGTAGCGCTATCTTGACCTGGATTAACAAAGGGATGTTGTCCAAGACGCAAGATTCGAACATTTGCGAAGGAAGAACGGAACATGGCGTTAAGTTTAAGCTCGCGCAAGTGAGTGAAGATATTATCGAATTGCATTCTCCTGATGGGATACTAAAATTGCCCGATTACGAATTTACCTTTAGCGAGGTGAAATAAACGATGAAGAAACTTACGGATGAATACTTGGAATGTATTCAGCGGCTGTTGGATGATTTTTGGGTTCTGCGTTTCGAAAACGAAGAGCTCTTTTTTTACATCAGACAATACGAACATGAGCTTCGAACCTACTTTAGAGATACATTCCGGTTTAAGCTCGTTGTAGGAAGCGACTTTGCGAAGCTAGAGAAATTTCAGCTTACGCCGCAACCGGATATGGGCATCGAAGATTTTAAAGAAAACAAAGACTATGTTTTCTATTTCTGCTTGCTCGCTTTCTTAGAAGGGAAAACGACACAGCAATTTACAATATCGGATGTTTGCGAAGCAATCGTTGCGTATTTTCCGGAACGAATCGGCTCAGACGGACTCCCTGAAACGACCCTCATCAGTTGGAAAGAAGCAGAAGGGTACTACAATCGTTTATCGGTAATCCGCGTTTTGAAAGAGGCGGAACGCAGACATCTAATTATTGTGGTCGACAGAGAACTGGACGGATTTCGAAATTCAGATTCCAACGACGCCCTTTTGAAGAGCACGGGGCTTGGTAAATATTTTATTCGTAATTTCGGCTTCGATATTACAAAGGCAAATACACTAGACGATATCATTTCGATGCAAACGGAGCAAGAGAAAGGACTTGGTATCGAAACCAAACACAAAATGTATCGGCGACTGTTTTTGGAGCCGGTAATGTATAAAGATGAAGCTCAAGGGATGGAGTTTGATTACTTGCGCACCTACGGTCACCATATTGGAGACCACGCGGATAAATTCTATGATATGAATTTTGAACTATATCTCAACACTGCAATGCTCACACGAAGAAGCAGTCGGCGAAACGAATTTACTTTTCCAGCCGACAATGCGGAATCCAACTTGGTCGTTCAATTTGCTAGCGAAGTTCGCAGCCTTTATATTGATGAATCTATTATTTCTACGGCAAATGGAAACATTTCACTATCTGTCGCGCACATAGAAGACATCGTTCGTACACTTATCGAACAAAAAAGCAGTAAATGGACAGCCACATTAAAATCCCAAAGCGTTCATGAATTAATTACGACCATTACGAAATTTCTGTATAAATGGAATTTGGCTCGCCCGCTAGATGATGGCGGACTCATGCTGTATGACGCTACGGTTCGCTTCGATGAAAAAATAACATCCTAAAAGGGGCTCAGTTCATGGTTACATTCAAAAAAGAAACTAACCGATGGAAACCTCACAGGCTTATACTGTGCAACTACTGGTACTATCCGTACAAAGTATATCAATTTAAAAATGGTTGCATTCTTTTTCGAGGACACAATGGTTCCGGAAAATCTATTACAATGCAATCACTCTTCACATTTTTACTCGACGGGAATAAATCCCCATCAAGACTAGACCCTTTTGGTTCCTCGGCGAGGAAACTCTATGAAATCCTGCTAGGCGAAGAATCGGTGAATCGCGATATTCAAGAGCGGATTGGTTATATCGCCATTGAGTACAAAAGAGAGAAGACCGAGGAATATATGACGACCGGTTTTGGTCTTCATTCAAAACGCAAAGACAACCGCCTAAAAAATGCGTGGGGCTTCGTGATTCACGACCCTTCCCGTAGAATTAACAAAGGAGAAAATCCCCTTCCCGTCTACAAACGCGAAAAGTTGGACGGAAAATGGGAACGGCTGCCTCTGACCCGCGAGGAGTTTGTTAAAGCCGTAGGTAACAGCGGCATAGTGGTTGACGAATCTCATTATGCCGCGCTCGTTAACAGCCATTTGTTCAAATTCCCTGATGTTTCGCATCTAGAGATGTTCACGGAGGTTTTGACGCAGCTAAAAAGCCCGAAGTTGTCGCGTGAAGCGGGTCCAAACAAACTCAAAGAAGTTCTACACAACTCACTTATGCCCATTTCGGACAAGGAAATATCTCCGCTTACCGTTACTGTTGAATCCATGGACAAAACTCAAGCAACCATCGAAAAACATGAGCAGGACTTGGCAGCGGTTAGAAGTTTGGCAACTGAATATGCCAAATATAAGCGATACGTATTTGCCGAGAAAGCAAAGTATTATCTCGACAATAAACGCATCCTAGAAAGTCACGTCAAGAAATTTATGGAAATGGAAAATGCGATTCACCTTAAATCGGCTGAGAAAGAAACGATGGAAGCCGAAAAGGAAAGTAAAAGCAATGAACTCGAAGTTTTAAACCGAGAGTATGATGAATATCGGGGCGGTGAGGTAGCTAAACTGCAAGGCAATCTAGATAAAGCTGAACGGGAACTGACGCAGATGTCAAAAGAAGCTCTTGCAAAAAAAGAGCGCTATAACACAAAAAACGACCTGGTTACGAAATCGATTGAAAAAATCAGGAAACTCGAAGATGCAATTTACACTGCAAAAAGAGAAATAGGTGCTTATTTAGTAGAACTCGAAGATATGATCGAAGATACCGGCTTTGATGACCTTCAGCACCTCACTCATTTTAAAAAATGTGCCGATGATACTACCTATGACTTTTCCATTTGGGAACAGGATTCGAAAAAATACCTTTCCGCACTTCAGACAACACGCTCCAAGATTAAAGAATATGAGTCTCATAAAGAAAAAACAAATGCGCTTAAATCCGAAATCGAACGTTTACATAGCCTGTACAATGAAGAACGCGAACTTCTCAAGGAACTTGCTGACACCTATGATTGGGAGAGAGAAGAGAGCGTGAAAGAGTTGTCGGTGTGGGTTGAGTCGCTTCGCACATTGACCGCAAGCAATGGGGCGATAAAAGAAACGCTCGATTTGCTTCCGGAGTACCTGATCTCTGTGTCGGACGAGCAATTGAAAGGTCCGCTTTTGATTGAGAAAGATGCTCAGGTTGAACATGCACAATTGGAGTCGATTAAACTTCAAAACCTGATGGATTCCTTGAAGTTGAGAAGAGGGGAGCTCGAAGCTACTCTTACTGACCTTGAAAATAACAAAGAAATTGAGCCATACATATCTGACGCTAAGACTGAGCAATTCAAAGGGCTAACTGAAATGGGTATTCCTTTTATCCCGTTTTGGGCGGCGGTTGAGTTTAAAGAAGGTTTGAGTGAGGAAACGAAAGCAAATATTGAGTCGGTCGCTATTGAGCTTGATTTGCTTAACGCAGTTATTGTTCCTGTTCATGCTTACGATAAAGCCAAAACAAACAGTGTTGTACTCTCACGCAACAACAAATGTGACTGTAATTTGACCGAATATTTGACCCCTGTTTCAAGTGACAACGTTTCTGATACCGATATACTTGCTATCTTAATGGGCATTTCGATTGACCATACAAGCCAAACTTTCGTCACAGCTACCGGCGAATTTAAAACCGGTATCGTAGAAGGAACATCTCCTTCTTTTGGCGACGCAAAGTTTATTGGTAAAACGGCTCGTGAATTGCTTCGTAAAAAAGAGATTGTCCGTATTCAAGGAGAAATTGCAACTATTGAGGAAGAACTCGAACAGCTTCATTCGCAAAAAGAGGCATGGATTGAAACGAAGCAACAGATTGCAAATGAGTTTTCTTCTTTCCCGTTCTTTAATGCGTTAAAAACAGCAAAGAATCAGTACGAAGAAAAAAAGAATTTTATTACGTATATCGTCAAATCCGAATTGGATAACAAGATGGAGCAACATAAAAAACTAGCCGCTGAACTAGAAGGGCTACTGTTGACTGTTAAAGCTATGGTTGCTTTCACAAAACTGCCACTTACAGAGAAAGCATTCTCGGAAGCCGTTGAACAAACGAGCGCGTATTTACTCCTTTTGACAAATATCAAAAGCGATTTCCGCTCTCTTGTTGATAAACGTCATTCCTTTCGCACGGAACAAGAGAACAAGGAAGATCATGAGAACGAACTCGAGGAATATAGGGGAGAATTGTTTACCATCCGTAACAAGATAGACCGAACATCGAAATATATACAGTCTCTTAATGACCAACTGAAACTAAGCGGTGCCGAAGAAGTACGTAAACACATCGCGAAGGTTATTGCGAAACTTCAATCTTTGCCGGCTGAAATAAGTCAACTCGCAACGGATGTAGGAGTTATTCGAAACAAAATTGAAACCATGGTTGAATCCCTGCCTTCACATACATCGACGATTCATTTTTACAACGAGCTTTGCTCGTCATGGGAAGTGATTTTTGTCCAAGATGTACGAGAAAATGTTTCGGAATATGAGCTTGATGAAACGTTGGATACCAAGATGATGGCGAAGCAAATTCACGACAAGTTTGGCGCTCTGCTCGACAAAAAGGAAAAGTCTCAAGTAAATACTGAATTGACAAAAAATTTTACAGCAAGCAGCATGAGCTTAATTGAATACGATGCGGAATTAAAAGCTGTTCCTTACACGGTTAACTTCACAAACATTCCAAAAGAGGAACAAGCAAACGTAGAACTGCTAAAATCGGTAGCGCAGTTCTCGAAAATTACGCTTCAACTTCAAATTGAAGGTGAACTTCGTACGCTTTCACCATCTGAATTACGCACGAAACTCGAAGGCTACGTTAATATGCAAAAGAAAACACTCACTGATAAAGACCGCGAACTCTTCGAAGATATTATGATTAATTCCATTGGAGAAACGATTCGCAACAAGATTCGTAGTGCTAATGATTGGGTGAATCGCATCAGTGCTTTTATGGAACTTGCGAAAAATTCAAGCGGCTTGAGGTTCCAAGTCCAATGGAAACCGATTACCAAGCAAGAGGAAGGCGAACTAAAAACCGAAGATTTGGTCAAACTGCTCGAACGCGACCCCAAATTACTAGCCGATCATGATCGACTCAGTATATCTCAGCATTTCCGTTCGAAGGTAAATGCGGCGAAGAAAATCATGGAGGCTGACGGTAAAGTGCAGTTCTTGGAGGTAATCAAATCCGTTCTGGACTATCGCAAATGGTATGAAATCATCATAAGGTATGAAAAACCAGGAGAAACCATGAAAGAAATGCAGACAAAGCATTTCAACTCGTTCAGTGGAGGCGAAAAGGCGCTCGCGATGTATACGCCGTTACTTGCTGCTGTCGATGCTAGACTTCAAAGCGCCGGCGAAGATGCCCCGCGTATTTTTGCACTCGACGAAGCTTTCGCAGGCGTTGACGATAACAACATAGAAGAAACCTTTAAGATTATCGAAATGTTTGATTTTGACTATACCTTGAATTCGCAAGCATTGTGGGGATGTTTTTCTGAAGTGAAACATCTTTCTATTTACGACTTGTCCCGTCCGCAAAACGCAAGCTACGTTATCACCACTCAATACGAGTGGGACGGCATTCAAAAAAACATAATCGCTGATAGTTTCGATGACATTATGCCGGAAGATACGATTGAAATAGTAAACGAACAAGCTGTTCTTTTCTAAATCATGTAAACGAGGAAGAAACCATGCCAACTATTGCAGAAGCCACACAATATTTCAAGGAGGAAAGAGGATTTGACCGCCTCTTTCCCCTTATATTGAAGCGATACAAAGGTCTTCAAGCGTTAAGCGGAACCGTGAAGTTGAAAGATATAGAGCCAAATGAAGTTAACGCCATTGAACGCTTTTTAGCCAAACCGCTTAAAATAGTTAATGGCGTAGCTACTATTTCTGTTGAAAAAATTGTTGAGGAATACAGCAAAACGCTGTACGGGAACATCCCTTTCCTTGACCTATTAGAATCTTATTTTGGCAAACCGATTTTAACTAACAAAAAGGAAAGAGAAATACGTAGCTCCGTTAAGTTTTCTTTTTTTGAAAACAGCTACCTGCCTTACAAGAGTGCTTTGGGCAATATTATTTACGACCGAATTCAATCAAGGTCTCTCGGAAGCGCTCAGGTGCATTTGTTATATGAGCGAGATAAATTGTTATTAGGTTCCATTTTGCCTTCTGTGTTTATTGCTATTTCCAAACTTCCTTTGGATGAACCGATCAGACTTCCGCTGTTCGCGTCTGAAATCAATGGAAATCCTCACTTTCTGGATCTCGATACAGAAGCGGGACGTATTTTTATTTCTTTTCTTCAAATTTTACTGGAAAATGATGATGTTAAAAGTTACGAATCGCAACCTAGAGCCGAAGAAATGACTGAGATATTAAATTTTTTTGGTATTTGGAGAGACGATGTTCTTAACCAAGTGTCGTGTTTCGGAATTCGTGGATATAAGAGTGATGACTCTTCATTTCTTATGCTGGATGCCGCTACTGAGGAAAAAACATTTATCAACTTACCCCTTCGCGATGTGCTTCGTTTAAAGCGAGTTGAAACTTATCAAAATACCGTTTTTATTGTAGAAAATTCCTCTTTGTTTTCTAGTCTTGTTGAATGTTTTATTCAAGAAGATAACTTTCCAAGTATCTTATGCACGCATGGTCAATTGAGTTTGGCTTCGCTTAAGATGCTCGATAAATTGTCTCAAACCGCTGATGTAATTTATTATTCCGGGGACCACGATGTGGACGGTCTTATTATTGCCGAGAACGTCAGTCGCAGGCTTGGACATAAATTAGTATTGTGGCGTTTTGATGCTGAGAGTTATACGAGTAGCCTTTCGGATGTGCCGCTAAGAAACGAATCTCGATTGCAATTTATAACCAATGAGCATTTACTGCCCTTAAAGCACCTTTTGCAAGAACGAAACTGCGCAGCGTATCAAGAGCGTTTGTTCCCTGAATACATTAAAGACATTAAAAACGCACTGAATGTTTAAATTGAAACTTTTTAAATATCGAAAAGTAAAAAAAGTAATCGGAACATAATCCGATTTAGGAAGTGCTGAAACACTAGAATTAGTTATCAATGACACCCCACAGCCTGTTTTTCTATGTAGGTCATTAAGATTTACATTTAGTCATAAATTATCATGAAGGGTGGTTGCGTATGGTAAGAAAATATCCAGAACGTGTTACAGCTTCAATGACTCGAGTGTTGCATGAAGAAGAGATTTTATTAATAAGGCACACTACAGAAATTCATTTTGGAGAATCCAATGAGTTGCTGGGTATGGTCGTTATGACTAATCCCGGTAAGTTTGAATTTAATAAAGTACCGGAATGGGAAGCATTTAAGAGCGGTAAAGGTTCGGTGGATACTTTTGAGGCTAGTGATTTTCCTGATCTTTCTATGCAGAACGTTATTGAAGTGATAAACAGCGCTTATGAAGCTATAGGACGCTCTAAACCGAATGGGATATTGCGAGTGTATAATCTTTCTAATGTTCGTCAGCCAGATGGTCAAAAGGCTGAGATATATCACAATCGAGCTAAAAAAGCTCTTTCATCTACCAATCTAACGTTGCTTGAAGATCCAATAACTCATAGTAGAGATATGTTTATGAATGAGTGTGACAAAGCTAATTTTGTAATTATGGGTTTTGTAAATGGTGCTTTTGATCAGGAGATGCAACAAGTTCGCACTTGGTCGGAGGGCATATCTCGTTTGGTATGTGCGGTTGATAATAAAGGACACTATTCACATCCACGTAGATGGAGGACGGACCTCGCGTTAAAAAATCAGGCAATTGCATCGCTAAAATCTGTATTACTGGGAAACAAAGCAGACCTAGTGATAGATTCATCCGTAAGTGAGAAATTAGGGAGACAATATTGAATTGAAAGTATAATATAAATAGAAATTGTAATAGGTTAAAAGGAGATCTCAATGGGAAAGAAACTTACAATATTTCTAATCGATGGGTTGGCAACAGGTCCAAGAACGATCGAGATAGGCAATTGGTCTGGGAAAGCAATCTACTCGCAGCGGTCTTCATTATCTAAAATATTAGACCGTGATGAATTCGAGCGCCCTGGTGTTTATATTCTCAAATCCATGCCTAACAGCGATAACTTTAATGAACGTGTCTATATTGGAGAGGCGGAAAATCTCAAGAAGAGATTAAAGCAGCATCTTGCCAATTCTGAGAAAGATTTTGTTGAACTGGTAGCGTTTGTAAGCAAAGATGAAATGTTAACGAAGTCACATATTAAGCATCTTGAATCCAAGCTTATTGGATTAGCTCGGGAAGCTAAAGCTGCTGAAATTGATAATAGTGTGAATCCTGAACTAGCCACGTTGCCGGAGGCTGACCGATCTGATATGGAATATTATTTGGAACAAATCAAATTAATTCTGCCTGTTGTTAATTTTATGTTCCTTGTTCCAGCTGTATATAAACCATCAAGCGATGTTCGAAGCGAGTTACAACAGTCTGAGTCTTCAAAGATGTACTATTTAAAAAGTAAGTTGGCAGAAGCAAGGCTGATTGAAACTGAAGAAGGATTCGTTGTATTAGAGAACTCGCAATGTTTGAAGCAGGTGCAAAATTCAATGCCTGAAGGTTATCTCAAGCTCAGAGAAAAGTTAGTTGCAACGAATGTCTTAGCAGATAATGATAACTTGTATGTATTTAAAGAAAATGCAATCTTCTCAAGTATTAGTGCCGCTGCTGCGGTAATATTAGGACGATCCGCAGCAGGACCGATGGAATGGCTAGATTCCGATGGTTTGACTTACAAACAAAACCAGGAAAGAAAGTACAGTAGCTAATAACTTTTTGGGAACTCGATCTTTAATGGATCAGATCAAAGCTAGGCGTTGCTCATCGCAGCCTAGCTTTATTTCATTTGCTAGGAACTTTCTGCCGTATAGTATTACTCATTAGTTAATCACTTAATTGCGTGTACAAGTCTAGTTTCTTGACTATACCGAATTCTCCATCCATATTTAGCAGTCGGTCGGGTGATCCCTATCCATCCGTTCATATGGTTGAAAGTTCAATGAAGTGGACAGGATGAGAGCTAGAGGGAGTGGTATAAATGACAATGTTATTTAGCATATTATTCATAGCAATGGCTTTTTTATTATATTTGTATTTCGATCAGAAGAAGTTGCTGGAGAGCTACCGAATGAATGCACTCGATACGTTCTCATCTCATGAAGATATGAAGGAAACGATTCGTATTGGTCTGTTTAATCGCTTTAAACGGGATTTGGAGCAGGATAAAGAGGAAGATCCTTTACTATTCGAGTATTTTGTAGCTGATATCATGAAGTCTGTGCGCGGTGGCACTACATTAGTTACAAGAAGCTCAGGTGATTTTGGGATTGACATTCTAGAACACACTGATGAGGGGCTATACCTGGGACAAGTAAAGTGCTACAACGATTTTAATCCGGTTGGTTTTGATCCCATCGCAATTATTCATTCACAGATGATTAAGCAGGATGCCGTGGGTGGATATGTGGTGACAACGGGTAAGTTTACACATAATGCATATACCTATGCAGAAGGATTAGGCATTGAACTCATTAATGGCAATCAGTTAGTGGAACTGTGGCTGAAGCATCTGGAAACAAAAAGCGAAAGTATTACTGGATTGAGTCCTGTTTCACAAATTTAAAGCCGCATTTTGCTAATGAGATACAACGAGGGATATGCTATAATTCGAGGATAAAGCTAATGCTTACGATGTTACTACGAAAACATCTGAGGAGGGTGAAGATGATAAATTTTAGTCTAAAAGCTCCTGACGGCACCGTTATCGAATCCTATCATAAAGACCGTAAAGAATTTATTCGTATCGCTGGTATGGAATATGAAGTATATAATCCCGTTGACGAACTGGATTCCGATCCCGAAATCAGACAAATGATCGAAGCTTCTGAAATGGATATAAATCAAGGGAAAATTTACTCAACAAATGATTTGATCGAAGCGGTAAAGCGTGGTGAACTGTAATTGATTGTTCAATGGACCGAAACGGCAGTGCACAGGCTCCATCAAATCAAGAGCGATCATTACACAGAACAAGAAACGATGGAATACAAGATCAATCTCATTCGACGCGTAGAAGATAAAGTTATCAGTATAGGGACGATCTTGCCATCACGTGAATATCCCAATACCTATTATTGTATCGTAGATCGTTATGTCGTGTCCTATAAAGTGCTGGACAACGGTGAACGATACGTGATTACTTCGTTCAAACACGGAGCAATGAAGCGCAATCTTAAATATTGATCAACAGCCGACTCATTCGGGAGTCGGTTTTTTGTGCCTGAAATCAAGGCTGCTTGCAGGTAATTTATTTTTCATGTCGAATAATGCAAGGTAATTTATCGATGGATATGATTGCTGTGAGGAGGCTAATCTCTATGATCCAGTTCTTGGGAAGTTCGTTCCATAAGTCAATAGTTGAACAAATAGCGAAAATTACCCGTTCTATTACCATTATTTCGCCTTATGTGACTTTGCCAGCTGTTAATGAATTAATTAGGAGTCTACCTACTAAAATCAAAAAGCGTTCTCTTGTCACGGTGCCGCCTGGGGTTGAATAAGTGAATGGAAGCGTGGATGTAGCAGCGCTTGAACTGCTTAGCCAACATGGATTTGAAATACGATGGTTACCGGATCTTCACGCAAAGATTTATTTTCTAGATGAAAAGTTCGCTTTTGTAGGATCGGCAAATCTTACAAAAAGCGGCTGTCAATTGGATAGAGAGGGAAATGTAGGAGACATGATAATGGTTGAAACAAGCAAGATCGACCGAGATCATATTAACCGCGATACATAGCTTCTTCTAATTTGCTTGACTTGAATGGAGATTGGATTAGGGATGTAAAAAAACAAAAACAGAAATATCAAGAAATGTGATGTATGGTGAAAATATACAAAAAATGAAGAGGAGTATAAGTCATGCTGAATGCAGGTTGTAAAAAGGAAGCATTAGCTGTGTTGGAGAGAGCAAATAAGGAATATCAAAGTACATATGAAAGAACAGTAAAGAATATTTCAGATTTGCACCAAAAGAGATTGGAAGCATTAATAACCTTGAAAGCAGTGGAAGGTTATATTCAAAACCTCGCTAATAAACCAAAGGAATACGATAAGATTGTTAGTGAGATTGTAGTAAGGAGAAATAAATTCGAGTCAGATTTAAAGATACTAGAACTGGAAAGTAAAAAGGCTGATAAAGTAAGCGGTGGTGTGGCAGGTGCAGGAGTTGTGGCAGGTGCAGGAGTAGCGGCATTTGCTCCAACTGCTGCGATGGCTATAGCCATGACTTTTGGCACGGCATCGACTGGAACTGCCATTGCGACATTATCAGGTGTGGCAGCAACAAATGCTGCTTTGGCATGGCTCGGTGGAGGAGCTTTGATTGCAGGTGGTGGTGGTATGGCGGGTGGCGGAGCATTTCTTGCACTCGCAGGTCCTGTGGGATGGGCTATAGGAGGAGCTGCATTAGTTGGTGGAGGGGTTCTTGCTAATAGTAAGAATAAGAAAATTGCAGAAAAAGCTGAAATAAGCACAAGGACTGTTAAAAATGAAACAGTACGCATAAAAAAAGTAGATATTAAAGTAGGAGAAATTCGAAAAACGACCATTTCATTAAATACAGAAATTAGTAAGTTAATTATTGTAATGTCACAGTTAGGTTTAAAGGATTACATACGTTTTACAGAAGATGATAAAAATAATCTAAGGAAGATGATGAATTCTTCTGAGGCATTGTCCCAAAAAATTGGAGAGATCGTTACATGATGGATGAAAGTTGGTATATTACACCGGCTGAAGTGAAAAAAGAAGAATGGGCTCGTGCAAAATGTGATAAGTATGACTATATGATAGCTGCATTTTGTGGTGCAGCAGCAGGGTTGATAGACGTTTTATTTGTTGGTGCGCCGGGAATGAGTAAATTAGGGAAAATTACAGACGAAGCAGCAGATGAACTTGTGAAAAAGGCAGCAAAACTTGCAGGTTGGAATCCAAGATCTGGAAATGAAAATAATATAGCCTCAGCAATTGGTTTTTTTGAAAGAAATTATGGTGTTAATTATGATCAAAAAAATACAAGCGAAGTTAATGATTTATTTAATATGGCGCCTAAGAATCACCACTACAAATCATTATCACATTCGCCGGATCCAATTGGCTTATTTTTTTCTATATTAGACCAATTTATGAACACATCTAGTTTCTTAAGCGATGGTAAGTTGATCCGGATTGATACAACTGATCTAAAATCACCGCTTAAAGGTGGGAATTTTATTGCAAAAATATTTTCTGGTTTCTGCAATTGGCTTGGACACATAATGTCAGATATGGCAGGTAGTTCAGGAAATAGGGGATTAGGTAGCTTAGGACGTGGTACAGGCGTATCAATCCCGTTCATGGAATTATTTCAATTGTGTGATTTTGGAGAATTTCAAGTTGGAAAAGATAGACAAACTCTTGCTGTAGTAATGACGCGAGTATTTCAAGAAGGTTATGACTTAAGATTTGGTGCTGCTATGGCAATACCCGTTCTAATTGAAGAATTAATGATTAGAGCAATATGGGTTATTCGTCAAAGATTCTATGAAAAAAAAGACTGGTCGGAATGCATTCCAACCAAACAACATGCAGATTTACGTATTATGCTAATTGTAGGGAACGGTGTTTTGTGTTTAATTGATGGTACAGACGCTGCTGTTCATGGATTAATTAAAGGTGGAAATGTGATGACATTTATTCTCCACCTTAATTATGTAGCATGGGCAAGATTAATAATGTTGGTGTTAAGAGAATTACGCATTCGACTTGGACCGGTTATTTCAGAACTACTTAGTAAATTTGAAGAAGCAATACTGTACCATGTTACACCGAGAGAAAGAAAAGTAATACAGCAGTTCTATGAACGGATACAGCAATTGGATGTTTCTCTCGAAATTCTGCTTCAAGAATTCACTTTACAGATCGAGAAAGAATATCAGTTAATTTCTCATGAAATCGTAGAAACTTTTTCGAGTGAGAATTCATCCATAATGCAAGCTGAACATTCAATTACACTTGCAAAGCTATGTGGGGTTAACGATTCTAAAATTATTAAAAGTAATAAAGACTTAGATGACTTTTTTATTTGAGGATTTTGAGTAATTACCTAAAATATAGACATTAGGCGATAGTCTGGTTTTAGATTTTTTCATCATTTAGTATACAAAACTAATGCTTTAATCATCTGTTGTGAGTTTCAAACCCCACCACGAAGCAGGATGCCGTGGGTGGATATGTGATGACAACGGGTAAGTTTACACATAATGCATATACCTATGCTGAAGGATTAGACATTGAACTCATCAATGGTAAGCAGTTGGTGGAACTGTGGCTGAAACATCTGGAAACGAAAAGCGAAAGTGTTATTCAGTTTAATCCTGTTTCACAAATTTGAAGCCGTATTCTGCTAATGAGATACAACATGGGATATGCTATGATTTCGAGGATAAAGCTAATGCTTACGATGTTACTATGAAAATATCTGAGGAGGGTGAAGGTGATGAATTTTAGTCTGAAAGCTCCTGACGGAACCGTTATCGCGGAGTATGAAATGTGTAATCCCGTTGACGAACAGGATTCTGATCCCGAAATCAGACAAATGATTGAAGACTCTGAAAAGGATATACACCAAGATGAAATTTACTCAACAAATGATTTGATCGAAGCGGTAAAGCGTGGTGAACTGTACGGAAAGTGCATAGGCTCCAAGAAACGATGGAATACAAGATCAATCTCTTTCGAAATCAACCACCAAAATAATCCATCTTCGCCTTATTAATAATTCTCAATGGCAGTTTATCCGCCAATTTAAAGGCAACCACTTCTTTCATATCAAGCACATTAACCATCAATTCCAATTTTTCCTCAGATGGTATTGTTCTATTGTCTTCAATATCTCTCATGTACTGTGGTGTAATACCAACTCGCCTTGCTAATTCTGATTTGCTTAACCCTTTCGCCGTGCGGCTAAATGTTATGTATTCGCCTAGCGACTTATAGTCAATCATACTCGCCATCTCCTTACACTTCTGTATAGGTGTACATACTTAGTGTATTCAATAAATTGAAGTTTATTAACTGTTACCTGAATACGTACGTCACTCCGTATATGCTCTGCAGGATGTAGCTACCAATTACGTCATTTATATACGGAGCAGGGAAACGATCCAATCCATCGTTTTTAAAGATTTACAAGTACCTATGAACACACTATTCAGTCTATAATAACAAACACAATCAGCCGGCGAGATACACTCTCGACCGGTTATTTTTTGTCCCTCGATACTTAAGCACCTTGGCGATACGAAGCCCAGCCTTCGTTCATGATCTTCGTCTCCATTTGCGGCCAGAAGTAGAGCATTTCATCATGGAGCATTGTCATAATGTCTCTTTGCCAATCCTCCAAGACCGTGGAATATTGCTGGATGAACCAGACGATATCTTTTTCCGGCTCTGGTGGGAACGCACGATTTCCAGAGGTTGCTTCTTGTGGTCCAGAATTACTCTTGTCTAGATTCCATAACTCGTCGTACGGATTAGATGATTTAGAGCCACCAGGAGGGGCGTCTTTGAGTTCTCTCATTTTGGCTTCCAGCAGATGGGTCTTACCTAGCTTGCGCGGCTGGATGAGGCTGGGGTCTATATGCTCTTGGATGGCTAGCACTGAATCAATGAAACTCTCCACAGCATCGGTACCATACGTTACTGAATAACCGGCGATCCGATCTGCTGTAGCTGACATGCTCTCGACCATATCCCGGTTGGACATGGAGAAACGCATATTATTTTTGAAAAAATCACAGTGTGCCAGCACGTGTGCGACGATCAACTTATTCTGAATCAGCGAGTTCCCGTCGAGCAGGAAGGCATAACAAGGGTTGGAGTTAATGACGAGCTCATATATTTTACTCAGCCCGAAATCGTATTGGGATTTCATTTTGTGAAACGTCTTTCCGAAGCTCCAGTGACCAAATCGAGTCGGCATTCCATAAGCACCGAATGTATAAATAATATCGGCAGGGCATATCTCATAGCGCATAGGATAAAAATCCAAGCCGAAGCCAGTAGCTATTTCCGTAATTTCAGCAATCGCCCGCTCCAGCGCATTAATTTCTTCGCTTGGCATGATTCTGTGCTCCCTCCTATAATTCTGTAGATCCAACCTGAATAAACCCTCACGAAATGGGGTTTGGCTTCAAATAGATGGGTCGATCAATGTAGTTCATATTATGTATATGGATAGGAGAAGGGCATTATGACGAACTCTTCCTCGCTGTCACTGTACGTGGAAATTCCATCTTTAAGTTGGAAGCTACTGTATTGCAAATTTAGTTTAATTAAATATGAATAAGTTTAAATGAACTACGTCTCGGTATTTACAATCGCCAATGCATGTGCTACTTTAGCCATGTAACCGTATTCATATATAGATTTGTTAAATGATTAATAGAAATGTAAATCTTGTTTGGACCAATCATTATTTAGCCTAAATTTAACAAGTGGGAGGGATAAGGGGGGGAGGAAATCTTTAGGAGAGCTGGAAGTGAACTCATTTGGCAGGGGAGTTGCTTCGTTCCATATAGTAAAGCTAAAGAGTGTTAGAACTCGGTAAGAGATTGAACACGCTTACTTATGAGCTTATGCAGCGTGGCTTGCAAGAGGAACATCGGATTTGACCAACTCGGTTGACGTTGTTGAGCTACAGGAATGAGTAGATGCACTGAGTATAGCTGTACATTGTAGTAGCTTCTACTCAGTGATTATGATTATGGAGGTAAGAATGCGTAAATTTAGAATAAATATTTTATGGAAATTTCTACTTTCATATATCATTGTCTTGTTGCTGCCGCTTTCTGTTATTATTTTTTATTACTATCCATATTCCAATTCGATTGTGAAGAATAAAATATTGGACTGGAATACACATATTACCGAGCAAGTAGCCAGCAGTATGGATCTGTTTATGCGTCCGATCTATTCTCTCCCTACATCGATTGTAGCTAATGCTGAGATCAAATTATCTTTATTAAAAAATGATGCATACCAGCGATACGTCGTGGCTAATGAGATGAAGAAATATAAAACAACGGATACCCTTTTGAATGATACTTTCTTATATATCAAACAAAGTGGGTATCTGTTCTCAAGTACAGGGTATATCTATGAACTGGAGCGCTTTATGAATTCCAAGAATGGATATGTATATAGTTCTTGGAGTCAAGAGCAGTTCAGCCAAGCGATCAATGTAATCAACTCGATTCAAGTTCGTCCGTCAGAGGATGTTACCATACTTGGGGAAGGCCGCGTTAAGATGATTACTTTGATGATTCCTCTTCCTCTAGGCGTCGATCAATCTGAAGGCTGCGTCATTTATATGATCAGGCATGATACGATCGAGCGAATGATGAAATCAGTGTCTAATAGCTATTCTGGAGATTTCATCATTCTTGATCAACATAACAACCCTATCTTCTCACTCAACCAACGTGATGATTTGCGTGATGCGAATTTCAAGCAGTTTATTCAGCAGCTGCAAACATCGCCATCAGGCGGTGAAATTGATTATGACGGAGAAGCTTATATGGCCTCCCAGACCGTTTCCAAGCAGAATGGCTGGAAATACATAAGCATGAATCCGCTGGAATCGGTACTTTTGGAGACGAAGGAAACGCAGCGCAACACAATTATTCTGGTTATATCAATCCTGCTCACAGAGATCATTATCATCTATTTATCCATCCGTAATAATTATGCCCCGATTAAGTCTCTTGTTCAATTCTCCAGGCATGCATTTAAAGGCAACGCGGAGAGTGGCGGCAATGAGTTTGATATTATACGCTCCACAATCCAGAATCTATTCCAGTCAAAAGAACAATTAGATCTGAATGTCCAAAGCATCGTTCCGAAGTTACGTGATAATATTCTATATGAAATCATAAGTGGCCAGTACTCATCACTTCAAGACATACTGCTAGAGGCAAAGTCTTATGGCATCACCTTTACGAATGCAAAATGCACGACTGTTGTCATCAATGTGATTGGGGATATCGATCAAGTATTTGAAATCGTGAAGAGCATTAAATTACAACCCGAAGATGCACTGGAAGGATATTTTATTCGGAGCATTCATAATGATGATATTCTATTTATTTCCACACATACAGCAGAGCAAGCATTACGGGAGATGTTCCTGAAGCTGCAGGCTGAGATTGAATTGGCTACTGGCGCTAAGCTTGTGATCGGAATAGGAAATACCGTTGACAATCCAGGGGAATTTCATGCTTCCTATATTAATGCGCTTAGAACAGTCGAACATTTGCGCATCAAGAATGAAGATTCCATCCTGTCCTTTCACGATTTGATGCTGCAGCGGAATGAGCCTGTACCTTATCCCGCAGAAACGATTCAATCGTTGGAGTTGTTCATCATGACGGGCGATGCTACTGAAGTGCAGAACACCGTTCATCGACTCATTGAATTTCTTCAACATGATCGAACGCCTCCTTATATGATTCGGGCTGTATTTGTAAATATCTCGACCATTATATTAAACAATCTGATCCGTTTGAAGCATCAGGGGAATATGGAGCAGCTTGGGATCACATCGTTTCATAATCGCATTACGGTAGCCCAGATCACTGAGATTTTAGAGAAAAGCGCGGACATATTATGTGAATTGATGGCTAGTACGCATACTTCCTCTAAGGCTGCTGCATTGGATGAAGTACTTCAATATATTCAAGAGAATCAGTTCGATATCAACTTCTCACTACAAGCTGTTGCTGATCACTTTGGAATGTCGGTATCGAATTTTAGCCACTATTTCAAGAAGAACGCCGGGCAGAACTTTAAAGACTTTATGGATGGGCGCCGAATCAATCATTCGAAGCAGCTGCTTATCCATTCCGATGAAACCATTGATTGGATTGCAGGTAAGGTAGGCTACACTAACCCTTCCAGCTTTATTCGCGCCTTCAAAAAACATGTAGGAGTCACACCTGGACAATTCAGATTGTTTAACAAGTGAATATTTTCTTGTCTATTGCTGATTAAGCTATGGGGGGATTCAATATGCGAGGATTGAGACCATGGGTTGTAGTTGTATGTATGCTACCGGTGATTACACTGCTTCATGGATGCAGTGCGAATAATGAGTCTGACCGTGCTTCAGAGAGCAATGTAGAGCCGCAAGACAGGGTACAGATTAGCGTGATGACACCTACACATCAGCTATCCAAGAATCTTCGGGATATTCCTTATTTGAATCACATTGCTTCTGATGCAAAAATTCATGTCAACTGGCTGCAGAAACGTAACGGATGGGAAGAAGCGAAAAGCGCTGCTCTGACAAGCGGAGAATTACCTGATGCTTTTTTGGCTGGATTGAACGATCAGGATATCATCACGAATAAGGATAAATTCGTAGACCTTAGCGAATATATCGATAAATATGCCCCGAATATTAAGAGAATGTTTGAGGAAGTTCCCGAAACCAAGCGGGTGAGTACATTTCCGAATGGGAAGATGTATTCTCTTCCCGGTGTAAGACCGATTAATACAGATAGTTATAATGTCTTAATGATTAATAAGAAATGGCTGGATAAGCTTGGACTGAAAGAACCGACTACGTTGGATGAACTGCGCGAGGTATTAACCGCCTTTCGCAATGGAGATCCCAATGGCAACGGGAAGCAGGATGAGATTGGAATGGACTGGTGGGCAGGTGCTGGAGGAAGTCTGGGGAGCAGAGGTTTATTTAGTGTGACTAGTTTACTTGGGGCTTATGGAGTGACAGATAATTTCACCGAAGAAATGATCGGAGTGACGAAAGGGCAGATTCGCTTTTTATTCGAGAGTGAGGAGTATAAG
The DNA here is from genome assembly GCF_000758585.1 of Paenibacillus sp. FSL R5-0345. Classification (NCBI taxonomy): domain Bacteria; kingdom Bacillati; phylum Bacillota; class Bacilli; order Caryophanales; family Paenibacillaceae; genus Paenibacillus; species Paenibacillus sp. FSL R5-0345. Next base: position 1,985,367 of record NZ_CP009281.1, read on the forward strand.
AGCTTAGTCTCTTACCTGGCAGAGCTCTGGAAGGAAAAGCTGATCAACCCTGACGTGTTCACGCAAGATTATTCCGGGATGAAAGCGAGTGCACAACAAGACGATGTGGCAACGGTTGGTGTGACCTTCGGCTGGTCATTAACAGATCGCGTTGGTAAATGGGCCGATGAATATGTGGCTTTGCCACCGCTGCGTAGCAGTAGTAAGGTGGAGCCATTATGGCCAACGAGTCCTTCTCGCGTTAGAATAACAACCAATCTGTTTAGCATGACAACAGCTAATCGGCATCCTGTCGAGACCATTCAATGGATTGATCAATTCTACACTGAGGAAAATTCGATCCAAGGCTATTACGGCTCCATGCCTGATTATGTGACTAAGGAGCCTGACGGCATGTATACCATAGTTCCCGCTCCAGAAGGTGATCAAGATACACAGCAATGGACGAATGCGCTCGTGGATAATGGTCCGCTATACTTTTCGCAATCATTGGAGAACAAAACGATTGTTCCTCCCGCGGTAACGATACGAAGAGAATTGGACAGCATCTATAAAGCTTATGAGCCTAAACCAGAGGACATTTATCCGATGATTAAATTTTCGTCAGAGGAGCTTAATGAAATGGCCTTGGCGAAATCAGATATTTTTAAACTGGTCGATGAGAAATTTGCGGAATGGATTATGAATTCAACTGTAGATAAAGAATGGGATCAGTATATTAATCAGCTGAAACAAATGGGACTGCCAGTACTGTACAGAATATACCAACACGGGTATGAGGATTATTATGCTCAACCAAATTTGAACGTCAACAATAATTGAAAACGCATTCAAATAAACACCCGAAAACGCCGTTTTGTTAACGCTTTCAAAAATTGCGAATGCTTAAATTCTTGTTCGTATACAGCCGCCTCGATCCCGGTTTAAAGTTGCGTTGTAGCCGTCATGTGAAATGTGGGCAGCAAGAAGCAATAAGGTGTAGTTCCGTTGCTTGCCTCGCACCATGACCCTACGCTTTAAACCAAAAAAAAGGGAGGTTCGTTGTATGAGGAAATCTTTGTCTAAGGTAATAACGCCCGTATTAGCACTTAGCCTATTTGGAACAATTCTTGCGGGGTGTGGTGGCGGGGGGAATAATGATGGTGCCTCTTCTTCTAATTCAGGTTCGTCAACGAATTCTACAACCGGTACAGTAAAACTAAAAGGGATCATGCTAAAACATCCACTTACGCAAGAGTTCTCCAAAATGGAATGGTTGACCAAGGTTGAGGAGCAAGTGGGTGTTGATATTGAGTGGCAAGAAATTTCAGCAGACTGGGATCAGAAAAAAGGCGCTTTGTTAGCCGGAGGAGATATTCCGGATATCCTTATAGGACCGAATGTGATCACGGATGCTGATTTTGCCCAGTTCACCGGCCTCTTTCAGGATTTAACCGAACTCATTTCAACAGGTGGCCCTAACATTCAACAGATGTTTACAGAGAAGCCGGAGACCCAATTAATCGCTACACAGCTAGATGGAAAAATATACGGTTTACCGAAATATCAACGATTCTGGCCGGATACGGTAAGTCGACAATATATCAATAAACAATGGCTAGACAATCTGGGTCTTAAGGAGCCGACCAATTGGGATGAATTATATAATGTGCTCCTGGCGTTCAAAGAGAAGGATGCCAATGGAGACGGTGATGTAAATGATGAAATTCCTATGGATTTCGCTCCGGTGGGGACGACGGGATTTGGTTATTTTCAGCCACAAATATTGCTTGGCAGCTTAGGTATTACATTAACGGATAGTAGTGGTCAAGGGTATTTCACCGAGGGTGGCCAGATTAAAAATTACTTTGTGGATGATCGATACAAACAGTTCGTGGAATTCATGAATAAGTGCTGGCAGGCTGGCTTAATTAACCCGGAAGCCTTCACGCAGGATTATTCCAAATTCCAATCGGTTGCGCGCGGCAGCGGGGACAAAGCGAAGGTCGGCTTCTCATGGGGTTGGGAAGTAACGGATCGCTTCGGCAACACCTTAGCTCCGCAATACGAGTCGATCGCTCCGCTAAAAGTGTCGGCTGATTCGAATATCAAGCTGTCCTATGACTATGACGGAAACTCACTGAATTTTGGCGGCAATATGGTCGTCATGTCTGCTAAGTCCAAGAATAAAGAAGCGGCAATGAAATTTATTAATGAGCTGTATAATCCTACAGTTAGTATGCAGGTACTATTCGGATCACTTGGTACGAACATCAAAGATAATGGAGATGGAAGCTACGCGGTCCTGCCGCCTGCTGACAGCCAAATGGACCCAGGCACATGGAAGTGGACATCAACCTGGGCGGATAATGGACCTACCTTTATCTCCGATTCATTGAAACTGACACTTGGTACTGATATGCAATCTGTTGGCAAACAGACAGAGCCGCTGCAGGCGGTCCTCAGTGCGATTGACAAGGATAACGATATTTTACCAAGCATGTTCATTAAATATAACCCGGAAGACAACAATGACATGGTGTTAGTGAATACGAATATGATTAATTTGGCGATGTCTAAGTTCTCACAGTGGGTTACCAAAGGGGGAGTTACCAAGGAATGGGACTCCTATGTGAGCAACATTAAGCAGATGGGGCTGGATAACAACTTGTCCACCATGCAGAAATACTATGATGGTTACAAAAGTAAGAAATAACATGACATGTAAATATTTATAGAACATCCGGAGACAGCTTTTCTTTACAGGATGAAGAGAAGCTGTCTCCTTATTAAGGAGGCTTATGATGTCCTCAATAACTCCCAACAAACATCGAAGAAATCTAATGGAGCTTAAACGCGATTATCAATTATGGATTATGATTATTCCGGCGATCGTTGTAGTTATCATCTTCAACTATATTCCAATGTATGGAATTCAGCTTGCCTTCAGGGATTATGATTTCTCGCGTGGATTGGCAGGCGGGGCTTGGCGTGGTCTGCATTATTTCGCGCAATTCATAAATAACTATCAGTTTTGGGATTTGATGAGAAATACTGTGATTATCAGCATCACAACAATCGTTCTGGGATTTCCGGCACCGATCATACTAGCGCTCATACTGAATCAGGTGAAATGGTTCCGCACTAAGAAGCTGCTGCAGACTATCGTATATATGCCTCATTTTATCTCAATTGTAGTTATGGTTGGATTGTTGAATGTTCTCCTGTCACCGAATACAGGAATTCTTGGTCAACTGATCTCCAAGCTTGGCGATACGGACATTAATTTGCTCGCCTCCACGAATTCTTTCGTCCCGGTGTTTGTGATTTCGGATATATGGCAGCATGCTGGATGGAACAGTATTATTTATCTGGCCGCATTATCAACAGTGAGTCCAAGTCTGTATGATGCTGCTAAGATTGACGGAGCGAACAAATGGAAGATGATTCTGCATATCGATATCCCTGCCTTGGTTCCGACAATCATCATATTATTTATTCTGAGTATGGGGAATGTACTGGGAACCGGATTCGAGAAGGTATTCTTGATGCAGAATTCATTGAACCTTCCCGTATCAGAGGTCATTTCCACCTATGTTTATAAAATCGGTATTCTTTCCAATCAATTCAGTTATTCGTCAGCCATCGGATTATTTAATACCGTCATCAATTTTTTCTTTCTGGTTACCATGAACTGGATTTCCAAACGCAACTCAGATATTAGCCTCTGGTAAATGGAGAGAACATCGAAAGGTGATGCTTATGCAGGCGACAACTATTCACAAGCGCAGTACGGGTGAGATTCTATTTGATATTTCAATAATTATCTTATGTGTTCTAATTTTCCTAATCGTTGCGTATCCCTTGTACTTTGTTATTATTGCTTCTGTCAGTGATCAGACCTTGGTCTCCACAGGAAAGGTTACTCTATTTCCCAGAGGAGTCAGTTTCTTTGGCTACGAGCAAATTTTTCAGGATATGCGTATTTGGATAGGCTACAAGAATACCGTTATTTATACAGTCTTGGGAACAATGTTTAATCTGCTTCTTACGATCCCAGCAGCGTATACACTATCCAGACAAGAGTTCCGTGCACGCCGGTTCCTGATGTTTTTCTTCGTTTTTACATTGTTTTTTAATGGTGGACTAATTCCAACGTATATCCTGATGAAGGATCTATCCCTGACCAATTCGATGTGGGTCTTTATTCTTCCCTTTGCAGTGAATGTGTTTAATCTTATTATTGCACGCACGTTCTTTGAAGCTTCACTGCCTAAAGAAATTTATGAATCCGCTGCATTGGATGGATGTACTCATTTTAAATTTTTCTTCTATATTGCGATCCCTTTATCTAAGTCCGTCATATCGGTCATTGCGCTGTATTATCTGGTAGCACATTGGAATGATTTTTTTACTGGGCTTATCTATATTCATTCGAATGACCTGCAGCCGTTACAAATCATTCTGCGTGATATTCTATTATCCAACCAGGTTTTCTCCCAAGGCGGAGGCTCGGGCGGCAGTGCAGGCGGATATGCGCAGCAATTTGCTGACCAGGTTAAGTATGGAGTTATTATTGTATCAACTTTACCGATCCTTATCGTGTATCCGTTTATTCAGAAATATTTTGAAAAAGGTGTAATGATCGGTTCGGTAAAGGGCTAGGAGGACACTTCTACTAGGAATGGATTCAATCCAACATCTTTAAAGATATACTACACAATAAACCGGCGAGATACATTCTCGACCGGTTATTTTTGTTCTCCAAAATTAAGCACTTCATCGCATGAGTCAGTCTTTGTTGAAAACTGTGTATATTACTTTCTGAAATTTCCATTGACGCAGATTTAGTTTTCAAGGTATATTAATCATTGTTTTAAACGCTGTTTAATTGTATGTCGAGATGAGGAGAGTTCTATGACGAAGGAGAAGATTTTAGACGCAACGCTGCATTTGATTAAGTCCGAAGGGATTGATAGTGTCACTATTCGGATGATTGCTAGTGAAGCTGGCACCAATGTGGCGCTAATTAATTATTATTTCGGGTCGAAAGACAAGCTTATGCATGAAGCGATGAAGACAGTCCTGGAAACATTCCGCTCGGCGTTTGACATATTTGATGTTGTGGAATATCCGCCTATCGAACGGCTGAAACAATTTATTTTGAAGTACGCCTCATTTCTTAATGATTATCCTGATTTGCTCAAGCGAATTCTTGGCCATGATCCACTGTTTGAATCGGTAGCCGAATATGTACATTTTATGAAACAACAAGGGTTCGAAAAATTAAGCGCAGTCATGACAGAAGTGACAGGTGTTACAGATCCAAAGACCGTATTGTTGATGACACAGCATATGTTTGCTGCCATTATGTCACCGTTCACCAAAGTGTCTGCTTCTAAATGTCAGCCGAACAATCACATTCAATCGTCGTTACTCGATATCCCTTTATCGATTGAGGAAAGTATTGACTTGTTTTTCGAGCATTATTTTCACAAATATTCAGTCAAAACTTAGAAAGAAGAGGTATCACAATGACATCAAATGCTTCAACAAAACCCCTTACGCAGGAAGGCGACACGTTCTCTCTGAAAGCTATTCTGCCTCCACTGCTTGCGATAATCGTCGGTATGATTATGGTTATTCTGGACAGTACAGTTGTTAACAATGCAGTTCCTAAATTAGTGGAATATTTCAATACTGATCTAAAGACAATTCAATGGGCGATAACGGGTTACACATTGGCACTATCCGCAGTAATCCCACTTGCCGGTTGGATGACCGATAAATTTGGATCAAAGCGTATTTTCCTTGTAACGATTGTGCTGTTTACATTAGGGTCTGTTCTGTGCGGCTTAGCCCAATCACCTGAACAACTGATTATTTTCCGTATTATTCAAGGTCTAGGCGGAGGTATGGTTGCACCGATCGGGATGGCAATGGTATTCAAATTAGCCCCGCCTGAACGTCGCGGCTCTATTATGGGTGTTCTTGGAATTCCAATGCTGATGGCGCCAGCTTTTGGTCCTGTAATATCTGGTTATCTTGTCGATTACGTGAGTTGGCACTGGATCTTCATTATCAATTTGCCAATTGGTATTGTGGCCTTCATTTTGGGTAAAAAATACTTACCGAAGACAGAACCTCAGAAGTCAACACATCTTGATATTCTCGGGATGTGTCTTGCTCCGATCGCATTCGCTATGCTTGCTTATGGTGTGAGTGAAGGGGGAGCAGATTGGTCTTCAACAGGTGCTATTACAGGCTTAACAATCGGTGGTATCGCATTAATATTGTTCATAGTGGTAGAGCTTAGACAGAAGTATCCTTTGCTTGAACTGAAGGTGTTTAAATCATCTGATTTCACACGTGGTATTATTCTTACTTGGATCGTACAGATGGCATTGTTTGGCGCTACGCTGATGATTCCGTTGTATTTACAGAATATTAAAGGATATACCGCACTTCATACCGGTTGGATCGTGATGCCGCAAGCGTTGTGCGCCGGTCTTATGATGCCGATTAGTGGCAGGTTGTTTGATAAAATTGGAGCTCGTCCACTAGCGTTCTGTGGGTTGAGTGTTATCGCCATCGCGATGTTTATACTATCGACGGTAAACGTGGATACACCGATTTGGATGGTTATCGTGTCGGTGTGTGTGATGGGGTTAGGGATGGGATCAACGATGATGCCACTTAATACACATGTATTAAACTCAGCTCCACGTCATTTGGTTAGCCGTGTGACACCATTGACTTCAGCAGCGCAACAGGTTGTCGTATCGTTCGCAGTAACAGGTCTTACAGCTTACCTGACATCTCATATCAATACTCACATGGCGACAATCGGAAAGACAGGTAATCCACAAACTGCCTTAGTAGCTGGCTTTGGAGATACATTTTTCCTGACCGCTTGTATCGTATGTGTTGGTATTGCTATGTCCCTTATCCTTCGCAAGCCGAAGATACAACAAGTCACAAAGAGTGGCGAAGAGGTAGATCCAGCTATGATGATGGGTCACTAGTTAATAAATGCCCCCCAAGAAGGTCACTTTATCTAAAGTGTCTCACTTGAGGGGCATTTCTTTACGGTGTCTTCCTATTCCCGCCAACGATCGAGCTGTTTCTGGATCACCATACGTACTTTATTAATCCCTGCTTCATACAGCTCATGGTTGAATTTCGGGAGAATGGTATCGACATCGACACTGCCTGTCATGAGGCTTGGATAATACTTGCGCCAGACAATCTCAATGTTATCAATTTGCTCGCTTATCTCTGACAGATCGGGCGTAAAGCCCAGTACTTTGGACTCCACAACCTTGGAGTTGTAGATGCGGAATTGTTCCCACTTGTTTAGTGGGTCAGGGTAGCTTCCACCTAATGTACTTAAGATAAACCAGTTTCCCTGAGTGTACTGTATGCCAGTGTAGCCACCGTTCGCCTTGGGAAGCGGATTTCCTTGACTGTCTTTTATCGAACTTAGGACAACCTGGCCATTCTGATCCAGTGTATAATGAACGCCTTCAATGCCATATTGAAATAAGTTACGCAGGTCAGGATCGGTATTCAATAGGTTTAGAAATTTGATGCTCTCCACAGGATGCTTCGTATTTGCCTTCACAACCATCATCCCTCCGCGTACAGCTTCTGTAGTTGCCACCTCGGGTGTTACTGGATTGGTTACAATTTTATACCCCAGATCGTTACTCCAGACGCTCTCAGAGAGTGGACCGCCACTACCAGATTCCCAAAATACCTTTACACCATGTTTCAAGCTTCCTGGCTCTCGCAAAGCGGCGTCTTGATTAATGAACCCTAATTGATAGTAACGTCTTAACGTATCCAATATATGTTTGGCTTCACGGGTTTCGAAGATATTGACTACAGGAGCAGCAGGATCCAGAGATTGGATCATTAATGGGAGTCTGTTGTCCCCTATATATTCGTAGCCGTACATCGCAAAGAAATTGTGTGAGTCTCGATCAAGCTCCATGGGCAAATAATCGGGTTCATTTTTTTGTATCATGCGAAGCAGCGGTTCGAGCGATTCCAGTGTGTTATATTGGTTAACTTTAATATTATATTTTTCTACCAGAGAATCAGGATACATCCAATTCTCGCGTACAGCCAATTCTTTGTTGGTGGGGACGCCGTAGATGAACCCGTCATCCATCTTAGCGCCTTTCCAAAATATGGGATCAATAGCAAGGTACATTTCTTTGGCTAGATTCATGAAATAGTCATCTAACTTCAGCCATACCCCACGTTTGGCATATTTAGCATAATCCGGAGCAAACGCAATATCAAAAGGGCTGTCAGAGGAGATCATTGTATTCATGCGATCAGCATATTCCTGCCAACCAATTTTATTATAGGTTATCGTTATTCCAATTTTTTTCATCAATATCTCGTTAATTTTGTCATTAACTAGAGCAAGATCCTTATCAGGATCACCGATGGTATAATAGATCAGATTTACAACGGGTTCTGCATTAAAGCTCGCAGCGTTCATATTCTGCTTGTTGCAGCCAGTTAACAGTGAAATGAACAGCAGAATAATACCACAGATGAAGCAGCTATATCTATTCATGACACGGCCCCCTAAATCACTTTGCAATATACATCCAGCCTTAACTTTTCATCCGTAAACTTGAGGGAGAGGTACCAAAATGATTTTGAAATTGTGTATAAAAATAGTTCAGGTTGTTATAACCAACTGAAAGGGCAATCCAGTGTATTTTCTCATTAGTCGTTTGGATGAGCTCTTGTGCACGATGCATGCGATAGCTCATTAGATACTCTGAGAACTTCATACTTGTTTCTTTAATGAAGATTTGTCCAAGATAGGTACTGTTCATTTGAAAGCGGTCTGCGACGGATTTTAACGAAATATTATGAGCAAATTCTGTTTTAATCATAATTAATATACGATTGACCAGCTTGGATAAGGCATCGTAACGAATCCCCAATACTGGATCAATACTCATAGAGTCCGCATTCACATCTCTAATCGTGCCATGTAAATCTTCGATAATTATTTTTTCAATAACTTCCTGCAGCTTGATTCGGTCCACAGGCTTTAACAGGTAATCCTTCACTCCGCAACGAATGGCTTGCTGGGCATATTGAAAGTCACTATAGCCGCTTATAATAATATATTTGGTTGGAAGGTTCACTTCATTTAGCTTTTGGATCGCATCATACCCTAGATTTTTGCCGATACACACATCAATAATAGCAATGTCAGGAATTAGATCTACGGCTTTAAATACAGCATCTTCAGTGGAGTCACTTGTTTCGATTTGTTTGAATCCGTAGTGCTCCCAATCCAGAATACGTTTCATACCTTCCAAAATCTGAGGTTCATCATCCACAATCAAAAGTTTGTACATATCTAATCACCTCTTTTAGAAATCTGTACAGAGATTTTGACACCAGCTTCATCATTGTTTTCAATGCTAATCGAGAAATCCTCTTGATAGAAAAATTGTAGTCGGGCATAGACATTATATAATCCAATGCTTTTGGTGGTTTGGTCATTATTACTCGAAAGGGTTCGCCTGATAGCAGTTAGCCGTTCTTCATCAATTCGTACTCCGTTGTCAATGAAATCCAGCCTATAGTAGTTCTCATCTTCCCAGCCTGACACGATAAATAAATTAAATTCTTTATTGATATTAAACCCATGGACAAAGAAATTTTCTGCCAAGGGCTGCATCCAGAACTTCACAGTAGGGAGAGCTAGAATAGAATCTTCAACATCCATTTGATAAAAAAAGTGCTCAGGATATTTAAACTCCATTATTTGCAGGTACTTCCGCAACAGTTCCAGTTCGCTACCAATTGAAATGATATTTTCTTTCTTAACAATTTCTCTATATAACGCTCCCAGCGTTGCAATCGCGTCTGCGGTAGGCTCATTCTGATGAACCAATGCAGTAGATCGAATGACTTCTAAGGTGTTATAAAGAAAATGAGGATTGATTTGATGTTGAAGCGCTTTCATTTCTGCTTCCTGCTGTTTTAGCTTAAGCAAGTATTCGTTCCGAATATATTTGTCTAATTGGTGTATCATATCGTCGACTTCGCGAGCAATCATACCATATTCATTCATACGATAACGTGCAGGCTTATTTGGGGTGAAGTCGGCAGTTTTCGCACGTTTGATTGATTGTATAATACGGTGAAGAAATCGTGAGTCATCACGAAGATTGTAGACTACGAGCAGCAGTACACAGATCATAGCGGTAAAGACGATCATAAAAATATTGAGCAAAACCGTGCTATGCTGACGTATAAGTGCAGCCAAGTCTATTGTACTAACCAATTGATAATTATATTTGGTGGATGAAAAGGTAACAAAGAAAATGGGAATATATCCTTTATTTACGATAAAGCCGTGATTTTTATTATTCGCAACCGCTTGTTGGGTGATTTCATTAGTCATGGATTCATTGTTACCAATAATGAATATCTCCCCGGTAGAGTTAATTACAGCCGCATTACCGAGTTGATAATTATTTACGATACTGAATATTCGCTTGCTGCTGATCTGAAAGCGAATTTCCCCTGCTTCCGTAGCACTTTGATTTAGTTTTTTGTGAGAGACGAAGCCCTTCTGTATACTTTCATCGAAAATTTCGTTTGTATTTGGAACGCCAAACTGGAAGCTAGGAATTCCAAAACTATTAAAATAAATAACATTTCCGTAATCCTTAGTATGAACGCTGATTTGAGTTATATCTCCCTGTGCCCAGCTGTAAAGATAAGTTTTAGTATCCTCAGGAAAAGAGAGTAGTGCTTGTGATGAATAAGGGCTATTCTCCAATCTTTTAGTCAGATACCCTTCAACGGAAGGGCTCATAAAATAACGGACGTCATTCATCAGATCATGATTGGAATACAATCTTTGCATGTAAGCTTCAATCCGATCGGCATCATTCTGAAAGTTGTTCTCAATACGGGAAAAGGCATTCGCAGCTTCAATCCGCGCGTTACCGATCCATTGATTAACAAGTATAGCGCTGGTCATAGTACCCAGTGTTACCCCGATGGTTACAATAAAAATCAGGTAAGCCCAGAATTTATTGCGATATATCTTAATATGAAAAAAAGAACTCCTCCAAAACCTCATTTGTAATGCCCCCTAAGGTCAGACACATAATATAGAGGAATAAGTCTCTCGTTGCTGTGGTTGAGAGAGCATATAATTCATTGTAAATATATATGAAGCGTACCTTTAGTTCAAATAAATTTTTTAGAGGAGTAAAGGAAAACACATGGTATATCAGCGCTGATATACCATGTGCGTTCGATAAGGGTTACTTAAAGTAATTGTTGATTTGTTCTTGAGCCACTTGCATAATTTTGTCCATTCCGGCATTTTTCAGCTCAGACAGCAATTTAGGGATTACCTTCTCAGGATCAGAAGCGCCTGTGAGCAATTCATATCTATATTTATCATATACAGCTTGGCAGTTCGCAACCTCAGTCTGCAGCTCGCCAATATCCAGTGCGAATCCCAATATGCTGGAAGATGCTGCTTGCTCGTTCAATTTTTTTACTTGTTCCCACTGGTCTAGAGGAGCCCCTTTCGTAACCGCAAGATTGAAGAAGGTGCCTTGGGAGTATGCTGCTAAAGGCCAGGTATCGCTGATACGCTCGATTGATTTCTCTCCGTCAATGCTCTTATAATCGACGCCTAATTCACCAAACGCAAGCATATTTCGTAATTTTGGATCTGTATTCACTAATTGCAAATATTTCATAGCTTCCACTTTGTATTTGGAATTTGCCGAGATTACATTCATCGAGCCTTGAATTGTACTAGTTGTATACAAAGGACCAAAAATTTGCGTCATGACGTATTTGTCAATCCCTGCGGTGATTTGCCAGCCAGCTTCTGCACCAGGGAAGGCTTGTGCGGAGAAGAACGCTCTGTATTTGTCGCCTTCAGTTTTAGTTGGTGCATCCGGGTTAACAATACCATCTTTATACCACTGATGCAGCAGCTTTAAGTTAGTCATCACTTCCGGTTGTTCAAACACGGACACGACTTTCCGGGAAGCATCCTCCACGTTAACTCCAATAGGATTGAAACCTAAAGTCATATCATCATAATTATTTAAAATGCCTGGGAAGCCTTCGCCTTGGATCAACTGCAACGGGTAGAAGCTCTTGCCTTCACCAGCTTTCATATCATGGAACGGTTTGTCTAAATCTTGCATCGTTTTAATGTTTTGGTAATCGATATTATATTTTTGTACAAGCTTGTCATCGAACACCCAATATTGAGTTAATGAAGAATCCTTATACGTCGGTACAGCGAAATATTTTCCACCAATTTTCACACCATCCCATACTTTGGTAGGGATAGACTTGTAAAGTTCAGGAGCTTCACTTTGTACAAGATCTGTAATGTCAGCGAACGCTCCCATAGCGACCTGTTTACTGTACTTTGTATTGTTGGTAAACATCATATCAAAGGGTTCACCCGTATTCACAATGGTGTTGATTTTTGTATCCCATTCGCCCCAGCTAGCCACCTTAATATCCACTTTGACACCGATTTTCTCAGCGGTGTATTCGTTCATCTGCTCAACTGCTTTACTAAAGTTCTCAGGAACCTGTCCGCCGATCAGCCACCATACCAATGTAGGAATTTCTTTGGTGGTTGGTGCATCAGTAGCCGTCGTACCACTCTCGCTTTCATTGGTTGCTGTGGATGCTGGCTTCGAATTCGAGTTCGAGTTGCCACATGCAGCAAGCAGGGACAGCATTAATGCGAGAATACATAATGTTGAGGCGAACTTGAGGGTGTTCTTCACTTTAACTCCTCCTAGTGTTGAATGATGAAATGTACCGTAGTAAAAGTACGGTTATCTATCATAAACCAAGCTGGGCTTGGCTTATTTCGGAACTAGCCTTTGACTGCGCCAATGGTAAGGCCGGTAATAAAGTATCTCTGGAAGAAGGGATATGCGCAGGCAACAGGCAACACGATGAGAATAGCAACTGCCATGCGGGCAGATTCCTTGGGCATTGTTGCGACAAGCTCAGCGAAGCTGATCCCCATACTTATGGAGTTTCTGGCGAGCGCATCAGCATTGGACATCAAGCTGTTAAGCAGCGCTTGGAGCGAATACAGATTCTGATTATCGATATACAGCATCGATTGAAACCAGTCGTTCCAGTAACCGAAGCAAAGGAACAGTCCAATCGTAGCTAGTACAGGCAATGAGATGGGGAGGATGATTGAGAAGAAGGTGCGAAACTGACTAGCCCCGTCAATTTCAGCAGATTCGGTTAAGCCATCAGGGATTGTGCTCCTAAAAAAGGTTTTACAAATAATAACGTTAAACGATGATACTGCGAGCGGCAGAATGAGTGCCCAAACACTGTTTTTGAGTCCCAAGAAATTTGTGTTGATAAAGTAACTGGATACAAGACCACCGTTAAATACCATCGGGATAAATACAACCCAGGTGAGGAAGTTCTTTAGCTTGTAACCAGGACGTGAAATGACGTATCCCATCGTTGTGGTGAGCAGCACGCCAAGTACAGTACCTACGACTGTTACAAGCAGGGATACACCTAGCGCACGCAGAATCATCGTTCCCTGTTTGGCGATATAAGCGTATGCGTCTGCGGAAAGTGCGGTTGGAAGAATGCTGTATCCCGTTTCACGAATATAGGACTCATCGGTAAGCGAGATGGATAACACGACGATCACAGGCACAACGCAGGCAATTGCCATCAGAATAAAAATTAGGGTGAACAAAGCATTGATGCCGTTACTTGTGCGGTTGAATTTCTCCAAGCCAGATTGATAGGTGGGTGTCTTTGCCATTGTCTCTCCTCCTAGATCATTGCACTGTCAGAATCGATTTTTTTAACGATCCAGTTAGCACTCAGGATTGTAATACAGCCCAGCATCGATTGGACGAAAGCGGCAGCGGATGCCATTCCTACAGTGGCGGTTTTTAGCTGTTTATAAACTAGGACATCAACTGTTGTGGCCACATTGTAGAGGGAGTTGGAGTCGCGTGTGACCTGATAGAACAGTCCGAAATCCGTGTAGAAAATACGACCTACTGACAGGATGAACATCATGACAATGACCAGCTTTAGCATGGGTAAGGTAATGAAGCGTGTCTGCTGCCAGATGGAAGCTCCATCAATAACTGCCGCCTCATAATAGGTGCTGTCGATTCCTGTAATGGTTGCCAGATAAATAATCATGCCATAACCTATGCTCTTCCAGATGTTTAAAAAGATAAGAATGTAGGGCCAATATTGCGGTTCCATATACCAATTCACAGCATCATGCCCAAGGCTGGCAAGAAATTGATTGAGGATGCCTTTATCAAAGCTGAAGAAGGCCCAACCTACAGCAGAGACGACTACCCATGACAGAAAGTAGGGCAGAAACATCATGGTCTGATAAACCTTGCTTGCTTTGCGGCTATGCAGCAGGCTGATCATAATGGCGAACATTACTGGTAACACGATGCCAAGAATAATGAAGATGATGTTATACCCTATCGTGTTGCGAAGAATGATCCAGGCATCATTGGATTTGAATAAGAATTCAAAGTTTTTGAAGCCGACCCAAGAACTATTTAGTACGTTGCTAATAAAGTTGCCGCTTATTTTGAAATTTTTAAAAGCGATAACCATACCGAACATCGGTAAGAAAGAAAATAAGATATACCAGATCAATGTCGGCAAGGCGAGCAGGGTTAACTCGGAATCTTGCTTTCGCCAGTGTATGCGCTTTCTAGATTTGCTCCGCTCAAGTTTAGTGCTCATATCATCCGCTCCTTCATGTGTTTCATACATGCTGCCTTTGTAAACGCTTTCCCTAAATTAATTTTATAGAAGTACGATGAGAGGCTTCCAGTTAAGAAACATGATACTTCAGTCAACAAACGTTAGATTCAGGATGAATTTCCTTTAAAAACGCAAAAAAAACATGTGCTATGGAGATTTATACACATTGCCTCTTTGAGCAGCTTTGGCATTGTAATGCAACGGAATTATGGGCGAAAAGCGCAAGAATGACACACTTCTAGAACATCAACATAGCGGTGAAACGTATATCATCCCGCAGTACAACACGAAATTCTTGATAAGCGAGAATGACATATTTACGATTTGCTCGATTCTATATAGTGTAAATGTAAGCGCTAGCATTAATGCGATTGATAACAATTCGATAGATAATGATGCTCACTCGATGATCTGAATGTTCTCATCATTACCTATAAGGAGGGGATGTCGCGATGCATGAAACAGGAAGCGTACATATGCGAACTGTGAATTCAGCACCGAAAGAAAAGCGTAAGGGCAGAAACGAGACATGGAAGAAGATTTGTCAGAATTGGGAGCTTTACATTTTTATCGCACCCGCATTCTTTTACTTCCTCATTTTCAGCTATGGACCGATGTATGGGATTCAGATTGCTTTTAAGAACTACATTCCGTCAAAGGTCTATTTTGGCAGTGAATGGGTAGGCTTTGATCATTTCATTCGATTTTTTAACTCGTACTATTTCTGGGATTTGCTGTGGAACACGCTCAGTATTAGCTTGTATGAATTAGCCATTGGATTCCCAATCCCAATTATTCTGGCGCTTGCGTTTAACGAAGTGAAGGATGGCTTCTTCAAGCGACTTGTTCAGACCGTTACGTATGCACCTCATTTCATTTCTGTCGTTGTTATGGCGGGGATGATTATTACCTTCTTGTCTCCATCGAACGGTATGATTATTCATGCCATTGAAGGTTTAGGCTTTAGTGCACCGCAGTTTCTGACAAGTCCTGGTTGGTTTAAGACGATGTATGTATTCTCAGGCGTGTGGCAGAGTGCGGGTTGGGGGACGATTATTTATTTGGCGGCTCTCTCGGGTGTAGACCCAGGCTTGCATGAAGCGGCAATCATTGACGGGGCCACTCGCTTTCAACGTGTTCGCCACATCAATATACCAGCGCTTATACCGACCATGACCATTCTATTAATTCTGAATATGGGAGGCTTGTTAAGTGTAGGTTTTGAGAAAATATTACTTCTGCAAAATTCGTTAAATATGTCAAGCTCTGATGTGATTTCAACCTTTGTCTATCGATCTGGTCTTGTCGATGCGCAATATAGCTTCTCAACAGCTGTTGGTTTATTTAACTCCATTGTCAATTGCATCCTGCTCATTACGGTGAATCAGATTGTCCGCCGTACGAGCGAGAACAGTCTATGGTAGAAGGAGGTTGGAATTTATGGTATCAGGTATAAAGCTATCTAAGCGAGACCGAATATTCCTAATTTGCATCTATACGTATGTGGCAATTGCATTGCTGTTAGTCGCATATCCCATCTTATATATTATTAGCGCATCCATCAGTGATCCGAAGATGGTTGCTTCCGGTGAAATGTGGCTCTTTCCAAAAGGAATTACCTTTAAGGGGTATGAGATTGTATTTCAGAACTCGAAGATTTGGACGGGGTATGGAAATACGATTTTGTATACATTGATAGGCACAACGATTAACTTGGTCGTTACGATGCCAGCGGCATATGCACTCAGTCGTAAGGACTTTGTAGGGCGTGGGTTTTTCATGGGGATGTTCATGGTAACGATGTTCATTGGAGGCGGTCTCGTCCCTACATACATGTTGGTAAAAGGGCTAGGCATGGTCAACACGATGTGGGCACTGGTAATTCCTGGCGCAGCGTCAATCTGGAATATTATCGTCTCTCGTACCTTCTTCGCGAACTCCATTCCAGCTGAGCTTCAAGATGCGGCTCAAATCGATGGCGCGACGAATATTCGATTATTCCTGCGGATTGTTCTCCCGTTATCGATGCCAATTATCGCAGTGATGGCCTTATTCTACGGGGTAGGGCATTGGAACAGCTATTTCGGCGCCATGATCTACCTGAATGATGATGCGAAATATCCGTTGCAGCTTGTGCTTCGTCAGATTCTCGTTCTTCAGGAAATGCAATCTCAAGTAGGTGGCATTATCGATGCGACAGCTGCAGCAGCCCAGAACAACAAGGCAGAAATTGCTTCACTTGTGAAGTATGGGGTCATTATCGTATCTACACTTCCGATTATTGCTGTCTATCCATTCTTGCAACGTTATTTCGTGCAAGGTGTCATGATTGGCTCTGTTAAGGGTTGATCTTAAGATACAAGTAAAAAAGGGGAGGTTTTTGTATGACGAATTATCGTAAAACTGGACTCATGTTGTTATGTCTTTCCATGTCAATTTCTATTTTTACTGCATGTGGATCGAGTAGCGATAAGGGGACGGCAAGCACAGAAAGCTCAGACACAGCCGCAGAGGTTCATAAGACGGGCTTTCCTATCGTGGATAATCCGATTGAGCTTTCTATTATGGCACCGGATGTAGGGCGTCAGGATTGGAACAAGATGCCTGTTATTCAGGAATACGAGAAGATGACGAATATTAAGTTAAAGATTCAAAACGCCCCACAAGATAGCTTTGAGACGAAAAAGAATTTGGTATTTGCAAGCGGTACACTTCCCGATATTTTCTATGCGGCGGATCTAAAAGGATCGGATCAAGTTACCTACGGAAGTCAAGGATTGTTGCTGCCTTTAGAAAAATACATTGATGAGGGCTACGCACCTAATTTAAAAAAAATTCTCGATGCAAATCCGGATATTCGCAAATCAATGACAACACCGGATGGACATATCTATGCACTACGCAATATTCAGCCATCTGCGGTATGGTATCGTGGACCGATGTGGTATAACGGGAAGTTCCTGAAGAAGTTCGGCATGGAAAACAAATTACCGCAGACAACAGAAGAGCTATACAACTATTTGAAGAAGGTTAAAGAGGAAGATGCGAACGGAAACGGTAAAGACGATGAGGTTCCTCTATCCTCTGTGAAATTAGATGATTTACGGATGTTCTTCCTCGGATTCTGGGGGATGTATAACGAGGATATCTACGTAGATAAGGAGAATAGAGTACACTTTCCACAAGCTGAACCAGCCTACAAAGAATATTTAACCTTCTTGAATCGCTTATGGAACGAGAATTTGCTGGATCATGAAACATTCTCTCAAACAGATGAGCAGAAGAAAGCAAAAGGAAAAAACAATCAAGTGGCTTTATTCTCCGATTATTTCCCATACTTCACGCTTGGTGGTGAACCGAGTGAAGATAACCCGATGATGCAGCCTGTATCTAGTGATATTGCTGGAACACCTGTATACGGCAAGCATCCTGGTATTAACACCATTGGCGGTTTCGCGATTTCAAACACTAACCCGAACCCGGAAGCAAGTATGCGCTGGATTGATTACCAATTTAGCGAAGAAGGGTATTCGTTCTGGGCGTATGGACCTGAAGGTACGTTATTTAAATACAAAGATAAAGCAACAGGCGAGAAAGAATGGCTGCCAGTTCCAGATGGTACGGATCGTGAAGAATACCGCGGTACAATCACGCCAAACTACGGGATTAATACACCAGGTTCCTATGAGAACAGCTATGTTTTAGGTCTTCGTACTAGCTTTGATGACTGGATTGACAAAGAAACAGCTACAAAGCTTACGCCTATTGCAAAGGCTCCCTTCCCATCGGTATTCCTGACGGTAGACCAACAGACGGAAATCAAAACACTCCGTTCCGATTTGGATAAATACGTGAAGGAAATGGAAGCGAAATTCGTTACAGGTGCAGAGCCATTATCCAATTGGGACAAATATATCGCTCAAATGAAAAAAATGGGGTATGAGAAGCTCGAATCAACGTATCAACAAGCATACGATACATGGGCTGCTAGCAAATAATTTGTGAAGCTTATACATTCTCATATTTTGAAAAACTTCCCGGTCATGCTAGGCATGACCGGGAAGTTATGATAATCCCTAAGCGAGGAAGGATTATACGGTATCGTTAGGCTCAGTATTGGGATGATTATTATTCATCTGTCGATACTGGCCCGGGGTATAACCGGTTTCCTTTTTGAATTTTCGAATAAAGTTTGGTGTGTCGAGGTAGCCGACGCGCTGGATAATATCTTTTAACGGATCACTTGTTATTACGAGCTGTTCCTTGACCTTATCTAATCGTTTTTGCCAAATATATTGGACGAAGTTGATGCCGACCTTATCCTTGAATGAACGACTGAGATGGGAAGGTGAAATCGTAAACGCAGCAGAAACAGATTCAAGGCTAAGTGAATGATCATCATAGTGCTGGTCGATAAAAGCAACGATATGATCCATGAGTGAATGTTCTTCTTTTTTATGCGTCTGCTCTACCTGTGTACAAATCTGAGTGGCTAAACGGTAGAAATTCTGCTCTATAAGATGGACGGGACCATTCATGAAATGGGGAGAAGCAGACTGCATCATGTTATCCATTTTTAGCTCAGCTGCAGTTTTGAGCATGGTATTCAACAGGTCGAACAGTACGCATCGCATCAGCAGGGTAGATCGTTGTTTATTATCAAGCCCATGGATGGCTGTGTGAATAATTTGTTTGGCGACTTCGTAGTTGCCCTGCTTCAAGCTTTGTGCAAGCTTTAATAGCTCGTTACTAGGGAGTAACACCGTTTGATCATGGGCACTGGATAGCTTTTCAAAATACACGGTGGTTCCATGCTCGGTCGATTTACGCAATTCGAAGGCGGAGCAAGCCTCAACAAAGGATTGATTAAGCTGCTGAGGGCTCTCATAACATTTGCCTACACCGATCATCGGGTGGATATCCATTATGCCTAACGTATATTTACGAATCGCATCCACGATGTGAACGATTTGTGCAGCGAGTGCCTCATCATCTTCGAGCTGTAAGCTCACAATGAGTGCGAGCTGATCCAATTGCGGGAGCTCTACACCGTATATTTGTGCAGCAAGCGCTGGAAATTCAATATACGCAAGCTTGCGATGTACTTCTTGTCGCGCCTGAAGATGCTGCTGTTCTAAGTCATCCCAGCCCATCATCATGACAAAATGATGACTTTGGTCGAAGTGCAGATGAAAGGTATCGAATATTCCATGCGTCATCATTTGTGCATGTCCATGCTTTAATAGCATGGAGAGAACATGGTTGCGTGCATAGGGCTCTTGGAGATCAACCTTGGAGCTATACTGCTGCAATGTTGTTCGTATATACTCGAGCTCATTTCCGGAGGCCAGTGTATCTGTTTTTTTGTTCGTGAAGCGAACGAGCTCAGCAATCGGAAGATATTGCATCCGAGCGAATAATAGAGCGATGGCCGTTCCTACAATAGCGATCACAATGAATAAAATAATGATGAAGCTCCGAACATTAAGTACGCTACTGAAAAATTGATTACTCGCCATTAAAGTCACATATGACCAGCCATTGACATCCGATGTGACGGAAATAACCGAATGATCTTCATTGTTTATCGATAGATTATGTATGCCGGGTGGAAGCTCTGATAACCGTTGGATATCCTGCTGGCGAGCTGTATCTCCATGGCCACTATAGGACAAAACACGTCCATGATTATCAAAAATATAAGTTAATCCTCGATAGTTACCGAGAACGGAATCGATCAGATATGCCAACTCTTTCTCTTTAATAAGGTACATGACAGAAGCATATGGATCTGAGGTGTTGGGAATGATCGGCAGGATATAGGTTAATACAGATTTCTCGAGTGGTGAATTTTGATTCAGCATGTTCGTAAGTCGAATGGATGGAAATTTGGACGTGTTTAAAGCAGTCACAAGTTCATCATTCATCCAGCTTCCAAACTGATAGGAGCTACGAAATACATCCAGGCTATACATGCCATGGTTGGAATAAATATTAGGGTCATGATGATAGTACAGAAATATATCCTCCACAATGGAATTGGAAGATTTGTAGCTATCTAGTGCCGCTATCGCGTCACGACTTTCATAAGGATCCAGTATGCGATAATGAGCGAGACGAGCGTCGTATGACATCCGTGACGCCATATCTCTTAAATCATTCATGCGTCCATCCACCACCGTTTTAATTTGGGTGAGCTGATTAAAGTGAGCATTTTCAATCTCTTTTTGTAAATTATCGGTAGCATTTCGGTAAATGAAAACGATTACAAATATAAGCGGAATAAGAAGGATAAGTAGATACGAACCGGTGAATTTCAGAAACAATTTCGATTTGAAATAGTTATAGTTCAAAGTGTTTTCCCCCTTTTTATGGCGTATACATGGAGATGTTCCTATCAAGCTATGAATACAGCAGGTATAGATCGGTGCTTGAATCCTTATTTATATTCCATAATAGGATGTTTATAGCGGATAGTTATTTTTATGTCAAATGTTTTTTTGAAAATATATCATACTAAATCAATAGAATCGCAGCCTCAGAAGAGCTGCAAGGAGGTCGTGCAAATGAGTGACGCTAATGTTGTCGAGGAGCAAATTATTGTTGAAGGAGTTCACAATTACAGCACAGAGGAGGAGTACGTTAAGCCGGAGGATTCGCAGCTATTAGATCAGCTGGAATGGTTCAAGGATCAGAAGCTGGGCTTGATGATGCACTGGGGACCTTATTCGCAGCTTGGACTTGTTGAATCGTGGGCGCTTAGTGATAAAGATGGAGATTGGTCACGGGACGATATTGATTGGGGGGTTGATTCGACGGAGCTGAAGCGGCAATACTTCGGGCTGAATAAAACCTTTAATCCGCTCCGTTTTGAGCCTGAGAAGTGGGCAGAGGTTGCTGCAGAAGGTGGCTTCAAATATTTAAATTTCACAACGAAGCATCACGATGGCTTCTGTATGTGGGATACGCAGACAACAGATTATCGCATCACGGGTAAGGATT
Source organism: Paenibacillus sp. FSL R5-0345 (assembly GCF_000758585.1). Lineage (NCBI taxonomy): Bacteria > Bacillati > Bacillota > Bacilli > Caryophanales > Paenibacillaceae > Paenibacillus > Paenibacillus sp. FSL R5-0345. The sequence continues at coordinate 2,007,183 of NZ_CP009281.1, forward strand.
GTCCTTTCCATGCACATAAGTACGCGGATATTTGTAAGAACGTATTTGATGCTTTTCGGGCCAAGGGACTTGGGATCTCTGCCTACTTCTCCAAAGCGGATTGGCACACACCAACATACTGGGCTCCAGGTATGGAGACGGGGACGTTCATGAATCGAGGTCCTTCGTATCCAACACAAGATTATCCTTGGCTATGGGAGCAATTCGTACAGTACACACATGATCAGATCATGGAATTGATGACGAAATATGGCCGGATTGAAATGCTCTGGTTGGATGCGGGGTGGGTGTGTCCACAGAATAAGAATAATCCACAGGATATTCGGTTGGGTGAAGTGGTGGAGAAGGCACGTCAGCATCAGCCATGGCTACTAAGTGCAGATCGTACCGTTGGCGGACCTTATGAGAATGTCGTTACACCAGAGCAAACGTTGCCCGCGCGTCCCCTGCATATCCCATGGGAAAGCTGTATTACGATGGGGACTGCGTTCTCTTATCGGTATGAGGATCATTACAAGACGACACGTCAATTAATTCATTTGCTCGTTGAAGTTGTAGCCAAAGGTGGTAACCTGGCACTTAATATCGCACCACAACCAGATGGCCGCTTGTCAAGAGCAGCGATGGATCGGATGAAAGGAATGGGCAGTTGGCTCAAAGTCCATGGTGAGGCGATTTATGGAACACGCATATGTGCGCCATACTCCATTGGAAATACACATTTCACAAAAAAAGACGATATCATCTATGCTATCCATCTGTACTCAAAAGAGCAGGAACTCGTGATCAATGAGATTTGTATTCCACTCGAGCAGGCTGTGACGCAAATAGATCTTGTTGGCGGACAAGAAAATCTAACATTCGAACGAACAACAACGGGATTGATCGTTCATATACCAGAGAGCGAGCTTACGGGAATTGCCCCAATTGCACATGTATTTCGCATAAAATAACGAGTTGAACTATGGGAGGAAGAGCCGATGCAACAATGGTTTACGGACGCAAAGCTAGGAATTTTCATTCACTACGGGATTTATGCGGTACAAGGCGTTGCAGAATCATGGTCTTTCTATAACGGGAGAATGTCTTATGAGGACTATATGAAGCAATTGAATGGTTTTACAGCCTCTAAATTTGATGCGAAGTATTGGGCAGATCTGATTGCGAAGTCAGGAGCCAAGTATTCTGTTCTAACGACGAAGCATCATGACGGGGTAGCATTATTTGATACGAAGTTCAGTGATTTGAGCATTATGAAGGCGACACCTGCCAAGAGAGATATTATTAAGGAGTGGTCTGAGGCGATTCGAGATCAGGGTCTTCGCGTAGGGATGTATTACTCCCTCATTGACTGGTCTCATCCTGATTATCCTTCAGTCTATGAGAATGGTGTCGTACCAGATGATTTGAGACATGTAAATCGTTATTCAAGTCCGATGGATGGTGTCCAAGATCCAGAGCGATGGGAGAAATTTTTGGCATTTAACCGTAATCAACTAGGAGAAGTGTTAACAGATTATGGTCAGGTTGATCTGTTATGGTTCGATGGAGATTGGGAACGAAGCGCAGAGCAGTGGGGATTGCCAGCATTCAAAGATTATTTAAAATCATTTAATCCTGACCTTATTATAAACTCACGCTTGCAAGGGTATGGGGATTATAAGACTCCCGAGCAAGGTCTTCCCATTACGCGCCCGGAAGGGCCGTGGGAATTCTGCACGACGATAAATACATCCTGGGGTTATGTGCATACAGACCACAATTATAAATCATTGAATCAAATGATCCGAATGTTCTGTGACTGTATCAGCATGGGCGGGAATATGCTGTTAGATATTGGGCCCATGGAGGATGGAACGATTGATCCTAGGCAGGAAGCGATCTTACTGGGATTAGGTGATTGGATACGTACACATGAAGAAGCCATCTTTGGAACACAAGAGGGTATTATGACACGCTACTATCTGGGTGGCAGTACATTGTCTCCAGATAAGAAGAACTTGTACCTCTTCGTTTACGATACGCCGAAGGAGAACATTTGCCTCAAAGGGCTGTGTAATCCCATTAGAAAGATTACGGTGCTTCACTCAGGCAAGGAGCTCACCCATGAAATTCACGGTGGTGTGCCATGGTTTCACATACCAGGTACAACTTGGATTCATATAACACCTGAAGATATGCATGAACAAGTGACGGTACTTAAATTGGAATTCGATGAAGAAATTGAGATGTACGGCGGTTCAGGTGCAGTTGTAACGCACAACTAAAGTACATTAACCGATAAAGGAGCATTCTTATGGTAAATCGAAGTGGAGTACCAGAGCCATACATTGTTTCATACGCCCCGAAACATTATCTGTGCAGACGAGCGACGGAGTCGCTTGTCTTGGATGGGAAGCTAGATAAGCCCTTTTGGCAGCATGCAGCATGGACAGAAAAGTTTGTTGATATTGAAGGGGATTTGCGTCCGATGCCAGGAAAGGATACGAGGGTAAAGATGCTATGGGATGATGAGTATTTTTACTTTGGTGCAGAGCTGATGGAAGATCAGATCTGGGGAACGCTGACAGAACGTGATTCCGTTATTTTTTACGATAATGATTTTGAGATTTTTATAGATCCAACAGGAGATTCCCATCAATATTACGAGTTTGAGATTAACGCCTTGAACACGGTATGGGACTTACTTCTTGTGAAACCTTATCGTGACGGAGGTCCTCCAATTAACGGTTGGGATATCAAAGGCTTGAAGACGGCTGTTCATATCGAAGGTGAGTTAAATAACCCGCACGCTGACAATCGGAAATGGACGGTTGAAGTTGCAATACCATGGAATAGTTTAAAAGAATGTGCCACGGATCGACGATCACCTTACGCTGGGGAATTTTGGCGTGTTAATTTTTCACGTGTTGAATGGCGGACTGAGGTTGTCGATGGCAAGTATCGTAAGCTTCTTAACCCCGACACAGGGAAACCTTATCCTGAGGATAATTGGGTGTGGTCACCACAAGGAATCATTAATATGCATTATCCAGAACTGTGGGGCTATGTTGTATTCGTGAATGAAGCGGGTCCATATCACTTCGACATCCCTCGGGATGAACATATCAAATGGGAATTACGGAAGCTCTATTATCGTGAGCGGAACTATTACGAAACACACGGCATGTTCACAGCCCATTTTAATGCATTGTGTAAAGAAGATACATGGACCATAGAACCAAACATTGAAACGACGACTAAAACTTTTATTATATCTGCACCAACATCAGATGAGACTTCCCGTCTTTACATTCGCGAGGATGGGTTTCTCTGGAAGGAGTAATCAGATATGGAACAGATTGAACGTAAGTTTCAGGAGAAGATGAGTTTGGCTCAGGCACGTGCAACGCAGTTATTTCAAATCTTTGAACAGGACTTGACAGAAGAAGAAATAATTGCACTTAAGTATCTCTATGCGTACATGCCAGTGAATGATTTGGCGGATTACAATGGTGAGCTTTTCTTGAATCATGTGAGAACGACACTAAAGATTCGCCGAGATATGCCATGGCAAGTCCCAGATCATATATTTTTACATTTCGTACTGCCCTACCGTGTTAATACCGAAAATATTGAAGAACACCGCCAAATTCTTCATGAACAATTAGCAGAACGAACTAGTAAGTTGTCCATGACGGAAGCCATTCTGGAGACAAATTACTGGTGTCATGAGGTGGCAACGTATATTGGGAGTGATTTGCGGACGATTTCACCATTATCGATGATTCGAAATGCACGCGGTCGTTGCGGTGAAGAATCCACACTAGCTGTGGCAGCCCTTCGCAGTATAGGTATACCTGCACGTCAAGTGTATACGCCACGTTGGGCACATTGTGATGATAACCACGCATGGGTGGAGGCATGGGCAGACGGTGAATGGTATTTTATTGGGGCTTGTGAGCCGGAAGCCCGTCCTAATCAAGGATGGTTTGGACCTCCAGCGCGTAGAGCAATGTTAATTAACACGCGTATTCTCGCTAATTATCAAGGTCCAGAAGATATTACGCTTGCAGATGAGTGGTTCACTGAAATTAATGTATTGGAAAATTACGCATCCACGCGGGCAATTACGATTCATGTGAAAGATGAATTCGGACAGTCTGTGCAGGATGCAGAAGTACAGTTCCAAGTGTATAACATGGCGGAATTTTTCCCAATTGCCATCCTTCCTACCAATGCTCAAGGAGAAGCAACTTTCAAAACAGGTCTCGGTGACCTCATGATTCGTGCGGCGAAGGGTGGTACTTGGGGGGAACTGAAAATTTCAGTGGCGGACAGTGAATGCGTTGAGCTTGTACTGAATCAAGAAAATCAGCCCGCTGCAGGAACGATTGCCGATTATGATATGGTTCCACCTCCAGCGTGTGAAGGTGAGGTAATAGAGGAACTGTCTGAAATTCGTATCCAGCGACATAATGAACGTTTGGAGGAAGGGATCTCAATCCGTGCGAAATATGAAGCGACTTTTGTGACAGAAGAAGCAGCGAGGAAGCTCGGGGAAACACTGGGTCTCCCGGAAGATCGTGTATGGGCAGTGCTTCAGAAGGCACGTGGTAACAGTGTAGAGATAGCCGCATTTCTGGAGGTAGCCACATCCGTGTATGGAGAATGGGCTTTACGGTTATTGGAATGTAGTAATGACAAGGATTTAATTGACACATTTATTCCTACTCTTACAGATCATGTGGCTGGTGCGCTTGCTGTACGTGGTGAGCTCACAGAGGAAGTGTTCGTTCCCTACATTCTGCGTCCTCGTGTTCACTACGAGATGATTACACCGTATCGTACATTTTTCCAACAAGCTTTCACTTCGGATGAAGTGGCATTGTTCCGTAAGGACCCAACGAAGCTGGTTCAATTCATAGATGAAACGTGGGATATATGGACAGACCTTCCGAATCTGAAAGGGAAGGGAACAGCAGTGGGTACCTTTGAATTGCGCGTAGGCGATCGCAGTTCCCTGGATATCATGTTCGTATCAATTTGTCGTAGTTTAGGAATCCCAGCGCGAATTCATCCCATTGAATCCAAGCCGCAATTTATGGTGAATCATATTTTCGTGGATGCTCAATTTACCAAAGGCGTTGTTGGAGGCGGGATAGAATTAGCGAATGGCACTCTCATACTTCAGCGTGATCAGGGTGCAGGGACAATCCAACCAACGGCTTCATACTATGAGAATTTCACATTAGCTCGGCTGGAGAACGGTTTTTATAAAACCTTATGTTACCCGCATGGCGCAAATGACCTATATGATACACCACTTGAGGTTGAGCAGGGAGCGTACCGTCTGACGACAGGCGTACGATTAAAAGATGGTACTGTGCTTATCAAGTTCACTTATTTTCATATTGCAGAAGGGGAAGAGACGAAGCTGGTCATGAAATATCGTCAATCTACATTGGAAATTCCAGTGTACGGCAAGGTGGAACGACTCAAGCAGCTGACCTCATGGGCAGGAGTAGAACAGACTTTCGCAGATCTTATTGGTGGAAAGGGCGCCTATGTCGCTTGGCTGGAGCCGGAACGAGAGCCTTCAAAGCATCTACTTCGTGAACTCTCTGAGCTGAAGCATGAGTTCAATGTGCTAGGTGCTCCCATCATTCTTATTATTGGTGATAAGCAATGGGCAGCTTCGTTTCATCCCGAGGACTATCCAGATCTTCCTGCAAATGCAGTGTTTGTACGTGATTCAACGTATAATCTATTGCCCGAATTATTTGCATCGTCCCAAGCGAGTGAAGCGGGCTTCCCGCATCTTATGATTGTGGACCGTGAAGATCAGATTCGTTACATGTCATCAGGATATAAGATTGCAGCGAGCAAGGAAGCGATTCAAATCTTAACAAGGGTGTGAAAGGATGGATCAACAGATGATTGTAGCAGGCTACGTGAGTGATTCCAAACTATCTGAGTTATCGGGTGACCACTTGATGAAGTTAACGCATCTCAACGTTGCATTTGGTTATGTGAAAGATGATCAGATTACAACAGCACATTTGAAATGCACGAACCAGCTACAAGAGATGAAAGCGATGTATCCGAATCTGACGCTGATGCTCTCCGTAGGCGGATGGGGGAATGGGGGCTTCTCTGAGGCTGCCTCTACCGAAGAAGGACGTCAGAAATTTGCAGCGTCGGCTGTGCAAGTGGTAACAGATTTCCCGTTCGATGGAATCGATTTGGATTGGGAATATCCTTGTTACAGTGAAGCGGATATTAAATCGTCGCCGGATGATAAATGCAATTTCACACTGCTATTAAAGGCGATTCGAGATGCACTGGATGTGAAAGGTACAGCGGATAGCAGACATTACTTGCTTACAATTGCGGCAGGTGCTGATCAGTATTATATTGATGGCACCGAGATGGATCAAGTACAGCAATATTTGGATTTTATACAGCTGATGACCTACGATATGCGTGGCGGTTTCCAGATTCTAACGGGACATCATACGAATTTATTTCATACGACAGGAGATTTGTATCGTATCAGTACAGAGGCATCGGTGAATATGTTCATTCAGGCAGGCGTTCCCCGAGAGAAAATCGTCATTGGCGTGGCGTTCTATTCCCGAATGTGGAAGCAGGTGCCGGATAAGAATCATGGATTTCTACAAATGGCGGGCACAACGGGTGGCTATGGCCCAGAATATACAGAGCTGTTTGCTAATTACATCAATCAGAATGGCTACACACGACATTGGGACGATGAGGCCAAAGCACCGTTTTTATTTAATGGAGACACGTTTATTTCCTACGATGACGTGGATTCGATTACACATAAATGTGAGTATGTCAAACGTGAAAAACTTGCGGGTGCCATGTTCTGGGAATATAGCTGTGATAAGACACACACGTTGCTTGATGCACTGTATGCAGGCTTATATGAGAGCGTGAAGTGAGCTACCTGTTCAATTAGTTAAGAAACATGATACTTCAGTCAACAAACGTTAGATTCAGGATAAATTCCCTTTTAATGCGCTTTATTATGATTTAAAGTAGGGGTGCAAGTAGGGTTAGATATCCTGAAAACGTTGTTGCAGATCACAATTGTATACATGGAAGGAGTTTATGAAATGAGCAAAATAATTGGTGAAGCACTATCAAATATTCCTTGGCAGGATAAGCCGAGTGGCTATAACGCTCCAGTGTGGCGGTATACCCATAATCCGATTATTCAGCGAGATGCACAGTTAAACTCGAACAGTATTTTTAATTCCGCGGTGATTCCTTTTGAAGAGGGATATGCAGGGGTATTCCGTTGTGACTCCAGATCTGTAAGTATGGACATATTCGCTGGCTTCAGTCAGGACGGGCTTCAATGGGAGATTAATGAGAATCCGATCCACTTCGAAGGCGACGAATATGTAACAAAGCGGGAGTATCGTTACGATCCACGCGTCTGCAAAATCGAGGATAAATATTATGTTTCTTGGTGCAATGGATACCATGGTCCTACAATTGGTCTCGCATATACGTATGATTTCAAAACCTTTCACCAATTAGAAAACGCTTTCCTGCCATACAACCGGAATGGTGTATTATTTCCACGCAAAATAAATGGCAAATATGCCATGTTAAGCCGCCCAAGTGATACGGGGCATACACCATTTGGAGATATTTTTTTTAGTGAGAGCCCTGACCTGACGTATTGGGGAAAGCATCGTTACGTGATGGGTACGATCAATTCGGACGCTTCTGCATGGCAATCGAAGAAAATTGGTCCAGGGCCGATCCCAATTGAAACAGATCGTGGATGGTTGTTGATCTATCATGGTGTAATAAATACGTGTAACGGGTTCGTATATCGGATGGGTGTTGCTTTATTAGATTTGTATGAGCCATGGAAGGTGTTAGCACGTTCACGAAATTATATTCTCGGACCTGAGACATTGTATGAGTGTGTAGGAGATGTGCCGAATGTCACCTTCCCTTGCGCAGCACTTTCGGATGGCGATACAGGCCGAATTGCAATTTACTATGGCTGTGCTGATACCGTAACAGGCGTAGCCTTCACAACTGTGGATGAGTTGTTCGACTATATGGATAAGTATCCGCTCCAGAATTAGTAGAGAAGGCGAAGCGTCGTGGCAAGTATAAATAACCATAGGGAGAGATCGCAATGTCCGCCAAAAGACCTTGGAAGATATACGCAATTCATCATTCTCATACAGATATCGGGTATACAGAGCGTCAAGAGAAAATTCAGCAATATCATGTCAATTTCATTCGCCAGGTCCTGCATATTTTACGGGAAAGCAAATCGGGACGTCATCCGGAATGGCAAGGCTTTAAGTGGGTCTGTGAGACATTTTGGCCGATTGAAACTTTCCTGAAGCAGGCGACAGAGCAAGAGAAGATAGAGTTCGCTGAAGGCGTGAGACAGGGAGCAATCGGGTTGTCGGGGACTTATCTAAATATGACAGAATTAATTGGTAAAGAGCTGTTCCAATCGATGATTGCGCGGGTGTGTGATTACGGACAGTCCATTCAAATTCCTGTAACATCGGCAATGACAGCAGATATTAACGGTTTTAGCTGGGGATATGGTCAGGTATTGCTGGATGCTGGGATTCAGAACCTGTCCACCTGTATTCATACGCATCATGGAATGTTTCCTTGCTGGAAGAAGCAGCAGCCGTTCTGGTGGGAGATGCCTTCAGGGGATCGCCTGTTGACGTGGAGCGGAGAGCATTATGTGTTCGGAAATGATCTGGGGCTGGTACCTGGCATGGGTGGAAAATATACAATTAAAGATGAATTCGATATGAGCAAGGGCGCGGATTTTGAAATAGCTGAACAACGGATCGGGCGTTATATCGATCGTCTGACAGAGGATGGCTATGCATTTGATTTCTTTCCGGCGATGTTCTCAGGCTTGCCTACGGATAATAACCCGCCAAATGCGGCGGCAATAGAGTTTATCCAACAATGGAACACCAAGCATGGGGACCGGATTTTAATTCAAATGGCAACGCTAGATGACTTCTTTGCAGAAGTCCGTGCCCATGCAGCACAGCGCCCGGAAGATATTCCTGTCTATCGCGGAGATTGGCCAGATTGGTGGACGGATGGGGTTGGCTCGACACCAAAGCATGTACAAGTATTCCGTGAGGCGCAGCGGGTGTACCAGAAGGTAAGAAGACTAGATCCTAATTATGACATCATTTCCCCGGAAGCTATTAAGGAAATGGAATATCAATTAACGATGTTCGCTGAGCACACATGGGGCTATCATTCTTCCATTTCGGAGCCTTGGAACCCGTTTGTTCAGGAGCTGGGCTTGCGTAAGGAGTCATTTGCTGCAAATGCGAGCACCGCTGCACATCGCGCATTGTACGAAATCCTTGAAGCCAAGGGAGATGCACTGCTTGCACCGGGTCGGCCGATGAAGTTCAAAATTTGCAATCCTTACAGCTATGTTCAGGAGGATCATGCTCATCTTATTCTTGAGGGTTGGTATTACGAGCAGATTAAAGAAGGGTTTGAGGTGCGTGATTTCAATACAGGTGAGGTGCTCTCATCTCAACTGCGTCTTGCGCATCGCGGGGTTATTGTAACCATTCCGGTCATGCTGGAGCCTCAGGAAGAAAAAGTGCTTCATATCGTAGCGGTTAAGCCAACAATCAAAACCGCATATATGAACGATTATGTGGCATCGGATCGTGTATTGGATTTGGATGTTACCCATGAAGTAAAGGACTTCCATGTGACATCCACATATGCTGAAACACCATTTGTACGTATTGAATGGAAGAAGGGTGAAGGAATCACCTCTTGGAAGGATAAGGAGACTGGACAGGAGCTGCTACGTGCAGACCGGAACCATCATGCATTCACACCGGTATATGATGTTACGCCAGCCACAAAGGTGGTCGAAATGACGGAGGTTCGTCGTCTTATGGGCCGTAATCGGAAAGGTCCGAATGCGATTGTATCTACAGGTGTGTTGACAAGTGCAGAAATTGTTGGACAGGGAGAGCTTTATAGCATGATTCAATTGACCTATGAAGTCTCCGGTTGTGAGCATTATTCCTTATTCTTAACCGTGTATGCGGATCGTCCTCGTGTCGACGTGTCGGTACGGATGCATAAGGAAAGTGTATGGAAGCCTGAGAATTTGTATATTTCACTTCCGTTTGGCGGCGCATTGACAACCTCTACGCAGGAGCTGTGGGTAGATAAGATGGATGCACTAACTCGTCTGCGCAAGGATCAATTACCAGGCAGCTTGGCCGATTATACGGCTGTTGGCGAAGGTGCTGCATACATTTCAAAGGAGCAAGGTATTGTGATTGCGATGCCAGACACTCCGTTGATTCAAGTGGGTGCTTTAGAGCATAAATATCGTCTACTTAATGGCGATGCAAGACTGGAACAGGACCCTGCGCACTTGTACGCCTGGGTGATGAATAACTATTGGGAAACCAACTTTGCAGCTACGCTTGGCGGCTTCTATGAATTCCGCTATTACATTACATGGGGGGAGAAGTTTAACAACCCTGAAGTATCGTTCGACATGTGTCGGGGGATGAATGCCGGAATCCTGGCGTGGAGACAATTCTAGTTCATGTGAACGGGAGGAATTGTAAGCTATGAGATATAAAGATTCATCCTTGCCGATTCATGAGCGTGCTATAGATTTATTGGCTCAAATGACGCTGGAGGAGAAGATCGGGCAGCTCCTCCAGCCCTTTGGCTGGAAGGCGTATGAGAAATCAGAAGGCAAGATTCAATTGACAGAAGTATTTAAGGAAGCAATTGCTAACGGTGGCGTGGGTTCTTTGTATGGTGTGCTGCGTGCAGATCCTTGGACAGAGGTAACATTGGAAACTGGGTTGTCACCTTTGGAAGGCGCAGAAGTAACGAATCTGATCCAGCAATATGCGATTGAGCATACACGTCTGGGTATTCCGATTCTGCTGGGCGAGGAATGCTCTCATGGTCACATGGCGATTGGCAACACCGTCTTTCCCGTACCGCTGGCTATCGGAAGTACATGGAATAGGGAATTATTCCGGCAGATCTGCCAAGCAGTGGCTGCGGAGACTCGCGCTCAAGGAGGGGCAGCAACCTACTCCCCAGTGTTAGATATTGTACGTGATCCGCGTTGGGGCCGAACAGAAGAATGCTTTGGAGAAGATCCATTTTTAAATAGTGAAATGGCAGTTGCTGCAGTGAGGGGCTTACAAGGTGATTCATTAAATACAGACCATACGATCCTGGCAACATTAAAGCATTTCGTCGCGTATGGCAGCTCGGATGGTGGTCGTAATGCTGACACCGTACGGATGGGAAAACGCGAGTTAATGGAGAAGGATTTACTGCCATTCCAGAAGGCAATTGAAGCTGGGGCTAAATCTGTTATGACCGCTTACAATGAGATTGACGGCGCTCCGTGTACTTCGAGTAAAGAGTTATTAACAGAGGTGCTTCGTGAGCAATGGGGCTTTGATGGCTTCGTCATTACGGATTGTGGTGCGATCAGCCAGCTTAAACACGGTCACCAGATTTGTGAGACCGAAGAAGAGGCGGCGAGTCTTGCACTTAAAGCTGGTGTGGATATGGAGATGTCAGGTGAAACCTTTGGCAGATGTCTGATAAGCGCATTGCGGCAACAGCTGATTAACATCACCGATATTGATCTCGCAGTTGAACGGATTCTGCATGTGAAGTTCGAATTAGGATTGTTTGAACGTCCATTTGTTGATCCGGCTACAGCACAGCGGGTCGTTGGACAACAATCGCATTTAGATATGGCGCGACAAGCTGCGCGTGAAGGTATCATTCTTTTGAAGAATCATGCACAGGCTCTACCGCTTTCTCCGTCACTTGGTAAAATTGCCGTTATTGGACCGAACGCCAACAATATATACAATCAATTGGGTGACTATACCTCACCACAGGAGCGTCATCACATCGTTACCGTGTTGGACGGGGTACGTGCTAAATGTGCAGGACATAGCGAAGTGCTGTATGCCCCGGGCTGCCGCGTGAAAGATCCATCGAAAGCAGGCTTTAAGTTGGCAATGGAGGTGGCGTCAGCAGCGGATACCATTATTGCAGTTGTCGGGGGATCAAGTGCACGTGATTTCGGTGAAGGCACGATTGATTTGAAGACAGGGGCTGCCGTCATTACGGATCAATTTAGTCTTAGTGATATGGAATGTGGAGAAGGTTTCGATCGTGCAGAGCTGAACTTATGCGGTGTACAGCTTGAGCTGCTGCAGGAGCTGCACAGCTTGAACAAAAAACTGATTGTTGTTTATATCAACGGTCGGCCCATTGTCGAGCCTTGGGTAGATGAGCATGCGGATGCTATTTTGGAGGCTTGGTATCCGGGACAGATGGGAGGGCATGCAATTGCTGATATTTTATTCGGAGATTATAACCCATCCGGTCGGCTTACGTTGTCCATTCCGAAGCATCTAGGGCAATTGCCAGTTTACTATAATAAGAAGCGCTCCCGAGGTCACCGCTATCTTGAGGTGGACTTTCATCCACAATATGTATTCGGTTATGGCCTTAGCTATACAAGTTATCAATACGATCATATTCGCTTGGATCAACCGCAAATAGAGTTGGATGATTGTTGCACTGTATCCGTGGAGGTAACGAATATTGGCGATGTAGCCGGTCATGAGGTGGTTCAACTATATATAAAAGATTGCACCAGCATGATTACACGCCCGGAGCGAGAGCTAAAAGGATTTCAGAAGATTTATATTGAGCCTGGTGAGAAGCGCAGGGTTCAATTTCATATTACTCCGCAGGAACTGCAGTTTGTCGGCCCTGATTTGCAATGGATGGTTGAGCCCGGCAAATTTGAGATCATGATAGGATCAAATGTAAGCGACACCATTTCAACAAGCTTGGAGGTTGTTCCTCGTAGCTTGAGTTAGTTATCACTGGAGGGTTGTCAATCATGAAAGAGCATCGTTTGCCTACTATTGAAATTAAGAAGTTTCCTCTGCCTCAGGCTGTTCAACAAGTAATGAAGGACACTAGTGAACGTCTGGCTGATCGTCCGAAGCTTCGTCAATTGTTCCAAAATTGTTTTCCGAATACGTTAGAAACAACTACTAAGCTACTGGATGACGGAACAACATTTGTGTTAACTGGAGATATTCCGGCGATGTGGCTGCGTGATTCCGTTGAGCAGGTAATTCACTATGTTCCTTTTGCTAAGGAAGATGCTGAGCTTAGGCGGATTCTAGAAGGCTTAATACGCCGTCATATGTTCTATATTCAGATCGATCCCTATGCGAATGCCTTTAACGAGTCTGCAAATGATTGGCACTGGAATGCAACGGATGTGACAGACAGTTCGCCTTGGGTATGGGAGCGTAAGTTTGAGCTGGATTCCATGTGCTTCTCCTTCCGCTTGGCATATCTCTATTGGAAGGAAACTGGGCGTACAGGGATCTTTGATGAAGCATTTCGAACATCACTACTGAAGATGCTGAATGTATGGCAGATTGAACAGGAGCACAAGGAGCAGTCAACCTACCGCTTTCAACGTCACAACGGCATCATGATAGATACTTTACGTAAGAACGGTTTGGGGATGCCGGTAAATAATGTTGGACTGATCTGGTCAGGCTTCCGCCCAAGCGACGATGCGTGTGACTTTCACTTCAATATTCCATCGAATATGTTCGCTGCTGTAACGCTTCGACAATTGCAGGAAATTGCTCAATATGTATATAGAGATTCAAATCTTGTAGCCCGAATGTCGGCCATGGAAGAAGAAATCCGGCATGCCATTGAGCTTTATGGAATTATTGACCATTCCAAATACGGCAAAATGTACGCGTTCGAAACGGATGGTTTCGGTAACCATTTACTGATGGACGATGCAGGTACTCCTAGTTTGATGTCAGCGCCTTATCTAGGTTACTGTGCGCCAGACGATCCGGTATATTTGAATACCCGCAAATTTACTTTGAGTGAGGATAATCCCTATTTTTTCAAAGGGGAGAAGCTGAGCGGCATTGGCAGTCCGCATACAAGCGCAGGATTCGTATGGCATCTTGCTTACACGATGCAGGGCTTAACGGCAGTTGATCCGCAAGAGATTCTTGAGATGATTGAAATCTGTGAATCGACAGATGCGGGTACTGGGTTTATGCATGAAGGCTTTGATGTTAATGATCCAACTAACTTTACGCGTGAATGGTTCGCTTGGTCGAACAGCCAGTTCGCACAGCTTGTGTGGAAGGCATTAGAATCAGGCATATTGCCCTAAGGTATAGTTACCATGAGCGGGTTAGAACGCATACAACTGTAGAGGAGTGACAACTATGTTCGAAAATAGACCTATAAATCCCATTCGGTTCATTCAACAAATGAAGCCAGATACAGTTAAGCCTTATGCAAAAGACAGGGAACAGCTAGGTTTTGAGGCAATATTGTCCCCTCTACTTCAACAAGCAGCGCTGAATTCCACTAGTGTTATTCATGTTGCTATTGACGGTACGCACGATGCCCAATATCAGCATGTTCTAGCCAGGCTGATAGATGTATTGGAACAAAAAGGGCATAAGACAGTTTTTATCGGCACCGATAGCTTTATGAAGACAAGCGAAGAGCTTCGTACGTACTTTAAAGAGAATATTACAGAGAACCGTGCATTGGGTTATTTTTCGGATGCCAAGATTGCAGATTATTTTGTTCCAGAAGCACAAGCCAAGATAGACAACTTCAAAGACCGCATTCAATTACCAGTTCACCAAACAACCTTCATCATCACGTTTGGACCAGGGTCCTATTGGCTCGGGAAAGGCAACTACGATATCACCTACTTCCTGGATTCTGCTGAAATACAATGACGTAATAATCGAGGCTCTTCGCCTCATTGTCATCCATTATGGGCATCCGATCATTCTCGGGAATCATTGTTAAATGAGAATATCAAATAACCAGTTACCGATCAATTTTCGGTGACTGGTTATTTTGTTAGGGGAGAATTGTTATTATTCTTTAACGATTTAGTAAATCTAAAATTCAGCTATGCTATGACCCTATTAATTCTTTACTTTGAGGGTGTCCAAATGATAGAATACTTAGATTATTTCATATACGGTTTAGAGATTATTATTATAAGGAGTGATTTTTTTGCTAACAAATATAAATCTTGCTGGTGAATGGAAGTTGCAATTGGATGGTAGAAAAGAAGGGTTATCTTTACCGTTTATTGATTCTATGGATTTACCTGGTACGACCTCACATGCTAGAAAAGGTCCTAAAAACGTAAGCGCTCTCGTAGAATCATTGACCGATGAATATTTATTTGAAGGATACGCTTGGTTTTCAAGAGAGATTGATATTCCTATGGAGCTAGTAGAGAAAAACTGTTTTCTTTATTTAGAGCGGACAAGAATGACGAGAGTGTGGATAAATGATGTGCAAATTGGATCAAGTCATAGTCTGAATGCTCCACATCTTTATGATCTGACAGGACATCTATCTTGTGGACCGCAGACCCTTACGATCTGTGTGAATAATACCGATTATCCGACGAAAGGTGGGCATATGACCTCTCCGGATACACAGACCAATTGGAACGGAATTACAGGGAGAATGGAGTTGCAGTTTTTTAGCGAATCTTATCTCAGTGGTATTCAAATTTACCCGAATATCTCGGCACGATCCATAGAAGTTATTGCCGATATGATGGGTGAGGTCAAAGGGAAATTATTCGTTTCCGCCTCAAGCCTGAACTCTGCCAATAAACATGATGTAGCTGAACAATTATATGACATGCTCGATTCAAAGGTTTCTATTACGTATGATATGGGTCCAGCCGCAATGCTGTGGAGTGAGGCGGAACCGAATCTTTATCAATTAATGGTTGTATTACAGGGGGAATCAGGTGAGGTTCTTGACCGACAAGAGATCACTTTCGGACTCCGGGAATTTAAAGCGGAAGGGGATAAATTCACTATTAATGGGGAGAAAACCTTTCTCCGTGGCAAGCACGATGGACTTATCTTTCCGCTTACAGGTTTTGCTCCAACCGATTTGGAGGACTGGATCAGCGTTCTTAGCATTGCTAAATCATATGGTATTAATCATTATCGTTTTCATACTTGCTGTCCTCCAGAAGCAGCTTTTACAGCAGCAGATATGCTTGGCATATACATGGAGCCAGAGCTGCCGTTCTGGGGGACGATCACAGAGGCGTCAGATGAAGGGCATAATCCTGCAGAACAGGAATATTTAATCCAAGAAGGATATGCTATTCTAAAAGCGTTTGGGAATCATCCATCTTTTGTCATGATGTCGCTAGGCAATGAGCTATGGGGAAGCAGGTCTACGATAGATGCTATATTGAAGGCTTATAAGTCATTCGATAATAGAAGATTGTACACGCAAGGTTCGAATAATCATCAATTTATTCCGGAAATATTGGAGCATGATGATTTCTTCTGCGGAGTTCGGTTCTCAAAGGAGAGGCTGATTCGGGGTTCCTATGCCATGTGCGATGCACCGCTGGGGAATGTTCAGACCTTAGTACCAAATACACTTTGGGATTATGATGAAATGATTAGCCCTGCGAATCTGGAGGTTAGCAACATCGAATCCAATGAGGCTGGCGATACCATTCAAATTCAGTATGGAACAGAAGCAAAAGATGTGAAGGTTGATGATATAAAGGAAGAATGGATTCCTGAGATACCTGTTATCTCTCATGAGATTGGACAATATGCGACCTTCCCTAATTTTGATGAAATTCAGAAATATACAGGATCGTTGAAGGCAAAAAACTTCGAGATTTTTCGAGAGCGGTTAGAAGAGAAAGGTATGGGACATTTGGCAGCTAAATTCTTTGAATGCTCTGGCCAGCTGGCGGTTGCTTGCTATAAAGAGGAGCTCGAAGCAGCATTTCGTTCGAAGAAACTCGCTGGATTCCAACTTTTAGATCTTCAAGATTTCAGTGGACAAGGAACAGCGTTGGTAGGCATGTTAGATGCATTTATGGATTCAAAAGGATTAATCGAACCTGACGAATGGCGTACCTTCTGTAACGATGCTGTCCTTATGGCTAGGTTCTCAAGCTATAATTGTGTAGCTGAAGAACAATTTCAAGCGCATGTTGAGCTGTCCTGGTTCCGCAATGATCCTCCTGAGCAGTTCGATTTAAAGTGGGAGCTGGCTTATGAGAGTGAAGTATGGTCAGACGGGTCAGTAACTGTGGCTGTTCCAAGCAAGTCAAATTATTTGGATTTATGTGATCTGAACATCAGTTTGCCACGCGTTAATAAGATGTGTAAGGTGAATTTGAATCTCAGCATCGTAGGGACGGATGTTCGTAAAACCTATCCACTTTGGATTTATCCGAAGCAAGTAGATGTGGATTTTTCAGATATTCATCATTTTGATTCGCTTACGAGTCAAGCGCTGTCCTTACTGGAGGCGGGTGAGAATGTATTATTGATGCCAAAGCCGGAGCATTTATCTAATGCAATTGAAGGTTATTATTGTACTGATTTTTGGTGTTACCCCATGTTTCGCTCCATATCTGAAAGCATGAACCGCCCGGTGCCAGTTGGAACAATGGGATTAGTGATTGCTAAGGATCATCCGGTGTTCGCAAATTTCCCATCCGATGAATTCTCCACGTATCCTTGGTGGAACATCGTATCGAATGCTAAGTCGATTATTATGGATGGTGTGAGTAAAGACTGGAGTCCAATCGTTCAATCGATCGATAATTTTGAACGAAATCATAAATTAGGTTTACTCTTCGAATGTCGTGTTGGCAAGGGGAAGCTACTTATAAGTGCGATAGATGCTGAGAAGGTTTGTGAGGTGCCAGAAGGAAGACAGTTTCTTTCCAGTATCATCACTTACATGAAATCGAATGACTTTAATCCTCAGTATGTGTCTGATCCAGCTGAGCTGTTACAGCTCATTCGATAACCCATTTTGGAGACGATCTGCAGAAGTTAATTTGAGTCTTACACTGGAGCACAGCTGATTGGTTTTCCAATCGGCTTTTTTGCTATCTAGTTTGAATTTCTATCAATCACTCAATCTTCTGATACCCCCTTAAGGGATACCCAGCCCCCGCAATTATTGGTATACTTTAACAAATGAATCTACTTATGGAGTGTTTAAGGAGGTTATGGTCGATGAGATCGAGCGGAATTCTTCTTCTTTTTATAGCACTTGTAATAACCGGTTGCTTTAATCAGCTATCTAATGGAGAAGACAAGTTTACTACAACCATTAATGAACAAGAAGATGTGATAAACAGCCATGGAATGATTGTTAAGAATCTTGAGAAGCTGGATGACTTTATCCAAAATAAAACGGGTACACAGCGTGTGGTTCATTACACAATTGAAGGTGATCCGATCTTTAATGACTTGAAATATACTGACCAAGGGATTGAAATGCGGCATGATAATTCTGAAGATACGTTTGGTAGTCCCCAAGTAACCACATACACTTGTCAGAACCTTGTTAGAAACGAAACGGATAAACTTCTATCGTATACCTTAACGGGCTGCGAGGGCGAACAAGCAAAGATCGAACTGCTCCAGATTTCTTTTGACGTAACGAAACAAGATAAGTTTGAGTTTGTTTTAAAGTATGGCGTGAACTTAAAGAATGAGATCAACACCATTGATATGAAGCTAGTGAAAGATCTCCAGAATGGGGAAGTTGCCAGTGTTAACGATTTTGTGCTTACTGAACAGGAACGTGGACAAATCTATAAAGAAATGGTTCTGGCGAATTATTTAGATGAAAAAGAAGTATCTACAGAGTGTAATCGAAAACCTGCTGTAAGTTACGATTTAACGGTTCAGATTAATAGTGGAGAGCGTCATTATCAGTGGACAGAATGCCAGAATACTGAGGATGATGGTCAAATGACTGAATTGGCTCAAGCGATCATTAAGATCGTACAGGCCGGAAGCATTTACAAACAACTGCCTGAAGTTAAGGGGCATTACGAATAATTACACTATATAAATTGAATTTTGAAACTTTGAAAAAGGGAACGGAGTGGCGGAGGGGAAGTTTGGAACTGCAGGAGCGATAGCGTTCGCCTGAAAGCTTTCCGTAGGAAAGCTCGCTTCGGAAGCATGGGCCGTCACCGGATTTCAACCGTGAAACACGGTATATAATCAAGAAATCTGGGGACAACAGCGACCGGAAGTCCAAACATTCACCGCAGTCACGTTTACCTTAAAGAAATACCTTAAGTTTTTAACTAATTTTTATTCTCAGATCATTGGAGGCAGCATTTATGCACCGAATATTGTTAATTGAAGATGACGAAGCAATTAGTGAAATGGTTAAGTCCTATTTAGTAAAAGAGGGCTATGAAGTGGAAACGGCGTTTGATGGTGAAGTAGCGGAAATGACATTCCGTATTAGTAATCCTTTTGATCTTGTATTATTAGATCTCATGCTGCCCAAGCGCAGCGGCACTGACATCCTCCAGACGATCCGTGCGACAAGTCTAGTTCCGGTGTTGATCATGTCAGCCAAGGACAGCGATGTGGATAAAGCACTTGGACTAGGCTTTGGAGCGGATGATTATATAACCAAGCCATTTTCGATGATCGAATTAGCTGCAAGAGTGAAGGCTGCGATACGAAGAGCGGGTTATGCTACACCCACCATCCAAGCGGAAGCTTCGATTCCGGTGAAGCAAAAGATTTCCATTGGTGGCCTGACCGTGGATTTGGATAATTTTTCTACACTAAAGAACGGGGAAGAAGTGAAGTTAACATCTAAGGAATTTCATATTCTTAAGCTGTTTGTCACGCATCCGGGTAGAGTCTTCACCAAAGCGCAGATTTATGCAAGCGTGTGGGCAGATGATTATTTCGGGGATGAGAACGTTATTAATGTACATATGAGAAGATTACGCGAAAAAATAGAAGATGATCCCTCCCATCCAGAGTACATCAAGACGTTATGGGGGATCGGGTATAAGCTGGGAGAGCAGCTATAATGAGCATGGCGCTTAGTGTGGTCATTGTACTCCTGCTCGTCGTCATTGGATGGCAATATCAGAATTCGCGTAAAGCTTCAAGTGATCTGAAATATATTCATGACAAGCTAAGCAGCATCATGGCTGAAGGTTCACATGAAAGACTGCTGTTATTCAGCAGTAATGCGGAGCTGCAAAGTGTGCTGATCGATCTAAACCGGCTGCTCGATGTTAACCATAAAGGAAGCATTGAGCGCGTGAAGCTGGAGAAGTCCATGCGTAATATGCTGTCGAATATTTCCCACGATCTTAAGACTCCGCTAACGGTAGTACTCGGTTATATTGAAACGATTCAGCAGGATGAGCATATGCCAGCCGAGGAACGGGAACGCATGATAGATACGATTCACCAAAAAGCGAATGAAGTGATCCGTCTGATGAACAAGTTCTTTGATTTGGCCAAGCTGGAGTCGGGGGATCGAGATATCAATCTTACACGTGTTGAGGCAGGCGAAGTATGCAGACGAAATATTCTTTCCTTCTATGATATCCTTAGCGCCAAGGGCAGTGAGGTGGAAATAGAGATCCCTGATGAGTTACTTTACTTCATGGGGAACGAAGAGGCGCTTGACCGGATCTTGTCTAATTTGTTATCGAATGCGATTGCTTATG
Organism: Paenibacillus sp. FSL R5-0345; assembly: GCF_000758585.1. Taxonomy (NCBI): domain Bacteria; kingdom Bacillati; phylum Bacillota; class Bacilli; order Caryophanales; family Paenibacillaceae; genus Paenibacillus; species Paenibacillus sp. FSL R5-0345. The sequence continues at coordinate 2,027,854 of NZ_CP009281.1, forward strand.
GCGATGCCGGAGGTGTATTAGGCTTGAAACTCTATAGTGATAAGAACAAAGTATACATAGATGTTTGGGACCGGGGAAAAGGCATTAGCGAAGCACACCAGGATAAAGTATTCGAACGGCTATATACACTGGAGGATTCGAGAAATCGATCGTATCAAGGCAGCGGTCTGGGTCTGACCATCACCAAAAGATTAACGGAGCAGATGAATGGAACCATTACACTGGTTAGTCAACCGTTTGTGAGAACGGTATTTACCCTTTCTTTTCGCAGATTAAGCTTCTAAGGAATGAAATTATGCACAGCTTAAGATTTTCGTAAGAATCGAGTAATAAAAAAGAAAATTCTGCTGTGTACAATAAGAACTAAGGAAGACGAGACGAAAACAAAGGGGAGCGCGGAAATGACTACGATACTTCGAACAAGAAATTTAACAAAAAACTATCAAGGCAAAGAAGCCGTTAGCAATGTAAACATGAATATTAAACAAGGTGAAATCTATGGCTTTCTTGGACCGAACGGTGCCGGCAAAACAACGGTCATGAAAATGATCACGAACCTCGTTAAACCTACGAGTGGCGAGATTGAATTTTTTAATGAAAAAATGACAAATCATTCTTATGAAATGCTCAGACGGATGGGCTGCATCATTGAATATCCAGTGTTCTATGATAAGCTGACAGCCAAAGAAAATCTGATCCTGCATGGAGAATACATGGGCTATTATGATCCCCAAGCGATTGGTGAAGCACTGGAGCTGGTAAAGCTTACGGGTATCGATAAAAAGCCGGTGAAGCAATTTTCGCTTGGGATGAAGCAGCGGCTTGGTATTGCCAGAGCCTTCATGACGAAACCTGAGCTACTCATTCTGGATGAGCCGATTAATGGATTAGACCCCGTGGGAATCAAAGAGATGCGTGAAGTGTTCCGGATGCTTAGTCGTGAATATGGGATGACGTTACTCGTATCTAGCCACATTTTGGGAGAAATCGAACAGATTGCTGATACTATCGGTGTGATCCGGGAGGGTGCTCTGGTAGAAGAAGTGGCGATGGATTCCATTCGCGGTCAAAATACAGAATATATCGAAGTGGTTACGAATGAGATTAACAAAGCAGTGTACGTGTTGGAGCACAAGCTTGGCCTCAATAATTTCAAAGTGCTGGATCATATTACAGTAAGAATATATGACGGTGGAATCTCACAACGTGATCTGAATAAGGCGCTAGTGCTGGCAGATGTGGAAATTGAGAGCATCAGCAAGAAACAACATACGCTGGAAGATTATTTTTTACAATTGATCGGGGGTGAGGGCGTTGCTTAAATTAATATCCTTGGAGATTCGGAAGAATAAGCTAAAAACGCTTCTTACAGGCGCATCAATCGTCAATCTTGCTATTCTTGCTTTTATGATTATGGTGTTATTCGTTGATCGAAATGAGAGTGAACCGTCGTTCGCTTCTTATGCAGATATGTTTGAGGGTGTGTTCGTTTTTGTGAAGGCTGCTTATATTATTTTCGCTTCGGTTATTATTAGCAAGCTGGTGATTGATGAGTACAAGAACAACACCATCACTCTTCTCTTCATGTATCCTATCTCACGCAAAAAGCTAATGACTGCGAAAATATTGATAGTGTTCGCCTTCACTTTTGTTGCCATCATCGTGTCTGACATTGTGGTTGGCGCCATCCTAATAGGATTCAATTCTTTTGTAGGGCTTATTCCGGGTGAGTTAGACCTTTCAATGATCAGTTCAGAGTTGATCAAGTTAGGCGCAAACGCATTTTATGCAGCGGGTATCGCTCTAATTCCATTGTACTTTGGGATGAAGAAAAAATCAGTCCCTGCTACCATCGTGTCTGCTGTGTTGGTTACTTCCTTAATTTCTGGTGGATTTGATCAAGCTCGCTTAGGTAATTTAGCGGCGGTGTCGATCTCGCTTGGCTTGTTAGGAGCAGGTATTGCCTATATGGCGATTCGTAATATTGACCATAAAGATATAGCCTAAGACAGTTACAGAAATCCCTCTTAAGAATCTCAGTACGATGTGTAAATCATCGTGGCTGGTTTCTAAAGGGGGATTTGGTGTTTATCTGCGACTGAATAAAGTAAATTTGCTATAATGGTCATAATAGAAGAATTTAAAATTTAAGATAATTTCCGTTCATTTTAGGGTAATGATAATGGATGAGAGAGCCTGAGGTGAAATGAATTGTGGATAAAGACTGGACGTCCATTCTAAAACGATTGCTTTCCGAAGAGAGCGCTTATACATCGTTATACAACCATCATCCTAATGTGATATTTGTTTTGGATCGGCAAGGTCGCTGCGTAGGAACGAATCGTACATTCTATCTGGAATCCAGTGCAGATGCATCGGTCCAAGATATAGGTCTGACAGCACTTAAGAGAATATACCTTGTTGATATAGCTGATTTTGAGGCTGCACTCCAAGGAAGTTCCTCTAGCTTTGAGTTACAAGATGTGAATGACCCCAAAGCGGATGCCGTGAGGGGGAACTTTATTCCTATAACGATAGATGAGGGAATTGTCGGGGTATTTGCGATCATTCAAGTGGATAACGGCAACTATCATAATTATTCGGAAGGGTTACATGACTGGCTAAATGGATTGGCGGATTCTTTTAAAGCTAAATTATTTGGTAAGGCAGAACTGGAGACAACCTTCAAACCAACTTTTACTGCTGTAGTCGAGGAGAAGCGAGCGAACCTTATACTGAATTCCGTCTCAGCTGGGATATTCGTACTAGATAATATGGGGCGAACGCTCTTTATTAACCGTGAGGGAGCAGATATGCTGGGCTACCAGCCTATAGAATTGATTGGTATGAAGCTGATGGAATATATTCATCAAATCCAAGGTGATGGCTCACGTTATTCAACTCCTGACTGTCAGATTAGTCTTACGATTGCAGATGGTATTATCCGCAGAAAAGATGATGAGATTTTCTGGCGTAAGGATGGAACCAGCTTTTTTGTGAATTATCGGGTGTCTCCTCTTATGGATGGGGGGATGATTGCAGGTGCGGTTATTGCTTTTAGCGATATCACGAATGCGAAAGAAATCATTCGCGCTAAGGAATCTGCAGAGCAGGCGGCGCAAGCCAAATCTGATTTCTTAGCGATGATGAGTCATGAAATCCGGACACCGATGAATGGGATGATTGGCATGTCAGATCTTTTACTTGAAACGGATCTAGGAGAAGAACAGCGAGGGTATGTCGAGATTTTACGAAGCAGTAGTTACACGCTATTACAGATCTTGAATGACATTCTTGATTTCAGCAAGATGGAAGCGGGAAAAATGCCACTACAATCCGAATCATTTGAGCTCCGGGAGATGATGGCGGACATCATAGATTTATTTACGCCTAAAGCGGAAGAGAAGAAACTGGCATTACGGTGGTGGGCGGATACGAGTGTTCCCACAACATTACTAGCCGATCCGATCCGTTTGCGGCAGATTATTGTCAATCTGGTAGGCAACGCTCTGAAATTCACAGAATATGGAAGTGTCACACTATCGGTTAAGAACATTCCACTTTCGGATTCAAAAGAATATTTACTGGAATTCTCGGTACGCGATACAGGTGTAGGGATTGCCGATAATAAACTCAACTTATTGTTTCAATCCTTCTCTCAGCTGCACCCAACCATCAACCGTAAATATGGCGGTACAGGATTAGGACTCGCTATTTGTAAGCAGCTAGTTGAGTTGATGGGTGGGACAATCTTTGTTGAAAGTGAAGAGAATATAGGTTCAACGTTCCGGTTTATGCTACCCTTCATAAAAGAAGAGGCTGAGTTAAAACTAACTTCAAATCAAGAGGGGTAAACACAAATCTCCGGTCCATTGACTTACGAAGTAATGGCCGGAGATTTGTGTGTGATTATTAATCTTGAAGCATATACATAAGTCCTACAGTATGCGGCCCGCAATGGCTGCCAATTACACAGCCAGCATGGAGCGTAGCAATTTCGTTCACTTGAGTTTTTTCTCGTAGTGCTGTCTCCAGATAGCGAGCATCCTCTTCCGCCAAGGTATGGACAACGATGAGCAGCTCTTTATCCATTCGATCGACGTTAACCATGGCGTTCTGGAGCATTTGTTCCACGGCTTTTTCTTTTTTACCACGTATTTTACTAGTTGGTACGATGCTGCCGTCTACAAGTCTAAGAACAGGACGAATTTTGAGCAGGCTACCGATGAAATTCTGCATACCTGAACAGCGTCCACCCATATATAAGTAATCTAGCGTATCCACAACGAATTCAGTTTCTACAAGGCTGCGGCTGCGTTCCAGCATAGCTGCAATCTCAACGGCACTTAGACCTTTTTCAGCGGCTCTGACAGCTTTCATAACGAGAAGAGCAATGCCTCCACATAAAGTCTGTGAATCAATAACCTGTACACGCCCCTCAGGAAATTCCCCAGCAGCCAAAAGTGCATTCTGATATGTAGAGGATAGTGACGAGGAGAGGCTGATATATACAATATCATTTCCACTGCTAATTACGGGTTGAAATGCAGCAATGAAATCTGCTGGCGAAGGTGCTGCCGTTTTGGGCAATACACCACTAGCGGCTACACGGCGATACACTTCCTCGGGTGTAATATCTTCACCATCTTTGTAGGTTCCTTCTTCAAATACTACATAAAGCGGAACGATGCCGATGTTATAAGTATCCTTCCAGTTCTGAGGTAAATCGGAAGTGCTGTCTGAAAATATTTTTACATTAGACATGAATTTCTCCTTCACCGATAATCGGACGACAATCGTCATTATTGAATCACATAATCTATTTATTATACCAAGATTGAGCCGATTCTCAAAATGAAATCGTAGAAATTCTGAAAGAAAAAAAGACTATCCGCAATTCCGGATAGTCTAAGTAAGCATTAATTTTTTTTCATAACCGGTATCCAGATCTCACAGCGATAATCCTCTGCATCAGGTCTTCCCGGAAGGTATAACTCAAACTCAGGTCCACCTGTATGCTCGTAGCCTGTGGAAGGGAACCACTCTTGGAAAATACGTGCCCATACCTGCTGGATAGCATCCGGCATCGGCCCAACTGAGGTGAACACAGCCCAACTCGCAGCTGGTATCGTCGTAGAAGCAAATCCCTGAGCATCCGTCTCTGGAGAGGCTTCGACAGCAATCCAATAGGAGAAAGTTTCTTTTTCGTGATTAAAATCTTTACAAATACCAAGGATGTCCTTATCAACACCTATCTCAATCAGTTTATCCGACGTACCATTTGCGTTTGCTTCTATCCACAACTGGGGGATGCGGCGCAGATTCTCCCCATTTTTTGTTGTCATTTCCTCAACAAGTCCGATAACATTAAAGGCGTCTCTTGTCTCAATTCTGTAGTCCATTTCTTTATCTCCCTTCAGTGATAGATGGAAGGAGAGTCTTGGGAAAGCTTTGAGCTCTACCCCTGACTCCCGCGCAGCTGATGGTGTAATTCCATGTGCCTTGCGGAATGCTTTGGCAAACGATTCGGGAGAGTCATATCCGTATTTTAATGCTACATCTAGCACCCTAACTTTAGAAATAGCGAGTTCCTGTGCCGCCAGAGTTAATCTCCGTTTACGGATATAGTCTTTGACTGATACTCCGGTAAGCATGAAGAACATGCGCTGGAAGTGAAAGGGGGAGGAATAAGCTACCTTTGCTATATCTTCTGTATTAAAGGGTTCCTCCATCTTGCTCTCCATATAATCTAAAGCTTCTTTCATGCGGATAAGCCATTCCAAGTCTGCCATCTCCCTTTGAGTTCATACTATCATGCCACCATTTGCAAATCCTGTTATTCCTTGCTCTCTAATGACAGGTTGCTGGTGGAAGAATGATCTTAACAAAATCATCCTATATAGTATAACTCAGGAAGGTGAAGAGAGTCAGCTTTGTAATTTATACACTCTTGCTTCGTATGGACGTAGGATTTCTATTATTGATGATTCATCCGGGTAATTTCCAATGATTAAATCAGTAACGTTGCTCAGCTCAGCGGAGAGATCAACGGTTTGAGGAGCCTCGCTGAAGTTCAGCAGGATTAGCCATTGCTCATCATCTAAAGTTCTAGTGTAGGCATAGATATTTTCATGGTCAGGTAGGAGTAGCTTATACTCCCCATATACCATAATCGGATTCTCTTTGCGCAAAGCAATTAGCTTTTGGTAGTAGTAGAAGATTGAATCAGAATCCGCTAATGCTTGCTCTACGTTAATATCTTTGTAAATCGGATTCACTTTGAGCCATGGTTCTCCCTCTGAAAATCCAGCATTAGATGATGCATCCCATTGCATTGGAGTACGGGCGTTATCCCGGCCTTTGATATGGACAGCGTTCAGAATCGTATCATGATCTGCGCCACCCTCCGTAACTTTTTCACGGTACATATTCAGAATTTCGATGTCTTTGTAATCTTCCAGCGTTGTGAACTTTACATTCGTCATTCCAATCTCTTCGCCTTGGTAAATATAGGGGGTGCCTTTAAGTGTATGTAGTAAGGTAGCAAGCATTTTGGCAGATATTACGCGGTACTTCCCATCATCACCAAATCGTGAAACCATGCGCGGCTGGTCATGGTTGTTTAAATATAGACTATTCCAACCCTTGTCAGCCAGACCAACCTGCCATTTATGGAGTATGTCGCGCAGCTTGGTTAATGTCCATGGAGCTACGTCCCATTTGCCTCCAGGGCCGGAATCTACGTCCATATGCTCGAATTGGAATACCATCTGAAGCTCTTCACGATCTTCGTCGGTGTAAAGAACGGCATCCTCTACCGAAGCTCCTGGCGTTTCCCCGACGGTCATAATATCATAGCCCGAAAGAACCTTTTGGTTCATTTCGTGTAAAAACTCATGGACCCGGGGTCCATTCATAAAGTAATCGCCGCCCCAAGCCAGTTCCTCTGGCGCTTTGCCTTCGAGTTGAAAGGAAGGTAGACCTTCCGCTTTAGAAATCAAATTAATGACGTCCATCCGCAATCCATCCACACCCTTGTCGAGCCAGAAGGTGATCATCTTGTATAGTTCTTCACGCAGCTTTGGATTGTCCCAGTTGAGATCCGGTTGCTTGCGTGAGAACAGATGTAGATAGTATTCACCGGTAGTTTCATCTAGCTCCCAAGCGGGCCCGCTGAATATGGAGCTCCAATTGTTTGGGCGTTCGCCATTTGGTCCACCTGGACGCCAAATATAGTAATCACGGTACGGATTATCTTTTGACGAACGGGACTCTACGAACCATTGATGTTCATCTGAAGAGTGGTTGATTACAAGGTCCATCATTAGTTTAATGCCATGATCATGAAGTCCGGTCAGTAGTTCTTCCCAGTCTTTTAGCGTACCGAATTCATCCATAATGTCTTCATAATCGCTGATGTCATAACCATTATCATCATTTGGCGATTTATATACAGGTGATAACCAAACTACATCGACACCGAGCTTCTGCAAATAATCCAGACGTGAAATGATGCCTTGCAGATCACCAATACCGTCACCATTGCTGTCTTGAAAGCTGCGTGGATAGATTTGGTAGACCACCGCTTCTTTCCAAAAGGTTCTTTTCATTAATAATCACTCCTTAAATAAGGTATCCAATTAGGAAAAAAAAAGAGACCCTAAAAAGCAATTTGCTTCAAGGGTCTCTTGTGGTGTCGGTTTATACTGTGACGGAATTGCTGTCTGCAGTGATGCTGCTAAGTCCGTTCACGGTATATTCTTTGTCATAGATAGTAATAGAAGCTGGAATATCAGTTTCGTTCGTAACAGTAACCTGTGCGTCCGAAACGCTTACTTTTAGTCGGGAGCCACGGAACATGATTTTGAAAGAGTACGCTGTCCAGTGTCCTGGGTTCGATGGGCTAAGAGTCAGTCGGCCATCATGCACACGTAATCCGCCGAAGCCATGTACGATGGACATCCAAGTACCAGCCATACTAGTGCTGTGTAAGCCGTCTTCGGTATCATTGTTATAGTTATCAAGATCCAGTCTTGAAGTACGCAAGTACATTTCATAAGCCTTATCCTTATATCCTAGTTCGCAGGCTAGAATAGAGTGAATACAAGGGGACAGGGAGGACTCATGAACAGTGATCGGCTCATAAAAGTCGAAATTCCGCTTTTTGGTTTCAAGATCGTAACGGTCCCCTAGGAAATATAATCCCTGCAGAACGTCTGCTTGTTTAATGAAACAAGAACGCAGGATACGATCCCATGACCATTTTTGGTTTAGTGGCAGGTTCTCAGGTGCCAGGTCCTTGACTTGAATGATCTCTTTGTCTAGGAAACCATCTTGCTGCAAGAAGATACCCAGTTCTTCATCCGCAGGGTAATACATCTTGGCGATGATATCATTCCATTTTGCGGTTTCGCTCTCTTGGAGTCCTAGTTTGTCAACTAGTTCTGCATAGCGTGATGCTTCATTCTTTTTCAGATAATCCAGAGCTTCTAGGGTGTATTCCATCGTCCAGGAAGCCATTCGGTTCGTGTACCAGTTATTATTTACGTTGTTTTCATATTCATTAGGTCCGGTTACGCCAAGCATCACGTATTTGTCTTTACGGTGTGCATAATGAACACGTTCTTCCCAGAAGCGGGAGATTTCCACTAGAACTTCAAGGCCATATTGACCAAGATAAGCTTTGTCTCCAGTGTAGTTCACATAGTTGTAAATCGCATAAGCAATGGCACCGTTACGGTGAATTTCTTCAAATGTAATTTCCCACTCATTGTGGCATTCTTCACCGTTCATTGTAACCATTGGGTACAATGCGCCTTTTGCGAAACCAAGCTTACGAGCATTCTCCTTAGCCTTCTCCAAATGCTTGTAACGGTAAATCAACAGGTTGCGAGCAATAGAGGAGTCTGCTGTACTGAGATAGAAGGGAACGCAATACGCCTCTGTATCCCAATAAGTGCTGCCGCCGTATTTTTCACCTGTAAAGCCTTTAGGTCCGATGTTCAGACGGTCATCTTCACCATTGTAAGTTTGATTCAGCTGGAAAATATTGAAACGAATCGCTTGCTGTGCTGAAACGTCGCCTTCAATAATGATGTCGCTTTCTTTCCATTTGTCTCTCCATGCGTCTATTTGTTCTTTCAGAAGGGTTACAAAACCAGCTTCTTTAGCAGCTTGCAGAGCAGTTTGAGCGGCATCGACCAATTGTCCAAGACCGTGATTACGGGAGGTAACGTTGGCGACATATTTATAGATTACGATTTGATCACCAGATTGCACGGATACATTCATTTTACTGGCTACATATTTCTCTTGCTCAATCGCTTCAGCATTAGCATTGACCTTCTCACCGTTGACAAGGATATCAAAAGCCATAGCAGAGGTTACATGGAAATCGAGTTTTTTAGTCTTAAGGGTGAGGTGCCCACCTTCAGTACCAGCTTGCTTTTCAACTTCATTCCAGAACTTCTCGTCATAGTTGGAATCCTTGTTCTTCACGTCACCGTCGAGATAAGGAGTGATCGTAATTTTGCCTGAGAAATTAACAGGAATGATGGAGTAACGAATAGCACCGATTTCTTGACGAGTCATGCTGACAAACCGGATACTTTCAACTTTAACTTCCTTACCATCTTCAAGTGTGGCAGTGAAACTGCGGGAAAGCGTACCTTCCTTCATGTTAAGGACACGACGGAAATCGGAAACCGTACATTTTGCCAGGTCTAAAGGAGTTCCTTCAATGTCGATGTTAATACCGATCCAGTTCGTGCTGTTCAGTACTTTTGCAAAATATTCAGGATAGCCGTTTTTCCACCAGCCGACCCGTGTTTTGTCAGGATAGTATACGCCAGCCATGTAGCTGCCTTGCAGGCTACTTCCACTATATTGCTCTTCAAAATTAGCTCGACCACCCATAAATCCGTTGCCAAGGCTAAATACACTTTCAGAGATTTCTTGTGTCTGTGGATCAAAAGATTCTTCAATAATGGACCATTCATCAATTGTTAAATATTGTTTCACGATAACCGGCTCCTTTAAATATGTTGTGGGGATATATAATGAACTATATCTCTACTTTGGTGCTTGTGAGTCGCTCCGCTGGCGAAAGGTTGTTCCGATCGCTGTTGTCCCCAGATGTTTAAATTTGAAGAATTAAAGGTGAACATCTGGGGACAAAGGCGAACGCTAACGCTTCTACACAATCCTTTCGCCATCTCCACTTCAAGCGTACTCTAGATATACATATTTCATTTATAAGTGGAATGTAGCAGGGCGAATCACATTAACACTTTCAGTTGATTAATGTTCGTTAGAATTTAAGCAAAAGATTTTTTGAGTTGTGGCACACTCATATGAGCGAGTGAAGGAACGACGATGTTTGCAGCATTGAGTGTTTCTGGTGAACCAATTCCAACGCTGAACATTCCAGCACGCGACGCAGCTTCAATTCCTGCTTCTGCATCTTCGAAGACAACACAGTGTTTAGGATCAGCACCTAGTGCTTTGGCTCCTAAAAGAAAAACTTCCGGATCAGGTTTAGCAGCACTAGTGTGTGTGCCATCGATGATCGCATCAAAGTAAGGGGTCAATCCTGTATTATTCAATATCGTCATTGCGTTCTTACTAGCAGAACCGAGGGCAACTTTGATGCCATTCTCACGGCATTCTTTCAGAAAATCAAGCGCACCTGGCAAAATCTCTGAGCTATCCATCTTCGCAATATATTCGACATAACGATTATTCTTTTGTTCCGCAAGCTTAGCTTTCTCTTCTTCATCGATAGTTAGTCCGCCGATTTCCAGCAAAATATTTAATGAGGCAGTTCTGCTGACTCCTTTAAGGCGTTCGTTATCTTGTTCTGTGAAGAGAAACCCCAGTCCATCTGCAAGCTCTTTCCATGCGATATAATGGTATTTGGCAGTATCAACGATAACACCATCCAAATCGAACAAGCAGGCTTTAATTTCCGTCATTGTAGTACCTCCTAAAAAGTTGTGACAGTATCGTGATCCGTTGCTAATCGTATCTGAGTGTTATTTCGATCGTATAAGCTTAGCTTAAGATAGTTAAGTTTATCCTAACCTCACAATCGAATATTCACCCTGAAAAGAACTGGATCAAGAAGATTTAAATGATTTAGCGCAAACGTTTGTACACATTTTCAAAAAATAAATGAAGCGTTTAATCGCTTCACTTATTCATTCGGTTTTGTTCTTAGCATGAGAGTACATAGAAGACTCTCTCACGATCAGGCGATGTGGAATAACAAATCGGTTCGTATAACCAGCATCGTGATTCGAACTCTTGATATTCTGAATAAGTACCTGAGATGCAGTGTATCCAAGATGATAAATTCCGATATCAATACTACTGATCGGAGGGCTGGATAATTCAGATAATGGAATATTGTTAAAGCTTACAATAGCGAGATCGTCAGGAACTTTGTAGTTCAGTTCATTCAATCCGCGTAAAATTCCGAACGACACCATATCATCCACTGCAACAAGAGCAGTAGGCCGGTTAGGCAAATTCATGAAAAAAGACATCGCTCTATATCCGCTATCCTGTAGAAATTCACCTTCTACAATCCATTCATCACGCATTTCAAGACCGCTATTCAGCAATGCTTTACGGTATCCTGCGAGACGATCGCGAGAAACAATTAGATTCGGCGGTCCACTTACGAAGCCAATACGTTCATGACCCATTGAAATGAGGTGGTTTGTAGCATCATATGCTGCCATCACATTATCGTTATCGACAGATAAAATATTCTCATATCGATCACTTCGGCCTACCAGTACGAATGGGTAATCGTTACTCTCTAGAAAATCAATAACAGCATCATCTGTACGAGAGTAAAGCAGAATAACACCATCTACTCGACGACCCTTTAGAAGTCTTGAAACGGCTTCCAATTCTTCCTTCTCGTTTGCTCCGGAGCTAATTAACACATCGTAGCCGGAACGGCTAGCTTGTGTAACGATCCCCCGGATTAATTCCATAAAAAATAGATTTGAGAACAGCTCTTCAGCTGGTTTAGGAAGACTGAAGCATATGCTGTTTGTAGTTTTCGACACTAGACTCTTAGCCATCATGTTAGGTGTATAGCCCATATCTTCCATAATAGCTTTAACCTTGCGGGAAGTTTCCAGGCTGATTCTGGGGTGATTGGACAATACCCGGGATACCGTGGAGGGAGATACTCCCGCTTTCTTGGCCACATCCTTAATGGTAACTGTCATAGAAACCTCCTTATGGAACCGTTTGCTTTACAAAGTAATATTAATCCAAGAGTTCTAAATTGTAAATAGATAAAGTCATTTGGAAGGGCAATATTGCAACTTTTGGAAAGAGTATTAGAAATTTATGTGTAAAATTGTTTGTTTTCACCAAAAAAGAATGAATGATTTAGCAAGATTGATCTTAATATGAATAAAAGATATCCAATTTCTTCGAAAGGAGCAATTAGTAAATGCAAACGTGTGGCTTAAATTTTTTTTGTTATAATCGATGAAGCATATATTCAATTCAAATCGAGAAATGAAATGAGTGATATTTATATATCATCAGGTTATTCCCGATAGGATTATCTGGATATATTTTCTTTATTTTTACTTTTATAAGAATTCGAGTTTGTTCAGCACATAAAAATACTGGTTGACAATACCATAAATACAGGATTAGTATGTAAATCAAAATATAGCAAGCGTTTACATTGGGGTAATTTGGGTCGATATCAGTTGTGCTGAGAAATGAGTTTTATGTATTTAGGTTTGTGCACGACTAATTGCAAACGTTTGCACTATTTTTGTGTTAATGGAGATTTTTTTATTATGATAAGGGTGGTGATGCTGTTAATTTGGTCCGACGAGCCGCAACATAGACCTTCTCAAACTATAAGAAGGAACACACATGATTTCATTACATAAGAAAAATTGACTACTTCCGAGAAATCATGTATCCGCTTGCACAAAGGGAATTCATAATCATGGGAGGTTTTACAGAATGAAAATAACTTTATGGGGCAAGAGGGCGTTCGCGATCTTCATGATCTTTGCTCTTGTGTTCTCCAGTCTCGGGTTACACCCAGTTAAGGTTTCAGCAGAAACGACTAAGGTAGTTTTGGTCGGAGATTTACAGTCCAAGTTTACATCCACTGGGTCAGAAACTCCTGGAAATGATTGGGATGAGAAATCAGTAGTCACCCAAATGACATACTCGGAAAATGGTCTGTATACATTTACAGGCAATTTGCCAGCAGGGGAATATAACTACAAGGTTACCCTAAATGATAGCTGGACTGAGAACTATGGATTTTCAAAGTACACAAATCCTCAAGGGAAAAATGATGGGGAGAATATCCACATAAAGCTAGAAACAGATTCGACTGTAACCTTTTATTATAATGATATTACTCATAAAATAGCTGATTCTACGTACTATACGCCAATTGCTGCGGGTAAGCTGCCAAGATTGACAGGAAGCCTGCCAGCAGATGCATTATCCACATTATCAGATCCTGATTTTGATGGTGTGTACAGTACAGTTGTAACTTTGCCGCAAGGAGATTACACATATAAGGTTTCTGTTCCAGGAGCCACAGAAGCAGAGGATATGTCTTATCCAGAAAGCGATCTAACGTTGAACCTACCGCTAGATCTTAAGGTAACCTTCAAGTACAATACTGCAGATCATAATGTGAGCGCAGAATATAAAATTCCTACTGGACCAGTAGAGGTTACTCCAGTTCCAGCAGGACACATGCGTGTTCACTATAAGGCTAGCGATTACACCGATAAGGGATTGTGGCTGTGGGGTGATGTTGTAACTCCTTCTGTTGATTGGGCTATGGGTGCGACTCCTTTCCCTGATGGGCAAATTGATTCCTTTGGAGTTTACGTTGATGTGCCGATTAAGGATGGGGCTAAGAAAATCTCGTTCATCGCACTCAAACGTGCAAGTGGGGAGAAAGACGGAGGAGACAAGAACTTCTCGATTAATACTCCACAAACTAATGAAGTATGGATTACAGAAGGCTCTGATGTAGTTACGCCTTATGAACCGGTTAAGCTTCCGGAAAATACCGTTCGGATCCACTATATGAGATCTGATACTAATCATGATCAGTATGGATTATGGCTGTGGGATGATGTGTCCACACCTTCGGATACACTTGGTTCTTGGCCGACTCCTGCGACGCCTTTCCAAGTGGATCAAAAGGACAATTTCGGTGCTTATGTCGATGTTCCACTCATAGAGGGTGCCAAGAAAATTGGCTTTATTGTAATGAAGCCTTCGAACGGAGATAAAGACGGGGACAATAAAACCTTCAGCTTGTTAGATCGTTATAATCAGCTGTGGGTTAAAGAAGGAGACAACAATGTATATGTTTCACCGTTTGGTGAAACACCTATCGGTTTAGTTTCCGCAGAAGTGTTATCGACAAGCAAAATACTTCTTGGCTTCACGTTAACTGACGGTTTGGATGCAGCAGTATTAAAGAATGAGATTACCGTTAAAGATAAAGACGGTGCTTCTATTCCTGTGTCTGCTGTAACCATTACTAGCAAAACTTCAATAGAAGTGGATACAGAAGCTTTTGATCTGGATAATGTTCCGCTTAGTATTACTTACTCTGGTAAAACAGTTTCAGCCGTTAGTGGCTGGAGAATGCTTGATGAAATGTACAATTATACAGGAGACGATTTAGGGGCTACGTATAACGCTGACAAAACAGCCACATTAAAATTGTGGGCACCTAAAGCAAGTTCGGTCGTTGTTAATGTATACGATAAAAATGACTCCAACGTGCACGTGGGTAGTGTGGATTTAACGAGCGGAGAGAAGGGAGTATGGTCGGTCAATTTGAAGCCGACTGATTTGACTGGCACAAACACGAATGATGTAAGAGGATTCTTTTATCAATATGAAGTAACGAATGATGGTTTAACCAATAACGTGCTTGATCCTTATGCTAAGTCAATGGCGGTATTTACTGTGGATACCACTGGTGCTGCTGGTGCTGGCGGGGATACAGTTGGTAAAGCGGCTATCGTTGATTTAAGTCAGACGAATCCTGATACTTTTGGTTATGCTGACATAGAAGGTTACGAAAAACGCGAGGACGCTATCATTTACGAAGTTCATGTTCGAGACTTTACATCGGATGTGTCGATCGTGGATAGCTTGAGTGGCGAAAGATGGGGCTCTTATAGCGCCTTTGAAAAGAAGCTCGATTATATTAAGTCTCTCGGTGTAACTCATATTCAATTGCTTCCTGTAATGGCTTGGTATTATGGGGACGAAACGAAGATGGGGAATAGAGAAACAGATTATTCCGCTAAAAACAATGAATACAACTGGGGATATGATCCTCACAACTACTTCTCCCCAGATGGTGCTTATTCTCAGCATCCTGCTGATCCTGAAGCGCGAATCAAAGAATTAAAAGGTTTGATTGACGCTGTACATGAATCTGGAATGGGTGTCATTTTGGATGTAGTGTACACACACATGGCTAAAAAAGAATTTTTAAACGACATCGTACCTAATTATTACGCATTCCAAGATGCAAATGGCAACTTTATCGGAGGCTTCGGAAACAATCTGGCCACCAACCACAAAATGGCTGAGAAATTGATGGTAGATTCCGTGAAATACTGGTTTGAAGAGTACAAGATTGATGGAATGCGCTGGGATATGATGGGCGATGCGACAGCAGAGGCTGTGCAGCATGCTTATGATGCCGCGGCAGAAATTAATCCGAAGGCTCTTTTTATCGGTGAAGGGTGGAGAACATTTGGTGGCGCTGCAGCCGATCCTTCCCTTGCTGGGAAAGGTGCGGATCAGGACTGGATGGACAAAACGGATAGCGTCGGTGTTTTCTCTGATGAATTCCGTAATGAATTGAAATCTGGTTATGGCTCTGAAGGGCAACCTAGATTTATTACCGGCGGTGCGCGTCCAATTACGACAATCTTTAACAATATTAAAGCACAACCATCAAATACGCCCGCTGATGATCCAGGGGATATCGTTCCGTACATCGAAGCGCATGACAACTTGACGCTACATGATGTGATCGCACAAACGATCAAGAAGGATCCTACAATTACAGAGAATGAGCTTGAAATCCAGAAGCGGATTAGACTTGGCAACATGCTTGTTCTAACCTCTCAAGGAACGGCCTTTATTCATGCAGGCCAGGAATATGGTCGTACTAAGCAGTGGAAGGATACTGCGGTTCCTCAGGATAAATACACTGAAATGTTTGATAGCGAAGGTAAATCCTTTGGTTATTTCATTCACGATTCGTATGATTCTTCGGATGCGGTCAACATGTTTGACTGGACGAAAGCAACGGATGAATCACAGTTCCCTGTTCAGAATACGACAAGAAAATATACTTCAGGTCTAATGGAACTGAGAAAGTCTACCGACGCATTCCGATTGGGAGACAAGGATCTGGTAGATTCCAATGTTAACCTAATTCCTGCTCCAGAAATGAAGACAGATGATCTTGTTATTGGTTATTCAAACAAAGCTACAGATGGCACAGGTATCTATTATGTTTTCATGAATGGCGATAGCACAGCTAGAACACTGACCCTTTCAGAGGATTTGACGACTGGTCAGGTGCTTGTCGACAATGATGAAGCAGGTGTTGCTGCGATTCCGGTTGGTCAATGGAGTGGCTTCTCCTTAACAGCAAGTTCAATTACCCTAGATCCTTTGACTGCTGTGATTATTAAAAAGGAAGCTGCAGCCGCTGCACTTACTTCTTTGGAGACCGATAGCGCGAGCTACACACTGGCAGCAGGCAAGACGCACAATACCTCTGTTTTTGCGAGATATGATGACAATAGTAGAAGAAATGTTACGCAAGTGGCTACTTACACTTCCAATAAACCTGAAGTGGCTACAGTAAACAATAAAGGTCAAGTGAAAGCAATTGGTAAAGGAACGGCCAAAATTACAGTAACTTATGGTGGGATTTCTACAACTGTAACTGTTAACGTTACTGACAAGCGCTATGTCCAATTTACCTATACTCGTAGTGATAAGGACTATACGGGTTGGAATATCTGGGTTTGGAATACGGGAGTTAAAAATGACCAGATTGATTTTACTACCTTTAAGGATGGTAAAGCGAGTGTTCTAATTGAAGTTGCTGAGAATGCGACAAACATGGGATTCGTCATTCGTAAAGGTCAAGGTGATGATTGGTCACATAAGGATGACTATCCGGATGATCGTACAATTCCATTAACGCCAGGAGAAGGGTTCACTAAAGTGAACGTAACTAGTGGGGTTAAGGAGTTTGATATCAGCCCAAGTATTAGCGGCCCAATTCTAAAAGATGGAACAATCACTTTCTTATACCGCGATGATGCCTTGTTCCGTAATGATAATATGACTGCGATTACAGCTGCTAAAGTAAAAGTGAACGGTAAGTCGTATCCAATGGTTTACGATTCCGCTAAGGAGTGGTTCACTTACACGTTGACTGATTTAGTAGAAGGTACGTATAAGTATACGTTCTTGATCACGAAGAACGGTGTCACTACTGAATTAACGGATCCTAAGAATACGGTGAATGATGAATCTGTTGTTGTGTATCATATTCCTGACGTTTCAATTACGACATCCGTAAGTCCGGAAGCAGTTACATCAAATCAGAATGCGGTTGTAACGATCAATGCATCTTCTTTAGAAGATGTAACGTATTCGGAAGGATATATGGATTTAACTAACCTTGGAGGATCAAGCAAAGTTAAGCTGGATACGGAGCTGATGAAACAGACAGTTGCTGTGAAGGACACGGTGTCAGCGGGGATCAAAAATATTCCGATTACGCTCGTGGACCAGTACGGAAATGCACATAAAGAAAACGCTAAACTCGAGGTAAAAGCGAGAACCTACACAGGTGATAAGCTGGATTTTGATTGGGATGAGGCTCGTATATACTTCGCGCTTACAGACCGCTTCAAAGACGGAGATCCAACAAATAATGAGAATGTAGATAAAGATCAACTGGAAGCATACCACGGTGGTGATTTCCGAGGAATGATCGACAATCTCGATTATTTGCAAGAACTTGGTATTAACACGCTTTGGATTACGCCAATTGTAGATAATATTGATTTTAATAAAGGTGATGGCTTCAAACAATACGGATATCATGGATATTGGGCCAAGGACTTTACAAAGCTTGACGAGCATCTTGGTGATATGGAGACCTTCAAGGAATTGATCGAAAAGGCACATGACAAGGGCATCAAGATCATGGTCGACGTTGTACTCAATCATACGGGCTACGGTTTAAAGGCTGAGGATAAAGAGCCGACGATTACAGCTGAGGATAAAGCACGTTTTGAAGGAATGCTTCGTACGGATGGTGTATCCGCGGATACAGATCCAATCAAAGGCGAGCTTGCAGGATTGCCGGATTTCAAAACGGAAGATCCAGCCGTTCGTGAAAAAATTATTGCTTGGCAAACAGGATGGTTAGATAACGCTCGGACGGAACGTGGAGATACGATTGACTATTTCCGTGTGGATACAGTCAAACATGTAGAAGATACAACTTGGAAAGCATTTAAAAATGCACTGACTTCAATTGATCCAAACTTCAAAATGACCGGTGAATACTTTGGCGGAACCATTGATAGCAATGGTGGAATGCTCGAAACAGGCCAGATGGACGGACTGCTTGATTTTGGATTTAATGATGCTGCGAAAGACTTTACTGATGGTAAAGTTAACAGTGTTGATTCCTATTTGCAGGAACGAGAGTTAAAGATTGATAACACGAAGATGATGGCTCAATTCCTGAGTAGTCATGATGAGGATGGCTTCTTGTCTAATTACGTGGATGGAGATAAAGGCAAGCTGAAAATCGCAGCCGCTCTGCAAATCACAGCCAAGGGACAGCCAGTCATTTACTACGGAGAAGAACTGGGGAAATCGGGCAAAAAAGCAGGAGACATGTCTAAAGGTGAGTTCAACGAGAACCGTAAAGATATGCCATGGGATCAGTTGACTGCAGAGAAACCACTTCATGATCATTATCAGAAGCTGTTAAATATTCGTGCAAAATACTCCAAAGTGTATTCCAAAGGTACGCGCACGAAGCTGGCGGGTTCAGATGATTTAGGTTTTCTAGCTTTCAACAAATATTATGGCAATGAGAATGTTGTGACGGCTATCAACACCAACAACAGTGTAGTATCCGCAACGATTCCTGTACCGTTTGTTCCTAACTCATCTGTAACAGATGAATATAGCGGCAAAACCTACACAGTATCCGCTGATCAAAAAGTAATCATTGATCTACCGAGTAGAGATGATGGTGGAACGGTTATTCTATCTGGAGTATCTAAAGTGACACCAACACCTGGTGGAGCTGTTGTTAACCCTACAACTCCTGCTGATACTCAAGTTATCAGTGAAGACAGTTTGAAAAACGGTAAAGATGGTAAGGTACAAATTGAAATTGCCTCTGGTAAGACATCAATCCTCTTACCATTGCATGCTGCACAAACGTTGGGAACTAATGACTTAGTTCTTAAAGTGGGGGATCTATTAGTTACTATCCCTAACAAACTGTTAAGCACAATACCAAGTTTAGCTTCAGGTGTGGATGCGGATGGTGCTCAAATCCTGTTGGAGCTGAAACCATTGATCCAGTCTGCTACAAAAGCATTAATCGATGGTTTAAACAAAGAGATGGGGACCGTAACTTCGCTTTCCGATGTGTTTGAACTGAGACTTAGCATTCTGAAGAAAGATGGTACTCGGATAGTAGTTAAGAAGTTCGATGAGCCAATTACGATATCGTTTAAGATTAAAGGTCAATCGAATAAAGATCTATTGGGGATTTACTATTTAGGCGATAATGGCGAGCTTGAGTACGTAGGTGGACAGCTCAATGGAGACGTGATATCTACACAAGTCACGCACTTTAGTAAATATGCCGTACTTGAGATTGTTAAGTCGTTCAAGGATGTTCCATCTACTTATTGGGCATTCCACGCCATTCAGTCCCTTGCTGCAAAACAAATTGTTTCAGGGGTTACAACAACCGAGTATGATCCTAAGAGCAATGTTAGCCGTGCGGAATTTACCGCATTGCTAGTTCGCGCACTTGGTTTAAAGGCAGAAGGGCAGGTTCAATTTACGGATATCAAGTCAGATGCATGGTATTTATCATATGTAGCAACAGCTTCTAAGCTGGGTATTGTGAGTGGTCGCAGCAATGATACATTTGCGCCGAATGCTTCCATTACCCGTGAGGAAATGGCTGTCATGGTGATCCGTGCGCTTGAAGTGAAGTCTGTTAAGAAGATCGAACCTGTAGCGGGTTCTAAGGCGTTTGCAGATGCTTCTAGCATAAGCAAGTGGGCAGACAGCTATGTGAAGGCTGCAGCAGAGCTAGGATTGCTTCAGGGCAGAGGGAATAATCATTTTGCTCCTAAAGGATGGATGACCCGCGCCGAAAGCGCACAAATTATTTATACGCTACTGAGCAAGTAAAACTGGACTTCGGTGTGCTGATGTTAGTGCACCGAAGTATTAGTAGTTGCTAGTAATATGACAGTCATTCTTATTAAGCTCTAATAGAAAACAGGGTATCTCGCAGCTATCATAGCTAGTGAGATACCCTGTTTTTGTTATGTTTAATATGATCGGAGGTATTTGTAACTAAACGATTGCCTTAAGTATAGTGAAACCATAAGCAGGCATCTTCATGATTAGCTTGCCTCTTTCTGCACGCACTGTATCGCCAGTGAACAAGTTCTCCCAATTTTTCTCGTCTACGTCAATACGGAACGTCTGAGCAGTCTCTTCACTGTTAATCAGTACAACTATAGTCTCAAGATCTATTCGGCGCTCATAGGCTAGCTTACTGCCTTGTCGACCTGCCTCCAAGAAGGTAAATGTCCCCGTACGAAGTGCTGGTTGCTCATGGCGTATTTGAATGAGCTGGCGATAGAATTCGAATAGATTATGATCCTGCTGTTCAGGGTTCCATTCCATGCATTTACGACAACCTGGATCACCATCACCGTCCATTCCGAACTCGTCGCCATAATAGATACAAGGAGTACCCATAAAGGTGAATTGGAATAGTGAAGCTAATCGCATTTTATTTTTATCCCCTGCAGCCAGCGTAAGCAACCGCGGAGTATCATGACTATCTAACAGATTGAAGGCAACTTCACTTGCTTGCAGTGGGTAGCGCGATAACTGCCGGCCAATAGAGTTGGCGAATCCTTCAGCATCAAGGCTTCCATGAACAAAGAAGTCAAGGACGGCATCAGTAAAAGGATAATTCATAACGGCATCAAATTTATCACCTTCCAGCCACGGAGCAGATTCATGCCAGATTTCTCCAAGGATGTAGGCCTCAGGATTAGCGCGCTTTACCACTTTTCGGAATTCACGCCAGAAATCATGATCTACTTCATTGGCCACATCTAGGCGCCAACCATCGATTCCAACTTCTGTGATCCAAAATTCTGCGACCTTCAGCAAGTACTCTTTAACTTCAGGATGTTCTGTATTAAGCTTTGGCATATGTGCTTCAAACGCAAAAGTGTCATAAGTAGGAATGCCGTTTACAACCTGAAGTGGGAATTCACGAATATGGAACCAATCTTTGTAGATGGAGTCTTCTCCCTTTTCCTTAACATCCAAAAACGGAGCGAAAGTTCCACCGGAATGATTAAATACAGCGTCTAATAGCACACGAATACCACGTTTATGGCAGTTATCGACGAGTGTTTTTAACGTTGCAATATCCCCAAAATGCGGATCAACTTGCATATAATCTTCTGTATCGTATTTATGATTAGTAGTTGCTGTGAAGAGTGGTGTGAAATAAATAGCATTGATGCCAAGCTCGTTAAGATGATCCAGATGATCAATAACCCCTTGCAGGTCGCCGCCAAAAAAGTTGGTTGGTGTTGGCTCTGCTCCCCATGGCTGAGCATCTTTTGGATCAAGACTAGGGTCGCCATTTGCAAAGCGTTCAGGGAAGATCTGATAGAAAACAGCATCCTTTACCCAGGCAGGTGGAGTGAATACATCAACGGGGTTAATAAATGGGAACTCGAACAGCTTGTTTGGATTTTCTGGACGGTTCGTTTGAAAATCATTTTCGGTCATCCAAATTTTCTCATTATCCTTTTGCAGTAAGAATCCGTATTTCAATCTACGATAGATGGGAACAGAGGCACATTCCCAATAATCGAACATAGCATCAGAGGTGAAGAGGGTCATGGGAATTAGCTCTTTTGTGGTATCCCAAGTGTATTTATCTCCTGCAAAAGCAAATACTTCTGTTAAATCTCCTTTTTTAGCGCGGAGACGCAAATGAATCGTGCTCTCATTATAGGCGTAAGACCAATTTAACCGCGGGCGATGATAGACAGCTTCCAGTAACATGAATAAATCCTCCTAAAGTTTTGTAAGCGATACTTCCCTGACCAGCTTCGGCAAAACTACCTCGAAAGCATACGCTTAGTTTTGTAAGCGATACTTCCCTGATCAGCTTCGGCAAAACCACTTCGAAAGCATAGGCCTAGTTTTGTAAGCGATACTTCCCTGATCAGCTTCGGCAAAACTACTTCGAAAGCATACGCTTAGTTTTGTAAGCGATACTTCCCTGATCAGCTTCGGCAAAACTACCTCAAAAGCATACGCTTAGAGTGGTAAGCAATACTTCCTCGAACAATTCACCACAGCACGGGTGTTAGAATGTCGCTATTGTTATTGGTTGCACAGTTTTTTATGCAACATGCGCAAATGATGAAGCAAACTTGCACATAACAAAGAGGCACAACCGCCGCGAAGTAGCTTGTCCGAGGTTGTACCTTTCATAAGTAACATTGCCTTTTAATTATATAGAACAGGAGGCAGACAATAGATGCAATGATTCGTGTTGGATAGCCTCTTAACGATTTGGATTATAGCATGGAATAAAAGGGCTTTCAATACTCTTGTTCAAACCATTGCACAAATTTTCACTTGAGTATATGTGCATTTCTACTGCCTGAAAATTGTAAATCTATTGGAAAAGTGAATTTGTGGCATATCAGGGGCAAATAAAAAAGCAATTCCATTTTTAAACACATGAATAATCGATTAATTAAAAGATATCATGTGAAAAATGGAGATAAATGCCTATATAGTTTATAAATTAATGGAAAATGGTCAAATATGGTATGTGCAAACGTTTTTAAAAACAAACGATACTGTTGTATGATGTATTCATGAATGAAGCGCTTTCTTGCACTGCCAAATGCAGCTTTTGAAGGAGCGGGCTAAAAGAACAACTTTTTTTTTAGCTTTTCTGAAATCGTTTGCGCAAATTTCTAGCTCTACTATTTTACCATCTTATGCTTTTTTAAAATTGGGAGGGGTTAAAGTAATGAAGTTAAAAAAAGTGATGGTTATCACCGCTGCTGTTTCTATGGCACTGTCCGTTACAGCGTGTGGTTCGAACAACAATGGGAATACCGGGGGTAACAACGCAGCAAAAGCTACTAATGCTGCTAACAACACTACAGAGACTGCAGCGCCAGAGACCACAGATGCAGCAGCAACAGAAGAAATTGTGCCTGAAGATGGAGCGACACTAGTTGTATGGGAAAGTAAGGAAGAAAGACCATTCGCAGATGAAATTGCTAAGCAGTTCACAGCAAAATATAACGTTCCAGTCAAGATTGAAGAGTTGGCACCACCAGATCAAGTAACTAAACTTACGCAAGATGGTCCTTCAGGATTAGCAGCAGACGTTGTTCTTATCCCTCACGACAACTTAGGTAAAGCGGCAAGTGCGAGCTTGGTTCTTCCTAATGACGTCTTCGGTGAAGAAACAAAAGCTAGCAATACTGAAGCTTCAATTATCGGATCTTCGTACGATGGCGAATTGTATGGCTACCCAAGAGCAGCAGAAACTTATGCATTGTTCTACAATAAATCACTCGTTAAAGAAGCACCTAAGTCTTTCGACGATGTTCTTGCTTTCAGCAAAACATTCACAGATAAATCCAAGAACAGATACGGAATTATGTGGGAAGTAGGAAACCTGTACTTCAACTACATGTTTATCGCTTCTGATGGTGGATATCTGTTCGGTAAGGACGGTACTGATAAAGAAGATATCGGACTTGCTAACGATGGAGCGATTGCAGGCCTTAAAGAATTTGTGAAAATGAAAGAAGCATTGCCAATTAAGAGCGGAGATATCAATAGTGATATCAAACGCAGCTTGTTCAACTCAGGTGATGTAGCGATGGATATCACAGGTCCTTGGGAGCTTGGAGGATACAAAGCAGCTCTTGGAGATAACCTTGGTATCGCACCGATCCCTACAGTAAATGGCAAAACAGCTATTACATTCTCTGGTATCAAGATTTTCGCGGTTAACTCGTTTACTCAATATCCGAATGCTGCTAAATTGTACGCTCATTTTGCATCAAGCAAAGACGCTCAATTGTTACTGAACAAAACGATCGGTTCTGTTCCTACAAACAATGAAGCGCTTCTTGATCCACAAATCGTTGACGATCCATTCGTATCCGCTTTTGCAGCACAAGCTAAGAGTTCCCAACCAATGCCTTCTATCCCTGAAATGGGTAACGTTTGGAGCCCTGTAAATGCAGCGCTTCCAGAAATTTGGGATAAGAATGTAGATCCAAAAGCAGCAATGGACAAAGCCGTTCAACAAATCAAAGATTTGAACAACAGTTCATCGCAATAAGGATCATAAATCACAGTCTTAACAGCATACAGTGAATCAAGCTGCCCGTCGCATGTTTAGCGGAGGGCAGCTTCTTATTTTCACTCGGAGAGGAGAACGGAAGCGAAATGCAGCGACATCGCACGAGGGCCGCAGTACTGTCGACGATTTTCATGGGATTGGGACAAATATATAACCGCCAATTCATCAAAGGAATCATGTTTTTAGTTGTAGAAGCCGCCGCTGTTTATTATTTTATTCAGAATCTTGCTACTGCATTATGGGGTTTTGTTACACTAGGAGAAAACCCTAGCCGGTTGGTAAAAGTAAAAGGCATCGCTAAGATGGTAGCTGGGGATCACTCGATTTATATTTTGATTCAAAGCTTGATCACCATCCTAATGCTTATCATCATAATCCTCGCTTGGTATTTGAACATTAAAGATGCTTATAAGACTGGAGAGAAACGCGATAACGGTCTTCAGGCAAACACCTTTAAACAAAGTGTTCGCTATATACTGGATTATAAGTTCGCTCAGACGTTCTTGGTCTTGCCGGGTATTGGTGTTCTATTCTTTACGATCATGCCAATCATCTTCATGATCCTGCTAGCGTTTACGAACTATTCCGCACCTGATCATCTTCCACCCGCTAAATTGGTTGACTGGGTTGGATTTCAGACCTTCCGTAATTTATTGGTTCTCAAAACCTGGAGTCACACTTTTTATGGCGTATTAACATGGACGATTATATGGGCAGTTCTTTCAACGATTACTACATATTTCGGAGGACTATTGGTAGCCTTACTGGTGAGCCAAAAGGGTATTCGTTTCAAAGGAATGTGGAGAGTTATTCTGATTGTGCCTTACGCAGTACCGCAGTTAATCTCTTTGCTGCTCATGCGCAATCTATTTAACGGTCAATTCGGCCCTATCAACCAATACCTCGGGTATTTTGGAATGGGCGGATTGCCATGGCTGACAGATCCATTCTGGGCTAAGGTTACCGTAATTATTGTAAACATGTGGGTTGGTATTCCAGTCTCGATGTTACTTATTATGGGCGTACTGACTACAATTCCTCGGGATATGTATGAAGCAGCTGAAGTGGATGGAGCATCGGGTTATCAGAAGTTCCGTATTGTTACGCTACCGATGGTATTGTTCTCCACAGCGCCTACTCTAATTACGCAGTTCGCAGGTAACATTAACAACTTTAATGCGATCTTCCTATTAACAGGTGGTAGTCCTGTAAATGGTGATTATCAATATGCCGGTTCCACGGACTTGCTAGTAACCTGGCTATACAAATTAACACTTGATCAGAATAAAAACAACATGGCTTCGGCAATAGGGATTATTATCTTTATCATTGTTGCTTCATTCTCCCTGTACAATTACCGCCGGACGAAATCATTCAAAGAGGAGGATATGATCCAATGAGCAGAAAGATCGCGAACTTTATTCGCTTAAGTGGTAGTTACATCATCTTGATTGCTTTGTCGATAGCGGCACTCTATCCGGCCCTCTGGATTCTATTTGCTTCTTTCCGGCCTGGTAAATCATTGTACAGTAAATCATTTATCCCTGAGCAATTCACCTTCGATCACTACAGAGAATTGTTCACATCGCCGAGTTATATGTTTGGGACTTGGTATGCTAATACATTGAAAATAGCCGTGTTCTCCATGCTTATCGGTGTAGTACTTACCTTGTTAACTAGTTATGCTGTATCCAGATTCCGGTTTAAAGCGCGTAAAACAGCGTTATCCACCGTTCTGATTCTTGGTATGTTCCCTGGTTTTATGAGTATGATTGCTATTTATATGCTCCTTAAGGAGTTTAATTTGCTGGATACACATATTGCCTTGATTATCGTTTATGCAGCTGGGGCACCGCTTGGGGGAACCTTTATCGCCAAAGGCTTCCTCGACACGATTCCTCGTTCTTTGGATGAGGCAGCTCGAATTGACGGGGCGAGCAATTTCGGAATATTTATGCGAGTTATTCTTCCCTTGTCACGCCCTATGATCACTTACATGGCACTGACTCAATTTGTCGGTCCTTGGGTGGATTTCATTTTCGCCAGACTTATTTTGCGGACGAAGGAGAACTGGACCGTCGCAGTCGGAATGTGGGATATGGTTAACACGAACCAAAACACTAACTTTACCTTATTCTCTGCCGGTGCTGTTCTGATCTCTATCCCGATTATGATTTTGTTTGTATTCTTGCAACGTCTGCTTGTTGATGGATTGACTGCAGGAGCTAGTAAGGGGTAACAATTTCGCTTCATACTAAAGAATGAACTGGGTACAGCCTTTGTACAGAAATGGAAGGCTGTACCCTTTTTCCATCATAGGGAGTGAACTTAATGAAAAAGCTATGGACTCTACAGTTTAGATCAGTTGGGATAAAATTGTTCGTTATTCTTTTCAGCTCCATAGTGCTCTTATCCACTGTTCTAGGATTGACTTCATATTTTGCTGCCAAAGATATCATTACAGATGAGGTTGCCGCGGCCTCCTCACAGTCTGTAGTTCAAGCAGCGGACAAGCTGGATTTTGTTCTAACCGAATATGAAGCGCTTTCGAGGCAATTTGCACTCGACTCCGCATTAAAAGGTGACTTGGAAAAAATAAATAGTGGTGAACTTACAACGGTAGCTAAAGTTGCTGCAGAAGATCGGATTCGCAGAAAGCTAGACTTAGTTAAAGGTTCAGATGAGCGGATGTATGGCGTCAGACTGGTATCTAAGAGCTTGGAAGAAACAGAATCTTATAAATCTGCAGGTATTAGTGGTCTCCGTAGTGATGAAGGTATTGCTGAGAGACTGAAACAAATTGAGGATGCTAAAGGAGAGCCAGTATGGTTTCCGGTTCGTGAGAAGGGCTTCTTTGATGCTTATACTGAACCATCTTTAACTATGGGGAGATTGCTTCGCAATCTATTGCATCCTGAAGCGGAGTACTACATGCTCATCGAAGTTAAAGGGAAGGCCATGACTGAAATGTTATCTAATCTTCAGATTGGAATTACCGGTGAGATTCGAATTTTGAACACAGATGGTAACATTGTTTATGGTACGGATAATGCTAAACTGGGTCAACCCTCTTACATAAAAGTATCAGAAGAGCAAGATATAGAAAAGAATCATTCATTTACAGCAGCCGATGAGAAGGGAAGTCCTCAGCTTGTCGTTTATCAGCCTTTAACGACCGCTAAGTGGACACTCATGGGATATGCACCGGTTAGTGATTTTACGAAGTCGGCGGACAAGCTTCTTTATATTACGTTCTCTGTGGTGCTTGCAGCTGCCGTGATAGCCCTGTTAATTGGTTATGTTCTTGTTCGTTTGGTTGGGCGTCCACTAGGTAAACTGGCGACCTTAATGGAAGAAGGTGAGCGAGGAAACCTTCGTGTACGAACAAATTTTAAGGGTAAGGATGAGATTGGCCGGCTCGGGCATAGCTTTAACAAAATGATGGAGCAAATTTCTCTGCTTGCAAGCCAGAGTGAGATGTCAGCGGATGAAGTGCTTGGTACTTCGGAACAATTAGTCAAAGCATCAGGTACAACCTCACTTCATGCCAGAGAGGTTGCATCCGCTACAGGTGAGATTGCACTTGGAGCAGCTAGCCTTGCTGTCGAAGCAGAAAGAAGCCATGCTAATGTCGAAATCATTGGCAGCAAGATGAGTGAAGTAACCGAACTAAATACAGTAATGGACGCTTCGGCGGAACGAGTTATTGAGGTTAGTGATCAAGGGACAGAGCTGATGAAGCTGCTAGTAGAGCAGAGTGAGTCTACGGTGGAAATGTTCAATCGAATACAAGAGAACTCCAATAAGCTAAGAGAGAGTACTCATTTAATTCGCAGTATTCTTAGTCCTATGATTGCTGTGAATAAGCAGACCAATATTTTGGCGCTAAATGCCACTATAGAGGCGGTAAGAGCCGGTGCAGCAGGCAGAGGCTTTATAGTGATTGCTGATGAAATCAGACAGCTCGCAAATCAATCGAATGATTCGATCCAATCGGTCTCCAAGATTACGGAAGAGATTGGTCTACACATTGAGAACACGGTTAAAGATATCAATGAGACCGCTCCAAAGTTCCGTGAGCAGATTTCTTCCGTACGTGAGTCGTCGACGATCTTTGCAAGTGTCAAAGAGGAAATGGAACACTTCATGGGGCATCTTAGTGAATCCTCTGCTTCTATTCATGAACTGATAGCGTTTCAGCGTCAATTAGGTGAATCCATGGCGAGTGTCAGTTCCATTGTGCAGCAGACGACGGCTTCGACGCAGGAGGTAGCTTCTATGTCTTCACAGCAATTTACTGTAAGTGAGGAGCTAGTTTCCTTATCCCAAAAGCTAGAGAGCTTAGCAGCAGATCTTAAGCAATCTATGGTTTCTTTTCAAGTATGAGAATTACATCTTAATAATAAAAACAATAAAACGAGTAATTCTCCTGTATATTGGAGTTTTGCTCGTTTTTTCTAACTTAATGACTTCAAGGAGCTCTTCTTGTCTTAGAAGTGGTTTGGGAGATACACTTGGATTAACATTTTAATAGAAGAAAGGAGTGATCGAATGACGAATTTGCATCTAAGTCTTAGTGGGAGTCTTTTTCAGCAGGCATTAATTGAAGGGGATTATAGTCCTCGGTTTTTTGCTTACTATTATAAACAGTGGAACAATTACAGCATGTCTTACCATCAGCATAATTCAACCGAAATCATGTATTTGATCTCAGGAAGTTGTGTCGTGGATGTCTGTCCAAAAGCAGATGAAGAAGAGAGATTTAAGTTAAAGCGGGGAGAATTGATCATACTCGATGCAAATGTACCGCACAGACTGATTGTCGAGGATGGATCGCCTTGTCGAATGCTAAATGTGGAGTTTGGATTTATGGAATATACAGGGGTTGCTCCATCTATCGGCAAGCTTGCCCTGCAAGAAAAGGCCCTTGCTGAATGGTTGCAGGCCCCCTTTTCCAGTCTAGTCATGCCTGATCCGGAGGAAATCTATCATGTTCTAAAAGGACTTGTACTGGAGCTTGATCAAAGTGGCGGGAAAGGTGGAAGTATGGTCGACTTATTGTTCTGTGAGCTTATGCTTCGATTATCTAGCTTGCGACAGGATCAGCTTCATACCAGCCAACAGCCTTCACAGCTCTATGTTAGGCGGAGTATTGAATTCCTTCATCAGAATTATGACCAGAGTATTCAGGTTAAGGATATCGCTGCTGCAGTCAATCTGCATCCCGGATATCTGCATCGTATTTTTAAGTCGCATACAGGCCGGACAGTCAGTGATTATTTGAATATGCTGCGAATGGAGAAAGCAAAGATGCTGCTGGGGCAGAGTGATATTCCAATTGCTGAAATTGCCGATTATGTAGGAATTAGCAGCAGGCAATACTTTCATCTCCTCTTCAAAAAATACACAGACAACACGCCAGTAGAATATCGCAATTCCATTGAGCGTCATTCCTGGAGTTACGAAGAGATGGATCTTCAATAGATAGGTTAGGATTTTAGACACCTTCCTTCAAAAGAGGTCATGATATTGGTTACGCTTTCCTAAGCTCCCTTGCTACAATGGACAGGAACGATCAATTCATTACCGGAGGATGATAAGGATGTCATTTAAAGTGTCTTTTATAGGGGCTGGCAGTATTGGATTTACCCGTGGCTTGTTGCGAGACTTACTAACTGTATCGGAATTTAAAAATATTGAAGTCTCATTTATGGATATTAATAGTCACAACTTGGAGATGGTTACCGAACTGTGCCAACGTGATATTAAAGAGAATGGATTAAATATTCAAATCCAGGCGACTACGGATCGAAGAGAAGCTCTGAAGGATGCCAAGTACGTATTTTGTACTATTCGTATGGGTGGACTGGAAGCATTTGCAACAGACATAGATATTCCATTGAAATACGGAGTCGATCAGTGCGTAGGGGATACCCTTTGTGCTGGAGGCATCATGTATGGACAGCGTGGGATTGCGGAAATGTTGAATATTTGTCGCGATATTAGGGAGATGGCTGCACCGGATGTCCTCTTACTTAACTATTCGAACCCTATGGCTATGCTAACTTGGGCTTGCAATAAATACGGTGGTGTACGGACGATTGGTCTGTGTCATGGGGTGCAGCATGGGCATGGGCAAATTGCAGATGTGTATGGGCTGAAGAAATCAGAAGTCGATATTATTTGTGCGGGTATCAATCACCAGACCTGGTATATTTCGGCGAGTCATAAGGGTAAAGATTTGACCGGTGGTCTCCTAGAAGCCTTTGAGAATCACCCGGAATTCAGTCGCACGGAAAAAGTTCGGATTGACATGTTACGCCGCTTTGGATATTACAGTACAGAATCCAATGGCCACCTAAGTGAATATGTGCCATGGTACCGTAAACGCAGCGATGAAATTATGGATTGGATCGATCTCGGAAGCTGGATTAACGGTGAGACTGGTGGATATCTACGTGTCTGCACAGAAGGGCGGAATTGGTTCGAAACGGATTTTCCGAATTGGATGAAGGACTCGGCACTGGAGTATACGGTGGAGAATCGCGGAGAAGAGCATGGTTCTTTCATTATTGAAGGATTGGAAACGGGCAGAGTATACAGAGGTCACTTTAACACTGTGAATAATGGCGTAATTTCAAATCTGCCAGATGACGCGATTATTGAAGCACCGGGTTATGTGGATCGGAACGGAATATCGATGCCGATTGTGGGCGAATTGCCTTTAGGAGCAGCCGCAGTGTGCAATGTTAGTATCTCAGTGCAACGTTTAGCCGTCGAAGCTGCTGTGCATGGCGATGACAAGCTGCTGCGTCAAGCATTTATGATGGATCCGTTGGTAGGTGCGGTATGTAACCCGAAAGAAATCTGGCAGATGGTCGATGAGATGCTCGTCGCAGGGGAACAGTGGCTACCTCAATACAGCGAAGCTATTGCTAAGGCAAAGGAACGTTTAGCTTCAGAAGAGCTTATCCCAACGAACGCTAACAATGAGGGAGCTGCACGACTGAAGGTGAAGACGGTGGATGAGATGATGCAGGACCGGGAAGCAGCGAACAAAAATGCCGGTGAGTCTGACAAAGGTAAGGACAGAGAGAAGGTACATTAGGCTGTAATCTGACAGCTACTTTGTACGCGCCGTGAGTGATACTCGAATCAGACGAATTATGCTATTTTGTATAAAGAGAAGAAACGCCAAAAAATGCGGGTGTCCCAAAAGCCATGAAATGGCTGATAGGACATCCGTATTTTTGAGTGGAGGGATTATGAATGAACAGTGCCCTTTTGACTGAAGAAGGTCTTTAGCGCCTGATACACTTCTTTTTTGTCTTTAATGACATAATGCATGAATTGTTCGTGCTTTAGATGACGATAAGCGGACATTAACGTGCTGCTGCGATTATACTGATTCACTTCGCCGTAGCCGAACATATTGCTGCGTTTCAGTAGTTCTCCGATCAGTTTCACACAACGTTCGTTGTCGGAGGTGAGATTATCACCATCGGAGAAGTGAAATGGATAAATATTGTACTGCGCAGGCGGGTAGCGGCTGTCGATAATCTCAATTGCTTTTTGATAGGCTGAGGAGCAGATGGTTCCCCCACTCTCCCCGCGGGTGAAGAAATCATGCTCGCTGACCTCTTTAGCCTCTGTATGGTGGGCGAGAAAGACAATCTCTACCTTTTCATATTGGCGGCGTAGAAAGCGGGTCATCCAGAAGAAGAAGCTACGGGCGCAATATTTTTCAAAAGAACCCATCGAACCTGACGTATCCATCATCGCAATAATGACCGCATTGGAGTGTGGCGTTCTAATGTCATCCCATGTTTTGTAGCGTAGATCGTCAGGACTTATACTGTGAATTCCGGGATTGCCTCTGCTTGCATTACGCCGAAGATTCTCCAGAAGAGTACGTTTCTTATCGATGTTAGACATCATGCCTTTTTTACGGATATCATTGAAGATGATAGATTTAACTTCGATCTCTTCCTTATTCTTTGGCTTCAGATGTGGCAACTCCATATCCTGAAACAAGATGTCCTCCAGATCTTCTAGATTGACCTCAGCTTCTACAGTATCTTGACCGGGTTGATCGCCTGCTTTTTCCCCTTTGCCGGGCTGTGCCGACTGTGAATCGCGTCCAAGTACATCGCCGACCTGACTTTCCCCGTCTCCCTGTCCTACATGCTTTTGCTTGCGAAAATTATAAATAATTCGATACTCATCAAGACTCCGAATCGGAACCTTAACAATCTGCTTACCACCTGACAAAATGATATTTTCTTCGGTCACGAGATCCGGCAAATTATCCTTGATAGCTTCTCTGACCTTTTGCTGATGACGTTCCTGATCCTGATGACCTTTGCGATGAAGGGACCAGTCTTCTTTTGAGACAATAAAGGAAAAGGGACCAGATGATTGCGACAGGATGACCACCTCCCATGGAATATAAATGTTGATTGAAGGAACCTTATGCAAAGTATATATTTGGGGTCCCCGCAAAGTGCCTGTGTACGTATCGAAAGCAAAGACTCACTTTGTGGGGATGTTTTAAAAATATAAGAAAGTATAAGTTTCACCCTATACATTATTCTTATATTTCTACGAGAAACGGATATCGTCTTTAAAAGACGACAACGTCGTTTCTTCTTGGGTTGTAACTAAAGTATATTCATGGGGATGGGGGATATGTGATTTCTTATTCACTGATCTCTTCCACGGTCAATATATAACTGTTCGACTGGCTCTCGCCAGTGTATTCACGTCCATCAAGATTGAAGAAATATTGAGCGGTTACTAAGCCTTTAAGGAAACGACCCAGTACATGTTCACTTACCCGGACAAAATAATGGATGTTTACAGTAGCAGCAGCTTTGACTGTCCCTAGCGACAAAGTGCCATTAAATGATGATTGGGGATGTGGAATTCCATCAATCACAATGCTGCTAGGATCCAAAAGACATTCCTCTGGCGTTAGCCGATTAAGGGATACTTCAGCTGGCCAATTTCCACTATTCGTTAGGGAGATCCAGCACTGGACGTGTTCTCCTGCTTCCACAAGGGTAGGCTTTGCATGTGTTTCGAGAGAAATGACAGGTGTGACTATTAAGGTGGTAACAGTATTGGAGCGGGAGGTTTGTCTTACTGTTCGTCCGTCCGGGAGCACAAAGGTATATTGAACACTACCATGGTTTTGTACAGCTGCAATGGCATGGATATTTATAGCTGCAGGTATGCTCACTTGAAAGACCACGACCGTAGAGGTTCCACCTCTTAATGTACCAAGCTGAATGCCATCTGCTGGACGGGCTCCTTTTAGCATCACTCCGTTTAAAAGAACGCTATCCCATACAAAAAGAGTACCAGAAGGGATGGCATCCGTCAGAACTGCATTTACGGCCAAGGTCCCGCTGTTAGTTACCGTTAGTTCATATCTTAGGTTGTCACCTGGAGCGGCTGTAACATGTCTACTTTTTTGCTGATACTGACACCTGCCAGGACAAGGGAGACAACCACAGTGTTGCTCTCGATCGTATTTGGATCCTCATCGACGGAATAAGTGACCAATGCACGATTTGTCAGGTCCAAGGATGGAGGGATCTCTGTAACTCGGACGCGAAAGGTGATGTCAATGCTTAAGTCTTTATCCAG
Source organism: Paenibacillus sp. FSL R5-0345 (assembly GCF_000758585.1). Taxonomy (NCBI): domain Bacteria; kingdom Bacillati; phylum Bacillota; class Bacilli; order Caryophanales; family Paenibacillaceae; genus Paenibacillus; species Paenibacillus sp. FSL R5-0345. Next base: position 2,062,298 of record NZ_CP009281.1, read on the forward strand.
TTGACCGATTGCTATTCCTTGTGTTGGATCTGATTCTGGATAATAGATTCCACCTGCAATGACACTCCCTGGAATGAATACGGCTCCGTTTGGGATAGAAATCGTTGCGGTGATTTGGTTTAATAGACTGTTGCCTTCGTTCGTGAGCCGCAATGTATAGGTAACTACATCTCCTATAAAAGAAGTTGGAGTGCTTGAAGTCAACGAAGTAGAGAGCTGGTACGAACGTAAAGAAACTAGTACGGAATTAGAATATAAATCTCCATTAATGATTCTTCCCTCCGGTGTAGTAAAAGGAAAACGGCCTAGCGCTTTATTTTGCAGCATTAACGAAGAAGGTAATGAAATGATGACAACTTGAAAGGCGATGCTCACTTGACTCTGCGGAGCAATAGAACCTAGCGTTATGCCCGAAGACGGTGTAGCCCCTGGGAGAGGCACACCGTCTCTTAGCACACTGTTGGAAATAAAGGAAACACCCTCTGGAAGAATGTCATACACCGTTAGCACAGCTTCTGTGTTTCCATTATTAGAAGCTGTAATGGTATACACAAGGGTGTCACCTAATGAGGCATGAAGTTTATCTGTACTCTTCAGCAATGAAAGTACCGGGCCCACGACCGGGGTGTTAACGGTATTGGAATAGACAATGCCGTCAACACCCGCCGCCGAGTTGAAGAGTACCATAGATTGATTGGTTACGACAGGCTGGGTGCGTGAGCCGGGAATCATAACGCTACTACCTTAACCTGGAAGGTGATGGTTGAAGAAGCACCGGCAGCAATAGTGCCGATGGCTATACCGGAAGCCGGGCTGCCATTAGGTCGTGGGGTTCCGTCTACAGTGATGCTGCCGGTTACAAACTGGCTGCCTGCTGGGATAGGGTCAACCATGATGACGTTATTGACTGGTGAAATCCCTAAATTGGTAACAACAATCGTATAGGTGATGATATCGCCGACAACAGCATCAATAGAAGTAGTGCTCTTAACGACACTTACATCCGGAGAAGAGACAGGGATTATTAGGACATTTGAAAGAGAAGTTCCGGTGAGCAGACGACCATCTGGTGGTGTAAATGAGAAAGTTGCTGAAGCCTGATTGACTAACTGCTGCGGTGACGGGAGGGAGGCTACTGTAACCTGCAGGGTTATGGTCACTGTTACTGTGCTTCCCGGAGCAACTGCTCCAATATTTAATCCAGTAGACGGGTCGGAGCCTGGTTGTGGCACACCATTAACGAGCACGCTGTTTGGAACGAAGATAGCCCCGCTAGGAATCGTGTCAGTTATGACTACATTTGCTATGAGGTTACCAGTATTCGTCACATTCAAGGAGTAAGTAATCGTATCTCCGACAGTTGCGGCGGTTCTGTCTGCCCCTTTGACAACTACAATGATAGGCTGATATACCGGAATAACAATCGTATTAGAGAAGGAGGATCCCGAGAAGGCTCCAGATGTGAAGCTGACGGATGCTTGATCAGTTAGCGTTGCAGGATTAGGCAGTACATTGACGATAGTGCTAAACGAGATATTGACCGTAATGCCCGGTGCAATTGTGCCCAATGAGATACCATTCGCAGGGTTGGCATTAAGGTGTGGGATACCATCAACGAGCACACTGCCAGCGATAAACGAAGAGCCCGCCGGTATGGGATCACTGATGTTTACATTGCTGATATTGGCTATTCCACTATTGGTAACTGTCAGGTTGTAGATAATAGTATCGCCTACAACGGCATCTGTAGCTGGTGATGACTTAGTTACAATAACATTCGGTGAGGATACTGAAATAGTCGACGTGTTGGAATTGATCGAGCTGTTAAATGTCCGGCCATCAGGTAAGGTGTAAGCAAAGGCAACGGATGCTTGGTTAATTAGCTGCTGGCTTGCCGGCAGTGTTGTAATGAGTACTGAGAACATGACAGAAAGTGTTGCACCTGCGGATATCACGCCGAGTGGTATGCCAGCTGCAGGATCCGCTCCCGGAGCCGGGGCGCCTTGAATAAGTACGCTGTTAGGCACAAATGTCGTCCCAGAAGGAATAGTATCACTCAGCGTAGCCAAAGCCCCGTAATTACCTGTATTGGTTACGTTAATTGTGTAGGTAATGGTATCACCGACGGTCGCATGAACTGAATTTGAGCTTTTCGCTGCGGCTAGAATAGGTAAATAAATAGGTGTTGATACAATATTTGAAAAAGCTACATTAGAGAGTACCCCTGAGGTGAAGCTAACTGTTGATTGGTTATTTAGTAAGCCTGAAGGTGGCAATGAGACTGTGTTCACTGTGAAGGCTACAGTTACGGTTACACCGGGTGCTATACTGCCTAAGGTTACCCCTGTGGAAGGACTAACCCCCGTACGAGGCACTCCATCTACTAGCACGCTTCCTGATACAAATGTAGTACCTGCAGGAAGGGCATCCGTGAAAACGGCATTATTCACCGCTTCAATTCCGTTATTGGTAATCGTAACCGTATAGGTAATCGTGTCTCCCACTGTAGTTGATGTAGTTGGTGTGGATTTCACTACTGCCAAATTAGGAGAAGAGACGGGGATAGTAATCGTATTAGATAGGACAGAACCGCCAAGTGTACGCCCATCCGGAAGCGTGAAGCTATACGCTACCGTACCCTGATTGACCAGTTGTTGTGGGTTTGGCAATGAGGTGATATTTACTGTGAACACTACTGCTGTTGTACCACCTGGAGGAATAACTCCGGCAGGAATCCCCGTAGATGGATCTGCTTGTGCTAAGGGGAGTCCATTAATAAGCACACTGTTCGTAACGAAGGTAGTGCCAGCTGGTATGTTGTCAGTAACAATCAAACTTGCCGGGTAATTTCCCGTGTTACTAACGGTCAGGGTGTAACTGACAGCGTCACCTGTTGTAGCGTTATTTGTACTAGCTGTTTTGACAACAGAGATGTTCGGCTGGTACACAGGGATGGTAACGGTATTGGAAAAAGTGGAGCCGGAAAAAACACCTGATGTAAAGGTTACGGATGCTTTATTGATGAGTGTAGCTGTGGGAGGAATAGAAGTTACAGTAACACTGTATGCAACCAGCGCTGACGCTCCAGGTCCCAAGGTACCAATAGAAATTCCGGAAGAAGGGCTCAGGTTTGGAAAAGGCACTCCGTTCACGGATACGCTACCCGTTACAAAAGCAGCACCTGCTGGTGTTGGATCATTAAGTAATACGCTATTAACAGCTTCTAAACCGTTATTTGTAATATTTACGTTATAAGTGACCGTATCTCCGATCGCTACGGAAGTTGAGTTTGAGCTTTTGACAACGACGATATTAGGAGCTGAGACTTGCAGTGTGACTGTATTAGATACAGCAGTTCCGCTTAAAGGTCTACCGTCAGGAGGGGTAAAGGTAAAGCTCGCAGAAGCTTGATTACTGATTTGTTGTGGTGAAGGCAGGGAAACAATGTTAACTGAGAAGCTAACAGGGACACTGGTTCCCGGTGCGACACTTCCTACAGCGATGCCGGTATCGGGTGCTGCACCTGGTTGCGGCATACCCCCTACAATTACACTGTTAGGGTTAAAAACAGTCCCAGCTGGAATGTTATCAGTTAAGGTTACATTTGCAGCAAGATTACCTGTATTACTTACTACCACTGTGTAGATGACTGTATCGCCTACAACTAGCGCATCGAAATCACCGTCTCCATCTACGGCACTTTTGACTAAGGAGATTTGGGGTTGAATGACTGGAGTGCTAGTAATATTAGATGAAGAAGAACCGGAGAATACACCGGATGTAAAACTGACGGATGACTGATTATTAATCTGTGATGGTATCGGCATTGTTATCCTCACCTCGAATGTTACGGTAGCTGTCGCGCCTGGGCTCAGACTACCGATTGGAATGCCGGCGGACGGAACTGCAAACGGCTGAGCAATGCCGCCTACAATTACGGTTCCGGAAATAAAGGTTACATTCTCAGGTAAAGGATCACTGAGAATGATGTTACTTACTGAAGCAATACTGTTGTTCGTCAATACAGAGGTGAATGTCAAAACATCACCTGTAACGGCAGTAGAAGCGTTCACGCTTTTTACAACTTTGACGTTAGGCGCAGAAACAGGAACAGAGAGTGTATTCGACACTACATTTCCTCCGAGTTGACGCCCATCAGGAAGGGTGAAGCTATACGTTGCTGAAGCGGAGTTTAGCAACATCTGTGAAGGAGGTAACGCTGTTATCGTGACCAAAAAGCTCACCGATACGCTGTCACCTGGTGCCAGTGGTCCAACTGGAATGCCCGTTGCTGGATTATATCCGGGAAGAGGGGTTCCACCAATAATTACACTGTTCGTTTCGAATACAGCTTGGGGTGGAAGTGTATCAGTTAATAGTAATGTGGCTGCAATATTCCCGGTATTGCTGATGAGAATTGAATAAGATAAGGATCCCCCAACGAATGCCTGAGCTGTATTCGCGCTTTTGATCATACTGATAATAGGTTGATACACAGGTGTTAATACCGTATTCGAAAGTGAAGAACCGGTGAAGGCACCGGATGAGAAAGAGGCACTAGCTCTATTTGAAAACTGCGCTGGATTTGGTAAAGAAGATACGTTCACTCTAAAAGAGACGGTTGTAGAGCTGCCTGCCGGAATACTACCGATAGATATTCCTGTACCTGGATTAGCGGCTGGTACCGATGAACCGCCAACAATAACGCTGCCTGCTACAAAAGTGCCTCCAGTAGGAATAGGGTCAGAGACTACGACGTTATTCACAGCTACGCTACTTGTGTTGGACAATATGATTGTGTATGTCAGATTCTCTCCGACAGCGACAGCTGCAACGCTTGCGGTTTTACTTAACGTAACGTTTGGAGCAGAGACAGGGATGCTGACAGTGTTTGATTGGCTAGTTCCGGATAAGGATCTACCGCTTGGTAATTGGTAGGTGTAACTGCTGCTGGCTAGATTGTTCAGAACAGGTGGTGAAGGCAGAGATTGGACAGTGACCAGAAATGTTACCGGCACAACAGTTCCTAAGGCTACTGTACCTAGATTAATACCTGTAAGAGGAGAATCTGTAGGTCGTGCGACTCCGTTTACAGTTACACTACCCGATACAAAGGTAGCCCCTGAGGGAATATTGTCGGTTAAGGTTACAACAGCCCCGATATTTCCGGAGTTCTGAACATTTAATGTATAAAGAATATTGCCGCCTACTGTTGCGCTAGCGGTGTTCGAGCTTTTAACAATTTGAATGATGGGTTGATATACCGGAGTCGTAGTCGTGTTGGACAGCGAAATACCAGTAAAGGCTCCTGAACTGTAGGACGCTGTAGACTTGTTTAATAGCTGTGCTGGACTAGGTAACGAGATAACATTGACCTGAAAGGTGACGGTAACTGAACTTCCTGCAGCGATTGAACCAACAGTAATACCTGTACCTGGATTTGCAGAGGGTTGTGACGTCCCCGCAACTGTAACACTTCCTGAAACCAGTGAAGTCCCTGTGGGAATGGTATCAGTAAGGATAACGTTATTAACTGCTTCGATCCCGTTGTTGGTGATTACGGAAATATAAAGGAGTGTGTCGCCAACAGCGACATCAGCAAATCCTGCGCTTTTGACCACGGCAACATTGGGGAGTCTAACTGGAATAGACAATGTATTGGATGTGGCTGATCCAGCTATAATTCGCCCATCTGGAACTTGAAAGGTATAAGCGGCGCTCGCTTGATCGACCAGTTGCGGTGGAGAAGGAAGACTGTTCACCACTACGCGGAATTGGACGGTAGAGCTTCCGCCAGCAGCTATCGTTCCAATAGCAATACCTGTAGCAGGATTTCCAGCGACAGGTGCTCCATTGACGGTAAAGCTACCCGCAATATATGAGCTTCCTGAAGGAATATTGTCGGTAAGGGTTGTTACAGCACCGATATTTCCAGTGTTGGTGATTTGAAGAGTGTAGGTGATCTGATCGCCGACCGTCGCATTTGCAGTATTGGCAGTTTTTACAATGTTAAGAATGGGGGAATATACCGGTAAAGTTACTGTATTAGATGGAATGACCCCCGTCATGATAGGACCGCCAGCTACGCTTTGAAACGTAAAAGCAGCATTGGCGGTATTAGCTATATTTTGTGGACTTGGTAATGAAGTGACTTTGGCTTGATATGTAACCGTTATTGAAGTGCTCAAGGCTAATGACCCCAAAGAGATCCCTGCTGTAATATCAAAGGTGGGCTTCGATACGCCGGCCACTACAACACTTCCGGTGACAAAGGCTGATCCTGTAGGCAGCGCATCTGATAAGACGACGCTAGCTGCACTCGCTGTACCAGTGTTACTGACAGTTACTGTATAAGTTACTGTATCACCAACTATAGGTCCGGACACATTGGCACTTTTAGTAACGTTTATTTTGGGTGCATTGATATCGACTTGTATAGCATTTCCATTGAGTACATAAGCATCGCCAGAGGTAGTTAATTGTAAGATCGCTGAAGACTGGTTATTTACTAATCTGGCCGACACGTCAACATTGGTAATATCACAACCTTGTCGACCACCGATGATGTTAGTTCCTGGATTCCCATTCGTCTGATTGCGCGTTCCGAATGTTCCGGTTGTATTGAGATTACCTAGATCATTGTTAATCTGTGAAGCGAAGAAGTTGTTGGCAAAGTTATTGGGTCCTGATAGAGCTACGAGAGTAGCTGAGGTAGGACCGAACAATGCCTGGTCTCCCGAACGATTCGCATCACCTTCCTGCGCGCTAAATAGGGCCCTACCTCCAAGTGCGCCTGTAATTGGAGTTGCAAAGCCTGTTATTGTCGTAGAGACGGGTGCTGAAGTTGCCTGTACAAGTATTGCACCTGCCCGTAAGGACATATTACGGAAGGGCAAGGATGTATTTTGATAGATTACACCCAGTGTCCAGCCCGCATGGTTAGCTGTGGAATCACTAGGAATAACGATCGTGCCAACTACACCGCCAGTGGTGTAGGTTCCGGCGCCGCCTTGCGAAATAATACTGGTGACATTGGCAGAACGTACATATGCGGAAGCACCACCTCCCAAATCGACAGTATTACTTGTAGTTGCATCGGGAGTTATGCTGAATGTACTTCCGGCTGGAGTAATCAAAGAGACTGGGTTGTTTATAGCCGCACTGAGATTCACCGTTCCATTAATATAGGTACCGCCCCAAATGAGCTCTGCATATAGTACAGTGCTACCTGACGGTAGGACTAATATGGCTGATGAACTGTTGCTTGTATAAAGACTAGTAGTTCCATTAGGATAGGTGCCAAATACGGATGAAGTGTTAACAGTGGTAAAACCGCCGATGCTGTCCAGTGTCCCTGGCACTCCGACTGTATCAGAGCGACTAAGTCCTAGTGTGTTGCCCGTAAATGTGATAGCACCGGTCGCATTGATCGTTGCCCGTACGACTAGTGGAATGATTCTCACCTCCTTCGAGGTTAATTTGCTTTTAAAAAAGTGAACCGCCCCATAATCAGGACGGCACAGTTAATACCTGTATGTTAGCCTATGACACAAATCGGGTATAATTGTATGTCCCATCAATAAATTATAGGAAAGTTTGTCTATCGTGTGATTTTAGCCTGCGTTTCATAAGAACACGGGGTTCAGCGAAATGCCCTCTACTCATCAATTCCAGCTCATGGATGGAAATATCATCTTTGATTACGGTGAAATGGTACATGATTTCATGCACAACATTGGCTTGAAGCGTCTTTAATATTTCTAGTTCTTCTGTTTCGTAAAGAGGATCTTCATATGGATATTGATAGAATAGCTCCATTCGTAGCAACCGATAATCGAACGGCGGCACGGGTATGGGATAGTCTGGAATTGCTGGGCATACTGGACCGGATGGAGGCTGAAAAAAGACCCTGTAAAATAACGCGGAGTATATTCATCAAACTTTTGCTTGAAGGCAGGATTGGACATATGGGCAAAGCTGTGGGCATAAGGAGCCAGAATACAAACAATGGCTTTGTGGATGCTAATTCTGTGAATTTCCGACATAACCGCGTATAAATCCTCCATATAGGGTAATACACGACTAGCCATTACAAACTCGGCGGTATTGTCCGGCAAAGGGATGCCTTGGCTAATGTCACAGACAATATCCACATCGGGACCCGCGATACGATCGATCCCGAGATAACCTGTTTCTTTACTGGATCCGCAGCCGATATCGATTCTCAAGGCGACCACTCCTTAGGGATAAATCAGGCTCAACACTATTGTATTAACCCCGCTTCAGCCTGCATCCGGCGGATGCCTATTAAACAATGGAAGTTATTAATAATTAACGTATTATGAAACCTTAGCAGAGTTGATAACGTTTAAAGGAGTAGGCTTGTGGAAAATGACTTTGAAAACAACAGCTAAACATAGAGGAGGCAGTCAACATGAAAAAACAACGTACCTTACCCGCCATAGCTGCAATCGCAGCATTAACACTAGCCTTAACCGCTTGCGGTGCTACTAATAATTCAGCACAGCCATCTGCAGAACCAACTGCAACAGCTTCTCCAGTACCGACAGAGGAGAGCACAAGCACACCTGTACCTACAGAAAGTACGAGTACAACTGCACCAACAGAGAATCCAAGCACACCAGCACCAAAACCAACTGCAAATCCAGAAGCTAAAGTGCTTAAAGGAACAGGCGTTTACGTCGGACAAATAGATAGTCATTCTGTTGAGATTGAGACCAAAGAAGGTCCTACGGCTTTTGAGATTACAGCTGGAATGGAGAGCGTACTTGAGAAGCTGAATACGGATGATTCCGTAGTTTTTGAATATGTAGAAAAAGCAGTCGAAGGCGATGCAACAGTTAAACAACGTGTGCTTTCAAAGCTGTCACTTGCAAAATAAAAGAACTTATTTATGAATAACAAAAAGGCTGTTCCTGATTGATTTTGATATGCTCCCCATATAGTAGACAGGCGAAATAATAAAAACCTGCTGCTGTATGGGGAGTATTTTTATGGAACAAAAGAAGTATACGGCACTCGAAAAATTAACGGTTCTCCAAGAAATTGAACGGGGCGACATTGGTTTGAAAGCTGCGGCCCGAAAGTATGGATTATCCAAAAACTCTATAGTGAAGTGGCGGCAACGTTATCAATTGTATGGGTACGAAGGGCTGGAAGTTCGAAGCCACAACCGTACGTATTCCGCAGAACTTAAACTCCATGCCGTTAAGGATTATCTCGAGGGAGGATTGTCACAAAACCAAATCATCTGCAAGTATAAGATTGCAAGTTCAACCCAACTCGCCAACTGGATTAGGAAGTATAATGGTCATAGCAACAGCTTAACAGCTCATTCAGGAGGATCTAAAGCTATGACCAAAGGACGCGTAACCACTTGGCAGGAACGGATAGATATCGTGCTGTACTGCCTTTCGAACGGAGAAGACTACACGAAGGCGGCAAGCCATTTCCACGTGTCTTACCAACAAATATATAGCTGGGTAAAGAAGTACGAAGCAGGCGGTGAAGAGGCGTTACGTGACGGCAGAGGACGTACTAAAGCGCCCGAAGAACTTACGGAAGCAGCTCGCCACAAACTCGCGATGCAAAAGCTGGAGTACGAGAATGCACGCCTGCGTGCGGAGAATGCTTTTCTAAAAAAGTTAGAGGAACTCGAAAGGAGGAGACGTTAAGAACCATTCGCCAGGAGAACATCTACCTGGCCATTCAAGCCGTTCAACAGGAACAGTCTTGCTCCATTCGACTTATGTGTGACATCGTAGGGATTTCACGGTCAAGTTACTATAAATGGTTGAATCGCAAACCTAGTTCCCGAGAGACCGAAAACGAGAAACTGACAGAGGCTATGCTTCTCTTGTATGAGAAGGTGGAACGAACCTTTGGGTATCGTCAATTGACCCTGCATTTGCGCAGACAAATGAACAAATCTATTAACGCAAAACGAGTATACCGACTCATGAGACGCCAAGGTATCCAGTCTGTCATCCGCAGAAAGAGAAAGAAGTATGTAGGCTCCACGCCTCAGCAGGTCGCGGAGAATGTGCTAAACCGTAATTTTGAGGCGGAAGCTCCAAACCAAAAATGGGTAACGGATGTAACTGAATTCAAATACGGCAAGGGTAAGAAGGCGTATTTAAGTGCAATAAAAGATCTGTATGACAATTCCATTGTTGCTTACGTTCTGGGCCATTCCAATAATAATTCGCTAGTTTTTAACACGCTGGAATTAGCATTACAGGCAGCGCCGGAGAGCCGAACCTTACTCCATAGCGACCGCGGTTTCCAGTATACCTCTCTGCATTTTAAGAAGATGCTGGACGATTCACAACTGAAGCAAAGCATGTCCCGAGTAGGCTGTTGCATTGACAATGGGCCGATGGAATCCTTCTGGGGAACAATGAAATGTGAGAAGTACCACTTACATACCTACCAGACCTTTGAAGAACTCCAAACAGATATTGATACCTACATTCACTTTTACAATAACGAACGGTTACAGGCAAAATTAAACGGCCTCAGTCCCATTGAATTTAGGACTAAGGCCGCTTAAACTACTTTTATTTTTTGTACTGTCTACTTGACGGGGTGCAGTTCATTTCAGGAACAGCCTTTTTATCTTTGATTTTGAAATAAACGTTATAGCGTCCCAGCATTGACTAAGAAAATAGTAATAAGAAGCATAAAGAGTAGGATAATCATACCGTTGATGAGGGTGCCTATAACGCCAAACACCTTACGCCGTTTCCGGATAGAGAGTCCTATAATGCCGATGACAACACCAATTACATTTAGAGCTGAAAGAATAATAACAGTCATTCCGAGAAGCATGATGGACTGCGATGATTCGGCTAGTAGATTCGAGTTCTCGTTAACCATTGAAGAAGCCTTCATAATAATGAAGAGAAAGAGGGCTGCATAACCTAAAATGGTCACTAGGCTGATGATGAAAGAAGCAATACCCGGTCCAGAGTGTTGTAAGTCACGATCTACTTTTTGATACGAAGACTGAGAATCCACATCTGGTTGACTCGGATAAGGTTGGGGATTTCCTACCTCTGCTGTAGGCACATTAGATTTTGAGAGAGAATTAAGGTCCATGGGTTGCACTCCTTGAGAGATAAGAATGAAATGTTGTTAATATCCACTTTTTCATATAGATGCTAAAAAAGCAACCCCTGATTGTGGCTAATTCGTAAATGGCTGCTGGAAAAAGCAACCTGCAATCGTTTATGATAGAAGAAGTCTAATAGTAAGGAGTTGTATTGGTATGCAACGGAAATTGATGGCCTGGGGGGCTTTGCTAGCTATGCTGGCAGTAGGAATAGGTGCTTTCGGAGCTCATTTACTAAAGTCAAGGATCACTGAAGATTATATGAAGGTATATGAGACCGGTGTGCAATACCACATGATACATGCACTTGGTGTGATTCTAATTGCACTGATTGTAGGGCAATGGGGAGAAAGCACCCGGTTACGCTGGGCAGGACGTCTGTTAATAGCAGGAACTATTTTGTTCTCAGGTAGCTTGTATGTTCTGAGTATCTCAGGGATTAAAGTGCTTGGAGCGATTACACCTATTGGTGGCGTATGCTTTATTATGGGTTGGTTATTCCTAGCCCTAGAGGCATTCTCCCGTAAAACTACGCTCTAGACGTTAAGAATGACCAGCAGGATTTGGGCATTGCGTGAAAATGAAGGGATCGTAGTAAGTGCAAAGAGGTAGTAGCTCCGTTTTAGGGCTATTGCGACTTTGATAACAGCAAATAAGCACCCATTCTCTCTAAGAGAATGGGTGCTTATTTGCATAAAAGGCATGCGCTTACAGAAATTCGTCAATCTCATTTAGATTAAAGCGGTATACCTGTTTCTCATCCACGTGATAGACACTAATAGAGTTGGCTGCTTCATCAAAATTTAAAATCCGACAGGGCATGGACACTTGTTTCCCGTACCGATTCGCTCGTAAACGTACTAATTGGTTGTTCTGAATGTACTGTCGAATCTTCCCGTATGCATCAGCTGGCGTCTCAATAGCTGACTGCTGTGCAGGCAAATCTGCCTGTTTATCTATCGGTTTATCGAGCTGCTTCTTAGAGGTCTTTGGTGGCAGCTTTAATGAAGTGGGAGGAGCAGAGCTTTGATTCAAGGCTATTTTGGCAGAACGAAGCAAGCTGTCAATGGTTCTCCCCAATTCAAGACCGGAGTTAATGTTGAAATCTGTGATTTTGTCATTATTGTTCAACATTTCAAGCAGATATTGCAATGCAAGCGGGTTGGTACGGGCATTAATCAGGATGTCGACATTGAATAAATAGTTGCCGTCTGTGTGTTGTAGTTTCTCGTCCATAGATCCCCCAGCTTTTCGTTTGAACATTCCTTTACAATTATAAGAATGTAAATAAACTATAACATTAAACAAGTAATAATCATATACCTGACACTAGAGAAAATGGGACCAAGGTACTGTGTTTTTTACGAAAAGCCTAGGACTACCAACCGCACATCAGCAGGGCGTGGAGCATACATATACAACGTGGATCGTTAATAAAGGAGGTGCTGCTATTGGTTACCATGGAGCCTATTACCGTAGGTGAACATACGCTGATCGGAGTAGAGGTTAAGCTTCCGAAAACAACGCTGCTCTCAATCAGCACAAGCCGAGGTTATATAATGTGTGGTGCGCTGGATGTTGGCCTGCTCAATGAGAAGCTCAGTGATCGGCAAATTATCGCAGCCCGGGCAGTTGGTGTACGAACACTGTCACAGCTGTTAGCTGCCCCATTGGAGTCTGTAACCTTAGAAGCGGAGCGTTTAGGTATCGTACCAGGCATGACAGGTGCGGATGCATTGCTTCTTATGATCTGACTGAACAATCTTACGAAATCCAAAACACAAGAGGCCTTGGGCCTCTTGTGTTTTTTTTGCAAGGATTAGAATTTTAACGTAATCGGTAGTGTCTTTAGTGTTAATAATTTCAATCGAAGGTTTATGGAAGGGTTCTCCTTGTTTCGTCATACATGCTAAGGGGTAAATTAAGAATAGACAAGTTACTGCCGGACGAAAGATGAAGTGAACCGGTAAATATAAAGGATAAGGATGGGATCATATCATGGCTAAAGCATCTAATAAAGTAAACACAACTTCACTGGAACAAATTTTGAACCGTCAGGTTGCTAACTTAAATGTATTGTACGTTAAAATTCACAATTTTCATTGGTACGTAAAAGGAGAACAATTCTTCTCACTTCACGTGAAATTTGAGGATCTATATAATGAAGTGACCCTCCAAATGGATGAAGTTGCAGAACGTTTGCTGAGCATCAAAGGAAGTCCAGCTGCGACGATGAAAGAATATCTAGAATTGGCAACGATACAAGAAGCTACCGGTAAAGAGGATACGCGGGGAATGGTTCAGTCACTGATTGAAGACTTCGCTACCATTTCTGAAGAATTGACAGAAGGTATTGAGCTTGCCGAGGAAATTAAGGATCAGCCAACATCTGACATGTTTATAAAAATTCGTGGTGATCTTGAGAAACATCAATGGATGCTGCGTTCTTACCTTAGCTAAACGATAAAGCGGATGAAATAAGGCTTCCTGCGGGAGGTCTTATTTTTTGCGTTAGGCCGCTCAAAAATCTGTATGGGTGATTAGCGCTGAAAATAGCGGAATTATACGGTATATCATAGGGGAAATAAAAAGAGATATTTGTAAAAAAACAGGGTTTGTTATAAAATTGTTGAGAATCATTGATAATCACTGTGATTCAATTTATAATAATTATAATGTGATATAGAATCTAATTGTGCTGGGAATCAGGATCATCCTGTTTCAATACAACTTTTGATTTCGCAAATCGATCAATGGAGGGAATAATATTATGGCAGCAGATTTTGTCATTGAGGGACTTAAAGCGACGATTGAGGGAAAAGAGATTTTGAAGGGGATTAACCTTCAAATGAAAGGTGGCGAAATTCACGCCATTATGGGACCAAACGGTACAGGTAAAAGTACCTTGGCATCCGCACTTATGGGTCACCCTAAATATGAAGTAACTGAAGGAACGGCAACACTTGAAGGTGAAGACCTTCTGGAGATGGCGGTTGATGAACGCGCACGTGCAGGTCTATTCCTTGCTATGCAGTATCCGAGTGAAATTTCCGGGGTAACGAACTCCGATTTCTTGCGCTCTGCCATTAATGCCCGTCGTGAAGAGGGAAGCGAAATCTCTTTGATTCGTTTTATCCGTCTTATGGAAGCGAAGATGAAGGAACTGGACATGAATCCTGAGTTTCTACACCGTTACCTGAACGAAGGCTTCTCCGGTGGTGAGAAGAAACGTAACGAAATTCTTCAAATGATGATGCTAGATCCAAAAATCGTGATTCTGGACGAAATTGACTCTGGTCTTGATATTGATGCTTTGAAAATTGTAGCTGAAGGCGTAAACTCCATGCGGAGTGAAGATCGCGGCTTCCTAGTTATTACCCACTATCAACGTCTCTTGAACTACATCAAACCTGATTTTGTACATGTTATGATGCAGGGCAGAATTGTGAAATCCGGCGGTCCTGAGCTTGCACAACGTCTGGAAGCTGAAGGCTATGAGTGGATTAAAGAGGAACTTGGAATTGAAGACGAAACAGTAGGGCAAGAAGCGTAAGAAACGCCAGGAAGGAGGAGAACACTTATGACGACACAGACCATTCTTCCGGTGGATGCCGAGCGCTTGAGCGAATTATCGCATAGTAGCGGCGAACCGGGTTGGCTGAAAGAAAGCCGCTTGAAAGCACTTGAACTGGCAGCTACTCTGACACTGCCTAAATTAGAGAAGACACGGATTGATCGTTGGAACGTGAACAATTATGGTAGCTACAAAGCAAGCGAACCTATTGCTTCACTGAAGGATGCACCTGCTTCCATTTCCTCCTTGATCAAGGATCAGGAAGAAGGCAGTCTGATTATTCAACGTAACTCTGGTGCAGTATATACACGACTGGCTCCTGAGCTTGCAGCACAAGGTGTTATTTTTACCGATTTGCAAACGGCTGTTAAAGAGCACGGAGATTTGGTACAACGTTACTTGCATAAGGCAATTCAGCCTGACGAGCATTCTATCGCTGCGCTTCATGCAGCATTGTGGAACGGTGGAGTATTCCTCTATGTTCCTAAGAATGTAGTGGTTGAAACTCCACTTCAGGCGGTGCTCTTAACAGATGATGCGGAAGCTTCATTTGTTCCTCACATTCTGATTGTAGCGGATACTAACAGTTCCCTGACATACGTAGACAACTACGTGTCGGATAAAGAGGAAGCTGGATTGCACAATGGTGCTGTAGAAGTATTCGTGGGTGCAGGTGCTAAAGTTCGTTATGCTACAGTACATCAGCTGGGCGTGGATACAACAGATGTAACTTACCGCCGGGCTGTTGTTGAGAATGACGGAACCATCGAATGGATTGTTGGTGAGATGAACTATGGTGATACAGCAAGTGATACCAAGTCTGTGCTCAAAGGCAATGGCTCTAGCTCGGATGCTAAAGTAATTGCTGTAGGTACGGGATCACAGAAACTGAATTACACTACTCAAGCTCAGCATTTCGGCAAAAATACCCCAAGTGACATGATCACTCGTGCGGTTATGCGTGATAATGCTACTTCTATCATTAACGGGATTACCAAGATCGAGAAAGGTGCTACAAGAGCCGACGGTCAGCAAACGGAGAAAGTATTGATGCTGAGTCCAAAAGCCCGTGGTGACGCCAACCCGATCCTGCTGATTGATGAAGATGATGTTACAGCAGGCCATGCCGCTTCCGTAGGACAGGTCAATCACGAGCAAGTCTTTTACCTGATGTCCCGCGGAATTACACGGCATGATGCAGAAACTCTGATCATCTATGGCTTCTTGGCTCCTGTTGTGTCGCAAATTCCACTAGAGGGACTGCGCAATCAGCTCCAATCTCTTGTGGAAAGGAAGTTAGGTCAATGATTAGCAACGCCATCCGGGAGCAATTTCCCATACTGAACCAAAATGTGAACGGGCATCCACTAGTCTATCTAGACAGTGCCGCTACTTCACAGAAGCCTCGCCAAGTGATTGAGGCGGTCAAGTCGTATTATGAGTGGGATAACGCCAACGTTCACCGTGGCGTTCATACTCTAGGCAGCCGTGCAACAGATGCCTACGAGGGAGCCCGGGAGAAGCTAGCTAAGTTTATTAACGCCCGCAGCACTAAAGAAATTATCTTTACGCGCGGTACGACCACTGCTCTAAATCTTGTAGCCTCTTCTTACGGGCCATCTGCAGTGGGTGAAGGCGACGAAATTGTCATCACTCTGATGGAACATCATAGTAATTTGATTCCTTGGCAGCAGCTAGCTAAGAAGACAGGTGCTACATTAAAATATATACCGTTGCAGCCCGACGGAACGATTACACTTGAAGATGCTGAGAAGACGATTACGGATAAAACCAAGATCGTTGCTATCGCTTATGTATCTAACGTTATGGGAGTTACACATCCGATTAAAGAGCTTGCGGCTATTGCTCATCGTCACGGTGCGGTCATTGTCGTAGACGGTGCACAGAGCACGCCTCATATGAAGGTCGATATGCAAGATCTGGATTGTGATTTCTATGCACTTTCCGGACATAAAATGCTAGCACCGACTGGAATTGGAGCTTTGTACGGCAAAAGAGCACTACTCGAAGCCATGGAGCCTGTTGAGTTTGGTGGCGAAATGATTGATGATGTAGGTCTCTATGAATCGACATGGAAAGAACTCCCTTGGAAGTTTGAGGGAGGTACACCGATCATTGCTGGTGCTGTTGGATTAGGTGCAGCCGTAGATTTCTTACAGGAAATCGGTATGGATGAGATTCACAGCCATGAGAAGAAGCTTGCAGCATACGCAGAGCAGCGTCTATCTGAAATTGATGGCTTGACCATTTATGGTCCCATGAGTCGTGAAGTTGGCGTTGTTACTTTTAATCTGGGTGACGTTCACCCGCATGATGTCGCTACAGTGTTAGATGCGGAGGGCATTGCCATCCGTGCTGGCCATCACTGCTGTCAGCCGCTGATGCGCTGGCTGGAAGCTAGCTCTACAGCACGGGCGAGCTTTTACCTGTATAATACAGAGCAGGATGTAGATCGACTGGTGGACGCTTTAATCAAGACAAAGGAGTACTTCGGCTATGAACTTGGATGACTTGTACAGACGCGTAATTATGGATCATTATAAAAGTCCTCGGAATCGTGGTTCATTTGAAGATGATGCTCTGAAAATTGAACTGAATAACCCAACTTGTGGTGACCGTATTACACTTCAGCTTAAGGTAGAAGATGGAATTGTAAAAGATGCCCGTTATAACGGTGAAGGTTGTTCGATCAGTATGTCGTCGGCTTCGATGATGACTGAAGCGATCAAAGGACAGACGGTTGAACGTGCACTTGAACTAGCCGATAACTTCTCCTTACTGATGAAGGGTGAAGACGTGGATTTTGGAGATTATGAAGATATTGAAGCCCTATCGGGTGTGAATAAATTCCCTGCGCGGATCAAATGCGCTACACTGGCTTGGAACGCGCTTCGTAAAGGAATTGACGAAGAAGAGCAACATAAATAACAGTAGAACAAGGAGGCTGACACCATGGCTAAGAAAGCGCCTGATATGGAAGAATACCAGTACGGGTTCCGTGATGAGCATAAGTCGATATTCCAGTCTGGTAAAGGTTTGACGGCCGAAATTGTTAAAGAAATTTCAGCAATCAAAAATGAACCACAGTGGATGCTTGACTTCCGCTTAAAATCTCTAGAGCAATTTTACAAAATGCCGATGCCAAAATGGGGCGGCAACTTGGATGATCTCGATTTCGATGATATCCAGTATTATGTAAGACCTTCCGAGAAGCAAGGAAAGACTTGGGAAGAAGTACCTTCTGAAATTAAAGAAACCTTTGATAAACTGGGTATCCCAGAAGCGGAACAAAAATTCCTCGCTGGTGTCTCGGCACAATATGAATCTGAGGTTGTATACCACAGCATGCAGAAGAGCCTTGAAGATCAAGGGGTAATTTTTACAGATACCGACACTGCACTTCGTGAACATCCGGAATTGTTCAAGAAGTTCTTCGGAACGATCATTCCACCTGCTGACAACAAGTTTGCTGCACTTAACAGTGCCGTTTGGTCAGGCGGAAGCTTCATCTATGTTCCTAAGGGTGTAAAATGCGAGGTTCCTTTGCAGGCTTACTTCCGTATTAACTCCGAGAACATGGGACAATTTGAGCGTACTTTGATCTTAGCGGACGAAGACAGCTTTGTGCATTATGTAGAAGGATGTACAGCTCCAATCTACAGCACGAACTCCCTGCATAGTGCAGTTGTTGAAATCCTGTGTATGAAGAACGCTCGCGTTCGTTATACTACAATCCAGAACTGGGCTCCAAATATCTACAACCTCGTTACTAAACGTGCGGTTGCAGAAGAGAATGCTACGATGGAATGGGTCGATGGCAACATCGGTTCCAAGCTGACTATGAAATACCCTGCGGTGGTTCTTAAAGGCCGTGGCGCTAAAGGTTCAGTACTGTCCATTGCGGTAGCGGGTAAAAACCAGCATCAGGATGCAGGTGCCAAGATGATCCATCTGGCTCCAGACACAACATCCACTATTGTCTCGAAATCGATCAGTAAGCACGGCGGTAAAGTAACTTATCGTGGTCTTGCTTCCTTCGGCCGTCAGGCAGAAGGTGCGAAATCGAACATCAAATGTGATACGCTCATTTTGGATAACGAATCCACTTCGGATACTATTCCTTACAATGAAATTATGAACGATAACATCGTGCTTGAGCACGAAGCGACCGTGTCTAAAGTTTCTGAGGAGCAGCTGTTCTACTTGATGAGCCGCGGCCTCACAGAAGCTGAAGCGACTCAAATGATCGTTATGGGCTTCATCGAGCCGTTCACGAAAGAACTGCCGATGGAATATGCGGTCGAAATGAACCGTTTAATCAAATTCGAAATGGAAGGAAGTATCGGTTAACCTTATTTATCAAGGGGTATCGGCTTCACTCTAATAGTTAATATCAAATACGTATTCGCAGTGGTCTTGAGTCTTTTATGCTCAAGTCACTCGGATACGTATTTTTTTTGTGTCAAAATTTAGTCAATGAACAGTAAGCTTATGGAAGCAGCAAGAAATGTCCTGTCCTGGACGGAGGTTAAGATTATAATAAAATCAATCGTTGCAACGAGGAAGTGAAGAAGCTGGGTTATCTAGAATGTTTGCAGGAAACTATTGATTACATCGAAGAAAATCTAAAAGGTCCGATTTCCATTGAGGAATGTGCGCAGCGGTCAGGGTTCTCCAAATTTCATTTTCATCGGATCTTTGGTATCCACCTTGATGTCACTCTAATGGAATATGTTCGCAGGAGACGGTTGGGTTATGCGATGGTTGATGTCATTAATGGCAGAAGAATTCTGGACATTGCGCTGGACTACGGCTATAGCTCAGAGAGATCATTTAGTAGAGCCTTTCAGCAGGAGTTCGGTCAAGTACCCAGTAGTTGCAGAAATGTAAGATATGCCTTGCCACCAAAACCGCTGCTAAATGAACAAATAAACCAATTACGCGGAGGAATTAAAGTGGACTATTTAAGTGACGTTACGATAGGCAGCTTGGGCGCAATGAAGGTAGTGAGTGGGGTAAGGGTCAGTGATAATCCTGAAGATGAGGTCATTAACTTTGTCACTGAATGGGCTAAGAAGTCTGGAATTAAGACAGATGCAAGACAATTTGGTTTTGATATTCCTGTTAGTGATGAGGATCAAGAGGAAGGGCTACGGGGCTACGAATATTGGGTGGTTGTAGAAGAAAAGCCTTATCACCTTGAATCGGGGCTTAAATTTAAAGATGTTGAGGACTGTAAATATGCAATCCTGCGGATTACCGAGCCGATGATTGACCCTTTTGAGCGTATTCCGCTAGGATGGAAAAAGCTTGCCGGATGGGTAAACAGCAGAGGCTACAAAACCTCTTGTGATCAGGAACGCTTCTGGCTGGAAGAGAAACTGGAGATCAACGGTTCGGAATACATGGATCTTTATTTTCCAATAGAATAGTTACTGCAGGGGCGCCCAAATGTGACCTACAAGTTAAACACTTTGAAAAAGAGTGTCCTTCTTGTGGGTCATTTGTATTTAATCCAACAAGACCGATTCATTTGGGAATCGGAGGGAATTTTTCTATCGAAAGGATTTAATCCAAATTTTATGTAAAAAACCTGATAAAGGCTTTCTTTGAGGGACCTGATCTTGACAAGAATCATGATCTTTCTTAATTCAACAGCATTAAGGAGGAAACTCGAGTATTTTAAGACAATGATGGTCGTTTATCACCTATATATGGGGCTTTTTTCCGAAATAACAGGATAAACGATCAAATCTACCCTTTGCCGCTTTAAATTAGGGATGATACACTGCTTAAAGTCACTAAAATTGTAAGCGCTAAAAAACAGCTTTACTACGTAAAGCTCTAAGCCAATGCTTACGAAGCCGCTTTACTTCGTAAAGCTCTAAGGAGGAGAGATATGGATGTTCTCAGGCAACTGCGAGGCTATTACCGAGAGAAGCTGCACTATTTAATTCTTTCGATTGTATGCTTGGCCGCCGCAACTGCAGTGGGGCTAATTACCCCCAATTTGTTAAGAAGACTGATCGATGATGTAATTGTACCCCTAAAGTTTGATGAGGTACCCGTGTTAGCCCTTAGTGTGTTAGCGGTAGTAATTGTAAAAGCATGTCTGCAATTTGCACATGGTTTTTTTGGAGGACGGTTAGGTAATTTTCTAGCATACCGGCTACGTAACGCTTGTTATGAGAAATTGCAATTTCTATCTTTCCGTTATTATGATACCGCGAAAACAGGAGATCTGATGTCCCGGCTGACCGGGGATTTGGAAGCGATCCGGAACTTTATCGGTTTTGGTTTTGCTCAGCTGCTCAATGTGTTTTTTATGGTGTTTTTTGGTTCAATTATGATGTTCTCGCTTAATTGGCAGCTAACCTTAGTAACTCTGATTACGATGCCAATTCTGGCGTTTATAGCCCTAAAATTTGAATCGAAGATTCACCCAGCCTTTCAAGAGATGCGTCTTGCGCTCAGTTCTCTGACAACGGCTGTACAAGAGAATATTACCGGTGTGCGTACGGTTAAATCGTTTGCCAGAGAGGCTCACGAGGTAGAGAAATTCTCACACCGTAATGAACGTTATAAGAATAATCAGATTTTTGCGGCAGAGCTCTGGAGTAAGTTTTTCCCGGCGATGGAGTTTTTAGCTTCAATCAGTGCAGCTATTCTGCTTGGAGTTGGCGGGACGTTAGTTATCAAGGGGAAAATGTCACTAGGAGAACTGGTTGCCTTTTTCAGCTTGATTTGGTATATCATTGGACCGATGTGGGGTCTTGGATTCCATATTAATAACTATACACAGTCCAAGGCATCGGGAGAACGTGTATTAGAAGTACTTAACCAGAATATTGATGTGAAGGATAAAGAGAATGCTCGTGAACTGGTATCTTCAGAGGTTAAGGGGGATGTTGCCTTTAATCACGTGACATTTGCATATGGGAACAAATTGCCTGCGGTTACTGATATTCATTTTGAAGCTAAATCAGGTGAAATTATTGGATTTCTTGGAGGCACAGGTTCAGGTAAATCTACAATTACTCAACTGATGATGCGTGCTTATGATGTAAATGAAGGTAGTATTACGCTGGATGGCATTGATATTAGAGAATACAATGTGCGCAGCCTGCGGTCACAGATTGCCACTGTATTCCAGGAAACATTCCTGTTCTCCTCGTCCATCCGCAACAATATTTCTTATGGCTTGAAAAATGTAAGCATGGAAGAGATTATCCGTGCTGCGCAGTTGGCTAAGGCGCATGATTTCATTATGGAGATGGAAGACGGTTATGACACTGTAGTAGGCGAACGCGGAATGGGTCTCTCTGGTGGACAGAAGCAGCGGATTGCCATCGCAAGAGCATTGCTTAAGAATCCGCGTATTCTTATTCTCGATGATGCAACTAGTGCCGTCGATATGGAAACAGAGCATGAGATTCAAGCTGGTTTCCAAGAGGTCATGAATGGGCGTACAACACTTATTATCGCCCATCGGATATCCTCCTTGCGACATGCTGACCAAATCATTGTCATGAATGAAGGTCGTGTTCAGCAGCGTGGTACCCATCAAGAGCTAATTGAAGTTCCGGGTCCATACCAAGATGTATACCGGATACAATATGCTGACTATCTGGCCAGAGCTACCGGAAGAGGGGAGGAGTGAGGCATATGAAACTTGAAGCCAAACAGAACACCGCTACGGGAGCAAAGCGTAAAGCAGCCGAGCAGCAGACACTTGATGAACGTTTCGTGTACAAAGATGATGATGTTATCGACAAAGCGTTTGACTGGAAGCAGTTCACCAGATTATTCAGCTATATGAAGCCTTACGCCAAACAGATGCTTCCACTGGTTTCTATCATGATGATTCTGGGAACCATTACGAAGCTGACCGTTCCTTTCTTGACAAGTTTAGCTATCGACCGTGCCATAGCACCTAAGGTTGGGAATCCCAGCTTAACACTTCTTTATTCGCTAACGGCAGGTGTGATTGTCTTATATCTCATTCAATGGATTGCAGGTGTATACCGAATTAAGTACACGAACATCATTGGACAAAGAGTCATTTATGACTTGCGTTCTGACTTGTTCAAGCATATCCAGAAGCTCTCTTTTAACTTCTTCGATAAACGCCCAGCAGGCTCGGTATTAGTCCGTGTGACGAATGATATCAACTCACTGCAGGATTTGTTCACGAACGGGGTAGTCAATCTAATGATTGACTGTGTGCAGCTTCTTGGAATTACCATAATTCTGTTATTGATCAACTGGAAGCTTGGTCTTGTAGTAATGGTTACGGTTCCGATCATGTTCTTTATTTCTACTAAGCTGCGTCAGAAGATTCGGATCGCTTGGCAGGATGTGCGGATGAAGAACTCCAGAATTAATTCACACTTGAATGAATCGATTCAGGGGATCAGAGTCACACAGGCTTATACACAAGAACGTGAAAATATGAATTATTTCGATTTTATGAATACAGACAGCAAAAAGTCCTGGAATAAAGCATCTGCAATGAACCAAGCTTTCGGGCCGATGATCGAGATCACTGGTGGTTTTGGAACGATGATCCTCTTTTGGTTGGGAGCTTATCTGATCCAATCCGGTGAACTTACAGTCGGTATGCTGGTAGCATTCAGCTCTTACGTCAGCAACTTCTGGGACCCGATTAACCGTCTGGGCCAGATGTATAATCAGCTGCTTGTAGCGATGGCTTCCTCGGAACGGATCTTTGAATACTTGGATGAGCAGCCTTCGGTTCAAGATAATCCAGGGGCTAAGCCATTAGAAACGATTCGTGGAGATATTAACTTTAATAAGGTTGTCTTTGAATATGAAAAAGGTCGTGCGGCTTTAAAAGGCATCGATCTGGATGTAAAAGCGGGGCAATCAATCGCGCTTGTGGGTCATACTGGCTCAGGGAAAAGTACGATTATTAACCTGATTGGCCGGTTCTATGATATTAAGAGCGGACGAATTACGATTGACGGTGAAGATATCCGTGAAGTCACACTGGACAGTCTGAGAAGGCAGATCGGAATCGTGCTGCAGGATACCTTTATTTTCTCAGGAACGATTCGCGATAATATCCGGTTTGGTCGACTGGATGCTACCGATGAAGAAGTGGAAAATGCTGCAAAAGCAGTAGATGCCCATGACTTTATTATGAAGCTTCCAGGAGGATATGAGACAGAGGTTGAAGAACGCGGTAGCGCCTTGTCCATGGGACAGCGTCAGCTGCTCTCCTTTGCCCGCGCACTATTGGCGAATCCAAGGATTCTGATCCTTGATGAAGCTACAGCCAGTATCGATACAGAGACGGAGCTTAAGATTCAGGAGGCACTCAAAATCTTACTTCAGGGCCGGACCTCCTTTATCGTGGCCCATAGACTATCTACCATCCGCCATGCGGATAAAATCGTCGTTCTGGATCACGGTGAAATCAAAGAAGAAGGAACCCACCGAGAACTGACGTCACGTGATGGTGTGTATAACGGTTTGATAGAAGCGCAGTTCCGCTTCCTATAGCTCAGAACAACAGCCCGTTCCCCTTGCGAAAGCAAATGAGGAGTGGGCTGTTTTATATATCGTAGATTCAATTATTTCGGGCGTTTGGGCAACCTACCCGTTACACGTAGCTCAAACATTTGGGCACAAATATCCTGATGCCAATGTGTATCCGTTGTTTGTTCTGCTAACAGTATTTCATTCTGCAGTCGGGCCATCTCCCAACAGTAAGTGGCATTCACCTGAAGGCATTGCTGTTGTTCCGTTTCTTCGGAGGCTGTAAGCTGGCGTAGACGACTTAGAGTGAAGAGCTCGGCAAGACGTTCATGGACTGGAAGCATACTCTTTTACCTCCTGGAAATAGTTAAGCCATATATTAGTCTAGCCAAGTAAATTGTAATTCAATCATCATGAGAATAATGATAGGAAGGTTACAAATGATTAAGGATTTCGAGCAATGGGAGAAACTGTGGGATATTTAAAGGAAGGTTTGATAAAGGAAGGTACGGAATTAGCATTCTGGATTCGGAGCTTTCTGTTGCAGTATCTACAATAGAAAGCTCCTTTACCGCTCACAAAATAACATCTATTGCACTTTGTGCAACTGTTATTCAAAAATGTGCTATTAAAGGGCATTTTACTATTATTGATTACACAAAATACAACAGAAAAAATCCCCCCGAAAGAAAAGGGGGGATCATGAATCGAAGCGCCCTAGTCCATGTAAATTTCTACAATGGCAACGTTCCGTTCGCGGGAAAGATCCACAAACATTCCGTCAACTTGTACCAGTGGACGGAAAATATCGACCAGATTGTTCATAATAATTACGCCAATATCACCTGTGTTCAGCAACACACGCTTGCCGATGAAATTGGGCATTAAATGCTGGATAAAAGCTTGAACGGTTTTAGCGTTCAGTTTACCGAAACTTAGATTGTTTATTTCACGCAGGACGGAAATCAGCTCTTGCTTCGACTGATAGACTCGTTTAGAAGTCATCGCACTATAGATATCAGCTACAGCTGCAATTTGTGCATAAGGATGAATATCGGTTTTGGTTAGACCGCTCGGATAGCCAGAGCCGTCCTCACGCTCATGATGCTGGAGAGCAGCCAAAGCTGTGTAAGAATCGTCCATGGAATTACGTATGATTTCGTAGCCGTACTTAGTATGTAGTTTGATTTCCTCGAACTCATCTGGTGTTAGCTTGCCTGGTTTATTCAACAGGGAGGGTGAAATTCGGCATTTTCCAATATCAATCAAATATCCTGCACGACCAATTTCATAACATTCTTGTTTGGAATAACCAAGCCATATCGCAATATAATAAGAGAGCATCCCTACCTGAAGGGAGTGATTGTAGGTATAGTTATCTTCCCGATCCAGCAAAAGCAGGAGGGACACTACATCTTTATGCTTGTCCAAAGTTTGAAGTGAAGGCTGAAGAATGTCGTTTACCACGGATTGGTTGAAGCTTCCTTTTAATAACGCTTCCATATAAAGAGACTCGAAGCCGTCAATCATAGTATCAAAACTAGTGGTCACCGTCTGAATGATTGAAGGTCTGCTGAGGGGGGATACCTCTTCTTCTAACGTCTCGATATCAACATAATCAACTCCAAGCTGCATCAGCTTGGCGATATCATTTATTTGGAGCAGTGATCCCTTTGGTAATACATGTAAACCCCTAGAACTATACGCGTCCGCGTTAAGGTGATTACCAGGTTTTAGATCCGAGACGTGTACTCTCAATGCCTATGCCACCTTTTATCCGATTTTATCCAGAATATCAACAAAGTTCAGATTTTTCAATCAAAAAGGAGAAAAGATTATTTGTGGATTGTATCGTTAGCTTTTTGATCAGAGTTCACCCAATGTTGGCCCGATTCATTAATGTCTTTTTTCCAAACGGGAACCGTCTGTTTCAATCGTTCAATGGCAAAGCGACTGGCTTCGTAGCAGGTATCGCGATGGGGGGTGGAGACGGCAATGATAACACTTGCTTCCTTTAAACCTACAAGCCCAATGCGGTGAGATATGGCGCAGTTTGCGTCCCAGCGGTTCTTGACCTCTATGCCAATCTCCTCCAGCTTACTTAAGGCCATAGGGATATAGGCATCATAATGAAGTGCAGTTGTCCGTTGTTCTCCGGTCATTTCACGTGTCGTACCGATAAATAATAAGGATGCACCGTGATTGACGTCAAGAACGGCATCTAGAAGCTTCTCCGCATTTAAAGGCTGGTCCGTTATGATATAGAGACCATCAATAGTAGTTTCATATATAGTGCCGTTCTCACCCCCGGAAACTGGAGGAATAAGTGCGACTTCGGAAGACGCTGTGATGATAGAATCATCAGGAGCATATTCCCGGTCAATGGCAATTAAAGAAGCCTCAATTTGGGATGCTGCAGCCGGATAAGAGACGGATAGAAGCTCCTTTAGCTTGCCGGCTGTTAAGGGAATCTCAGTCGTTTGGAAGGACAGAGAAGAAGAGCCGATGGTCTCAGCCAGACCCGCGAATAGTCGGATAGTAATATGCATTTTTATTCTCCTCTGATGTATGTTCTGATGTCTTCAATATACCATAATGTGTCTGAAAATGTTATGCTAGGCTCTGTAAGATCACGCACCGACTGCTTCATTAAAGAGCAGCTCTAGGGTAGGGGGAATGTAGCTTATGGGGCATGTGCCGCAAAGACTGACCATACTTCATACCAATGATATACATAGCCATTTTGAGATGGTAAGTCCGGTGGCAGCGGAAATATTCGCACAAAGGGCTGCAGCGGGAGAAGAGCCTGTACTGCTGCTGGATATTGGTGATCATATGGATCGTGCAGCTGTCGAGACAGAAGGCACTATGGGTCAGGCTAACATCGACGTATTAAACTTAACAGGATATGATGCTGTAACCATTGGCAATAATGAGGGACTTACGTTCTCTCAGGAGATGTTGTCATCCATTTTTTCCGGGTTACAGTGTCCGGTAGTATGCTGTAATTTTGTGGAGTCTTCGACTGGGGAGCCACCAAGCTGGATGCAGCGTCATGCGATCTTGGAGAAGGATGGAATTAGAATAGGTGTGACCGGAGCAACAGCGGCATTTACTTCGTTCTATTCCCTTTTGGGCTGGGATGCTTTAGATCCTGAGACAGCGCTCCGGGAACAATGCCTACTTTTAGCACCACAGGTGGATATATTAATCGTTCTATCTCATCTTGGACTTCCTACGGATAAAATGTTGGCAGAGCGGCTAGAGGGCATTCATGCCATTCTTGGTGGACATACGCATCATCTGTTAGAGGAGCCTATTATGATTAATGGGACTGCTGTATGCGGTGCCGGGAAATTCGGTCGGTATCTCGGGCGTCTTCAATTTGAGCGACTAGATCCTCAGTCTGATTTCAGATTAGTGCTGGGTGAATGTATTCCTATTGACCCCCTTCTGAAGGAGGAGGTTATAGGTCCTGCAGTGGCTATTCATTTGAAGCATGGCCAAGAATCTCTTCAGACGACCGCTGCGATTACTGACCGTGAGCTTCCTTTGAGCTTGCAGGGAGAGTCTCCCTTTGGCAATCTTTTGGCACAAGCTGTACGTAGATTTACAGGAACTAGTCTGTCATTAGTCAACACGGGTCAGTTACTAGGACCATTGCCGGAAGGTGAGGTTACGACTGGGATGCTGCACGCACTATGTCCTTCTCCCATCAATACTTGCATCATTAAGCTGAAGGGTATAGATATTCGGACAGCTTTGGAACAGAGTCTTACAGAGGAGTTTTATAATAAGGTCATTTACGGGTACGGCTTCCGAGGGAATCATCTGGGCAGTTTGGCAGTAGATGGATTAAAAATCTTGTACGACCCACGGATGATACCGTATGATAAGAGTGTTGCAGTTTTTGTCGAAGGAAACCCGCTGGAGGATGAAAGAGAGTATAATGTTGGTACGCTAGACATGTTTACTTTCAGAGCCGGCTATGAGACGATCGCGAATGGGAAGGATGCGTTGTTTCTATTGCCTCATTTTTTGCGCGATCTCTTAAGGATGGAGTTACAGCGACCAAACAGTCTCGATGAATGCATGCTCACTCGCTGGGAGGCTAAGTCTGAATAAGGCCGACAGCTCATAATCTACACTTATAGACTCCATTTAACAGTGCTAGATTCCCAAAAATAGGAGGACGTTATGGACACGATTACAGCTATTATTTTAGCAATTGTCGAAGGGATCACAGAATTTATTCCTGTATCTTCGACCGGACACATGATCTTGACTACGAAGCTATTAGGTTTCGCTGAGCAAGATTCGATTATGAAGACTTATGAAATTGTAATTCAACTAGGGGCGATTTTGGCGATTGCACTTGTTTACCGCAAGCGAGTACTTAATTTACTAGGGATTGGACGTAGTAGTTCAGGCAGAGGAGGCGTTATGCCGGCAGCCCGTCTGAACTTAATTCATGTGATTCTTGGAATTGCCCCAGCACTTGCTGTGGCATTTTTTGCCCGCGATTTTATCAAAAGCCTCTTTGGAGCTTCGACGGTACTCTGGGCGCTTGTCGCCGGAGGGATTCTAATGATTGTTGCAGAATGGGTGAACAGACGAAAAATACGTATTACTGCCCACGAACTGGATGATTTGTCTTATGGACAGGCGCTTGCGATTGGATTGTATCAGATTATTTCGGTACTCTGGCCAGGCTTCTCCCGTTCCGGTTCTACGATTTCTGGGGGGATGTTAAGCGGGGTCAGTTACAAGGCTTCAGCGGATTTTTCCTTCCTCATAGCGATTCCTATTATGTGTGCGGCTTCCGGGTATGAACTGCTGGATTCGTATAAAAACTTCACAAGTGAGACGATTGGTTATTTTGTAATTGGATTTCTGATTTCCTTTGTAGTGGCATATTTAGTAGTCATTTTGTTTATGAAATGGATTCAAAAGATTCGATTAACGCATTTCGCGATTTATCGATTTATTCTTGCTGCTGTATTCTGGTTGTTTATTATGCGTTAATGCCCGTGGCATAGACCTGGACACATCTGATTTTCTTTAAGGTACACCTGTCTGAATTTCTAAAGAAACGGTATAGACAAAGCGTGTGACCCAAGGATTTCAATACAGAATAGCATTTTACCGTTAAAGGCAGGAGTGAGTTTAGTGCGTTTAGTATCCGTGAATCAACTTCAAGCAGGCATGAAATTAGGTAAAAAAATATATAATGATGAAGGTCTAACTCTACTCGCGGACGGGGTGGAGCTTACGGATGCATTGATCAAGCGTCTCGCTAGAATTGATATCGGCTATATCTACATAGAGGATTCTGTCACGGACGATATTGTGATTACTGGTATACTCCAGGATGAGACGCGCAATCAAGCCCTAAAGGTGATTCGTAATCAATTTCAGCAAATGTCTGGGGCTTCAGGAATTACTAAGGGTTTGTATCATCTGGACAAAAAATTTTCTAAGATCATGGACAACATTTTAGACGATATGTCTTTACAAGAAGATCCGATGATCATGCTGATGGATATGCACACTGCTGATAACTATTTATATGTCCATTCCCTGAATGTCTGCTTATACACTTTGGTGCTTGGCATTGCTCACGGGTATAGTAAAGAGGAGCTTCGAGTAATTGGGCTAGGTGCGCTGCTGCATGATATTGGAAAGACACAAATCCCGATAAAAATCGTACAGAAACCCGGCAGGCTCAGTGATGAAGAATTCCGCCACATGCAGGCTCATACTGAGATCGGGTTTCAGATTCTAAAGGAGGAGCCGAATATCCCGCTGCTCGCAGCACATTGTGCCTTGCAGCATCATGAACGCATTGACGGTTCCGGATATCCTCGCGGATTAACTGGACCCCAAATCCATGAATATGCGAAGTGGCTTGGTGTAGCGGACTCCTACGATGCCATGACTTCCAATAGAGTCTACAAAAAGGCTATGCTGCCACATCAAGCCGTTGAGGCCCTTTATGTTGGTTCCGGTACTTTGTATGAACAGAAGCATTTAGAGCTGTTCAGAGATCGTGTAGCTATCTACCCACTCGGTCTTACGGTAAAGCTCAGTACGGGGGAGAGCGGGGTTGTGGTCAAAATAGATCCAAGTACGCCTCACAGACCCACTGTACGTGTGCTTACGGGACCGGAAGGAGAGAAAGTCGTACCGTTTGAACGAGATCTTAGTAATGCCCTCTCCGTTGTTATCGTTGACGTCGCGGAACAAGGTGATTCCCTGGAAACACCAAATTGATTATTTATAGCAGCGTGGAGAGAAGATTAGGCTTGTCCGAAGATATGTCGGAGGCCTATTTTTCGTCTCGCTGCTTTTATTTTTTTGAAATGTGAAGCAAGTAAAGAGAGCCAGAAAGACATCAAAAGTGCAGTTTTTTTGACTATCGTGGTATGATATAGGGTAAGTCATCGTTCTTTCTTCATGATTTTGGGTTAATAATAGGAATAAGATTTAAAGGAGCTAGTACAAATGAATGTTTTAAGACCATTAACATCTTCACCGAGGGAGCTGTCGCCTAGTTACGATCCGTGGGATCCAATTACTTCTCTGCGTAAGCATGGCCGCCATGTGCTAACGAGTGTGGAATTCACTGTAACCAATTTATGCAACATGCGTTGTGAGCACTGTGCTGTAGGTGATAGTTTAACCTCCAAAGAAGGAGATATGCTGCCGCTTAAGAATATGCTGGACCGTTTAGAGGAGGTTGAGCATCTCGAGACCATTAGTATTACGGGCGGTGAGCCCATGTTCCGTGCCAGCACAGTGGATAATATCATTGTGCCACTGCTGAAATATGCCAAGGAGCGGGGAATCAGATCACAAATTAATTCTAATCTGACCATGCCGTATTCCCGTTATGAGAAGCTGCTTCCATATCTGGACGTTATGCATATTTCATTTAATTATGTGAATGGTGATGATTTTCATGAGGTCGGTTTTGCGAACAGTGGTCATGCGGTTGCCAAGGAAGCCGCCTACCGGCTGTATTATACAATGATTGAGAACTCTCGTAGGCTTAGTGAGGATGGGATGTTGATTTCTGCGGAAACTATGATCAATTACCGTACCCACACGAAGCTTCCTGAAATTCATAAGCTGATTCTTGACATGGGAGCACGCCGGCATGAGGTTCATCCGATGTACAATTCGAGCTTTGCTTCCGCTTTGCCGGTGTTATCCTTAAATGAAATGCGGACGGCGATCCATGCTTTACTCGACAAGCGTGATCCTGACGTTTGGATGCTATTCGGCACGCTTCCGTTTTTTGCCTGCAGCTTCCTGGAGGAAGACCAGAAGTTACTAAGCAGAATGCGTGCAGAGAAGAATGTTACGCTTCGTAATGATCCGGATGGTCGGAATCGTGTGAACGTAAATATGTTTACCGGAGATGTTTTTGTTACAGATTTCGCTGATATCGCAGCCTTTGGCAACATAGACAACCAAAAACTGGATGATATATTTATCGATTGGCAGACGAAGCATCCGCTGAACCAGACGGTGAACTGTCACTGCGATGCAGCAGGTTGTTGCGGACCTAATCTGTTAGTAGCAGATATGTATTATCCGGAAGTGGACTTCAAAACTAGAAAAGCGATCAATCTGTAGAAATGAGGCGTTGTTAAAGTGGCACATACGGAATTTGAAGTTGGGAGATTAATGCTTAATCTTTTGCTTGTTCTGGTGCTCGTGTTATTGAACGGGATTTTTGTAGCAGCGGAGTTCTCACTAGTGAAGGTCAGGCAGTCTCGTCTGACCCAGCTAGTTAGTGAAGGTAATAAAATGGCTGGATATGCGCTCAAGGTAAATAAGAGACTGGATTCGTACTTATCTGCTACCCAGTTTGGGATTACACTTGCGTCATTGGGATTAGGTTGGGTCGGTGAGCCAGCCATTTCGGAGCTGCTTGTCGAACCGTTAATGTATAAGATGGGAATTACCGATGGAACTCTGATTTCTACCGTTTCTGTCGTTATCGGATTTTCGATTATTACATTTTTACATATTGTACTTGGTGAGCTTGCACCGAAATCACTTGCCATTCAAAGAACAGAAGGGTCCGCTTTATTGCTCTCGGCTCCTCTGATGTTCTTCTATAATTTGTTCATGCCTTTTATCTGGGTACTGAATGCATCGGCGAACGCATTGCTTCGTTTAGTGGGTGTTGAGCCTGCAAATGAGAGTGAGGCCGCCCACTCTGAAGAGGAAATTCGCATCCTGATGAATCAGAGTGCTAAGAGTGGTGTCATTGATAAAGATGAGATGAAGCTGATGGATAACATCTTTGAGTTCTCAGATCTTCTCGCTCGTGAAGTCATGTTGCCTCGTACGGATATGGATGTGCTGTACAGCAATCTTTCGCTCGAAGAAAATATGAAGATTATTACCGAAACGAGACATTCACGTTATCCGGTTGCTTTTGAAGATAAGGACCGTATTATTGGTTTTATTCATATCACCGACCTATTGTTTGCTCCACCTGAGCAGCAGAATGATCTTACGACGCTGGTACGACCGATCCTTAACGTACCGGAATCGATGGAGATTAGCCATACTCTGCGATTTATGCAGAAGAACAAAGCTCAGCTAACGCTAGTTGTCGATGAATACGGAGGTACAGCTGGTCTACTGACAGCAGAAGAAATTCTGGAAGAAATCGTAGGCGATCTGCATGACGAATTCGAAGATGAGCGTCCTAGCGTGGAACGCAACGGAGAGTATATTTCTGTTGAAGGCCGGATGTTGATTGAAGATGTCAACGATCTTACAGGTGTAGTGATTGAGGATGATGAAGTGGATTCTATCGGAGGCTGGTTGTTTAAGGAGCTGGAAGGGAATCCAAGCAAGGGAAAACGAGTGAAGGTTGAGGATGTTGTTTTTGAAGTTGAGGAATCGACGAGACTGCGGATTACCAGAATTAATATTCATCATGAACCGCGTGCCGAGGATGAAGAGGACTCTTCAGAACAAGATGAGGATAAAGAATAACCTTTTGAAATTTGTAACGTATTGTTCCGGGTGATCAGGGATAAAATGAACTCCTCCTGCTAGAGCTGAAGGCTCATGACAGGGGGAGTTTTTTGTGGACACATAAAGGACATAGTGTTCGACTATGCTAATATTTATAAATGATTTGAAAGCGGGGTCTAGATTGAAAAAGAAGCTTCTTCTCGTTGAGGATGAAATTCGTATTCGTGAACTGGTGTCTGATTATTTCATACAGAATGATTGGGAAGTGCTCGAAGCGGATAATGGAAAAGATGCATTGATTTGGTTTGACTCACTGCTGCCGGATCTGCTGATTCTGGATATCATGATGCCTGCCATGAATGGCTTTGAAGTGTGCCGAGAAGTTCGTGAGAAATCAGCGATACCAATCATATTGTTAACTGCCAAGTCCACAGACGAAGACAAGATCTATGGATTTGAATTAGGTGCGGATGATTATGTTACAAAGCCATTTAGTCCAAAGGTGCTGGTAGCCCGGGCAAATGCACTTATGAAGCGTGTTGAAGGTACCCATCAGCCTGAATCCAGCATAATAAAATTTGGTTCTGCGATGTTTAACACCTTAGCTCATCGGTTAGAGGTAGAAGATGCAGAAGTGGAGCTTACCCCTAAGGAATACGATCTTTTATGGCTTTTAATACGAAATAAAGGGATTGTCATTTCAAGGGATACAATCCTTAGTCGGATCTGGGGAATTGAATTTGAAGGAGATTCCAGAGTTGTGGACAGTCATATCAAAAAGCTGCGAAGTAAATTGGGTTATGAATCTCGTTTTATTCGTACGGTGATTGGCACAGGGTACATGTTCGAGGAAGAGGCATGAGAAGACGTGGAATTACCTTTAAACTGTTTGTGATGACGGTTATCTTTTTTCTTTGCTTTTATGGGATGGTTATTCTAAGCCAAACGCTGTTGTTTGACAATTTCTATCAGAAGCAAAAAGAGAACCGCGTGGAGAAACATCTTAAGAGCTTTGCTGCAAGATATATAAGCGAGCCGTGGGGAAGCACTCGGACCTCCCAGGAGCTCGTTCGGTTTATGCTGCGGAATAAAACACAAATGGTTATTTTGAAGCTGGATGGAAAAATGAATTCGGAAGATCCATTTCATATAAAGTTAATTGATGATGATGGAAAGAGTATGGTTGTCTCTTTATCCCTATTCATGAATCAGTACGGGGATGCGCTTAGAGCAGCAAACATTAAAGTAGATGATCAATTGAGCGTTGAAGGTGAACTTCTGGATGAAGACAGTTCTTCACCCTTTATACTCTACCCCATTAGTATTACAAAAAAAGGGAGCGGAACAATAGGGGAGACGGAAGAGACCGGGATGATTCATGCATCTGGTACTGTTGCAGAAATTGTACTGCCTGATATGAAAATATGGAATCCACGTCAAGGAATACTGTTTGAGGCTCTAGAGGAATGGTTCCCTTTGACACCGGCGCAGATAGACGATTTCAAAAATCTGAAATTGCAGAAGCAAGACTGGATTGCTCCATGGAGTGGGAGTCGTAATTCTGTGATTATCATGCCCCTTAAGCAAAGTAACGGAGAAATTGAACTACTATTCACAGTCACCTCATTACAGGAAGTCAAGGATTTGAACGAGGCGTTGCGCTGGTTCTTTTTATATCTGGGAATAGGCGGTATTGTTCTGATTTTGGTTCTTTCTCTCTTTTTCTCAAAAATGGTAACGCGTCCGCTTATTAAGTTAAACAACATAGCCAAACGAATGGTTTCTTTGGACTTTACAGGGGACACATCGATTCGGCAGAAGGATGAGTTAGGCAGCCTGTCTAACAGCATGTTCACCTTATCGCTAAGTCTGGATTCTGCTTTACGAGAGTTAAGAGAGGCCAATCAGCAGCTAGTTGAGGATATGGAGCAGAAACAAAGAATGGAGATCATGCAGCAAGACTTTTTTGCCAACGCCTCGCATGAATTGAAGACACCGCTCAGTATTATTAAAGGTTTTGCCGAGGGATTGGAAGACGGCGTTAGTGCAGGCAAGCAGGATCACTATATTAAGGTGATTATTGAGGAAGCCGATAAAATGGAGTTTCTTGTTAAAAATATGCTAGATCTAGCGAGGTTGGAGTCGGGCACGATTAAACTTCGGAAAACTTCCTTTATGTTAAGTGAACTGACGGAAAAAGTGACGGACAAGCTGGTTCACTTGCTGAGTGAAAAACATTTGGAGGTCATCATTATTCCTGCAAACGAATTACCGATATATGCTGATGTGAACTGGATTGAACAAGTTCTGCTGAATTTTATGACTAATGCTATCAGACATGCGGAAGAAAGAAGTTCTATCACCGTCAATATTGAGAGTCATGCCCAGACTATTGTATTCACTATTCAAAATATAGGAGAATCAATCCCTGAAGATCAGCTGGAGCAGATCTGGGAACGGTTCTATCGGTCTGAGCCTTCCCGCAGTCGAATGACGGGCGGTACGGGTCTGGGGCTTTCTATTGCGAAGCGAATACTAGATATGCACGCTTGTATTTATACAGTGAAAAATACCGAGAAAGGTGTCAGCTTTACTGTGACCTTTGAAGGTTAAACGAATCAATAAAAAGATTATATTGAAAGGGGGGAAATCGTATGAAATTGAATTGGTTGCCTTCAATGTGCACACTTGCAAACTTAGGACTTGGATCCCTATCCTTGTATTTCACGATTCAGGAACGATATAGTCTAGCTTTATTGATGATATTACTCGCGGCAATATGTGATGTACTAGATGGATTACTGGCAAGAATACTGCATTGTACCAGCGAATTCGGTAAACAATTGGACTCATTGGCGGATATTATATCCTTTGGTTTAGCGCCAACCTTCCTTATCTTGTTGTATAAGTTAGAAGATGCTCACTGGATTGGACCAGCAGTTTCGGTTTTGTTTTTGATCTGTGGTGCACTTCGTTTGGCCAGATTTAATCTGTCGGCGCCTTCCAAAGGGTTCGTGGGGATGCCCATTACTGCTGCTGGAGTCATTCTGTCGATGATTTCTTTGCTAGATGAACGTATGAAACCGGGGCTGGTCATCGTGTTAATGGCATTACTATCCGTAATGATGGTCAGTCGTATCCCTTTTCCGTCCCTTAAAAAATCCTTCAACAGGAAGTGAAACACCCATGCCTTGGATTATTGAGATCATTTCGCAGTACGGATATTTAGCCATATTTGCTCTTATGGCACTTGGGATTATCGGACTTCCTGTACCCGATGAGGTATTAATGCTGTTTGTAGGTTATTTATCCTCCGTTATGGTTTTGGATTTTTCACTTTCGGTATTGGTTTGTTTCATGGGATCTATCACAGGGATGCTTATCAGCTATACTATTGGTTTAAGACTAGGGCAACCTGTGGTAGAAAAATTCGGCAAGTGGGTGGGGCTTACACCCAAGCGTTTTGCCAGTATGAAAAGATGGTTTTTGCGGTTCGGTAACTGGACCATTTTTATTGCCTATTTTATTCCCGGTCTGAGGCATGTATCAAGCTATATTTCTGGTATCAGTGCTATGTCTTTCAAAAAATATATACTCATAACGACTGCAGGAGCGCTAACCTGGTCACTTCTTTTTGTTTCCATCGGCTTTTTTGTGGGGGCTAGGTTTTCCTTTTTATAGTCATTGGATGATAGCATCATTAATCGCAATCGAATGGAGCAAGATCAATGAATGTATTCAAGCGATTCTACGCGAACATAACCACCAGACGCTTTTTAATTCTCGCACTTATCGGGCTGCTGCTGTACAGTGTTCGAGGGATGCTTAATCTGGTGTTGCTGACGTTTTTGATTGCTTTTGTCATGAACAGCTTTCAGACCTTGCTTAGTAAAGGAATTGGTAAATTTGTGAAGGTTAACAGTAAGGTGATTATTGTCATTTTATACCTCGCTTTAATCGCGGTGATTGTACTGGCCCTTGCTAAATATCTTCCAAAAGTATTGGAGCAGATTAAGCAATTAACCATCTTCCTTACCAATCTCAAATCAGACGACCTCCCGCAGAACAAGATTACATTGTATTTGTATGATATGTTCAAGGACCTAAACTATCAGATCTACATCAAAAGAGGCATCGATTATGTACTGAAGGTTAGCAACTGGGGCGCGACTTTCGTTGTATCAACCATTCTAAGCTTTGTGTTTATTCTTGAGAAGAACCGGATCGTCAGTTTTACTTCTAGGATGAGAGAGAGCCGGATTGCCTGGTTTTATATAGAGCTGGAGTATTTCAGCCGACAATTCATCGTTTCCTTTGGGAAAGTAATTGAAGCGCAAATTCTTATTGCCTTGTTCAATACCTGCCTTACTGTTATTGGCTTATGGTTGCTTAACTTCCCATATTTATTTGCCCTATCGATCTTGATTTTTCTGCTCAGTCTCATTCCGGTGGTTGGTTTTTTGATTTCGCTCATTCCGCTCTTAATCATCGGCTACAACATCGGCGGTCTGACAACAGTCACTTATGTGCTGGCGATCATTGCGGTGTTGCATTTTATCGAAGGCTATTTCTTGAATCCCAAGTTGATGTCCACAAAAATGAATTTGCCGATGTTCTACACCTTCAGCGTGTTATTGTTCTCTGAGCATTATATAGGTGTCTGGGGACTTATTCTTGGCATTCCCATCTTTGTATTTATGTTGGATATCCTTGAGATTAAGCACGAGGATTCTTTCAAAGGAGCTAACCCCTAAGCGTAATACTAAAAAAAGGTCCAATTGAAAAGCTGTTTCCGGTATATTTCCGGGGACAGCTTATTTGTCGTGCAAATTACACGAAAAGTTCAAGCC
The DNA here is from genome assembly GCF_000758585.1 of Paenibacillus sp. FSL R5-0345. Lineage (NCBI taxonomy): Bacteria > Bacillati > Bacillota > Bacilli > Caryophanales > Paenibacillaceae > Paenibacillus > Paenibacillus sp. FSL R5-0345. Next base: position 2,100,381 of record NZ_CP009281.1, read on the forward strand.
TAGGGGCTTTTTTTGTAAATAACGTTTTATATTGTGTTCTGCTGTCATAAGTTAGCTAAGGAAGCAATGTTCAGATTCTTCAAAGAAGGAACAGGAACAAAGGAGGTACGAAAAGATGGAATCACAGGTACGGAGGTACACCCCCTTTAGGGGCCCGTTTGATCCTTGCCCGCCGGTGCCGTTCAAGACTTATGTAGTTCCACCCAATCAGTTCGTTAATTTTCAGCCGCCAGATTTACCTCAGTTTAGTTTGCAGGAGGCGCTAAGGGTTGGCACGTTATGGCCAGCATTTTACAGCCCATATGAGTCCAAGTGCAAAGGAGGAGGGAAATAGATTATGGAGGCAAATCCTTGCGATCAACGTTATTATGAATTGCTTGAGCAACTGCAGACACTTGACTTTGCCTTAGTGGAGTTGAACTTATATCTAAATACTCATCCTGATGATTTGAGAAGTATTGAACAATTTAATCAGCTGACTCAGGAACGTACCAAGCTCGCGAATCAATTTCAGGAATTATACGGTCCGCTGCAGAATTTTGGCAGAGCCTATTCGAAATGTCCGTGGGAATGGAATCAGACGCCTTGGCCTTGGCAGGTGTAAGAAGAGTGCAACTGTAAGGAACTAAATTTCTAGAGGAGGGGAAGTTTCCGAATGTGGATCTACGAAAAAAAATTGCAATATCCGGTACGGGTCGGTAAATGTGATATCCGGATGGCGCGTTATTTAAGTGAGCAATATGGAGGAGCGGATGGCGAGCTCGCCGCAGCCCTGCGCTATATGAATCAAAGATACACGATCCCAGATAAAGTGATTGGCGTTTTGAACGATATTTCTACTGAGGAATTCGCCCATTTGGAAATGATAGCCACTATGATTTATAAGCTGACGAAGGACGCTTCGGTATGCGAGCTAGAGGAAGCTGGGCTAGGTCCACATTTTGCTCAGCATGATCACGCGTTGTTCTATTCGAACTCTGCCGGCGTACCTTTTACAGCAGCCTACATTCAAGCTAAGGGTGACCCGCTGGCTGATCTTTATGAGGACATTGCAGCGGAAGAAAAGGCCCGGGCTACATACCAGTGGCTGATTGACATGACAGATGATGTGGATCTGCAGGATAGCCTTAAGTTCCTTAGGGAGCGGGAGATTATCCATGCGATTCGGTTTAAGGAAGCGGTGCAGATTATTATTGATGATCGGAACCAGAAGCGGGTATTCTGAGGGAAGTTGTCGCATTACTATTATTCATATATCAATGAACTTTATGACCGCTCTCGATGGAGACGGTCTTTTCTTTGTGAAAAATGATCTTTTTCTCTTTGAGAGGGTGAACAAAATGATATAATTAAGAAACGTGGTTAATGGCAAAAATGATCAGATTGTTGATCAGCGAAGGAGAGAGACTGATTTGAAGAATACTATTATCGAATACTGTTTGAAAAAGAAAGGGGCGACTCAGGAGTATCCATTTGGACCCACTCCATTGGTCATCAAAGTGGCTGATAAAATGTTCGCACTTATTTTTGAGGAAACAGGGAAGGTTGTTCGCTTAAACTTAAAATGTGACCCGATTATTGCGGAGAACTTAAGAGAGCAGCATGATTGCGTACGACCAGGCTTTCATATGAACAAAAAGCACTGGAATTCAATCATGATTGATGGTTCCTTGCCAGAGTCGGATGTCTTTGACATGATTGACCACTCCTACGATATGGTTGTCAAAAAGCTTTCTAAAAGCCTCAGAGAATCTATTGGAAATGAACTAAATGAATAATCAAATGAAGGATCGTTTTGCCAACCAAAGTATTCCCAAGCTGATTTTCTTGTTGGCTATTCCTGCCGTTATAGCTCAGCTAATCAATGCCATGTACAGTGTAGTTGACCGGATGTTCCTTGGAAGAATGGAGGAGGGGGGAACGCTAGCCTTATCCGCTATAGGGATATCTTTTCCGATCATTATGTTGATTTCAGCATTTGCAGCTCTAATCGGAGCTGGTGGGGCACCCCTAGCTTCCATAAAGATGGGCGAAGGAGAACATAAAAAAGCAGAAGAATTACTGGGAAGTTGTTTTACTATGCTGCTAATGGCATCCGTAATACTTACAGCTTTGTTTCTTATTTTTAAGTCGCCGTTCTTAACGTTATTCGGAGCGAGTCACGATACATTGCCGCTGGCCAACGATTTTTTAAGCATTTACCTTATTGGAACTGTGGCGGTACTCATTTCTTTAGGGTTGAATCCATTCATTGCGGCACAAGGATATGCCAAAACTGCCATGCTCACGGTATGTATTGGTGCGGTTGTGAATATCGTCCTTGACGCCATTTTTATTTTTGAATTGAATATGGAATTAAGGGTGCGGCATTGGCTACTGTTATTGCACAATTTATTTCGGCCATTTGGGTATTGGGGTTCTTAATCTCTAAACGAGCGCATCTGCGCTTACGCCTATCCAATATGCGTATTAAACCAAAGGAAGCTGCAAGTGTACTTGCATTGGGACTTTCTCCATTTATTATGATGTCGACCGAAAGTTTAATTCAAATCGTATTTAACACGTCCTTAGCTAAATTTGGAGGCGATATGTACGTTGCTGCCATGGGGATTATGGGCACACTGATGCAAATCTTTGGGACGTTGTTATCTGGTTTTGCGCAAGGGGCACAACCTATTATTAGCTATAATTATGGAGCTCGCGATTTTGCTCGTGTAAAATCCACCATTTTATATTGCAGTGTTTTTTGCGCTGCTTTTGGATTGGCGATGTGGAGCATTGCCATTTTTGTTCCGCAGTTGCCCATTATCATATTTACTAATAACCCTGAGCTTGTGGCTCTGACGTCTAGATTAATGAAGATATTTTTCCTGGGTACCTGTATTTTTGGTATTCAATTGGCTTTTCAACAAGTATTTATTGCTTTGGGACAAGCCCGAGTTTCTATTTTTATCGCGATCTTGCGTAAGATTATCTTGCTTATTCCATTGGTACTTTTGCTCCCGACATTCATTACTCCGAAAACAGATGCAGTTATTATAGCTGAGCCTATTGCTGATTTTTGTGCAGCACTGACTTGCTGTGTTTTATTTGGACTCACGATAAAGAAGCTTTTTAAAGATAGATCTGATAAAGCTGGGATGGTCTGAAAAAGTCTATAATAAACGATCGGAAGCAGATGTTCTGAGGGATGTTTCGCTTTCCTATCATATTACAACAGCCTACATTCAAGCTAAAATTATATTTCGAACAAAAGCCGGCAAGCTTCCCTTAGAAGCTTGCCGGCTTAGTTCGTGATTTACATATATTGAGGCTGGGATGCATAATTATTTAGCTTACTCTATTCTTTGTAGCAACGAATTGCTGGTTTAGCTCGGAGTAGTTAAGTTCAGCAGTGTGGTTCAAGTTCATATCAGCGATGGACAAGTTCTCCTGTAAGGAGATATATACAGCGAACATACCGGCGGCTTTGATCGCTTCTACCCCGGCGACTGCATCTTCTACCCCGACGCAGAATTGCGGATCTACCCCAAGCGCGTCCGCGGCGGTCAAGAATACTTCCGGGTCTGGTTTGTTGCGGGCAAGCTTGGCTGCATCTACAATAACTTCGAAGTCTTTCTCCATACCTAGAAGACGGATAACTGTAAAGGCATTTTTGCTTGCGGAGGCAATGCCGGTCTTCACTCCGTGGGCCTTCAGCTCGGTGAGCAATTCAGAGATTCCAGGCAGCACATCGGCCGGGGTTACCTGCTGAATGAGCTGCTGATAGAACTCATTTTTGCGGGTCGCCATCTTCTCCATCTCTTCGGGAGAGTAAGTGTGCGGAATTGCTGCTTGTCCAAGCAGCAATTCCAGTGAAGCTATGCGTGATACACCTTTCAGGTTCTCATTGAACTCTCGGGTGAACGGAAGTCCCAGTTCTTTCGCGATCATACCCCAAGCCTGATAATGATATTCTGCGGTATCCGTAATAACGCCGTCTAGATCAAAGATTACGGCTTGAATTTGAGAGGCTGCATTCATTGTGTTGTGCTCCTTATGAATTAGGCTTGTAGTGCCTGAGTTAACGGTTTATCGTTGCCCAGAGTCACTGATTGGCCGTAGAGAATTAGATCAAGTGCTTCACCCTCTAACAATTCCAGCTCCACGCCTTCCTCGCGAATGGTTACAGCAATGAGACGCCCGCGGAAGGCGAGGCGGAAGTTGTATTTCTGCCAGCCAGTTGGTAGGGACGGAGCGAGCGATAGGCCGTTTTCCTTAAGACGTGTTCCGGCAAAACCGTACACAATGGCCATCCACGTTCCACCCATATTAGCGAGATGTAATCCGTCTTTGGTGTTGCCGTGTGTATTATCGAGATCCAGTCGTGCAGTCTCGATAAAGTAGTTATACGCCTTGTCCTTGTAACCGATTTTCGAGGCTATGATGCTAAATATGCAAGAGGACAGAGAAGAGTCATGGGTAGTGATTTGCTCATAATAATCATACGATTTGCGAATCGTTTCTTGCGACTGCTCGTCTTCCAGCAAGTAATGAGCCAGCACGGTATCCGCTTGCTTGCAGACCTGATAACGGTACAGGGTAAGCGGGTGGTAATGCAGCAGCAGCGGATGTTTCTCCGGTGGTGTATTCTCGAAATCCCAGACTGCTTTGCGTAAAAAAGTATCGTCCTGCGGGTTAATGCCTAGCTTCTCATCGTAAGGGAGGAACATGGCATTCGCCGCTTTCAGCCAGCTATCCGCTTCCTGTTCAGTAACATGCAGTCGGATACACAGCGCTTGGAAGGCAACCTTATCATACTCCTGAAGCCGAGCGAAACTGCGTGCGGCCCATTTTAAATTATGTTTGGCCATTACATTGGTGTAATAGTTATTGTTCACCAGACAAGTGTACTCATCTGGACCGGTTACTTCGTCAATGTGGAATTTACCTTCGTAAAAATGACCGATTTCCATCCACAGCCTCGCGGTTTCAAATAGCACCTCTGCGCCGTATTGGAGCAAAAAGGCGTCATCTTCTTCCGCCAGATGATATTGGATATAGCTATAGGCTACATCGGCACTGATATGATATTGGGCTGTGCCGGAAGGGAAGAAGGAGGAACATTCCGTACCTGAGATCGTCCGCCAAGGGAACAATGCCCCTTGGGCATGGCCCATTTCTTTAGCACGTTCCCGTGCTTCCCCCAGCTTGGAGTACCGGTATAATAGGAGCTGCCGGGCCAAATCAGGAGAAGTCATTAGGAACACGGGAAACATATAAATTTCCGTATCCCAGAAATAATGGCCTTCGTATCCTTCTCCGGATAAACCTTTGGCAGAGATGTTGCTATGCGCGTCGCGTCCGGCTGATTGCAGCAGTTGATAAAGGTTGAAACGTATACCCTCCTGAAGCGACAAGTCGTTCTCAATGACTACATCGGAACGCTTCCAGAAGTCAGCCAAATAATGCGCCTGCTGTTCCAGCATGTCTTCAAAGGAGAGGTGCTTCAATGATTCCTGTACCTGAATACCGGTATCCACAAGCATTTGTTCATGTCGTAGTGTATCGGTATAGACATTCCATTTGGTCAGCGATAGTGGCCCAGACAAGGAGGAGGTTGCAGTCACTGTAGCATCGGTTTCTCCTGCCTGAGTTTCAACTTGCCAGTCACCTACCCATTCATGACGGGTGACACAGGAGGTTCGCAGACCCGAAGCCATCGTCTCATTCTCCAAGCATACATATTCACCCCGAGCTTCGCACGCTACTACGCTCAGTCGTTTGGAATGTCCTGCAGCTACACGCGGGTCATTCGGGTTCGTATAGTTGCTAACATCGCCATTTACACGAGATACAACTTGGATTGGGCCATTGAAATTGACAGGCTCAACAGTCAGATGAATGGCAAAAAGTTCACGGGTAGTGAAAGAAACGAGTCTACGGAAATGCAGCTTGAGTTCTTTACCGGAGGGGGATTTCCAGTGGATTTTACGCTCCGAGTATCCCTTGTCCAGATGGAGGTTACGCTCATAGGCGAGGACACTCTCTGCTGTAAGTGCAAATGGCTCCATATCTTCGCCTATATAAATATTTAACCCTTGGGAATCTATAATATTAACCAGTTTTTGCTGGGTACCTGGAAAGGCGAATAGCTTCTCCCCATAGGGAATGTCAATCACATCGTGAAAGGCGTTCAAATATGTTCCGCGGATACTGCGGATTTCTTTATCGGAATACCCTTCTTCAAAATTGCCACGCACGCCCAAATATCCATTCCCCAGCGCAAAAATACTTTCTAAATTCAGCAGGGTATCTGCCGACAATCCCTGATTGGCAATGCTCCAGCTCATGCTTATGTTTCCTCCCTTGATGGTTATGAATTGAATTTTAAGTCTGAAAGGGCTAGAATTATACTAAATTATTTAGGATATTATCAAAATTTTTAGGTGAGGTTAACACGTATGGATCAACTTAAAGGACAACATAAACTGCCGGAATATTGGTCCACACGTTCTGTGGATCTTTCAGAGGGATTTGTCCATCCTCCGCTGGATTATGAACATGAGCTTTTGGAAGCTATTCGACTCGGTGACGAGAACCGGGCACTGGAAGCACTGCATAGAATTAACGCAATGGAAGCTGCTACGCTAGCCCGATATCCGCTGCGCTCCAAGAAAAACGCTATGATTGCATCCTGCACCTTGTTTACACGTGCGATTATCCGGGGTGGTGTTGACCCTGAGACAGCTTTTCAGCTGAGTGATACGTTCATTCGTGCGGTGGAGGCTACGACGGAGCTTGAGGCACTTCATCGATACGAATATGAAATGGTCCTGCAATTCATTACAGTGATGCGCCAGCAAAAAGAGAATCTTCACTATTCACATATTGTCAATCTATCCGTATATTTTATACGCGAGCATTTGTTTCAAGATTTGAACCTTAGCCTGATCTCTCGGCATGTCGGTGTGCATCCCAGTTATTTGTCAGACCGCTTCAAGCGTGAAACGGGTATGCCGCTCACGGAATTTATCAACCGGCGTAGAATTGAGGAGTCGCAGTCGATTCTTATTCACACGAATCAGTCTATTTCCGAAATCGCTTTGATGTTTAAATTTTGCAGCCAAAGTTACTATACACAGTTATTTAAAAAATACACGGGCTTGACCCCGAAGCAGTTTCGCCGGGATGGTGGAGCAATTACGAAATGAGAGAAGCTCAGCTTCAATAGCCAAACTCGCCTTTCTCCGCTCTAAATGAGATTATAAATCCACTAAATAAGTAAGAGAGATGATCAGATGGCCTATTCCCATCATGTCAATTTTCCCAATGTGCCTAGCATTTTGTCTGAACCCTAAAGTTTCACTGGCACAGTAGGGCAATTTTAATTGTAAAAAGTACAACTATATGAGGGGACGGCTACTATTTTCGATTAATAAGTGTAATTCGTACAACTAAAAATCCCGATCACACACAATTTTCTTCATTTTCTATTAAATAAGTGTACAATGTGCAACTAAATGGGTGTTGACGTCAGATAGAGATATTTTAATTGTATAAAGTGCAACTATGGGGCTGCCCATATGCATCATTGTCCTATGGTAGGGGGGAATGGCGCGTTTATTGCAAAGGATGGAGAGGTGATTTCGACCATACATTTTGACTCGCAGACTTCGGATAGGATATTGAAGTTAATTGAAGAATTTGAAGCGACTTGTTTGATTGACAGTCACTGGGACTATGCGTATTCGGGTTCCCATGACCATCCCATTCGTAGAAATGTAGATCCAGAGCAACGTGCCAAAAATGTTAGTCCGTCTGAGCTGGATGAGCTTGTGAAAGTAGTTTTTTTGAGTAGTCTGAACGGGGAACAGTTAATAGAGCAGCTACATAGAATGCCTGTTGTGATCTATAAACATGGACAAGAGGACATTATTGATATAAGCCCTAAAGGCGTAAACAAATGGACAGGACTACAAAGATTGGGCGTAGAACCGCAGCAATTTATTGCTTTTGGCAACGATGCTAATGACATAGAAATGTTTAGACAATCCGCACACTCGGTTTGTGTTGCCGAACATATAGCCTTGGGAGAAGTAGCAACGGAACGGGTGGGTAACGGAGAAGAGCAGATTGTTAGAAAAATAATGAAGCTGGCGGAAGGGCTGCGATCTACGTGACACTTAACTCAGCAGCTCAATAGCTCGGAGTCCATCAGCTGACCTAGCAAGGGTAGCGAGAACATAGTTCAATAAAAAAACCTGCCATTAAATCGGCAGGTTTTGGCATGTATAAGCTGAAATAAGTGCAACAACTATTAGGTTATATAAGTTCTTGGCGGCGATGTAAATAACGATAGAGCACACAGCCGGATATGGCGCATATCGCCGCACATAATCCGATAAATCCATAGCCAGCTTGAAGTCCGCGCAGCAAGCCTGTTTGCGTCTCCGCACCGTACAGCCGCTTCACACCTTCGATCACAGCACCTATAGCATAGTTGCCGATTACGCTACCCACTCCCATTAACGTAACTGTAAATGTGATGGCGGTGTCACTGCCGTGAGGGTACCTTTTCGCGATAAAAGCCATAACCGTGGGATAAATCATCGCAATCCCGATTCCTGCAGCGGCAAATAGAAATGCGAGCTTTTCTCCACCCAAAATTGCGGCAAACGTACACAGGGCAGAGAAGGCTGAAAAGATGATAAGCGATAGGTTAAATCCAATCTTATCAGTAACGGGTCCGAGTAGGAGTCTTGCTAACGAGAAGCAGAGAAAGAAGGTGGACAGCATTCCAGAAGCTGTAACCGTATCCCACTTGTATGCTTTTTCAAGAAAATTTACGAGCCATCCGCCTACGGCAAGCTCCGATACTACACCGAAGGACAGGATTAGAACCATTAGCCATAAAGCCGGATCACGGACCAGTGATTTTAGTGGAATTCGGTCCTCATGCGGAAGATCGTCACCCGGAAACGTACTCCGTAAGGCAAATAGAATAGGGAGTAAAGACAAGCTAAGCATTATTAGATACATTCCACGCCAATCAAGTGTATGACCGAATATACTTACCGTCATTAGCCCTGTAGCCAGAAGTGGAGCTAACGTGGAACTAAACCCGTAAAAGAAATGGGATAAGTTCATCATGGTCCCGGTATTTTTAACGAAGATACGTGCTCCCAGAATGGCAAGTCCAATCTCAAGCATTCCGTTTCCGATATACATCAGGAAGTAGGAAGCCGAGAAGAGGGGGTAGCTATGTGAGATGTAAATTAGAACGCCAGAGAATATCATGGATGCGAAAGCAATAATACTGACAGCCTTGATCCCCCACTTGCGAACCAATACAGCTGTAAAAGAACAGGCGATCAAATAACCTAGTGCGTTTAGGGATAGCAGGGTACCTAGCTGCTTTTCATCCAAATTAAAGTCAAACTGAATTCTTGGAATGGCTGGCCCTTTAATATTTTCGGATATCCCAAACACAATAAACCCTAAAAAGATCGTTGCCAATTGCATGGCATAAACCTTATTAAATCCGCCAAAGCGCTTTTTCAACGTGAGAACCTCCAGAATCGGGTATCTTTATTGCTCGGTGTCTCTATAGTACTCTTCTTTAAGTTTTTCCCAGTGTTGTTTATCGTCCTCCGTAATTTCTCTTAGCACTCTGCAAGGATTCCCCACGGCAATTACATTGTCAGGGATATCTTTAGTCACGACTGAACCTGCGCCGATGATTACATTGTTGCCGATATTTACTCCAGGATTGATTACGGCATTTCCGCCAACCCACACATTGTTTCCAATGGTAATCGGTGTACCGAATTCGAGCATACTAATACGAACGTCCGCATCAATGGGATGGCCGGCGGTATACACGCTTACTCTGGGTCCAAAGAGAACATTTTCACCAATCGTTACTTTTGCTACGTCCAGGATAATGCAGTCGAAATTAGCATAAAAGTTATTGCCAACTGTAATATTGCTGCCATAATCACAACGGAAAGGCGGCTCAATATGCAATGATTTGCCCGTAGACTCAAATAATTGCTTAAGTAACTCTACTCTATATTCGCCTTGTTCTTCCGTCGTATTGTTAAATAGACGGGTGAGCATTCTGGATCTTTTGCTATCTTTAGCTAATTCTTCTCCGCCCGCCATGTAAAGCTTTCCTGCAATCATATTCTCTTTGTTTGTTGCCATTCGTAATTCCTCCTGAAGTTCTTGTTAGTTTTAGCGGCGCTTTTCAACCAGTTGCAACGAATAGGTCAAGCTTTCCAGCGTGATCGCAATTAATCCGTTCATGTAATAATCATCAGGGTGATCCAGCACAATTAGATGAGGCATATGCTCGTCTGGAATGAATGCCAGACAATTTTGATAGATATGTGGTATATCCTCTTGTCTAACTTGTTCGCCTGTGAGCGCTATCGTCTCAGGGTTAATAACTGCCGTCAATGAGGCAATGGTGTGAGCTGCTAAGGGGATAAATGTTTCTGTCTGCCCTAAACGAATGAATTGCTCGTCACGCGAGATTCCAAAAGGTAAAAATGAGACTTCGCCCGCGAATCTAGTATTGCCTTTGTGGATATGCCCGTCGATCATCATCCCTGCACCTGGAAAGGCACCTTTGATAAAGGTCAACACGACGATGGTCTTATCCTCTTCGTAATCCTGCTGTTTATAGAATCCGTAAACGGTTAGATTCATGTCATTTTCAACTGTGACTTCAACCTCGTATTTCTCTCTGAGGAGTGACTCTAAGGGAGCGTGAATTAAAGTGTTGATATCACAAATATTGATGACGCCTCGGTGAACCAGTCCCGGGATTCCAATGCCAACGGCTTTGATGTTGTTATAGGCTTGAATTAGTGTGCCTACTAAGTGATCAATGGTTGTAGCGTCAATACTCTCAGCCTTGATATATCCATCATCTACACGTTCGCCAACGGAATTCGTTACTGCATAGGTTAAGGATTGTTGGCCATCTTCAATTTTGGCATAGATGCATGCGATGTAGGAGAAATCGGCATTATAGATGAATCTTCGGGCCGGCCGACCTCCATTCGAAGCCTCCAGCTCCGTCTCAATGACTTCACCTGTCTCCATAAGCTCATTCAGAATATTTCCGCAAGTGGCAATACTTAACCCGGTGGCGGTTGCAATCGTTGATTTGGTTCCTTCTTTCATCGATTTCAAGGCTTGCTTGATGAGCTCCTGATTTATCTTTTTAACACGAATAGAATTGTTTGCGATTTGGTTTATTTTAATCACCTCTAGACTTTTAAAAATAGTTATTAAAAGTGTTGTCAATACTATAACTTGGTGTTATATAAATGTCTATATTAGTTGAACTTTAAATTTTTCTATTAAGGTAATTGTGTGACTGCGGTGAACGCTTGGACTTCCGGCCGCTATTGTCCCCAGATTTCTTGATTATATACCGTTTTTCACGGTTGAAATCTGGTGACAGTCCACGCTTCCTTATTGAATGTTGCTAAGTTCAAAGTGTCTAGCCAATGATTTTATAATAGTAGATCGTCGCATGTAATTCACCGTTAGCTGATATTGCATAGTATGGTATACGTCCAGCTTGTATGTAGCCCATTGAAGTATAAAGGAGGTTGGAAGGGTCACCTTCTCTTGTATCCAGCACGATTAAAGACCTGTCTTCCTGCGTAGCTCTGTCCTCAGCTTTTTGCATTAGTGAACGAGCAATACCATTCCGGCGATAATTAGGGTGTGTCATCAGCTTTGCGATTTCGGCTCGATGTGTTCCGTTTGCTTTTGTACTTAAATGTAGTTGTACACTTCCTACGATAATCTCATTCATTGTTGCGACAAAAAGGATCACATCGGGAGCCAAAACATTGTGCCAGTATAAGACAGAGTCTGACGCATCTAAGGGTGGTAAAAAACCAATGGAGGCTCCATCCTCCACGACCTGTATAAGTAGCTCTGAAAGCTCATCTATAGATTCTTCAATCGAAAATAGTTGTTCAATGCTTACAATATTATTCATGTTTTTTCCTCCAGCACTTTTAAGTTTAAAAATATAGCGAAATCATAACTGAATACATATAATTTGTATAACGAATTTTATAGATCGCAATCATTAATATTTTGAATCATAGAGGGTGCAATACATGGACTTATCTCAATTAGAAGCTTTTTTGGCAGTATGCAGAATCCGAAATTTCACCAAGGCCGCAGAACATCTACATATCTCCCAGTCCGCCGTTACCGCAAGAATAAAAGCATTAGAAAACGCCGTGGGCAAAGTACTTCTTACACGTGATAATCGGAATGTTAGCTTAACGCAAGCAGGAATTTCCTTTGTTCCATATGCTGAGCGGATGCTTCGTTTGTTTGAAGAGAGCAAGGTGACTCTATCCGAAGAGCTGGAGAACTATATCATTTTAAGTGGGCCTGGGTCCGTATGGCATTATTATTACCTGGAGCATATTCTTTCATTTAGACGTGATCATCCGAAGGTGGCTATCAAATTCCTAAGTTATATTGATTCCAGTTATATGATTCGTGATCTTTTGTTGGATGGAATTGTACAAATTGCGATTAAATATGACCCGCCGGAACACCCCAAGGTAACCAAACACTTCTTGTTTGACGATGAGATTGTTCTGGTTTCCACGCAATTAAGAGAGACATCTGTACGCAAGGAGGATTTTTTTCAGCGTGAGTATTGTCATTTAGAGTGGGGAGGCCCATTTCCAGAATGGTTTTCCAGTATAGTTGGACCAGGCTATGTGCCTGCACTTCAGACCGATCACTCGATGATTATGCTGGACATGCTGCTACTAGGAGAAGGCTTTGGATTTCTACCCCGATCTATTGCACAACCGTATCTCGATCAACAGAGGCTATTTCAACTTCAATGTGAGTTAGACATGCCGATCACAAAGGCCTACGCGCTTTATTTAACAGAGAATACCGAAGATATTCGTGTACGGCTTGGGCTGGAGATGCTTGGGGTGGATAGGTAAGGCGTATTTGTATCGTATCTTATTTTTGGCTAATCAGAACCGTGTTCTGGGTGGCTTTTTTATATGGAAATTATGGATTCTAATATAAATAAGCGTATCGTAATTTTATCTGCTCATATCATATCCGACGTTGATCATATCGCCAAGTAGGTGCTTATGATGGGACGAGGGGAGTTACTACATCAAGGAACGATTAAGGAATTGACTAAGGATCTGGAAGGAGAGGTTTGGGAAGCCGTTGTGCCCGGACGGATGCTCGCTCAAATCGAAGAATGGCGATTGCAATTTTCTATTTTGTCAGCTTCTATCCATCCGGTACAAATAGTCTTAGATAGACGCTTATCTGAGTGCCGATTATACTGAGTAATGGTAACAATTTATGAGAGTGATTGGAAGCGACTAACAATCAGGAACTTGAGAGATTTTTGTGAGAGCAGTGGGGTAGGATAGTAGAATTACTCGCATAGAGAGGAGCCTGAAGGTTGAGGACGATGAAATATCGGGGAATAGTCGGGATGGGGCTGTTTTTTATCCTCGCGATTTCCCTATTAGTAAGTATTATTTCCCCAACAATTCAGGGTCAAGTAACCCCGGTGGCCAAGCAGGGCGTATTGGATTTGTCGAAGTGGGATTTTGAGGAACAAGGACTAGTTGATCTAGACGGAGAATGGGAGTTTTATGAGAATGAATTACTGAGTCCCTCTGAGATTCAGCAAAGCAGTAATAAGAAATCTACATATCTTTCTGTCCCAGGCACATGGAAAGGTAAGGGCTTAGAAGATGGGATGGACAGAAAGGGTGCTGGCACCTATCGACTTAAAGTGTTAGTCCAAGATTCGGATGAGATCCTTGGTCTAAAAATACGAAGTATACGCATGTCTCAAAAGTTATTTATCAATGGGAAGCAAGAGGGAGAGAACGGGGTTCCTTCAACACAAAGTGAGTCATTTAAGCCTGGGAATACTCCGTATACGGTATTTTTTCAATCTAATAACCGAGAGATAGAAATATTAATTCAAGTCTCTAATTTCAACTTTATCACTGGGGGGATCGTGAATTCAATCCCACTGGGCGCACAAGCCGATATTACAAAAGTGAACAGTATTCAGATCGGCACTGACATTGGAATTATTCTGATTCTGGGGATGTTTGGTGCTTACCATCTCAGCTTCTATTTTGTCGGGCGTAGAGAAAAAGCCTATTTGCTCAGCGGTTTATATTTGCTTATTCTTTCTATGAATAATTCTCTATATGGAGAGAAGATATTTCAACAGTTATTACCCCATTTCCCTTTTGAATCAACCTATAAGATGTTGGAAATAAGCCAGTTTGTTGGGTCAATCATCATTATTATGTTTTACTGCTCGGTGGAGTCTAGGTTGATGTCAAGTAAGAGGATGAGGATCGTGTTATCTCCATTTGTCTTTTACTTGTTTTCGGTTTTGGTACTGCCGTATGATGTGCACATTCGTATGAAATATGTATTTGTTACTTATCTTGGAGTCGTTATGATCACAATTATTGTGAGAATGATCTATTTATATGTTCGCAGTCAGAGCCAAACGACGGATCGAAAAGAATTGTTTTTGTTCATTGGCGGTGCGATTTCACTCCTGATTTTTTTCATTGATGTAAGTCTCTATTCTGAAAATGCTCTGCAGACCGATTTGTTGGGTAAGTGCGGAGTGATTGGTTTTATTGTTTTCTTCAATATTATGTTAGCTGTACGATTCTCCAACGCTTACGACAAGACGGAAACGCTGTCCCGTCAGCTGCTAGTCTCGAATCAGCTTAAAGATGAATTTCTGATGAACACATCTCATGAGATCAAAACCCCATTGCATGGCATTATGAATATGACATCCTTTTTATTAGAAGATGGCGAAGATAATCTGTATCCGATACAGAAACAGAATCTTTGGTTGATTAAGGACACTTCTACGAAGCTGTCTATGCTTATTCAGGATTTGATTGATGTTAGTCTTTTGAAGCATGGAGAATTACGATTACAGCAGACAGTGGTTGATCTAAGAGTGGCTTCCCAAATTGTATTTGATGTGTTGCAGTTTGAACTTGCGGGAAAATCGGTGAGATTAGATAATCAGGTGGAACCCGATGTTTGGGTGCTTGCAGATGATAGCCGACTAAGACAGGTAATGTACAATTTAGTTCACAATGCGATCAAGCATACGGATGAAGGATTAATTCAGATAAAAGCTTATGTAGAGGGAAATACGGTGACTGTCGCGGTGGAAGATACAGGAACTGGGATATCCCCCGATATGCATACGGCCATATTCGAATATTTTGAACAGGTCGATAAACCTCTTCCGCAAGATGGCTACACAGGAATGGGCGTTGGTTTGTACATTAGCCGGAAGCTCATCGAACGGATGGGTGGTGAGATTAGGGTAGATTGGTCTGAGATTGGCCAAGGCACTCGAATGATCTTCACATTGCCCAAAATAGAGCGGATTCCAGGCTACCTCGAAGCAGCAGCTACAGGGGCGGGACAGCACGCGCATTTTGAGCAGACCTCGCTTGATATTGTAGATCAAAGCGGATATACAATCCTAATTGTGGATGATGAAGCATCTAATATCCATATTCTGCTGAACATTTTAAGACGGCATCATTATAATGTAATTACTGCGTTTTCAGCGAATGAAGCAATAGACAAAATGGAGCAATACCCGAATGTGGATCTAGTCATATTAGATGTCATGATGCCGGGTATTTCAGGAATTGAGCTATGTAGAACATTACGGGTACGTTACTCCATTCTGGATTTACCTATTCTGTTTGCTACAGTTAAGGACGCACCAACGGATATAGCGCTTGGCTTCAGGGCTGGGGCGAATGATTATATCACTAAGCCATTTGATGGCGAGACACTGATGGCGAGAATTCAGACGCTGATTGCTATGAAAACATCGATACAGGAAGCGATACGAAATGAGTATGCTTTTCATCAAGCACAAATTAAGCCTCATTTTCTGTATAACGCACTGAGTAGTGTAATCTCTTTCTGTTATACAGATGGAGAGAAAGCCGCTTATTTGTTATCCATGCTAAGTCAATACATTCGTTATATTCTCGATATGGATCGGTCCACTTTAGTTGTTCCGTTACACCGGGAGTTAGAATTGATTCAAGCTTATGTGGAGATCGAAAAAGCTCGGTTTGGAGAGCGGTTCGATTTTATTTTTAAAATGGATGAGGGTCTACGTTCTGTTGAGATTCCTTCCTTATGTATTCAGCCGTTTGTCGAAAATGCGATCAGACATGGGTTGTTTGAAAAAGAGGGTCAGGGCAGAGTTTCGCTCACGGTTCAAGCAGGCGGTAACTATATGAAAGTTATCATCGAAGATGATGGTATAGGTATTCCAGATGATCTGCTATATCAATTAACCGGAGACGGGCAGCTAGATGGCAGCATCGGTATCCATAACATTCGAAAGCGTATAGGCGCTATCCCCGGAGCCACCCTTACCATTCATTCCGACCTTGGGTTCGGAACCAAAGTTACGATGTATTTACCAGCAAGCCTTGGGAGCATGGAGGGAGAAGCACGATGATTCGTGTAGTGATTGTTGAAGATGAGAAGCCGATTTTGAATTTGATGAAGGTACTGATCGGTCGTAATTCAGATTATACCATTAGCGGGGCCTTTTCTAATCCATTGGAGGCACTGGAGTGTATACCTGATTTACAACCGGACGTTGTGTTTATAGATGTTGAAATGCCAAGGATGAACGGGATTGAGCTGGCAAGCAGAATTCAGAAGCTGATGCATCAACCGGAAATTGTATTTACTACCGCCTACAAAAATTATGCACTGGAAGCGTTCGAAGTAAGTGCACTGGATTATATTCTTAAGCCGATCACACCCGAAGCAATCCATAGGGTCACTGAACGACTTGTCAAACGAATGAGACCGGCGGTGATACAAGAGCCTAAGAAAACGGAGCCAATGATCCGCTGTTTCGGTGGATTCGAAGTATGTGATTCAGAAGGGAAGCCTATTCATTTTCGAACACGTAGAGCAGAGGAATTATTCGCCTATTTCCTATGTAATGCTGGTCGTTATATCAGTAAGTGGAAGATAATGGATTTATTGTGGCCGGATATGCAGGATGAGAGAGGGGCATCCAATCTGTATAATACGATATACCTCTTGAAGAAAATGCTGAAGGAAAAGGACTTCGGTATGGAAATCCGCAAAATGAACGATGGTTATATGCTGGAGACCGGAAACGAAAGCTATGATGCGCTTGAGTATCAAAGATTTCATTTAGAAATAGCGGAAGGACAACAGAACACTACGCAAATGGAGCGGCTCAGTAACTTATATCAGGGGCCTCTGCTGGACGGAAAGCCTTATCTATGGAAGATATCGCTGGAGGAAGCGTATTGCAAGTTTTTCACAACATGCACTCGTTTGCTGGTAGACAATGATTGTGCTGCTCAGGACTGGCATAAAGCGGAGCAACGACTAGAAAAGTTCTTAAGCTTATATCCGCTGCATGAAGAAATGAACCAGCAAATGATTGATGTTTATGCCAAACTCGGAAATAAAGAAAAGATTGCACGACTTTATGAGAAATTCGAGGGGGCTTATCGTACTGAGCTGGGGCTGGTCCCTTCAGCAGAGTTTAAAGAGCGTGTAGCTGCATATCTAGTTTGAAATATTAATAAAAAAGGAAAGCAGAGGGAGAAATCTCACTGCTTTTTTTGTATTTTTCGGCATTACGCGACAATTTGTGAGATTTTGGTGAGTTAGGGTTGATATGATTTCCTAAACATGGGAGTAATAAAATACATAGGAAAGAAGTTGAGAGTGTGCTTCGATTAGTCAGGTCCAAGAAAGCTATAAGCATTCTATTATTTGTATTACTGGTCAACATATGCTCGTCACTATTTATTAGAGGGGGAGAGTTGGCTTATGCAGACACTGCTGATAAGGATACGACTTCGGTATTTCAAAAGGCGTATGTTACAAGTTTTTCGAGTGGTGTAGTGGATGTAGTAGATTTAACGAATTTAGCGGTGGAAAAGGCGAAGATCAAGGTGGGAAATGAGCCGAATAGCGCCGCCATTAATCCGAATAAGACCCAGGTCTTTGTAACTAACAGAGCGGATGGGACTGTTTCTGTTATAGATCCATCCACTGACACTGTGATTTCAACCATTGCAGTGGGCTCGTGGCCTCATGGCGTTGCATTTAATTCAGATGGCAGTAAAGCTTATGTGGCTAATTACTCCAGTAACTCCCTTTCGGTGATCGATACAGCTACTTTGAGCGTGATAAATTCGATATCTGTAAATTCTAACCCAGTCGCAATGGTCGTGATTGGAGAAAAGCTGTACTTATCCTACGATTCTGACAATGAAGTTTCTTTAATTGATATTAATAGTGATACTGTGATTTCTGGAATTTCATTAGCAAGTTCATCCTATGGCCTGTCAGTAAATTCCGAGGGTTCAAAGATCTACGTAGCAGGTAAAGGGAACAATACCATGGCTGTGATCGATACAGTAACGAATAAAGTGGAGGCTACCATTCCTGTTGGTGAAGCTCCTCACGCAACAGAAGTCAGTCCGGATGGGAGTAAGGTTTATGTAGCTAATGCTTTTAGTAATTCGGTTTCTGTTGTCAATGCAATAACGAATCAGGTGGAAGCTACAATTCCTGTTGGTTTTAATCCTTATGTAATTGGTCTCTCCAAAGATGGGAGTCAAGCATTTACGGTTAATTATGGTGCTTCAACTATGAGTGTAATAGACACAACAAAAAATACAGTAATACAAACTATAAATCTCAGCTCAGGACCTTTTATGGTAGGTACCTTCATGGTTCCTGTTGCTGTAGCTGTTAATACAGACCCTGGGAATAGTGGTGGTCCAGAGGATACAGAAGCGCCGATAGTTTCCACATATTCTCCTGAAAAAAACGAGCAGAATGTGAAGGTCAACTCAGACCTTACGTTGACCTTTAATGAAGGTGTAAAGGCCGTTGCGGGTAAAAATATATCGATTTGGAAACCACAAGTTACTTCTAACGCCAGTGGTTCCGAATATCCGGAGGTGCTTGCAAACTCAACCAAAATAGAGACGATCGCCGCTGATGATGCAAGTAAAGTGACGATTTCGAACAATGTAGTAAAGATTAACCCAGCTGCTGACCTAGATTATAAAAC
This sequence comes from Paenibacillus sp. FSL R5-0345, assembly GCF_000758585.1. Classification (NCBI taxonomy): domain Bacteria; kingdom Bacillati; phylum Bacillota; class Bacilli; order Caryophanales; family Paenibacillaceae; genus Paenibacillus; species Paenibacillus sp. FSL R5-0345. Next base: position 2,119,570 of record NZ_CP009281.1, read on the forward strand.
GAATTATTTCGTAAAGATCGACCCGGGTGCGTTTAAGGATTCAGCAGGAAATATCTATGAGGGATTGTATGGGGAGATAGAGATTCTTGATGGCCAAGTTCATGTGCCGGTTGGCTTCACGGGTGCTGAGATATGGGATTTCAAAACTGGCGCCAGTAGTGATACCACTGCACCTTTAGCAACAGAGTTCTCTCCTGCGAAGAAAGAATCGAATGTAGCAACAGATGCTAATTTGACTCTAACTTTTAGTGAAAATGTACATGCGGGCAGGGGGAAATTTATAAGGATTATGGTACCGGGAACAATGTTCTCGGATGGATCATCTAACAATTATACAGAGGCTGTCGAGTTCGAAAAGATTTCCACGAGTGATACTACAAAAGTGACGATTTCAGGCAATAAAGTTACGATCAATCCAGCAAAAAACATGGCAAACAATAAATATTATTATGTGACCATGGATAGTGGAGCTTTCCAAGATACCTTCAATAATGATTATGGTGGGATGGTCACTTCGGTACAGTATATTAATAATGTACTAATGGAGATTGGCACAGCTCCGTGGTATTTCAAAACCGGAGCTCCAGCGGATACACTCGCGCCAACGGTAGTGGGATTGACTCCTGCGAATGATGCTAAGGATGTTCCGGTGAATACCAACCTCGTATTGGCGTTCAGCGAAAATGTCAAGGTGACTGGTAAAACGATCAAGATTCTTAACAAGACAGATGATAGTGTTATAGAGACGATAACAGCAAGTGATCCTACGAAAGTTACCGTATCTGGAGACAAAATAACGGTTAAGCCTGCTACCGATTTCGCGTATGGTACTGGGTACTACGTGCAGATTGAAGCTGGAGCCGTTCAAGATCTCGCAGGTAATAGCTATGCGGGTATCACTGACAAGACGAAATGGAACTTCACAACAGTGGCGCCAGATGAAACTGCTCCAACAGTAACCTCTCTGGCACCTGCTATTAATGCAACAAAAGTACCTCTGAACACGGAACTCACTGTCACATTCAGCGAGAAAGTCAAGGCAGTAGCGGGGGAAGATAAATATATTAGGATCATGTCACCGGGTAGTGCTTCGTATTCTGAGAATTATTATGAATCTCAACCTCCTGAAGAGGTAGAATTGATTGCTATTGATGATACTAATAAAGTAACAATCACAGGGAACGTATTAACGATTAAACAGACCAAATTGGATTATGGTCGAGAATACTATGTAACCATTGATCAAGGTGCTTTGGTAGATTTAGCAGGAAACAGCTATGAAGGCCTATATGGTTTTGTGGAATATAGATATTTCTCAGGGTCACCTGCGGTAGGTAAGGAAGTAGCAGAAAATACATGGGTCTTTGAAATGGTAGCCAAACCGGACACCACACTACCAACTGTAACGACACTATCGCCTGCTGATGAGGCAACAAATGTTGGGGTGGACTCCAGTTTGAAGCTTACATTTAGTAAAGATGTACAAGGAGTAGCGGGCAAAAATGTAGTACTCAAAAAAGAGCTAGATAACAGCGTGATTTATACATTCGATATGGGCGATATAACCCGTGTTAGCGTCTCGGGCAAAACAGTGACGATCAATCCTTATTTGATGCTGTCAGATCATGACGGAAAATATATGGACTATAATACGAAATATTATGTACAGGTTGATACCGGAGCAATAAAGGATGCGAAAGGTAACGCTTTTGCAGGAATTACGGATAAGACCACTTGGAACTTCACGACAGGATTAGCTCCAGAAAAGACGGATCTTACAGCTACAGCTTATTCGCCAGTAAAAGGGGCTACGAATGTAGCAGCGGATACAAATTTGAAGCTGACATTCAGCTCAGCTGTTCAAGATGTGTGGGGTAAAAAAATTGAAATTCGCAAGAAATCTGACGATAGTGTTGTGTACAGCTTCGAAACAGGTGCTATGGGCGTCAACTTATCGGGTAACAGCGTAACCTTTAATCCAATGATTGTAACCCCTGGTAACGGTGTGAAAGTGGGTTATTTACAACCAAGTACAGAATATTATGTCCTTGTTGCGGCTGGAGCATTTAAGGATGCTGCGGGTAACAAGTACGCTGGAATTACGGATAAAGCAACTTGGACGTTTACGACTGAACCAGATACGGATGGGGACGGTATTCCAGATAGCTTAGATCCATTCCCAACCGACCCGACGAAGCCAGGTAACGGTGGCGAACTGGATACAGACGGAGATGGTATTCCAGATAGCCTAGATCCAGATGATGATAACGACGGTCTGACGGATGAGCAGGAAATCGTGCTCGGCACAGATCCGAAGAAGGCAGATACGGATGGCGACGGAATTAACGATAAGGATGATCCATTCCCGACAGATGCAGCGAAACCAGGAACAGTAAATGGTGAGCTGGATACAGATGGCGATGGCATTCCGGACAGTTTAGATCCAGATGATGATAACGATGGTCTGACGGATGAAGAGGAAATTGTGCTTGGAACGAATCCGAAGCATCCTGATACAGATCATGATGGAATCAACGATAAAGACGATCCGTTCCCATTGGATACGACGAAGCCAGGTAACGGTGGCGAACTGGATACAGACGGAGATGGTATTCCAGATAGCCTAGATCCAGATGATGATAACGATGGTCTGACGGATGAGCAGGAAATCGTGCTCGGCACAGATCCGAAGAAGGCAGATACGGACGGAGACGGAATCAACGATAAGGATGATCCATTCCCAACGGATGCTGCGAAGCCAGGAACAGTAAATGGTGAGTTAGATACAGACGGAGACGGAATTCCAGACAGTCTAGATCCAGATGATGATAACGATGGTCTGACGGATGAAGAGGAAATCGTGCTTGGAACGAATCCGAAGCATCCCGATAGCGATCATGATGGAATCAACGATAAAGACGATCCGTTCCCATTGGATGCGACAAAGCCGGGTAACGGAGGCGGCGAACTGGACACAGACGGCGATGGTATTCCAGATAGCCTAGATCCAGATGATGATAACGACGGTCTGACGGATGAGCAGGAAATCGTGCTCGGCACAGATCCGAAGAAGGCAGATACGGATGGCGACGGAATTAACGATAAGGATGATCCATTCCCGACAGATGCAGCGAAACCAGGAACAGTAAATGGTGAGCTGGATACAGATGGCGATGGCATTCCGGACAGTTTAGATCCAGATGATGATAACGATGGTCTGACGGATGAAGAGGAAATCGTGCTTGGAACGAATCCGAAGCATCCAGATACAGATCATGATGGAATCAACGATAAAGACGATCCGTTCCCATTGGATGCGACAAAGCCGGGTAACGGAGGCGGCGAACTGGACACAGACGGCGATGGTATTCCAGATAGCCTAGATCCAGATGATGATAACGATGGTCTGACGGATGAGCAGGAAATCGTGCTCGGCACAGATCCGAAGAAGGCAGATACGGACGGAGACGGAATCAACGATAAGGATGATCCATTCCCAACGGATGCCGCGAAGCCAGGAACAGTAAATGGTGAGTTAGATACGGACGGAGACGGAATTCCAGACAGTCTAGATCCAGATGATGATAACGATGGTCTGACGGATGAACAAGAAATCGTGCTTGGAACGAATCCGAAGCATCCTGATAGCGATCATGATGGAATCAACGATAAAGATGATCCGTTCCCATTGGATGCGACAAAGCCGGGTAACGGAGGCGGCGAACTGGACACAGACGGCGATGGTATTCCAGATAGCCTAGATCCAGATGATGATAACGATGGTCTGACGGATGAGCAGGAAATCGTGCTCGGCACAGATCCGAAGAAGGCAGATACGGACGGAGACGGAATCAACGATAAGGATGATCCATTCCCAACGGATGCTGCGAAGCCAGGAACAGTAAATGGTGAGTTAGATACGGATGGAGACGTAATTCCAGATAGCCTAGATCCAGATGATGATAACGATGGTCTGACGGATGAACAAGAAATCGTGCTTGGAACGAATCCAAAGCATCCTGATAGCGATCATGATGGAATCAACGATAAAGACGATCCGTTCCCAACGGATGCAGCGAAACCAGGAACAGTAAATGGTGAGCTGGATACAGACGGAGACGGAATTCCAGACAGTCTAGATCCAGATGATGATAACGATGGTCTGACGGATGAAGAGGAAATCGTGCTTGGAACGAATCCGAAGCATCCCGATAGCGATCACGATGGAATCAACGATAAAGATGATCCGTTCCCATTAGATGCCACGAAGCCATCCTTAAGTCACCTAATAAATGATTATAATAAGTTGGATATTATCTATGGTGCAGGGGATCATGCGAAGCATGTGACCAAAACGATATATTTGACTGAAAAAGGTGCTTCGGGAAATACATCAATCACTTGGGCATCAAGTAAACCTGATGTGGTTAGTACAACGGGTAAGGTAGTTCAGCCTGGACCTGATGAGGGTGATATCGAGGTCACTTTAACCGCAACAATTCTTGACAAAGAGACTGGCGAGAAGCGTACTAAGGTATTTATTATGACTGTTGTCAGAATGTCAGATGAGGATGCTGTTAGAGATGCTGCTAAAGCATTAGGGGTAGATAAGGCTTTTAAATTCTCGGATGGAGATACTTGGGAGTCAGTTACAAATGAATTCTTGTTGCTTGGTACAGGAAAACATGGAACGAAGATTACATGGACCTCGACCAATATCGATGTTCTTAAGCTATCCAGCAAAGATGGTGAGGAACAGGGTACCGTGAACAGACCTGAAGTGGGTGATAAGAATGTAATAGTTACCGCTACGATCTCTAAGGGTACCGCCAAAATCACTAAGAGTTTCCTTCTGGTAGTTACTAACAAGAACATAGTGAAGGAAAAAGAAAATACACGCCAAGAGAGCGGAAGAACGGCTGATGTAAAGGCAAACGCAAATGACATGATTCACACGGAGAGTCTGAACATTCTCAGAACAACGCTCAGCAATCAGGTTAAGATTGATACTGTTATCGTTGATCCGTCAAAAGTAGAAAGTCTGACGAATTCTTTTAATCCTCAGGATGGAGATATTAACAACCGTACGCTAACTGTTGAGATTAAGCAGCAAGCAGATGATAAGGCAGATGAGATTGCCGTAGAGATTCCGGCTGCAGCTGTTTCGGCACTGGCTGACAGAAATGCGGGTATGAATATCTTTACCGATGAAGGTTCTGTAAAGTTGAGTCAGGAAGCTTTAAAAGACGCTGCAGTTAAGGGTACAGATCTTTATTTCAGAATTGTACCGGTTAAGAATGCACAAGAGGATAGTGAGGCTAAAAAAGCAGCGAATACTGACCCTAAGGTTACGTTAGCAGCTGCTGGGAATCAGATAAACTTACTGGGTCTGCCAAGAAAGATCGAAACAAACTTTGGTGGTTTTAACACGAAGGTTGTTCTCCCATTAAGTGGAATTACTATTCCAACTGAGAATAGACAAGCTTTCCTAGACGCTTTGAAGGTGTTCATTGAACATACGGATGGTACGACAGAGCTGGTATCAGGAACTATACAATATGAGAACGGCGTAGCAACAGGGATCCAATTTGAGATTTCGAAGTTCAGTCGTTTTCAAATCGTGAGTTTCTCTCCTCAGTCGAATCATGAGAATATTCCGGGAGGAACGAACACGCCTGGTGGCACTACAATCAGTAATCCTACTAACAATAGTGGCACGGATAAGGAACAGCCTAACAATCCAAATGTAGTTCATGAATCACATAAAGGATATATTTTAGGCTATGCGGATGGCAGCTTCAACCCGGAACGAATGATTACCCGTGCGGAAATGGCAACGATTTTGGCAAGGCTATGGGGTAAGAATGAAGCACAGGCTACCTCAGCTTATAAAGATGTAAATACAACTTATTGGGCTTTGCAGTCTATTAGTGTAGTTACAGCACAAGGGTTAATGAAGGGGTATGAAGATGGCAGCTTTAAGCCGAATCAGCTAATTACTCGTGCAGAAATGGCTATCATTGTAGAGCGCTTGCTGGATAAGGCTCAAAGTGGGACCAGCAGCTTTAAAGACATTAGTAGTGGGCATTGGGCAAAAAATGCGATTGATGCGGCCAAAGCAGCTGGGATCATTAACGGATATTTGGATGGAACATTCCGTCCGAATCAGACATTAACTCGTGCAGAAGCTGTTGTGATTATTAACAGACTTTTGGGCAGAGGCCCATTGCTTGGAGCACAGCAGAAGTGGAAAGACGTCAGTGATAAACACTGGGCGTACGGACACATTCAGGAAGCTAGTATGAACCATTCCTTTGAGAAACAGCAAATGGGTGGAGAGCAATACATTCCTGAGGTAAAATAAATGAATCTTTTTTAAGTGAAGAAATATTTTTTACAAGAGAATCCCCTTACGCTATACGGTATCTATATACTGTTAGCGGTAAGGGGATTTTTTACGAAGCTTTTCTTTTATAAGTTTTTTCTCCTACCAGCTAACTTTCCGAGAACTTCACCGTTATACATACGAAGGGAGGTGCAGGATGAAGCCCGGGCAGCTACATCAGATACTTCAACCCAAAATGCTAGAAATCCAAAAATACTTGATTCGTCTCGGGGCACCTGCAGCCGACGCGGAAGATATCGTACAGGATACGGTGTATAAGGCTCTATTGTATATCGACTCTATTGATGAGAACAAATTCAGTGCATGGCTATATAAAGTAGCGATCAATCGCTACTATGATCTGTGCCGCCGCAGCAAACGTATAATCATTCCTATTGACTATGTCGATGTGCCGGATACGGAACTTCCGGAGGATCATTTGTTGCTAAAAGAAAAACGGGAAGACATTGACCGCGTGCTTGCAGAACTGCAACCGCTCCATAAACAACTCATTATTATGAAGTATGAACTGGAGTTGTCCTATCAGGAGATAGCAGAGCTCCTCGGAATCACGACAGATACAGTCAAGTCGGCATTGTTTCGTGCCCGCAAGCAATTCCAAAAAAAGTATAGAGGTGAAGCGGAATGACAGCACCATGGGAACAAAAGGATGATCAAAACCTTTCAAAAATAATTAAGAAAGCAAAACGAAAAACAATGATTCGTAATACGGTCATTTCTTTGGTCGTGACTGTTATAGTATTGTTCGGCGGCATGCTGGGTATCTCTCAACTGACTAGCTGGTTAGCGATGCGCGGGCTGGATGAGGAGAGGATCATGATGGAAATTAGCAGTCCTAATCTTCATGAGCTGAGAACTGACCTGGATCTAGGATTTTTATCGGGCAAAGTTGAACTTAGTACGTACAAGGTTGTTGAAGGTGTACCTGTCGTGTGGGATACTAAAAAGCTGGATTTTAGTATGAGCAGCCGCTTTTCTCTGCTTAATAGGGGATATTCTAGTATAAATGTTCCTGACCCAGTAATGACAAGCCAAAATTACGAATACTACCGAGGATATAACAGTCAGAATGGACAGCGGGAGATGATGTTCTATGTGCCAGGAGTAAACTATAACGGAAAGGTGCTGAACGACCTGCCTGCACTCGAACAAATGGATCCCGGTAAGCTGGTAGAGATGGCAGTTTCATTTGATAAAAGCTATACGCAGGCTGAAGTTGAAAAAATGCTGCCAACAGAACTGACGCAGACTTGGTATTGGGTAGATACGTATGACAATAAGAAGAAGCTTGAGTTTATTACGAATGACAGTAGCCCGGATAAGTATGCCTTACCGGAATCAGCGAGACAAGTATACGGTTACGGTGTCAAATGGGAAGGGTTATTTAAACCAAAACCAGAGGATTTTTTACAATCACTAGCATATGGGCTTCAGAAAGAGGGCAAGTATTACGGAGAATTTGAGCGAATCTCGAACTATTTGAAAAAGGATAAAGCGGCACCGGATGCCAGTGACGTACAGCTATTGGGAGTTGTTGTTACAGGAACTGCTAAGGAGCTGCAAAGCCTTAGAGGAAAACCGTATGTAAATACGGCAGTACTCGGCGCAGTTGTGGATAAATACTAGATCGTATAGTAAAAAAGAAGCCCCGGGAACAATGATCCCAGGGCTATTTTGATCATATCACAACCTACCATTTATGCTACGTCCATTTGGCCGACCATAGCTTCATTTCCTTCAAAATTTGATGTAAATCCTCACCTTTTGGAGTTAAAGAATATTCCACTGTTACCGGCACGGTAGGAAAAACATGGCGTTCTAGTACACCGTGTTCCTCTAAATGGCGAAGAGTACTAGTCAACGCGCGGGGGCTAACATTAGTGATTTTTCGCTGAAGCGCTCCAAAGCGTTGGGTGCCGTCGAATAACTCTCTTAATACGAGAAAAGCCCATTTTCCGCCCAACACTTCAAGGGTTTTTTCTACATTACATTCAATAGTAAGTGGGGTTTTAGGGATATAATTATTGGTAGATTTAGCTGTTGTCAAGGAATCTCCTCCTGTTTGGGTGCTACTATACTCTTGTATAGTAACTACTCTAGGGATCATATAGTAAACTAAATTTCACTTCTTCCTATTATATACAAACTATTCTAGAATGAATATGTTCGTTAGGCAACCTGCCGAAATCATAACACGGAACTATGGAAAGGAGCAGTTATTATGAAATATCGTAGACTAGGTGGCACAGGCCTAAAAGTTAGCGAGATTAGTTTGGGAAGCTGGCTGACATATGGAGGATACGTAGAAAGAGATAATGCTGTCAAAGCCATTGAAACCGCTTACGACCTAGGCGTGAATTTTTTTGATACGGCTAATGTTTACGAAAAGGGTGCTGCTGAGAAAGTGCTAGGCGAGACCTTGCGGAACTATCCGAGAGAATCCTATGTACTCGCCACTAAAGTATTTGGAGAAATGGGGACGGGGCCAAACGATCGTGGTTTATCCCGTAAACATATTACTGAGCAGTGTCACGCAAGTTTAAAGCGTCTCGGCGTAGAATACGTGGATATAATGTATTGCCACCGGTTTGATACTGAAACTCCAATTGAAGAGACCTTACGTGCGCTGGATGATCTGGTTCGTCAAGGCAAGGTATATTATGTCGGTGTAAGTGAGTGGACAGCGGCGCAAATGACGGATGCGTTAGCTGTAGCAGACCGCTATTTGCTGGATCATATCGTGGTTAACCAACCGATTTATAATATGTTCGAACGTTATATTGAAAAAGAAATCATTCCCCTCGGCGAGCGCCGCGGCATTGGACAGGTCGTATTTTCTCCATTGGCTCAAGGGCTGCTAACAGGAAAGTATAACGCGGATATCCCTGAAGATAGCCGTGCGGCTAAGCTGGATCGGTTGAAGAAGGCGATTACGGAAGAGAAGATTGAAAAGGTTCGCCAACTAAGCGGGGTAGCTGCGGAGCTGAATATTTCTGTGGGAAATCTGGCTTTGGCTTGGATTTTGCGTCAGCCTAATGTAGCAAGTGCGCTAGTGGGTGCAAGTCGCCCGGAGCAGGTCGAAGAGAATGCTAAGGCTTCGGGAATAGAGCTTTCTGAAGATATTCTGAAGAAAATTGAAGAGATTCTTAACTAGAGATAGTTTCATAAAAAAGGAGATATGATCATGGCGAAAGTAGTTGTTACTGGCGGAAGCGGGATGCTCGGCAGATGGGTCGTCCGACATTTTGTAGAACAAGGGTATGAGGTTGTGAATGTGGATACGCAAAAATCTACAGATTCCTTGTGCCAAACGATCATTGCTGATTTGAATAACTTAGGTGAAGTGTATGGCGTACTTGCAGGCGCTGATGCAGTTGTACATCTGGCTGCAATCCCAGCCGCAAATATAAAGACGAGTGAAGTCACCTTTCAAAATAATGTAGGTTCCACCTATAACATTCTGGAGGCTGCTGCTGGACTGGGCATTCGCAAAGCTGTTATTGCTTCCAGTGAATCCTCATATGGCATCTGTTTTGCGGTTAACCCATTGGGTCCGCAGTATGTGCCTATGGATGAGGAACATCCACAATTACCTGAGGATAGTTACGGTCTATCTAAAGTTGTGAATGAAAAGACAGCAGAGATGTTCCAGCGCAGAACGGGTATACAAGTCGTTTCCCTAAGAATCGGAAATGTCATTGACCCATCGACGTATGAACGTTTCCCTTCCTTCATTCATGATCCTGCGCAGCGCGATCGGATTCTGTGGAGCTATATTGATACACGGGATGTAGCGACAGCTTGCCAATTGGCGATTGAAACGGACGGATTGGGCGCAGTTGCTCTTAATATATGCGCAGATGAGACCAGCATGGCTGTTCCTAGCAGAGAGTTAATGGCTGCACGTTATCCAGAGGTGACGGATTTCCGCCAGCCGCTGGAAGGCCATGAGTCGTTACTCAGCAATGCGAAGGCGAAGAAGCTGTTGAATTGGCAGCCAAAGCACTTATGGCGTGATTACGTTAACGAATAAATAACGATTTCGCCTGAATTCAATCTTTTGATGTCGAGTACGCTTCTTGTGATCCTTCGTGATCAAAAGCGGACTTTTTGAACATCCTCTATAAGGAGCGTGTGAAATGAAGGTATTATTTATCGGAGGTACGGGACTGATTAGCCAGGCTGTATCCCCGCTCGCCGTAGAACAAGGAATAGAGCTGTATTTGTTCAACAGAGGACAAAGAGGCGAATTCGTTCCGGATGGGGCGAAGGTGATTCAAGGTGACATTCGTAATCCGGCGGAGGCTGCCGAAGTATTGCGAGATTATGAATTTGACGTAGTGGTAGACTGGATTGCTTTTACACCGGAACATGTGCAGACAGATATTAACCTGTTTACAGGTAAAACGAAGCAGTATATTTTTATCAGCTCGGCCTCGGCTTATCAGAAGCCACAGCGTAATTATATAATCACAGAAGAGACACTCCTGGAGAATCCTTATTGGGAATACTCGAGAAATAAAATTGCTTGCGAGCAGCTATTGATGGAAGCACACAAGAACAGCGGATTCCCGGTTACGATTGTTCGTCCTTCCCATACTTACGGAAATACAGCCATCCCTGCGGCACTCACGAGCGGACAGCATCCTTGGTCCTTGATTGATCGTATCCGTCGTGGCTTGCCTTTAGTCATCCATGGAGATGGAACATCTTTGTGGACACTGACGCATAACTCAGATTTTGCCAAAGGGTTCGTCGGATTGCTTGGGCATCCGGAAGCGATTGGGGAGGCCATTCATATTACTTCTGATGAGGTGTTGAACTGGAATCAGATCTATGCGGCCATTGGGCAAGCGGCAGGTGTGGAGCCGAAAGTGGTTCATATCTCTACAGACTTTATCACAGCCTTCTCCCCTCCAGGGACGGCGGATGGCTTGATCGGCGATCAAGCGGTCAGCAGTGTTTTTGACAATCGTAAAATCAAACGTCTCGTGCCTGACTTCCAGGCTGCCGTTCCTTTCTCTGAAGGGATAAAGCAGTCAATTGCTTGGTTCGAGGCTCATCCTGATCAATGCACAGTCGATGCGGAATGGTCTGCTTTACTAGATCATTTGATCGAGAAACATGGAGTTGAGGCCAAGCCTCTATCCTTTTACTCATAAGATTTGTACGGTTAATATTTAAAGACGGTCTGTTCCTAAGGGAGCAGTCGTTTTTTTTTGGTTTGTCTCGCTCAATGTAAGGTTATGGAATGAATCAGCAAATCATGAATATACTCTCACTACCTTAAATTCCGTTAAAAAGGAGTCCTGGCCATGCCAACACATCCCTTTGTCTCGCGTTTTTTTGTAAACTCAGATGCAAGCCGTGAGAAGTTAATTTATGATTTGCCAGAATCCTGGTGGAGCCGTCCCTTTGAATATGAGTGGTGTATTAACTTCATTTCTCCTCATGGGGTTGTGCTGGATGCAGCCTGCGGAATTCCTCATCCCTTGAAATTTTATTTAGCCGGGGTTTGTGCAGAAGTCTATGCTTGCGATATGGACAGCAGGGTGATTTACCGGGAGGACATCTTAGATACGATTACAAATGAGATCGGGGAAAAAGCGGCGAAGCAGGTTATAGCGAGAAGAACAAACAACTTGCATCTTGCTCAGGCCAATCTTGCAGATCTGCCTTATGAGGATGAGAGCTTTGATACTATTTTTTGTATCTCGGTCCTGGAGCATTTGACCTTAGAGGATACGGTGGGTACTTTACGGGAGTTTCACCGAACGTTGAACGAAGAAGGGCTATTGGTATTAACGTTTGATTACCCAACGGTAAACTTAAATCTAATGAATGATCTGCTGCTGCAAGCTGGATTTCAGTATTGGGGGGAGACCGACTTTGAGTTGCCTGCGGATGCTGTATATACAGATTTGTGGGGTGGGTTAAATTGCTTCCGAGCTGTTTTGAAAAAAACAAAGGGATAACAGGTCTTCTTACCCTTAAATTAGTAATCTATTTCCAGTATGCTAGATTAATAGCTAATTTAAATAACATGCTGAGGATAGGAGGCTGTATTTTTTGAGTTTAGGGTCGAATGTATTGCGCAGAATACTACTCACTACACTTTTGTTATCACTGATCCTCCCTTCGACAATTGCAGTTAGTGCAGCTTCGCCATCGTCAGAACCTATCAAGCTTGCTTTTGCTGGTGATATTCTCTTGGACGGTTTTGTAGGCGATCAGATCGCTAAATACGGAGTGAACTTTCCGTTTGCGAAAGTTGCACCTACCTTGCAAAAGGCTGATATTGCCTTCGCGAATCTGGAAACCCCAGTCTCTATTCGAGGAAAGGCAGCAGAGAAGACCTTTGTCTTTAGATCTAAACCGGCAGTGCTTAGCGGCTTATCCTATGCTGGGATTGATGGCGTATCTTTGGCTAATAATCATATTTTAGATTTCGGAAAAGACGCCATGCTCGACACGCTGGTGCATCTGGATCGAAACAAGATCGGCCATACAGGAGCAGGCAAAGATGTGGACGAAGCGTTCAAACCGTATACAAAGACGGTAAAGGGGAAGAAGATCGCTATTTTAGGTGTAAGCCGAGTGCTTTCAGGTCCTTCTTGGTATGCCGGTGACAATAAGCCTGGAGCAGCCTCAGCGTACACCTCGCAGCCTATGCTTACGGCTATTCAGAAGATGTCTAAGGAGAATGATTACACGATTGTGTATATTCACTGGAATGAAGAGTTTAAGGATTACCCTGAAAAGTATGCCCGAACACTAGCCAAACAGATGATTGATAGCGGTGCGGATATCATACTCGGCGCACACAGCCATTGCTTGATGGGTATCGAATACTATAAAAACAAACCCATTTATTATTCACTTGGGAATTTTGTATTTAATCGCTCTACACGTGGTGGAGAGAAGACACTTCACTCGATGCTGGTAAACTTTGAGATTAATGAGGGTAAGGTCACAAGTAAGATTACCCCAGTCAAAATTATTGGTGGACAGCCTAACTTTATGGACGATTCTTACAATAGGAAGACGATTAAATTAATGAATAACCTCTCTTATAATGCAGTGATCGATGCGAATGGTAGGGTTACGGAGAAGTAACTATAATGTTATAGCAGATCGACCAGAGAATACTGGTCGGTTTTTTTATAAATAAATTCAATTAATTGTGTTAAATTTATCCAATATTTGATCTTTCTATTAATTATATGTCATAATTATATTAAATCTGAACGAAGTAGTGTATTAGATTGTCGAAAAAAGTAGATGCATAAAGCATAAATAGTCTGTATTAACTTTACTAGATGTATCATCACTCTAATATACGCCGGAGTGTTTCCGGACTTGATGTATGGGGTAAATGAGGATATCAATAGGGTTACTTCGCAAGCTGATTTGTAATCGCAATGTTGGATATTTATTAATTTCAAGCCTAATAAATTGGATCACTTTACAGCATTTTGTCGAAAGCGTACATATTTTTGTCGAATATTTGTCGATAAATATCATATTTTGTAGAAATAAAATTGACAGGGAAAGAATAGCACTTTAATATTAGAGTATAGCGTAATCATTACTATCACATAGAAGCCTACATAAGCTTTTAGCAAAAATGATTATTAATGTAATTTCAAGGGAGGATGTACGATGATGAAAGCAACAGGCATAGTAAGAAAAGTAGATGAATTGGGACGTATCGTAATTCCTATTGAACTACGTAGAACGATGGGAATTGACATAAAAGACCCACTCGAAATTTTTGTAGATGGAGAAAAGATTATTCTTAGAAAATACGAGCCAACTTGTATCTTCTCCGGAAGCGCAGAGAACCTCATTAATTTCAAAGGTAAAATGGTAAGCAAAGATGTTCTCGATGAGCTGATTTCCAGCTTTGACAGAGTATAATCGATAGATTATACATTTTTGCTAAAAAAGAACCGGTACAGCAAACACGATTTGTGCATGCTGCCGGTTCTTTTTTATGATAGCACAACAAAAAAACAGCAAATCCCCTAGAATAATAGGAAACTTACTGCCCACACGATCCTTATTCAGACTCCAGCACACTTTGAATTTTTTGGATAAAGGCTTCATATTGCACAAGGCCCAATTCCATACACAGCTTTTGGTAAGGGGACAGTTTGCAATCTAGCTGCTTTAATTTCTGATCAAGATCATCGTACATGGCCTGCTTTTCTATCAATGCTTGTCGAAGTAGATTATCTATATTCTCTTTATCGGTCTTATCTCCGAAATACAGATGCATAAAAAAGTCTGAACGCAGAACTTCCTTTTCAGCCGGTGCTTGCAAGTAAGCATGGAACTGATCTAAGCCGGCACGGGTAATGGTAAATACATTTTTGTCAGGTTTGCCTTCCTGCCGTATGGATTCTTTGGTGATTAGGTCCAGCTTCTCCATCTTGCTCAGGGTTGGGTAGATGGTGCCGTAGCTGGCATCAAAGAAAAAAGAAAAGTATTCCTCGAAATGCCGTTTTATCTCATAACCCGAATGAGGTTTTTCACTTAATATCCCTAGAATGACATCTTGTATATTCATTAATCGTTGTCGCTCCTCTCTTTCACCTCCTACCATATCACAACTGCATTTCGCTCTCAATTTGAAAAGGCATAACCAAGGAGGCAAACTAAATAATTACGCATTTGCTGGTACGGGCTCTTGTTCTTGTGATAACAGAGTTTCCTTGCGAATGAAGGTTAGGATAATGCTTAATCCAGCTATTGCTGCACCAATGCAGAGTAGATAGAACATATCTTTCCATACACCATTGCCTCCGATAACTAGGTCGAGCATGCCATTTACCGCGTAGTAAGCAGGTGAAAAGGGACCGATCCAGCTATAAAAAGGAGAAAGCACATCGCGAGGAATCGTTGCTCCGGAAGCCAACATTTGTATGGAAAGAAGCGCGATATTTAGCCAGGCGCCAGCGTCGCCGAGTAACAGCAGACTGAACTGTGCAAGAATCATGCAGGAGAGAATCACAGTGAATTCGAACAGCCACATGAGGAGAAACCCATGGTTGGAGTGGATTCCGAGTGAGTTAACCATGATAGTCCCCACTAGAGATGTTAGTACAGCCGTTGCACCCATAATGGCGAACCGGGCTGCAAAGCGATCCCATTTACCAAATTGATCCGATAAGTTGGAAGAAGCTTTTTGTAGATTCATGGCGAGTAGCATAGCTCCGGTAAAGGAGGCAGTAACAATCATTAACGGAACCATAGTTTGTGCAAAATTAGTTGTGGGATTGATGACTTCAACGTTTGCAGAGATTCGGCTGCTTGCCGCACTTTTGATGATCTCTGCTTGTGCTTGCGGCAGCTTCATAGCTTCGAGGGTTTTGTTTAGTGCTGTATTACTGCTTTGAGTGTTCATGGCAGCCGTGACTTTAAGCGCTACAGTCTGCATAACATTGCTAACCATCTGCGGGTTAGATTCATTTACGAGGTAACGGAGTTCGGTCTTTCCGGATGGATTACTAATGGCTCCGGTGAACCCTTGTGGAATATTGATAATCATGCGGATTTCTCTATGCTCAAGGGCTTCCTTGGCAGCTTTTAGTGGAAGGTCCTGTCTGGTTACGAACTGAAGGGACTGGGTAATGCCATCGACTACAGGCTGAGCATTCGCACCATCCTCATTCACAATAGCAATTGGCAACCGATCTACCCGATCAGTTATATGGTCATACCCTGTAATCCAGATTAAGCTGAAAAAGACTTGGAACAACAGTGCAGTTATAATCCCGACGATGGTAGCAGGCTGCTTGAGGAAGTGCATGATTATTGGACGTGACATGGTTATCTCTCCTTTATATTTCAACATGTTATATTACAAGTTGTAATATAACATGTTGAAATATAAACTACAACAAGAAAAATGGAGAGCATGGACATTCCGAAGTGGTTTCATATATCATAGGGCTTGTACTGGAAATTTCGTGCAGATGAATGTGCTTACCTGAAGCAAAAGAGAATGGGGAGGAACAACAGATGAGTAATGAGGTACAAGGAACAGAGCTGAATGCAGTTCACTCGGTGTTGAACAAGCCGGAAGCGATTGTTTTTGATATGGATGGAACATTGTTCCAGACTGAAAGTCTTTTATTACCTGCATATCATAAGATGTTCGATATTTTGCGGGAAGAGGGACTATATGTAGGACCAACGCCACCGGAAGAGCGTATTCTAAGCAGTTTAGGGATGCTGCTGGCAGACATTTGGAAGAAGGTTATGCCTGATGCCGATGAGGCGGTGCACCGCCGGGCAGATGAGCTGCTATTGCAGCTTGAGGTCGAAGGACTTGAAGCAGGTGGGACGTTACTGTATCCTCAGGTGGTCGAAACACTGACTGCTCTAAAAGAGCGTGGAGTACGATTGTTTGTGGCTAGTAATGGGCTGGAGGAATACATTCACAGTATAGTTGTGGTGCATGAGCTTAAAGAGTTATTTGAAGGATTGTATAGTGCGGGTGGTCAAGGCACTGCTACGAAGACAGAATTGCTACGCATTTTGCTGGACAATCATGGAATCAAGAGTGCCTGGATGGTAGGCGATCGCTCGTCCGATGTGGAGGCAGGTAAGGGAAATGCTCAAACCGTCATCGGCTGTGCGTATGCAGGTTTTGGCCGTCAGGATGAGCTGAAGGGCTCCGATGTAATTATCACTTCCTTTGATGAGTTGATAGACTTTTACGACAACGCATTGGTTAGCGAATAGGAATATCGCGATTTATATTTGGTAAAAGAATAAAAGGCAAACCTCATCTAAGCAGAGGGTTGCCTTTTTTAATGTTAAGGTTCTAAATGCAGATGCAGAAATAGCTCAAAGCTAAAAAGATATACATAAACAAAGGGAATGATCCGATAGATCATGGAAAGGGGTTATTCCTATGTGATGATAAGGAATCGAGAAGCATGTTAAAGGAGTATAAAAAATGATAATGAGCTTCCTTTTTATTGCTTTAAGCGCTGCACTTGGAGTGGGCATGTGGTTTTTAGTAATAGGTATAGTCTTTTCTATTGGTGGCGGAGACTTATTTATAGTTACTCATTATGATTCCTTATTTTTTTATATTGCTGTTTTTTTGTTGTGTATAGTGAGCTATCTTTTGTTTATAAAACATCTATTAGAGAAGGACTTACAGCTCTTGCTCCATATTTGTGTGAGTACAACTACGCTCTTCTTTTTTCTAACGCCTTGGCTCAGCTAATCAAAATCTTCAATACAACGATTTTTTCTAATATAAGTTCCTCAGAACATCAGAAGTCATACAACAACCGCACTTTCTGCATATTGCAGAGAGGCGGTCGTTTTGTTGTTGAGTATCAATTTATTCCTCAGTAGTCTTAGCTGAGGCTGGAGCACCTTTATTATTATACAGCCATAACGCATATTCCAAAGGACGCACCAGTGCTTTACGATACGTGTTGCCGTCCCCTGAACGTGCGAACACTTCACGGGCAGGTTTTGGATTAACCTCCAGCACATAGATTTTTCCTTCTCGATCAATGGCGAGATCTAGTGCAAGCTCACATAAGGCTCCAAAGCTGTCTTCCAGGAAGGCTGCGGCATCAAGTCCTAATCGCTCTGCGGTTTTCATAACCTTATCGGTTTTATCCTGACTACCCAGCCATTCCTTTAGCAGCGTTTCAGCTCGAACGGCATGCCCACCCCCGTGAAGATTGGAGGTTACGCTTCGGGCTGCACCGACCCTAGCGGCCATACCAGTCAGTTCCCAGACCCCTTGCCCATTCTTTTGAACGAGCATACGATAATCATGGAAACGTCCGCCAGGCAGACGCAGCGGGATACCCTGCTGGACGAGGAATCGTCCACCGATACACCATTGTCGAACAATGGAATCCAATCTTGTGGAAGAGACCTTTCGGGGTGGAATAATCCGGCGATCTTGGCGACGGCCTTGAATATCAAAGACCCCTTTACTGTTCTTTACCCGCTCAATTCTAAGGATACCGCGTCCACCTGTACCGTTTGCTGGCTTGACATAGAGCACGGGATTCTGTTTTAACATCCGGTGTAGATCGGCAGAGGATTGATATAGCAAAGTTTCTGGCATATGCTGCCGGAACCTGCTTTTTTGTGAGAACGTTTGATGAATGGTCCATTTGTTGCGCAGTGGACGATTCAGAAACAGCAGATGTTTATAGCGTTCACGGAAACGAAGCAATTGTTCAAAGCGAGCGCTGCGCTGGATACGGCAACGATCATAAATCATGTTCGGGAAGGAACGCCATTTGCGAGACCATTTTCCGCTCTTGGGATCATAGACAAGGGCATGGATTTGCTCTTTGCTGGGATGGACATCCATGGGGGTAAACACAAAAACATCCAAACCGATTCGACTACCCTCAATGATCATTCTCCGGTACACGGCCTTTTCTTCAAGCTGCTTGGCTTCATTGATATACAAAGTGAGAATGCCTAAGACGGGCTCTGGCACAGGAGTTCACCTTCTTGTGGAGAAATGGTAGTACTGACGGTATTCTGCGGTGATCTGATCAATAAAGTTGGCTTGCCAGTAGGGCCACTAGTAAGCGCCACTGCGGCAAGGCCAACATTGAAGCACATTTTCAGACTGGCTGTATTATCGCTGGCAACACTGCATTCTAGACGGCCTAAGCGCTTTAACTGGGCGGTCATCAGGGCGGTGCCGGTATGCTTATTCCGGTATAAGGGATGCACGGTAACGAGACAGGCTTCTTCCCCGAAACCGGATACGAAGCTTACTCCTGCTATCTGGCGACCATTTTGACCGCGTACGGTAGCGACAAGCAGCGAGACACCTGGCTCTGACAACTGATCTGGAGTTAATTTGGCCAGTACCTTACAAGCTTGGTTTGTAATGCGCCGCTCTCCGTGTTCTCTTATAAACTCAAGCAGTCCGGTTAGCCGCGATTTCCACTTTTTAGCATCAGTGTCGTAGATGGAGGATATCTGCATGCTGTGTCACATCCTTTAATGAATTCTACTTGGCATGTCGTGCTAAGTGCTGGCCATAATGAAAGATTCGCTCCAATGAAAGCTTGCGAATCGCAGGCTCATCAAATTTCATCGGCCGTGAGTTTGCCTCAAAGAACCAGAGTCCTCCGTTCTCATCTACACCGAGATCCATGGACATCTCCCCGAGCATAGTGTCAGAGGCTCTCTCAATTTGTCTGGCGATTAACAGAGCAGTTGTAGGTACGCTTTTTAGAATGGAGGCGGCTCTTTCGGTTCCAAATGTGCTTTCCAGCATACTGGAGGGCTCCTCAATACTGCCGCCGCGTGGTACATGCGTGGTGATACTGCGGGCACCAGCTAGTCGCGCACCTATGCCGGTCATCGCCCAGCCTCCTCTGCTGTTTTTCTGCAGAAGTACACGCAGATCAAATGGTCGTCCTCGGTGAGTCGCCAGCTCAATGGCCTGCTGTACGATGTAACGCGAGGTACCCTTTTCCTTTCCGATTCGTGCCCAGAGGCGCTCTATAGAGGCGGCTTTGTATGTCACATTTTTTTTGCCGCTTTGAATTTGCAGCCGATAGGGCAAAGTGGTCTCAGCACGGTATTTTAAACGCATAATGCCTTTACCGGCTTTGCCGCTCTCCGGTTTTAGGTAGAGGCTGGTGTGATTATTTAGCATGGCAGTAAGTGTGTTTGCGCTGCGTAGACGTCTGGTTTTTGGAACATGCTTAGAGGTAGCATGTGAGCCTTTCAGCCATTCAAAGAGATTCCATTTATTGAAAAAATACGGATTATAAAGCTTAATGCCTGGATGCTCCAGGCATTGAGCTATTTTGCGTACGACAGCAGGTTTCTCCTCATCCTCACGGGTAGGAATTCGATTATAGATAATTTGTGGAAGAGGTACAGGAATGCTGTACCATATTTTTCCGTTGGATGATGGGACATATCCGTTCACCATCCGTTCCTCAAGCTTTAAGTCACGGACAGTGACGACGTAGACAAGAAATCCCATTTCCTTGCCTGTGCGAATGATGTCCCGGAAGTTATTGCGGTTGCCATTAAAATGTCTTATTTTGTCACTGGTTGTCAGTATGGCAATAACGGGTTTTGTTTCATCCGGAATATACGTGCTCACATCTCATCCCTCCTGCGGAATTTGCTGAGGTATAGACAATGCTCCAGAATGTGCTCGATGGAAGCTTTGCCCTCAGCGCGCAGGGAGGGATGACGGAAGATGGAACGTCCTGGTTTGGCGTTGGCCTCGAACATCCAGATGTCTTCATCCTGATCAATGCCGAGATCAAAGCCGATTTCACCGAGCAAATGACGATGCTGGATTTCTAAGGATTCTGCCAGTTTAATGGCTGTACTCTTCGCACGCTGCAAGACTTCATCTGCTCTGGCGCCGAATACACGCCCGAGCGCCTGCCCAGGTGTAAGCAAAGCCCCCCCATTTTTGAGGTGAGTGGTGACGCTGCCTCGGCCGGCTTTTTTAGCGCCTATGCCGACAACAATCCATTGATTACTCCCGTTTTTATGCATATGGAATCGGAAATCAATGGGGCAGCCATCAATTTCAATCAAACGTATTCCTTGTTGGACGATATAATTCTGCAGGCCTTGACCGTGTCGTGATCGAAGCATACGCATGAGGCTTTCAAAGGTAGTGAAGCGCAGAAGTACGTTTTTACCACCCTTGCGGTAGCGGGCAAAATACCCTTTTTTCGGCAGATAGGTGAGTCGGTAAATCCCGTGACCCAGGCTACCTGCGGAAGGTTTGTAATATACAAAATGGTGGTGATCCAGCATTTCTCTCATTTTTTCGGAAGAGGGATTGCTGTGTGTTTCAGGAACGTAACGGTTTGCAGCCCCGTCATTCTCTAGCAGCCGGTAGATATCGGATTTATTGAAAAAGCTCCAGTTGAAGTAAGGGATTTTCTTGCGCATAAAGCGTTCGCGAAGCTGGTTGATATATGGTGAGGTTTCAGCTCTCCGACTGGGCAGCCGATTGTAGACAACATCAGGTAGCGGAACCATTTTACGCTCGAATTTGCCGCCTGCGGTTAAGAAATAACCATAGACCTGCTCCTGCTGCCAGTTGATATCACGTGGCATAAAGGCAAATATATAACATTTGTTACTGCCTTCCCGCAGCAATTGCTTTATAAAGCCAGTGCGGGAACCGAAGGGTTGATTTGAAGATGCTGGCCCATCGGACAATACACCGACTAAAGGTCCAAGCTGTACCTCGTCGTTTTGCAGATTGCGTAAATAGATACCACCAGATTTCGGAACCTTGATAGCACTCTTTACACCAGTGGCGAGGAATAGATGATTTCCGGCGCGCTTGATGGGCTTGATCATGGTCGGGATGGCATCTTTACCGAGTCTAAGGCGAATGTTCTTTTTCCCGGTTAATTTCAAGCTTTTCATCAGTGCACCTGATACATATACAACTCTTTGGGGCTGCTTAGTGAAATGCACATTGCAAAAAGTGAGACTCATTTATGAATCCTCCTTAGGAACCATTGTTATCATTCTCCCGTTTATAACGGAGCTGTCCGTAGATAGGGATGGTATCCGTCGCTGTGTGAGTAGCAGATGGCGCGCATAAGACAGTGGATTCTCGGCGGCGAGCTTAGCAGCCCGGCGGTCGCCCGTCAGCCGGAATACCGTGCGCCCTGGCTTGGAATTTGCTTCTAGTAAATGAATCCGACCGCTCGAATCAATACCGAAATCTAGGCCGAGTTCTCCAAGCCTACCGCATGCGGCCTCCAGAAGAGGAGGCAAGTATGCAGCTTCTGTAGCAAGCTCCTGCATGATGTCTTTTCCGTCCTGACCATATTCTGCAATCAAAAAGGGCAAAGGAGGAACCGCAGTTCCACCGCCGTGCAGGTTCGAAGTCAGTGAACCATGATTACCCAGCCGAACGGCCATGCCAGTAAGATCCCAGCGGCCGAGGCCATTCTTTTGCATCAATACACGCACATCGAACGGTTGCCCCTTACGATTAGTTAGGTGCAGATAAGGCTGTATAATATAGCGGCGTGTGCCGATAAATTCATGAATCCAGTTCAGTCCTTCATCCTGCGAGCTGAATACATATTGAAAGGGTGTATTTGTCCCATCACGCCCTCGTACTCTTATGCCTCCTCCAGAGCGTCTGTTCTGCAGTATGGCATGCAATGTACGTTTGCCGTGAGAGCCTGCTTTGGGTTTTAGGAAGACCCCGTATTCTCTTTCGGCGAGCATATTGCTTAACTTGCGTGTACCGGTATAAAGAACAGTTTCCGGCAGTAAAATAGCTGCTCTTCGGTTGCGCTTCAAGATCTCGTATACGCCCCATTTATCAGGTAAACCTCTTGACCAAGGTAGTGATCGGTGAAGGAAAGAGAGTGCAGACGAAGCTTCTTTTCTTTCTTTCGGACTATTGTAAAAACAACGATTATAAATGATATCCGGTGGTGTAGAGGTCGTATTGTGCCAGCTTCCGTCTTTCCATGTATAACCGGTTATAGATGACCCGTCTGACGCTACTCCGTCCGGATGAAACACGAGGACTTTAAGATTATATCGCGGAGCTGCACGGCATAAATGACTGCAAAATTCTTGCTCGGAAATCGGAGGATTCCCGTGGCGACGGCCCGTCATAATGCCGAGGAACCCCATAGCTGTTTCAGTCATTGTGTCCTCCTTATAAACCGGCCAAATAGCGGCAATACAGAATCATTTGCTTGACGGACGGTCTGATTTTTTGATCGTTTAGCGGTGTGTTATCGTTCTTGGAAGGTTTGGAGTTAACCTCCAAGAGCCATATTCGTCCGGATTGATCCAGTGCCAGATCGATTCCGAGCTCTCCGAAATGAGCAGGGATAAAGGTTTCTACTCCTCTTGCAATGGCAAGTGCTGCTCTTGGAAGCTGAAGCTGTACGCTATCCTTGGTACCTAAAGGAAGGCTGCTCTTGCTAACGGCTTCACGGACAGTACTGAGACTGCCACCTCTTGCTAGATTGGAGACGAAATGATTGCTCCCAGCGGTACGAGCGACAATGGAGGTAACCCCCCATTTTCCGGTACCATTCTTTTGTACAAGTGCTCGAAAATCTACAGGACGCTTACCGAGCTCCATCAAAGGCAATCCTTGTTGAATCTGGTAGCGCGTTGTCTTCATCTTGGGAGCAATAGACTGGTACAGTTTAGCTAAAGTCGGGTAGCTTTGCTTGCGTGTACCTATAGAGGTAGTAGATAACAAACGGTATCCTCCGCCTTCATCTTTGGAGATTCGGAGAATGCCTTTGCCGAGACTGCCTCGTACAGGCTTTAGAAACACGCTTGGGTATTGGCTACACATCTTCTTTACAACAGCAAAACCGTTTAAAGCATGCGATTCCGGTAAATACCGCTTCAATGAAGGGTCTTGCGCTAAAGCTTCAAATACTTCTGTCTTGTCAAGAAATTTTTCGTTGAAGAAATGCGTTCCATACCGTGATTTTACATCCGCCAAAAAATGCTGTACGCTAGGTTTATTCTCCACCTTTCGCGTCGTTAGCCGATTGTTGATTACATCGGCGATGGGCAGACTCATTTTCCTCCAACCCTCGTTGTATACCCAGCCCTGAATGGAAGTGCTGCTTGTTTCGAGCGCTTCCGGGGTAAAGAAATATACATAGGCGCCTTGTACGTGGCAGGCATTTGTTAATTCTCGGCAGAACATGGTAATGGGTCCAAAAAGCCTGTCGAGATTATCTGGATGGTCACGACTGACGAGTACACCGATCAACGGTCCAAGCCGCAAGGTACGACTTACGGAGCTGTAAGAGGCGTTGAGGGTTTGCCGATGTTTCCATCCGGTCCGCCGCGCCAGTCCTTCGCTTACACGCAGGCTGTCGGATTTGGGAGCCGGGATAATGGTAACCTCCTGCCGGAAAGAGCCGAAAGCCAGCTGGAGCGTTCCGTGAGCCGGGATTTTGAGTCTTTTCATGGATCGTTCGCCAAGCATTATAGCGTTTTCCTGCAGGATGCCCGAGTGGACCGTATGGACCGGGATCTTGAATTGGGACATCGTGGATCTCCTTCCGGTAGGCAGCATGATGCCGGCAATTTGGTAGCTAAGGGTTACATATCATTCATCATATGGAGACAGATGACCCTTGGTGATTGACCTACTCTTTAAAAACCTTGCCACATCATTTAATAAGTCTGATCCAAGAAGCGAAACAAGCATGGGATGAATCAATATTTGGAAACTTAAGCGTAAGCTTCCGAGGCGAGTTTTGTACGAAGTAAGCCAGGAAGCGAATGCTAACAAAACTTTTAGGAGGAATTATAATGAGTATTCACGACAAAGCACATGAACTGGCGAAAGCCATTAAAGAAAGCACTGAGGTAGCAGATATCACCAATGCGATGAAACTGGTGGAAACAGATCCAGATGCCAAAGCAATGCTCGACAATTTCCGCAACGGCCAAATGGAGCTTCAACAACGGATGATGAGCGGAGATATGCCTCCACAGGAAGAAATGGAGAAAATGGAGAAATTATTCGAGGTGCTTAACATGAATCTTGGGATTCGCCGTCTGTTCGATGCAGAACGCCGTCTGAGCGTTGTAATCGAGGATGTAAACAAGATCATTACCGAGAGCTTGTCGCAATTGTATGGCGAATAAACGCTTTTATTAAGCGAGCACTCGCTTGAAAAGTTTCATCAGTTCAATCTAAAGAGGATGTTCCCGAAGCCATTTGGCATTGGAAACATCCTCTTTATTCTTGTGACTAGCGTAGGAGTAAACTAACTAATCTTGCTTACCTTCGATTGCGCAAAGAAGAATACCAGCAGCCAAACCTAGGCGGCGATCAAGCATTCCCTTGGGATCTTCGGAGAAGTCAGCCATGATTTTTGTAACGAATGGGTTGAAGTTCTGTTTGAAGGCCGGAATCGTTGTGTCATCCATCTCGATATTGTATTTCTGAGGGATAATAGAGATAAAGCGGCGGAGTAAAGCCATCGCGGTGCTATCTTCCTTGATTTTTCCGATTTCCTGATCATGACGATCGAGAATCATCCATTCATCTTTCAAAATAGATTTGAGTCCCTTACGGCGCAGTGCACCGATGTGCTCGCCAGTCTCCGTATCATGCACATCATAAGTTGCGCTAAAATCGACCACACTGCGGGCTTTGATTCGCAATAGCTCCTTATTCATGCTCTCGTCCGTATACAGCGCAATATCCTCTTTCAGCTTGAATGCTTTCATTTGTGAATAGAGTACAAGTTGCTCCGTATTATCATAAATATGAAGTTTCGCACCCATGATCGAAAATACCTTTTTTCGAATTATGTATTCGGTATGAGTATAAGTTGTATTCAAGACTAAATCGCCCCCTAAATGAAATTATCATCTCATATATAAGCTTTGCTAGCTACATAAATGCGTACTATTTTATATTTTTTTGAGTAAAAGTATATTTTTGTGGACTTGTCTCATATTAAGGACTTCAAGTTCATAGAGTAGAGATATAGATTCAATCGAATATCTTGTCTGCGAAGGAGTTGTTAGTAATGAGAAAAAGAAACAAGTTTAAACATGGTGTCTATCTGGTGCTGGCGTTGGCCATGCTTTTGTATGCTCTGCCGAAGTTATCGCTAGCGAATGGGCCTAGTTGGGTATTTGGTTTTGGAGTGATCTGGTCACTTTTCGCCTTTATGGTCATTGCGGCACATCTGCATTTCATAATTGGTGTTGATGAGGAGAAGACCAAGCGTTTAGAAGCTGTGCGAAAAGCAAAACTGGAACAATGGCAGTCCAAATGGAATGAAGAAACTAGAGTTACACAAAGATCATAGAAGTGGGGTTGCATCCATTAGTGACTAGATTTGAGTTTCAGGGGAAAAGCTCCAGGCTGGCAAAAAGAGATGCATAAATGCCTTAGATTCCCGGAAAAAGCGCTGAAATGGCGTAAAGAGGTGCATAAATCCCCTAGAATCCCAGAACAAGCGTCGAATTAGCGTAAAGAGGTGCATAAATGCCCTAGAATCCCGGAAAAAGCCCACTAGCTAAAGCCAGTGGGCTTTAAGAATCCCCCCGCGAACGCAGGGGGATTAAATTTATCGTGCACCTGTAA
This sequence comes from Paenibacillus sp. FSL R5-0345, assembly GCF_000758585.1. Classification (NCBI taxonomy): domain Bacteria; kingdom Bacillati; phylum Bacillota; class Bacilli; order Caryophanales; family Paenibacillaceae; genus Paenibacillus; species Paenibacillus sp. FSL R5-0345. The sequence goes on from NZ_CP009281.1 coordinate 2,146,098, forward strand.
AAGGATTGATCTCATCTGAGAGATCTTTTCCAGCTTTCTTTTCTTCTGCAGATATTCGTTTACCAAGAGCCGCGTAGTACCACACCGCCGGAACGAGAACCGCGAGTATAAAAAGAAATTGCATAAAGTCATCCCCCTTCACTAATACAGTATAACATATTTTTCCTTTTTTTCTTAAGAGTCTATTCTCTATTTTCTACCCAGTTTGTCTAACAAACGGATTACTTTTTACTGACCGATGACGAGCACTCAACTTCAAATACATAACTGGCGCTCCCCTGAGGCCATCTTGCTTGGATTATATACAGATGTTTTCCGCTACCTGCTGCGAGTTGAAAACTGTTATTTTCTACGGAAAGAGCTTCGTCCGGACGTTCCTCACCAGGAAATGAAGCCATAACCTCTATTTCTTTGGGTGCAGATGAGAATTTGAGTCCTACCTGATCGCGGCTGATGGCCTTGGGATGTACCTTCTGTTTGGTAACCAATTGATCGTATGAAGCTACATCTACACACACGCCTTTACCATACTCGTTCCAGCAATAAGAGCCTTGAATGGCATCGAACTGCTCACCGCCAACAGTAACTTGAACATTAGGGGGCTGTGGGTTAATAGAGTCTGCTGGAGAGTTCTTATCTTCTTTAAGAGTCGATTGATACAAGTCCAACAGGTCCTTTTTGCTGGTATCTGACAGACGATAGTGGCCCATTTGTCCGGATTGAATGAGTAATCCACTGTTACTTTCGCCAATCCAAAAAGAGAATTCATAACTTATGCCATCCTTCATGTTCACAGTGGTTCTGTAATCGCCGGGAGCAATATCTAGTTGTCCTTTATCATATTCAGCAGTAGTTATAGCTTGAACGAATCGTTTGAAGGAGGATGCTTCAGAGATAGTCGCCACTGGATGATCTTTTTCTATTAAATTAATGGAAACTATTTTTTGTGCATCCAGCTCTATTCGATCTGTTTGTTTGACTTCGGTTCCCGTATTTCCACAGCCGACCAGTCCTATTAAAAACAAAATAATGGTAAAAAGTATTAAAGCAATCTTGTTCATATTCGCATTTCTCCTTTACGCATGTTCTAACTCTCAGACTATAAAAAAGAGGAAAAGGTTGCTAAATAAAGGAAACGGATATCACGTGAAGTTTATAGCGTCTGCAGAATTATCCCATTTGGCAAAGTAGGTGTTTCAAGCGATTATCAGATCTAATATATTGTAATAATTTCCTTGATTATAGATTGTGTGCGGGCAGTTAAATTCGAATCCGATGCTTATGAATCGGTTGTACTGTGCCATTCTCTCCGTGTATAATGAGTACAGTATAGTACAGATCGGAGTACGGGGGTGTAACAGTTGGAAGGTCAAGGCGATGCAATTACTAAACACGAGCAACTGCTGCAGCATATTGAAAGTCTTAAGGTAGGCTCCAAAATATCTGTTCGTAAGCTTGCAAAAGAAATGTTAGTCAGCGAGGGAACTGCATATCGTGCAGTGAAGGAAGCTGAGAATCTTGGAATTGTCATCACGAAGGAACGGATTGGTACAGTACGTGTAGAAAAAAAGCCTCGTAACATTTCTGAACAGCTGACGTTTGGGGACGTGGTTGATATTGTTGAGGGTCATGTTCTTGGCGGGGCTAGCGGACTGAGTAAGCATCTTCATAAATATGTAATCGGTGCGATGAAGGTCGACGCGATGATTCGTTATATAGACGCAGACAGCCTGCTCATTGTAGGTAACCGTGATGATGTTCACTCTTTGGCGCTAGAGCAAGGTGCGGCAGTTCTCGTTACAGGTGGCTTCGGGACAAGCCGTGAAGTTAAGGCGTTAGCGGACGAGCTGGACCTCCCTATCATTTCATCAAGACATGACACGTTTACTGTGGCATCAATGATTAACCGTGCCATTTTTGATAGATTGATTAAGAAAAAAATCATGCTTGTAGAGGATATTGTCGACAGCAAACCGCGTCTGAATACGTTGAAAATTTCAAGCACCGTCGGTGAGCTGCGGCAGATTTCAGAGGAGACTGGAGAGCAACGTTTTCCCGTTACGGATGAATGGAACCGAGTGATTGGCATTATCGGACGACGTGAAGTAGAGGACCTGACAGAAGGGCAAAGTATTGAAAAGGCTATGGTTCGGAGTCCGGTTACCGCTGCACTGCATACCTCACTAGCCTCAGCTGCGCAGATCATGATGTGGGAAGGCGTCGATTTCCTACCTATTGTAGACCGTAACCGCAAATTGGTGGGCTCCCTAACTCGTAAAGAAGTGCTGCAAAGTCTGCGAGATGTCCGTAACACTCCACAGCTTGGTGAGACCTTCGATCATCTCATCTGGAACGGCTTTGCGGATGAGCGGGATGAAGAGGGACGATTGTTTTTTCATGGCTTCATTACTCCTCAGATGGCGACTGACCTAGGAACCATTTCTGAAGGTGTCTTGTCTACGCTAATGACGCTCTCAGCGTTTAAGGCTGCTAAGGATATAACAGGAAATGACTATGTCTTAGATAATATGTCTACCTATTTTATCCGGCCAGTACAGATCGAACACGCGATTATTGTAATGCCGAGACTGCTCGAGATTAGTCGCCGTACTTGTAAGCTAGAAATAGAGATCAGCTATTCAGATACCCTGGTAGCGAAAGCTGTTCTAATGCTGCAATCCATTGACCACGGCTAAGACACGACGAGTGATAAACATGCTAAATAGACTGCCCTCGAGGATAATAATGAGGGTAGTCTATTTTATTCTTGCAATCCTATGAAGACTAAAGCCTAGGCTTTCGACTGATGCTGCTCTTGGCTGCGGCTGTAATAGCTATAGCTACGCAGTCCTGAGAAGATGTTGAACACACCGATCAGAAGAAAGGCAGCTTCAACAATAATATTAACGGTGGAGCCGCGAAACAGAAACATGGAAATTAGGGACAGCGTTACGAGCATTGCGCCCAGCATCACATTCATAACGGAGCGTTTTAGCCCCTTAACTCGGGGATTTAAGGCACGGCGAGAGGATAAGCTGTACACAGCGGCACCGATTACAAAGACCACCAGCAGGATAAACAATAAGTATTTGATAAATAAAACCATGGACAGCCAGCTCCTTTATCATGTCGTGCAAAAGCCTTGAAGTAATTTCCACTTTTGTCTGTCCATTATTGTATCATACGATTGTTGTTAGTTGCGCTTAAAAGGACTGATTTCCACCCAGATTTGCAAAACGCCTTCCATGACGAGCATCGTCCGGATTTTGACAGAGTATTCCTTCTCACGCACAATGTAAAGTTTACCATCCAGCAGCAGCCTAACCAGTTTACTGTCTGTGTCAATATCGAACATGCTGCGGCCGCGCATCGGTTCCAGATCTGATCGTATTTCGCTAAGTATTAATTTTAAAGTTACGGGGTCAACTGGGTTTGAGCCTTCTGATTGGGCTTTGCTTTCCTCCGATCGAATTTTGATTTCTCTGATTACCGTAGAGGTATTATTATATTTTTTGAGTGTTTTAATATCCTCTTGATATTGCTCGATCTGTACACGCAGGTCTGCATTATTCAGCCATAACACATTATATCCAACATGGTATATGGCGTTGTATATGACGGCTCCCACGACGATCCCTAGCATGAATATAGCGGAAATTTGAGTGAATCTACGAAAACGACTGAATGGTGGAACTCTCACTGTCGTTACCCCCTGCCGCACACCCATTTTACTAGCTCACTGCCCATATGGGCTCCGAGAAAAGCGAAGGCAATATACATGATTTGCTTGATGGCAGGGGAAAGGTTGCCCCCAATCATGTTGCTTTCAATGACCCGTAAAGGGTCCATAGTACCCCCTACAGCGGCGGCAAGTGCCCATATTTTAATCCGGTCTGCTACATCTAGCATCGTTTGCGTCGGTGGTTGCAGGGAGACAACGGCGCCGATTCCACCGACCATAGCTCCGCCAAGTACGATGCCGAAGGCGATAAAGAAATCGAGGATCGCTTTGCTCATAAAAATGCTCATAAAGGCCCCTTCCCGGACGAGGCATCTATAAACGTTGCCTGTCCATGTGCTCTTAATCCATTCTATGGGCGGGTCCCCCTTTAATATGATAAAATAGTTTCATCTTATAGTGCGAGTTCAAAAAGTACGGCTTTCAGCACCGGGAAGATTGAAAGAGGGTAGAAAATGAGGAGCGGTCGTAGCGGAAGCTACGTGAACACCGGAAATTTCGCCTGAATTCAATATTCGATGTTGAGTAAGCTTCTTGGGTTACTTCGTGATCAAAAGCGGACTTTTTGAACAACTATTTATGTTTGATTTTTGTAGTAGAAAGGAAGTGGGATGATGAGCCCTTTCGTGCATTTGCATGTGCACAGCGAATACAGTTTACTGGACGGGGCGGCGCGCATTACCGATCTCGTGCGCCGGGCCGGCGAATACGGCATGAAGTCGCTGGCGCTTACGGATCATGGAGTGATGTATGGGGCGATCCCCTTTTATAAAGCGTGTAAAGAGAATGGAATCAAGCCGATTATCGGCTGTGAAGCTTATTTAACCGCAGGCTCTCGCCGAGAGCGGGGCAGTCGCAAAGATCAACCGATTTATCACCTGATTCTGCTCGTCAAGAATGAAACCGGCTACAAGAATCTGATGAAGCTGATCTCTATCGGCCATCTGGAAGGCCATCACTATAAACCTCGTATTGATATGGAGGTTCTGGCCGCTCATTCGGAGGGGATCATATGCCTTAGTGCATGTCTAGGCGGCGAAGTGCCGCAGCATCTGTTGCATGGAAGAGATGATGAAGCGCGAAAGGCTGCGCTGCGATATAAGGAGATTTTTGGCGAAGACTTCTACCTGGAGCTTCAAGATCACGGAATTTCCGAGCAAAAGCGAGTAAATCCGAAGCTGATCGCACTTGCCAAGGCCTGTGATATCCCACTCGTAGCTACGAATGACGTTCATTATTTAGCTAAGGAAGATGCAGAGGTACAGGATGTTCTGATCTGTATTGGAACAGGTAAAACTGTGGATGATGAGGAACGGCTCAAGATCGGAACAGATCAGTTATTTTTAAAAAGCAGTGAACAGATGGCGGCGTTATTCCCGCATGTGCCTGATGCTATTAGTAACACGCTACTGATCGCAGAAAAATGTAATCTGGAGCTTACCTTCGGTCAACATATTCTGCCTGCTTATTCACCGATTCCGGAAGGTATGGACTCTGCTGCATATTTGCGTGAGTTATGCTTTAGGGGGCTTGAAGAACGATATATTGACACACCACTATGGGTATCGCCTGAGCAAAGAGAGACTGCTGAGAAGCGTCTTGCCTATGAGCTTGGTGTCATCGAGAGTATGGGATTTAGCGATTATTTTCTAATTGTGTGGGATTTTATCGCTTATTGTCATCGTCAGGGGATTGCTACAGGACCGGGCCGGGGTTCCTCCGCGGGGAGTCTTACCGCTTACTCCCTACGAATCACGGATGTTGATCCGCTTAAGTATAACTTGCTCTTTGAACGTTTCTTAAATCCAGAACGGATCACGATGCCGGATATTGATATCGATTTTAGTGATGAACGCCGTGATGAGGTTATCGCTTATGTGGTGGAGAAATACGGCAAAGAACATGTGGCACAGATTATTACATTTGGAACCATGGCTGCACGGGCTGCGGTTCGTGATGTGGGCAGGGTGCTGAATTTACCTTATAACGAGGTAGACAAAGCTGCCAAGCTCATCCCAGGACAACTAGGCATCAGCCTCGCTAGAGCACTAGAGACTACTCCAGATCTTAAAGCGCTATATGACAGTAATCCGAAGATCAAGGGCTTGCTGGATATGGCAATGAAAGTGGAAGGAATGCCTCGTCATGCTTCGACACATGCTGCCGGGGTTGTCATTTCCAAAGGTCCGCTAACTGATGCTGTACCCCTCCAGGAAGGTAACGAAAGCACAGCTTTAACTCAGTACTCTATGGAGCATTTGGAGAGTGTCGGGCTGTTGAAGATGGATTTTCTGGGCTTGCGTACTTTGTCGATTATCGAACGCTGTATGAATTCGATTAAAGAAATGAGTGGCAGTGTTCCGAATTTCAAAACGATACCAGATCATGATCCCCTTACGTATGAAATGCTAGGTGCAGGGGAGACGACTGGGGTCTTCCAACTGGAATCGGCGGGTGTAAGACGTGTGCTGAAGGATTTGAAGCCTAATGGTTTTGAAGATATCGTATCGGTTCTAGCGCTGTATCGTCCGGGTCCAATGGAATTTATCCCGAAATATATAGCAGGAAAGCACGGCCAGATTGAAGTAGAGTACCCACATTCTGATTTGAAATCTATATTAGCGGATACCTATGGGATTATTGTGTACCAGGAACAGATTATGCAGATTGCTTCGCTTATGGCCGGATTCTCGCTTGGTGAAGCGGATCTGCTCCGGCGAGCGGTCTCTAAGAAGAAACGTGAGACGCTGGATAAGGAACGCAGCCATTTTGTACAGGGGAGCTTGCAGCAAGGATATAACGAAGCGGATGCGAATGCCGTTTATGATATGATTGTAAGGTTTGCCGATTATGGTTTCCCTCGTGCGCATGCGGCGGCTTATGGTGTGCTGGCTTTCCAGACGGCATATCTCAAGGCGCATTATCCGGTACAGTTTATGGCATCTATGCTGACGGCTGTAATGGGCACCCACCGTAAGGTGGCGGAGTATGTACTGGACTGCCGCCGCACGGGCATCGGCGTGTTACCGCCGGATGTGAACGAGAGCGGCGTGTTGTTTACCCCGGTTCCAGGGGAAGAAACGGGAACAGGGCATATCCGCTTTGGGCTCGCGGCGATTAAGAATGTCGGAACGTTAGCAGTGGAGAATATTATGTCGGTCCGTAAGGAGCGGCCGTTCGACAGTCTGCTCGATTTCTGTCGACGAGTCGATCTGCGGGTCTGCAACAAGCGGGTAGTGGAGTCTTTGCTGCAGGCAGGAGCTTTTGACTGTCTGCCGGGTCATAGAGCCCAGCTGCTCGCTATGCTGGACGAGACCGTTGACGCCGCGCTGAAATGGCGCAAGGAGCGGGATGAGCTGCAAATCCAGTTGTTCGACGATTTGGTGGAAACGCCAAACTGGGAGATTCGCTATCCGGATATCCCTAAGTTCACAGTAGGACAGCAGCTGGAGATGGAACGTGAGCTGCTGGGGCTGTATCTATCAGGTCACCCGCTCGACGATAGCGCTGAGCTGCTTGAGGAGCCCGGTATACAGCGGCTGATGGACCTCGGTGAAGCCGCAGATGAGAGTCAGACGGTTACGGCCGGCATGGTCGTATCCGTGAAGGAAATTACGACGAAGCAAGGAAAATCGATGGCCTTCATCGAATGGGAAGATCAGATCGAACGCTGCGAAGTCGTGCTCTTCCCCGAGGTGTGGAAGCGAAGCCGCAGCTTGATTGCCAAGGGCGCGCTGTTAGCCTTGCGCGCCAAGGTGCAGCAGGAGGACGAAGGCTTCAAGCTGCTGGCCGAGGAAGTGGCGCTGCTCTCCGCGGAGACACTCCGCGGCCTGCTGCAGCGCCGTAGTGCCGCCGCGTCCCGCTCTTATAGCGCGGGACGCTCGGCCTCAGCAGGAGCACCGCCGCGCGGCGGCGCTCCTGCTTCGCGGGCTAGCGGGGCCGCCACTGGCCCCGCGGGCAGACCTGCAGGCGGCGCAGCTGCGCCTGCAACACCTGCACCGGCCGCTGCGCAAGCGCCGGTCTCAGGCCAGCGTGTCTTTATCAAGATCACGCCGGCCGCCGAGAATGCTGCGCAGCTGTCGCGCTTGAAGGAGCTGCTGCAGAATCATCCAGGCCCAGTAGCGACGATTCTGTTCTACGAACGGGATCAGAAGCTCCTGGCCCTTAGCGATAACTACCGGATCAAACCTACTCAGGAGCTGTTCGCGGCTATCGAGTCTATGCTGGGAGCAGGTACCGTAAGAATAAAATAAGAACAATTCTATCCTTTTCCGCATACATTAGGAAACCACAGGGCGAATCCCTGGGCGGAAAGGGGAATGACATCATGTCCTATCAAATGGCAGTCGATCTGTTGGAACGTAGAGGCGTATCACTTTCTTCTATTGCTGAGATCGTATATATTTTACAATCTGTTTATTATCCCGGTTTATCCAAGGAAGAATGCCTTTCCAGTGTGAAATCTGTTCTGGGAAAAAGAGAAGTGCAGTACACGTTAATGACGGGGATCGCACTTGATGAACTGGCAGAAAAAAGACTGCTTCCGCAGCCGCTCCAGGCAGTTATGGAGGCGGATGAATCACTTTATGGTGCGGACGAGACTCTAGCCCTTGGTATCACAGGGGTATATGGGATGATCGGACTTACAGGATTTGGGTACTTGGACAAAATAAAGCTTGGAATCATCGGTGAATTGAACGATGATAAGGGGAGTATTCATGTGTTCTTGGATGACCTTGTGGCGGGTATCGCTGCAGCTGCTTCTGCTAGAATTGCTCATCGGCATGAAGGAGCAAAAGTATATCCTATAGTCACGGACACGGAATAAATGACTCGATTTATTTCGTTTGAACGAGTTCCTCAGTCTTGCTTCCTTTGCCCTACGCCTGTTGCGGGAAAAAAGAAAACTGTGTTATCATAATTCCATTATACGGGATACGGCTGGGAATTAAGATTGGGGAGGCCTTGCAAGGCATGTGGACGGTAATATATATCGCGCCGACCGCCAAAGTGGCGGATATGATTAAGAGTAAGCTGACTGAAGAAGGTTTTTTAGTAAAATGCCGTCCAATCAATATGTCCAAGCAGCAGTTTGAGATATTGGTTCCTTCGGGTGAACTGGAGGAAGTACAGGAAGTCCTTAATCTTATTCTGCATCCCTGAATTTCTATCAAGAGAAAAGTCATGACAGCGGCAAGCTGCATAACGCAAATAAACGGCTGAAGAGGTGCGGGTGTGTTCAAAGATTTATTTCAGAAGAAACGGAAGTACGCGACTATTCCTTCAGAACGTCTGGAGCGAAGCGGCGAGCCTGCAGAAGGCGAACGCCCCAAACGGGAAATTCCAGAAGGATTAATGAGTAAATGTAATAAATGCGGAACGATCCAGTATAGCAAGGAATTGGAAAAGAATCTAAAAGTATGTCCTACTTGTGGTCATCATTTGCGCTTGAATGCTGTTGAGCGTATTGCTATGACGTTAGACCCAGAGGGCTTTATTGAGTTTGACAGTGAAATGTATTCCATAGATCCGCTGAAATTCCCGGGTTATGCTTCTAAACTGGAGCAGCAGCAACTAAAATCGGGACAAACTGATGCCGTGATTACGGGACAGGGATCTATTGGCGGACATTCAGTGATCGTAGCTGTGATGAATTTCGAATTTTTCTCCGGCAGTATGGGATCTGTGGTAGGTGAGAAGATTACCCGGGCGATTGAAGAAGCCACGGAGAAGCAGCTTCCACTCCTTATTTTCTCTACTTCAGGCGGAGCGAGAATGCAGGAGAGTATTTTAAGCCTTATGCAAATGGCGAAGACCAGTGCAGCCCTTGCTCGTTTTAATGAGGTGGGCGGCCTTTATATTTCTATAATTACAGATCCGACAACCGGCGGAGTCTCTGCAAGTTTTGCTAGTCTTGGCGATATTATTATTGCAGAGCCTGGAGCGGTATTCGGTTTCGCAGGACGTATAGTCATTGAACAGACGATTCGCCAGAAGCTTCCGGATGATTTCCAGACAGCTGAATTTAATCTGCAGCATGGCTTGATTGATATGGTTGTGCACCGTAAAGAAATGCGCGCTACACTGACCAAAATTTTGGAATTGCATGATGTGAAAGGGGGATTTTAGGTTGGCAGGAGAGTTGCCTTTTGAAATGCCTCTAGTTGAAATGCGCAAGAAAATTGCCGAGCTAAAGCAGTTTGGCGAAGAGAAGGGTATTGATTTTACGGATGAGGTAGCAAGGTTGGAAGAACGGTACCGTGTGCTTGAGGAGGAAGTGTATTCTAATATCTCTCCTTCTCAAAAAATGCATCTAGCCAGACATCAAGGTCGTCCGACTTCACTTGATCTTATGGGACAGATCTTCACAGATTTTATTGAGCTGCACGGAGATCGGATGTTTGGGGATGATCTAGCTATTGTAGGCGGTATCGCGAAGCTGAACGGCGTCCCGGTTACGGTCATTGGCCAGCAACGCGGTAAAGATACGAAAGAAAATATTTTACGCTTTTTCGGCAGCGCACACCCTGAAGGCTTCCGTAAAGCGCTACGTCTGATGCAGCAAGCGGACAAGTTCAAACGTCCCATTATTACCTTCGTGGATACGAAAGGCGCATATCCAGGCAATACAGCTGAGGAAAGAGGCCAGTCTGAAGCGATCGCGCGTAATTTGCGTGAAATGTCTCAGTTTGGTGTTCCTGTTATCTGTGTTGTCATCGGAGAAGGCGGAAGTGGCGGCGCACTAGCACTGGCAGTGGGTAACAGAGTGCTTATGCTGGAGCATGCCATCTATTCTGTAATATCTCCTAACGGGGCTGCTTCGATTCTATGGAAGGATGCTTCGAAGGCTGATCAAGCGGCGGAAGCCATGAAGATAACGGCATCTGATCTGCTTGAAATGGAAGTCGTTGAAGAGATTGTTCCTGAGCCAAAAGGTGGCGCACATCGTGATTACGAGGCTACAGCAGCTGCAATTAAGGATGCGTTATGGCGTCACTTGCAGGAGCTGATTTCTCTGAATAGTGCGGAGCTGAAAGAAGATCGTTACCGTAAATTCCGTAAAATCGGTGAGTTTGCTGAAGCCCAGCAGGAGCAGATTTTCCTTGAAGAAGAAGTGGAATCTGAAGTGTAAGAAGGGTGTTGCCATTTGCACTTTAAGACATATAACCATACTTAGTGGACCATATTGAATTAAGTGTAAATTATACATTTTATTGGAATTAAAATAATCTCGACGCAATGCCGGGATTATTTTAATTTTTTTTGTGCGTTCAGATAATTCGAGCTCAAATTACATCTAAAAGAGCCTACAACATTGATTTTGTGTCTAAGTTGCAGTAATATTCATAAGGGCGTAGTTAAAGGCACATGTGACAAAGTTCCTATTTAATTAGTTAGCCTTGTAGTAGATTTTGTAGTTGGAAAAAGTGAGACAGAGAGAACGAAAAAACGGAGGAAAACCTAATGCGGAAAAGTAAAATTGTATGTACGATCGGACCTGCGAGTGAATCGTTGGAGAATATCAAAAAATTGATTTTGGCTGGTATGAATGTGGCCCGTTTGAATTTCTCCCACGGCGATTTTGAAGAGCATGGTGCTCGGATTAAAACGATCCGTCAAGCATCTAAGGAACTGAACAAAACTGTTGCTATCCTGCTCGATACAAAAGGACCGGAGATTCGCACAGGCAAGTTGGAAGTAGAACCGATTGAACTAGTTCAGGACGAGTACCTGACACTAACTACGGAAGAAATCCTTGGCACCCAAGAACGTATTTCCATCACGTACAGCGAGCTTCCTAATGATGTTCAAGTAGGCTCCACTATCCTTATTGATGACGGTCTAATTGGTTTGACAGTTGTCGACATTCAAGGTACAGAAATCAAGACCCGTATTGTAAACGGTGGTACGATCAAGAGCAAAAAGGGCGTTAACGTACCAGGAGTAAACATCTCCTTGCCGGGTATTACGGAAAAAGACACCAACGATATTCTTTTCGGTATCGAACAGGACATCGATTTTATCGCCGCTTCCTTCGTTCGCAAAGCTAGCGACGTTCAGGAAATTCGTGAGCTGCTTGCGAAAAACAACGCTTCTCACATTCAAATCATTTCCAAAATCGAAAACCAACAAGGTGTTGACAACCTTGATGAAATTCTAGAAGCTTCCGACGGCCTGATGGTTGCTCGTGGTGACCTTGGTGTTGAAATCCCAGCTGAAGATGTACCTTTGGCTCAAAAATTGATGATTCAAAAATGTAACGTTGCTGGCAAACCAGTAATCACAGCTACACAAATGCTGGATTCTATGCAACGTAACCCACGTCCTACTCGCGCTGAAGCAAGTGACGTAGCAAACGCTATTTTCGACGGAACAGATGCAATCATGCTTTCCGGAGAAACTGCTGCTGGTAAATATCCAGTAGAATCCGTTCTTACAATGTCCCGTATTGCTGAGAAAGCGGAGTCCGCACTGGATCACCATGAAATTTTCTCGAAACAACAAACTGCACAAGAAACTACAGTTACAGAAGCGATCAGCCAATCCGTTGCAATTTCCGCTTTGGATCTGAACGCTAAGGCTATTCTTTCTTCGACGGTTACAGGTCATACTGCACGCGTTGTTTCCAAATACCGTCCTAAAGCACCAATCATTGCTGTTACGACACAAGAAAGAACTATGCGTCAATTGTCCCTCGTTTGGGGCGTAACACCAGTATTCGGTAAAGTAGCTACTTCCACAGATGAATTGCTTGAAACAGCAATCCAAGGTGGTAAGGATTCCGGTCTGGTTCATGCTGGCGACCTAGTTGTGATTACTGCAGGAATTCCACTTGGACGTTCCGGTTCCACTAACTTGGTAAAAGTAAGCACAATCGAGTAGTACTCGACTGGCTTTGCCTGATTCGTAGTATATATTTTAAAATATAAGAGCTGTCTCAGATGTAGTGAAAACCTACAAGTGAGGCAGCTTTTTTTTACTTGAATCCATTCAAACTGTTAGTTTATACGTTTGACGCTAAAAGAGTCCCCTCGATGGCTTGGACTGGAAGGAACCGCAACGGTGATGTTATTCTGGACCATGATCCCTCCGTTAGAAAGAGTTAACCTAGGCCGTTTTCCGTTAATTCGACAGCAATTGAAATAGGTTGTACAGACGCGGGCCAGCTTTGCGATGGAACCATCGACCTCGGGAGCCTCCATTATCCATTCGCCGGACGTTTGTGGACCGGTATACCGCTGGAGCGTTCGGAAGGCCCAATTTCGGCTTAAATTTCGGAGTGTGATAGACCATTTTGTGTGGCTTATTTTCGTGATAGTACCCTTCATATGATCTCCCGGGTATACTGGAAAAGAGATTACAGTCTCAGCGTCAGGCAGGATTTCCCACCAGGCGTAGTAACGGGCAATCCCATTTACGAATTCATGACCTGTTCCCGTCTGGATAAGGCTGCTGTTCTTGAATCCGTCGATGCCAATCCATGCAGAGGAATAGGTGGATTTGTAGGTTGGTTTAACGTATGGGACGATCCATTCACCGGAAATGCGGTTGAAAGCGCCTTTTCTGCCAGTAACAGTGTAGCCACTCCAGTTCTTAGATGACCAGCCGAAGGCTGAGCTCTGTTTATTGCTCGCATTAGACTTGTCTGTTAGACAGGGATGATTTACCATGAGAGGATTATGATTTATGCTCAACTTGTCCACCGCCTTTATAGTACTGCTATATTAAATGCGATGATTACATAGGAAGTACGGGTATTCTGTTAAAATATAAAAATATTAAGCTCCATACTTTATGAGCCTATAGTTATCGCTTAAACGTATACCGTCCTTATAAGTGGCCGAAGGCATTTATACTTAATTAAGAAGTTAGAGAGGACTTTTAGCACAAATGGAAAAACTATCGAAGCTGCGCGGCTTTTATCTATTCTTAGGATTGGCCGGAGGTTCATTTGGCTCCTATCTTTCGCTGCTCTTGGTCCACAATGGACTTAATAGCGGACAGATAGGTATACTAATGGCAACAGGTACGCTAATAGCGATCACCATTCAGCCGATGTGGGGGATTATCTCTGATCGGTATAATCAGACACGTTTAGTACTAATCCTAAGTGTGGCGGTTCCGGCTTTATTAGCCGTGTTTTATCGTTCGGAATATTTCATTGTGCTCCTTCTGGTGTATACGTGCTCAACGATCTTCTCTTCTACACAGGCTCCTATAGCCGATTCTTACGCGATCTCAGCGGCGAATAGAGCTGGGGCCACTTATGGTAGCATTCGGCTTATGATGAGCATTGGAGCGGCTCTGGGAGCTTATGCAGGGGGAGTGTATGTATCCACCTTCTCTGTATCCACGATATGGCTGCCTTTTCTCTTTTTTAATGTGATTGCGGTTCTTATTGCGTTTACATTGCCGAAGCAGGCGGAAGAGAATCATATGATGAGGCAATCGTTTACTCAGGGGGTAAGACAACTGCTGGGGAATCGGGTCTTCCTTGCTTTTTTGGGCGGCAGCTTTCTTGTGAATCAGACGATGACTGCCTTTGGTACATATTTTGTAATCGCTTTTCAATCGGTTGGAGGCTCCACTCGCTATGCAGGGATTGCTCTTTTTCTCGCATCGGTGACTAATGTACCCTCCATGCTGTTTGCTTCTAAGGTGATCAAGAAGCTAGGGCGTGAGCGTACCTTGCTCCTTGGGGCCCTTATTTATGTTTTGCGATGGGGTATTCAGGTTGCTTTTCCTTATCCATCAGTAATGATCGGTGTGCAGGTGCTGCACGGTCTTTCGTTTGGGTTCTTTTATATTGCTGCAGTCGAATATGTATCTCAGATCACTTCTAACGAGATGCAGGCCACTGGTCAAAGTGTATTTAATATGGTGTTCTCAGGTTTTGCTGGCATTGTCGGTAATTTACTGAATGGATTTTTGCTTAATCAAGGCGGGGTAGAAGTAATGAATCTGTCTTGTATGTTGAGCTCTATCGCAGGCGCAATGCTGCTGTTCTATGTTGCCAGAAGCTCTCGGCGCAAATTATCAACAACAACGTTACCTTCAGAAGGGGTTCAGGCTTAAATGCTCCCCTGCTGCTATGCCGAAAGGAGTATTTTTAGATGGAATTAGAGCGAGCTGGCTTACCCAGCCGATGGTATAAGTCGACCTTGCGTGTTCGATATCAGGAAAGTGATCAGATGGGCGTTGTGTATCATGCGAATTATTTGAACTGGTTTGAGTCCGGTCGTACAGAGATGTTCCGTCAGGTTGGTTTTACTTATCGTGAACTTGAGAAACAAGGTGTCTTACTTCCTGTCACTTCAGCAGATTTGCAATTTAAAAGTCCGGCGCGATATGATGATCTTATCACCGTGTATGCGCGAATGATTACTTTCTCAGCGTTAAGAGTCGTATTTGAGTATCAAGTGCGGAGACTTTCGGAAGAAGAAGGTAGAAATTCAGAAGATTTAGTAGCTACTTTAGGGGAGTTGCGGTCGATGGATCCACCTGGGGAGCTGTTAGTTACCGGCACGACAAGTCATGTTTGGGTGAACCGGGAATGGAGGCCTGCCAGGCTGGATAGAGCCCTTCCAGAGCTCTTTCACGCAATAAAAGAGGCGCTGCGGGAAGAAGGGAGTTCAGTATGATTAGAAGCAAATGGTTATGGGCTGGACTATTTATTATTCCTGCTGTGGAATTATTCGGTTTTATCTACGTAGCAGATCAACTTGGAGCATTCAAAACACTGCTGCTTATGCTGACCACTTCGGTAATCGGCCTGCTAATGATGCGTTTTGAAGGTAAGAAGGTGCTTCAGGATAGCAAAACACATATGCAGGAGGGCCGTGTTCCTGGTCGGACGATGCTGGACGGCTTATGTATTTTTTTTGGAGGATTGCTGCTGATATTGCCGGGCTTCGTAACCGATATTGTCGGGTTCACGCTAGTTTTTCCATTGACTCGGCCTTTGTACCGTATATTTTTGCTGAAGTGGATTGAGAAGAAGATGAAGAATGGCACCTTCACCTTTTACCGTCGTTAGAATCCTGTTCACAACAATAACAGAGCGGACCCCTGTCATTGACGAAGGGCCCGCTCTGTTTGCTATTTTGCGAATTGATAATTATGGGTTCCTATCTTAATCGGCCGCTAACAATGTAGCTGTGTAAAGCTCGGAATACGCCGGCACGGTTAAAGGCAACAAGGATAACAAGAACAACAGGTCCGATGATTAGCCCTAGCATACCGAATAATTGCAGGCCGGCGAACATGCCAATCAACATGGCAAGGGGATCAAGTCCAATGCTGCTCGCGAGCACTTTTGGCTCAAGCACCTGCCGGGTAATAAGGATAACGGCATAGAGTATGGAGAGTCCGATTCCCAGTGCCAGATTGTCCGTCATATAAGAGTACAGCGCCCAAGGCAGCATCACAATTCCCACACCGAGATAAGGCAGCAGATCCACAAAGCCAATCATTAAGCCGATAGCAAACGCGGACTTCACGCCCAGCAGCAACAGCCCGATCACAACAATGATCGCTGTGATAGAGATCAGGATAACCTGAGCGCGGAGATAACCGAAAAGCGCTCTGCGTAAATCTCTCCAGATATCAGATACAGGCTTTAGGAATGCTGTTGGCAGCCAGCTTGTGAATTTCTCATTATGACGCTCCCAACTTGTACTAATGAAAAAGGCAGCAAGAACAACCACGATAAGAATTGTACCCATACTAGGAAGTGCGGAGATCAGTTTCAATATTACATTAAAAAATCCTGTGACTACTTGAGTGACTGCGTATCCTACGGTTTCCGTTGTTCTGCTGATATTGCTGTCAATCGTAGCATGATAGTCAGGATTGTCGCGGTAGAATTGATTAATTTGGTTGATGATATTCTGTAAGCTTGCATTCTGGCTTAAGGACATCAGGAGATCTTTCCATTGGTCGGTGTGGAGATTAAAGGTCTGAAGCAGGACGATTAATTCTTTAACGAGTCTTGTAATCATCGCGGTCAGGACCAGTGCGATTCCACCTATGTAAAATAACAGAGCGAGCGATACCGCCAACCAGCCTGGTAATTTGAAGCCTTTCAGAATAAGCACTAATGGATGCATGATATAGGCGAGCAGCCAAGCGAGCAGCAGCGGGTATAACAGCGGAAGCAATAGATAGATTGCCAGCAGGAGGATGGAAGTAGCCAGAACGACCCATAGGCCGCGCAGCAGCCTTTTTAATACCAAACGATCCATACTGAGACCACACCTTCTTCATTCCTGCACATACAGGGGAATAAGAGCTCGTCTTCATATATATTCATAGAACCTATTTAAAGACTAGAATATAGGATAAATATTAGAATGGGCCGGAATCTCTAAACTGAAATGGCAATATTGAATCAGGGGTTTAGAAGTTTTTTTCTATCTCTCTGATAAAATCATTTGATGCGCTGCAAAGCTTCCACATTGTTCACATAACCGACAAAATCCAGTATGATGAATAAAGATACGAGTATGTTGGTCATTCAGCATTCCTGACAGAAATGTTTTTTAACGCACTTTTTAGATTTTATAATGCTTTAAATTGGAAATGTTTTCATTGAAGTGAAGATTGTTTTTATACCTTGTTGGCAAAGGAGAGATATGCTATGACAGCTACCAAAGGCTTGGAAGGTATCGTTGCAACAACTTCATCCATTAGCTCTATTGTGGATGGTGTACTCACTTACCGCGGTTATGATATTGATGAACTTGCAGAACATGCTACCTTCGAAGAAACAGCTTATTTGTTATGGTTCGGCAGTCTGCCGACGGCGCCAGAGCTGGAAGCACTCAAGCGGGATCTCAGTGCTTTTGCACAGATTCCTGAGCAGGTAATCGAGCAAATGAAGCTCTATCCAAAAGACGCCAACACCATGGCAGCGTTGCGGTCGGCTGTATCAAGCCTGGCTCTCTATGATGAAGCGGCTGACGATATGAGCAGAGAAGCGAACGAGATTAAGGCGGTAAAACTGCAGGCACAACTCCCAACAATTGTGGCGGCACTGTCGCGTATTCGCAAAGGGCTTGAACCAGTGGCTCCGAAAGAAGGCGTTTCTATTGCTGAGAACTTCCTCTATATGCTGTGGGGAAAAGAGCCGGACAGCGTATCTGTCAAAGCACTTGATACCGCACTTGTTCTTCATGCGGACCATGAGCTGAATGCTTCGACTTTTGCAGGCAGGGTTACGGTTGCGACATTATCGGATATTTATTCCGGGGTTACCTCCGCTATTGGTGCGCTCAAAGGCCCGCTTCACGGTGGGGCGAATGAAGCCGTTATGAAGATGCTAGAGGAGATCGGAAGTTTGGAAGCGGTTGAACCTTATATCCGTAAGAAGCTGGATAACCGTGAGAAGATCATGGGCTTCGGTCATCGAGTATATAAGAATGGTGATCCACGTGCAAAGCATTTGATGAAAATGTCTTTGGAACTTGGCACGATGAAGAATGATACTACGCTGTACGATATGTCCGTAAATATTGAGGAATTGATTACCGGGCAAAAGGGACTTAAACCGAATGTTGATTTCTATTCGGCGTCAGTTTATACACAGTTGGGTATTGAACGTGAGCTGTTCACTCCTATCTTTGCAATTAGCCGGACTTCAGGCTGGACTGCACATATTCTGGAGCAATATACAGATAACCGGATTATTCGGCCACGTGCAGAATACACAGGTATGATTGAACAGAAATACGTTCCAGTGGACGAAAGATAGAAGGGCAGCCTTGCAGGCTGCTCCTAATGTTTAGTAGAATGAACCCTAGCAATAGTGTTTTAAATTTTTGATTTAATGATGATGAGAGTTTTGTTCGATGCTTGTCAATGCTATTTAAATCCCACAAAACTTTAGGAGGAATACACTCAAATGTTGAAACTAGAAAAATTCGATCTACCTACAGAAGGCGAACAAATCACGATTAAAGAAGGAAAACTACAAGTTCCGAATAATCCAATCATTCCTTTTATCGAGGGTGACGGCACAGGCCGTGATATTTGGAAAGCTTCCAAGCGCGTACTTGATGCAGCAGTAACTAAAGCTTATGGTGGTACTAAGCAAATCGCTTGGTACGAAGTATTTGCTGGCGAAAAAGCTTTCAATACATATGGTGAATGGTTGCCAAATGATACGTTGGAAGCAATCCGCGAATATTTTGTGGCGATCAAGGGACCACTTACTACTCCAATCGGAGGCGGTATCCGTTCATTGAATGTAGCTTTGCGTCAAGAATTGGATTTGTACGTATGTCTGCGTCCAGTTCGTTATTTCCAAGGTGTTCCTTCTCCTGTTAAACGTCCTGAGCTGGTGGATATGGTTATTTTCCGTGAGAATACAGAGGATATCTATGCAGGGATTGAATATCAAGAAGGCTCTGCTGAAGTGAAGAAAGTCATCGAATTCCTGCAAAAAGAAATGGGAGTTAACAAAATCCGTTTCCCTGAAACTTCTGGTATTGGTATCAAACCGGTATCCTCCGAAGGTTCGAAGCGTTTGGTGCGCGCTGCAATTGAATATGCGATCAAGCATGGACGTAAGAGCGTAACGCTTGTTCACAAAGGAAACATCATGAAGTTCACTGAAGGTGCCTTCAAAAACTGGGGTTATGAAGTAGCTGAGCAAGAGTTCGGAGATAAGGTCTTCACTTGGAGTCAATATGATGTGATTAAGGAACGTGACGGTGAGGCTGCCGCTAATGCTGCTCAGAAGGATGCTGAAGCTGCTGGCAAAATCATTATCAAGGATGCAATTGCGGATATCGCGCTGCAACAAGTTCTGACTCGTCCAACTGATTTCGATGTTATTGCTACGTTGAACTTGAACGGGGATTACCTGTCCGACGCACTTGCTGCACAAATCGGCGGCATCGGCATCGCTCCTGGAGCGAACATTAACTATATTACTGGCCACGCTATTTTTGAAGCTACCCATGGTACAGCTCCTAAATATGCTGACAAAGACGTTGTGAATCCTGGTTCTGTTATTCTGTCCGGCGTAATGCTCTTGGAGCACTTGGGCTGGCAGGAAGCAGCGGACCTGATTTATAAAGGGATGGAAACGGCTATTAACAATAAGACCGTGACTTATGACTTTGCTCGTCTGATGGAAGGTGCAACTGAGCTGAAATGCTCCGCATTTGCAGACGAAATTATTAACCACCTATAAGTTAGATTTGCCAGATCATATTAGCCTTACCTTTATCATTTCTAGGAGGCGAATCTGTGGCAATCAAGCGTTATAAAATTACAGTGGTAGGCGCCGGTTTTACCGGCGCTACTACAGCTCTTATGTTAGCCCAGAAAGAACTTGGTGACGTTGTGCTGCTCGATATTCCGCAAATGGAGAACCCAACCAAGGGTAAGGCGCTGGACATGCAAGAAGCAGGTCCTGTGCAGAGATTCGACAGTCATATTACCGGGACCTCAAGTTATGAAGATGCTGTAGATTCTGATATTGTAATTATCACTGCAGGGATTGCCCGTAAACCTGGGATGAGCCGCGACGATCTTGTGAATATCAATGCAGGAATTGTTAGGTCGGTATGCGAGAACATAAGACATGTAGCGCCTGAATCTATCGTAATTATTTTGAGTAATCCGGTAGATGCAATGACTTATGCTGCATTTGAAGCGCTAGGTTTTCCGAAGAATCGCGTTATTGGACAATCCGGCGTGCTGGATACAGCCCGTTATTGCACTTTTATTGCACAAGAGTTGAACGTATCCGTTGAAGATGTACGAGGTTTCGTAATAGGCGGACACGGCAATGATATGGTACCGCTCGTACGTTATTCTAGTGTCGGAGGCATTCCAATCGATACATTGATTCCTGCGAATCGTATCGAGGAGATTGTGAAACGAACACGTGTGGGTGGCGGAGAAATCGTTGACCTTCTAGGAAACGGTAGTGCGTATTATGCGCCTGCAGCCTCTTTGGTTCAAATGACGGAAGCTATCTTGAAGGATAAGAAACGAATCATTCCGGTTATTGCCATGCTTGAAGGCGAATATGGTTATGACAATCTGTTTCTGGGTGTTCCAGCTCTTCTTGGTGCGAATGGGATTGAGAAGATTTTTGAACTGGAGCTTACGGCTGAGGAGAGAGCGGCTTTGGATAAGTCCGCTGAATCCGTACGCGAGGTAACAGCTTTATTATCTGTGTAAATTTGTGTAGAAGTAAGGGGAGGGTCCCAAAGGCCGTGAAACGGCTTAAGGACTCTCTCTTTTATTATCAACAACTTCAAAGAATGGTCACCTATGTTGCTTTTCTTATTCTATTATTATGGGTATAATAAGATGTAACTATTATCACAGTTAAATTGGAGGAGATATGATATGGATTGGAACGTTTTGTTTTTCTTACATATGATAGGGACGCTGGCACTAGGATTTTACCTTGTATTGCCTTTCATCATCGGTCGTGCTGAAAAATTGTCACCTGCAGCAAAAGAAGGTACGTTAAGTGCAGTTACTGGATTTAACCGCTTTGCACAGTACGGTTTAGTGATTCAACTACTTACAGGTGGTTACATGATGACCAAAGGTGATTATTCTGTAGCATGGATGATTATTATTGTTGTATTGCTACTAGCTATGTTTGCACTTGGCGGTATTATGAGCAAGCCACTGCGCCTTGCAGCTGCTGGAATTCGTGAGAACCGCGATGTTAAAGCAGAAACAGGCAAATTGCGTACGCTTAGTGCGCTGCTGTCAGTGTCATTGCTGCTCATGGTATTCTTTATGGTTTTTAACGACATCATTTAATCTGAATCACGATGAGCCCACTCCCGTAATGGAGAGTGGTTTTTTTTGTGTTTAAATGAACTTCAGATTGTTTGATTCTATCTGCAGCGTGGTAAGAACTTATCGAAAAGTGGTTTGAGAAATTGGGCAAGTACGTATAAACATTAATACTTGAGCCATCCTAAGACGATCAGTTAACTATCAATTGCTAACGAGAGGAGATAGGGATTATGTCAAACAATAAGCAAGCTACCAAAACCTTACCCCCGCAAGAGCAGCATCATCAGCCAGGAATTGAAAGCGAAATGAAGCCGTTGCCGAAATATGAGCCGGCTAATTATAAAGCAGCAGGTAAGCTGGAGGGTAAGGCGGCGCTTATCACTGGAGGAGACAGTGGAATCGGACGGGCTGTTGCTGTTCTTTTTGCTAAAGAAGGCGCTGATGTAGTGATTTCATATCTGAATGAGCACTCTGATGCAGAGGAAACGAAACGTCAGGTGGAGCAGGAAGGTCGCAAATGTATTCTAATTCCCGGAGATATTGGTGTGGAATCCTTCTGTAAGGATCTAATTAAACAGACGGTAGAGGGCCTCGGTAAACTGGATATTCTCATCAATAACGCGGCGGAGCAGCATCCGCAAGCTAAGATTGAAGATATTACTTCCGAGCAGCTAGAGCGTACATTCCGAACGAACATATTTGCGATGTTTTATTTGACCAAAGCGGCTATGCCTCATCTAAAAGCAGGATCTGCTATCATCAATACGACATCGATTACCGCTTATCGCGGTAGCCCACAATTGCTGGACTATTCTTCAACAAAAGGAGCGATTCTGAGCTTCACACGTTCCTTATCTACGAATCTGGCGGAGCAAGGCATTCGGGTAAATGGTGTTGCTCCGGGTCCAATTTGGACACCGCTTATCCCGTCTACCTTTGATGCGAAGCAGGTTAGCGAGTTCGGGGGTACACAGCCTATGAAGCGTCCGGGACAGCCAGAGGAGCTGGCTCCGGCATATGTATACCTAGCCTCCGATGATTCTAGCTATGTGACTGGACAGGTTATTCATGTAAATGGTGGCGAGGTTGTAAACGGGTAGAGGCTACAGCTTAACTAAGATCTATATATAAAAAGCTCTAATTCAGGATTAGGGACTGACCCCCGTTTGTGAGACAGGGATCAAAACACCTTACAAGTTTAAGTAGCCAGTCGCCGGAAATCCATCGGTGACTGGTTATTTAGTTTCGCTTGAATTCGAATTGAGTTATAGTAAATGATGTAGTCTCGAATGGTCTTTACAACGATTGCAGTCGTTGTAGATGTGAGATCTTCGAGGTAGAACGTTTCAGACTTTAGAGTGGAATGAAACGATTCAATGGGGGCATTATCAGCGGGCGTTCCTTTACGGGACATGCTCATGGTAATGCCTTTTCCTTTTACAGCTTCCTGGTACGCAAAGGACGTATACACGCTGCCCTGGTCGCTATGCAACAACATCTTTTTCTGCTTTGGAAGTTGATTTAATGTATCCAACACCAAAGAGGTATCTTGTTTATCTGCTATACTGTAAGCCACAATCTCACCATTGTACAAGTCTAGAATGCTGGAGAAGTACAACATCTTCCCGCCAAATGGCAAATAGGTAATGTCCGTGACGAGTTTTTGCAGAGGTGCTTCTGCATGAAACTGTCGCTTGAGCAGATTTTCAAAGGAGTGTACAGATTGCCCAGTCACCTTTCGTTTTTTCATCCTCACGCGGCACTGAAGCCCCTCACACTGCATGATCCGCTGGACTCGCTTATGATTTATACTCTGCTCTATCCGAAGGAGCGCCGTGATTTTTCGGTACCCATAGCGGAATTTATGACGGATGCAAAGCTCCCGGATTTTCTCCACCAGTTTGTCTGTATGCTTTGTCCCCACAGCTGCTTTCCAGCGGTAGTAAGTCGTTCTTGCGATTCCGAGCCATCTACAAGCCTCAGACACCGTCACTTCGTTTCGAATGGATTCAATCCAGGCAATAACGGCCTCTGGTTCCACCTCCTCTCCAACTCCTCGTACTTTTTTAGCAGATCTAATTGTTGTTTTAAGAATCGGTTCTCTGCCTTTACTTTTTCGAGTTCCGAAGAGTCCTCCGGACCTTTGCCATAGCTGTACTGTTTACCCACCGGCTGCTCCAAACGATGTCGTTCACCATTTCGATTCCATCTCATCCATGTCTTTAGCTGTGTCTTATTCCGTATTCCGAGCTGCTCCATAACCTCTTTCACAGGTACTCCTGCTAATCTCATTTCTATAGCTTTCATCTTTATTTCCACGGGATAACTTACTCTGGTTGCCAATGCAAAAACACCTCCAAGATGATCTCCTTATCTTACGACAAGGTTCCATTCTCTTGAAGGTGTTTTGATTTGTCTCATGTTATGGGGTCAGTCCCATTAGCTGAACTAGAGCTTTTTTTGTATTGATCTTGGGGTTTAGTTTCCGGCAGAGAGCTCATCCAGCGACATTTCAAAGCTCGGTGCCATATGAGTCAGGAAGTAATCTACTTCCTGTAGTCCGAGCCCGCGCAGCTTCGCGGCTGTTTGCTCTTTCGCCGCTGCAAATTCACGGTTGCCCGCAGCAACCTCCCACACACATTTCAAGTAGGCATCCAGCCGATCGGCTGCCTTAACGTAGCTATGCAGCAGGACGTCCTCCGAATCGGGAGTACTATCTTCTGGCTGCATCAGTTGCTTGTAAATGCCCTGAAGCTCGGAAGGAATCATACCGGTTAAGCGTTCCGAAGCAACTCTTTCCATTTCGCGGAAGCTAGTAAGTAGACGAGGGTTATTGTATTTCACTGGCGTGGCAATGTCACCAGTGAACACTTCGCTGGCATCATGAAACAGGGCCATAGTTGCTGCTCTTTCAGCATTTAATGAACGCCCATAATGAACATTACCAATGGAACAGAGCATATGTGTGAGCAGGGCAACATGAAAAGAATGCTCAGCAACGTTCTCCGGTGCGGTGCTTCGCATTAGGCTCCAACGCTGAATATATTGAAGCCGATATAAATAGGCGGAAAAATGGTAGTTCAATTTTAAAGTAACCCCTTTCATGCGGTGCTAGGTATGATATTATTATATTAATTGTATCAGACTTTAGATAATCTGGATCTGCTGAGAGGAGCTTGAATGAATATGCAGCATTTTGAAGACAGCGTTTATAATCTAATTGTAGAAACGTCCACGAACTTGCCGGGTGATGTACGCCGGGCGGTCGCCAAGGGACGCGCGCTAGAGGACAGAGCTACCCGGTCAGGTCTTGCTTTAACTACGATTGCTCAAAATATCGGAATGGCTGAGGCACAAGTGTCTCCGATCTGTCAGGATACGGGGATGCCTACATTTATCATTCACACACCTGTAGGAATCAATCAGATTGAGATGAAAAAAGATATTCATAACGCCATCGTACGGGCGACCAAGAACGGCAAGCTTCGTCCTAATTCCGTAGATTCACTAACAGGTGAGAACAGCGGAGATAATTTGGGGGCAGGAACACCAGTTATTCATTTCGAGCAGTGGGAAGAAGATAAAATAGACGTTAGACTTATTTTAAAAGGTGGAGGCTGTGAGAATAAGAATATCCAGTACAGCCTTCCGGCAGAATTAGAAGGATTGGGCAAAGCAGGTCGTGATCTGGACGGAATCCGCAAATGTATTCTCCATGCCGTTTATCAGGCACAAGGGCAAGGCTGTAGTGCTGGTTTTATTGGCGTTGGGATCGGCGGCGACCGCACGACAGGGTATGAGCTGGCTAAGAAGCAGTTGTTCCGTAAAGTGGAGGATGTTAATCCGATAGAGGATCTCAGTAAACTGGAAGATTACATCATGGAGAATGCCAATAAGCTGGGCATAGGAACAATGGGCTTTGGTGGGGAAGTATCGCTGCTTGGTTGTAAGGTCGGCGTTATGAATCGTCTCCCAGCCAGCTTTTTCGTATCTGTTGCGTATAACTGCTGGGCGTTCCGCCGCCAAGGTGTACTGGTTGATCCATCAACCGGCAATATTGAGGAGTGGCTATATGAGAGCGGAACAGGGATCTCGGTAGAGGATGGAAGGGATCAGGCATCCGAATCAGAAGTCCCAGGTGCAGGAGACAACAATGCAGCTACTGAATCTCGCGAAGTACGTCTGACCACACCGATTAGTGAAGAGGATATCCGGAGTTTACGAGTTGGGGATGTAGTCATTTTATCCGGTGAAATGCATACGGGCCGTGACGCACTTCATAAATATCTAATGGATCATGACGCTCCGGTGGATTTGGACGGTGCCGTGATCTATCACTGTGGTCCTGTAATGATGAAGGACGAGGAAGGCTGGCATGTTAAAGCAGCAGGTCCGACTACTAGTATCCGTGAAGAGCCTTATCAAGGCGATATTATCAAAAAATTTGGAATTCGTGCCGTCATCGGAAAAGGTGGAATGGGTCCAAAAACATTAAAAGCCCTTCAGGAGCATGGGGGCGTATATCTCAATGCAATTGGTGGCGCTGCACAGTATTATGCGGAATGCATCAAGAAAGTAAATGCGGTTGATTTCATGGAATTTGGTATTCCTGAGGCGATGTGGCATTTGGATGTGGAGGGCTTCGCTGCTATAGTAACGATGGATGCCCATGGCAACAGTCTGCACGCAGATGTAGAGAAAGATTCCGCAGCCAAGCTAACCCAGTTCAAAGAGCCTGTGTTTAAATAAGGTGATTTACAGCTCGGTAAATAAGGTATAAAGAGGATGACCTTATTTACCGAGCTTGTCTAAAGGAGGTAGATGAATGGTACCGCATTATATTAGAAATGGTCTTCTGAATGTTACCCCGTATTTTATCGTCGAAGGTGCAGATCGATTGATTGAGTTTGTTGTGAACTGCTTTGATGCTAGAATTAATGATATGCTGCGGAATGATGAAGGAAAGATTAGACATGCCGAGCTGCGAATTGGGGATTCAATCATAGAGGTTTCTGAAGCTAACGAGAAATATTCACCAGTACAGCTCGCGATTCATCTCTATGTAAGAAATGTGGATGAGACCTTTCGTAAGTGCTTGGACGCCGGGGCATCTATCATTGAAGAACCTCTGGACAAGTCTTATGGAGAAAGAGGAGCGGGGATTAGAGATATTCAGGGCAATCAGTGGTTTCTTGCAACCTGCATAGAATGAAAACACGATATTTTACAAAAGTAATACAAAGTAACAGTCCAGAGATGATCAAACTGGGCTGTTATTTTTATATAATCTATTATAGTGGGGATTTGTTTCACGAAAATAGTAGCACTGGTTTTTTGATGAAAATGAAGTTAGGATAAAAGATACAACGATAAAGGGAGAGGCACACTTTAGATGAAACCGTTTCGCGCGCGTCTTACGTTTATACTTATGGCCTTAATCGGCATTTCCATGATTGGCACTGGATTTACGATGGCTCATCTGTTTAAGAGCTCCCATATAGCTGCTCTCGAGGAGAACATGTCCCGGGAAATAAATCTACTCGCTGGTACATTGGAATTTGTAGATATGGACGGCTCTAATGCAATTTCGTATTATACGGAGCAGGCTGAGCATATCGCCAAGCTTCTAGATTCCCGGATTACTTTTATTGGTAAATCAGGTAAAGTTTTAGGGGATTCAGAGAAAAATCCGCTGGAGATGGACAATCACTCTGATCGTGAAGAGGAGATTGTTGCGGCTAAAGAGGGGACTGGGCGAGCCATTCGTTACAGCGAAACTTTGGATCGCGAGATGCTTTATGTAGCTGAGCGGGTAACCTCGGATCAGGGTTTTGACGGATACATTCGGGTCTCGATGGGACTTGATGCAGTAACGGAAGGGCTTAATCGTGCTTGGATGATAATGGCTGGGGGGCTAGTTGTTTTATTCCTGTTAGCAACTATTGTTAGCTATAAAGTGGCATCGAGCATGACTTCACCGCTTGAACAAATTACGAGAGTCGCACGGCGGATAACAGATCTTGATTATGATGCAAGAGTCCACTTGAAGCGCAAAGATGAGGTTGGGCAGCTGGCAACAGCGATTAATGCCATGGCTGACAGTCTTCAGGCTCAGCTTAAGACCATTCGTGATAATGAAGATCTGCTGCAAAGCGTACTGGACAATATGACTGGCGGCATCATAATGATCAATGCGGACGAAGAAATTGCCCTGCTAAACCGGGCTTCGGAGCATATGCTGGATGTTAGCAACAGTGAAATGGCGGGTCATTCGTACAAAGAGCTAAAACGTCATTATGAACTGACTCGTCTGCTTGAAGAAGGAGTATCGAGTAAAGAACCGCTCCATGAAGAACGGAGTATTTACAATCCTAGAGAACGAATTATACGTATGGACGCAGTACCAATGATCCAGGATGGGTCCTACAGAGGGATGCTCTTCCTTCTGCAAGAGGTAACAGAGATACGTCGACTTGAGCGGATGCGGAGTGAATTCGTCGCTAACGTATCCCATGAATTGAAGACGCCGGTTGCTGCTGTTAAAGGTTTTGCCGAGACCTTGCTGGGTGGTGGGGTTAAGGATGAGAAGACAGCCCGTTCCTTTTTGCAAATTATTTATGATGAGAACGAACGTTTAAATCGATTAATAGGAGATATTTTAGAATTATCTAAAATCGAATCAAAACGTGTGCAGCTCGATTGTTCACCTGTTCATATCATTGAATTCTTTGATTCTGTGCTAGGAACCATTAGCAAAGTGGCTGAGAAGAAGAATATTAGTCTTAATGTTGAGGTTCCTGAGGAGCTGTTCATTGAGGCAGACGAGGATAAACTGCGTCAAATTTTCATGAATTTGCTCTCCAATGCGATTAATTACACGCATGAAGGGGGTAGCGTAAAAGTCTATGTTAAGAATATACTGAAGCCAGATGGTTCTGAGAATGTTCAATTTACCGTTACCGATACAGGGATGGGCATTCCCAAAAAGGATCTGCCGCGTATTTTTGAAAGATTTTATCGGGTGGATAAGGCAAGATCTAGAAGCTCCGGCGGAACTGGACTGGGGCTGTCTATTGTGAAGCACTTGGTAGATATGCACCATGGTGTGATTTCGGTAAAAAGTGATTTGGGGATCGGAAGCTCATTTATTATTGAGTTGCCGCTCTTGCAGGAAGAAAAGGTGGATTAGATTTCTGTAAATTCACCTTTCGATTTTACACCAAGTTAACATTATGGTGATATGATTGTTTTGTTGTTGTTTTGTAAAAATCAAACTATATGGAAGACGGGGGAACCTATGGCTCAACGATTGCTTGTCATTGAAGACGAACCGACACTGGCCCGGCTGCTGTCCTATAACTTAACGCAGGAAGGTTACGAGGTGACAGTAGAGGATCATGGTACGGCAGGATATGATCGTGCGACGAGGGAACCTTTTGACTTGATCGTATTAGATCTGATGTTGCCAGGTATGAATGGCATTGACATCCTTGATAAATTGCGTGGACAAGGTATCCGAACACCTATTATTGTGTTGACCGCCAAAAATGCGGAAGAAGATGTAGTTAGAGGGTTGAAATCAGGTGCTGATGATTATATCACCAAACCATTCGGCGTCTCCGAACTACTTGCAAGAGTAAGTGCTGTACTTCGGCGGATTTCTGGACTTGCTGAAGAAGCACCGACAGAAACACCTATCTCTGCTTCTACCATTATTTTAGGTCAATTAGAGATATACCCTGAGAGATATGAAGTCTCCCTCGGTGGGCATAGTATTAACTTGCGGCCTAAAGAGTTCGAAGTACTGTTATATTTGGCGCGTAAGCCAGGAGTTGTGTTGACGAGAGATGATCTCATGAATGCTGTATGGGGCTTTGATTACATTGGTGGACAGCGTACAGTGGACGTACATGTGAGTTCACTCCGTAAAAAGCTTGAGCTAGATCCAGAATCGGTTCATATCGATTCGATTCGGGGCGTAGGCTATAAACTGGTTGTTAATAAAAAGAGAGCTCCGGTCATTTAGGATGACTGGAGTTCTATTTTTTCTATACATTTCATAAATAAGAATAGTTTGGAGTACTAGTTAGCTTCTGGGGAAATACTGTGATGTGAATCCATTCATCTCACTGATTTTACATTGCGTTAACATTTCTCTCCAACTGTATTTACACTAAAAGCTTATCATGGAGATCGAAGATGATGAGAAGGAGACGTAAACACTAATGAAATCCATCATTGACATAGAGAATCTTGATCTCTACTATGAGTCGTTCCACGCACTGAAGAATGTGAATCTGCAAATTCCGGAGAAACAGGTTACCGCTTTTATTGGACCTTCCGGTTGCGGGAAATCTACGTTGCTTCGCACATTGAATCGTATGAATGATATGATTCCTGGCACACGTATAGAAGGAACTGTAAACATCGGTGGCAAAAATATTTATAGTGATGAGGTAGAGGTGGAAAGCCTGCGTAAGCAGGTCGGTATGGTGTTTCAACAGCCGAACCCTTTTCCAAAATCGATTTATGACAACGTAGCTTACGGTCCCCGTCTACACGGTATCCGCTCCAAAAGTGAGCTGGATGAGATCGTAGAAAAAAGCTTGCGTCACTCCGCCCTATGGGAGGAAGTGAAAGATTTTCTGAAGAAATCTGCCCTTAGCTTGTCCGGTGGACAGCAGCAACGGCTGTGTATTGCTAGAGCGCTAGCGGTACAGCCTGATATTTTGCTAATGGATGAGGCAACCTCTGCACTCGACCCTGTATCCACACTCAAGATAGAAGAGCTTGTTCAGGAACTAAGAAATGAGTATACAATTGTTATGGTTACTCATAACATGCATCAGGCGGCACGTGTTTCCGGTCGAACTGTATTTTTCTTAAATGGTGTAATTGTAGAGGCGGCGGACACAGAGGTGCTTTTCTCGAACCCTAAAGATTCCCGCACAGAAGATTATATTTCCGGACGTTTCGGCTGATCAGTAGTAAAAGGGTGCTCGTCCCTGGAAATGGCAAGCTGACCATACGTTAATGAGGAGGATCGCTCTTATTATGATTCGCAGAAAAGAATTTGATAAAGACTTGGAAGAGCTGCGCAGTCTGCTGCAGCAGATGGGTGAGCATGTTAAAGATGCTCTTGAAGGTGCAATTAATGCATTACAAAATCTAGATACAACGCTCGCACAGGAAGTTGTTGAAGCGGATCTACAGTTGAATGCCATGGAAGATAAAATCATGGAAATTGGCTCACGCTTAATTATTACGCAGCAGCCCGTAGCTAAGGATTTGCGCCGCATTATCGTTGCCTTTAAGATTTCAAGCGATTTGGAACGCATGGGTGATCTGGCGCTTGATGTAGCTAAGGCGACCATGCGTCTACAAGGCCAGCAGTTGATTAAGCCGCTTGTAGACATCCCTCGTATGGCTGAAATCGTGACAATTATGATCGATGAGGCAATCCAGTCCTATCTGGATGAGAACACTGATCTGGCTTATAAAATGGCACAGGATGATGATCAGGTCGATCAATTGTATGGTGCGATGATTAATGAGTTGTATTCTTATATGGTAACAAAGCCGGAGACAGTATCCCAAGCTATGTTATTGACGCTGGTAGGCCGTTATATCGAACGGATTGGCGATCATGCTACTAACATTGGTGAAAGTGTAGTTTACTTGGTTACCGGTAGTCGTCCAGATTTGAATGAATAGCTTTGATTCAAAAGATGTTTGTTACTTGTCGTAACTGCGGAGAATGTTTGGACTTTCGGCCGCTGTTGTCTCCAAACCTCTCCTCCATTACTTGCACCATCATATCTTTTGTTAATTTTAGGTAAATTAAGTAGCCGTCCTTATATTAGGACGGCTACTTGTTGTATAGGCGTTTCTACTTAGACAGGCCATATGTTAATATGTAAGGAGTAAGCATGATAAAGGCGAGGTGCACTATGGACAAGTTGATACTTATAGATGGAAATAATATTATTTACCGCGCTTTCTTCGCGATGCCCCCGTTAACGAATACAGCAGGGCAACAGACGAACGCGGTGTACGGTTTCACAACGATGCTGCTCCGTTTAATTGAAGAACATAAGCCGACGCATATGATTGTTGCATTTGATGCAGGGAAAGTCACATTCCGGCATGAAGGTTATGAGGATTATAAAGGCGGTCGGCAAAAGACACCTCCGGAGCTCTCCGAGCAGTTCCCGCTATTGAAAGAATTGCTCACTAATCTAGGGGTACCGCAGTTTGAAATTAGCAATTATGAGGCCGATGATATTATTGGAACCATTTCTCGCCAAGCCGATGAAGCAGGCCGGCAGGTTATGATCGTGTCGGGGGATAAGGATATGCTTCAATTGGCTTCTGAACACACGACCGTTGCGCTAATCCGCAAAGGAGTTACTGAGGTTGAGCTTTATGGACCGGAACAAATTCGTGAGAAATATGACCTAACCCCAGAGCAGATCATAGACCTTAAAGGACTGATGGGCGATGCGAGTGATAACATTCCGGGAGTTCCCGGTGTGGGTGAAAAAACTGCACTCAAGCTGTTGCATCAATTCGGATCGGTTGAAGGTGTATTAGCGGGAACAGGTGAGCTTAAAGGCAAAATGAAAGAAAAGCTGGAAGCTCATGCAGAAGACGCTGTAATGAGTAAGAAACTGGCGACCATCTATCGTGAAGTGCCTCTGGAGCATTCATGGGATGATATGGTCTTTAACGGAATTTCTGCGGATACAGCTGGGCCTGCACTCGCTAAATTGGAGTTCAAATCACTTTTGGAGCGCTTAGATCTAAGTGCCTACACTCCTGTTAATGATGGTGAAGAAGGTGCTGCAGAAGTAGAAGCCGCGACCCTTGATATTACGATCGTGGGTGAAAATGAACTGGAGACGCTGAATGAAGCGCTGCCTAGTATTTCTGCATTACATGTGGAGTCCAATGGGGATAATCCGCATCGTGCTGAGGTAATCGGGGTAGGGTTATCTTCTCTGGAGCGGCATTATTATGTACCGTTTGAATTACTGCAGACACCAGCTGCTGCGAAGCTGCGCGATTGGTTAGGAAATGAAAAGGCTCCGAAGAGCGGCTATGATCTTCATCGTGCAGATTTGGCGCTCCATTGGCAAGGCATTGCTTTTGCAGGTGCGGCTCATGATGTACAGTTGGCGGCTTATTTGCTGGATCCGACGGAAGCAAATCAGAACTTAAATGATCTAGCTACTAAATACGGCTTACCACGCTTATCTCCAGATGAAGAGGTATTCGGAAAAGGCGCTAAATACAAGATTCCTGAGCTTGAAATCTTAGGAAATCACGTCGCACGTAAGAGTGCTGCGGTTCTCGGGATTGCTCAGAAGCAACAACAGGAGCTTGTCGAGACAGCGATGACCGGACTGTTCGAAGATTTGGAGATGCCTTTATCACGTATTCTCGCGGATATGGAGAAACAAGGAATCGCAGTCAACGAAGAGGATCTTAAAGAGCTAGGTAAAGAATTCGAAGCTCAAATTTCTAAGTTGGTCACTGAAATATACGAATTAAGTGGCACGGAGTTCAATTTGAATTCACCAAAGCAACTGGGTGAAATTTTATTCGTTAAGCTAGGTTTGCCTGTTGTTAAGAAGACGAAGACAGGCTATTCCACTGATGCTGAGGTGCTTGAGAAACTAGCGCCTTATCATGACGTGGTACGTTTGATTTTGCAATATCGCACGATTGCGAAGCTCCAGTCTACATACGTAGAAGGACTTCTTAAAGAAATATCTCCGAAAACAGGGAAGGTGCATACCTTCTATCGGCAGACGATTGCGGCTACCGGACGTCTCAGCAGTCAATATCCGAACCTGCAGAACATTCCTATCCGCCTAGAGGAAGGACGCAAAATCCGTAAGGTGTTCGTTCCGTCCGAACCGGGCTGGTCGATCTTGGCAGCGGACTATTCGCAGATCGAACTACGAGTATTGGCACATATCTCTGGTGATGAGCGGATGAAGGAAGCTTTTCTACATGATATGGATATCCATACGAAGACAGCGATGGATGTGTTTGGAGTTACGGCTGATCAGGTTGATAGCAATATGCGCCGTGCTGCTAAAGCCGTTAACTTTGGGATCGTGTATGGAATCAGTGATTATGGTCTGTCGCAGAACTTGAATATTCCCCGTAAAGAAGCCGCTCAATTTATTGAGCAGTATTTTGAGGTATATCAGGGCGTTCGGAGATATATGGACGATATCGTAGTAGAAGCACGGAAACATGGTTATGTAACCACATTACTGGAACGTCGTCGTTACTTGCCTGAGATTAATGCGAAGAACTTTAATCTACGTTCTTTTGCAGAACGTACGGCAATGAATACACCTATCCAAGGAACTGCCGCTGATATTATTAAGCTGGCGATGGTGCATATGGACAAGGCGCTTTATGAGCGCGGGCTAAA
Source organism: Paenibacillus sp. FSL R5-0345 (assembly GCF_000758585.1). NCBI lineage: Bacteria > Bacillati > Bacillota > Bacilli > Caryophanales > Paenibacillaceae > Paenibacillus > Paenibacillus sp. FSL R5-0345. The sequence continues at coordinate 2,180,063 of NZ_CP009281.1, forward strand.
GAGCCGTATGCTGCTTCAGGTGCACGATGAGCTTGTATTCGAGGTACCAGAGGATGAAATGGAGCTCATGAAGACGCTTTTGCCGGAAGTGATGGGTGGAGCATTGCAGTTATCTGTACCGCTTAAAGCAGAGGTAAGTTTTGGTAGCAATTGGTACGAAGCGAAATAGGCTCCCTTTAAGGTGTGCATATCAGCTATAATGTAGTTGAGGTGAAGACATCATGCCGGAATTACCGGAAGTAGAGACAGTCAAGAGAACACTGAATGATTTAGTTAATGGAAAGCAGATAGATAGTGTAACCGTCCGGCTGGCTCGGATAATTCAGCGACCGGATGATATTCAGGCTTTTGCCAACCTGCTCGCAGGTCATAGCATTGTTAATGTTGAACGAAGAGGGAAATTTTTGCGCATCGTGCTAGACGGTCTGGTGCTGGTATCTCATTTACGGATGGAGGGCCGTTACGGACTTTTTTCGAAAGATGATCCACTGGACAAGCATACACATGTGATATTCCATTTTACCGACGGCACGGAACTGCGTTATACGGATGTTCGTCAGTTTGGTACGATGCATCTTTTTCAGATTGGTGAAGACCTTCAGCTTCCTCCTCTTAATAAGCTAGGGCAGGAACCGCTGGAGCCGTCCTTTACGCCGGAGAAGTTTAAGCAGATTGTATCAGGCAAAAGCACAAAAATTAAATCGCTGCTGCTGAATCAGGAATATATCGTCGGCATAGGTAATATTTATGTAGATGAGTCGTTACATCGTGCAGGGATTCATCCAGAAGTCAGCGCTAAGGATCTATCGGATGATCAACTCGATCAGCTACATCACGCTATTGTCAGCACGCTGACGGAAGCGGTAAACGCTGGGGGTTCATCTGTAAAATCATATGTGAATGGTCAAGGTGAGAGCGGCACTTATCAACAACAGCTGTTGATTTACGGTCGTAAAGATCAGCCGTGTAATAACTGTGGAACAATGATTGAGAAAACTGTTGTAGGTGGCCGTGGCACGCATTATTGTCCAAGCTGTCAGCGCAAGTCAGAAAACTGAAGATGTAATTAGGTTGGCACCCACTACTTGTCCCGCCCATATACTGTGTGAAGAATGCTTAATAGAGAACGGAAGCTGATTGAAGTGTATTGTTCAGTGTTCCGGTTCTTCACAGGAGGGATTGCGGGTGCTCAGCCCATTTTTTTCACTGCTATTACTAGCTTTTGCTTTGAGTTTGGATGGTTTTGGTGTTGGTATTACATATGGACTGCGTAAAATGAAAATACCATTGCTCTCCGTTCTGATTATCTCGCTTTGTTCGGGGGTAGTTATCTGTGTATCTATGCAAGTGGGTGTTCTGCTTGCTAAGGTAGTGTCTCCACATGCAGCTTCTGAGGTTGGCGCTGTTATACTCGTGCTAATGGGTTGTTGGTCGCTCATTCAGATGCTAATGCAGAAAGAGAAGGAACAGACTGGTGAACGTAAAGTAGATCGTGAAGAAAATGTGCTATCCACAGAAGCTGGGCCAGAGATAGCTGTTGATACTGAAGATGTCGCAGAACAGGCTGCCACAGCTCCTGAGCAAGTAAAGTCAGCTGTCTTTTCCCTTGAGCTACGGCGGTTGGGGATTGTTGTACAGATCTTGCGTACACCGTCATCTGCGGATATGGATGATTCCGGAAGTATTTCTTCGATGGAAGCGATGCTGCTCGGGATTGCCCTCTCACTAGATGCCTTTGGAGCCGGACTAGGCGCAGCACTACTCGGTTTCAATCCAATATGGACATCACTTACAATTGCTCTGTTTAGTGGTACATTTCTATTGCTGGGCATGAAGACTGGATTAAAATTCGCCGGGAACTACTGGATGAAGCATGCTGCTGCACTACCCGCGTTATTATTAATTACAATGGGAATACTGAAGCTATTATGAGGTGAGTACATGATTATTGGCTTAACCGGAGGCATTGCATCCGGAAAAAGCACGGTGTCCGCACTGCTTGTGAGCAAGGGAGCGAGGCTGGTTGACGCGGATGTGATCGCCAGAGAGGTTATGCTCCCCGGTCATGAGGTGCTGGCTGCGGCTGTGAAACAATTCGGAAGCGAGATCCTCTCTCCGGATGGCACACTGAATAGGGGCAAGCTGGGGGACATTGTATTTCAAGACCCAGCGGCCCTGCAAGCCCTGAACAATCTGACGCATCCCGCAATCCGGCGGGAGATTAAAGAACGTATGAACAGCATGGAGGAAGAAGATCCAAAGAAGTTAACAATTGTGGATATCCCTCTTCTTTTCGAATCAGGACTCGAGAACATGTTCCATGAAATACTGGTGGTCTACGTGCCTCGTGAAGTGCAAATCGCTCGATTAATGGAACGTAACGGACTTTCTTTAGAACAAGCAGAAGCACGCTTAAATGCACAGATGGATATTGAAGCGAAGCGTAACAAAGCGGACTATATCATTGACAACAGTGGCGAACTTGCGCACACTGAGCAACAGGTTGCTGTTCTTTGGGACAGGCTGGGCTTATTATGAAATGGTTACGTAAAAAAAGAGTCCTTCTTCTGTTATTCATTGGTTTTACTGCGATATTGTTTCTGAGTACGAACTGGATGTCCTGGTTTTATCCGATCCATTATAAAGATGAGATCCGTAAGCACAGCGTTACGTACGATATTGACCCATTTCTAGTGGCTTCAATTATCCGAGTGGAAACGAACTTCAAAACTGGACGAGAATCCAAAAAAGGTGCTATAGGTTTAATGCAGCTTATGCCGGATACCGCCAAATGGGCCCTGGAAAAGGCCAAGCTCCCTGATGTATCTATGGAGGAGCTAAAGCATGAACCATCAGCAAATATTGAACTAGGTACCTGGTATCTTTCAACATTATCCCGTCAATTCGAAGGTAAACCTACAGCAGTTATCGCTGCATATAATGCTGGACCGGGTAAAGTTCAAAAATGGCTGGATGAGGGGATCTGGGATGGAACGGATGCTACGATTAAGGATATTCCGTTTGGTGAAACCCGCCATTATGTACAGCGCGTCAACTATTACTATGATCAGTACACGGATATTTACAACGAATTCTAAAACCGTGTTATGTATAAAAAGAAGTACTAAACGATCTTGCGATCGTTTAATACTTCTTCAGTAAGCTTATGTGGACAGGTTATTTGTATTGACCTGCCAATTGTTGTTCTGCCAGGGTTACAAGACGTTTAGTGATGTAACCACCGATCGAACCATTTTCATAAGAAGTTTTATTGCCTTGGTAACCATCTGGGGAAAGCGTGATTCCGAGTTCTTGGGCAACTTCATATTTAAGTTGTTCCAAAGCACCGCGGGAATTTGGAGCTACAAGGTTATTGGAGCTGTTGTTTTGGCTCATTGCTGTTCACCTCCTCTGTTGGTAACTGTATTATGTGCCGGACTTGCCATAATCATTACAACAAATAAACGGTGATTTCTGGAAAAAATGAAATACCCTTTTAAAAGCCGGATGTTTAACATACCGGGACAAAAAACATTATGTAATAGGAAGTGATGAAGCTTATGAAATGCCCTTACTGCGATCACACAAATACTAAAGTACTCGACTCGCGACCAGCAAATGAGAATAAGTCCATCCGCCGCAGGCGTGAATGCGAGCGTTGCAGCAAACGGTTTACAACCTTTGAAATGATCGAGGAAACTCCGTTAATCGTGATCAAAAAAGACGGCAGCCGTGAGGAATTCAGCCGTGATAAAATACTTCGGGGCTTAATACGTGCCTGTGAGAAACGGCCTGTCTCTGTAGAACGTTTAGAGAAGATCGTCTCTGAGGTAGAGAAATCCCTGCGAGGTATCGCCGTAGCTGAAGTGGAGAGCCAACAGATCGGTGAACTGGTTATGGAACAGCTCTATCCAGTAGATGAAGTCGCATACGTTCGTTTTGCGTCTGTATACCGTCAGTTCAAGGATATTAACATGTTTATGAAGGAACTGAAGGGTCTGTTATCTAAGAGCACTGGGGATCTGGACAGATTGTAGGGTTGTGGCTAGTCTAATGACTAAAAAAAAGTGTTGACAGCGAAGGCGATTTTTTATATTATATAGGAGTCGCCTACGGCGCTTGAGTTTGTCAGAATGACTTAAATACACCGAACTTGATTCTAAAATGTGTGATTACATACATCTGAAAATTACGTTTGGGGCCATAGCTCAGCTGGGAGAGCGCATCGCTGGCAGCGATGAGGTCAGGGGTTCGATCCCCCTTGGCTCCACCAAACTTCATATGGACTCTTAGCTCAGTTGGTAGAGCAGTAGACTCTTAATCTATTTGTCCAGGGTTCGAGCCCCTGAGAGTCCATCACAGAAAGAACGGCAGAGATGCCGTTCTTTTTTTTGCTATAATTAAGGCATTTGTCTTGGCTTGCTGGGCTGTTTGCAAAAATGGCGGAAGTGGCTAGCGTTTCTCATATCCGTCAATCTTCCTTCCTGTTATGAGCTTGGAGAACTGTGGCCTTGCGTACAGCGGGTTTCTTTCGGTATCGAGCACGAGCTGCAAATCTTTGCGCCCTGATAATTCAATCCTTAATGATTCTCCGTTTAGATGCTTAAGCATCTAAACGGAGAATTGGACATCGCTTTTAAACCAACATTTCATAAACTAGAATGGGGGCGAACCATTCGTTCCATCAACGTGACTACCTGCTTGCGCGGAAGAAGTCGGCTTCCCTGGGATGCCCAATAATTTAGTTTTCCCGCGATAATGTAACTCCGTTTCTTTTCGATTCCCCGAAAGCCGGTCTTCACAACATCGATTGGAGAGGCGAGCTTTCTTCCTGAGGCAGCATCTGATCCAGTAACCTTAAAAAACTCCGTTTCAGTCGCACCAGGGCAAAGCGCCAAAATCCTAACGCCTCGATCGCGATTTTCTGCCCAGAGCGCCTCGGAGAAAGAGAGTACGAATGCTTTCGTTGCTGAATAAACGGCCATATAGGGTGCGGGCTGAAAGGCTGCAACAGAAGCGACATTAATAATAATACCGTCTTTGCGGCGTTGCATCTCCGGAAGAAACTGATGATTCATTGCGACTAAAGAAGCTATATTTAGGCGGATCTCTTCTTGCTCACGTTCTGGCGATATTTCCTCAAAGCGTCCAAAGGTTCCAAAGCCAGCATTATTGATCAAAATGTTTACTTGGAGTCCCAAAGTGCGAATCTGATCAGCCAGTTCTTCTACGGAGCCGGGCTTAGATAAATCCTGCGCTATGGAATAAGTGTGAATAGGGTATTTGGAAGCAAGCTCCAAAGCGAGGGAATCGAGTTTTTCTTTGGATCGGGCGACTAAAATGACATGGCATCCTTTTGCAGCTAATTCAGTTGCGAATACTTTACCGATCCCAGCAGATGCTCCAGTGATAAGCGCGACTTTATCGGTATAATGAATCATTAGAAGATCCCCCATTCCAAATTTTTAAGTATGTTAATTAGAATAAATATTCTAATTTATTATAGTGCTCAAAGGGGAATTAGGTCAATTTTTTTAATTCTCACGAAACATCTTGTTTTAAACAAGGTTTGTATTATGATGATGCGGATTTTGCGGAATAAATATTCCTAAGTTATAGTGTAGAGGATACATAATTACTCGTTAGTGGAATGAATTTTCTATAAGAAGGTGACAGGGTGGGTAAGCGGGAAGATATTTTAAAAGCGACATTATTTCTAATTAATAAAGACGGGCTTCAATCCGTTACATTTGCCAAAATATTTCAACAAGCCAATGTCGGCTCTAGCACGGTATATCATTATTTCAAGGATAAAGAGCAGCTTGTAAATGAATTGTTTAATATCGTTCGCATTCATCGGAGCGAAGAGGTATTGAAACAATACGACGCCGGTCAGACGATTTATGTAAGACTCAAAATGCTTTTATGGAATCAGGCGCATTATGCATTGAATTTCCCGGATGAATTAACGTTCTTGGAGAACTATAGCTATTCACCTTATATCGCCGAAGAAATTCGCAACGCACAGGATCCTTCGGTTATTGAGGCCTTTTCTGTAATCAGGGAAGGTCAACAGCAAGGGATGATTAAAGAAATGGACCCGATCATCCTGATCCAGCTCTTATATGGTATGATAACCTCTGTTATCAAAGGGTATCTAGCGGGGGAGTATAAACTGGAGCAACCTCAAATTCAACAAATTATTGAGCTTTGCTGGAAGACCATCAAGGTTTAGTATTAGAAACGGCAGAAATGCCGTTTTTTTTGCTGTTTGCAACGTGGGGAAGCTTTCAGGTATTACGGGCAGAAATAGACCGCATCTTTTGCGAGAGGGCGGTCTATTTTTTTTGTGTTGAGGCAAGATCCAGTTCTTTCTCCCAGACGGAGGTTATGATAATCTGCATCTCAAGAACAGGCAATGCTTCATCAACTCAACAATAGACTCTAGTCGGGACGTGCGACTTAGGTTATTATGGAAGCGCAAACATCTCTTCTGGGATGTAATGAAAGCTACAATTTAGCTACTGAGCATAAAGGCACTCTGAACGGAGGATTCGATGGAAAACTGGTTGGGTAAATCGTTAAAGCAGAAGCTGAGTTTGTTGTTTATTATTTCGGTATTGGTACCGGTGTTGTCTCTGGGACTGTTCTCCTATTATATTGCTGAAAGCTTAACGGAGGAGAAAGCGAAGAGCTCCGGCATGAATACGCTTCGGCAAATTGGGGCCTATTTAGAAAATATGGTAAGCGATGTTGAGAATCTATCCCTATTCCTTATCGGCCACCCTGATGTCCAAAGCTATTTGAAAACACCGGAACATGATTTGCTGAAGCAAACCTCGATCGTTAATTTACTTACAACATTATCGATTTCCAAACCATATATCGCCAATGTCATGATCGAATCGAATGAAGATAATAAGCCGTCTGTTTCCTTCAGATCCGTCCTCGAATCAGAATGGACCGATATTCAGAGCGAGTATCCCGGTTATTATGAGGAATATCCCAAGTGGTGGTCTCCGGTGCATCATTTCGTTACGTCGGACGGTAAAGAGGATGTCATTACGATGTCGCGGCCGATTCGCAGCACATCAAAATATTACAAAATCGGCATGCTTAAAATTAGCCTGACACAATCGGTTATCTCTAGCCATTTAAAGCAAGCTGGACTAGAGGGTGAAGGCGTCGCCCTGCTGTTGGACGGACAAAACCGGATATTGGCTGGACCGGAAGGGTACGCGACTAACAAGAGCTTGAACGATTATTTTCCCGGAATAGTTGATTTCAAGAGCAAGTCGGGGTCGTTCGATTACGGAGAAGCAGAGGAGCGGAGTACAGTACTGTACTACCAGATGCCGAATGTTAACTGGAGGCTTGTAGGGATCATTCCGGCAAAAGCTTACAGAGCGCAGAACCAGTATTTTTTAACGTTAACTGCAATTGCAGTCAGCATTTCTATGCTCTTTGTTATAGCGTTCGTCCTTGTACTTATTCAAAAGGTGACGAAGCCGTTGTCTGCATTAACGAAGTTTCTTAGGAATTCCAGCCCGGATGAGCCGCTGCCGACGCTGCCCGTCACATCGATCGATGAGGTTGGACAACTGATTATTAGCTATAATCGGATGAGCTCGCGAATTATTAATCTAACCGATGAGGTGAAGCTGAGCGAAGCGTTGAAGAAGGAAGCGGATATGTCGGCGCTTCAAGCGCAGATCAATCCGCATTTTCTATACAATACATTATCTTCAGTCCACTGGATGGCGCTAATGAAGGGAGAAGAAAAAATCGCAGATATGGTAGGTTCATTGAGTGATTTTCTTCGTTTCAGCTTAAATAAAGGACAGGAATATTGTGCAATCAGCCAAGAAATTTTGCATGTAGATCATTATGTGAAGATTCAGTCCATTCGATATCCAGATAAATTTGATTACGAGGCGGATATACCGACGGAGCTGCTGGATCTGAGAATGCTGAAGCTGCTGCTCCAGCCGCTAATTGAAAATGCGATGATTCATGGTATTTTGAAAAGAGAAGGTAAAGGGAGCATTGTCGTGAAAGCGATGTCAGCGGGAGAGCGTATAACGTTTATCGTTCAGGATGACGGTGTTGGCATGAGCAGGGAAAGATTGGAGTTGCTGAGAGAGAAGATAAATGCAAACTTGGGCATTGATCCGCTGAAGAATAATGACTCGGCAGGCAGCAGCTACGGATTGCGCAACGTGCATAATCGGCTACAGCTTCATTACGGGCATGAAGCCGGTTTACGGATCGAAAGCGTAGAAGGAAGCGGCACTAAAGTTAGTTTTACGATTATACCGCTCCAATCAGAAATCTAATAAGCTGCAATCTTTGTGGGAGAGAAGGAGAATCTGCACATGAAGCTTTTGATAGTAGATGACGAAGTCATTATTAGGACCGGTCTTAGCACGGTAATTAAATGGGAAGAGAATGGCATTGAGCTGCTCGCGCCGGCCGCTTCCGGGGAGGAAGCACTGATGCGCATTCCGTTAGAGTATCCTGACATCATTTTAACCGATATTCGGATGACGGGTATGACGGGATTGGAATTGTCTCGCGAGGTTAAGCGGGATTTTCCTTACATTGAAATTATTATATTGTCTGGATTCGATGATTTTGCATATGCACAGCAAGCGATGCGGGAAGGAATAAGTGATTATTTGCTTAAAAATAGCCGTCCTGGCGATATTATGACTGCGGTTATGCGCGTGAAGCAGCGTATCGTCAGCAGACGTGAGGCTGATCATCAAGGCGCCATCCATCAAACGGCATTCCGCTGGAAGCAGCTAGATCGCTTTCTTCGCGGGGACAATCTCCTGACGGAGCGTGAAAGTGAGGAACTGTTGATCTATTATCCTGAGCTAAGGCTCGGATCGGATATGGAGAAGCTAGAGCTATGGCTAGTTACATCTGCGTCTCCGCTGACCATGAAGGAGGAGAAGGAAGGGGAAATGAATGAGGCGGCTACGATGATTAGAGATTCACTTGGCTGCGTCATTCTGGATTGGGATTGTGGATGGCTGCTTATTTTCCGCAGGGGGCAGCCGGGTGCGAAGCGATTGGTTAAGGCGTCGATGGAGCGGGCGGAACGCGTTTATAGCCAGCCTTTTTTTGGCGCATGCGGTGTATGGGCCAGCAACGTGGTAGAACTGAGGGAGTCACTTCGCACCGCCGAACAAACCGCCTCGTACCGCTGGTTAGCAGAGGAAGCAAGAATGCTGGCCTATGAGGATATTAAAGACCGGAAAGGAATGCGGACCGTTTGTACGGAAGAAGTGGAGAGTAAGTTGACCGCCGTTCTGAGAAGTGGGAGCCGAGAAGTCGTACAGCAGTGGATAAAAGATGAACTGGCGAGCATTAGGCAGGATACGGAAGCGACGCCTAGTTCCGTTCAAGCGTATTTGCATTCGTTGATCGTTGGTGGGTACCGCTGGTTAGAGCGTGCAGCGGCATCCGTGGGTCAATCAATGCCGAAGCTTCCGCAGCTTGAAATGCTGGATATGAAGCTGCTTACTGCGAATCCAGAAGAAACATTGCAGCAGATGCTGCTTGCCATCCATGCACAGTATGAACGATTAAACGGCAGCAGGAATGAAGCCATTGACCGAACTGTAGCCTATATACGCGAGCATCTTGCTGACAGCTTGTCTTTGGCGCAGGTAGCGGCAAGCGTACATATGAATCCAAACTATTTTAGCAAGCTGTTTAAACAGGAAACAGGTAAAAACTATATTGAGTATGTAACGGAAGCGAGAATGGAATGGGCTAGCCGTTTGTTGAAGGAAACGCCGGCGAAGGTAAGCGAGATCGCTAGGCGGGTAGGTTACGAGGATATGAAGCATTTTAACCAGCTTTTTAAGCGGTACAGTGGCGAAACCCCTTCGCAATATCGATCAAGATGAATTGACGAAGGTGAAAATATCCCCCGTAAGCGCTTAATTATCCCCCCTACGACTTATCGTCTGTCTTATCTATACTAGGGTTATTACTAAAGGGGGAATATTTGAATGAAGAAGAGACTTGCGTTTGTAACGACAATTATCTTGATGATTGCCCTTTTGGCAACCGCTTGCAACAATAGCGGAAACAAAGAGCAGAGCAAAGAAGGGAACAAAGGCTCTGAAGAAAAGACGAAAATTTCAATATGGCATAACTTCGCGGGTGACGACCTTCGTGCCAAAGCGGTTAGAGACCTGATCGACAAGTATAAAGAGGAACATCCAGACGTTGAAGTAGACGCGCAAGCGATCCCGGTTGACGGTTATCGTCAACGCCTAAGCACAGTGGCTGCGGCAAATGAAATGCCAGACGTATTTTTCGTTTATGCGGGCAGCCAATCCCAAGAGTTCTATGATGCCGGCAAGCTTCAACCGATTACAGAGCTGATGGATAAATATCCAGAATGGAAGAACAGTTTCTTGGCAGGGGCATTCGACCGCTATGAGTTTGAAAAAGGACAAATTTTCACAGCGCCGCTCGGGATGTCAGCAACTTCCTTCATGTACTATAACAAAGATCTTTTCGAGAAGCACAGTGTAAAGGTGCCGACTACTTGGGAAGAGATGATGACTGCAATTAAAACGTTCAACGACAACGGCATTACGCCGATTGCCCTCGGCAATAAAGCGCCATGGGTTGCACAATCGACGATTATCGGTTCGTTGGCTGACCGCGTGACAGGCACGGAATGGTTCCTGAAAGCTGCAGCTCAAGATGGAGCGTCTTTTACAGATCCTGTGTTCATTGACGCTTTGGGCAAGTACAAAGAGCTCGTTGATAATAAAGCGTTTCAAGATGGCGCAAACAGCATCGACAACACACAAGCAGAGCAATACTTCATTCAAGGCAAGGCAGCTATGATGATTAACGGCGCATGGTCGCTTACGAATCTTGCAGCATCCGCAACTCCTGAGCAGTTGGCACCTATCGAAGTCACAACAATGCCTGGCATAGAAGGTGGAGCAGGCAAACCGAATACGATTTCCGGTGGCGCAGGCGCTGGCTTCGCGCTTAACAAAAATACAAAAGGCGCACAGAAGCAGGCAGCGCTTGATCTGATCTACGCAGTAAGCGGACCGGACGGCCAAAAGGCGATCGCAGAAAGCAACTCGATGGTTATGTACAAAGTAGAACTGGATAAGTCGAAAGTAAGTCCGCTTTACTTCAAAGCTTATGAATTGGCTGTGAATTCTGAAATTACGCCGGTATATGACGCCTATTTATCTGCTGAAGCAGGAGAGGTGATCAACAACGGTCTTCAAGAGCTTATGATGGGCGGTAAGCCGGAGGATGTAGCTAAAAAACTGCAGGATGCGCAAGCGCGTTCGACTAAAAAGTAATCAGACAAAAGTACGTAAAGGAGGCTGTCGCCATGCCTGCATCATTGCGCAGCAGAAGCTTCGTCATCATGGCGCTGCTTCCTGCACTACTCATCTTTATCGTCTTTGCGATCGTCCCGATTTTTTGGTCAGCTTACTACGGTTTCTTTGAGTGGAAGGGACTCGGTGCTGCTAAGCTTATCGGGTTGGATAATTATCGAATGATCCTAGAGGATCCGGTATTCTGGAGAGCGCTGAAAAACAACCTGATCCTTGTTGTTTCGGCAGTAATAGGTCAAGTATCGGTCGCTTTACTGCTGTCATTGCTCCTGCTCAAGAACACGATGTTCAATCGGCTGATGCGCTCCGCCGTATTTCTCCCGATGGTGCTGTCTACAGTCGTCGTCGGTCTCATCTGGGGCTATATTTATCACCCGCAAATCGGTTTGTTGAATCAATTATTGGAGACGCTGGGACTGGAATCTTGGAGTCGATCTTGGCTAGACGATCCTAAAATCAATATGTTTGCTGTATCGATTCCGATTAACTGGGCGAATATCGGCCCGTATCTTATCATTTTTATCGCAGCACTTCAAAATATTTCTTCAGAAATTGATGATGCTTCGAAGATCGACGGGGCGATTGGCTGGAGGAAGCTATTTTTTGTGACGCTCCCGATGATTTGGGGAACAGTTGTTGTAACTATCGTACTGTGCATATCTGGTAGTTTGAAGGCTTTCGACCATGTTATCGTTATGACGCGTGGCGGACCTGCACAATCTACAGAATTGCTCGCCACATATATGTACAATAACACCTTTACGGTATACCGATACGGCTACGGCTCTGCGGTATCCACAATGATTATTCTGATTAGCGCCGTGCTCATTGGCCTAAATCATATCATCACGAAGAGACGCGGGTAATGGGCGGTCGGCTAATGTTAGCCCGGCCGATGAAGGAGTGAATCACTATGCAAGCAATGATAAACGCTCGGTCGGAGAAGATGAGAGGCTCGCTTTGGCGTAAGCCGATTTCCGGAATTGCGAAAATCATCCTGTTATTTTATGCCATAATTACATTGTATCCGCTATACTGGTTAGGAATAAGTGCATTCAAGTCGAATCAGGAATTTTTCAATCGTCCCTATTCCTGGCCGCAGCATTGGCAGTTCGACAATATAACCCGGGCATGGGATCTCGGGAATATGGGCCGGGCGGTGCTCAACTCCACAATTGTTACTCTCTCAGCACTGCTGCTGACCATTGTACTCGGCATGCTTGCAGCTTATGTGCTTGCCCGGTTCCCATTCAAATTGAGCGGAGCTGTAAAAGGATTGTTCTTGCTCGGCATGCTCATTCCAATTCATAGCACACTCGTTCCATTGTTTATTTTCATGAACAAGCTCGGGATGCTGAATACTTACTGGTCACTCATCCTGCCTTATACGGCATTTGAATTACCAATTGCAATCTTCCTCGGAATGGCTTACATCGTATCTATTCCGAGAGAAGTAGAGGAAGCAGCGATGATCGACGGTAATGGTTGGTGGGGAATCTTCGGTCGTATCATTTTCCCATTGTCCCTACCGATCGTGGCTACGATTACAATTCTTGCATTTTTGAGGTTTTGGAATGATTTCTCCTTCGCGCTCGTCTTTATTAATTCTCAAGCGTTGAAGACGCTGCCCCTCAGCTTGTCGCTCTTCTCCGACGGATTCGGAACGGACTACAGCTTAACGATGGGCGCGATGTTTATTGCTGCAATACCAACCATCGTCATCTTTTTGATCTTCCAAGAGCAGATTATGAAAGGCATGGTTGCAGGCTCGGTCAAAGGTTAACACCCTTGATCGAGTTTTTAGTGTAATCTTATACATATTTCATTCTTGTGGAGGGATTGACAGTGAAGTTACATTTTATAGGAGAATTGAGCGAGCTTCAATCAGGGCTTCAGTTGCTGCTTGCCGAACTTAAGTCAGAATGGTCGGAGGACGGAATTCCTGTGTTGATAGAACCGTCTTCAGGAAAACTGGAAGTTGGCTATGATGGTAAAAGTGCTTATATTCGTTACAGCGCTAAACATCAATTTTTTCGCGGCTTGGGACTGTTGATTCAGAAGATTAGTGGCGGAGAGCAATTTCAAATTACAGAGCAACAACAATTCGATGCGATAGGTCCGATGTTTGATTTGTCGCGCAATGGAGTGCTAACCGTTGAAAGCTTCAAGTTTATGCTGCGCAAAATGGCGTTGATGGGCTTGAATAGCGTCATGCTCTATTTGGAAGACACTTACGAGATAGAAGGCGAGCCTTATTTCGGCTACATGCGTGGCCGTTACTCGGTGACGGAGTTGAAGGAAATCGACGATTACGCCGATCAATTCGGCATTGAAGCGTTCCCGAGCATTCAGACACTGGCTCATTTGGAGGAGTTTCTGAAATGGGAGCCGGTAAAGGAATATAAAGATACAAAAGGTGCGTTGCTGGTTGGAGCAGAGAAGACCGATCGTCTGGTCGAAAATATGATTGTCAGCATTAGCGCGCCGTTTCGCAGCCGGAAAATCCACATCGGTATGGATGAAGCGGAAGAGCTTGGACGCGGTAAATTTTTGGATCGCAATGGACATATGAGCCGTTTTGATATTATGACAGGCCATCTGGAGCGGGTGCTCGCGGTAACTCGACGCTTAGGGTTAAAACCGATGATGTGGAGCGATATGTTCCTGAAGCTGGCTTCAGCAAATGGTGAAGATTATTACGGCCATGAGACGCAAATCCCAGAGGACATGACGAGTCGTATTCCTAAGGACATAGATATGGTTTACTGGGACTATAACCACGTCGAAGAGAAGGACTACGAAACATTGATCGCCAAACACCGGCCGCTCGGCAATAATCTTATTTTTGCGGGTGCGGTATGGGTGTTCAATACGTTCGGTGTCAATTACGGGCTATCCTTGCCGGCGACGGATGCAGCGCTGACGGTATGCAAGAAGGAAGGCATCCGCGAAGTTTATGCGACGATGTGGGGGGACGACGGAATGGAGAGCAATCCATACATCGCTTTGCTCGGCTTGCAGTTTTATGCGGAACATGCCTATTCAACGTCCACGCCGACTGACGAGACGCTGGCCGAGCGCGTTAGGTTCTGCACCGGCATCGAAGCGGATGCTTACATGGGGCTGAAGTATTTAGACGAGACACCGGGAGCTGCACCGAATAATCAGAAGCAGAGCAATCCATCTAAGTTTCTGTTGTATCAGGATGTACTGCTGGGGCTGTTCGACAAACAGATTGATGGGTTAGATATGGCGGCTCATTATGAATGGGCGGAAGGCGAAATTGCTAGCCGTAGAAAAGCTGAGGCAGAGCTAGATTACTTGTTCGAGGTGCCGCAAAAGCTTTGTGCGGTACTGAAGCAGAAGAGCGAAATCGGACTTGAGCTGAAGAGGGCTTATGACAGTGGCGACAAGGCAATGCTTAGGCGGATTGCTGAGGACATTTTGCCTGAAATCTCACAGGCTGTGCAAAAGCTTAGGGTCGCACACCGGAAGCAATGGCTATCGATGTTCAAACCGTTCGGTTGGGAGGTGCTCGATATTCGTTACGGCGGCGTCATAAGCCGGTTGGATACAGCAAGCATGAGGCTGCTAGAATATGCGGACGGAAAGCTCGAGCGGATTGAGGAGCTGGAGCAGGAACGATTGCTGTATAGCACGACGAACCGCTTCACCGACAAAGGTGCAGGCTGGTGCAGTTATTATTACCGCATGGCGTCGCCTAACGTCTTTTTCCATGTGATCAATCCATTCTAGGTTAAAGAATTATCCTCAAGCAAATAGAAATCCATGGTACTGGGATAAGTTACGTGGTGAAGACTGTAAATGAGTAGATATAAAGAAGGCTGTCGAGACATTCTCGACAGCCTGAGCAGCTCGTGTCCTCATAGAGGGCGAGCTGTTTTCTTACTATTCGCTATTTGGATTTGTTCCTCAACTCAGTTTACCAATCCTTTAGCGGATTGTTTTTCTTTCCATACCATTGTAATAACAAGGCCAATAAACATTATGACAGCCGCAAAGAGATACGGATAGTTGATGTTTACATCAAATAATACTCCGCCTAATGCAGGTCCGATGATATTGCCGAGGCTAGTATAGGTTGAGTTCATTCCTGCGACAAAGCCTTGCTCTTTTTCAGCAGTTTTTGATAAATAGGTCGTTAATGCTGGACGGAGCAGGTCAAACGCGAGAAAGATGAAGCAGGTTACTAGTAGAACAGTTAAATAGTTATTGATCATGGTGGAGGCTACCGCTAAGGCTACGCCAGCAATTAAGCAGAGTTGAATGAGCTTTTTTTCACCGAGCTTATCTACCATTTTACCGAATAAAAAGACCTGCACAACCACCCCGAAGATTGAGCTTATTGTAATGATGGTTGCAATATCTCGTGGAGTGAAGCCAAATTTATGATCAGAAAATAGACTAAATACAGTTTCATATGCCGATAAGCCAAAGGCGAGGACAAACACTATAATAAACGCAATAATATATGCTGGATGAAACGAGCGTTTCAGATCACTGATAAAGTTGGTGTCTTTTTTAAGTTTACTGATTTCCAAAAGCTGCTCTTTGGACAGTGGCTCTTTCAGAATAAATATCGACGAAATACAAGTGATTAAGGCGAAGCCAGCAGCAAAATAGAATGGAGCACGTATACCTAGTTCAGTAATAAAGCCTCCGATTCCTGGGCCAATAATAAAACCGATACTAATGGCGGCAGAAACATAACCCATTGCCTTAGGTCTTTCCTCTACTGAGGTGATATCCGCAACATAGGCAGTGACGGCAGGCATAATGAATGCACCAGCAATCCCTCCAAGAATTCTGGCGATATAAAGAACGGAAACATGTGTGCCTAAACCAAAGATCAATTCCGATGCACTAAAGAGTACTAAGCCGATAACGATCATTTTTTTTCTGCCGTAAGTATCAATCCATCGCCCTGCTAGAGGAGACATGAGGAGTTGTGCGAACGCAAAAGCTGCTACAAGATACCCCATCGTCTTGCCTGACAAATGCATAATGTTCATAAAGGATGGCATAACAGGGACGATAAGCCCAACGCCTAGAAAAACAATGAATATATTACTTAGCAGAATGAGTAAGACTGTTTTTTGTTCTTTCAATGGTTTCTTCATGAAGTAATACCTCTCTTTGTAGAATCACAGCTGTGAAATACCTCTCCAAAATACAGTCCAAGAGGCATTTAGTTTTTCATTTAAACGGATTTCATTATTGCCATACACAAGCTCTAGCATGATCGAATCTACTACACCCAGGAAGGCAAGAGTAGGGATGGAGGCTGCATCTTCCACGATGACTTTGGCATCGATCCAAGCTTGGAATTTACTTTCTAATGCAGTTTGAATCCTTTTTTCCGTATCGATCACTTCTTCATCAATTGCTTTAGCAAGATGGGGAGGTGGGAAAAAAGTCATACGCAGCCAAAATTTTAACTGCTCGTTCTTTTGGAATAAGTCGATTACCAATTGCAGATATCCTAATAAATCTGTTTTAGGATTTTGGGTACCCACTTTACTCAAATATTGTAGTTTCGAGGAGATTTCTGTCTCTTTGGCATCTTGTAAAACTTGCAGGAAAAGATCATCCTTCCCTTTGAAATGAGCATAAAGAGATTGTTTTTTCATCCCGACCAACTCGGCAATTTGTGATAGAGAGGCTCCCTCATACCCATGAGTTGTGAAACATTTCAAAGCGATGTCTTTAATTTCTTTTCTTTTCAAAAAAATCACCTCGATATTAACGAACGTTCGTCAGTTATACTAACAAAATTAATTGTTTTATGCAAATGAAATTTAACTTCAGAGCACAGTAAGGCGGCTAAAATCCATTGAATTCCTTAAGCATTTGGGTAAAGGTTTCAAGCTGCTGATTATCCCATTGCGCTATGCGCTCATAAAATACGAACTCCTTATCCTGCAGCGCATGATAGGTTTTTTGTCGTCCAAGATCTGTGAGCGTAAGAAGGATAGCTCGACGATCCTTAGGAGAGTCTTCCCTTGTAACATACCCTAAATTCTCAAGCTGTTTGAGAAGACGACTGACCGAACTACGATCCATAGCTGTTGCTTCCGCCAAAGCAGAGGCGCTAGTCGGACCATAGGAATATAGCCAACGGACGATATGGAAAGCTGCAGGTTGTATAGAGGAATCGAAAGAGGCAGCAGTTCTGACATTAAGCGCATGCGCGGCGCTAATAAGGGCATTCATTTGTTCACCGAGACTTAGCTCCAGTTGTCCTCTTAACGTATCTTTGCGTTCGACATTCATTGTTTTAACCACCTAACCTAGATTTTTATGAAAAAGTTTCCTATTATTAATTAGTTGACATATATCAATCATCTGCATATAGTTGACATATATCAATTATATATTTTCGACAATTTGTTGTAAAGGAGAATGAAGATGATGACAGAGCCGATTATTGTAATTACTGGAGCTACAAGCGGGTTGGGACAACGCGTTGCCATTGAAATGGCAACGCGTGGGGCTCATCTTGTTCTCACGGCAAGGAGTAAAAGTCGCGCGGAAGCTACTGAGAAATTGATAAGGGAAAGCGTACCTGCTGCCGAAATAAATTTTTTCTACGGGGATTTATCCTTATTGAGGGATGTCAGCCGTTTAGGGCAAGAAATATCTGATGCATATCCGAAGATAGACGTGTTATTAAATAACGCAGGACTTCATGCTTTTGAACAGAGGATCACTTCTGAAGGTTTATCAGAAATGATGGCCGTGAATTATTTTGCCCCATGGATATTGACTCATACTTTACAGCATTCATTGAAGGCAGCGGGAAGTGCGAGAATTATAAATGTAGCTTCTGAAGCTTCACGCAATCATGGAGAACTTAAGCTTCCTGAGGATTTGATAAATACATCAGATTTTTCGGCTAGAGGTTCGTCAGAGATCTATGGAAAAACTAAGCTGCTTAATATCATGTTTACCGCTGAACTTGCTCGCCAATTCAAAGGGACCGGAGTTATTGTTCACGCATTAAATCCTGGTTTTAATGTAACAGGTTTGGGGCGTGAGTTATGGTTTGCACCTATGCTTGAACGGGTATTGAAATTTCTTCATATTGGGAATCCACGTAAGGGAGCTGATATCATTATTCGTTTAATGATCGATCCAAAATATCAGGAGACCACAGGGGGATATTTTAATGTTGGAACAGGCAATCCAATAATGCCCGTACATCCAGGTGGAGATAAGGAAATGGAGAATAAATTATGGAATGATACGCGATTAGTAATACATCAGATAACTCAATGACAAAAGGAGCCGATCCTAAAGTAGAGCTTTCTACAATAGTGTTGGCTCTTTTTTTTTTTGAATCAGCTCGTAAGCGATGTCGAAAGATGAAAATAAACTCGGATTTATTTCTGAAGTAATTTCGAATGTGTAACATTCTGGGTACTTTTGTCGCCATGCAGGAAGTAGAACAAATTTAAGGGAATATGTTCTTCAATATTGATGGTGAGGTGGAAGTGAGCGTTTATAAGTTATCTTTTAAAGGGGAGGGAACTTATGAGAAAAAATTGGCGGATGTCTAGCACATTAAGGCTTTTTTTTATACTTGTAGTCATTCTGCCGATCATCTTATTCTCCATCATTATTCTAAATATTTATAAGCGAGATATTCTTCAGCAGAATACATCAAGATCTCAGCAAACGGCTCAAGCAATCTCTTATTCCGTTAGTCAGGAAATTAGGAGGTTGACGGGTCTATTTGCTTCGATTGGTATGGACAAGGATGTGATGGCAAAGCTTTATGAAATCAATCAAAAGATCGGAGTCCAGAAACAGCAGGCTTATTATGAGCTAAAGGTCTTAATAGAGAAGTACACGGCATCCATCTCAGGACGTGTGCTGTCGGTGAACTTCCTGTTTAAAGATCATAATTCTTATTCGTACTTAAAGAACTTGAATTTGGATGATTCTTATTTTCGGCAGAAAACGTGGTATGAGCAGGTGCTGAATAATCCCGATAGCGTTCATTTTCTAGGGATGATGCCTAATATTTTATATGGTAACTATAATCCTTACAATATGGTTGCTGCCTTATCTCCCAGTGTAATCAATCCTTTATCCAAGCTAGAAATGATTCTTTTTACCTTTGAAAGCAGTGCTTTTGATCATATTTTGCAGTCACGAGATAATACGGAATCCAGCCTTTACATCATCACCGAGGAAGGTCAAATTATCTCATCCAATACCCTTGCCTCAAGAGGAGGGGAATTCCAAATGCACTGGTTCGAGAATCGTGGGCCAGAGGAAAAAGGGTACGTTGTGGATGTTAACGGTGAAGATAGAAATCTGATAACCTACGCCAAGATTGAGCAGACCGGATGGTGGCTTGTGCAGTCTATTCCATATGCTGATCTAACAGCCAATTACCTTAGTGTGAATTATATCGTCTGGGTCTTTGCATTGATGATCATCTTAGCATTTATACTTGTTTCATTTTACTTTGTATCGAATGTTACTAAACCGCTCAATGAGCTTCTTCGGCAAATGGATCTAGTTACTGAAGGGGATTTAAACGCTAAATTTATGAGAACCGGTAGCCTGGAGTTAATTAAGCTTGGGCATTCTTTTAATCACATGACGGAGCGTATTCAGGATCTGTTGCGTGATCACGAAAGACAAGAAATGGAGAAGAGAATGGCAGAGTTTGCAGCACTTCAGTCGCAGATTAATCCACACTTTTTAATCAATACGCTAAATTCAATCAAGTTTATGGCTTTAATCAGTAAAGCAGATAACATACGGAATATGACACATGCGCTAACTCGTCTTCTGGCTTCTTCTTTTAATCGAGGTGGAATACTGACTAGGATTGATGAGGAAATAGATCATTTAAAGCATTATTTGTATATCATGGAGATTCGTTTTGGTAGACCGATTCAAACGAGATGGGAAGTAGATGAGGATTTAGCGGGTTATTATCTATTGAAATTACTACTACAACCTATTTTAGAAAACAGTATTATTCATGGACTAAAAAATGTTGACTACCCTGGTATCATTCAGATCATAGTGAGCAAACAAGCGGAAGATCTTCTGATAATCATAGCCGATAATGGTGTAGGTATGTTGGATATGGATGCTCAGGAGTATGACAGTGAGGGGATACGTCATCAGCTTTCTTTCAGTGGTATGGGAAACAGTAATGTTAATAAGCGAATCCAGCTGCATTACGGGACGCGTTACGGTTTAAAGTACGAGAAGAATAAACCTCAGGGTACGATAGTGTCGATAAGACTGCCGTTAATTGACACCCCGGAGGAAGAGATACAGGATCAATGGTTAGGCGAAGGAGGATGAAGAAAAATGCTGCAGAGGATCATAAAAGATCATAGTCCAGAGGGAAAACATCATTCATGTGTGACTTCAGAGGAGGTATGATGGTATAAACTTTTTTTCGAAGGCTGTGATTAGTAAACGTGAAAATAATACTCCGTGTGTCCTTGATTGGGATCATTTCTCTTATTTTTATAGGCGGCTTCTTCTCTTTAAGTAAGTTCATGCCCAAAGGAGGGGCCATAGAACAGGAACAGGGAAAGGTGAATCAGGATCAACCGATTAAAATAAAATTCGGCATGTGGGAAACGAAGACGGATATCAAATTTTGGACGGAAAAGGTAAGAGATTACTCTAAAATTAAGCCCAATGTAACGGTTGAGGTTGAGACGATTCCCGATAATAGCGGTCAGTATTTAAAGGTTCGTTTAGCAGCAAATGATTTACCGGATATTTTTTATCTGAAGCCAGATGACCTGCTCACTTACAAAGCAGTACTTCTTCCGCTGGATGGATTAACCGCAGCAAAAAACAATAAATATCCCGCTAAACTAGATCATTCTATTCTTGGTTTACCTCTTGTATCATTCTCTGAATATGTATACTTCCATCCAAGTATATTTCAAGAGGTCGGTGTAGAGATTCCACAAACGATAGACGAATTTATGGACGTAATGATGAAGATTAAAGCGCATGGCAAATATATTCCGATTGCAATTGGCGGGAAAGATGATTGGACGTTCTATCCTTTCACGGAGTTCGGGCCGCCTCTCTTATCCAAGGATGCGAATTATTTATCCTCAATCGCACAGACGAATCGTCCTTTCGGAAAAGGTTCTCCATTCGAGAAGGCAGCAGAGATGATCAAGAAAATAGCAGAGAATGAACTTGCCGGACCCGATGCGCTTAGTATCGGTGTGGATCAGGCTACTCAGCTGTTTCAGAATAATAAAGCGGCCATGCTTGCACTGGGTCAGTGGTACCTTAGAGATCATTTGTCCAAAATGAAAGATGATAAAGATTTAGATGCATTCACAATGCCCTGGAGAGAGACAACTTCAGAGCGTTTGCAGGCAATCACTATGCCAGATCAATATATGGCCATTAATAAAAATTCAAACAATACGGAAGAAGTTAAAGCATTCTTGGAATGGGTATTTAGCCGGGATGTATACCAAGTGTATATTAATTATTCGCAAAATTCATCGACAGTGATCAATATCGAATCGTTCCTGCCTTTCTTCAACAATGTTAAAGAGAATCACCCCTTTGAGCCGTTTATGTACCTAGGGATCGATGAGAAGTTTGAAAAAGTGAAAAATGCTATCCAGTTCGATGAAAAGAAGGCTGCACAAGAAATATTCTCAGGTGCTGACGTGTCCGATATTCAAGAGAAACTTAATGATGATTGGGAGAGAGCGGTTCAGGCTTTGAAGTAGTCCTATAGATCAATTATGGAGGGATTTATAATGAAATTTAAAGCTCTCATTGTTGATGATGAACCATTAGCTAGGTTAGCCCTTCGGGAGTATATATCCATCGCTTCGAACGATTTTGAGATTGCAGGGGAAGCAGGAGATGGCAAGGAGGCATTAAGTATGCTGAAAAGCCATCCGGATGTGGATCTAGTTCTGGCGGATATTCAGATGCCTAATATGAATGGAGTAGAACTGCTTGAAGCACTAAATAACACTACCTTTTCGAATCAACCGCTAACCATCATGTTAAGTGCGTATGGAGATTATTCTTTTGTAAGGGATTCCTTTGTGCTCGGTGCCTTTGATTACATTGTTAAAGCGAAGTTAGATGAATCCTATATTGCACCGGTCCTGACTAAGACTGTGGATGAATTGAAACGGCGGCAGAGCTCCTCAAGATCAGAATCAATCTTAGAGGACGTAGAAACCTCGATCTGTTCAGTTCTGCACCGGCTCTGCTTAGCAGATTCCTTCGAATCAACGAATGATGAGGCAGTTTCTTCTTCGTTGGAGCTTGTGCGAAAGCATATGGGGGAGAAGAATCTGGAGGTTGCGCTTATTAGGTTATCGGATACCGTTCAGTTTGAAGATTCACACCGTATGATTATGCAGACGATTCGAACGGTAACGAACCGCAGTAGAAATGAAGGGATCTGCAAAGTGTGCAGATATGATGATAGGCATTATGTTTTGTTCTTCTCTTTTCCAGAGCAATGCAGCATCATTGCCATTCGTAGATTGACAGACATCATCTTGTCTGAAGTTAGCATGAGACTAAAGCAATTCATTAATTTGAAGCTGTCTATGGGCATTAGTGATATTGTGGATGGTCACCAGCAGTGGAACCGTTTATTCCGCCAAGCTGAACGATTAGCTGGTTTGAGTTTCTACCAAGGGTACAACCGATTATATTATCCGGAAGCTGAAAGGCGTTCATCTATTAAGGAAAATGATTGGAAGGAAGCATGGTATTTGGGTAGGACCGAAATGCTGAAGTCATTAAGTGATCCGGATTTAACGAAATGGCAGGTGGTATATGAACACTGCTGTAACCTGTTGATTCAGCGATACCCTTGTTCTCCTGAGCATATCAAATCAGATGTAGTCGATATGATCTGGGAGGCAAGCGCATTAATTTATCAAAAAGGCGTTTCTTGGGAAAAGCTTCATGATCAGCTGCCTTATCCCATTACGGATCATATTTATAAGCAGGAAACCTGGGAGAATACGGTGCATTGGTGCCGACTGTTCTTGGATCAACTGCATCAAAAGCTGCATCCGAAAGACCAACCGAAGGAATCATTCCTTAGCCCTGTTGTCGCTAAAACGAAAGAGCTATTAGAGAAAAACTTTAATGAAGATGTTCATTTGTCGAATATTAGTCAGATTGTCGGTGTAAGCGAGAGCTATTTAAGCAAACAGTTTTCCAAAGAAATTGGTGTTAATTTTATTCAGTTTCTGACGAATCTACGAATTGAGAAGGCTAAAAAGGGGCTGGAGAGCGGAATGAAAATATATGAGGTATCTGAGCAAGTGGGGTACGTTAATCCAGAACATTTCAGTCGTATTTTTAAAAAAATTACAGGAATTAGCCCCTTAGCTTATCGCAGAGAGAAAGAATAACAAAAATAATCAATGTTGAACAAAATAAATCATGTGTATCCGATTTCAAAATCCATATGATAGGGGGGAGTTAAAATTCACGGGTGAAGGGATGTTCTTATGAGACGCAAACGATATACATTCGCACTAATCTGTACGTTATGTTCTTCCTTGTGGTTGAGTACAGTCCATGCTGAAAAAGTCTCTGACTTCGAGATGCAGACATCAGCTACTGAATCTGCTAATTCTACGTTCACCGTTACATTAAAGGGTAAAGATATTCAGGACTTATATGCATACGAGGCTAAATTTAATTTTGACCCGAAAGTACTTGAGATTGTAAAAGCGGAAACGAAGATCAAAGGCTTTTCTGTATCACCAATCGTTAAAAATAACGAAATTACGATAGCCCATACCAAGATCGGAAATGTGAATGGCGAAAAGGGTAACCTGGACATTGCCACGATTACCTTTAAAGCTAAAAAGGCTGGTACAACTGCAGTAAAATGGACCGCATTTAAAGTTCTTGATCGTAATCTGAAAGATCAGGAATTCACCCCGAATCAATCCTCAGTATTCACCAAAATTTTCAGCGATATTGCTGGACATTGGGCGAAGCAAGATATTATGGAAATGGTCACTAAAGGAATTGTTGAAGGTATGGATGCCGACAGCTTTGCCCCGAATAACAACATCACTCGCGCTCAATTCGCAGCTCTTATAGCCAGAGCATTAGATCTTACAGAAGGTTCTGGAAGTAATCCGTTTACGGATGTGAAATCAGGAGTTTGGTATGAAGACACGGTGAAGAAAGCTTATGCAGCCGGAATTATTAGCGGTTTGTCCAAGACGAAGTTTGCTCCGGAAAAAAGCATTACCCGTGAAGAAATGACAACGATGCTGATGCGAGCGAAAGCTTATGCTTCCGGCGTAAAGGTCGATAGTATGGCCTCAGATTCTACTACTGCATTTAAAGATGATAATAAAATAAGCCCGTGGGCTAAAGCATCGGTGGGATTTGCCTTGAAATCGGGATTAATGAAAGGTAGAACTCAGACTACATTTGCACCAAAAGAATCTGCCACAAGAGCGGAATCAGCTGCTGTGATCAAGCGATTGTTAAATTCCAAGTAAAACAATAAAACATATAATGAGACACCTTCTTCTGGAAGGAGGGCTCATTATGGCCTTGTTATGTTAAAAATATACAATTAAAGGAAATATGTGAATTGATATTGTTCATTCTACTTATATTTTAGTGAAAAGAGGTCGTAGAGATGAGAAAACGTTACAAAGCGTTTAGCTTGCTATTGACGTTGTTGCTAGGGGTACAGATTGGTTTGCCGTCGGTAGCCGTATTCGCAGCACAAGAGTCGGACGTGTATTTCAAAGACTACAATGATGGTAACATCAGCGGATGGACACCAGCTAAGGGGACGACCACTTTTTCGGCAGATCAAGGTGCTGTTAAGGCGGTGACACAAGGTGCTGTTATTATTGCAGACCAAGAATCACCTCAGGTTGCCAATGCTGAATATGAGGTGAAGTTAAAATTTAATCAGGTTGCAACACGATTTGGATTGGTCTACCGATTCGTCGATAGTAATAATTACAATGTTATTCAGTATGATGCAGGCACCTGGGGCTGGGATGCAATGAAGGGTGGGGCGGAAACGTATGGCAATATTACGGCCCCTAGTTTTACCTTTGCTGCCGGTCAAGTGTATACTCTCAAATTGCGGTATGAGAAAGATAGCGTGAATTTATCAATTGATGGAAATAACGTGCTTACGACGAGTCTTCCCTCCATTTCAACTAGTGCAGGGAAGATTGGACTTCGCAGCTGGTACGATAACAAGACGATATGGATTGACGATGTGAAGGTAGCTCCAATTGTATCGACTGATCCTGTTCCTAAGCCGATTACGATTACAGAAGTCTTAAGATCGAATACCATGAAGGTTGAAATCGATAAGGAATTCCCGCGGGTTAAACAATATACATGGTTGGACAGCGGTGCTGAAATGTACGGACAGTTAAATGGATTTAATGAATTAAAAATCAACGAGAAATCTTATTTCCCTGTCGCTTCTGGTTTTAGTAAGAAAGCAGCAGATTCTACTCATGGTGAGACTGCAACCTACACGCTTCAGATCCCGGAAATAAAAGTGAACCTCAAAGTTGAAATGGAAGTCCAGGATAACATTCTACATTTCAAGGTGGCCAGCATCGAAGAGAATGGTACCGAAAAAGTGAAGACGATTGGATTCCCTAATCATGATCTTGTCTCTGTAATTGGAACCCAGCCTGCAGCGCAGGAAACGGCTGTTAAGATAACTGGTGGCTGGAACATTGTCCAGGATGAATTTACCGACCTTAAGACAGGGGCAGCAGACGTGAGTGGTGGCCGTACGTATGCATTCGTTAACTCCGACGTCTTAGCTGCGAGTGTAATCACCAATGTAGTAAACGGTTTTGATAAGGTTCGTGTTAAGGTAGGCGATGATACAGCGCTCCATACGAAGAAGGCAACATTATCAGGAGGCTCATGGGTTTATCGTGGGAGTACCGTGCTCGATCCGGAGCCTCTGCCTTGGGCTAAGGTTGTCCTGACTCCAGATGCGAATGGTGACCATGTTGTAGACTGGCAAGATGGAGCTATTGCATATCGTCAGAATACAGAGGCTCCAACGGGCAGTGAAATGATTCGTGACAATATTTCCTATATCAGCATGAACATTGGTTCAACTACAACTTCTCCGTTCTTGCGTGCTTTTGATAATGCGAAGAAAATCTCTAATCTCACGGATGGCTTTGGACAGCTGATTCTGTTCAAAGGATACCAAGCGGAAGGACATGATGACTCTCACCCAGATTACGGCGGTCATATTGGTATTCGTCAGGGTGGTGAGAAGGACTTCAATTATATTTTGAGCGAAGGGAAGAAATACAATATCCGCGGCGGTGTACACATTAACGCAACGGAATACGCACTGGATGCTTTCGGTACTAAAATGGAAAATATGAATCAGCCATTAAGCAAAGGCTGGGGCTGGCTCGATCAGACATTCTATGTAAACAAAACCAAGGACGTGGAATCCGGTGAATTAAAAAGACGTCTGGATATGCTGAAAAGCGATACAGGCGATAACCTTTCCTTTGTATATGTAGATGTATATGACGGTGCCGACTACAATGCGAAGAAACTAGCAGATTATATCAACGGTAACGGCTGGATGCTCGGTACAGAATTTGCTGGACCTCTGTTTGAGCAGGCCTCTTGGGTTCACTGGGGAACGGATCCGGGGTACCCTAATCAAGGCGACGATAGTAAGGTTACCCGTTTCCTACGGAATCAATCGCTGGACGGCTTCTTAACCACTCCTTTGCTGAAAGGGAATAAGCAGGTAGGCGTAGGGTACTGGCAGAACAGTGCTCCCTTCTACAGCTACCAATCAACAAGCGCGGCATTCTTTAACCACAATCTACCGACAAAATATATGCAGCATTTTCCGATCATTAAGATGACCGATAACCGCATCGACTTTGAGAAGAATGTTGTAGTTGAACGTAAGCAGGACGGTAAGATCCATTTAAGCAAGGATGGTCGTGAAATCGCCATCATGACAGATAGCAGTAACATTAGTGACAGTACGGTCTTTATTCCATGGAGCCCTGAGACAGAAGATAAAATCTATCACTGGAATCCCGCAGGTGGTCAAACGACTTGGAGTCTTCCAGAATCATGGAGCAACGTAACGACTGCACAGTTATACAAGCTGACAGATTTGGGACGTGAGCATGTTGGCAGTGTAGAAGTAATTGGAGGTAAAGTCACACTTACAGCGCAGCCGGGGATTGGTTATGCCCTGTATAAGACAACTGCTGCGGAAGAGCCGGAAATGGTATGGGGTGAAGGCAGTTCGGTTAAGGACCCGGGCTTTGACAGCCAAACATTCGGTAACTGGAAGAAATCCTCCACAGCTGCAAGCGATGATCACATTAAATTCGTGAAGAACAGTAACGCCGATGATCAGCTTCAGGTGAAGGGTCCCGGTGATGCAGTAATTCAGCAGGAGATTACCGGACTAACACCTGGCAAGACGTATTCTGCATCGGTCTGGGTGAAAGTGGATGGGAAACGCACCGTGGAAATCGGTGTGAAGCAAGGTGCAGACAAAGTTGTCAATACGCTGGATAACACGGAGCATGGCTTTTTAGCCCAGCAGCACAAATATGTGAGCACGAATTTCCAACGGATTAAGGTTACCTTTGATGCGGTTAGTGAGACAGCCAATTTCTATTTAAATGTAGAAGATGGAAGTTCGACTGTAACCTTTGATGATGTAAGAGTATGGGAAAATCCAACCAAAACTGACGCTGGTAATTCTGTATTGTACGAGGATTTCGAGAACGTGGATGAGGGCTGGGGCCCCTTCGTTTATTCCAAAATAGGTCCTGTCCGTACGCATTTAGTTGAAAAAGGCGACAATCAGATTATGACTTATGTTCTGGATGGTAATTGGTCGCTTAAAACAAATGAAGAAGCAACGGGAGAGTGGCTACGTACATTGCCTCACACGCTCCGAATGAAGGAGGATAATCGCTACCATCTGACCATGGACTACAATTCAGATGAGACGGATATGTACACCGTGGCAATTCGAGTGAAGGAGAATGGGGTAGTTCGTGATCTGGTTAGTGAGAATTTGATAGAAGGACGTAATACGCTGGATCTGTCTTTTGCAACCGAAGGGGTGAAAGATGCCTATCTGGCCATTATCAAAAACAAGCTGAACAATCAGAAGGAGTTAACCGGTACGCTGGTGGTCGATAACATTCGCGTTGATGATGAAGGTGCCATCGTTCCAGAGGAAGGTGTACTTGTATCGACTATTACTCTATCACCAAATAACATGGATCTGAACAAAGGACAGTCAAGCAGCGTTAGCGCTCAGGTTAAACCTGCAAATGCTTATGACCGGACACTGCTCTGGACTTCTGACCATCCGGAAATTGTATCCGTGGATCAAACTGGAAAAGTTACTGCACTTCAAGCCGGTACGGCGGTTATTACTGCTACTGCGAAGGATGCAAGTAAAAAAAGTGCAACAGCGACGATTCATGTGTATATGCCTAACACGCAAATTCCACAATCGCAAATGACTGCAACGGCGAGTAGCTTCCAGCCTGGAGGTGAAGCGAGTCTTGCACTCGATGGAGATATGTCTACAATCTGGCATACGAAATGGACCCCGGCACACTTACCGGAATCTATTACACTGGATCTCGGAGGCAAATATAACATCAATCAATTCAATTATTCACCTAGAGTATCTGGTACCAATGGAACGATTACAAGCTATAACCTGTACACGAGTATTGACGGAACGAATTTCACACCTATCGCGAATGGAGAATGGAAAAATGATCAGACCACAAAAATGGTTCGCTTTACAGCTGTAGAAGCCACACATTTGAGACTTGAGGCTATAGCAGGTGTGGGTAACTTTGCATCTGCTGCAGAACTTAATGTGTTCAAGACGGAGGACGAGGCAGAAGTAGTAAAAGTCACAGGCGTCACTATGGATAAAGAACGGCTAGAAATTAAAGCAGGCAGCACGGGCGAATTAAACGCTGTGATCCAACCTGAGAATGCCACAAACAAAAATGTGGTTTGGAGCAGCAGTGATGAAGCTGTAGCATCCATTGAACAGCAAGACGGTCATACCCTTATTAAGGGATTGAAGGCAGGCGAAACCGTAATTACGGCAACAACAGTAGACGGGGGTTTCTCTGCAACCAGCCGGGTTATCGTAACGGAAAAAGATGGCGAACTGAAATCGGCTTCCAATCTAACAGCGCCAAGTCAAGTTCAGCCAGGAGAAGTGTTCAAAGTGCAATATGGACTGCGGAATCTGTCTGACCAAATATTTGCGCAGGACATCGCCCTAGAGTATGCCGCGGATGTTATGGATTTCGTTGAGGCGCGATCGTTAATTAGTGGCGTAAGTGTTATTGATTCAATCAACAGCACACCAGGTAAACTTCGCTTTATTGTAGCAAGTGAAGGTGCGGCCCATGGAATTAGTAACAGTGCAGATGTCCTAGAACTAACCTTTAAAGCCAAAGAAGTGAACCAAACGGTCAATGGTGCAATTGCCGTTAAGAGCGCAATCATTTCTGATGATCAGGGCAAGGAAATTTCGGCTTCGATCTCTTCCGTAACTGTAGAGATTGGTAAGAAAGGAACGCAAGGCGACATTAACGGTGACGGCAAAATAACGATCGGTGATTTGGCAATGGTTGCAGCGCAGTATGGCAAAACTTCAGCAAGCCCGGATTGGGAGAAAGCGAAGAAAGCGGATATTAACGGTGACGGCAAAGTCGGATTGGAAGATTTGGTTATTGTAGCTCGCAAAATTGTAGAGTAAGCAAGGTCATAGGCCAGGTACATGTGTGAGTAACTAACATGATGTACCTGGTCTTTGTTAAATGTATTTGATTAGTAGGAGGATAAAAGATGAAAAAATGGATATACGCCTTTACAGTTTTTTGTCTAGTGCTTTACTCTGCTCCACTACAATTTGCAGCAGCAGCTGAAGCAGTGAACGCTAAACCAAAAGTGATACCTAGTTTACAAGAGTGGACTGGGGGAAGTGGCTCTTTCAAGCTGACAGCCAATTCCAGAATCGTAATCCCCACGAATGATTGTTTATGCCAATTGCCAGCTACTGCGGAGGTCTTTCAAGAGGATCTAAAAGAATTAACCGGATACGATTTGCCGATTGTCCAGAATAAGCCTGCTTCAAAAGGTGACTTCCTGCTTAGGCTCGATAAGTCAGCTGATGAATCAATTGGTAAAGAAGGCTACTACTTTGAAGTTGGCGATTATGTGGAAATTCATGCAAACACCGAGACCGGTGTGTTCTATGGAACAAGAACGGCACTGCAAATTTTGGAGCAAGATTCCGAGAAGTCCAGCATTGTAAAAGGGGTAGCGAAAGATTTCCCTAAGTATGGCGAACGCGGTTTTATGCTCGATGTAGGACGTAAATTTTTCACGATTGATTTCCTTAAGGATTACGCCAAATTTATGTCTTATTACAAAATGAATGATTTCCAGCTTCATCTGAATGATAACGAGATTTTTAAAGATAACAGCAGGGAGCATTGGAACAAATATACGGCTTTCCGTTTAGAAAGTACCAAGTACCCCGAATTAACGGCGAAGGATGGACATTACACCAAACAGGATATGCGTGAGCTGCAGGACATTGCCAAAATCCGTGGCCTTAACATTACGCCGGAAATTGATACTCCAAGTCATGCCCTTTCGTTCACAAAGGTCAGACCAGATCTGGTTAAGGATAATTTACCTGTCGACCATCTGGATATTACACGTAAGGAAACGGTCGATTTCATTAAGGATGTATGGGACGAATATTTAGATGGGGATTGGTTTGATTCGGAAACGGTTCATTTTGGAGGCGATGAATTCGCACCTAATGACCGGACTACTTTTGAGAAGTATCGCGAGTTTCTGAACACGATGAATGAACACATGAAGAGTAAGGGGAAGAAATCAAGAATGTGGGGCAGCTTGAGTGCATTCCCAGGTACAACGGTTGTTGATAAGGATATTGCCGTAAACGCCTGGAATAACGGATGGCAAGATCCAGTGGCATCGGTGAGAGATGGATTCAAAATTATTAATACGGTTGATTCCACGCTCTACATTGTACCGAAAGCTGGATATTACCATGATTATCTGGATTCACAATGGTTGTTTAATAACTGGGACCCTACGAACTTTGGTGGAAGCACGAAGCTGCAGGAGGGTGATCCGAACTTGCTCGGTGCGATGTTCGGGACTTGGAACGATATGATGGGCAAGAAAGTCAGTGAGGCGGATGTCCATGACCGTGTGAAGAAAGCGATGCCTGTCCTTGCAGAAAAGATGTGGAGAGGCCAATCCACGGACAGCACATTCACCGAGTTCCAGCAGTTATCAGTGAAGCTAGGCGAGGGTCCTGGAACGAATTTATTACATGAAGTGAATACGGTCGGTGATCTTGTTGTTCATTATCCATTTGAAGACGGGGCGCAGACGGTCTCTGATCAGTCCGGAAATTCTTATGATGCTACATTAGGAAATGGCGTTACTCGAGTGGCTGAAGGAAAGACAGGAAAAAGCGTGCGGTTTGCAGGGGCCACAGATCATATTCAAACACCACTTTCAATAAAGGGCTTCCCTTGGACGGTCTCCACATGGGTTAAGCTTGATGATCAGCAAGAAGCGGATGAGAAGATTCTGATGGAATCCGAATATGGTGCACTTAAGCTGAAGCAGAAAGGGACACCAAATGCCGGATTCACCCGAGAGGGCTATGATTACAGCTTTAATGCAGCGATTCCGGTTGGGCGGTGGGTACATGTTGCCTTCAGAGGAGACCTAAATGGAACCACCCTGTATATTGACGGGGATTTAAAAGGTTCTGTTGCTGTAACGACCATGCTACCTGCGGCTATGATCGGCAGTTCATCCAAAGCATTCACTGGACTATTGGATGAATTTAAGATTTTTAATCGGGTGCTGTCCGGTAAAGAAATTGCAGAGGATGCAGGATCACCTTCTTGGACAATCAATTTAGCTGCTCACAAAACAGCAGTGGCTTCTTCTGTCGAAGTGCCTCAATTCCCGGCTAGTCTTACTGTGGATGAGATTGATACGGGTGCTTCACGCTGGTCCTCTAAATATACCGACAACGAGTGGATCTATGTTGATTTAGGCCAAAGTACAGACATTAGCAAGGTTATTTTCAAGTGGGAAAGTGCTTATGCCAAAGGCTATAAAGTTCAAGTATCCGATAATGCGGAGAATTGGCGGGACGTTTATACGACTAACGCCGGAGTTGGCGGAGTAGAGATTGTCAAATTCCCAACTGAACAAGCGAGATATGTTCGAATGTTAGGTACGAAGCGAGCGGGAACCTACGGTTACTCCATGTATGAATTTGAAGTCTACGCTCCTAACCCAGATGATCCTGTAGAAGTTCTAGCACCTGTGAGATATTCAGCGAGCTTTGAGAATAACTCGCTCGAAGGTTGGGAGCATGTCATCGGTAAAGGTGTCGGACGTATGGAGCTTGTGGAAGCACCTGATCAAGCGGGTGAGCATGCCGTTAAGTTCACCTCGAATAGTGTAAATAATCTGTTTATCGATCAGCAATCTCCGATCATTGGAGATGGTGAGATCGAGTTTAAGATTACACCGCAGAGTGATGTTATCCGAACGGGTGTTATTTTACGCTATGTCAATAATGACGCTTGGGCTTCTATAGGCTTTGATCAAGGGGCTTGGTATTGGGTGAACGCTCAGGATTCCTATGGTTTATTAACCAATGCCCAGGACGCACAATTGAAAAAAGGTAAGACATCGACCGTAAAAGTGAAGTTTGAAGGGAAACATGTAACGCTGATTGTCAATGGAACGACCTATTTTGAGGCAGTAATTGCACAGATCCCAACAGATGCAGGGAAAATGGGAGCTAGAGTATTTGGTCCATCAGTTACCGTGTTTGATAATTTTATGTACAGCAATAACGTTCCTGAAGTTCCGGTAACCGGTATCAAGCTGGATAAAGCTGAGCTTTCGATGAAGATCGGAGAAACACAAACGTTAAGCGCGACACTTCAACCGGGAAATGCAACGAATAAACAGGTGACTTGGAGCAGCAGCGATGAAGCTGTTGCGACTGTTCAAGTTCAAGGCGGGAAAGCAGTCGTAACTGCGTTAAAGGCAGGAACTGCTGATATTACTGCAACTACCGTATCTGCAGGATATAAAGCGGTGAGTAAGATTACAGTGATTAAGGAGACTTCAGGTGAAGCAGCAACAAGCTTAGCTGCTCCTCACACCGTTCCATATGGTCAGAACTTTGACATCACGCTAGGCCTTCACAATGTTACAGAGGCGGTGTATG
Organism: Paenibacillus sp. FSL R5-0345; assembly: GCF_000758585.1. Lineage (NCBI taxonomy): Bacteria > Bacillati > Bacillota > Bacilli > Caryophanales > Paenibacillaceae > Paenibacillus > Paenibacillus sp. FSL R5-0345. Next base: position 2,213,855 of record NZ_CP009281.1, read on the forward strand.
CCCAAGACATCACGATTGAATTCGACGCTTCACTAATGGATTATGTATCCGCTAATGCGTTGGTGGACGGTGTCGGTATCCTTGAGACGAAGAATACGGAAGGCATTGTGCGTCTAATTCTGGCTAGCCAAGGTTCCGGCAGTGCGATTAAAGGGGATGTAGATGTGGCTAAGATTACCTTTAAAGCTAAGGCTCTGACAGAATCCCAACCCGGCCGTATTGCTGTAAAGAGTGCAACGCTGGGTGATAGCTTGGGACAGGAAACGAACGCTCTTCTTTCCTCGGTTCAAGTGGACTTTACAACAGCAACGGATCCTGAACCTTCTAAGGATTTGAATGGTGATGGCAAGGTCAGCATCGGCGATCTGGCTATTGTCGCTGCTAACTACGGAAAGACTTCTGCAGACCCAGATTGGGATAAAGCGAAACGTGCAGACATCAATGGTGACGGCAAGATCGATCTGACGGACCTGGTGCTTATAGCTAAAGACATTGTTATTGAATAAAGGTTGTATTATCTCTCTAAATAAATGAAGTGGACGGTGAAAAATCATATGAAACTAAGGCGAGCTATGCTGTGCTTATTATTCATATCCATGATTTCCACGAGCTTTACCGGACTTCGAGCGAATGCGGCCGTCTCGGCAGAATATCCGGAATGGAATAACAATCCGGATGTCTTCCAGATCAACCGTGAACCCGCTCATGCTTCATTTATTCCATATGGTGACGTCAAATCCGCGCTGAAAGGCGCGGATTTGATATCGGCTATGCTGGAGAACCCTTCGCCGTATTATCAATCCTTGAATGGACAATGGAAATTTAACATGGCGAAGAATCCAGCTTCCAGGCCGATAGATTTTTACAAAGAAACTTATGATACAAGCGCATGGGAAGAAATTAAAGTTCCTGGGGATTGGCAGCTCCAGGGACATGATTTTCCTATTTATACGAACGTAACCTATCCTTTCTGGGGGAATGGCAATAGCACAAATGTTCAACCGCCGTATGCTCCAACGGAATATAACCCGGTAGGTTCATATCAGCGGACATTTAAAGTTCCTGATAACTGGGACGGCAGACAGGTATTCCTCTCCTTTCAGGGAGTGGAAAGTGCATTTTATGTCTGGGTAAATGGCCAAAAGGTCGGTTACAGCGAGGATAGCTTTACAGCCAAGGACTTTAACATTACCCCTTATTTGAAAGCAGGAGACAATAAACTGTCGGTTGAGGTGTATCGTTGGTCAGATGGAAGTTGGCTTGAAGATCAGGATTTCCTTCGTCTTAGCGGAATCATTCGGGATGTGTTCATGTATAGCACTCCATCCGTTCAGATCAGAGATTTTACGGTAGTGACTGATTTGGATGCACAGTATAAAGACGCCTCGCTGAATGTAAAGGTAGATGTTCGTAATTTAATTGATACAGCACCGGGTAGTCATACCATTGAAGCAATGCTATACGATGCGAACGAACAACCTGTGTTTCAAGAGCCAATCACTATGGACGCCAAAGTGAATGGAAAGTCTGAGATGGAGATTAGTGGATCGAAACAAGTGACGAATCCGCTGAAATGGTCAGCCGAGGCTCCGACGAATCTGTACACTCTTGTCTTTAGTCTGAAAGACTCAAGTGGACGTGTGATCGAAGCTGCTGGAACAAAAGTTGGGTTTAGAGAGTTTGAAATTGAGGTTGAGGAAGGCGGCAGCGGTAAGCAGCAGATGAAGCTGAACGGTAAGCCGATCTTGCTCAAAGGTGTGAATCGTCATGAAACTAGTCCAGACACGGGGCGGACGCTCGATCTGGATCTCATGATTAAAGACATCGAATTAATGAAGCAGTTTAATGTGAATAGTGTGCGGACGTCCCATTACCCGAACCATCCGTTTTGGTATGATCTTGCAAACCGTTATGGCATTTATATTTTGAACGAAGTGAACCTTGAAACGCATGGGGTCTGGAGTTCAGTTCCGACGAATAAACCGGAGTGGTTAGAGAATGTTAAGGATCGTTCTGCGAGTCTGGTCGAGCGCGATAAGAATCATCCATCTGTTCTGATCTGGTCACTTGGTAATGAATCTGGTTCGGGATCTAACTTTATCGCACAATCTGAATACATTCGCAGTCTGGATCCTACTCGGCCAATTCATTATGAGGGTTATAACGATCCGAGAGTTACCGATATGGTCAGCCAGATGTACTCTCCGGTTACGACGGTAGAGACGTATGCGAAAAGCAGTGACCCACGCCCATATATTTTGTGTGAATATGCTCACGCAATGGGGAACAGTGTTGGAAATCTGCAAGAATACTGGGATATTATACGCAAATATCCGAACTTGCAAGGTGGATATATTTGGGATTGGGTAGATCAAGCGGTTCGGGTAAGTACACCATCCGAGCGAACCTATCTAACAGATGCTACTCATTCGTACGAAGCTGATTATACCGGTGTGATCGCTTCTAATGACGGTGATGTGGTTGGTGTTTTAAAACCTGGTAAAAGTTCTGTGCCTTCTGTGACACTACCTAATGAGTCCAAGTTTAATCTTACAGGGCCGTTAACGGTGGAAGCGTGGGTTAAACCGCTTGCGAACATTGCGAACAGTCCGATTGTGGCAAAAGGAGATACACAGTTTGCATTAAAGATGAACGGGAATAACAAGCTTGAATTTTTTGTTTACCGACAAGGTGTATGGACAGCTGCTACTGCGGATTTGCCGACAAATTGGCTGAATAACTGGCATCATCTAGCTGGCACGTATAACGGAACAGATCTGAAGCTTTTTGTAGATGGAAAAGTTGTTGCTACAAAGGCATTTACAGGAAATATCGCAGCAAGCACCTATCCGCTTGCGATCGGTAAAGATACGGAAATGGGTAGGTCTTCTAATATGATGTTTGACAAGGTTCGTATCTACAACAGGGGATTAACCCTCGAAGAGCTGAATGATAATGGACGGACTGCGGATAGCAGCGCGGTTCTCTGGATGGATTTTAATTCGGAGGATGCTAAATCAGAGACACTTGAATCGACTGAGTATCTTGCCTACGGTGGAGACTTTGGAGATTCCCCGAATGACGGTAATTTCATGGCGAATGGTCTAATTACAGCTGACCGTGTTGTTCAGCCTGAGCTATGGGAAGTAAAGCAGGTCTATCAAGATATTTTGGTAAAAGCCATGGATTTGAGTGCTGGAACGATCGAGCTTAAAAATGAGTTCTTGTTCACAAATCTCAATGAGTACGAAGGAACCTGGGAAGTTAGAGCGGATAATCAGGTGATTGAAGAGGGAGTTATCGATGCGTCATCCCTGAATGTACCGGGCCTTTCCACGAAACAGGTGACCCTTCCGTATAAGCTGCCTTCCTCTAAACCTGGTGTGGAGTACTGGATAAATATTAGCTTTAAATTGAAGAAGGACACATTATGGGCGAAAAAAGGGCATGAAATTGCTAAACAGCAGTTTAAACTTCCAGTGGATTCAGACCATTCATCGGCACTTGATCTTTCAACAATGTCGGATTTAAATGTGGAGGAAACTACGGAACGTATTAGCGTATCTGCGGAAGATATGCAGATTGTATTTAACAAAACAACAGGCACGCTTGATTCATACCGCTACGATGGGACTGACCTGATTAAGAATGGACCTGTGCCGAATTTCTGGAGAGCCCCGATCGACAATGATAAAGGGAACGGCCATGCGGGCAGAACGGCAACGTGGAAAAATGCAGGGAAGAATAGAACCGTCACACGCGTTGATGTAACCAAAATCGGAGAGAAGGCTGTGAGGATCGATGTTGAAGAAACACTTCCGACATCGACCGTATCTACGTATAAGATCTCTTATACGATTTTTGGCAATGGAGATATCAAGGTAGCCAGCGAATTGAAGCCAGGTGCTGCAAGTCTGCCGGAGATTCCTGAAGTCGGTAATCTCATGACGATTCCGGGGCAGTTTGAGCAGATGTCGTGGTACGGACGCGGTCCACAAGAGAATTATCAGGACCGTAATTCAGGCTCGGATGTTGGTCAATATAGCGGTACAGTTAAAGATCAGTTCTTCCCTTATATTGAGCCTTCAGAAACAGGTAATAAAACGGATGTACGCTGGGTTGCATTGACCAATAACGATGGAGCAGGGCTCATGGCCATTGGAAGTCCTACCATTGAAGCCAATGCTTTGCATCATACACCAGAGGACCTTGACGGTCCAAAACATCCACATGAAGTGCCATATCGAGAAGATATTACACTTCGACTGAATTATAAGCAGATGGGACTCGGAGGAGACAACAGCTGGGGAGCTAAACCTCATGCTCCGTATATGCTTCTAGCTAATAAGACGTATAACTACAGCTATACGCTTAGACCTATTCCGTCTAACACAACCGATCTCATGAGCTTGAGTAAGGGGATCTCCACTGTCCATCTTGTTGGGGGGATTAAAATAGACGGGAAAGCTTTAGCGGGTTTTGATCCAGAAAAGACCAGTTATACCTACAATTTGCTACGTGGCACAACGAAGGTGCCTGTCGTTACGGCTGTAGCTGCAGGTGATAGCGTCGTGATTGATATCAAACCGGCTAAAGATCTAACCGGAACAACTGTAGTTACTGCGACCTCTGCCGACGGAAAGACTACTAAAACCTATGAAATTAAGTTTAATGTGGTAGATTACTATCTTAGCGATATGGATTGGAAAAGTGCAACGTCAGGATGGATGACGGTACAGAAGGATAAGAGCGTGGAAGGCCAGCCGATCCGCCTTAAGGGATCCTCTGGAGTCGAAACTTATGAAAAAGGGATGGGTACGCATGCGAACTCAGAAATCATTTATGATCTGAGCGGACAACATTTCAAAACCTTTGAGAGCATCGTCGGGGTTGACCAAGAAATCGGCAGCACGGCTGCTGGTAAGAATACGATCGTGTTCCAGGTGTTCCTTGACGGGAAAAAAGCCTATGACAGTGGATTAATGAGAGCCGCTACACCAGCCAAAGAAGTAAGATTAGACGTTAGTAGTGTCAAGGAATTAAAGCTTGTTGTCTTAGATAACGGTGACGGTAACGAGGAGGACCATGGTGACTGGGCGGACGCCAAGTTGATCAAAGAAGATGAACCAGAGCCAGAACCGGATTCTCATCTTACAGGCCCTGATGAAGTTATAGCTGGTAAGACCTTTGACTTGGTCTACAGCCTCGGCAGTACACCAAAGGAAGCATACGCCCAGGATTTGACTTTCACGTATGATCCAGCTCAGCTCGAGTATATATCTGCCGAAAAAGCGGATGAGAATACGATGATCGTCAATGAATTAAAAACTTCGGGTCAAGTTCGCATCATTCTTGCGAATCCAAAGGGTAGCGAAGCTAAGGGAGACACGTTAAAACTTCGATTTAGTGCGAATGCAGCAGAGAAAGAAGGATCTGCGACGATCAGTCTTGCTAAATTGCAGATTGCCAATGGTCTCGGCGAAGAGAAAGAGCTGCCTGGCGGTTCACATCTAGTAGTGATCAAGAAAGGTTCAACCGTTAATAAAGAAGCTCTTATTAGCCTTATTACCAATGCGCAAAATAAACTAGATGCGGCAGAAGAAGGTACCGAGGAAGGGCAGTATCCAGTTGGATCTAAGGAAGTGCTTCAAGATGCGATTCGTAAAGCTCAAGGCGTAGCTGATGATACCCGCGCTGAACAATCCGAAGTAGATCAGTCGATCCTTGACCTGACTACTGCACTGAGCACATTCTTGGAATCCGTTATTAAACCTTCTGGAGAGATCGGTGATCTTAACGGAGATGGTAAATTCTCGATCGGTGACTTGTCCATTGCTGCAGCTGCCTATGGAAAAACATCAGCTGATTCTGACTGGAGCGAGTTCAAGAAATCCGATGTGAACAAGGACGGTAAGGTAGACATTAGTGATCTAGCATTTATCGCCCAGAAAATACTGCAGTAATAAACTTAGCCCAATGGCAACATGAATCCAAGCGGCAAGACGAGGAATTCAAACTACAGTGAAGGCTGTATCCTGTCTTGCCGTTTCATTTGAATGGAGGGAATGGATTGAGGACCATTTATAATCGCTTTGGTATGTGGATGCTTGCACTCATGATCCTTGTGGTTACAGGACTCATGATTCGCCCGGAAACCGCCCACGGTGCTTCTGTTGGCAACATTTCTGACTTCGTAAAAAAAGATAATAACACGTTTGAGATCACGTCAGGCTCTGACAAGATTAAAGTGATTTTTCAGCGGGAGGATATGTTCCGGATTTGGCTTGGTGTGAATGGGCAGTTCAAGGAATTGACAGGAAAAAGCGCGGAAAAGCCGATCGAGCCAATCGTCATCAAGGATGATTTCGGACCCGTTAATGTTAAGTGGTCTGATGAAGGCACGTATTACAAGATGGAAACTGGAAAATTCGTGCTGAGAGCCTATAAAAATCCGTTAAAGTTCGCCATGTACAAAAGTGACAATCAAACAGTGGTGTGGGAAGAATCCGCTAGCTTGAACTATAACGGACAGTCGGCCTCACAACAGCTAATCCGGGGTGAGGATGAATATTTCTACGGCGGCGGTATGCAGAATGGATACTTCAATCATCGTGATCGCAAAATTACCATCGCTAACAACTATGGGGATTGGGGAAGCGGTACGGTTTCGAATCCTGCACCATTTTACTTGAGTACTGCAGGGTACGGAGTGCTCCGTAACACTTTTCAAAGCGGTACTTATGATTTTGATTCGACCGTCAAGCTGACGCATAACGAAAATCGGTTTGATGCTTATTATTTCTATGGTGAGACAATGAACGATATTTTGAACGCGTATACAGATCTTACTGGTAAACCGTCCTTGATTCCTCGTTGGGGTATGGGACTTGGTGATGCGGATTGTTACAACAGAGATCCAGAAAAGACCTCCGATGTTGTTAACCTTATTGCTAAAAAATATCGGGAAAATGATATGCCAGGAGCCTGGATTTTACCGAATGATGGATACGGTTGCGGTTATACAGATCTAGGCAACACCGTTGACGAACTACATAAGGAAGGTTTCTATACCGGATTATGGACTCAAAATGGTGTTGATAAAATCGCACAAGAAGTCGGCGTAGAGGGTACAAGACTCGCTAAACTCGACGTTGCCTGGGTGGGACCTGGATACGATTTCGCCCTGGGTGCCAGCAAACAGGCGTTTACAGGAATTGAAGATAACTCTGATGACAGAGGTTATGTCTGGTCCGTTGGTGGCTGGGCAGGTACCCAGCGATATTCTACCGTATGGTCCGGAGACCAGTCGGGCAACTGGGAATACATTCGATTCCATATCCCGTCGATGATCGGGGCGGGGCTATCTGGGATGCCGTACTCAACCGGTGATATTGATGGGATTTTCGGAGGAAGCGCTAAAACCTACGTAAGAGACTTGCAGTGGAAGATCTTCACTCCAATCCTGATGAACATGTCTGGTTGGGCAGCCAAAGATAAGCAGCCTTGGGTATGGGGGGAACCTTATACGAGCTATAACAGAGATGCATTGAAGCTAAGACAGCAATTGACACCATATTTGTATACCTATCTCAATGAGTCTTACGAGTCTGGAGCTCCGATCATGCGGGGAATGATCTATTCATATCCAAATGATCCGAACTCGAAGGGAACGTTAACACAGTATCAATTCATGTCCGGGGAATCATTCCTGGTTGCGCCAGTATATACCGACACGACAATGCGAAACGGAATATACCTTCCGAAAGGAAAATGGATCGATTACTGGACAGGAGAGGAACATTACGGGTCAAAAATGCTAGACGAATACAATGCTCCACTGAATCGTTTGCCGCTTCTAGTAAAGGGTGGGGCAATCATCCCGATGTATCCTGAATCGTTATACGACGGTCAGGTTCCTCCTGATCCAATTACTTATGATATTTATCCTTATAAATCGTCAAGCTTTACGATGTATGAAGATGATGGTACATCGAAGGAGCATCGTACAGGCAAATTTGCAAAAACATTAATAACCTCCACCGCTCCTGAGCAAGGGCGTGGAGATTTGATTATCAAGGTTGGAGAAAGCGTAGGTGACTATAAAGGCAAGTTGGAGACACGTAAGAATCAGTTTTCGATCCACATGCCAGATCATCCAGAGGCTATTTCTGTAGATGGAACATCCTATCTTGAATTGCAATCCAAAGCAGCATGGGATGGAGCAACAAGTGGCTGGTACTATGCTAAGCAAGATAAAGGCGGTATCCTGTACATTAAAACGCCATCCATATCAACGGAAAAGGAATTTGTCGTGAAAGTCGCAGGCTTTACAGCAGATACGACTCCACTTGTAGATGCTGTCAAAATTGAGCTGCCTCAGGTGGACACAGACCCAGGTCGTATTCCGCAGGAAGATATGATTGCAACTGCAACGAATGCGGCTTCGGATACGCCAGCAGCTAATGTACTGGATGGCAGCTATGAATCGATATGGCTTTCTTCAGCAAATGCTGGAAGTAAGCAGAGCATCACTTTAGACCTGGGGATTAAACAGTATGTGAATAAAGTGAAATACTTGCCAAGACAGTACGGTGGCAAAGACGGCACAATTACAGGTTACAAGCTGTATACGAGTATGGATGGAACTAACTATACGCTCGTAAGCAGTGGACAATGGAATGATGACAAGCTTGAGAAGACGGTGAATTTTGATACAGTAGAAGCTGTTTTTGTGAAACTTGAAGCGATAGAAGCTGTTGGGGGTGTCGTATCTGCTGCAGAGATCAATCTGTATCGTGATCTATCACAGCCTTCACCGACAGCGATACCTAAAAATGAGATGACAGCCTTAGCGAAAAGCTTCCAGCCGGGTGCGGAAGCAGCTAAAGCGATTGATGGGGACCGGAATTCAGTATGGCATACGAAATGGGATGGATCTGATAGGCTCCCGCAATCCATCATTCTCGATTTAGGTAAGGTTCGCAATGTTAGCCAATTCCGGTATGCACCGCGACTGGATGCTGGGAACGGGACGATTACTTCATACAACCTTTACGTCAGCACGGATGGAGAAACATATACGAAGGTATCCAGTGGTACATGGCTCAGAAACAACTTGAAGAAATATATCCTTTTCGATAGTGTTTCCACCCGCTATGTGAAGCTTGAAGCAGCTGTTGCACTTGGAGGGTTCGCTTCGGCTTCGGAGGTCGATGTCTATGAGGCACCGAAGGCAGCACCTGAAGTTCGATTAATTTCAGAAGGTAAATCTGCTACAGCGGACAGTGCGGATCAAGCGCATTCGGCTGGCCTTGCTAATGATGGGAATATGGACACATTCTGGTCAGCAGCGGATACGAACAATGGTCATAATTGGACAGTTGATCTCGGAATGATGCATTCTATTAAATCCTCTGAGGTTTCTTTTGAGCAGAGTAACAAGGCTTATCAGTACAAAATTGAAGTTCGGGAGACCGCGAGCTCCAATTGGATTACGGTTACGAATCGAACTGATAATCAGGAAATTGGCACGATTCAGGATACATTTGGAAGCCAAGGTAGATACGCTAGAATTACGATCACCGGACTGCCTGATGATCAATCAAAGGCTGCTATTCGCGAATTCAAGCTGTTCGGCATCCCGCTGGAAGACGGACAGAAGGTTACTGGTATAAAGCTTGATCGTGAGACACTCTCCCTCAAGGTGCTGGATGCACCGGTTCAATTGAAAGCGATCATTGAGCCTGAGAATGCCGGTAATAAGACTGTTAAGTGGGTAAGCAGTGATCCTGGTGTTGCCAGTGTGGACAGTAAGGGAATGGTCACACCAAAAGGGCAGGGTACGACATCAATTACTGCGACGACGGAAGAAGGCAGTTTTACAGCAACAAGTGTGGTGACGGTTATTGGACAGAGTAATCTAACCGAAATTCCGCAAAGTCAAATGAGTGCAGAAGCTACGAGCTCTGAAGCAGGCACAAACGATCCGAATTTGGCATTGGACGGAGATCCGGATACACATTGGCATACGAAGTGGTTTAACGTTGATCCACTTCCACAGTCTATTACGGTGAATCTGGGTGGAGAGTACACCATCAGCATGCTAGGATATTTACCTCGGCCGGATGCAGGTAATGGCACAATTACTGCTTACAACGTGTATACAAGCACCGATGGTGTGAGTTACACGCTCATAACAAGCGGGAACTGGCTGCGAAACAAACAGCTCAAAGAAGTGAATTTCGCTCCGGTGAAAGCGGCTCACATTAAGCTGGAAGCTGTAAAAGGTGTTGGTGAATTCGCATCCGCAGCTGAGATTACGGTGTATCAAGTGCAGCAGGAAACGGATCAAGTGCAAGCCGTATTGAGTGCTGATTCATCCGTTACTTCCGGCAAGCCTTTTGTTGTCCGGTATGATGTGAACAATATCTCCGGGAAGGTATTTGCTCAGGACATCACCATTCAGTATGATGCTGACCGCATGGATTATGTGTCCGCTAAATCACTGATCCAAGGTGTTTCGATTGTTGAAGAGTCAACCAAAACGCCTGGAAAGCTTCGTTTGATTATGGCGAGTGAAGGTACGGAACACGGATTAAGCGGAAATCAACAAATTGCCGAGCTGACATTCCAGGCAAAAGGAGTATCGGAGACGGTATCCGTTAATATCAGTGTGTCAGATATACTGCTGGGTGAAGAAGACGGAACAGAGACCACAGCCGCACCTGCTACAATCGCTGTAAAAGTGAAACCAGAGCAAACAGGAGTATCAGGTGATCTTAACGGCGACGGAAAAATCAGCATTGGTGACCTGGCTATCGTTGCTGCACACTACGGCAAAGATTCATCAAGTCCTGATTGGCAGCAAGCGAAGCGTGCGGATGTGAATGGTGACGGTAAGATCGATATTACAGATCTTGCTCAATTAGCGAGACAGATCGTAAGTCAATAACACACGCTAACATCCTGAACAAAAATTTATAAGCTGAGGTGAGAAGAATTTGAACAGTAGTCGATGGTACAAAAAGGCGGTAATGATGACCATTATCGCCGTGATTTTAAGCTGTGTATCTTTTACGAACCCTGTAGTGAACGCAGATGCATCTGATCCCACGCCTTCAGCTACTTTAGTAGGGAGTAAGAAGGTTGTTGCGCCAGGGGAGTCTTTTACCGTGAAGTATGGGATCATCAGTGTCTCCAATGATGTGTATGCACAGGACATTACCTTTGAATTTGATCCGGTTGTCATGGAATACATTCCAGATTCCATCCGTTCTCTGCAGGAAGGCGTAATTATTATCAATGAACCATCTACAAGTACCCCCGGTAAGCTACGGGTTCTCTTGGCAAGTCTGGGTAGTCAGTATCCGATTACTAGCGATGCTGAAATTTTTGAACTTGGTTTCAAAGCAGCAGATGTAATACAAGACACAGAGGGAGTTATCCGGCTTACTCAAGCGATAATAAGTGACAGTCAAGGGCAAGAATCCGTGCTCCAACCGGCATCCTTAACCATTCAGATCACAGTGAATACGGAATTATCTAATGACGTGAATGGTGATGGTAAAGTGAGTATTGGTGACTTAGCAATTATCGCAGCAAAGTATGGCATAGATTCGAGCAGTTCAGAGTGGGATGCTGTGAAACGTCTTGACCTCGATAGAAGCGGTAAGATTGATGTTGCTGATTTGGCAATAGTTGCGAAGAAAATAGTTGAACAAGAGTAGTCAAGGCGAGTAGATACATGGTTATCCAAACCAAAGGAGGACTAATATTTTGAAGAAATTCGCAATCATTATTCTTTCGATCCTGATGGTGGCCGTTATGTTTCCATTCACTGCGCTAGCCAATCCAGCAGCACAAGACAAACAGACCGATCCAAGACTTGTGCTTAGAGTAGAGAATAAACAAATTCACAATGCTAATTTTACGAATCTGGATGATAAGGTAGATGCGCTTAAAGCCTTAGATGAAGGGACTATCATTGTCCGGTTCCGCTATACGGGTTCTACGATTATGTCCTTATTCTCTTTAAGTAACAATACGTTGCCGAATGGTCATTTTCATCTATATATCACACCTTCTGCCATCGGTAGTGAGAACCGATATGAAGAGCCTGGGAAGACAGCGTCTAATACCCATGTTAAAGCTGATATTACGGTGAAAGAGAATGAAGTGCATACTGTAGCCATGGTTGTAGATAAAGATAAAGGTTACAAGTATTTCCTTGATGGGAAACTCGTCAAACAAGACACAACTACAGCCAAAAAGTTTCTGAATAATATTTATGCACCAAACCGTGCCGAGTTAGGTAGAACAGAGAGAAAATCCGGTTCTAATAACTATCCGTTTAATGGAGAGATTGACTTTGCAGAAGTGTATAACGAACCGCTGGCGGATCAAGATCTGATTGCTGTAACGAGTGTAACAAGTAAGACTCCGGTTCAAAATCCGTTGCCTGAGCAGGCGTTAATCACTGAGCCGTATAGCGTTTATTATCCAGGACTGTACGGATCGAATGCATACCGCATTCCGTCACTTCTGTACACCGAGGATGGAACACTGATCGCAGGAATTGATAAGCGGATCAATCATGGAGGAGATTCACCAGCTAATATTGACATGATGGTAAGACGAAGTTTGGATAACGGAAAGACTTGGGAGAGTAATGGAATTCTAATCAACAACTATCCCGGCAACGCCTCAAATATAGACCAGTCCTTACTGCAGGATAAGGAAACGAAGCGGATTTTCTCTTTAGTTCTTGGATTTCCCGAGGGTGGAGGATTTCCTACCTCGCAAAGAGGTACCGGATACAAAACGATCGATGGTGAGAAATACTTACTTCTGAAGAATTCGAGCAATCAGGAATTTACCGTTCGGGAGAATGGAGAAGTCTATAACAGTTCAAATGTAAAAACTGCCTACAGAGTGGACGCCTTGAGAAATTTATATGAGAACAATACAAATATCGGAAACATTTTCCTCAGTAATTCGCCGCTTAAACCGCTTGTTACTTCTTATCTTGAGCTGTGGCACAGTGATGACGAAGGAGCGACTTGGGAGGGTCCAGTAACTTTAAACCCTTCGGTGAAAGAAGAATGGATGGTATTTCTAGGGGCAGGTCCGGGCACCGGCATTCAATTAACGAAAGGTCCTCATGCTGGAAGACTGGTGTTTCCCGTGTACTTTACGAATGAGAATAACAGGCAAGCAAGTGCAACCATCTACAGTGATGATCATGGTGAAACATGGCATCGCGGAGAGTCTCCGAATCATGGGCGGGTTGTAGACGGGGTTACCCTTGATGAGAGAACCTTTAATGGCTCTAATAATGAGCTTACAGAAGCGCAAGTAGTGGAGTTGCCAGATGGACAGCTAAAGATGTTCATGCGGAATTATTCAGGGTTTGCCCAAATCGCGACCAGCTTTGATGGTGGAGAGACTTGGGACGCTGAGGTTGTAACAGAACGTGATCTGATTGCTGCCTACTGCCAAATGACGGTGATTCGTTACGAGGGTCAGATAGATGGGCAGGAAGCAGTTATCTTCGCAAGCCCTGCTAACTCGACCAGTAGAATTAACGGTACGGTGAAGGTAGGGTTAATTAAGGAAGACGGAACCTACGCAAACGGCAGAACGAAATATAAGTTTGATTGGAAGTATTCCCAGCTGGTCAAAGAAGGCTATTATGCCTATTCAAGTTTATCTAATCTGGGTAATGGTGAAATTGGCCTTTTCTATGAAGGAACGGGTAGTGAAGCCATGAGCTTTATTAAATTCAATACGGAATATCTCAAATGGCAGCGTCAAGGAGAAATTCCAGATCCTAAGTTGAAATCTATCAAGCTTGAATCAGCACAACCGGAAGGATATGCCGCTAAGGATAAAGTCCAGATTAAAGCTGTCTTTAATCACTATGTCATGCTTAATGGTGATCGGACTTTGAAAGGCAAGATTGGGGATAGAGATGTTGTATTTGAATTGAAGAGTTCAAATGCAGCGGGCACAGAATATGTCTTTGAAGCGGAGTTCCCGGAGCTTACTTCAGGCGAATATCCACTGGCAGCGGGCTTCGGTACGAATCTGGACATTAGAAATGCTTATGGAATAGCACTAGACACGCAGTCCAGTGAGAATAAGCTAAATTCGGCTATAAAGTCCAAAGCTTCTGGAGATCTAGGTACTTCAGCAATTCTGACAGGTCCAAAACAAGTGAGCGCTGGTGAAGAATTTAAAGTTCAACTGAGCTTAAAACAGATCAAGGATCCTGTATACGCACAAGATATTACAGTTCAATTTATTACAGATATTGTCGATTTCATATCTGGAACGTCATTGGTGGATGGTGTGCAAGTTGTGGAAACCGTAACTACAGTTCCTGGACAGAGCCGTTTTCTCCTCGCCAGCGAGGGTGCAGACCATGGGGTATTAGGTAATAATCAGCTAATGGAGCTAAACTTCAAAGCGAAGCCATTACTCGAAGCTAAGTCCGGTGAAGTTCGGATATCTGATGTAACGATAGGTGATGTAAACGGTATAGAGACGAAGGTTACGGGCTCAGCTTTGACTGTTGAAGTTGCCCCTGAGGATACTGGTCTCACAGGAGATCTTAACGGCGATGGTAAAGTGAGTATCGGTGACTTGGCGATTGCAGCTTCGCACTATGGTAAAGATCAAAACAGTGCAGATTGGCAGACAGCTAAACGTGCAGATCTTAATAATGACGGAAAGATCGATATTATGGATTTAGCAGCAATCGCTCAAAAAATACTGAATTGAGAGAAGGACATCTGAGTTTTTACTCAGGTGTCCTTTTTTTTTGTAAAAATATAAGAATATATAAGTTTCACGCTATACATTATCCTTATATTTCTCGCATTAACGCTTACCATCCTTATAAGGACGTAGAAGGCATTAATGCTTGATAAAAAAGGTTCTATAGGACAAAAAGTATCAACTCCACATCAAAAGAGATCATGTGGTTACGTTTTTATAGCCTATATAATGGAAAAGTGTTAATGGAATTACAGTCAGAATTGTAAAATCAAGTGCTTACAGAAGTCGAGCAAGTTTATTCGAGGGGGATAGCCAATGAAAAGCAAGGGTAAAAAGAAAGCGGCATTAAGTCTAGTTATGATGTCCATTATATTGTCTCTGGCAGGATGTGGCGGGGGGACAAATGGGGCTGAAGCTCCAGCTCCTGAGAAAACAACAGCTGCGACGCAGACTGAGCCAGTTAAGACAGACGAACCCAAGCCCGAAGAGCCAAAAGTAGCGGGAGACCTCGAAATTCAATACTTTGTCGGCGGTTATGGAGACGGTTGGTGGAAAGAAGTCATTGGTGAATTCAAGAAGAAGTACCCAGATGTGAACATTAAAGAATCCGCAGGTTCTCAGATCAACGAGCAAATGAAGCCGCGCTGGATCCAAGGTAATCCACCAGATGTCGTATACATCGATGGAGCAGGTTCGAATGAAACACAAATGGTGCTTGATGACCAATTAATGGATATTACAGATTGGGTTAAAGATGCGAAAAATGTGGATGGCGAAGCGCTTACGAGCAATTTGATCGCACCTCCACAAGACTATAGTGGTAAAAACTATACGATTCCACTCGTATTCGGATCATGGGGAACTTTCTATGATGAAACCCTGTTTACTGAAAAGGGCTGGGATGTTCCAAAAGATTGGGATAGCTTCCTTGCCACTAGTGAAAAAATCAAAGCAGATGGCGTATATCCTTACATCCATACCGGCAAATACCCTTACTACATCGTAGGAGGGCTCTTAAATACAGGCTTTGTATCTGAGAATGGAGACGACCCGCAAATCTTAAAGGATCAAGAAGCAGCTAAAGAGGGTTCTTTTAAAAATGATGCTGTAGCGAATACTTTGAAAAAGATCGTTGATATGAGAGACAAAGGTTACTTCGATAACGCGTCGTTCGGGATGAGCCATACAGACTCCCAAATGCTCTTCCTGCAGCATAAAGATGCAATGATTCCTAACGGCTTGTGGCTCGAAAATGAAATGAAAAAAGATGTACCAGAAGGCTTCAAATTTGGATTCATTCCTTCCGTTATGCAGAAGCCAGGCGGTAAATTTGTAGCGATTCCTTACACTAGTAATATTGCCATTGCAAAGAAGGCTAAAAATCCAGATGCAGCAAAAGCATTTATTGAATTTATTTTTACAAAGCAAGCCGCAGTTCGTTGGGCTGAGCTTACAGGCGCTTTGATGAACGTTAAGGCAGACCTGGAATCTTCAGGTGCAAGTGATGTTGTTAAAACGGCAATGAAGTACTTCAACGGAAGTGACACAATCGTTGCTCCTGTATTTAAATTGGCTGCGGACATTGAGCAGGCAGAGAATGATGCAACCATTGCATTGCTTCAAGGTTCCATTACACCAGATGAATGGATGGACCGTATGGAGAAGGCGGCAGCCAAAATCCGGAAGTAAGTTAGGACTCTTCTTTCTAAGCAATCAGAGGACATAAGTGCCTCTGATTGTTCTTTCAAATTTAAGGGGAGGATGGCTTACGCCCATGAAGAACAATAAATTGTGGAAACGAAATTTGTTTATTGCGAGTTTCTTGCTGCCTACGTTTGCTATCTTTTGTTTATTCACTATTTATCCGCTGTTTCGAGGCTTATACCTGAGCTTCTTTGATTGGTCAGGCGGTTCCGAATCGATGAATTTTTTCGGTATTGATAATTATAGACAATTATTCTCGGATGAGATCATACCAAAAGCCATTTCGAATGATTATTTCTTGATTTTTTGGAAGGTCATCTTAATTATGTTGTTTGCAACGTTTTTCGCTGTATCATTGACCCGTCTAAAATTGAAAGAATACGGATTTTACCGAGTGGTGTTTTTCTTTCCGAATATCATTTCCGTAGCCGTTATCGGTGTATTGTGGAGTTTTATATACAATCCCCGTCTTGGATTTCTGAATGCGTTTATCTCGTTATTTACAGGAAAACCTGTGGAAACGAACTGGTTAGGGGACTCAAATCTCGCAATGTGGTCACTTCTACCTCCTAGTGTATGGGCCGGTATCGGATTCTATATGCTGCTCATCATCGCTTCTATCCTAGGTATTCCTTCCTCGCTATATGAAGCAGCCAGTATCGATGGTGCTGGACAATGGCAACAGTTTGCTCGAATTACTTTACCGCTGATCTGGGAACAATTCAAAACCTCTATCATTCACATTGTTATTACAACACTGAACGGCTCCTTTATTATCGTTAAGCTGATGACGGATGGTGGCCCGGATAATCAGACACAAGTGCTCGGTTATTATTTGTATCAGATGGGCTTCAAGCAGTTCCATTTAAGCTATGGGGCAACCATCGGGGTACTGATATTACTGTTATCTTTAATCACCACTTTAATTTTGCAACGCATTCTTCACCGGGAGTCCATTGAAATGTAAGGAGGAAAATACTTTGAACGATAGTCCCGCCAAAAAACCACTTCAGCTGATATCAAAAATTGCAGTTCGATTTTTCCTCATCTTGTGGAGCTTGGTTGTTTTATATCCGGTTCTTTGGACATTCCTGACTTCCTTAAAGGATAATCAGCAGGTTATGCTTGGGAAACCGTGGGATTTTCCATCTATTTTTCGTTTTGAAAACTATACAAATGTGTGGAGCAGAGCAAACTTTGGCGATTACTTTTTAAACTCCATTATAGTAACTGTAGCAAGTACACTGTTGTCGCTTATTATGGCTGCTACAACAGCGTATATATTAGCTCGTTTTACATTTAAATCTAGAGGCCTGTTTTATTTCGTATACGTTGCTTCGATGATGATTCCAACAACACTCGGATTGATACCGTTGTTCTTTCTTCTCGGAGATATGAATTTGTCGAACTCCTTGGTAGGGCTTACGCTTGTTTATTCCGTCGGAACGATTGGTATCCTACCGTTCGGTATCTTCTTTCTGGTTGGATTCTACAAGACACTTCCCCGTGAGCTTGAAGAAGCCGCAACAATTGATGGATCTTCACTATACGGCGTTTTCTTCAAGATCATGTTGCCATTATCGAAGCCCGGTTTAATCACGGTAGGAATCATGAATGCTTTAACGGTGTGGAATGAATACATTATGGCCACGGTATTGATCAACGATCCAGCGAAATACACTATTCCTGTAGGAATAGCCATTATGCAAGGTGAAATGCAGTACAGAACGGAATGGGGACCCTTGTTTGCGGGCCTTTCCATTTCTATGATTCCCGTCATTGTGATGTACGTGTTGTATCAACGTCAAATTACGGGTGGGTTAACAGCAGGTGCGTTGAAGGGTTAATTGCTGTTTTTAAACGCTTACCGTCCTTAATGGACGCCGAAGGCATTTTAGCTTGTTATAGGGGGTTAAGGAAATGCCGAAGAAGATTCTCAGTATCTTCATTACACTTATGATGGTGGCCGGCTTGTTCTCCAGTTTTGCAGCTGCAGCGGATGTAGCCTCTGATCTTCCGCAAAAAGATGCAAAACTAACGAAATCCTATGAAATCTATCCATTACCGCAGCAACAAACAGAAGAAGAGACAATCGTAACCATGACACAAAATGTAAACGTTGTTATTGAAGATTCGATTGACCAGCCGACAAGAAAGCTGCTTCAACAGATACTGGATTCCAAGTCACTTCAGGTTACTGAGTCAGGAGCTGCAGTAGCAGGGAAAACAAATATCTTTTTGGGAACTAGAAATTCATCAGGTTATGTAGACAATTACTTCACTCAGAATATTCCTTATAAAGCGGATAACTTCAATGAGCTGGACGCTTATGTTCTTAACGTTAGCACGAAGCAACAGAATAAAGGTGTTATTGCGATACTGGGTAAAAATACGGATGCAGCTTATTATGGCCTGGCAACGCTGAAGATGATTTTTGATCAAATTCCTGATCTGCAGGTTCGTAATCTCACTATCGAAGATTTCTCTGATACTCGCTCGCGGGGATTTATCGAAGGCTTTTATGGCACACCTTGGTCACATGAAGATCGAATGAGCTTGATGCGTTTCGGTGGAGAGCTGAAGATGAACACTTATATTTTTGCACCTAAAGATGACAAGTACCATAACGCGCAATGGAGAACGCCTTATCCTGCAGCTGAGCTTGCCAAGATCAAAGAACTGGTTGATGTCGGTCATGAATCCAAGACTCAGTTTGTATGGGCGATTCATCCAGGGTTCAATATGATCAATTGGAACAATTATGATGCTGAACTCCAAACCTTACTTGCGAAGCTTGAACAATTGTACAGTGTAGGCGTACGTCAATTTGGACTATTTATGGATGATATCAGTACATCACAATCATTAGTAGATAAAGAAAAACATGTGAAGTTAATTACAGATGTTGCGAATTGGGTTACGTCCAAGAAAGACGTCAAATCATTAATTTACTGTCCTCCATTCTACAATAAAAGCTGGACCGGAACGTCTGGCAGACCTTATCTTGAAGCCTTGAGAAATGTACCTGCGAATGTAGATATTATGTGGACCGGAAACGGCGTTGTTGCCTCTGTTAATGCAGCAGATATGCAGTGGCCGAAAGATGCACATGGAAGAGATCCGTATATGTGGTTAAATTGGCCAGTGAATGACTATAAGGATGCAAGACTGCTGCTCGGTAAAGCAGAAGTGCTCATTCCAGGTACACATAATATTTCAGGTGTAGTGTCTAATCCAATGAAGCATGCGGAATTATCTAAGATCGGTATCTTTGCGGTAGCGGATTACACTTGGAATGTAGATGATTTTGATCAAGAGGAGAGCTGGCTTGATTCATTTAAGCATATAGCCCCTGAAGTTGCCTCTGAGCTTAATACGATTGCCTATCATTTGAGTGACCCATCGCCTAGCGGTCATGGGCTTGTAGTAGGTGAATCGGAAAATATCAAAGCTGAGCTAGCGCAATTCTTAAGTCAATACTCAAGTGGTCAGCCGATAGAAACGATGGGGAATACATTGATTCAAGAATTTGATCTAGTATTGGACGCCATCGAGTCGTTTAGAGTAAATAACACGAATGAAAATATGGAAGAGGAAATTGATCCATGGCTAAATAGCTTACAAAATGTCGTTCTTGCCGACAAATCGGCAGTTCTCTCTGCGATAGCGATCCAGAAAGAGAAGGTTGATCAGGCTTGGGAAGAACTTGCTAAGGCCACAAGCGCATTAAGCTTATCCAAAACATTCAAAATTGAGAAGCTTAATTCTCCAGATGTGACGGTTGAGGCAGGAGCAAAGCGGCTAGTTCCTTTTGCTGAGCAGCTCATCAATAAACTGGATGCTCAGATTTACACTTTGGTGGACCCGGAATATGTTAAACCTCTAGCTGTCAGCTCTTATGGTTCTCCTTCAGGATTAAACCTGATGGTAGACGGGGATTTAGCAACGAACGTCTATATTCAGACCCTTCAACAGAATGGGGACTGGTATGGCGTTGATTTTGGCAAAACCATTAAAGTGGAAGAAATTGCGATCACACAAGGTAGAAATGACGCGGATTTTGATATTTTCCAAAAGGGGATTCTCGAGTATTCCATGAACGGTCAAGAATGGACCGCAATCGGAGAAGAGCGTTCCGGGTATAAAATTTCTGCTTCCGGGCTCAGTGTGAATGCAAGGATGATTCGATATCGATTGACTCATGCAGGAATACCTGGAGGTAAGCCTGATTTATGGACGGCAGTTCGTGAGTTTTCCGTCAATGCAAGTAAAGATAAGGTGTCTATCTTCACTGATGTGCCAGAGTTGAAGGATACACCTATTACGGTAGCTGACAATGCTGTGCAATTAACGAACCTGAACGGAATCACACTAAAGCCATCCTAATATGTAGGGATTAATTTGAAATCCATTGAAGAGATTACGCAAGTGGCGTTAGAAGCTTCTAACGGAGAAGTCCGGTTAGAATCCTCCAAGAACGGTGTGGAATGGGAACAGGTTAATGAGGGGAATGGGGCGTTTGCTAGTGCTGCCTATTTCCGGATCATGAATAAGGGAACTGAGAATATCACTGTAGATCTGACAAGGCTCATGATCCAGCTGAACAAATTCTCTCCACCTATGATTACTCATAATTACGGAAGCATTTATGAAGGCTCTATCAACAACGTGTACAATGCTTCTTTAGAGAACAAGGTTTGGTTCGGTTCGATTCAATCGAAAGGGAAGTATATTCAGATTGACATGGGCGGTGTGGTGAATGTCCAGAATGTAGCTGTTGTGATTGGAGACGGTGAAGGAGATTTCTTCCGTAAGGGAGATTTACAGCTGTCACTAGACGGACAGACATGGGATACGATCCATACGTTTACTAATCCAAATGATCGGAGTTTGAATTTCCCTGAGCATGAGGTGCCTTACCGTTATAAGCGTGTTCAAGTTGACGGCGGCAAGCAAGCCCGATATGTAAGATTGATTTCAACTGAAACCTATGATGCATGGCTCGCGCTTAATGAAATTTTGGTTAATGAAGGGATTGAAAGACCGGGAACTTCCAATCCGGCTATCCAGGCTGAACCTGCTGGAAATATAGGAAATGAAGCCTTGCTGTCTGTTGACAAAAAGCTCTCCACCTTCTATATGCCAGGTGCTGGGAATACGGGTTCCTTAAATTACAAATTGTCGAAGGATACTAAGGTAAAAGAAGTGATTGTTTTGCAAAATCCATCGGATAATTCAAACGCTGCGGTGTCCGTGCGAGATGCGAGTGGATGGCATAAGGTAGGTAACCTGTCCTCATCTTATAATACATTTGATACCTCCAAGTATAGTAATGTGTTTGAAGTGAAGATTCAGTGGGAGGGTTCGACTAAACCTAAAATCCACGAGATCATTACAGTTAAAAAAGACGGAAATGGTGAGGTTGATCCATCAGGTAAGATGACTTCTGTTCTGTCTGGGGTAGACACTGTAGCTGGCGGAAGAGATTTTCAACTGGCGTTTGGAGTGAAGAGTGTAACAGATGCTGTGTATGCAATGGATGTAACTATGAATTACGATCCTAAGCTGTTGGAATTCAAATCTGCTACTTCCTTGCGGAGTGGAATTCAGGTGCTTGAAACTGCTAATCACACGCCTGGAAAACTGCGGCTGCTGGTGGTGAGTGAAGGGGCGGACAACGCGATAATAGGCAATCTTCAGCTGTTATCTTTGGATTTTGGGACTAAGACAGTAGCGGAAGCTACAGAGAGTACTATTCAGATTGAAAAAGTGATCGTAGCAGATGCGGAAGGTAAGGAGAGCGAAACCGTTACATCGAGTCATAAGCTCAAGATCACTGCAGAGGAGCCGGAGCCTGGTATTTCTGGTGACATTAATAAAGATGGAAAAGTGTCCATCGGCGACTTGGCGATAGTCGCTGCTAATTATGGCAAGGATACCAGCAGCCCAGATTGGGCTGAGGCTAAACGTGCCGATATCAATAAAGATGGCGTGATTGATTTGAAAGACTTGGCGCTCGTAGCCCGTAAGATAACAGAATGATGTAACAAGGATAAGAAATCCATGCAAGCTATTGCTTGCATGGATTTTTTTGATTGCTTAGTACTGGACAAGCGCTAGTCTAGCTATGCTCCGCTAATTGCACCTCAAAACCGTCCGGGTCCAGTATATAAAAGAATCGTAAATGTGGATTGGGTGCGATCGGTCCGCGTGCGACGGGAATGCCGTGGCTTTTCAAATGCGCTATGGCGTTGTCGAGCGATTCCACTTCGAAACCAACGGAAACGCCGCATTCTGGCTTTAGAGCCGGGTCGCTGCCCTGAATAAGCTCGATTTTCGGCTGCTCTGCAGTACCTAACATAACAATCTGTTTTCCTCTACTCTCAAATCTGCGATCCATGGGAAGTCCTAGAATACGGTTATAAAAATCAAGGGAAGCCTCCAGATCGCGCACTCTGAGTGTTATCCAATTCATACTCAACTTCATGATTGTAATGTCCTCCTCAATCTATTTCTACGACAAAGCCGTTTCTTCAAATTATACGCTATCTTATTCGCTAAAAGTTCGTAATATTGAACCTAATTCGCGAAGGAATACATAATTGTTAAACGATTAGTTGAATTTTAAAATGATGATATTGGAATTATATTACTTTTTTTGAATCCAAAATCATTCTGGGAGGTGGTCATAATGAAGCGTAGACTTATTTACGTTCTTACGATCCTAGTAATCGTTCTAAGTTCCTGGTTGTTACTGAATAACCAAGAGAGTAAGAGCGCTTTAGAAAAGGAGGGGAAAGAGGTGGCTAAAGTGAATGCTAATGACAGTAGCACAACAGCGGTTAAAGTTACTGTGAATAACGGACAAATTCCGGTTCAGTACCTGACTCCCGCTTATAAGGTTACAGTGAAAGGAGATATTTTGTATGCGAGTAAGAAGAATGAGACGGATGCTGTTGAACCGCTCAAACTCGATCTGTACGAGCCGTCAGGTGATGATAACAAGAAGAGACCTGTATTTATTTTCATTCACGGTGGGGGTTATACAGGAGGGGATAAGTACGATGCAGCGGACTTTTCTACGGGATTGGCAGAGCGAGGATATGCTGTATTGTCCATCGATTATAGGCTGAAAAAAGATCCGTTTGCTAACTTCACCCACACGCTTAATGACGCTTATGAGGATATAAGCGATGTGATTAAATGGATCAACGATAACGCAGAGCTTTACGGAATGGATGCAAGCCGTATTGTGATCGGGGGTGATTCGGCGGGAGGGCATCTAGCCATAAACTTTGTCAATCAATATGTATCAAAGGATCCATCGATCATTAAATCTATATTTTCGATTGTAGATATTTATGGGGGGGATCTGACGACAAGTGCGAACAGCAAGCTGCCGCCAGTCCTCATCATTCATGGAACAATAGACAAACTAGTGCCGTACCAGCAAAGTGTTGAATTGGCTGAACAATTGAAAGAGATAGGAGTGTATCATAATCTACTAACTATGGAAGGTGTCGGACATGATTACAAGAATGAAAAATACATCGATGAGATTATGGAGACGACAACACATTTTCTATGGAATGTCATGAACAGTCCAGCACTTGCAAAGCTGCCGGAGATTTCCGGTATTTCTATTGCTGCTGGAGATGCCTTTGATATTAAGCTACCTGAGGCCTATCGCAGTCCCTCGAAGGAGCCGATGAACATCGATTTACCGGAGGGTTGGATACTTCGTGATGAGAAGGAAGAAGACAGACTTTGGATTCAGGTGCCGGAAGGCTTGGTGAGAGGAAACGATTCGCTATTCGTCTCGCGCGGCGAAGATCCTAAAACAGCAATGAGCTTCGCTATCAATGTCAACGTAATCGATCCGCTTACGGTGAAATATGAGACATTTTATGATGAATCTGCCAAAGAGATAAGGACTCATATGGATGTTACGAATCAGTCTACGAATATTTTCAGCGGTTCAGTGGAAGCAGATTATGAGACAGGACGTTCTACTCAGGGGACCTATAGCGCCTCTGTCGAGAATCTAGAACCGGGAAAAAGCGTGCGGCTAGAGATTCCTGAGCTTGCATGGGGACAACGGACACTTAAATCTTTTAATGATATAGGTAATCTATTGCAAACGACTTTAGATTCCTTCAACGCGCTGTTGTTGCCAAAACTCAGTAAGCCCGTTGAAATCAATGGTAACCTATCTGATTGGAGTGATCAGGCTCGCTTTAATGTGAAGGATATCAAGATCAATGGTTGGCGAGGGGAGCAGGATATCAGCGCGACCGGTTCCTTAGCGTGGGATACGGATAACCTTTATTTAGGGGTAGAAGTTATAGATGACAAGCATGAACAGTCAGCATCGGGTGATGCTATTTGGAGTGGGGACAGCATCCAGATTGGCATTGGCATTGCAAACACAGATGGAACAGTGCCCTCAGAGTACCATGAACTGGGTGTGGCTAGGGGAAATGCAGGGAATTTACTCAAGTGGCGCTGGCTAACTCCAAGGGGTTTCAATATAAATGATGCCATAGAGCTAAAGTATGCGATAGAACGTTCTGGTTCAACAACCAGCTATGAATTAGCCATCCCGTGGCATGAACTGAGCTACGACATTACACAGGTGAAGCAAGGAATGAAGCTTAAATTTTCGCTGCTGGTTAATGATAATGACGGCGAGGGGCGTAGGGGCTGGTTAGAATACAACAGTGGTATAGGGACTTCAAAGGATGTTAATGCCTTCGGGGATCTGTTTTTGACGGATTGATAGAATCTTTAATAAACGGCAGAGATGCCGTTTTTTTATTTTATTGTCGTTCAATGAACGAAAAGCTAACGAATAAGATTTGCGTTGACATATCCAACTTTTGACATTATGATATGAATGAAAAAATAATTATTCATTCATGGAGATGCGGAAAGTGGAAGATAAAAAAACAAAGATTTATGATTGTGGGAAAGAGCTGTTTAGCAATAAAGGCTTTAAGGATACAAATATCTCGGACATTACAAAAAAAGCTGGAATAGCCATAGGAACCTTTTACAACTATTATCCTTCTAAAGAAAAACTATTTATGGACATCTTTCTTGAAGAAAATGCGAAGCTTAAAAAAAACTGTATGCAAACCCTCGACAGAACCCAAAGCCCACTGAGTGTAATTCGGCAGATGATGGCACTCAATACGGAAGGTATAATCGCCAACCCTATTCTAAAGGAATGGTATAACAAAAGTGTTTTTGGGAAAATTGAACAGCTTTATCGAGAAGAAACCGGCATTCAGGTGAACGATTTCTTATATGACAGCTTCCATGAAATGGTGCAGCAATGGCAAACCGAAGGCAAGATGCGAAGCGATATGGACAGCAAAATGATTATGATGGTTTTCGCCGCGATGATCAATGTGGAGACCCACAAGGAAGAAATAGGACTGGAGTTCTTTCCACAACTGCTGGACCATATGATGGAACTAATCATGAAGGGTCTTACAGACTGCCCCAAATAGAACTGATGAGGCAGTCTTTTTATCTCTTAAAATGAATGAATATAAAAATATTCATTCAATAACTAAGGAGAGGGGCATGCGAATGATCATTGGTGTAAGAAGTAAAAGGAAGATTCCAAAGTGGATGATTATACTGAGCTTCTTAGGTGTGATTGCAGTTCTAGTATGGGGAGGGATTCTATTCAGTGCTCCAGGAAGACGTGAAGTTCAGAGGCTTACTATAAATGTCATTGATTTCGATAAGCTACGAGATGGAATCTATGTGGGAGAATATATCGGCACAAAGGATCATTCCAGAGATACCAAGGTTCAGGCATCCATATCTATGGGTTCAATTTCAGGGATTAAAATACTCAAAGGCGCTATAGATAAAAACGGAGAGCCACTTAAACTGAAGGGCGGAATAAGCATTGGTGATTTGTTTAGACATGTGATTGAATCACAATCCCTTCAGGTAGACGTTATTAGTGGTGCAACGCTTACCTCTAAAGCACATCTTAAGGCACTAGAAAATGCACTGGTGCAGGCAAAGACGAAATAATTCGTTTCAGGAGGGCTAAGATGAACATTGCAGTCATATCGTATTCATTCTCAGGCAACAATGATGCATTAGCTGGCAGTGTGGCTAAAGAACTGTCGTCTGATTATTTTCAGATTTCTGAAGCCAAGCCGCGGACATTGAGTTCCATTACAATGGATATGATTTTTAGCAGGATACCGTTGGTACAGCCATCACCTAACTTATTAATGAAGTATGATTTGATTCTCTTTTTTGGACCGATCTGGATGGGGCAAGTGGCGACACCAATCCGACCATATTTAAGGCATTTTAAAAAAAATCCGAACAAGTATGGTTTCATCTCAATCAGTGGTGGAGCGGACGGACCCAACACAAAGGTACCAGGCGAGCTCAGGAAAAGAGCTGGGGCTGATCCGGTTGTATTTATAGATCTGTATATCGCTGATTTAATATCGACAAATCCTAAACCGACACGGAAGGCTACCTCAGCTTACAAGTTAGATCCTAGCGATATCAAACAATTAACCTGCACAATCGTAAAGAGATTAAAGGATGTTACTTAACTGAGAGTTCACCCATAAATAAACGGCAGAGATGCCGTTTATTTATTTTCTCCCCAACTGGTAGGAATTTGTCTATTTTTAAAGTGTCAGATCAATTCGCTAGATGGTATGATAGGATCGGGAGGGAATTTAAAATGACTAATGAGATAACCAATGAGAACGAGGAACCAACAAACGAGAACGAGGAAATAACCAGTGATCCAGAAATGTCTGAGGAGGATATGAATAAGCTAGTGATGGCTGTTCATCATAACGGCCTCGTAGCTTTGAGAGTACACTTTCAAGACGTTGAAGGACAAGTGTTAAATATGG
Organism: Paenibacillus sp. FSL R5-0345; assembly: GCF_000758585.1. Lineage (NCBI taxonomy): Bacteria > Bacillati > Bacillota > Bacilli > Caryophanales > Paenibacillaceae > Paenibacillus > Paenibacillus sp. FSL R5-0345. The sequence continues at coordinate 2,241,247 of NZ_CP009281.1, forward strand.
AGGCCTACGGCCCGGTTTTTGTTTTTCACGTAAAGTCTGAGTTAGATCATGTCTATTCTTGCGGATTTTTTCTGCGTGAATTGATTGCAAGATTCCAATCGGGTAAGGATCCTGCAGCATGGATGGCTTCATTCTTTGTTGATCTGATGAAGATTGAGGGAGGCAAAACGCTTCCAAAACCGCCTTCAAGTGAAGAAGAAGCTAAAGCGATTATAGACAATGTATTGGTTCCGCAATGTATTAAAGAAATCACCGAAGAATTTGCGCCGGAGGATGTACATGTCGGCCTAGCTTGGAATGAGAAACTCGGTCCGGTGTTCGAGGCTGGATTTCCAGCAATAACCGATGGGAATAACGTATGCGCGTTCCCACTGCATTTATTGTTAACCCACTTGCAATTGAATCGGGATCCTTCCGAACTGCTTGTTCAAGGTATGTATAACATCCGTAAAGAACATGGATTGGAGTAAAACAGGCTCTGAGCCCTGGCCATCCATAACCCAAAGAAACGGCAGAAATGCCGTTTCTTTGTTGTATAAAGCAGTAATTTAACTAAAAAGGTTTGAATCAGAAGCACTTTTGAATTCGCTAGGCGTTAATCCTGTAATAAGTTTAAATACTTTACTGAAATAATATTGATTGTTATAACCAACCATATCTGCGATCTCTTTAAACTTGAGATTGGAGGATGTATCCTTAATCAACAGTTTTGCTTTTTCAATTCTAAGCTGTGTTAGATATTCGATGGGAGCTGAGCCCTTATGTTTCTTAAATTCTCTGCTTAAAAAGGACACATTGAGATTAACCATATCAGCAATATCTGCGATCGCGATTTCATCAGATAAATGATCATTGAAGTAGGTTGCTACCGTCTCTACAATCCATTTGGCGGAACTGGAAGCAGGCTCAGACCCTTGCGCAGAGTAGAAGAATTTATTAAACAGGAACGTAATATTTTTAAGCAAGGCTGGGTAATCTTTGGAGTTTGAGATGACTTCATCAAGTTCCAGATTTAGATCACTATTCACGATATGCTTTTGTAAAGTGGCGTTACAGGCATTATACAAGATTTGAGATAAGCATAACTCAACGTCACTTTGGGTATAATTTTGCTCGCTCCAGGAAGCGAAGTTTGTCTCTAATTCGCAATAAAAGGCTTCTCTTTTTTGATTTTTGATGAAAGAAATGATCTTCTTTGTGTCAAAAGCCTTATCTAGATCGATGGTGGAGTGAGAGTTTAGAGAGAAATCTTTAACGAACAGAAGGCTAGATTTGGCGAAAATAGCGTTTTTGCCTAAAATCATTCGACTTAGCTGATATTCTAACCTTAGCTTCGATAGATTCTCGACGCTATTGCTTACGGCAAAAGTAAAAAGCTGCTCGTGTGCTTCATACTTTGATAGGAATAAGTTATAAATCTCTGTGAAATCGATTGTAAGCCCTTGTTTATAGCTGAAGACCACAACCATTTCATTCATAGACTCGCCATCAAACACCCAAGAATTATCATATGCTGTATTCATAGGAATAGAAAGAAAGCTTGCCAAATCATTTTTCAGCCAAAAGTCATTGGACGGATTAGATAAGTCTATAGGAAATCTTGAGATGGAACCCGCACAAATGACAAGAATGGAGAAGCATTTATGATTCATTTGCTCATATTTATCGAACGACAGGACAGCTCTTCCTCGAAGTAAATCCGATAATAGCTGTTGTTCCTTAGTGACATTATGGGTGTGAGCTAATTGAGTGACATTTTCTAATACCTCGTTCAAAGCGGCTTGGGTAACAGGTTTTAAGAGGAATTCCCGTACGCCAAGACGCAAAGCCTCTCTAGCATATTCAAAATCGTTATAGCCGCTAATAATAATAAAGAGCGTATCCGGATGTACTTTCTTTATTTCCGTGATCAATTCCAGACCATCCATTCCAGGCATGCGAATATCTGTGAACACGATCTGAGGCTTTAAGCGAAGACACATCTCTAGTGCGGTTATCCCATCCGTGGCTTCACCAATTACCTGTAAACGAGGGCTAAAGCTTCCGATTTTCTTAACTAGATTTCTTAAAATAGGATGTTTATCTTCCACAACCATGATGGATATCATCATCACTTTACCTCCTCGTCGGACCTCTCCTTGACACCGAAGCAAATCCGGGCACCGTGTTCTCCAACATTAGATACCTTGAAATAGAAATTTTCTCCGAAATGAATGACTAATCGTATAAAGGTGTTCAGCATGCCCATTCCCGAGATTTGAAGATTCTTCAACAGCTTGCCTTCGATAAAATTGGAGCGGTATGCTGTTAGCTTTTGATTCAGATCCTGGAGTACCGTCTGCTCAAATCCTGAACCATTGTCCTGAATTACTAGCTCCCAATCGTCTACGGTATTAAATCGTCCATTAATTGTAATTTTCCAGGGAGGAAAGCTTTTATCGAACCCGTGATTTATCGCATTTTCCACAAAGGGCTGCAAGGATAATTTCGGGAAATAAAGGATGTTCATAGTGTCAGGAATATCTATTTCATAAAATAAGCTGTTCTCATAATGAAGCTTCATGAGTTCCAGATAATAGATAGAATACTTAATCTCTTCTGCTAACAGCACATCTGTACCTGAAGAAGAACCGCTGTATCTCATCATCTCTGCAAGTCTTAGACACATATCTTCTGCAATGATAGAACCTGACTCTTCGCAGTGGACGGCAATAACGTTCAGTGTGTTGTATAGAAAATGTGGGTTAATCTGTGCCTGAAGGGCAGAATAGTTGGCCTCAATTTCCCGGATGCGTGACTCATATTCCGTATTAATCGCCTGTTTAAGCTTTTCTATCATCTTCTCAAAAGAGCGGTTCAGCATAATCAGTTCGTTATATTCAAAGTGCTCATTGGGAGTAGGATTCTGGTTGAAGGAGAGGTTGTTCAAGCTCACTGCCCGGACTGTTTTTGTCAGTGCTTTTAACGGCTTCATTAGTTTTCGTATAGCAAAATAGTAGATGATCAGCACAGCAAGTAGGGTTAGAAACCCTATCGTAATGAGAATTGTGCGATAACGTTGAAGATTAGCCTGTAATGAAATCCCATCATCGGCTACGACAGTGGTCCAGCCCAAATAGCCCGAGTTATAGGTGCTTAGCAGCGTTAATTGGTCCTCTTGTTTGAATTTTCCGGAGATAGGAATATGCTCTTGCAATTGTTTAGAAAGCGTTGTCAGCAAGGCTTGATGATGATTGTCTATTGAAGGATTGTAAGGAAATACAAGCATCCCATTGTCATCAAAAATATAAACCTGTTTCCCCGACTGCTGATTTTCGATTCTAGTAATGAGCTCCAGGCTCTTATAAGGCAATTGAATTTCTAACATTCCAAAATCTGTAGAATAAGGTGTGCTGAATTTTCTTACAACGGAAATGACGGTTTCTGGCTCAGTTGACCAAACATCTGGATGCGGAGGGAGTGCAGCAAATAGCTTATCTTTGATGAAGAGCTCATTAAGGGAAGATGGCTTGGAATAGGGCATTGGGATGTTCTTGAACAGATGCTCTGTTCTGAAATAAGGAAAGAAAATATCTTTATCTGGCACGAAAACAATGACCTTGTGAAGATCGCTAACCACGTTATAAATCGCATTTAAATTGTGGGCCAGCTTGTTTTGAGAGACTAGATTACTCATGGAATCCGAGGGTGCATCGCTGTTTAACTCCACCATGACGTCCAAATTATCTTGGTTATTCGTAAATCCTAACGCTGCATAATCTAGCTGCTTGTACAACGTATCCACTTGGTCTGAGATCTTCTGTGTTGTAGGAATGAGCCCTGCCAGTTCAGTCTGAATTAGCATTGATTTCATGTAAGTATACAAGTAAACCATGGACAGAAGCAGGATTAGAAAGAAGATACCCATAATGGTAACAATGACTTTATTCTGAAATCCAAGTTTACTAAACATACATTATCTCCTCTAAAGGTTAAAATCAAGTGCATCATAACACAAACATTGTAATCAAAAAAGTATAAATCAGATAGTCAGATTTTTATATTTCTTAAATGATCGAATGCGATTACATTAGATTTAACGATTTCGAGCTAGTACGTTGGAATCGAAAAACAGGGGGGTTACAGTATGAAGCAGCTTCAAAAGAAAACATTGTCGGTGTTATTGTTGGGCGCACTCATCCCGGTATTATCAGGTTGCGGAAGCACTTCTTCCAACGCCAACACCAATGCCGCTGCAGCACCTGAAAAGTCTAATGCGGCTGTCACGGCGACGGAAGCACCACAAGAGACAGAAGTGAAATCAGAGCCCGTAACGATCAGTTATCTTGCAGCAGCTAGTCAATTAAACTATGGCGGCATTAAAGATCTAATCGCAAAATGGGAAGCGAAGACCGGCAATAAGGTGGATATTCAAGCGATTCAAGACGATCAATACGACAACCTTGTGAAAGCAAAATTGTCCGGTGGTGGAGATATAGATGTATTCTTCGGGTCTTATCAAAAATATGATGTGCCGAATCAATTGCTGGAAATTAGCGGAGAGGCATTTGAATCTCGTCTGAATGATATCGCACTTCAATCGTTGAAGTATACGGATGAGAAAATTTATGCTTTTCCATCATCGATGGCTTTAGGCTCTTGGGGTGCATTTTACAATAAAAAAGTATTTACAGAACTGGGATTGTCCGCACCTAAAACTACGGAAGAATTCAATAAGGTTCTCGAAGCTATTAAAGCGAGCGGAAAGACACCGATTTATTTTGCAGCTAAAGACGGATGGACCATGCTGCAGCATCGTAATGCTGTAAACGGTATTATTGGCGGCGCTGATCCTGCGGTGTGGGATAAATTAAATGAAAATGAAGTGCAGTGGAAGGATATCCCCGAATTTGTATATCAGTATAAACAGCTCGAAGAGTGGGCGAAAAAAGGGTACTTGAATAAAGATTTGTTGACGGCCACTTACGAAAAGCAACAGCAGGCAATCGTTTCGGGAGATGCTGCAATCATTTTCCAAGGGGACTTTGTTGTTCCTGAACTTTATAAGCTTGACGCTAATGCAGAAATTGCGTTCTTCCCGCTTCCTAATAAAGACGGTTCACAAGCGATTGCTTTAAGCGGTGCAACTCATGTGTTCATCTCTAAGAAAAGCAAGCATCCAGAAGAAGCTAAAGATCTGCTCAGATTCCTGTCAGATAAAGAACAAGCACAAGCCTATTTAGAGGTTTCTCCGGGTGTAAGTCCATACAAGGATATTGATGTGTCTAACAAGATGACGGAAGCGTTGACGGAAATACAGAACATCGTTAATGAAGGTAAAATCTCAAAGCATGGCGATGACGCTTATATCATTCCACTCCCTTATGACGACGTTGTCGCGGCATATGCAGAGCTTCTAGTAGGTAGAATCACAGCAGATGAATTCGTTAAAAAGCACGGTGAGGTGTTCTTGAAAAACGCTAAAATCGCAAAAATTCCTGGATTTTAATATAAACGAAATGCCTTTTCTGCTGAGAACAGAGAAGAACTATACCTGCCAAGCGAGGCGGGTATAGTTCTAATAGTGGAAGGATGGAGGACTGCTACTTGCAACAGAACTATAAGAGAAAAAATTATCCGGTAATCTATTTGATTCCTATTCTTCTAATTTTCACTGTGTTTTATGTTTCTCCTGCTATATTGGGACTCCTTTATTCCTTGACGGATGCAAGTATTAAATCTTCAGGGGTTACCTTTGTCGGACTCGAAAACTATAAGCTGCTGTTTAGTGATGGAGCTGATTTTTTCTTCAGTATATGGAATCAATTCAAATTTGCGATCTTAGATGCACTTGGCAAAACAATAATCGGGCTGCTGGCAGCACTTCTCTTAAACCGGAGATTTAAAGGGAATCACTTCCTTCGTGCATTGATTTATTTGCCGATTATGTTTGGCACGATTATGGTCGCCATCATCTTTAATTATATTCTCAGCTACGATGGATTCCTCAATGGCTTTTTCGAAGCTGTAGGACTTCATGGCTTGGTCAATGATTGGCTAGGAAGCTTCACGCTAGCTATGTATTCAGTGATTGCTGTCGATGTGTGGGTTGGGGCTGGTTGGTCCATGCTGTTGATTCTTGCGGCGCTGCAATCCGTACCTAAAGAAGTGATTGAATGTTCCGATATTGACGGAGCAGGAGCATTTACTAAGTTTTTTCAAATTACACTCCCATACATTAGGGGGACTTTAAATCTCAGCTTTTTATTAAGCATTATCTCAGGGCTTAAAGCCTTCGATATCATTTATGCGATGACTAGAGGAGGACCGGGTCATGCGACAGAAGTGATGTCCACCTTTCTGGTCAAATCGATGTCATCAGGCTCCATTGGATATCCTGCGGCTATTAGTGTGATTCAGTTCATCATTATTACTGTGGTGGCCATGATTATTACTTATTTTAATAATAGAAAGGAGTCGCAATGATGAGTGTGGCATCGAAGACAGGCAAGGTACTAACTTATATTGCGGCGCTACTCCTAGCTATTATTTACTTGGTTCCTTTTATCCTTATTCTATTAACTTCCATCAAGGATGAGACAGAGTCCAAAATTATGAACTTAAGTCTTCCGAAGACTTATATGTTCGAGAATTTTGCAACAGCATTTACGCAAGGACAGATCTGGCGGGGATTCCTCAATGGTATGTTTGTCTCTACTGTAGTCACGGTCTTAACCGTTCTTCTATGTTCTTACTCCGCTTTCATCATTCAAAGAAATCGAAATGCATTTACTAACTTCACTTATAAGTTTCTACTTACGGGTATGATCGCACCCTTTTCCTTTATTCCTGCGATTAAGCTGCTACAGCTACTGAACATGGGAAACAATTTTTCTGGATTAATTATGGTCGATTTGGCAGGTCAAATCGCTTTTTCCATTTTGATTTATTACAGCTTTATGCAAGGGGTTCCACGGGAGATGGATGAAGCTTCGGTGGTCGATGGTTGTGGTCCGCTGCGAATGTTCTTCCAAGTTATTTTTCCTTTATTGCTGCCGGTGGTCTCGACGAATATCGTGCTTACCTTTACCGCTATATGGAATGATTTCAGCAATGTCTTGTTCCTTGTACCTAAAACATCGATGTGGACGATGCCTATGGGCGTGTTCAATTTCCAACAGCTGTACACCTACAATTACGGACTCGTGTGTGCTTATATAACGATTGCATTGATTCCTGTGCTCATCATCTATCTTGCAGGCCAAAGATACATTATTTCGGGCATGACAACAGGAGCTGTTAAAGGTTAACCATTGCGATTAAGGGAGAGGTTACATTGAAGAGAATAACTGTAGCTTTGATTGGAGCGGGAGGACGGGGTGCTGTAGCTTATGCGCCATATGCACTGAGATATCCGGATGAGATCCAGATTGTCGCCGTTGCTGATCCTGATGTTCAGAGAAGAGAGGGCATCAAGAACTCATTTGATATTGAAGCGCAGAATGCATTTACGACCTGGGAGGATTTACTTTCTGGTGAAAAGCTTGCGGATGCTGTTCTGATCTGTACGCAGGATAATATGCATTTTGAGCCAACTATTAAAGCATTGGAAATGGGATACCATGTGCTTTTGGAAAAACCGATGTCTAACAACCCAGAAGAGTGTTTCATCATGGGGGAATACGCTAAAAAATACAATAGAATCTTTGCGATCTGCCATGTCTTGCGGTATAACCATTTCTTCATGACCCTAAAGGATCTGCTTGAGGATGGGGAAATCGGAAATCTGATGACGGTGCAGCATCTTGAGAATGTAGGTTATTGGCACCAGGCACATAGCTTTGTACGGGGAAACTGGAGAAAAGCAGCGGAGTCCAGTCCAATGATTCTGCAGAAATCCTGTCATGATTTGGACATTCTTCTCTGGCTTATTGGAGAAGAATGCATGAGGGTATCTTCATTTGGCTCGCTTAGCCATTTTACAAAGGAAAATGCACCCGCAGGAGCGCCGTTAAGATGTACAGATGGTTGCCCTGTGAGAGATGAATGCGCCTTTTATGCGCCAAGATTCTATTTAATTGATAAAGAGGATTGGCAAGGAAAGTATTTACGGGCTTATTTGACCAACGATACTAGCTATGAGGGAATTATGACAGCCTTAAAGGAGGGACCGTATGGCCGATGCGTGTATCATTGCGATAATGATGTAGTGGATCATCAGGTAGTAAATCTTGAATTTGCTAATAACGTGACAGCCTCCTTTACAATGACAGCCTTCTCGAATGATAGCGAGCGTATTATCAGATTACAGGGAACTAAGGGTGAGATTAAGGGGCATATGGAAGACAATACAATTGAGATAACAGATTTTGTGTCCGGTCGCAAAAAGCTGATTAAGTTACGTGCCTCCGATACTGGACATGGGGGAGGGGACGAGGGAATTATGAAAGATTTCATTAAGCTAGTACAACAGGGAAGTGGACAAGACTCTCGATCTTCCGCCGTTGTGTCTGTCCAAAGTCATCTCATGGCTTTTGCCGCTGAAACGTCAAGGCTCGAAAAGCGCGTCATACAAATGCCTGAGTATATAGAATCTCTGAGGCAAAAGGTGACTGTGTAATGTGGAGGAAATTATGACTACCCTAGGACCTGATTCCAGCAATAGATTATGGTATCTACAGCCCGCGGCTAGCTGGGAAGAAGCATTACCCATTGGTAACGGCAAGCTAGGTGGAATGGTGTTTGGCGGAGTCGAATCCGAAAGAATAGATCTGAATGAAGATACACTATGGTCTGGATTCTCCAGAGATCCTAATAATTATGATGCCATCAGACATCTTGCCAGAATAAGAGAGGCAGTCACGCATGGGCGATTTAAAGAGGCAGAAGAGATTGCGGAGCGTCATATGTTAGGGTCATGGAATGAATCGTATCTTCCTTTAGGGACCCTTCATATTCGACAGCATGGACTTCAAGCTATCGAGCAGTACGAGCGGGAACTAAACCTGAAGACCGGTATTGTATCCAGTTCGTTTTTCTCGGAAGGGATGAGTTACACTCGTGAAGCTTTCGCCAGTGCTCCAGACAAACTTATTGTCCTTAAATACACCAGCGCGGGTAGGGGAGGAAGCCTGTCATTATCTGTGAAACTGGAAAGCTTGCTTCAGCATAATGGTCAAATTGTACGAAGTATGGATGATTCATCAGTGGATGTGATGATACAGGGGAATTGCCCAAGTCATGTAGAACCAAACTATGTGGAGGATCATCCTAACCCCATTCTTTATGAAGAAGGCTTGGGACTTCGTTATGCAATTAGTCTGCGTATGATCGTGGATAACGGTAGTATCAATTGGAACGATAATGGAGATTTGGAGATCCGCCAAGCGGATAGTGTAACGATCCTTTTATCTGGGGTAACTGATTTTTCTGAAGAACAGTCGAATTCTTGCACTCCTGAATTGGATTTGAATGCCATAGGTTTGCTCCGATTGAATAAAGGAAGCATGATCACCTATGCGGAGCTGAAGGAACGACATCTTGCAGATATAGGCGAGCTGTTAGAACGCGTTGAGCTGAGGCTTGAAACTACAAGCACTTCTCTCCTGCCAACTGATCTCAGGCTTGAGGCTGTTAAGGACGGGGCAGAGGATCCGGCACTGGCTGCACTGTATTATCATTACGGACGATATTTGCTTATTTCGAGCTCTCGAGAAGGATCTCAACCCGCGAACCTGCAAGGGATATGGAGTAAGGAGATCAGAGCGCCTTGGGGCAGTAATTGGACGACGAATATTAATATCCAAATGAATTACTGGCATGTGGAAACAGCTAATTTAAGCGAATGTCATAAACCCTTGCTTGCCTGGATTCGTAAGTTGTCATCTAAGGGGAAAAGAACAGCACGCATTCACTATGATTGCAGAGGTTGGGTCGCTCACCATAACGTAGATATTTGGCTAGATACATCTCCCGCAAGCGGGCAGGCTGTCTGGGCATTATGGCCGATGGCTGGGGCATGGTTATGCAGGCATCTGTGGGAGCACTATTCTTTTAACGAAGATAGCGTTTATCTGGAGAAGGACGCATATCCCATTATGAGAGAAGCCGCGCTCTTCTACTTGGATTGGCTAGTTCCAGATAACAAATCGCCGTTTCTTGTCACTAATCCCTCTACATCACCAGAGAATAAATTTGTCACTAAAGCAGGAGATCCTTGTGCGGTAACGAAAGCATCTACGTTAGATCTTTTACTCATCCGCGAGCTATTCACGCATTGTATCGCCGCTTCGGAAATTCTGAATCAGGATGCGAAATTGAGAGTGGAGCTGTTTGACGCTCTATCGAAGCTCTATCCCCTACAAATAGGAAGCGGGGGGCGCCTGCAAGAATGGGCTGAGGATTTTGAAGAATGGGAGCCTGGACATCGGCATTTATCCCATTTATATGGCTTGTATCCTGGTGATCTACTTCAATATGATAGAGATGTCGAGTTTGTTCAAGCTTGCAGACGATCATTGGAACATCGGCTGGCTAATGGCGGCGGATATACAGGCTGGAGCTGTGCCTGGAGCATGGCATTGTGGGCAAGATTACGGAATGGAGCTGAGTTTCACAAGAGCTGGCTATCGTTACTTCGAACCTCAACCTTTCCTAATCTTTTGGATGGGCATCCGTATATGGTGGATACTACCATAGATTATTCTCGCTCAATCTTTCAAATCGATGGGAATTTCGGCACCACTGCCGCTATCGGAGAGCTATTGCTGCAAAGTCATGAGAACGAAATTCATCTCTTACCTGCGTTACCGCCGCAATGGCGTGAGGGAAGTGTAAGGGGATTTCGGGCAAGAAGCGGCTTCACCGTGAATATGTCGTGGAGTAATGGGAAGATAACCGAGGTTTCAATGGGGTCTGACAATGGTGGCCTATGCAGAGTACGGTCAGCGATTCCATTGACAACAGAAGCACTAGATTCTATGTTATGCACAACACGAAATGGCTTCTATAGTTATGAATTTTTTATTCCCGCGGGTGAGGATGTATTTATGAAGGGTGTACTGTACCCATAGGGGCTAAGGGGGATTTATAGTGAACATCAGAGCATTGTGTGAAGGGATTAATCTGGATCCAGCGGCTAGACAGCAGGTTTGTGAGTTTCAGATGAAAGAGGAAGAATATCTTGTTTATAAACAGCATTTTTATTTTGACAGATTTTCTTTTTTTGAATCTGTGAAATCTTCGGAGGGCTATCGAAAGCTGCTATTATTTTTATTTGTGAGATTCGCAGTAGATGCTTATGATGAGTATCGTATTCGTAACATTGAGGATGAGATCTATTATGATACATTCTCAGATATTCAGATTTGGTGCATGCAATGTCTGCGTGATTACGGTGAATATGGTATTGAAGAATATAATTGGCTGCAAGAGCATGTTCAGCTTCGGTTATTTCGGTTGGGAAGAATGCAATTTCAACCTTTTGCGATGGACCGGGATTTAGTCGTTGACGGTTGTAGAATCTTTACCCATCAAATCGTGCTTAGTGTGCACATTCCAGCGGGAGAACCTTTATCAGTTCAAAGTGTGGAGGAGTCCTTTCAGTTAGCTAGAGCTTTTTTTAGAGGGATATCTCCAGTGTTTATTTGTCATTCATGGCTGCTTGATCCGGAATTAAGTCAGATCTTGAACCCGGAATCGAATATCCTTCAGTTTCAAAGTCAGTTTAACATTTATGAGATCGATAAGAGTTCCAAGGAAGCAGAAGAAAGAATATTTAATAAGCTAAACGAGAGCCCTCATGATTACGAAGAAAATACCCGATTGCAACGGAATGCAAAAAACTTTCTAATTGCTGGAGGGAAGCTAGGAAGTGGTTATGGGATTAAAGTACATAAGTAAGTGGAATGGTCTGGATCGAAAATAATATGCATGTGTTGAAATCAAGTTTCAGTAGGTTTTTCGTCAGCCCCCCCCCCTAGAATTTCATTCTGAGGGGGGATTTTTGTTCATAAGGGCTGTTTTCTAACGTTTAATTCGTCGTTGATATTGAATTCTTGTATTGATCACGGTCCCTTTTCTTCTTCTAACTGTTCGGATTAATTTCAATTGAAACAGCGAAAGGGGGGAGATTCTAGTGCGAATAATTTTTATTTTACGTTTATAAATGATTCGTCTATTACTTTTTCGTGGGAAGCGCCGCTTAACATAGCTGACTTTCCGTTTTCTTCGTTTTAATTTAGCTTTAAAAGCTCTCCAAGGGGTTAGATCTAGGAATTTGCGATATAGCGCCAACCCTGAGGAATCTTTATTCCAGCATTTTTCATCTCCGGCAAAATGGACAATTTTATTATTGTAGTCATGATCTACGATGGCCATGTTAAATGAATTAAACCGGATATCGAGTGGAAGATAATTCGCTCCAAAAACCGCATTCAGAACATCCTGATCCGGCATGGTGACGTCAGGGAAAGTACGCAAAAAGTTCAGCATCTCTTGGTACCAGTTCGTATTCTGGCGGATATTATTCAAACCAAATAAGATTACTCCAGAATTAAAATAAGTCTCAGGATTTAGCCCTTTGGCGCTTACTATAGGCGCTACCTCCATGATGCCCTGATCCCAGATCGCTCCTAAATATTTGTCGTTTAGCTCAACTTGCCATAGCTCATTAATGTCCATGGTTACCAATACATCACAATCCAGATAAATAATTTTCTCAGCGGGTGTGATCGAAGGAAGAAGCAAGCGGTACATGCATGCCTGTGTCCACACATCGATGGAGTTAATATTGGCAAGCACCTGAAGCATATCCTCAGGTAAGGTGATCGAATAATAACTTATCGTATGATTATGTTTGGCGATTAACTTGTTGAACTTTCGCTTGTTATTTTCGGTTAAAGAGGCATCATGTAAAATATGAACATGAATTTGGGAACTTGTATGATGAAAAATTGAAGCTAAAACAACACCAGCATGCTCGGCATATTGTCCATCCTTATCTTGAAAGGCCAAGGCGATTTCAATCATTTGATTTATCCTCTCTCTACGTAGTGTACGAATGTACCATAGTATACGTTAGCCTTGACGAGAGGATAGAGGCATTACACCTACGATATACACCCAATTTGATTTTCATATAAAAAAAACCAAACTCTGTAATCAGAACTTGGTTTGTGAGAATACATTCATTTTTTTTATTTTCGCAGCTTAATGCGATCTATGTGATGGTCGTTATTTTTAAATAGAATAAGATCTGCGCGATTTCTGGTAGGCAAAATATTGTGTATCAAATTTTCAAAATTGATTTCTTTCCATATTCTTTTCGAGATCTCGATAGATTCTTCCAGTGATAACTGCGCATACTTTTTAAAATAAGATTGCTCATCTTGGAAGGCGGTATCTCTAAGCTTAATAAAACGATCAATATACCATTTCTCTATATTATTCACATCAGCATCCACATAAATTGAAAAATCAAAGAAATCAGATACAAAATAGTTTGGCACACTTTGATTGAGCCTCAAACTAGTCTGAAGAACATTTAATCCTTCAACAATTAGGATGTCCGGGTTCTCGATCGTGATATATTCATCTGGCACAATATCATAAGTTAGATGCGAGTAGACAGGGCTTTGAACACTCGAAACCCCAGACTTCACTTTAGTTAAAAATGAAATTAAACTACGTGTGTCGTAGCTTTCAGGAAATCCTTTTTTCTTCATGATTCCACGCTTTTCTAGCTCCGCATTGGGAAGTATGAACCCGTCAGTTGTAACTAAATCTACTTTTGGATGAGATGGTAGCTGAGAGAGGAGTTTCTGAAGAAGTCTAGCGGTTGTACTCTTGCCAACAGCTACACTTCCGGCGATGCCTATGATAAAAGGACCTTTTTTAAGATCATTATTAAGAAAGTGATTTATAGTTTCTTTATATTTATGAGAGGCTTGAAGCTGTAGATTTATCAATTGGGACAGAGGAAGATAGACCTCATTTACATCCTCAATCGAAATTTTATCGTTAATACTTTGGATATCGCTAAGCTCTTCTTCTGATAATTGGATAGCGGTGAAATCGCTTAGTTTCTTCCAATCCTCACGTAAATACAGTGTATATGCTGAATTATTCACCATTAAAGTTTCCACATCCCTGGATTTAATAAAATATAAGAAAGTATAAGTTATGTGCCTATACTTTAAATCTTATATTTCTCGCTTAAACGCTTACCGTCCTTATAAGGACGCCGAAGGCGGTTACGCTTGGAGATTCATCTTTAGGTATTATAACCGTTCATTCAACTGGATTCCATTCATAGCAATCGACATTAGGATATGCAATCATATTAAACAATACATAGGGGTTATTGATAATGTTTTTAAAGAGGTTATTTCGAAAGAAATTATTGGCCTGTACGTGCACTAAAAACAACGGCTAGGTTTCCACATGAATATAATACATGGCTCTATATGAGGCATACGCTAGTCAATGGTAATCCAGCAGAGCCTTATAGTGAGGATACAGGATTTCAAGGGATGTTCGTGTGGGTACCAGACGTTGAAGATAAAGCTGGATTTTTTAATTTGGAAATGAACAGTGAGAAAGTGGTGCACTTCTATACTTTAATTCCGCTTTATAGGGAAGAGTTAATAGGTTAAACAAGATTGGGGTCACCGATGTTCTGAATCCTTCCCGTAAAAATAGCTGCAAGAAGATATTTGGACTCTTTTGAAAAATAAGAAAAACGGCCGAGGGCCGTTTTTTCTTATTCTTTGATCCCAAAAGCAATCCAGCGCCCATCAACATCTTCAATAACAAATTCCTTGTTATTATAGTCTGTGTTTGCTAATGTTCGGACAATATTAACACCAGCGGCTTCAAATTCTTTTTCCAACTGCTCTTGCTGTTTCGTTATAAAATAGGCGTCGTAACCATAGCCATACAATTCTCGATTAGGAATAACCCGTTGTCCTTGGGATTGCGTAAGGATGATCTCTGTATCATCACGATACAGGCAAATATGCGGTTCCCCCGTATCTAAATAGGGCACAGCCTGAAAACCTAAGTACTGACTGTAATAAGCAGCTGTATGCTCAATATCCAGGGTAGGGAAGATACTATGTGATTGTAAAAGCTTTTTGTCCACTTTTAAGTCCATCCTTTCTAAGGAAATAGATATCCATATATTACCTTGTGTCAAAGATTTCAACAATACGCGGAGTTATTATTCCGTAGGAGACATTCATGGTTGACACCATAGATATTGTATAATAATATACATGCATGAGCATGCATTTAATATTCTTTGCTAAAACATGGGTTCAATGTTCATAATAAATTTAGTTTTTTATAAAGAGGAGAGATATCATGAAGGACTTGTTCACCCCGTATGAAATAAAGGATTTGAAATTGAAGAACCGCGTGGTTATGCCTCCGATGTGTCAATATTCAGTGACGAACAAAGATGGGATTGCTACCGATTGGCATTATAATCATTACGTGAGTCGTGCCATTGGAGGCACGGGATTAATTATTATTGAAATGACCGATGTGGAACCAGATGGCCGAATTACTGATTTTGACCTTGGTATTTGGTCTGATGAGCAGATTCCTGCACTGGCTAGAATTGTTGATGCTTGTCATTCCTATGGTGCAAAAGTAGGTATTCAAATTGCGCATGCGGGGCGCAAAGCTGAAGATGCAGCAGTTCCTGTATCCTCATCTGCCGTTCCATTTGATGCTGACTCTAAAACACCGCGTGCCCTAACGACTGAAGAAGTGAAGGGTATGGTTGAGAAGTTCCGGTTGGGTGTAAAGCGTGCAATTCAAGCAGGATTTGATGTTATCGAGCTTCATGGTGCGCACGGCTATCTCATCCATCAGTTCCATTCACCTCTAACCAATCAAAGAACAGATGAATATGGCAAGGATTTGACCTTGTTTGGTACCGAGATCATTCGTGCAGCGAAAAGTGAAATGCCTGAAGGAATGCCATTGATTATGCGTATCTCAGCTCAAGAATATGTAGATGGCGGATACGGCATTAAAGAAAGTCTGGCATTTAGTAAAGCGTATAAAGAAGCCGGCGCAGATATTTTCCATATTAGTGCGGGTGGTGAAGGCCCTATCGCTGCGGCTGGTAAGCCAGGAACACATGCGGCGTATCAAGTACCTTTGGCAAGAGAGATTAAATACGGCTTGAATGTTCCGGTGATTGCCGTTGGTAGATTGGATGAACCAGCTCTTGCTAATGCAGTGATTGGAAATGAAGAAGCAGATCTTGTTGCCGTGGGTCGTGGGATGCTAAGAAATCCATATTGGACCTTAGAGGCTGGGGTTGAGCTTCAGAAGGATCCGGGTATTCCTCGGCAGTATGCCTTTGGATTTCCTAGAATTAAAGGATAAGGAATAACGAAAATTATTTATATCATTTGGAGAGGCCGGCTTGTTGGAGAGACGGTCTTTTCTCTTTTTTGGATTAAGCTTGGCACAATGGATGTGGAGTGTAGTACTATTATATAGAAGAAAAATTTCATGAATAGTCATACGCTCGGGAGATGAATAAGATAGATGGACAAAATGAGTAGCAATGACCTGATCACGAACTGGTTGACGTTAACACATATACAAATGAATGTGACGAATGAATTAGAAGTTAATTTGCAAGCGAATCATGGATTATCTTTAAAAGAATTTTATTTGCTGTTATTCCTATCAGAAGCCCCGGAGAAAAAGTTGAAATTGCAGAAGCTCGAAGCTATGGTGGGGTTAAGCCAGAGTGCGGTTTCCCGATTGGTTAGCAGGTTTGAAGCCAAGGGCTGTGGAGCTTTAGAGAGAAAAGCATGCGATGATGATCGCAGAAGTATTTATACCTCCTTGACCTCTATTGGTGAAGATAAGCTCACTCGTGCACAAGAAACCTTTAAAGACACGCTAATGACGGCATTCCCGGAAAAAGTTGTGGAACAGCTTCTAGAGCAAATGCTTCGTATGAAGCAACAATCTTGAATCAATACAAAAAACCTCTGTTTTGGTAAATGGATCACATTCTCCATTTCGCATACAGAGGTTTTTTGCGTGAAGTTTTTTAAAAAATTTATAGTTATTCTAGAAGAACAATCTTTCCACTAGCCAAAAGGCACCAAGAGCAGTAATTAACCAAGAACCGTAAGCGATAACCAGTTTGTAGAAATTTCTTTTTTGGAGAAAAATGAGTACCGGAAGCAAAACAATGACAATACATAATTGGATAAATTCAATCCCTACATTAAAGCTGACCAGATCAACAGCCAAATGTGCTTTTGGTAAATTCATTTCTTGAAGAATATCCGCAAAGCCAATGCCATGAATAAGTCCGAATAGGAAAGTTATGAGCGCGCGGAAACGAATCTTTTTGCGGAAAATATTCTCAAGCGCAACATAGCAAATACTGAGTGCAATGACAGATTCAACAACTCGTGAAGGTAAGGAGATCCAGCCCAGAACTGCGAGTGTTAACGTAATACTGTGTGCTAAAGTGAATGCCGTGATAATTGCTGCATATTGTTTGAGCGTTTGTTTTCTTAATAATAGAGCGAACAGGAATAATAGGTGATCATAGCCGGTAAGAATATGGTTCATTCCCAGTTTGAAAAAAGAAAACCAATCCGATGAGGAGCCTGATTTCCCAGCAGTAGTTGAATTGGACGAAGAAGTTAGCTGCTGTGCTTGTTGATCCTCCGTTAGAAGCATGGTCCATGTTCGCTCTTTTCCTTGTAGTACGGTTTCGCTAGTCTGATCGCCGTTATGTGCAGTAATTAAATTGACATACGGTGAACTTGTGGCTTGTGAATATAGTCCGTCGTTGATTGCGATGGTTTGTCCAGGCTCAAAGGCAGGGTAGGTGAAATTCCAGGTAAGCACCTCTTTATCCCCTTTTTTATCAAGGAATAGGTCTTGAAGCTCTGGAGCCTGCTGTTGATTATTCATTTCCAAGATAACACTATCTTCGATCCATTCTTCTAAACGATGCTTATTGCTCTCAATCTCATTTTCTTCCAATATTCCATTTCCGTTCATGTCCACGTTATCCATGCTTTCAATAATCGAAATGACATCCAATGAAAAAGAAAAATCAGTCTTGTCCTTATCAAAAGTAACGGTGGTATAACTGGCACTAAGTGGATGTGCAGAAGCCGTTAGTTGAGAAAAAGTCATAGAAATCAGAAAAATTACAATAAAGATTAATGATTTAAATAGGTTTGAGCGGTTTTTGCAAGCTGACAAAGTTGTTCCCCCTTGAAGATAAATATGTATTTATTGTTGTTATTACAGTTGATCATAATCTTAAATTGTCATTGGAGTGTTAAATGAAAAGATAAAATGAGGAGGTTTTTGAGCGAATTATTTAAATGAAAATTAAAATTCTAATAATTTTTTAATTAAAATTTACAAAACGAAATAAAACGAAGACAACTCGTTTACAAAGGAGGTTTATGATGAAAGTCTAACTGATTAGTAACACGAGGAGGAATTTTGTTCATGAGTTTGAAGTTTGAGAGAGTAAAAAAACGGACAAGTTTAGCATTAGTTGTACTACTGCTCTTGTCAATGATTCCACAGGGCTTGTTATTGCCGAAGGTTGCAGGAGCTCCTTCTGCACATGTAGTCATTAGCCAAGTATTTGGTGGGGGAGGGAATAATGGAGCTCCATATACTTATGATTTTATAGAGCTGTACAACCCAACTGATTTTGATGTTGATCTGAATGATTATGCTGTTCAATACGCTTCAAAAGCGGGGGCGTTTACGGCTGCTACCTCAGGGACTGTAAGTATGACGCCACTCACGGGTAAAGTTATAAAATCACATGGATTCCTATTGATTCAGGAGGCTAAAGGAGCTAATACTCCGGCAGACCTTCCTGTTCTAGCTGATGTGATTGGAAATATAAATTTATCAGGAACGGAAGGAAAGGTTGCACTTACTAGCAAACAGGCGGCCATTTCTGGTGTTTCGGATCCTAGTGTAGTTGACTTTTTAGGCTTCGGTGCAGCCAATGAGTCAGAAGGAACTAAATTATCTGCTCTAAGCAATTCAACTAGTGCACAACGGAAATCAGAGGATGGAAGTAACACTGGACCAGGTAAAGGTGCTGGGTTAGATACAGATAACAACAGCACGGATTTCGTTGTGGGCCCCGTACTTGCTCCAAGAAACTCTGCTACACCAGCTATTGTGATTACCAAAAGTGCACAGCCTCTTGGGCAGAATATTCAATTCACTAATGAAGGTACAGTAGGTATGGTTACAGGAAATATTGCTTCCGTTACAGCGGACACCTATGTTTCCTTGTATCTAAATGATCCAAGTACCGGTACAGTTGCAGTTACGAATGCTGTTTATGCAGATGCGTCAGGGGCATTTAACAATTTAACCTTTGATAATACTGGCGGCAGTACGCAAGTATACCTTACAGCAAAGGATCTGGATAAAGCAGCAAGTAGCCCTGTTGTTATTCATTTAGCTGCGGCTAGTGCTGCGCTCAATCCGGATAAGCTTAACTATTATCTGGATTCAACTGGTGGAGGTAGAATTGTAGGTGCTGCAGGAGCTGCTGTTCCTAACTCAACAATCTACAGCTACAATAGCTCCACAAATGGAAACAGATACTCCAATACAGCGGATGGAAAAGATTATGTTGTTGCTGGAGCAGATGGATCGTTCACATTTACTTTTACAGGTGGTATGGATGATGTTTATGTATCACAGTTGACCGTAACCTCTAATGGTAGAAACTTGGAGGGCCCTCGAACTGTAGTTACTAAAGAAGACACATCGGTTATTACACCAATCAGCACGATACACACAAATGATAGTAACGGTAAATCGGATAAAATTAATCAAGTGTTTACGATTCAGGGTGTGGTTATAGGTAATAATGAATTGACCGCAAGTAACACCTTCTATATGCAAGATGCTACAGGAGGAATCGCTGTCTTTGGAACCCTTCCAACAGGGGTTACAGTTACACAAGGTGATTTAGTTACGGTTACAGGTGCGATTCAATTCTATAACGGCCTAACTGAAATAACTCCAACGAAAGTTGTGAAGAATGGAAAGGCCTCAATTCCTATCCCTACAGAATCTACTTTGTTAGATTTAATCAATTACACAAAGGCAGAACCACTGGAAGGTACATTAGTACAATTCACAGGAAAAATAACGAATATTCCAGCGATGGCTGGTAATGGATATAACATCACCGTTGCAGAAACTGTAACGAACAAAACGATTACGGTTCGTGTTACTACAGCTAGTGGAATAGATGTTGCAGCGAAGCTAGAGAAGGATTTGACCTACACATTTACTGGAATATTCAGTCAGTATGTGTCAGGGACTACTTTTAAAAGTGGATACCAGGTATTTCCTAGGTCCATCGAAGATGTTAAGGAAGTCAAAGAGCTTGCACTTACACATCAAGCAATTACACAGGCTTATGTTAATGCAGATATTCAATTTGCCGCTAAAGCTAAAAATGCTGATTCTGTAATGATTCACTACAGAACCATTGGCGGAGTATATGCTTCACTACCTATGAATTCTGCGGATGGCAGCAGCTACACAGCGCATTTGAATTCTAGCTTTGTTGCTTCAGGTAATAGCTTTGAGTATTACGTAGAAGCTAAGATGGGAGAAGTTACTAAGCAGTCGGGTACACCGGATGCACCCTTTAAAGTTTCTGTAGTTGAGGATACATTTGCACCTGAGTTTTTCGAAGAGACTCCAATGTCAGGTACGAAGATTGAAGATAGACAACCAGTTATTTCCGTAAAATATGATGAACCAAGCGGTCTGGATGCCTCCACTTTAGTGGTCAAGCTGGATGGAAATACTGTTCCGGCCAGCATTAGCGGAGATACTATCATGATTACTAATAGTAGTGAACTCGCGATTAGTGATCATACGGTTGTCGTGAATGTTAGTGATAACAAGCATAATGCGGGAACGTATAAGTGGACTTTTACAATTACACCTATCTTTACAGGCGGTAACCATTATCGTGGAACCACTCATAATCACACGAATATTTCACATGATGCTGCGGGTACTCCTGAAGACGCTTTGAAGGCAGCCGAAGCGCATAACTATGATTTCTTCGCTTTTTCAGACCATTCGCATGATATTGATGCGGCATTGGTAGGTACGGATACCGTTGATCATAAAGGTCAACCGGAACGTACGGGCGGAGAAGACTGGAAATTAACGAAGGATCTAGCGAAGCAATACACTAAGAATGATAGCTTTGTTGTATTCCCAGCGTTTGAAATGACTTCAACAACCTGGGGTCACTCCAACGTATTTGGAACCGATAATTTCATTGATCGTAAGCAGAATTCAGGTCAATATCAAGATTTGAGTAAGTATTATGCATGGGTTTTGACGTATGACGATATCGTGGCCCAGTTTAATCATCCCGATATGTCAGCGAATGCGTTTAATAACTTCGCGCCATATGATAAAAATGTTGATAAATTGTTCACCATGTTTGAAGTAGGGAATGGATCAGGTCACTATGGTTATGCAAATGCGGAGAGTAAATACTTCAAAGCATTGGATCTGGGATGGCATGTAGCCCCGACTTATGGTGAAGATAACCATGATGGCACATGGGGTCAGACCAATGCAAGAACAGTAATCGTATCCGATGATTTGTCGCAGGAATCATTGCTTCAGTCGATGCGCAATATGCGTGTATACATGAGTGAGGATCCAAACTTTACATTAGATGTTCTTGCGAATGGCAGTTACATGGGTGCAACTGTAAAGGGAAATACCCTTAATTTCTCCATCGCGGGGAAAGATGATGTTGCAGAAGATAAGAGCAAGCCTGAATATAGTTATCTCAGCAGTTCGTATAAATCAGACGATCGTGTTGCAAAGGTAGAATTGATCACTAATGGCAACAAAATTATCCAAACAACAAAACCAATGACTAAAGATTTCACTTGGAGTCCTTCTGTTGAAGTAACAGGCGGTCAACAATGGTTCGTTGTGAAGGTAACACAAATGGACGGAGAGCAAATTTATTCCGCTCCAATCTGGTCACAAGATGTAACTACAGATATTAAGATTAGCGGTATTAATATTGTAGGCAACAGCTTGGTTTCCGGTAGCCCGACTACCATGGAAGCGGGATTAACTAACCTTGGATCACAGGATCTAAGTAATCTTAATGTTCGTTTCTATTATGACGTTGTTGATACGACTCATTTAATCAATGGTGTTGTAGTGCCTTCTGTATTGTCCAAAGGTACAGCAACAGCACAAGTGTTATGGTCTAATCCTATTCAAGGCAATCATAAATTAATTGCAGTCGTTGATACCCCACCAGGTGACTCACCAGAGGATAATCAATTCGAGCTTGATGTTACGATTAAGGCTGCTTTAGGGATTAAGGTCATGATCGATGCCTCGCATAAGAATGAGAATACATCCACTGATGGCGGTACGTATAAGGATAATTTAAAAAGCTTCACCACGCAGCTTCGCCAGGAAGGCTACACTGTCGTTGAGAATACTGGTGCCATTACTGCTGCAACGTTAACGGACGTTAAAGTGCTAATGTTTACGCATCCTTCGGCTGCTGTTACAGATGCTGAAAGTGCAGTAATTGCTGATTTTGTAACGCATGGAGGTTCGTTGTTCTTAACGGAGAAAAGTAATAACGGTAGCTCAAAACCTACGATTAGTAATGAGTTATTACAGAAGATAGGATCTACGATCCAGGTGAGTAATGACGGTATTTTTGATACAAGTCCTGAGGGTAACTTCTGGTCTCAACCTGTGGGAACGAATACGTATACGGTTCGGCTACATCCAGGGTTAGTGAAAAACTATATTACGGACCGTGCATTGACGGTTGAGTATTATAGTGGAGCTAGCTTGGAGAAGGTGGGACATCTTCCACTAGTAGATACGGATAAAGTTACGATTCTTGTAAAAGGAAATGAAACGACATATCAAGATAAAATCGCTGCGGGCGGTAATGTGTATGATATTGTCGATGATGGTGTTGGAGGCTCTTCAATTCCTGCCATTGCTTCAGAAGAAGTAGGGGAAGGGCGAATTATTGTATCCGGTATGAACTTTGTGAATGATAAGCAGTTGGATGAATCCTATAATCCTAAAGGCAACAATGAACTTGGATTGAATTCTATCAATTGGCTAGCTCACAGAGACACGAAGATCGACACGATTGCTAGTCTTAAAACACTACCGGAGGGAGCAGCTGGTGTAGTGGAGGGGACAGTCGTTACTGGCTCAGATATTTTCTTCGATGCGTTCTATGTTCAAGATGCTACAGGGGGAATTATGGCCTTTAAAGAAGTCCCAGAGAAAAGTTTGGTTGAAGGGGATACAGTCAGAATCTATGGTAAGACGAAGCTGTTCGAGAATAACTATGAACTTGAATTTGATTCGTTCGCAATGGATGTAATTAAGACTGGACATACTGACCCGGTTCAGCCATTAGTAGTGACTACTTCACAAGCTAACTTGGAAAATAACCAAGGACTGTTAGTGAAGGTGAAAGGTAAGATTATTTCTCAGTTTGATGAGAACTCCTACGTTATTGATGATGGATCTGGCCCAATTCTGGTCTTTGCAGATGGATACATTGTGAAGCAAAGCGGCCCTGTTCCGGTACTGGCTGTTGGAGACACGTTGGTAGCCGTGGGGGTTACAGGCAAGAATACGGAAGGAACTCGTATCCGTGTACGGAACACGAAGGAACTGGCTAAAGGTACAGAAGATCCAACACCTACGGCAACAGTATCGCCAGAACCAACGGAATCACCGGTTGTGACGCCGATACCGACAGCAACGCCGACACCGACACCGATAGCAACGCCGACGCCGACAGCAACATCGACGGCAACACCGACGCCGACAGCGACATCGACGGCAACACCGACAGCAACGTCGACACCGACAGCGACACCGACAGCAACATCGACGGCAACGCCGACACCTGCACCGGTGGTAACACCATCGCCAACAGCAGATCCGACACCACCAGTTTCAGTGTCGACGGCAACGCCGACCCCGAAACCGACGGTAACACCAGTATCAACGGATCATTCGGCACAATTGGATAATGGTAAGATATCCGTGACAACTGAAGTGGGTAAGGATGGCGTTACCTACGATAAAGTATCTGTCGATGCCAATGCGCTCACTAAAGCACTTCAAGCGCATGCGCAAGCGGTTCTAGAACTTCAGGTTTCCGCGAATCCTATTAAAATCGAGCTGCCATTACAGGCATTTGCACCAACGGACGGTTCTAGACAAGGCTCTAGCCTAATGATTCAAAGTAACGGCTACTTCTATAATCTTCCTTCTAGTGTGATTCCTTCGGCAGAGCTGATCAGTAGTCTAGGTGTGGATATAAAAGATATCACCATCACTATAGTGATTTCTAAAGTGGATAATCAACAAGCCGGTCTTATTAATCAAGCAGCCAGCCAAAAGAATGGCAGCTTGCTAAGTCCAGCATTTAAGTTTGAAATTACCGCTGAAGGTAATGGAAAGACGGTTAAGATTAATAACTTTGGTGCGACTTATGTGTCCAGAGGAATAACGCTGGATACAGCCCTTGATCCACGAGTGAGTTCCGGTGTCCGTTTTGATGAAGCAAGTGGAGAGCTTGTATTCGTGCCAACTTACTTTACAGTAACAGGCAACAAAACTTTGGCAGACATGAAACGTAACGGAAACAGCATCTACACGCTCATTCACTCTGAGGTTACCTTTAATGATATTAAAGGTCATTGGGCACAGAGCGATATCGAGCTTCTTGCTTCTAAATTAATTGTTAAGGGTGAAACCTCTACACGTTTTGCACCTGGGCAGCAAATTACAAGAGCGGAGTTCGCAGCTTTACTTGTACGGTCACTTGGGCTGGATGCTCAAGGCACAGCTGTGAAGTTCAAGGATGTGAAGGTAAGTGATTGGTTCTATGGCGCTGTTGCTGCGGCCACAGATGCGAAGATTATAAATGGGTTTGAAGATAACAGCTTCCACCCATTAGCACCGATCAGCCGTGAAGAAATGGCAGTGATGACGCTTCGTGCACTGACCTATGCAGGTTATACTTCATCTGCATCGAATCCAAGTAATGTTTTAGCTTCTTATAAAGATAAAGGATCTATTGGAAGCTGGGCTGAAGCATCTGTCTCTGAATTAATCGCTAACCAGGTTATGAATGGGATGACAGAGACTACCTTCGCTCCTAAAGCGTTGGCCTCTCGTGCACAAGCGGTTAAGATTCTTAAACAATCTTTACAATCCATTAAATTTATTAACTAACTAATAAGGAACTAAAGAAAGAGCTACCTGAGATTATTCAGGTAGCTCTTTTTTAATGAATATCACCTGTACTTCCATTTTGCTTAGAAAGCTGGTAATAATTATAGTTTTCATTTTCAATTGTAATTTCATCAATTAAATCGAAGTCACATTTTTGTATGACTCTATTAGAGGGTGTATTGTGTACCAGAGCAATAGCGTTTAATACATCGGTAGATGTGTGCTCAAACAAATATCCAATTAATCCCTTGGCAGCTTGTGTGGTATATCCATTGCCACGGTGATCCTTAGATATGGCGTACATAATCTCTCTGTTCGGAGCGGGTAATTCATCCTTCATTCCTGTACAGCACCAACCAATAAACTCTCCTGTCTCTTTTAAAATAATGCCTAAACGAAGACGAAGCTCCCCGATGTTTCCATCCGCTGAGACTGCTTGTAGAAACTGTTGGTTTTCTTTTATTTCATAATTTATTAACCAATCTCGCCGTTGTTCTTTAGGAACATTCCAATCGGGCAGAAATTCTATGATTTCAGGCTGCATGGTAAGTGCGTGAAACTCGTCTAAATCCTCCACTCTAAACTCTCGTAACAGGATATCTTTGCATTCAATTGTAAAAATATCATGTTTTGTTGGCTCGAAACCTGCATGGTTATTCATATTCATCTCTCCTTCGTACATCCAAATTTATTTTATCATGAATAATAAGACCGATTTGGTAATCTTTGAGTATAAAAAATTGTTTTCTTTTATTTCACATAAATATTAATTGGTTAATATATTAATTGATTATAAAGTGTGTTATTATGTTTCGTATAAAGGGTAAATGACCCGCGAACGGGTCGGTTTTGTTGTAGTAATTAGTAGAATAGTTAGACTTTTATGATTTCTAATACAAAAGATGACAGGTGATCTTCTATGAACAATGACAACAGTAACAAATTTATTAATGGTAATTTGATAGCGCATTATAAGTTTGATAACCCCGATCATGTGGGTCAGGATTGCTCAGGAAATGGGAATGATGGAACCGCTTTAGGGACTAAACTGCCAATCATTCAGACTGTAGCAGGTAGAAGAGCTGTTTCGTTAGCGGGTGGAGAACATGGCACATCCTATATTTCGTTGCCGGATGATCTTCTTAAAGAAGTCAGCGACCAAACGGGTATTACTGTCTCGACTTGGATGCATGTAAGTACTGGTGGGAGCTTATGGGAAAGACTGTTCGATTTCGGCAAAGGCGAGACAGGACCCTATATTTTTTTAACGAGAAATTTCCGGGGGACTTGCTTTGCAGGAGAAGATTTAGTCGCAGATCCTGGGAGATCCTTTGCTGCTGGTGAATGGGTGCATGTCGGCTTTACAGTGACAGGAACAAAAGGTGGAACACTTAGCAGTGCGGGACCTGTAATTTATGTAAATGGTGAGGTCGTTGCAGATGGAATGATCAGTCAGACTTCTAGCGGTACATATGCTAAGTTACGTGCTTGGTTTGCTACATTTGAGGACCAAATAAATTATAGTAACAATACGATCGGCAAGTCCCAGTACGCTGCAGATGTAGATTTTGGCGGCTCTCTCTCGGACTTCCGTGTATATAAAGCGGGATTAACGCAGGACGAAATCATTGAGATTATGTGTGAATCTTTGACAGATGAAGAGATCGTTAAGCTTGCAAAAGATAAATACTTAACCTTTACAAGCTCGATCATCACCAAAGATATCGAATTGCCAGCTTCGCTCATGGGTGGAAAAGTTGACGTGTCCTGGGTATCCAGTGATTCTGCTATCATTTCTGATAAGGGTGCCCTGAATAAAGCCGTCCAATCTGCTCAAGGCGTAACGCTTACTGCGGTTTTGAAAAAAGGTAACAGTACAGTAGAAAAGAGCTTCACTGTGTCTGTACTTCCAGAAGGTGTACCACCTTACACCTTAACAATCGATGGAAACCATGAGATTTTGGATATTAGCGAAGTTCTATATGGCCTTTTCTATGAGGATATTAATAATGCAGCAGATGGTGGAATTTATGCAGAGCTAGTGCAGAATCGTTCCTTCGAGTCTTTTGCTTTTGACAGTTATTCGCATGTATGTGGTGTGCATGGGACTTCAACGGGTAGAAATTATACGCCTCTGCATGCTTGGTCTGGTGACACAGACAAAATGACGGTTCACAATACAGGTGGATTAAACGATTTTTTCGGAATCGAAGATAAAGATATGAACGCCCATTATGTGACAGTGGCGGATGGCGCCACTATTAATAATAGAGGGTTTGCGGATTCCAATCAGCACTGCTCGATGTTTATTAAGAAGGATGCTAAGTATAACTTCACGATTTGGGCGAAGGCTGAAGCAGCAGGTACTATCACCCTACAATTGCTCGACAAAGACGGAAAAGCTATTAGTGATACTGCGGTAGTTGAGGTGAACGGTGACGGTAACTGGAAGAAATATGGTGTCGATTCTAAGTTTATATTAACAGGATCTGAAACTGTACTCGGTCAGCTGGCTTTAACTTTTAACGGTGAAATTTCTATTGATTTGGTCTCCCTAATGCCGGAAGATGTTTGGGGCGCTGGGGAAGAGGAGCGTTCTGCTACAGCTCATGCTAACTATAAAGGGAATTCGAACTATAGATTGAGAAAAGATTTAGTGAATGCACTCGTTGATCTTCATCCTACATTCTTGCGTTTCCCGGGGGGCTGTATTTCTGAAGGTTCTCACATTTGGGAGAATGTGTACGATTGGAAAGAGTCTGTCAACGATATTGAGCTTCGCAAAGAGAACTATAACGTATGGGGCTACATGATGACCATGGGTCTTGGGTATATGGAGTACTTCCAATTAGCCGAGGATTTGAATGCAACTCCACTGCCAGTTATGGCCTGTGGTGTACTGTGTCAAGCTCGTTCGGATTATGCGAATCCAGCTGGCGGTGCGTTACGGGATTATTATGTGAAGAACTTTACGGATCTGATTGATTTCGCGATTAGCATGGATTTTGACAATAACGAGTGGGCCGCTTTGCGTAAAAAGATGGGCCATGAAGCAGCGTTTGACCTGCGTTATTTGGGCGTGGGGAATGAAAACTGGGGTACAGAGTTTTTTGCCAACTTTGAGTATTTCAAAACAACGATTGATGAATATATGGTAAAGAACTACCCTGATCATGAACTGACCATTCTTTCTACGGTAGGAGCACAAGCAGATGATGATGCCTATCAACAAGGCTGGAAATTCCTAAGCGGAAATCTGCAAGGCTCAGAACAGATCAGCTTCACGGACGGAACGTCGAGCATCGAAGAGACGGTTACCTGGTATGAGAAGCAAAAGAACTACATGGATACGATTGCGGATGAGCATTACTACCGTTCCAATGAGTATTTGTTAGAGAATGCGGATCGATACAATTACTATTACAGAGCATATAAAGAAGACGGCAGCTTGGACGAAGCTGAAACTTCTAAGGTTTTTGTAGGTGAATATGCTTCCACAGATAAAAACACATTGGCAGGAGCAATTGCAGAGGCAGCGATCATGTCCAGCTTCGAGAATAACTCTGATGTGATTAGACTGGCTGCAACGGCACCTTTGTTCAATAAGGTACTGACAGATGGCACTTATAGATGGACACCGGACTGCATATGGTTTGATGATGAAACCGTATGGTACACACCGAACTATTATGTTCAACAGCTGTACGCTAAATATCTCGGCACCAAAGTGGTTGGCACATCATTCTCGACATATCGCAACGGTGAAAAGGTAGACCTTATTCCTCACGGTGGAATTGAAGTGGCTGCTGGAAAAGCATCTGTGATTGTGAAGCGAGTGAAGGTTACTTCGAATACGGATGGCAGCATTTTGTTCGAACAAGATTTTACACAGCCGCTGCATGAAGCTTGGAAAGTCATTCCTGGCTCTGCAGGATATACGATTGATCCTTCCAAAGGTTTAGTCTTGAAGGCGCAGAATAGCGGATTGAACGGATTGTACATTCTCAATGACGCGTGGACTAATTATCGAGCTGAGGTTATTGCTGAAAAAGCTTCCGGCGAAGATGGCTTCTATGTAGGCGCAGGTCTGACAGACATCTCACCAGAAAATAAAGACGTAATCGAATATGCGATTGGGTATAATGGCGATGCTACTGGCGTAAAGGTATTCAAGCAAGGGATTGAGGCATATACGCTCGGGGATTATTCCTCAAGTACTGCAGCCGGTAACCTAAGAGCTAGCTGCTATGAAGAGCTAACGGATCATACGGAATATTGCATCACTGTTAATTATGGTGGAGCAGATGGTAAGCATTTGATTTGCTCTTATACAGATGGCAAGACGACAAGTAAGGTGCTTGATTATAAGCTCGAAGCGTATAACAGAGAAGTATACAATTCCGTTACTAAAGATGATAAGCATCTCTACGTGAAGCTTGTGAATGCGGATCGGGTAGAGAAAGCAACGAAGCTTAATCTGAAAGGCTTAAACGTAGCTACTGCCGGTAAATGGATTACTTTAACCGGCGATGCTTCGCTGGTTCACACACCTAATGTAAACAGAAAGAATGATGAGAAGGTCACTCCATTTGAAACGGAAATTGTAGTTGATAAAGACACCGCAATTGTAAATCTAGCTGCCCATTCCGTAAATGTGATTGTTCTGGATCTAGTTTAATAGAAAAGATAAGCTTCCAGCACGCACCGAAACTATTCTTCGGTGCGTGCTGTTTGTTTAGGAAGACTTATAATCGGTTGATGAATATGTATAGAGAACGGTTCACTTGCTTGATGAATCTCTGAATCTAACTTACACTGGTGAAGGTATTATCACTCGAATGACACTCCATTCTACGATCCTCCCAGAATTTTTTCTCTACTCAGCTGCTTTCATTTCACGAGAATATAGTTCTTATCTTGCCCTTAACAGGAGGACGATACAATGATGAAATCATTCAAAACGGACTGGAAAGCAAATCTGAAAAATCCGCAGACGATTATGGCTTTGTTTACTTATCGTTTTGGAAATTGGGTGTATTATCGGGTGAAAAGTGGCCTGATCCGCAAACCTTTGTGGCTCCTATATCGAATTATGGACGTGCTGTTTGTTCGTATTATTGCCAATGGAGAGCTTCATGCGGAGGCTCAAATTGGTGATGCGCTTCATTTACCGCATGGATTAAATGGGGTTATCATTAGTCCTAAAGCGGTGATTGGCAATAGCGCTACTATTTTTCATCAAGTGACCATTGGAGGGAGAAATAACTTAGGCGAGCCAGTGATTGGAGACAGAGCGTTTATTGGAGTGGGCTCTAAAATTCTAGGTCCGGTTACGCTGGGGAATGATGTTAATATCGGAGCTATGTCTGTCGTGGTTAAGGATGTGCCGGATAATGCTTCGGCAGTAGGAATTCCTGCTAGAAATATTTTGCGAGATGAACCCAAACCTGAGAATACAAGATAACAGCAGGGTGTCCTAGTACATAGGGAATCGCTTTATTTTAATAAGTTACAGGGTATAATTAAAGCATCCAAGAAATCTTGTAATAACCTTCTAGAGATCGGAGTAATGAAATGAAATATAGCAATTTAGAAGAGTGTGTTAATGATTTAGAGAAGCATGGACATTTGATTCGTATTCGTGAAGAAGTGGACCCCTATCTGGAGATGGCCGCGATTCACCTGAAGGTCTATGAAGCCGGTGGGCCTGCATTATTATTTGAAAATGTAAAAGGTTCGAAATTTCGTGCCGTATCTAACCTCTTTGGAACGATTGAGCGCAGTAAGTTTATCTTTCGGCGTACTTGGAACTCCACACATAACGTAATTGCACTTCGTAACGATCCTATGAAAGCACTTAAGAATCCTTTTAAATATGTAGGAACAGGATTATCCGCGAGAAAAGCATTGCCTATCAAAAAGCCAGGAGGTCTGCCAAGTGGTTTTGAGGAAATTAACATTTCTGATCTTCCGCTGATCACACATTGGCCGGAGGATGGCGGCGCTTTTGTTACCTTGCCGCAAGTGTATTCCGAAGATCCGGACAAGCCGGGCATTATGAACTCCAATCTGGGGATGTACCGTGTTCAATTGAATGGTAATGATTATGAACTCAATAAAGAGGTTGGCATTCATTATCAAATTCACCGCGGTATCGGCGTGCATCAAGAAAGAGCCAATAGAAAAGGTGAACCGCTTAAAGTGAGTTGCTTTATCGGCGGACCTCCAGCGCATACGTTATCTGCTGTAATGCCTTTGCCCGAGGGAATGAGTGAGATGATCGTGGCAGGCTTACTTTCGGGACGTCATTTTAGCTATAGCTATGTGGATGGATATTGCATTAGTAATGATGCTGATTTTGTAATTACAGGGGAAATCCATCCTGGCGAGACGAAGCCGGAGGGACCTTTTGGCGATCATTTAGGCTATTACAGCTTGGTTCACCCTTTCCCAGTCATGAGAGTACATAAAGTGTACGCTAAAAAGAATGCCATTTTTCCCTTTACGGTTGTCGGTAGACCGCCACAAGAGGATACTGCATTTGGTGAGTTAATCCATGAACTAACGGGTGGAGCGATCCGCCAAGAAATCCCGGGCGTTAAAGAAGTTCACGCAGTCGATGCTGCGGGCGTTCATCCCCTTTTATTTGCGATTGGCAGTGAACGTTATACGCCTTATCAACAAGTGAAGCAGCCAGCGGAGATTCTTACGATCGCAAATCGGATTTTGGGTACGGGCCAGCTTAGTTTAGCTAAATTCTTGTTTATTACAGCCGAAGAGAAACAACCTATCAGCACACATGATGTTGAGGATTTCTTGACGTATATCCTAGAGCGCATTAATCTTCGTAGAGATATTCATTTCTATACGAATACAACGATTGATACCCTTGATTATTCCGGTACAGGACTAAACAGCGGAAGTAAGGTGATTTTCGCTGCGGTTGGGGAGAAGAAAAGAGAGCTATGTACAGAGGTTCCTGACATACTTGAACAACTACAGGGATTTGGACATGCAAAGATGGTGATGCCGGGTCTCGTGGCGCTTCAAGGCTCTAAATTCACCACTTACGCTGAAGCAGCGCAGGAAATGAACAAGCTTAGCGAAGCGATTCAAGAACAGGGAGCACTCCCATCTTGTCCGATGATTATTGTATGTGATGATAGCGAGTTCTTAAGTGATAGAATTGAGAATTTTCTATGGGCGACGTTCACACGTAGCAATCCTTCTCATGATATATATGGTGTGAACAGTTCAACGGAGTATAAGCATTGGTCATGTGATAACGTGATTATTGATGCGCGTGTAAAACCTCATCAAGCGCCACCATTAATTCCGGATCCAGCGGTTCAAAAGCATATCGAACGATTATTTGCTCCAGGTGGCAGTTTAAGCGGAGTAAAGATCTGAAGTCGTTGCATCGACCTCCTTGGGAAACCAAGGGGGTTTTTGCATTTATATGTGATGATTTTACTCATATGAATGTCTATGATCTCGTAGTAAGGTTGAAGATAATGAATTGTTAATATTCACCATTTCTAATTGGGGACGTGCTCTAAATGAATGTTATGGAAACTGAACGGCTAGTGATTAGAAGGTTCACAGCAGAAGATGGACAGGACCTGTATGACTATTTATCCAAAGAAGAGGTTGTACTGTATGAACCCCACAAAGTATTCAATGCAGAGGAATGTAAAGTAGAGGCACTCCGGCGCTCAATGGATTCCGCTTTTTGGGCGGTATGTCTGAGATCTACAGGAAAAATGATTGGAAACTTATATTTTCAGGAGAGCGAGCCAAATACTTTTGGAACATGGGAGTTTGGCTATGTATTTAATTCTGATTATCAGGGTAGCGGATATGCCACAGAAGCTTGTAAGCATTTATTATCTTATGGATTTGAGCATATAAAGATGAGACGAGTGATTGCGAATTGCGATCCGAATAATACGCGCTCCTGGAAGTTACTTGAACGATTGAGACTTCGTAGAGAAGGACATTTTAAGCAGACCGGTTATTTTAAATATGATAGCAATGGTGATCCGATCTGGCATGACACTCTTTCGTATGGCCTGCTTAGAAGTGAATGGGTAACTATGAACGAATAACCTATCGTCGTAATCTCATTTGGATGTAAATAGGGTAAATAGGTGAGTAAGATTTACTCGCCTATTTACTGATTGAAAGTTTAAATGTATAAACGCTGTTTTTTAAAAATGTTCATAGTGAAACCTTCTCCGTCTTCCCATTTATGCACACAGGTGCGAAAAATGATTTTCGCCTGCTCGGAATAGTTGACCTGTTCTGTGTCAGCCTCTTCTGACATTCACTTGAATTACAGAACATCAGCTAAATCTTAGGAAAGATCAATGTTAAGTG
Source organism: Paenibacillus sp. FSL R5-0345 (assembly GCF_000758585.1). Lineage (NCBI taxonomy): Bacteria > Bacillati > Bacillota > Bacilli > Caryophanales > Paenibacillaceae > Paenibacillus > Paenibacillus sp. FSL R5-0345. The sequence continues at coordinate 2,274,949 of NZ_CP009281.1, forward strand.
TCTTTATGTCATGGACTTTGTTCAGGGTGCTTCTCTATACTGTAAGGGACAATCTGTGTATGGGGGATGTTTTTAAGAAAGAGAGCACAATTATATGTAACTTGCAGTCTAAACACGCAAAATGAAATGGACTACGAGTTCCTCGGCAGTCAAATTGAAAGCGGTTAAATCTATAATATTCTATTCGGAAAGATCTATTGCATGAAAACTAAAAAATGACAAGGGTGAAATATGATGGCAAAAAAACAAGGGTTAAATCCATATCTCCCGTCTTGGGAATATATCCCTGATGGTGAGCCGTATGTTTTCGAAGGAAGAGTTTATGTGTATGGCTCGCATGACCGTTTTAATGGACACGCTTTTTGCTTGAACGACTATGCTTGCTGGTCTGCGCCGGAGGACAATCTGGGCGATTGGCGGTATGAGGGTGTAATCTATCAGACAACAGATGATCCGCTTAACCGTGAAGGAAGCATGTGTCTGTATGCTCCCGATGTTACCGTTGGACCGGACGGGCGGTACTATCTCTACTATGTGCTTGACAAGGTTCCCGTAGTATCAGTGGCTGTCTGCGATTCTCCAGGCGGTAAGTATGAGTTCTACGGTTATGTAAAATATGCCGATGGAACACGCTTGGGGGAAAGAGAAGATGACGAACCACAGTTTGACCCAGGCGTGCTGACCGAAGGAGAGAACACCTACCTGTACACCGGATTCTGTGCCTTTGGGGATAAATCCAGACACGGCGCAATGGCAACGGTGCTGGGTCCGGATATGCTCACAATTATCGAAGAGCCTGTATTTGTTGCACCGAGTCAGCCATACAGCAAAGGGAGCGGATTCGAAGGCTATGAGTTTTTTGAGGCTCCTTCCATCCGAAAAAGGGGAGATACTTATTACCTTATCTATTCCTCGATCTCGATGCATGAGCTGTGCTATGCGACCAGCGAGTATCCGACCAAAGACTTCACATACCAGGGAGTCATTGTAAGCAATTGTGATCTTCATATCGATACATATAAGCCGGCGGACCAGCCAATGTATTATGGCGGCAATAACCATGGCAGCATCGTGGAGATCAATGGAGAATGGTACATTTTTTATCACCGGCACACTAATGGAACGGCATTCTGCCGGCAGGGCTGTATCGAGAGGATAGATTTCTGCGAGGATGGCACCATTCCTCAGGTGGAGATCACATCCTGCGGTTCAAACGGAGGGCCACTTGAAGGCCGGGGGGAATATCCGACATACCTGGCCTGTCATTTGTTCTGCAAAGATGAGGAAATGTACACCGGAGGCTTCGGTCGTATCGGAGCATGGATGGACAGCCGGTTCCCGAAGATTACCCAAGACGGCAGGGATGGCGACGAGGAAATCGGTTATATCGCCAATATGACGGATTCGGCTACCGCCGGTTTTAAATATTTCGCGTGTGAGGGAGTCACCAGAGTGAAAATCAAGGTGCGCGGATATTGCCAGGGTGCGTTTGAAGTCAAAACGTCGTGGGACGGTCCGGCTCTTGGACGGATCCCGGTAGGCTTTACGAATGATTGGAAGGAATACGCTACTGATGTGGCTATTCCGGATGGTGTACAAGCATTGTATTTTACATATACCGGTAATGGTGGTGCTAGTCTGGCTTCATTTACTTTGGAATAACATATGGCGGAATTGATCAAGGTGCTGACAGAGCTGGGTTAATCCCGATTTATCGTTGGTTTCATAGTAGAAGATTAAAGGAGTATACCTATTATGATAGACACGGAATACAGTCAGCGATTGTGGTACAGCCAACCTGCGGGAGAGTGGAACGAGGCTTTGCCGATAGGAAACGGACGGTTCGGTGCCATGATTTTTGGCGGTACGGCAGAAGAAAAATTGCAGCTAAATGAGGATTCCGTGTGGTATGGCGGTCTGCGTAACCGTAATAATGAGGACGCGTTGCCTCATTTGCCTGAGATTCGCAAGCTGATTATGGAGGGAAGGCTACGAGAGGCAGAAGAACTGGCATCAATGTCGATGGCGGGACTGCCTGAAGCGCAGCGGCACTATTTGCCGCTGGGTGATTTGCAGCTATCCTTTGGCGGCCACGAGCAGTCTACCGAAGAATACAGGAGAGAGCTGGATTTGGAGCAAGGTGTTTTTCGAATGAAGTACCGAATCGGAGAGGTGAGTTATACCCGTGAAATGTTTGCTAGCTATCCGGATCAGGCCATTGTCATACGTATTGCCACTGACAATAAGGATGGAATGTCCTTAAAGGCGAGATTCAATCGCCATAACTGGAGATATCTGGAGAAAACTAAAAAATGGAAAAATAACGGTCTGATTATGAGTGGTGATTGCGGCGGAAAAGGGGGCAGCTCTTTTGCAGCTGTCCTGAAGGCAGTCACAGAAGACGGTCTCTGCCGTACCGTTGGGGAGTATTTGCTTGTGGATGGGGCGAGCTCGGTTACAATGCTACTTGCTGCAGGAACTACGTTTCGCCATTCCGATCCGGACCTTTACACCAAAAGACGGCTGCAAGAACTGAGCCAGGTTCCTTATGAAGAGCTGCTAGCCCGCCATACCGCAGATTACCGCAGCTTGTATGGACGAGTTAAGTTGAAGCTGCCAGAGAATCTGCACCAGGCTGGATTGCCGACCGACAAGCGGCTGAAGCGGTTTCTGAAGGGGGAGGAGGACAATGGTCTAATAGTGACCTATTTCCAGTACGGTCGCTATCTCCTAATTTCCTCCAGTCGTCAAGGCTCATTACCCGCAAATCTGCAGGGGATCTGGAATGACAGCTTTACTCCGGCATGGGACAGCAAATTCACGATCAATATTAATACGCAAATGAATTATTGGCCTGCAGAAATCTGCAACCTGGCTGAATGTCATGAGCCTTTGTTCGATCTGGTAGAGCGGATGAGGGAACCGGGGAGGGCTACGGCCAGGGTCATGTATGGTTGCCGGGGATTCACGGCGCATCACAATACGGATATCTGGGCAGACACGGCGCCGCAGGATACCTATTTGCCGGCGTCTTTTTGGCCGCTGGGTGCCGCCTGGCTGTGCCTGCATTTATGGGAGCATTATCGCTTCAATCAGGACCGCTATTTCCTGGCGCAGGCGTATGGGACGATGAAGGAAGCGGCACAGTTTCTGCTTGATTATTTAGTAGAAGACGCTCAAGGCCGGCTGATCACTTGCCCATCCGTTTCCCCTGAGAATACCTATAAGCTACCGAACGGTGAGTCAGGAGTACTCTGCGCAGGAGCTTCGATGGATTTTCAAATTATAGAAGCACTGTTTGGTGCCTGCATCCTCAGTGCGGAGATTATCGGCGTGGATGAGGTGTTCCGCGAAGAACTCTCTGCCGCTCAGAAGCGGCTTCCCAAACCGCAAATCGGAAAGTATGGACAGATCCAGGAGTGGATGGAGGATTATGAAGAGGTGGAGCCGGGACATCGCCACATCTCTCATCTTTTTGCGCTTTATCCCGGCGACGCCTTCAGCCTGGAGCATACGCCGGAACTGGCTGAGGCGGCCCGGACGACGTTGGAACGAAGGCTAGCAAACGGTGGCGGTCACACTGGCTGGAGCCGGGCTTGGATTATTAACTTTTGGGCCAGATTGAAGGATGCCGACAAGGCCTACGCAAACGTCCGGGCTCTTTTACAGTATTCAACGCTGCCTAATCTGTTTGATAACCACCCTCCGTTTCAGATAGATGGTAATTTTGGAGGAACGGCGGGGATTGCTGAAATGCTGCTGCAAAGCCACGCCGAAAAGATTATACTGTTGCCCGCTTTGCCGCAAAGCTGGAGTGAGGGAAGCATTAAGGGTCTGCGGGCAAGGGGAGGATATATCCTTGATTTTGCCTGGGAGGAGGGGCTAGTTACTGAAGCGGTTGTGACTTGTACAGTTTCTGGACCTTGCCGTATAGATGCTCCCGGTCTTGCGCCCGTTTCGTTCACAGGACAAGCTGGGTGCTCCTATATATTCACATCAAAGGGCTAAATAGGATGAAAACACTTAGACTGTTCAATAGAACCCTTGTTGAAATGAGATTCGAAAATTTCAACGTATGGAGGAAATCAAATGACATTACAATTGAATCAAGCAATCGGAAAGGTGCCACCAAATGGTAATCCTCTGGTTGCAAGTAGATATGGGGCCGATCCGTATGCCTTGGTATTTGGTGACCAGGTGTATCTGTACATGACTAATGACGCGCTGGAGTAGGTGCGGTGGCATTCAGTGCTTCTGTCATAAGCTTAGAGGGCGGCGGGACCATTGAACTGTATCTGGATGACCCGGCAGGTCTATTCATTGGTTCGCTGCCAGTTCCGGCTGCTAATGGTCCGGAGCAACAGCTGGAATTAAGGACAGAGATTAGCGGAGCAGTTGGGATTCATGATCTGTATCTGGTGTTTAAGGGTAACACGGGGTCTGAATTATTTAAGCTGGACTCATGGAGATTTATAGAGAAATAGAGGGATTCATCCTAAGGGGGAACTACTGTGAATACCGCTACAATAACTAATCCTATAATGTGGGCAGATGTTCCGGATGTTGACGTCATCCGAGTTGGTCCTATATTCTACATGGTCAGCACGAGTATGCATTCCATGCCGGGCTGCCCGATTATGAAATCGGTTAATTTGAAAGATTGGGAACTTGTGAATTATGTATATGATACCTTTGAGGATAACGATGCCCACCGGTTGCTGGACGGTAAAGGTATTTACGGAAAGGGTTCTTGGGCGGCATCGCTCCGTTACAAGGATGGGGTATTTTACGTTTGTTTTTCCTCGAATGACATGGACCGGTTATATATTTACCGCACAGAGGATATTGAACATGGAGTATGGGAGCGTTCGGTGATACCGGGGCTTCATCATGACCCTGGCTTGCTATTGGATGACGATAACCGCAATTATGTGATTTATGGTAATGGTGATATCCGTATTAAGGAGCTGACTGAAGATCTTACGGCACTTAAGCAGGGGGGAACGGATCAGCTGTTGCTCGAAGGTGAACGTAAAGACATAGGTTTGCGCATCGAGGGCTGTCATGCTTACAAGCGGAACGGTTATTACTATTTGTTCTTTATTGAATGGCCGAGAACCGGAAATCAGCGTAGACGTCAGATTTGTTATCGGTCTTCCGAGCTTCTAGGCCCCTATCAACGAAAAATTATTCTGGACGATGATCTGGGCTATCATAATAACGGTGTAGCGCAAGGAGGGTTTGTTGATACCCCATCTCAGGATTGGTATGCTGTATTGTTTCAGGATCATGATGCTGTCGGACGGGTCCCTTGCGTGCTTCCTGTGAGATGGGAGAACGATTGGCCTGTCATCGGAGACGACGATGCCTCACTTCGTGCTTTTGAGACCAGGCTTCCAGTTGCGGAGCCGAAGCCGCTTGTAATCAGTGATGAGTTCAACTATGAGACTAATCAGTTGGCTCTGAACTGGCAGTGGAATCATAATCCGGATAATTCACTATGGTCTGTTACTGAGCGTCCGGGATATCTGCGAATCCGTACGGGTCAAATAGCAGATAGTATCCTGAGGGCGCGTAATACACTGACGCAACGTACGGAAGGACCTTCTTGCAGCGCGGAGACGCTGCTGGTGCTCTCAGGAGTCCAGCCCGGCGACCGTGCAGGAATGGTGGCGCTGCAGAATGAGTATGGTACCGTAGGAATTGCAGTCGATGAGCTAGGCCAATTTAGCGTTAATATGTGTGTGAACGACGGTGAAGGTTGCGAGGAGATCGTGGAGAGTATTGTATTCACCAGTCAACAGATCTATCTTAAGATTGATTTCAATTTTGAAGATAGTCTCGATCAGGCAAAATTCTTCTATTCGGAAGACGGAATAGCCTGGAAGAAGATTGGACGTGCGCTCCAAATGAGGTACACGCTGGATCATTTTATGGGGTACAGAATTGGATTGTTCAATTATGCGACCCACAATGCGGGCGGTTATGCCGATTTCGATTACTTTCATTATATTCGACAGCATTAAGCACGGCTTACGGATATGTGCAGGACTAAGGCATTTGAATTGTTACAAACGTCAAAGGGCGGCCATTCTGTGGCCGTCCTTTGCGTACTAATAGTAGAGGCTAGTCCCTATTAATGTCAGTATTGAAAGTGAAGGGTACTCTTCCGTTTCTTTGGATAGATCAATTAAAGGTCAGTAAATATCATTGTCTGAGGTTTAGGATTTCTCTATAATTTATATTGTATGTAAGGGAATTTAGACAGTATTCCAAAGGGAATCAATGAAATAAGAGTCTATGCTTATTAGAAATAATCAATTCAGAAGTGAGAGTGTTTATTCCTAGTACCACATTTACGCTAGAATGAATTCCATTAATTTTTAAGTGGATAAAAAAGTAAGCGCTTTTACTGTGAAGGAGGAATAAAGGATGTTAAGAGTAGTGCGTGTTGAAAATGGTATCGTGCAAGGACTGCCGGCGGCTGATCCCCGTATTACCAGCTTCAAGGGAATTCCATTTGCAGCCCCGCCCGTGGGGGAGAACCGCTGGCGTGCACCCCAACCTGCTCAAGACTGGGATGGAATTTTGAAAGCACATGATTTCGCCCCTACTTCCATGCAGGCCCCGACCGTCATAGATGTGAATAATATTTATACCCGTGAATGGGCAGTTGATCCCGATCTTCCAATGGACGAGGACTGTCTATACCTGAATGTCTGGACACCTGCCGTTAGTGCCGATGAGAAGCTTCCTGTTTTTGTATGGTATTTTGGCGGAGGACTTCAGGTCGGCCATACGGCCGAAATGGAGTTTGACGGTGAACGCATTGCCCGCAGGGGGGTTGTCGTTGTAACCGTTAATTACCGCTTGAACGCATTTGGCTTCCTGTGCCATCCCGAGATTACTGCGGAATCGCCTGAAGCTCCCGCGAATTTCGGACATTTGGATCAGCAGGCAGGCACGCAGTGGGTGAAGCGCAATATCGCTGCTTTTGGCGGAGATCCAGAGCAAATCACAATAGGCGGACAGTCTGCGGGTGGTGGAAGCGTGCTGAGCCAGCTGACCTCCCCTCAGAATGCCGGATTATTTCAGCGGGCCGTTATTATGAGCGGAATCATAACACCTTTGTATCCAAATAATCCGGTACCCCCACGTAGCCTTACTTTTAAGGATGCTGAAGAGGATGGCGCGGCTTTTTTTGAATACTTAGGAGTGTCGAGCTTGAAAGAGGCACGTGAGCTGGATGCAGTCTATCTCCGTGATAAAATACTTGAATACGGAAAGTTCTGGGGAACGGTTGTGGATGAGAAGTATTGTATCGGTAATCCATTTGAGCTCTTTGTGCAGGGACAGCAGCATAAGGTGCCGATTATGCTCGGAAATACAGCCTCCGAGTTCTTCAGTGTTCCTGATGTACGCAGTGTAGAGGAATTCAGAGCCATGGCTGTGGAATTATTTGGAGGCGAAGCAGAGGAGTACCTTAAGCTATGCCGCGTTGAGTCAGGGAATTTGGAAGAAATAATTAAGAAAGCTTCCGTGAGCCATATTGAATATGCAGCCCGTGTTGCCATCAGGTCAAGCAGCGTCCCAATGTATTATTATAGCTTTGGTGCAGAGATTCCGGGCTGGGATGATCCTGGTACCTTTCATTCAGTGGATCTGTGGTTTCATTTCGAGACACTGGCCAAATGCTGGCGGCCCTTTGTCGGCAAACATTATGATCTTGCCCGCCAGATGTGTAATTATCTTGCCTATTTTATTACTTCAGGTAATCCGAATGGCAAGGATTCTACCGGTGATGACATGCCTCTCTGGAATCCCTGTACGCAGGAAGCGCCATATGGCATGGTTTATGCAGACAAGGCAGAATTTGTAGAATCTCCTCCTGGTGAAGTAATGCAATTTCTGGTCGAGCATTATTTCAAGCAGCAGTCTATTTATGTATAAGAGAGGAATGAGCAGAATTGAGCGAGAGTCAGCAGAAATATAAGATGCAAAATACGCCTGAGGGATACGACAAGGAAAGGGAAGGCATTGCCCGGGGTGTGATGCAGCCAATAGAGTATCCCTCAACAACGCTAGGTAATAATCGGAAGGCAATGGTCTATACACCGCCTGGTTATTCCACTGAGAAGGAATACAGCGTATTGTATCTACTGCATGGAATTGGCGGAGATGAGAGAGAATGGTTCAATCACGGGAAGCCCCAGAATATTCTTGATAATCTGTATGCTGATCAAATGCTGAAGCCTATGATCATTGTTTTTCCCAACGGTAGGGCGATGCTGAACGACCGGGCTGAAGGAGATATCTTTGCTCCGGACAAGGTGGAGGCGTTCGAAACCTTCGAATCGGATCTGTTATACGATCTTATCCCCTATGTTGAAGAGAATTATTCGGTCCTGACTGACCGGACGCACCGCGCTATTGCCGGATTATCCATGGGTGGGGGACAATCCTTGAATATCGGTCTGAACAATCTGGACCGCTTCGCCTGGGTCGGGGCTTTCTCCCCGGCACCCAATACGAAGATGCCCGAGCTGTTGGTCCCGGAACCGCATAAGACCGCAGAACTGCTCAGTCTGCTCTGGCTATCGTGCGGTGATCTCGATAGCCTGAAGAACGTCAGCGACCGGACACATGCTTATTTGTCAGAGCATTCCGTACCGCATATCTGGGTTGAGGAAAATGGCGACCATGATTGGCCGGTCTGGAAGAACGGCTTATATCAGTTCTCCAAGCTCATATTTTAACTCACTGTCCACAGGATACCCGCTGCTTGCAGCCGTATAAGACAAATAGGGACGTTCAAGCAGACCGGATCTGGCTGTTTGGAACGTCCCTTATCTTTGTTGTAGTAACGAATTATTGGCTAGCAACTGCATCCTTACGCAGTTTAACGATTTTTTGTGCTCTTTCTGTATCCATAGCAATGACATCATTCCAACCGAGACCGACCACATCACTCTTCAGCTTATTCCAGAGCTGATCGAATTCTGCTTGATCTTTGGCAAATATCATTTTCCAAGAGGTGTTTTTAACATAGTCAGAGATCTGGCTTCGTTTATTCTTAATATCCGACGAATCTGACCCGAGACTTGTATTGATATTTGGCACAATATCGATCATATTGTTTTTCTGATAGTACTCCGTCGGGGTGCTCGCATTATAAGTATTCTGCCATTCCTTAGTTAGAGTAGTCTTATTGGCCTCGATGGTTGAGCTCCAATAATTGTTGTTGTAAAATTCACCTGTTTCCGGATCTACTACAAAATCGCTCATAATCATAGTATTGATCTTGCTCTGCCCGTCTTGATATCCTCCGCCTCCGTACTGTTCAGGAACGGGGGTATTTTCTTGGAATGCGATTTGTCCTACTTCAGTCAGCTTAAACTTGCCATCAGACATTTTTTCATAATTGAAGCCTTCAAATCCATTGGTATAGTAGCGAAGACCTTCAGGTGATACTAGCCAATCCATGAATTCAATGATTCTTTCAGGATTTTTTGCTTTTGAACCAATAGCAAATACTCTTCCGTTTCCGAAGTAGGCATCGCTATTCTGGATAATGTGGGTATCGGCGATCGGAACGGCAACATTACCGTCACCTTTAGTGCCTCTTTCAATGGTGTTGTAGAAGCCTCTTTGCCAGGAATACCATAAGAGTAGAACCTGTTTATTGGTCAGCTTTTCAGCGACTTTATTCCAATCCTGGGTTGCCGAGTCAGGGTCAACCAGCCCCATCTGATTGGCGTCATGATAGAACTGGAGGATTTTCTTGTACATACTGTTGTCGTCAACGAGCGGAACGATATCGCCTTTTGCATTCAACTGAATGGTCGAGGTTCCGTCCGGCTGCTCATAGCCATACCAGTTGCTTAACCAACGAACGTTTTCCATACTTCCATTGTCCCAGTCCTTCCACAGGGTGATCGGAACAATCGCTTTTCCTTCCGGTGTCTTTGGGTATTTCTCCTGCATCTGCTTTAGTGCATTCAGCAGATCTGTCAGATTGTTCAGCTTGGGAGATCCGATTCCCTTGTAATAATCCCAAGGCATAATCGGACTGGAGTAAGGGATTTCTTCTGAGTATGTTGTTGGGGAAGTGTCTGATACAAAAGTGGGTAAAGCATATATTTTACCTTCAGGATTTATACTTTCGAACGCAGCATTAAAGGGCTTGAAGTGATTGTCCACATATTTGGACAGGTACTCCGTATTTTTGATCCTATCCGTCATATCCATAATCATACCCGCCGGAATTAACTCCTCCAGCTGACTATTATCAATGATAAGGAGGTCTCCCAAATCTCCCGATGCTGACCTTGTCTTGTATAGTTGATCACCGGCAACCTGTGGAGACAGAATATTTAAGGTAATATTGAACTTATCCTTAATTAGTTTTCCGTACCATCCGGTCTGCTCTCCCTGATAATTTGCTGCGTTGTTAAACACGGTAATCGTCAGCGGCTTGCTATGATCAATTCCTCCACCCGGATCGGAAGTCTCGGTTGCTGTACCTGCATTGTTGGCATTGCTGCTGCATCCGCTGAGTACCGCCGTTCCAAGAAGAAGAGCGGTGCCAAAGATCAGCATAGACTTTCTTGCCAGCTTACTATGTTTATTCATTTACAGCCCCCCAAAAATGATTAATTAATCATAATCGTGCCAATTAACCCTTGACTGCGCCAATGATAATTCCTTTTACAAAAAATCTTTGGAAGATCGGATAAACAAGCAAAATAGGTGCGACAACGATGATAGTAACTGTCATACGAATGGATGTGGTGGTTTGCTTGGTGGATAGACTGGCCATGGCGGTTGATCCGGCATTTTGCAAATTGACCATGGTAGATAGGGAGCTGGCTTGATTGATGTAGTTATACAGAATAAACTGCAAACTATACAATTTGCTGTCCGTAACCAGCAGTAGCGTGTCCTGAAAGGCATTCCACTGGTCCACTGCCGAAAATATAGCGACTGTAGCCAATATCGGTTTGCTGATAGGTAAGATAACCTTGTAAAAGATCGTTATAATCCCGGCACCGTCAATGCTGGCTGCCTGCTGCAATTCCTTCGGCGTTGATTCCACAAACGTTTTTACAAGAATGATAAAAAAAGGAGCTACAATAGCCGGCAGAATGTAGGCAAGGAAATTGTTAGTCAGATGCAGGGATCTCATGGTCAAATACCAGGGGATAATGCCGGCATTAAAAAACATCGTAAGAATGGTAAACCGATACCAGAATTTTTTCCCCCACATATCCTCCTGGGCAAACATGAATCCCAAAAAGGCAGAGGCCCCGACTGTCAAAAGTGAGCCTATAACCGTTCTCCCCAAAGAAATGACAAATGCATTCCATAGTCCAGGGATCTTAAATACGTCAATATAATTCTGGAAGTGGATCCCCTTGGGCCAAAACACAATTTCACCCTTGGCGCTGAGATCATTGGCGCTGATGGTATTAATGATGATCGAGTAAAACGGATATACACAAACAAATGCAAAGAGAGTAAACAGGATATAAATGGTAGCCGAAATCATTTTATCGGTTGTTCTGACCTGCATTTTAGTTCTTCTGGAGAAGTTCCGCTTATTTTCCTTGGCCTTCGGGGAAAGTCCAGTCTGGTTGTCACTCATACAATGCCCTCTCCTCTAAACAATTTGGACAGCCCGTTTACGGAAAAAAGAAGCACAATGCTAATCAGACTTTTCAACATACTGATAGCGACGGAAACGGAATAGCTGCCGCCTCCCATGGCTAGATTGTATACATATAAATCTAATACCTGTATGGACTCTTTGTTGAATGCATTCTGGAAAACAAAGTATTGCTCCAGTCCATTGTTCAGGAAGCTGGCAATCTGGAGCATCAAGAGTACAAAATAAGTCGGCAGCATACTTGGCAAAGTCACATGCCTGATAACCTGCATTTTTGTTGCACCGTCAACATAAGCCGCTTCATACAGAGACTCATCAATGCTCATAATTGCTGCTATATACAAGATGGCCGACCAACCTAGTGATTTCCATGTAATCCATACCCACATAGTAATCCAGACATGGTCCGAGTTCTGAAGTAAGAGTACAGGAGAATCAATAAGTCCCATCTGGCTCAAAAAGCCGTTGACGACGCCTTCACTTGAGAACATAGAAAATGCCAGGGAATATACGAGGACCCAGCTGATAAAGTTTGGAAGAGTGGTTACTGTCTGAATAAATTTGCGAAAACGCACGGCTTTGATCTCTGTCAGGAAAATTGCAAAAAACATGGGAAGCCATGAGAAAAGGATACTCAGCCCGCTTATGCCGAACGTGTTTTTGATGACCTGTAACAGTTGATCAACCTTCACCTGATTTTCTACCAAGGAGCGAAACCACTTGAGACCGACAAAAGGCGCTTGTGATAGCGGGATCGGCGGCATATAGTCAAAGAATGCATAAACCCATCCATAGAGTGGGTAGTATGCAAAAACAGCAAGTAAAACCATAAAGGGCGAGATATAAAGAAATTTTCTAAAAGAATTGCTCCTCATGCTGTGACTGCGCATCTTGTCACTCCTTTTTGTGAAATCAATGCGTTTAAACGACCAACTTTGAGGTCCTCCCCCTTTCATAAACTAGACATACTTCAACTTGAAGATGGCTCCTGATGAATGGTGAATTCTTCAATCCCTTTTATTGATAACGCTTACATAACATAAAACCATAATAAATTAACAGTTCTCTTCAAACAATGACCTATCCTCACCAGTTATTGATCTATTGTTAGATGGAACTTAAAAAATTAAAATTTATATATTTTGAGACCTAATTTAAATTTTTCGAACTTCTGAGCAAAAATTTCAAAGGGCGCTCTGTCCCGTGAAGAAGAAGAAACTGCCCATTCGCTGACAACAAGTTGTGTATATCTCTAGCAACATCAATCATTGATATGTTCGAATAACAACTTGGATTGAAGCCACCGTGGGATGGAACTCATGGAATAGTTTTGAACATGAATTTTAGGATGCTGATTTACTGGCAGAATGATATGGATATGTTCGTGGTCGGAATGTACGGGGCAGCAACATCAATTTTATCGGGAGCCAAATTGACGGTTGCAACGATGTGGAGTACAAAACACATTTTTCTTTATGGAGCATGATGGGATTATCCCAGAATTGCAGCGACATTTCCCTTTGATCAACGGTCAGCTTAAAGAAGTCTATATCAACGTCTCCGTCAGTATAGACTATCTTGAGGACTAGTTTTCAAAGAAAAAGTAGTGTGATATTTCTTCACATTTCTCTTTCCGCTTTAACCCCTTGCATACTTCTGGTAGTTTCTCGGCGTATGTCCGGTCAATTGTTTGAATTGCCTGCAGAAATGCTCCACATTTTGATATCCGCACCGGGAAGCGACTTCAGCAATGCTTTGAGCATTGTGAATTAAGTATTCTTTTGCCATACGGATTCGGCTGTTGATAACGTCATCCATGCAGGAGATTCCAAACGTTTTTTTGTAGATGTTCTGAAGATAACCAGGACTGATTCGAAGAAAATCCGCCATCTTCGAAACTGTCCAGTAATCGCCCGGGTTAGTTTGAATAGCGGTACGCAGTTTCAGTAGTTTGTAGTATTGAGGTGTAATATCATCTTGGAAGTAGGATTCCCATAGTTTGTTGAATAACGTCCGGAGTAAATAATCGACGGAAGATTCTTTACAATCCCGGTTAAAATTATGCTCGACGACAAGCAATTCAAACAACTTGTGGCAGTAGTCCGGATCACTCAGGGCAAAGGGAACCCCAAGCGGAAGGGGAGATTCCGTAATATAAGGTTCATTGGATTCGAAGCGGATCCAATCATTGATAAAATGATCAGCGCAGGCCCGATAATAGACTTTCTGCAATGGACGATAGAGAATTGCGCTGTGAGCAGGGTATTCCTTGAACCCGCCATTTACCCAGAATTGCGCTGGGGTCTTGGTGATTACAAGAAGCCAGTGATAGCCCACAGGAACATCTATAACAAAATTGCTCGCGTGTGTAGTATTGTACTCAACATAATGAATAAGGGCCATCTTTTCCCCTCCTAGCAAGGATTCCATTATTATAACATAATGAAAAATAGGATTAAGATTAACCATGACTAATCCTCTTTGTGATAGTCTAGAATTGAACTGCTATATGATCAAACTGCAAGTGAAAGTACAGTCATGAGAGTTACGGTAAAATAACGAAGCAATAGTTAAAAAAGCGCCTGCGTCGGTCATATCCGGCTAGGCGCTTTTTCAAGATTATCTAAGATTTAAAGGATTCTGCAAGACTATTTCTCCTATCATCCTCATATGAATCTAAACAACGAATGATAGGGGGATTGTAAATATGGATTTGACGCATATCGTCTCAAAAATTGTGGTAGTTATACATGTTATAGCATCCATAGTAGGAATTGGGCCAGCTTTTGTGCTGCCAATACTGACAAGCTCAGCCAAGACAGGCAGCCAGCTTCGTTTTGTATTTGGTATTATGAAGAAAATAAACAGGTTCCCTAAGACGGGTGGGATCACCCTGATCGCCACAGGCATTTTGTTAATGATCATTGATAAAATGGGCTTGTCGGTGTTGTGGATCAATCTGTCGTTATTATTTTTTATCGTGATAGAAGTTATTATTATTGGATTTGTTGAGCCTCGATTGAAAAAGCTGACCAAGCTCGTTATGACAAGTGAAGGCGAAGAAATCCCAGTAGGCTACAGCGCCGCTATGAACAAGATCGCTCCGTTAGAAGCAGCTGTACATGTGCTCACTATCGTCATTATTATACTAATGGTAGTAAAGCCGGTATAAGGTCGAAACGTCTATGCTCAAGAATCTCTTCATAATCGTGAATGAGTCCATCGAAAATGCTCTCCCACGAGCGGTCGAGTGCCAGCTGTCGACCCTCATACCCCATAGCAGCCAGCTTGTGGGGATGCTCTATACTTGCACAAATTTCACGAATAAAAGCATCCGGGGAACGAGGTGAGGCAATCATTCCGTTGCGACCGGGTGTGATCAGATCCTTTACCCCGCCTTCATTTACGGCGAGGACAGGCAGCCCCGAAGCCATAGCCTCAAGGACAACATTGCCGAAGGTTTCTGTACTGGAAGGAAAGACGAATAGATCAGCTGAGGCATACAATTGAGCCAGCTCTTCACCGTGCTTATAGCCTGTAAATGTGACATTATGCGGCGCCTGTGTTCTCATCTCTGGGAGAAGGGGGCCATCTCCAACGACTAGCCAATGCACCTGAGACTGTATAGACTCAGGCAATTGCTGCATGGCGAGAGCTAGGGTGTTGATATCCTTTTCAGGTGCAATCCTTCCCACATATAGAAGCAGTAACGGTGCGGTAATTCCGTAACGATCGCGGACCTGATGGCTGCGTTTTTTCGGAGTATAGAGATTACAGTCGATGCCCCTAGACCAAAGCTTTAAACGTTGAAAGCCTTGGACTTGGAGGGAATCGAGTGTTTCGTTGGAGGGCGCGAAGGTAGCATCGCAGGACCGATGGAACCACTTCATGTACTTCCAATAGAGTGGGACGATTCTTTTCATCCGGTAATATTCAAGATAGCGGTCAAAATGGGTATGGTAGGAGGCGACATGAGGCAGACCATACTTTCGCGCATAACGCAGGCCGCATAAGCCGATATTGAACGGAGTTGCCAAATGCAGCAGATCAGGACGAAAAGCTTTTAACTCTGACTGGATGGAGGACATATTCGGCAGTGCGAGTCTACATTCTGGATATAAGAAAAAGGGGATACTGGTAATGGGACGTATGGGATCGGCATAGCTGTCTTCAGGAGCAGATTTCGGCGAAAATAGCAGATGCTCGATACCTCGCCGGTTCAAATGAGTGGTTAAGCGCTGAAGCGTGAGTGAAACACCATTCGTTTGCGGAAGAAATGTGTCTGTAAATAAAGCAAGACGCATAGAACCCCTCCCAGGTACTCTTGATGTCTTGATCATAACAGTCCTTTATTTCATGGAGGTCAAACGGATGTTAAACAGAATATAAAAATCCACGCTTCACGCTACACTTCTTCATATATCCCCTGTAAAAAGGCAATGCTCTCACCCAAATGTGATTCCGGAGTGCTTTCTAGTATGCCTTGAATATGCGGGCGCTCGTATTTCATATAACGAAGAATCGGCTCGAATTCTAGCCATCCCTGACCCACAGGAACGATCTTGATGGCTCCATCCTGCACGATAAAATCTTTTAAATGAATAATGGCAATTCGATCTCCTAAGAGCTTTAAAGCCTCCGTAATAATAGCTTCTTGATGTAAGTAATTTGTTGGCGACATTAGATTAGCGCAATCCAATATGATCTGAAGATTGTTAGAAGAAATCTCATCCAGCAGTCGGCGAGTTAAGGATGCGGTGTACAGCGGATGATGGAGTCCAGCTTCAATTCCTACCGTCACACCAAAATGCTCGGCCTCTGCCACCATAGCTTTTACCGATGTAATTACCTCTTGAAAAGCCTCTTCTGTAAAATTATCTGTGGTAAACCCAACTCCCACACTTCCGGTTTCCGTACCAACCAGATTAGCGCCGAAATCTCTGGCCAAGCGCAGATGGGTACTGAACGCGGCTAATGCTTGTGCCCGTTTTTTTGGATCGGTGTCTACAATATTTACATAACAGCCAAGCACCGCAATCTGAATACCTGCTTGCCTAAAGGCATTGCCATAATAACTGGCCGTTCCAGGGCTGATAGCCGTAAGACTAGGGGCACTATCAGGAAAAGACTTCTTAAGTGCAAACTGGATATGAGCGAAATGATAGGACTTAATTTTCTCAATTAACTCATGCAATGGAACTTGTGTGAAATCATGTGCTCGAACACCTAGATGAAGGGGAATGCTCATATGATTAATCGCTCCTATTAGAATTGTTGTTTGTGAGGTGCTAATTTGTCTCAATCAAAGGTAACCCCAGTGCCCGTTACTTCAGGCGCAATAGCCATCCCATTGTCTTTATTAATCACTAGAGGATGTGTAGTGTATTGATCGATAGGGAAGCTATGCATTTCGAGATACCCTGCATTTGGCATAGCCGCTAACAAAGTAACATGTAATTCCTGCATCCCATGTGTAGAGACGGAGAGGTTATAAGCTTGAGTTAAGTGAGCTACCTTTAACCAGCCTGTAATCCCCCCTATATTGGAAGCATCGGGTTGAGGGAAATCCACATGACCATATTGCAGCATGTGATGGAATCCGGTTAGCCTTCAAACCCATATCTAAATATTTTTGATTGTTTAGGAGGAGCTTTTCTAATGGGAAATTTAAATCAATCGCGCCGCCATAGCATTTGACCTCATTACTAGCACCACCCAGAAGTTTGTAGAGAGGTTCATCTGCTCCCAGATACTTTCTACACAGCTGGCATCTTTGCCAATTAAGATATGTGTTAATTCATACGCAATTAGTGAGCAGATCGCTTTGCCGCCAAATCCGCCAGTATAGGTATAACCTACCCCTTCACGACCGTCATCCGTTCTAATTTTGACAATGGGAACTTCAAAGTGAGTATGCAGGCCATGTTTTGCGTCCTCCATGATTTCTGGCAAAGGGATACGATAGTACTCTGTAATAACTTCTTTAATTAGAGACATCTGTAATCACTCCTTATAAAAGTTGTTGTAAGTTTGATATAGGGGAGGCTGTGTTTTGTTTAAGGGCTTGAACCACAAGTTTAGCAATTTGCTGAGCACCTTCATCTGAAAAATGCGTATCATCCGTAACTCCGTTTGGGTAATTGGGATGTATATTTTCTGGCAAATGCATGAATAATTTCTTGGATTCTTCTTCACCTAATAAACAATAGAGCGCTTGCGAAGCTGCGAAAATATCAAGCAGCGGTGTTTGCGTTTCTTCAGCTACCTGTCTCATGGCTTCGGGATAAGCGCCTACAGCAAGCGGGTCAAGCTGTCCATCTGAAGTAAATCGGCGGCGACTCACAGAGGTAGCAGAACGGGAATACCTCCTAACTGCCGAGCAGCTTCTATATATTGAGTAAGGTTGCGGCGATATTCAGTGTCGGGATCGGTGTAACGCAAGGGATCTTCTTTTTTCTCATCGTTATGCCCGAATTGAATAAAAAGGTAGTCGCCAGCTTTGAAGTCTTTAAGGATGGCATCCAGGCGGCCGTCTGATATAAAAGATTTAGTACTGCGGCCATTAATGGCGCGATTCTCAACTCGAACAGAAGTCCCAAAATAACTTTGCAGGTATTCACCCCAGCCGGTCATTGGTTTTTCTCCAGCACCCTTAATAGCCGCAGTGGAATCGCCCGCAATAAATAACGTGGGTGTTATAAGTTCTTCTGTGTTAGTGTAGTGATGTTCCCTTAACCAATTCGCAGCAAGGGAAAGCCATTGCCGGCAATGAGGATGTTCTTTAGCAAGCCCTAAACCATGCCGTCCTTCTTCAAAGATATGTAGTTCAAATGGGATCCCTTGCTCCGATAGTGCATTTGAGAACAACAGACTGTTCTCTACAGGAACGCTGGCATCATTTGCTGTAGTCCAGATAAAAGTTGGAGGTGTCCGTGAAGTTACCTGTGATTCTGATGAAAAGGAGCGCAGCTCCGCTGGGGCTGGATTGTCTCCTAGAAAATGAAGTCGGCTTCCCATGTGGGCATAAGGCGCTTGGAAAGTGATCACTGGGTATCCTAGCAGAAGAAGATCTGGTTTCTCTGCTCTTGTGGTAGAGAAGATAGACGCTAGGTGTCCGCCTGCCGAAAATCCGATCATCCCAACTTTGTTTGAGATTACATTCCAATGTTGTGAGGCGCCCCTAATCCACCTCAGAGCTTCCTCAACATCATCTAACAGTGAAGTGACGCTAAAATCTCCGACCTGATAATCTAATACACCGGCATGAATACCTAGACTGTTCAGCCAATGAGCGACTGGTGCTCCTTCATGTTTAGCTAAATGCTGGTAACCCCCTCCAGGCAATACCAATATAAAAGGGCGTGGCTGGTCCGTCTTAAGCGGATAGAGGGTAAGTAACGAGGTTTCCGGAGAAAGCTCAGCTTGCTCTGTAGGGTTAGGGTGTAGACGAAAGCTCAACATTTCGTTCCATTTCCTCCTTAAAAGGGTATATGCACACGTTAATATATTTTCAAAAAAAAGAGAGACTCTTTTTTTTTTTGATTCCACCTGAGCAGTATTTATGGTCTTTTTTACATCGATTCGTCAAAGGTGGATTTAAGTTTTGTGCCAGCATTGTGCTCCCGGTATTGTCCAGGTGTCATGCCTTCCTGTTTACGGAAAGAGCGAATGAAGTTCTGAGAATTGTTGTATCTTAATTTGGCTGCAATATCTTTAATGGGCATGTCGGTTTCCTTTAGCCATTTTTTCGCCATTTTAAATCGGTACATTGTTAAATATTCGCTAAAATAGTACTGGGTCTCCTTGCGGAAGACACTGCTGATATAGTTGGCATTATAATGCAGACGTGAAGCACACTCTTCTAAAGTAAGATCGGTATCATAATCATGCTGTATCAAATCGATGATCTTCTCGGAAATGTTGTGGTATTGCGCATTCTGTCTGCTGTTAAAAATCTTGATCATCGGATAAATGACCATGCTCCAGAACCAATCCTCAATCTCCGTCACAGTATGAAGATCATGCAGCTCCTCAAATATGGAACCATTGGCATGATAAATTTGATTCAAGCTAATACCGGATTCCTGCATCATAATGAGTAAATTATTGAGCAGGCGCGTCAACGGGATCTGGTACTCCTGCGGTGACAGCTCTTGGGCAAAGATCGATTTAAAGAGAAAATGAATAAGCTCCTTGGCTTTTTCCGTTTCAGCCAGCTTGATAGCATCCAGTAAATCATTTTCTTTATGGGTAGGGTAGTTCAAGTTCAGATAATGTTTGCCAGAGTTAATATTTTCGTACTGGATAATGACACCCTTGCCAAGCTTAATCCGATGCTTTAGTGCTTCAAGGCCTTCTCTGTAAGCAATGGATAACTTCGGTAAGTCGTGGAAGGGAAGGCTCAGCCCAATACTCACCTGTACTTTGAGGTAATTATTGATTTCTTGTTGAAGCTTCTCCGTAAGTGAATATAGAGTTTTGTGAAAAGACTGAGTATCACAGTTCGGACTCCCCAATAATACGACCACTGCATGGTCCATAATTACAGGAGCCAGTCGTTGTTCAGGGCAGACTAACTCTTCAATCATATTGTGGGCAGCGAATAATAAAAGATTAAGATCTTTTTTCTCATAACTGGAATCTTCGGCAAAATCGATCGACAACGTAATCACAGCCATCGTCTTCCATTCTTCGAGTTGCTTGTGATAGCCGAATTGTTCCAGCTCTTCGAGCAGATCACGCTTCTTAACGTTGCCATGGAAAGCATTGATTAAGAAGAAGGTACGAACCTGCTGGATATGCTGACGGACTTCTTTTTCCAGCTGAGATTTAGATTGAAATAAAGAATGAACCTGTTCTCCGATAATCTGAAATTCATTTGTATGTCTGGATTTGATATCCGGTTTACGTTGGCCCATCTGATTGAGAAGTCTTTCAATAGGTGTATACATCCGTCTTGATCCGATCCATGCCAAGAGAATGGAGAGAAGAAGCATAAAGGTACATACGAATATCGTAAACAGACCGATTTTTTGAGACTCTTTCGTTAAACTCTCCATGGATGTGACCGAAAGATAAACCCAGCCATTCATCTGAGAGCGCATGTAAGTGACAGCGTAATTTTTCTTGTGGATCACGGTTTTGAACTGTCCTGAAAGTTTGGAGGGATTAGCAATGAAAGAATCTTCTGTAAAACCGCCTTCCCTCATAGGCTTCCCGATCAAGTTGCGGTCCGGATGGAGCAAGAACCGACCTTCCTTATCCAGAACGATAATATCGTCGAGTGGCTGTACATCAGAATTAATGAAATCTTGAAGACTGCAGACAGGAATATTAGCTAAGGCGAGCCCATACTTTTGCAGCTTATTGGTCGGGAGTTTCTTGATAAGACTAATGCTGTAGTTACAGCCAGTAACGTTGATGCTTTCCTCGCTATAAAATAGGGAGGATGGGTTCAAAATCCACGAGGTATCTTCGGCGATATTCATCAGATTAGAGAGCTGTGCATAGTTCTTGTATTCATCCAAACGATAAACACCCGAATTTTTGATCATCCAATTTTGCTGCTGATTTAATAAGATGACATCTTCCAGCTTCGTATCGAAGGATTGCATATTGCGAATTTCGTTTCTTAAATCATTGTACAAAATGAAATCGGTTTCATTTAAAGGGTTATTTAGTGCTTTTTTTAATACACTGGAGTTGATCACTTGGTTTAATGTTTGATTGACAGTTGTTAACTTATGTTCTACATTTGAGGTGATTTGTAAGATAAGTTCCATTTTACTGTTGTTAACGTTTTTCTGAATTTCTTTTGATGATGTGAGATATGAAAAAGAACCGATGAACAATACAGGCAGCGTGCTAATTACAAAGGCAAACATCGTTAGCTTACTTAGAAAGCTTAATGGTCTCACGAGACTCAGCACCTTTACTTATGTAGAAGTAGACACTTGTTCTAAGTGTATGTAACTTGGTAGGAAATAACAATAATCATCTCGCTTCGCGATAATCATTAGCTCTAATTATGCTTATAAAATGTAAAATCTTCAAGCTTTCAGGTGATAATCCTTACAATATCTAGGAGGCCACAAAATGTCTAGAGTATCAATGGATAGAAGGGCAACGATGTATTTCTGTTTATTTGCTTTGCTCGTTTTCTCTTTCTTAAGCGCTTGCAACAATAAGGAATCTGCCGATTCCGGCCCAAAAGTGTCTCCCCCGAGTATCTCAATTTTGGCGCCCCTTCATTTTCCGCAACAGCCCTCGAAAGAGATTATGGCAGAGATCGAAAGGCTGACAGGTGTGAAGCTAGATATAAGGTGGGTTCCAGAGGGTGTCTACACGGATAAGATGAACACGGCGCTTACAACCAATTCCCTCGGAAAGGTCACATTTGTAAAATTCTCAGATTATAATCTGGTGAAAAATGCTATTCGTTCGGATGCCTTTTGGGAGATCGGCCCATACCTTCAGGAGTTCTCCAATCTTAAACAACTGAACCCCGCCATTCTT
The DNA here is from genome assembly GCF_000758585.1 of Paenibacillus sp. FSL R5-0345. Classification (NCBI taxonomy): domain Bacteria; kingdom Bacillati; phylum Bacillota; class Bacilli; order Caryophanales; family Paenibacillaceae; genus Paenibacillus; species Paenibacillus sp. FSL R5-0345. Next base: position 2,297,129 of record NZ_CP009281.1, read on the forward strand.
AAGCAGACTTCTGTAGATAGTAAGATCTATGGCTTATATACGGAACGCCCCTCTTCCAGACAGGGGGTTATTATACGCAAGGATTGGCTCGACAATCTTCATTTAAATAATCCGCAAACACTGGATGAACTATATGAGGTCATGAGACAATTTACATACAACGATCCAGATCAGAATGGCAAACAGGATACCTACGGATTAGTCGATCGAAATGATCTTGTGTATGGGGTATTTAAGACGTTAAGTTCGTATTTTGGCACACCAAATAATTGGAAACTAGAGAATCATCAATTTGTACCTGAATTTGTGACCGCTGAGTATATGAACACTATGAATTTCATGAAGAAATTATATGATGAGAAAATTATTAATCAGGATTTCGCCTTAACGAGCAAAGAAGTACAACGCGATAAGTTCATTAATGGTATTGCTGGTGTATTTATCGGCAGTATGACAGATGTAAAGCGGCTGTCTATTGAAGCTCAGAATTTGAATCCAAAGGCAGAACTTACATTAATCAATCGGATCGAAGGGCCTGAAGGATATAAGGTGTGGTCGATACCCAATTATAATGGACTCTATCTCTTCTCCAAAAAAGCCATTGCTACTGAGGATGAACTCCGCCAGGTACTCGAATTCTTTGATCGAACCATGGATAAAGATGTAGCGAATATAATGATGTATGGGTTTGAAGGGCGCCATTATAAGCTTGAGGAAGGAAAAATCATTCTTCCCGAGGAGACTTCGGAGCTGCGGGTGCAAGAAGTAAATCCGTTATATTCTTTGATGATTGCAGACATTAGTAATAAGAACATTATGGAGGTGGCTCAGAAGGAGCAATTGACCTCACTTGCGGATCAGCTAAGTAAAGATAATGAATCTTTTCTGGTCGACGATCCGACCGTGTCTTTAAGCTCTTCTACCTATGATGAAAAGAATGTGGAATTGTCTACAATCATTGTGGACGCTACGTACAATTACATACTAGGCAATATAACCGTTGAGGGATTCCAGAAGGAAGTTGAGAAATGGAGAGCCAACGGAGGAAATCAGATTATTAAGGAATATGGTGAGGCTGAGCTTGGGATAGAGAAGTAAATAGGTTAGTTTGATCCACTGCGGATGACGCAGTGGATTTTTTTGTGTTATCACCATAATCATTTGCTCAGATCCCTTTAAGAACGGCCCTTTATGGGGAAATGATTGTTTTCGTAACTTTGCCAACGATGTAATGTGGGACTCGTAACCAATACAAATTATGGAGGTCAAAATGGTATGAAGAAGAAATCCTTCACCATGTTGTTGACATCACTGTTAGCACTCAGCACATTGCTGGCTGGATGTGGTGGTAACAACAATCAAGCAAGTTCTGAAACTGCAAGTAGTGAGAGCACTGCTAAGCCGGTAGAGACAGAGGCAGCAAAAGAAGATGTAAAAGAAGAGCCGACACAAATCAAGATTATGCTTCCATTAAATACGACTGATACACCACCTGACACGATTAAGAATGAAGTTGAGAAATTGACCAACACGAAGTTGACGTACCAATTTTTCCCTGCTGATACTTACGAAGAAAAACTGAATTCATCTTTTGCGACTGGCTCACTGCCGCAAGTGACGTATTTAAAGAATCAAACAACCTTCATTCAGATGAAAGAAGCGATTAAAGACGGTCAGTTCTGGGAAATTGGTCCTCTCTTAAGTGAATTCCCGAATCTGAGTAAATTGAAACCTGAAATTCTGAATAACACCAAAGTGGATGGCAAGTTGTACACCTTGTATATCGGCCGCCCTCTGGCACGTCAAGGGATCATCTATCGGAAAGACTGGGCAGATAAATTAGGACTTGCTGCACCAGCTAATGTAGATGAATTGTTCGAAATGGCTAAGGCCTTCACGGAACAAGATCCAGACGGTAATGGAATAAAAGATACTATAGGTATTGTTGACCGTAATGAGTTGACCTATGGTGCGTTTAAAACAGTCTCATCTTGGTTTGGAACTCCGAACTCATGGGGAGAGAAGGATGGCAAATTAGCACCTGAATTTACCTTCGATGAGTATTTCGATACGATGGACTTCTTCAAAAAAGTTCGTGAAGGCGGATACATGAACCAGGATTTTGCTGCTACTAGTAAAACGGATGCTGTAAACATGTTTACATCTGGTAAAGCAGGGCTCTATATCGGAGGCTCTATACAAGATATAGATACCCTCAACAAAGATACCATTAAGCTTTTCCCTGATGCTGTTCTAGATACGCATAGTATGGTTGCGAGTCCAGAAGGTAAATATGCGCAATGGATGATTCCCGGGTATAACAATGTCGTCATGTTCCCGAAATCTGCTGTGAAGGATGAGGCAGAACTCAAGAAGATCCTTGCTTTCTTTGACCAAATGATGACACCAGAAGTAGCTAACTTGATGTATTGGGGAATTGAAGGGACTCACTATACCGTTGTAGACGGTAAAGCGAAACCTGCGGATGACAAAGATTTGATCGAACGTGAAGTTAAGGGCTTCAAGGATAGTGTTATCGGAGAATACGAAACTAATGGCATGTACCAAAGTTATAACGTTCTGCCAGGCCGTATTCATGCAGAAGAATTGGTACTTGAGAACGTTAAAGTGGGTGTAGCAGATCCAACAGTGGCTATGGACTCAGCTACCTACACTGAAAAAGGTGTTGAGATTCAACAAATTATTACAGATGCAACCTACAAGTATATGTATGGACAGCTCGACAGAGCTGGATTTGAAAAAGAGGTTGAGAATTGGAAGAGCCGTGGTGGAGATAAAATTATTGAAGAGTACAACGCTTTATACAAAAAATAGTAACCCGTGCTCGAATAGTTAAACGATATAGCTGAAAAGGTTGTTGATCTTGTTTCAACAACCTTTTCTATTCCTCACAGGGTTCAGTAATATCGTGTTTGAATAAAGAAGGAGAAAGGAAGAGTATCATGCAGGATGTCACCGCACAGCCTAGTTCAGCCCCGAAAATGCAGCCTGAGCCAGAGATTTATAAAAGCAGCAGCGTACTAAAAAAGCGGCTGTGGAGAAATAAATTGCTCTACGTCATGCTAATACCGGGAGTGCTATATTTTATTATTTTTAAATATCTCCCTATGTATGGATTAATTATCTCATTCCAAGACTATAAGCCTTATAAAGGAATAATGGGCAGTGATTGGGTGGGTATGAAGCATTTCAGCAGGTTGTTCACAGAGCCGGATTTCTTAAATATATTGGTGAACACACTTGTGCTTTTCGGGATGAATATTCTTATCTATTTCCCGATTCCGATCATCCTTGCCCTGATGTTAAATGAACTTCAAGGCACCTTTTTCAAAAGAACTTTTCAGAGTCTTTTCTATATACCCCATTTTTTGTCGTGGGTTATCGTCGTCTCCATTTCATTTGTTATGGTCACGATGGATGGAGGGATCATCAACGAGTTACTTTCCTATTTTGGATTTAAACAAATCAATTTCCTGCTTGACCCAGGATGGTTCAGGCCCATGTATATTATTCAGGTGATTTGGAGAGAAGCAGGCTGGGGAACGATTATTTATCTCGCTTCCATTGCTGCCATCGATCCAGGGCTTTACGAAGCATCACGTATGGATGGAGCTGGACGAATCAGACAAGTCTGGCATATTACTCTTCCAGCGATTAGAGGGGTAATTATCACATTATTTATTCTGAAAATTGGTTCCGTTCTTGATCTTGGATTTGAACATGTATATCTGCTACTTAACTCCATGAATCGAGAAGTCGCGGAAATTATCGATACGTATGTTTATACTGCTGGTCTAAGACAAGGACAGTTTAGTTACAGCACAGCCATTGGATTCTTTAAATCGATTGTTGGCTTGATTATGGTAATGTCGGTCAATAAATTATCTAAGAAAATGGGCGAAGAAGGCGTTTATTGATATGTTCTGGGAGGAATTGAAATGGTACATGATAAAACAATCAGTAGTAGAATTTTTTCGGCTATAAACTTTACGCTGCTAGCGCTCATAGCTTTAATTACCATTCTTCCGATTATGCACGTTGTAGCAGGCTCATTTACAACGACTGCAGAGCTAGCGGCTAATAAATTTGTACTGATACCAAAAGTGTGGAGTCTGGAAGCTTACAAGTATATCTTCTCAACGAATACAATATTTAAAGCCATGGGTGTTTCCATTGGTGTCACGGTGATTGGTACATTCTTCAGTTTGTTAATCACTTCTCTGATGGCTTACGCTCTTGCTAGAAGAGATCTGGACGGACGTAAAATGGTTAACTTTATGGTTGTGTTCACCATGCTCTTTCATGGTGGAATGATCCCAACTTTCCTCGTAGTGAAGGAATTAGGACTAATAGATACGTACGCATCACTTATTCTACCTTCAGCGATTAGTGCATTTAACATGATCATCCTTAAAACATTTTTTCAGAATATACCAGATGGTCTGGAGGAGTCAGCCAAAATTGATGGTTGTAATGACTTCGGAATTTTATTTCGAATTGTATTGCCACTATCCTTACCTGCGTTAGCGACTATCGGATTGTTCTATGCGGTTACGTATTGGAATACCTACATGAATGCGATTCTGTATTTGGATGATAGTACGAAGTGGCCAATACAGGTTCTACTGAGACAAATTGTTGTGCTTGCCAGCGGTATGGATCACAGCGCTACACTGGACGCTGCTGCTCCACCGCCAGATCAAACGATTAAAATGGCTGTTATCGTTGTAGCTACTCTACCAATACTATGTGTATATCCATTCCTGCAAAAGCATTTTGCTAAAGGAGCAATGTTAGGTTCTATGAAGGGCTAATAAGCATTGAAAGAGAGAATATTCTGATGGAGGGAGTTTGGAGATGACTGTCAGTGCACCAACAACACCCATAGAGTGGGCAAAAAAAGCTTGCGATTCATTAATGGATACTTACAAGGCGGGAGAACTTCCTCCAGCTCATCGTTGGCACTACCATCAAGGTGTATTTTTATGCGGTATGGAGCTATTGTGGAATGTATATCAAGAAGACCGCTATATTCAGTATATTCAGGCATACGTGGATGATTTGGTAGATGAATACGGTAACTTTTATTTTGCCCGTGATGAGTTAGATGCCGTTCAAGCCGGACAACTGCTGTTTAACCTTCATAAGCGGACAGGTAAACTCAAGTATCGCATTGCTGCAGAGAAGCTGAGGAATTTATTGCTTACGTTAAACAAAACCTCTGAGGGTGGGTACTGGCATAAGGATAAATATGCTAACCAAATGTGGTTAGACGGGCTTTATATGGCAGGTGTATTCTCGTTAAAATATGCTAATGTCTATGGCGATTCTAGCTTGCGTGATACGGTTCTCCATCAGGAGAAGTTAATGCGCAAGCACATGAAAGATGAGACAACCGGGTTATTATATCATGCTTGGGACGAGAGTCGCCGGATGCCGTGGTCGAACCCGGAGACAGGCTGTTCACCAGAATTCTGGAGCAGATCGTTAGGGTGGTATGGTCTCGCATTGTCGCAATTTCTTGATCTGTTGGCCGTCCATGATCCCGCTCGAACTGGATTATCTTCTACTTTAAGTGAATTCGTTGATGCCCTTATTCGTTATCAAGATCAAGAGAGTGGGCTTTGGTATCAGGTCGTGGACAAGGGGCACGAGCCGGATAATTGGCTTGAGACCTCAGGGTCATGTTTATTTGTCTACACGATTGCCAAAGCCGTGAAGCATGGCATTGTAAGTGATACAGAAATGGCTACAGCTGCAGCTAGAAAAGGCTATGAAGGGTTAACCAGGTTGATTCAGTGGGATGACCAGAATAGATTAATTTTGCCGGACATCTGTATCGGTACTTCGGCTGGGGATTACGAGAGTTATGTCACTCGACCTAAAGTTAAGAATGATTTACATGGCGTGGGCGCGTTGGTGATGGCTTGTGTGGAGATGCAGAGTTTAATTCAAGATTGATTCGTTCGTACATTACTATACAATGACTTGATTCTCTCGGACTGAGAATCAAGTCCTATTATTTTGTGGGAGAAGGTAGTACTTAAATTTAATAACATTCAGGGGGTTGGGATGAAGAGATCACATTGGGCAATTCACACGGCAGACTCTATCATGGCGAGGACACCAAAGCTCTATGAGGATAAAGGCTACAACGGAAGCTGGACCTATGACTATGGTGTGGTGTTGAATGGATTTGAATGGCTGTGGAAGCAAACTGGCGATGCGAAGTATCTGCAATTCATTCAAGATCATATGGATTACTTTATTCAGGAAGATGGCAGCGTTAAGGGCTATCATTTGGACGAGTACAATATCGATCACATTAATAACGGGAAATTATTATTCACACTATATAAAGAAACCAAGCAGGAAAAATATAAACAAGCGGCTACCTTATTTAGAAAACAGCTAAAGGCACATCCGCGAACCTCGGAAGGCGCTTTTTGGCATAAAAATATTTATCCCTATCAAATCTGGTTGGATGGTCTTTATATGGGTGCACCTTTCTATTTGGCCTACTTGCTAGCCTTTGAGGAAGGGCAGGGGCTTGAAGATGTGACGAAACAATTTATTTTATGTGAGAAGCACACTAAAGATTCGGAAACGGGTCTGCTATATCACGCATGGGATGAACAACATATTCAGCCTTGGTGTGACCCCGAGACAGGGCTATCTCCTAACTTTTGGGCGCGTTCACTTGGCTGGTATCTTATGGCTTTAGTTGATGTTCTAGAGTTATTGCCGAGTGAGCATGCTGATTATCCAGAACTGGTCCGAATTCTAAACGATACTTTAACTGCTGTGAAGAAATATCAGGATCCTGAATCAGGAGTCTGGTATCAAGTAGTGAATCTGGGGGAACGCAAAGGGAATTATTTAGAAGCTTCTGCTTCCAGTATGATTGTGTACGCTATGGCAAAAGGTATTCGATTAGGCGTGTTAGAGGCTAGTTGGTACGAACCGTTAGACCGCGCGTTCCAAGGACTTATCAGCGAATTTGTACTAGAAACCAAAGAAGGTTGGGTCAATCTAAATAAAAATTGCCAAGTGGCGGGGTTAGGTGGAGTGGACCAAAGAGATGGTACCTTTGCTTATTACATTAGTGAGCCTATTGTCACGAATGACCAAAAAGGTGTGGGTGCTTTCCTACAAGCCTGTGTGGAATACGAACAATTAAGAGGCTGGATCTGATATAGAACAGGAGTGCTATAGTATGTCCGTATATAATATTGACGATTTTGGTGCGCTTAAGAATAGCGGAATGTTAGCGACAGAAGCGATTGCGCGTGCGATTGAAGCGGCAAGTGAGGCTGGTGGAGGAACTGTTTATGTGCCAGCTGGCACTTACTATACGGGTGCGATTGTTATGAAAAGCAATATTGAATTAAATTTAAATCCAGGAACGATCCTTTCATTCAGTACGAACCCTGTGAATTACCCTGCGGTGGAATGTAGATGGGAAGGGGTGAAGCAGCAGGTTCATACACCTTGTATTCATGGTAAAGGTTTAGTCAATATATCGATTACCGGAAGCGGAACTATTAATGGTAATGGTAAGGCATGGTGGGATGTATTTCGGAACCGTCGGGAAGAGCTAAAGTACCCCCGTCCGACTTTGATTGGCTTTGATAGCTGTCAGCGGGTAACGATTAAGGATGTCTCGCTGGTGAATTCTCCTAGCTGGACCGTTAATCCTGTGGCCTGCTACAATGTGACGATTGATAACCTGTCCATTTTGAACCCGGCTGATTCTCCGAATACAGATGGTATTAATCCAGAGTCCTGTACGAATGTTCGGATAAGTAACTGCAATATTGATGTAGGTGATGACTGCATTGCTATCAAAGCAGGAACTGAAGATACGAAAGAACGTATTCCATGCGAGAATATCACGATCACAAACTGTACCATGGTTCATGGGCATGGTGGAGTTGTTCTTGGAAGTGAAATGAGTGGAGATATTCGGAATGTAACCATTAGCAACTGTGTTTTTAAGCAAACCGATCGTGGCATTCGTATGAAATCAAGACGGGGTCGTGGTGGAACTATTGAAGACATTAGGATCAGTAATATTGTAATGGAAGACGTCATTTGTCCATTTACTCTGAATCTATACTATTTCTGTGGGCCGCGCGGGAAAGAAAAGTATGTGTGGGATAAAAATCCTTATCCGATCACTGATGAAACGCCATGCTTTAGACGCATCCATTTCGCCAATATTACCGCACGTAATGTTCATGCTGCTGCGGGATTCTTATATGGACTGGCGGAGCAGTATGTATCGGAGATTACTTTTTCAAATATTGATATCTCTATGGCAAGTAATGCGGTTCCCGGGCATCCGGATATGATGACAGGAATCGAGAACATGAACAATCGCGGATTTTTCCTAGGCAATGCAAGGGATGTACAATTCCAACAGGTGACTATCGAGAATCATGAAGGACCTGCTTTTTACATTGAAAATGGCGAAGCAATAGAGATCGTGAATTGTCAGTCCAAGAACACGAAAAAGCCGGAGAAACTAGTAGAACAAGTTACCGTTTCGCCCACAGAACAGAATGTGTGTCCGTAAAGGGGGGAAGCCATGGCGCCGGATAAACTGAAGGAACTGTTAGGCGATCTTCCAACGGATAAGCCGATTTCGGTAACTGTGATAAACCAAGAGGAACGGGACGGATATCGCCTCGAATCCCTTTTGCTTGATCTGAATGGATTGGAACGGGTTCCTGCTTATGTTGCTATTCCTTTGGATGGAGAAGGACCGTTTCCGCTGGTTGTCTTTAATCATTCTCATGGGGGGAATTACGCGAATGGACGTAATGAGTTTGTTCGCAGCAGCGCCTATTTGCAACAGCCTTCTTTTGCTAAAGCCCTAACGGAGATGGGGTACGCTGCTTGCTGTATCGATATGTGGGGGTTTAATGAGCGTGGCGGTAAAACTGAGAGTGAGCTAGTGAAGGAAATGCTATGGAAGGGGCAGGTCATGTGGGGCATGATGCTGTATGACAATATTCGAATGCTGGATTACATGTGCCAACGTGAGGATATTGACGCTTCCCGAATCGCAACAATCGGTATGTCCATGGGTGGTTTGATGGCATGGTGGCTGGCTGCATTAGACGAACGGGTCGGAGTGATTGTCGACATCTGTGGTCAAGTAGATGCACATAGCTTAATTGCTGTAAGAGGATTAGATCATCATGGCTACTATTCATATGTGCCCGGGTTATTGAAGCATTACACAACGCTCGATATTCAAAAGCGGATTGCTCCCCGCCCGCGAATGAGTCTAGTAGGCAGAAACGATCGGTTATGTCCGATTGAAGGTGTTGAGCATCTGGCTCAAGGATTGTCTGAAGCTTACCAAACAGCAGGGAGCCCAGAACATTGGCAACCGCTAGTGGGAAGTGGAGGGCATATGGAGACTCTGGAAATGCGGACGTTATGGCAGCAATTTTTGGCGAAGCATCTCTAAAATCCATGGAAGGGAACAGACAACAATGCTAGTAGTGGGCAAAGAATCCTTTTGCGATTATCGCACCATTCAAGAGGCGATAGATTCGCTAGAGGGTGAGCCAACCAGCCAAGCGGTTACGCTCTATATTTTATCCGGCATCTATCAAGAGGCAGTTCGGATTTACCGTTCTAATCTTAAGGTTATAGGACTTGGCTGCGTGGAAATAACCATGAACCGTTATGCCAAAGAGCGTGATGAAGCGGGGGAAGAAATCAATACGTTTGCTACTCCAACGTTATTTCTGGGCGGCAGTCATTTGGTATTAGAGAATCTGGTGATAACCAATAGTGCTGGGCAGGGAGAACGTATTGGGCAGGCATTAGCCGTCTATGCGCATTGCGACCAAACCGTATTCAGAAATTGCATCTTTAAGGGGTATCAGGACACATTGTTCACAGGACCTTTACCACCTGCTCCACGAGAGCGAAGGGCATTCGGAGGTATTCCGCTGAGAGAACATCACGCCCAGTATCGTCAGTTATATCAGCATTGCTATATAGAAGGAACCATCGATTTTATTTTTGGCGGTGCCACGGCTTATTTCGATCAATGTGAGATTCGCAGTTTACGTCATAATGAGAATCTTTCCGGTTATATAACAGCGGCTTCGACACCCGAGGGACAGTCACATGGCTACATTTTTAAGAATTGCTTCTTAACAGCCGATCCTGATATTGCTCCAGTGTTTCTAGGACGTCCTTGGCGCGAGTACGCGAAGACCGTGTTTGTGGGTTGTCAGATGGGCTTGCATATTCATCCTATGGGCTGGGACAACTGGAATAACGCAGCGAATGAGCAAACCGTTAGATATCAGGAATATGACGTGAAGGATGCTGCGTCCCTGAGGAAGAAGCGTGTTCCATGGGCAGATTGCTTTGAGGATGGGGGAGAAGCGCTGGATAAAGAGTTTGTTTTTGCTGGGACGGACTTTTGGAAGCAAGTACTGTAATTGATTAATCTTTCAAAAAATGAGGCAGTCATGGACGAGCGTAAAGAGTCCTTGATTGCCGTTTTTATTTCTTTTGTTTTCTTTCAATATAAATCCAAGTGTGATATATCAACCAGAATATCATAGGAACTAATAAAACATAGGGCCTCTGGCGTGCAGGAAGAAAGGAGTATAAAAATAGCCCGATTATTATCGTTGGTAACACTAGAATAAAATACTTTTTCCAATGCATGTTCTTCCCTCCCTATGGTTTAATACTTACATCCTTTAAGTGTTAATGCCCTCGTATGTCTAGATCACTTAATGGATAATTACTACTGCCCCAAGTGTAAACAATATAATAGTTAACTAGCTTTTCATCTGCTTTCAATGCTTTGAATTTCAAATCACGATGTTCAATAAAAGCAATGTTATTACTCACTTGCTTTTCAACGATGTAACTCCAATCATTCTCGCGATACTTTCCATAAAAATTATTTAATTGTTCCAAAGTTTGTTCTGATTTGATTAAAATAGCGCCAAAAAATTGCATTCCATTTCCATTCCCCATTAATTTCCCAGCGGATGATAAAGCATCTACCCTTTCAGTTTTATCTGGCAAAGATAGTTCCATTAGATTTTTCTTTGTGGAATATGCAATGTAATTGTTAATAAATGGAGTGGATACGATTGGTAAAATAAGAGCAACCACTGCAATGATTAAAATGATTATGAATGTTTTTTTCAAGTTTACCCCTCCCTTTTATCAGAGATCTTCCGATTCTTCCAATACATTCCTGTAACTGTTTATTCTATTAAAGGTAATGATCCTCCTGCCTGCTATAGTAACTTGTAACAACCGCTAAATTATCCAAACGAACTACTTTGTAATTATTCCAATCTTATGAGATAATAGAGTTTTTCCGTTGATTCTATTTTTCATGGCATATGTGATATGCCTGATCAAATATTGGAGGTAGGCTTGTTGGCGACACAGTATCCTTTTGAATATGATCGGACCAGACCTTTTATGGAGCAAGTAGGAGAATGGGTCGGAGATGTATTTTATGAAATTCTTCCTGAGGCAGGATTTGAAGTCCGTGATGAACAGATTTACATGGCGTTTCAGGTGGAGCGAGCTTTTGCTGAGAAAAAGACGATTTTTGCTGAGGCAGGGGTCGGTACGGGTAAGACTTTAGTGTATTTGTTATATAGCATTTGTTATGCGCGGTATATGGGCAAACCTGCGATTATCGCTTGTGCGGATGAGTCATTGATCGAGCAGCTTGTGAAACCGGAAGGCGATATTGCCAAGCTTGCGAAGCATCTGAATATGAATATTGATGCCAGACTAGCGAAATCTCCGGACAAGTATATGTGTCTGAAAAAGCTGGATCACGCACGCAACAATGATGATGGGAGCTTGCCGCTGGAGAGTTTATACAGTACTCTACCTGATTTTGTACATTCTCATGCACCGATGCAGCAGTTCCATGCCTATGGCGACCGTAGGGACTATCCAGATTTGAACGATGAGCAATGGAATAAGATCAATTGGGATACGTTTCAGGATTGTTTTACTTGCGATATGCGTCACCGCTGTGGGCAGACGTTGTCCCGTGATCATTACCGGAAATCAAGTGACTTGATCATTTGTTCTCACGATTATTACATGGAACATATTTGGACTTATGAAGCGCGTAAGCGAGAGGGTCAAATTCCTTTACTTCCAGAGCATTGTGCCGTTGTTTTTGACGAAGGGCATTTGTTAGAATCTGCCGCCATGAAGGCGTTAGGCTATAAAATGAAGCATGTTGTCTTTGAAGAACTAATCTCTCGTCTGTTACAGAATGAGATTCGTGAGACGCTCGCGGTACTTATTGATGAAGCGATTATGCAGAGTGAGCAGATGTTTAAATACATTCGTCGTCAATGCCGCAGCATTCCTGGATCGGATCGAAAAAGCATTGCGCTTAACGCACCGCTAATCCGTGAGGTGCACCGCATGCGTAGTGTAATTGCTGCTATCGAAGAAGAATTAGTATTCGAAAGTGGACTTTACACGATTGATGAATATCAGTTGCGGATTGTGGAAGAACGTTTGGAGACCATAGAGATCGCGTTGAGATTGTTTGAGGATTCAGGTGCATTAATCTGCTGGGCGACAGAAGATAGTGATGGCTTAACGCTGTCGGTCATGCCACGTAATGTTAAGGAAGTACTCCAAGACAGCTTGTTCACGCAAAAAATGCCAATCGTATTCTCTTCGGCTACCTTATCCGTGGATAAATCATTCCAATACTTGAAGGACAGTCTTGGGATTCAAGACTTTCTGTCTTTCTCTGTAGACTCACCTTATGATTATGAGCATCAGATGAATGTCTATGTGCCAGAGCTTCGGAGCGGTGATTTTGCTGAAAAAATGGAGATCTCTCTAAAGCTTATCCAGCAGACTGAAGGAAGAGCCCTGCTGCTGTTCCGTACTCGGGAAGAACTTCTGCAGTTCAAGCAGCTCAGCTCGCAGACAGCAGAATCCAGTAAGTATTCTTTCCTCTTTGAAGGGGATCAAGAGATCAGCTATCTGATCTCAGCTTTTCAAAGGGATGAGCATAGTGTGCTTTGTGCGGTAACGCTGTGGGAAGGACTAGACATACCAGGACCTTCATTATCTAATGTGATCATTTGGTCACTGCCTTATCCGCCGCTCGACCCTGTATTTATGGCGAAACGAGCGGAGACCTCCAATCCTTTTGAAGAGGTGGATTTGCCGTACATGCTGCTGAGACTTAAACAAGGGATGGGACGTCTGATCAGAACGGGCACGGACCAAGGAATTGTGACGGTGCTTGCGGAAGCTGAAGGACAACATCCGGTTCACGAGTATATAACTTCTGTACTTCCGAAGGGTACTAAGCTTCAGATGCTAGAAGTGTAAATGTAATATAGGAACACAAACGACGCTCTTTTGGTGAGGCGGCTGCTCTGGCATGCTGCTTCTCGAAGGAGCTTTTTTTGCGCAAATTCAAGCATAAGGATTACTAATCTTACAGATAGTATATTGGTATTTAACTTTCGAGCCATGGCGTTTTATTGTTGATTCATGGGGGATATACATACCTCCGTCATCTAGAGATTCATACAAGGGGTGTACACGACATGGGGGATTCACAGGGATTATACCAATCGAACCATAAGAAAGAGGTTGGTTTTGCGCTTGGCATTGGATTGACCTTAATCATTGCATTAGTCGCAAAGTATTTAGCAGGCTTTCCATTTCTCTCTATTATGGGCCAACTGGTCATTGCCATTCTAATCGGAATTATTTGGCGGGCAACCGTCGGAGTGCCGGGCACGATCACTCAAGGGACTGATTTTTCCAGCAAAAAGCTACTGCGTCTAGGAATTATCCTGCTTGGTATGCGGTTGAATTTAATGGATATCGTAGCTGCGGGTCCAAGGGTATTTCTACTGGCTGTTATCGTGATCGTATTTACGATCTCTGTTGTCTACGGGCTTGCTCGACTGTTCAAGGTTGATAAACGACTCAGTATCTTAACTGCCTGTGGAACAGCGATCTGCGGTGCGGCAGCGGTGGTGGCGATTGCTCCACAAATCAAAGCGAAAGACGACGAAACTGCGATTGGCGCAGCGATAGTCGCTATATTAGGTACAATATTCACGTTGCTCTACACTTTTTTGTACCCTTTGCTAGGCTTATCCGATCTAGGCTACGGGGTATTCTCTGGAGCTACCTTACATGAAATTGCTCACGTCATCGCAGCAGCTGATGCAGGTGGGAATGCAGCAGTAGATATGGCGGTCATCGTTAAATTGACTCGGGTAGCCTTACTTGTTCCTGTGGCTATATTAATTGGGATTTGGACGAATCGCGCGGAAAGAAAAGTTCAGGGAGTTCAGTCTAAAGCCTCGTGGAAAAGTATTCCTATTCCTTGGTTTATTCTCGGTTTCTTACTCGTAAGTGGTGTGAATTCATTAGGGATTGTATCTGCATCAGTGGCAAATGGAATTGTAACGATAGCTTATATGCTAATCGCTATGGCGATGGCTGGACTTGGCTTGAATGTTGATTTGGCGGCATTTAGACGACTGGGGATGAAGTCTTTTGCAGCTGGGCTTATAGGTTCGGTCTTGTTGTCCTTAGTTGGATTTACACTAGTTCACTGGTTTGGACTGGCATGATCTTTTGCATACATTTGAATAGTAAGAAATGAACTACTTCATATCTAAATATTGTCCTTCTGTATATCATTTAATGTGGCTGGGTAGGCATGAAATGGATGGAGGGACATCAGGTGAAATATTGCATAGGGGAATTTGCTTCCATTCTCGGTGTAACTGCAGATACGCTGAGGTTATACGAGAAACATGATATTGTTAGGCCCACTAAAGATAACAGCAATAATTACAGATATTTTAATGACTTAGATGCAAGAGATTTGCTAATGAGTAGATGGTACAGAAGTATGGGAATTCCATTGCCGGAAGTGGCAACGCTGATGAAGGAGTCTTCATTAGAGCAAGTTATGGGTAGGATGCAGGAAACAGAGTCGAATTTAGAAGAAGAGATCAAGCGGAAGACGATGCTGCTAAAAAAGATGAATGAAATTCATAATGAACTCAGAGAATTAGACTCCTCTTTATATAAGTGTAAACTTAAACAGCTGCCAGGTATGTATAGACTAAAGCAAACGGATAAAAATGCATTATTAAAAAATGATATTGTAAAAAGCTTAGTCAACACTTGGATGGATCTGCTGCCGTATGCGTTTTATTCTTTTAGAATTGAGGATACAGGTATCTTTTTCAGTGAAAACAATAATTTTAATTATAGCTGGGGCCTTACTTTGCTAGAAGATGAAGCGCAACAATTCGAAATGGATATTGAAGAGTACGCAGAGTATATTAGCCCAAGTCTTTGTATCTCAGCAACAATGTTATGTACGGATGAAAAATATATCACGAAGAACTCCTTGCAGTTCATGTTTGACTATATCGAAGCTAATCATTATTCCATTTCGGGAGATGTGGTTGGAAAATTACTGCTCACCGAAAAAATTGAAGGCCATAATAGATCTTATTTGGAAGTGAATATCCCAATCAAATAGTGACTCTAATTAAACATCTGCTCTTTGGGCAGATGTTTTTCTTCTAGTTGGACAAAAAGTAGACATTGACCTTGGTGTTGCACCAATGTTTATACTTCGGGATATAGCCTGTCAGATGTCGTTGTTGATTAATCATTATCTTTGTGAAAATTATCACGTTATTTGTATCAGGTTATAAGATATTAGACACTGGGGGAGAACAGAAATGCGTAACAGAAATTTCGTCAAGAAAATGCTCATGTTATCTTTTTGTATGGTGCTGATCGTTTCCATGCTGAGTGGATGTACGGGAAATGGGGAATCGGCTAAGTCGTCATCGTCCTTTAAAGCCGGTACGTTCACAGGAGAAGCGGAAGGAAAAGAGGGAGTCATTAAAGTAGAAGTAACTATGGATGAGCCAGATAAAATTAAAGATATTAAGATCGTAAGCCAATCGGAAACAGGAGGGCTGGGAGATAGTGCACTTGAAAAAATTAAAGCACAAATTCTAGAAGGGCAAACCTTGGCAGTTGATGCTGTTAGTGGTGCAAGTCTTTCCAGTGAGGCCATGCTTGCCGCTGTGGAAGATGCCGTAACCAAAGGTGGAGGTAATCTTGAAGTTCTCAAAGCCGGAGGTGCAAAAAAAGCTGGTGAAGGGAAAACAGAAAAACTTGAAACCGATGTTGTTGTAGTGGGCGCTGGGGCATCCGGTGTATCTGCGGCGGTTACAGCGGCTGATAAAGGTGCTAAGGTTATTATTATAGAGAAAACGGGTGTCATCGGGGGAGCGAGTAACTTATCCTGGGCAGGTAAGTTCTATAATTCATCCGCTGCTACGAATAATAATCTAAAAGTAAATGTGGAAAAAGAAATTGCGGATTGGATTGTCAACAATCACTGGAGAGTGGATGCAGCAGCGATTAGACAATATGTTACTAAATCCGGTGAAACTTACGACTGGTTAGCCGAAAAAGGATATCAAACTAGCTTCTTGAATTTCTTCGGTGAGCAATTACATGTGCTGCCAGCTTATGAAACACGTGAAGAAACGCTTCGTAAAATGTTATCCGAATCAGTTGAACAAAATGGCGGACAAGTGATCACAGAAACGACTGCCAAAAAGCTGATTACGAATGAAGCTGGAGAAGTTACAGGAGTAATCGCTGAGAAAGCGGACGGTACAACACTTGAAATCACAGCGAAGAGTGTCGTTATGGCTACAGGTGGTTATGCTGCAAATAAAGAAATGGTAAAAGAGGCGTTTGGTTTCGAAGGGGTTAACGGTGGATTAGGACAAAACGTAGGAGAAGGCCTTAAGATGGCATGGGAAGCTGGAGCCAAGGTGCCTGACAACTTCGGTGGACAAATGCTTCACCAAACATTGGCTAGAGCAACACAAGGTCTAAAAGCACAATATGAACCTTTTGAAGCAAGTTATCCACTAATGTTGACGTATCTTCCGAATTTCATGAATGTAGGTACTTCTGGCGCTCGATTCAGAGATGAAGCGGCGACGTTAACTTCGGTTGCAGCAGCGAATACAAGTGCATTTAATGGTCCGTATCACATGGTTATCGTCTCGAAGTCACAACTGGAGGCACTTCAGACCAAGGGGATGAATGGTGTTCATGCACCAAGTCTTCCAGGAATGCCACCGGAATTCTATGCTGAATTTGCCGATAAATTCACACTAGAGAACCCTTGGACAAATGTCGAGAAAGTATTTGATTCGATGGTGGAGAACGGAGATGGCTTCAAAGGAAACACGATTGAGGAATTAGCTACGAATGCAGGGATGGATGTTGATGTGTTTGCAGAAAATTACAATCGTTATACAGAAGCAACAAAAACTGGTGTAGATGCTGAATTTGGAAAAGCTGCTGAGTATTTAGAACCTATGGGTGAAGAAGGTCCATACTACGCCATCATTGCTGAAATTAATAATCTGGGTTCAGTTGGTGGCTTGCTAGTAAATACAAAATTCCAAGTTCTGAATGATAAACGGACACCAGTGAAAGGATTGTTTGCTGTAGGTCTAGAATCTGAAGGTGTGTTGTTTAATGATACTTATGTTGGAAACGGCGTTGGTATTGGGTACTCCTTTACCTCAGGTCGTCTTGGCGGGGAGAGTGCAGCTAACATTGCATTAGAGAAATCTAAGTAACAAACCATTTCCCGGAAAATAATTGAATGTTTTTTATAGACGCAGGGTGGAGAACTCTGCGTCTTTTTTAGCTGGAGATTAGAGCCATTCTTCTTTTAGCAAAGCTTTGAGAAGCTCTACGTTAGCTGCTCCAAGCTTGTTGGCAATTTTTTGCTCTAATTCAATTTTGGTGACCATCATTCTTTGATTGCATGCGACTCCCTTCTGGGTAAGAATGATGTTTTTGTCACGCTGATTTCCTTCGACTTCAACAGCCTCTACGTAGTTACGTGATAATAGTCCTTTAATGCTTTTATGTGTACCCTGCCTGGAAATATTAATAATTCTACTGATTTCTGAGATCGAGAGCATTTGATGTGCCTCAAGAACCGCCAGGATATGAGATTCAGTCTTGTTGATTTGATCCGGATCTTGGTCGGTCACTATTTTACGTAAGACTAAATGCTTCTCACTAAGTAAATCAATTAGGTTCATTTCTTGTAGATGGTTATCCATATGAACACTCCTAAATCATAGCTCGTTTATCCAAGTATAAGTCATTTGAGTTTATTGTCAACTTGGTTGACTATTTTCAAATTGCTGTGGTATTGTAATCCAAGTTGACAATATAGAGATAAAAGGAGCTTGAAGATGGGAAGAAACAAAAAAGAAGCATTATTATTTACTTCTATCATGTGTGCATTGATGGTGCTGGGGATGAGCATTTACAATGTAGTGCTGATGGAGGGCTGGTCGGATACGGTAGTTAAAGATGTAGTCATCGGCTACGTACCAGCGTTTCTGGTTGCCTTAATTCTGGATGTATTTGTTGTAGGTAAGGTTGCGAAGGGGATTGCGCATAAGCTGGTTAAAGAGAATGATCCGATGATCAAAAAAATTATGTTTATATCCTTTTTTATGGTGACCGGAATGGTGTTGTTTATGTCCTTCTATGGTGCAGTTCTTCATGTAGGGTTCTCCTCAGAACTACCGATGGCTTATCTGTCTGCGATCGGTAAGAATTTCATTGTTGCACTTCCACTGCAAATCTTACTAATCGGGCCGCTTACACGATTTATCTTTGTAAAGATTACTCCAGCTACTGCATAGAGAATATTAACATCACCTTTACGCAAAGCTGGGTCAATCTTAAGCGACACTCTAGTTTCTTGATAACAAACAAAATGCTCTCCAACTGCCATGATGGGCAGGGGAGAGCATTTTGTTCTATAACCTTCTAAGAGAAGGTCTTAATAGATAGACAGTTCTATGATCTCTTTTTTACAGGTTCCAGCAGATTTAATACATACTGACTTCCGCTGCCTTTGGGACTATCGTTACGGATATGCTCCTCAAGACATAATCTTGAATCGTGGTCAGCCTGATAATCCAAGTTATTATCCAAATAACTCATTAATGCTTGCCATGAGCCGTAGATATCATCGCTGCTTTCCGTCATTGCATAGAGACCGCCATCGAACCGCATCTCTTTAAGCTGGCTTGGTATTTCTACATTTTCAGGAATGGAGGCACAAAATCCATAGCCATAAGGATTATTCTCACCACTTGGATGCGGATTTGTATTCCCACCAAATAGACGTGCTGTCCCCAAGAGATGGTTAGCCTCTAACCATTCCGTAACAGGAGCCATTGCTTCATCCTCTGGAGATGTGCTGACTGCAATATTATAGGCAAATCTCATAGGCGGAAGTGTAATGAATCTTACATGGATAGGTGGAGAGTGTTTAATCGTTGTCATAGATAGAACCTCCTCATTCTCATTCGTAACATCTAATGAATTGGATGACTCTTCGTTCAACGCTAATAACAAATGGTTAGTTATGGGTTCCTCCATACGTGCGGATATTAGTTGTAGGAAGAAGCGGATTTCACGATCTTTTTGTGTGAGATCAGATTTCTCCTTATGAATTGAAGCAGATTGCTGCAGGAGTATTTCATATAAGGACTGAACGGACATGCTCTGTAGGACGGTACCGATATCCTTAATACTAATATCAAGTTTTCTTAAAAATGCGGTGATTCGAATAGCGAGTATTGCGTGCTCATCATAAATTCTCCAACCCGAGCTAGCCTCTCGGTGACTTTCAAACAATCCTTGCGCTTCCCAGTGACGCAACGTCCGACTCGTCAGTCCGATTTGCGTAGAAAGCTTATCAATAGTCACAAATCCACTCATAGACAACTCCCGTTCTATAGATTGATTAGGCGCCCTATGGAAATATTTTAGCACTTAACGTTACGTCAATTGCAATAGGGGAGTTATAGCCCGTGTATTCGACATAATTTACAATTCTCATACAAAACTGTGCCCGGTATTTAATGTACAGCTTCTACAATTTAGATATTAGTAAAAAGTACCTATTGCTATATGAGGCTTTATACGGAGGATGATAATGTTGAAGGCTAGGTCTATGCATCTATCAATGAAGTGGAAGTTGATCTTGAGTTTTTCTGCCGTGGTACTATTCTTTCTAGGGGTAGCGCTATACCAGAACTATAAAATCAATCAAGTAGAAATCTCTATGGAAACGCAAAAAATGGAGATGGAAAAAAGAATTACAGTATCCACTATTACTCAACTGCTTCAAGAAATGAACGGTGTGGAGACCTCTCTAGCGGGTTCTAGCGATTTGGAGTTTACTCAACCATTTAAGGATAAACAGACAAAGCTAATGGAAGAATTGGGCAAAGTGAAGTTTGAGGCAGATTCTCCAGCGTCTAAGGAGTTAGAACAATTACATAATCAAGTTGGAGGATATACAGGTTATTTTGACGGATTAGTAAATACTATAAAGGACGAGCAGCTTGATCCTATGGCTGTTTTGGAACGAATAGATGAATTACATACGAAGGCATTGGCTATGAATAAGGCTATGCTGGAGACCAATGAGAAACTATATACCGCAGCAGCAGAGAACGCAGAGAAGGCTCAAGATTATTCTTTTGATTTATTAAATCTGACCAGTTCTATGGGAACCTATGCAGCAATACTAGTATTTATTTTCACAATTATTATTGCTGTTATGCTTATACGTTCCTTCTTGAACCCTATAAATAAGCTGCAAGCGGCTCTACGAAAAATTGCTGAGGGAGATTTACGGCAGCAGATTAATTCGCCATATAACGATGAGTTAGGAAGTCTGAGTCATCATTTTGACCATATGGTTTTGCGGGTAAGAGAGATGCTTCAACATACCCAATCTGTTGCTTCTTCGCTCGCGACTTATTCGCACTCTTTTCAACAATCTTCTTCGATTACCGCTCATACGAATCAAGAAATCGTAAGCACAATACAGGAAATCTCTGTAGGCGCTGAGCAGCAAGCCGGACAATCTGAGCAGAGTGCAGGCTTGATTCAGGAATTGGAACGGGAAGTTCATGAAATTACCGAGTATACCGAGGTTATGCTATCGACCAGTCAAACGGCTAATCACAATACTCGAAAAGGTTCCGAGTCCGTCATCGCTTTGCGCGAGGTATCGGAGCATTCACGTGAGTCCGTGAATAAGGTGTATCTCGCACTGACCAAATTGAGCGACCAATCGAAGGATATCTCTAGAATAACTAAATCGATTACAAACATTTCTAACCAGACTAATATTCTCTCTTTAAATGCAGCGATTGAAGCGGCAAGGGCGGGAGCTTATGGGAAGGGCTTTGCTGTCATAGCTGATGAAGTGAGACAATTATCGGATCAGACCAAAGAGTCCTCCGTACATATCAGCCAGATTATTAACGAACTACAAGCCGGGATGGATGAATTCCAGCAATATATGCTGGAGACCAAAGGAAACCTTGAAGAACAGGATCAAAAAGTGGCCGAAACGTTGTCATCTTTTGAAGCGATAGATCAATCAATTATTGAGATTAGTAAGCAGATTGGGCAAATCCATGACAAGGTAGATATGACACAGACCATGAATCGTAGACTTGCGGAGTCTGTTCATAATGTGGCGGCTATTGCTGAGGAAACTGCGGCAGGGGTTCAGGAAGTGAATGCCTCTAGCGTGCAACAGGATAATGCAATTCACGATATTGCCCGCCAAGCGGTTGAGATTAATGAGATTTCACAAAAATTATTCAAGGAAATTAACGTCTTCAAGATTAATTCGGATATAGTAGACGAGATTATCGCTGGAGATGACAGTGACTCAACTGGCGATGAAACGCCTGCGCCTGCGGAGCAGTCCTATTTGACAATCTCCGCTTAGGGGAGGGGTTGATTGACTGCTCGTCTATTGGGAGCGACTTGATTCACACTAATTCTGTAACGTAAAAAGGTAGTTTAGAGGGAGTTCCTTCTAACTACCTTTTGCACGTTAAGTGTATTTAATGCAACTATTAAAGGATGTGTTTTCCTTATAGAGTGTTTAGATGTACTTAGTGCAGTTATTTTCTCTGGGATAGACTGTTAGTGGTGTTTAGCTAGTTTTTAATTGCACTGAATACAACTAAAGTCAAACATAAGCTTCGTTAGTGTGGTTTAGTTGTATAGAGTGCAGTTATCTGAAATGCTCGCCGAGGTTTTATAAAGTGAAAAAGCTACCAACTTCGTAGAAAATATCTACTTAGGGGTAGCTCTTATCGCATAGATGAATCACATCGATGAATGAGTGATGGGGGCTTGTATAGGATGTGCGTTATTCCACGTCAGTTTTGTTCAGGGAGCTAACTAGTTCTGGAAGCCAGTCATTTAGAAGGAGAAACTTGTAGCCCGCGGACTGGGCTTTTGTCGTATCCATAAACCAGGAGTGTTCAATTCCGAATGGCGACATATGCTCGTCATCGGTTTGGTTAAGGATAATGGCTTGCTTGTCTGTTTCTTTTTCAATCATTATGATAACATCCTTAACTCTAACCGTACCGTCTGAGCAAGCATTGATCGGTCCTGTCACAGTAGAACAGCAGCCTAACCAATATAGGAAATCAGCAGCTTCATCCGAACGAATAAAGGAGATATGCGCTTCAGGATTCGGTATGCCGATAGGTAGCCCGTTACGGACATGCTCGATATGAAAATGAAGTCTTCGCGTATAATCATCTATTCCCAGCACAATTGGAAAGCGAACCGCAGCGACTGGGAAGCTAGCCTGCTGCATGAAGACGGCTTCTGCCAGTCTTTTTCCCTCTTGATAGGTGAAATCATTCCGGCCTCCGTAGTGTATAGGGTATGTTTCAGGATCAAAAATCTCCTCGGTCAGGGCCTCTTCGCTGAAATCATACACGGATAGACTTGAGGTGAGAATGTACCGTTTTGTTTTGCCATCAAAAATCCGGCGTGCCTGATCTGCTTCATCCGGTGAATAACAAATATTATCGAACACGACATCCCACAATGAATCTCCTACCGCCTGTGCGAGCTCGTTAGGTTGGAAACGGTCCGCATGGATCCGGTGAACGCGATCTCCAAAGGAATCGCTAGTTTCTCCGCGTGTCAGTATGGTTACGTCATTTGCGGAATCCTGTAGCAACCGTTCAACTAATCTTTTTCCAAAAAAGCGCGTGCCGCCTAAAATAAGAATCTTCCTCATAATTTCACTCCTCACCAACTAATGTTTATTTGTAAGTTTAAATGAAGATTGTCGTTTGAATGCTGGGGATTGTGCTTGAAATCGTTACGCATAAAGATATGTAAGGGAATTCTATTGGTTTGATTGTACTTTGTGCAATAGAATTTCAACGATATAGAATAGAATCTGATTCTATTGCACTTTGTACAATCAAAAGATGAGAAATTGCCTTAAAAGCTACTTTTATAAAGAATCTATTGCAGATCCTGCAGTAGATTCGTTTTTTAGCTTTGATTTCTTGGATTCTGTTGCACATTTTACAACATCACTAGCTCAAAGCTAAAGGATAGCTAAACTCATCTAACTTACTCAACTCACCCAACTCACCCAACTAACCCAACTAACCCAACTAACCCAACTAACCCAACTAACCTATTTCTACACACCAAACGCACACTTTCCAAAACTAATATTTGTTCGGTTATAACATAACGTATCATATTAAGCTAAGCTACTGTGGCATCACGAGATAGCGTTACAAAAGACTAAGCCACCATTCGCATTCCAGGCTCGGCATAATTCCAACCTGTGGAGCTGAATCCACCAGACTGGAAAGGTTGAACGCTTTGGAAGCTCTGTAAGCTTTGGCTAGACACTGACAATACAGCTTCCTGGTTTTCATCCGCGAGGACTAATGCGATAAGCTCGGTAATTTTCCCTTGTTCATAGGCAGAAGCAAGGTGATTCAGAGCAATTTGTAATTCCGTGTCCTGCGGTAAAGAGGGACCGTCGGCTTGAAGAAGCTCTTGCCTTACGGCAGAAAGGGCTTGCCGGGCTCGATGTAGAGCAGCTTTGACAGCTCCTTCTGTGGTGTCGAGCATCTCGGCGGCTTCAATACCGGAGTACTCGAATACATCGCGGAGCAGGAACACCGCTTGCTGTAGGGGAGACAAATGCTTCTGCAAGGCTTGAAAAGCAGCCTCAATCTCTAATGAGCCATAACCTGCTGCTTCTTCAGTCTTAGGTTGATCCATTTCCAGTAACCGCGATAACGTGGCTTTACGCCGTGTAATATCTATCCAGGTATTTCTGGCAATCCGCAGAAGCAATGCCTCGGGATTCGGGTGATTCGTTAGCGGGCTGAAATTTGTACGAATTGTATGATCTGTATTGTTGTTCATTTGACTTGTATCGTTCATTTGATTTGTATCGCTCATTTGATGGGTTGGGTTATTTTCATTCGTATCGTTCATTTCGCTCTTCAGCTTCGTATGTTCGGAAGTCTTCAAATAGCCCAGTGCTTTGACCCAAGTATCCTGAGCCAAATCTTCGGCTTCCCATGGGGATTGTGTCAGTGCAAGGCAATACCGCTTCAGCGCCATTTGCAAAGACATGGTATGATTCTCATCCGGTTCATGGCCGGTGCTAAGCTCCTCAAGGCTGATCACACTGCATAACCCCTTTTCCGGTAAAGTGATTTCGGTTACTTCTAATAATAAACGAATGAGCGCTAAATTAAGATACGCAATAATAAAAATAATATTTTGTTCTCTGAACGTATCCTATCCAAAGACTAATCCGTTTACAGGGTAGATTTCAAATAAAATTAACGGATGGAGGTCGCATACACATGGCGTACATTCCTTATGTCATTGAACAAACGAATCAAGGAGAGAGATCTTACGATATTTATTCACGGCTGCTAAAAGACCGGATTGTGTTTGTAGGGGCAGAGATTGAGGATCAATTGGCGAATAGTGTAGTTGCCCAGCTATTGTTCTTATCGGCAGAGGATCCAGATAAAGATATACACATGTATATCAATAG
This sequence comes from Paenibacillus sp. FSL R5-0345, assembly GCF_000758585.1. Lineage (NCBI taxonomy): Bacteria > Bacillati > Bacillota > Bacilli > Caryophanales > Paenibacillaceae > Paenibacillus > Paenibacillus sp. FSL R5-0345. The sequence continues at coordinate 2,322,207 of NZ_CP009281.1, forward strand.
TCCAGGGGGCTCCATAACAGCAGGATTCAGTATTTATGATACGATGCAGCTTATTAAACCGCAGGTGAATACGATTTGCACAGGGATGGCGGCTTCCTTTGGTTCACTTCTATTGTTAGCCGGGGCCAAAGGTAAACGTTATGCGCTGCCAAACAGTGAGATCATGATACATCAGCCGCATGGCGGAGCGCAGGGTCAGGCTAGTGATATTGCGATCAGAGCTAAACGTATCTTGAAGCTAAGGGAAGTGCTTGTGCAAATTACAGCGGACCGAACCGGGCAGACGGTGGAAAAGGTACTACAAGATATGGACCGGGATTATTTCATGACAGCTGATGAAGCGGTAGAGTACGGGATTATCGACAAAGTCATCACAAATCTGTAAGTTGAAGGAGTGAAGCGGGTTATGCTGGAAGCTTTGCAGGGCAAAGAGGTAACCATTTATTTTGTAGATGGCTCTAACGCTAGAAAAGGTATTTTGGAAACGGTGAGTGAGAAGTTTATCAAATATCGGACAGAATTCGAAGAACTGTATATTCCCATTACTTCCATCTGTTCTATCACACTGGATACTAAAGGACGAGAACGTGCTCGAGTAGGATTTACACAATAACCATTATCAGATTTAAAAATAGGGTTAGGGGAAGTTTTCCCTAACCCGTACTTTCCCGAATCGCCAAATAATGAGCCACATTGGCATGATGCTGAATACCAGTCTCCCCTTTAATCAGCTTGATTAAGGTTCGAGTAGCGGTCATTCCAATCTCCGTTCCAGAGTATTCCACTGAGGACAGCTTGGGCCGAACGACAGAAGCGATAAAGCTATTATCGAATCCAAAAACCGCAACATCCTCTGGCACCCGTATACCGTTATCGATCAGGAAATTCATCGCTCCAACAGCCATCCAATCTGTGGAGCAAAAAACCGCAGTAGGCAGTTCTCCGCTATCCTTGATCCGGCGCATTGCGTCGCTTCCATCTTCTACGGCCATTCCACTTTCTACTACCCATTCTTCTCTTAAGGAAATACCTGCATCCATAAGCGCTTGTTGATAGCCGCGATATCGATCGCCACCTACTGCGTTATCTCCAGATACCCGGATCATGCCAATACTTCTATGTCCTTTCTGAATCAGATAAGTAACGGCTTCATAGGAAGCGGTAACATTATCCAGATGGACAGAAGGGATCGAATCAATCTGAGATTTTTCTCCAACTAACACGCAAGGTGACCCGGATTTTTGGATAATCTCCAAGTGCTCCTTGCTCGGAACCGAGCCTACATATATATAACCCTCAGTCCCCATATGGTGGAATAAGTTCAAATAATGAAGTTCACTATTCACACTTCCGTCTGTTAATCCGACCAAAACATCATAACCATATAGCTCGGCGAGATCACGTATGCCAATATTGAAATCGTCAAGCACGGTATTACTGTTCTGCGGAATAATGACACCTATCAGAGGTGTATCCGATCTACCTGCATCTGAACCGATGACATTAGGACGGTAATTCATTTGTTTCATGGCTTCCAATACACGCTTACGAACTTCCTCGTTTACCGGTTTGCTGTTGTTGACAACCCTTGATACGGTAGCTATTGAAACGTCAGCCATTTTGGCTATATCTTTAATTTTTACCTTCAAGAATATCACCATAACTTTCCAAGCTTGTATTCGTTCTAGAATATATCGCAAGCATATCATGGATAGCTCCAAGAATCCAAAAGATTGTTATTGACCAGGAAAATAAAAGATCCTATAATGATCGCATAGGAAAATAATTTCCTTGAATAAACCCTAAATAGATAGTTTTTTAGTCGATAATCTTAAGTTTTATTATGAAAATCACTAATTCGTGAATTAAATAGGAAAATATTTTCCTGAGAGGGTATATGAATACGAAGGAGCTGCATACATTGAACAGAACATGGTGGAAAGAAGCCACAGCGTATCAAATTTACCCACGGAGCTTTATGGACAGCAATGGCGATGGTGTTGGAGATCTGCAGGGAGTCATCTCAAAACTTGATTATTTACAGGACCTCGGCATCAATGTCATTTGGATCTGTCCTATTTATAAATCCCCGAACGATGATAATGGATATGATATTTCAGATTACCAGGATATTATGGCGGAGTTCGGCAGTATGGCTGATTTCGATCAGCTATTAAGCGAGGTTCATGCACGGGGTATGAAGCTGATTTTGGATCTTGTCATTAACCATACTTCAGACGAACACCCTTGGTTTGTTGAAGCACGTTCAAGCATGGATAATGCTAAACGTGATTATTATATTTGGAGAGATCCTAAGGACGGAAAGGAACCGAATAACTGGGAGAGTATTTTTAGCGGTTCGGTCTGGGAGTTCGACCCTGCTACAGAGCAATATTTCATGCATGTATTCTCCAAAAGACAGCCTGACCTCAACTGGGAGAATCCTGAAGTACGTCAGGAATTGTACGGTATGGTCAATTGGTGGCTAGATAAAGGGATCGACGGCTTCCGAGTGGATGCTATTTCACATATTAAGAAAATCCCAGGTCTTCCTGATCTGCCAAATCCAGATCATCTTCCATTCGTTTCATCCGGCGCGGGTCATATGAATCGGGAAGGAATTCACGATTTTCTTCAGGAGCTGAAACAGGAAACATTTGATCGTTATGACATTATGACCGTTGGTGAAGCGAGTGGTGTTAGTGTCGATCAAGCGGAAATGTGGGTAGGCGAGGAGCAGGGCAAATTCAATATGATTTTTCAATTCGAGCATTTAGCCCTTTGGAATAAGAGTGTTACGGGTGGCTTGGATGTTCTGCAGCTGAAATCAGCACTTTCCCGTTGGCAAAAAGGTCTTGAAGGTAAAGGCTGGAATGCTCTCTTTATCGAAAATCACGATCAGCCGCGTTCGGTTTCAACTTGGGGTAATGATGGCCAGTACTGGAAAGAGTCAGCTAAATCACTGGCTACGATGTATTTCTTAATGCAAGGAACACCGTTTATTTATCAGGGTCAAGAAATTGGGATGACCAATGTAAGATTTGATTCGATGGATGATTACGATGATGTGGCGATGAAGAACCTGTATCGTTTAGAGACAGAAGCCGGAAAATCACATGAAGAAGTCATGGAGGTTATCTGGAAGAACGGTCGCGACAATTCTAGAACGCCTATGCAATGGGATGACTCTGAGAACGCTGGTTTCAGTAGCGGCAAGCCTTGGATGAAGGTCAATCCTAATTTCACGGAGATCAATGTGGAGCGTGCGAAGCAGGACCCTGATTCCATCTATCATCATTATAAAAAGCTAATCGCACTTCGGGCCGCTAATCCTATTACCGTTTATGGAACCTATGATTTGATCCTGCCTGAAGATGAACGAATCTATGCTTATACTCGTACACTTGGCAATGAGAAATTGCTGGTCATGTCAAACCTGTCTTCAGAGGAAACACTGTTCGACCTTCCGTTTGACTTGGAATTTGACTCCAGTGAGTTGCTGTTGAATAACTATGAAGTTGACCCTGCTGAGAAAATTGAGACAGTGGCATTACGCCCTTACGAATCTCGTGTGTATATGCTGGTTAGCGCACCTGTAGAGCAAGAGGATGTTCGTGAGAGTGTGCCTGCAACAACGGTTTAATTACTTTAATAAACACAAGAATGCCCCTCGGCCAATGGCTGAAGGGCATTCTTTTTCTGGGATATCAATTATTTGCTTTGTTCGGCATCATCCGTAGTAGATAAATCCGGCCGTTGCAAAATATAACTATTAGACATATTCAGGAGCCGCTGAACAGCATCAAATTGCGCTTGTGTCGAACCGCCCTCAGTTTCAGAGCCATCGATTAGATTATAGTTATTTCCATCATTGTAATCGACACCAGTCAAGTACAAGCTTGTGTCATTAATAAAAGAACCAGTAGGAAGAAAATGTCTAACAGGTAGCAGATTGGTTTGTTGATTCATCAGATCTTCTCCGAAGTGGAGCTGGTCCTTCATAGAAATCCCTAACAGATTAGCTACAGTTGGTAAGATGTCAATCTGACCTCCTGTCTGTGTGTACACAGTAGGCTGGTCAATGCCTGGAGCATGAACAATAAAAGGAACGTTGAACATATCGGTATATCCATACTCGTGTCCGACCATTTCCTCCATTAATGATTTCTCATTGCCGTCAAGGGAATACAGGGACACACCTTGATGATCTCCGTAGAAGACAATCACGCTATCGTTCCATAACCCGCTGGACTTCAGTTCGTCTAGAAATTGTCCCATGGCGTAATCCGCATAATTTTGGGCTAAAATATAGTCGCCGACCAAGGTTCCTTCGTACCTTTTAGGCAGCGTCATTTTAAATTTAGATTCTGGCATTTTATAAGGGTGATGAGCACTCATAGAGATAACCATCGCGTAAAAAGGATCGTCTTCAGCATCCATTTTAACTAATTCAGGAACTGTCTTGGCATACAGCACCTCATCGGAAGAACCAAATGCGATATGATCATCATCTCCATAGAAGGACTGATCGTAGTATTTATCAAAGCCCAGCACCTTGTATAAGGTTTTGCGATTCCAGAATTCTACGCTGTTGGTGTGAAAGGTGGCTGTATTATATCCATTCGCTTTCATCAGCTTGGGCAAGCTAGGAAGTTCCTTAGTCATATAGTTGGAGGAAGTGGCTACTTCGTGATGAGGAACATATAGAGAGGTGTTCACTACAAACTCTGCATCCGATGTTGTTCCTTGCCCCGCATTCGTATAGAAGTTATTGAAATAATGTTCACTTGCTATAAGCTTATTTAGATTTGGAGTTACTTCCTGTCCGTCAATGCTTAAACCAAGCAGGAAATTCTGAAAAGATTCCATTTGCACTACAATGAGATTCTTACCTTGAGCCGCTGCCCAATACTTTGGAGAGACTGGCTCCGTAATTCCCTTTGTAGCGTCCACAGACTGCTGCGTAATTTCTTTACTGTCGATCATTTCTTGCTTTTCCGTGGTGTCGGCAAAAATGGTATATACCTCGTAATTGAGAATCCCCATACTCTCTGCCTTTTTATTCTCGTTCATACTTGCGTGATTCGGCCAAACATTAAAGACACAGATTGCAAGAGAAACGCTAATGATCCCAAGTAAAGCGGTTCGGTTCATGCGCCGGTTCATGCCTCTTTCTTTCCAGATCGCAATATATTTCGGACGGAACATAAAGAACATGAAGACTACAATATCCACAAAAATGAACAAATAGTAAGGATCCAGCAAGGAGTACGTGCTTTCTCCGACCTTGGTTACCTTATCTGCTTGTTCCAAAGCATGGTAAGTAGCAATTACACCGTAATACTTGTAATACATCAGGACGGCAAAATAAATCACTGAAATTAATAAGTTCGCAATCATGTAATACAGAAACTTCCGTTTGGAAGCCATCCACTCAATGAGTCCAAAGACGATAAAGAAGAACGGGATCTCTGTGAGCAGCATGCTCCAATTAGGGCCGTCACTAAAAACCACGAACCAGGCCACTGCGCATTTTAAGAGCAGGATGAAGCTAAAGATTAGAAAGGGCTTATTTTTTATTTGAAAATCTTTTTTCATTCGTTATCATCCTCTCTGGTGCAAAACACACTAAAATTCTGCATAACCCTGTATGTTGTGGGAATCCGTTGCAATATGCCGATGCTTATTATGCTCTTGAAGTTTTCGTGTGTCAAAAGACGGACGAGAGACCTAGAGCGCAGCAACAAGCGATTTATGCCATATAAACAGTTAAAATCAGCTTCAATCCTAAACTACAGGTTAAATGTGTATAAATTGATTTAAAAAATTACAGTTTCTCGCAACTTTACATAATATTCCACAGTCTAAATAAGAGGGAGTGAATGTAGAGGAGGATTATCCATGGCTCGGCGTCAGTTTATTATGATTGTACTGACCTGCTTACTTCTGTTTTTAAATACGGGATGTAATGGAGGGAAGAAGGCTTCGCCGACGATTCAGTCTTCCATTTGGAAGCCCGAGGTTTTTTTACAAACATTGGATTATAAAGTTCAGAGCCAACCCGATAAATTCTTGGTGGATGTACCACAGGATTGGGAGGTGAAGCTAGGGGAGTATCCAGAGGGACTTTACTGGCGATTAGCTAACGTGTTCTCTAAAGATGCCGGTTTTGATTTGACTACACTGAAGGGCAGTGATGTTGAAGCATGGCGGTATTCTTTAGTCGACGGGCTACCTGGTTCGGAGGGACAAAGCGGATTTTCATATCCTTCCAATCTGATTCTGTTAGTACAATCAGGAAATACCGTTGGGGCTTGGCTTGAATTTAATGTTCAAAGCGTCGGTCCTTCCATTAAGAAGCGTAGTCTTACAGATATAACGGGTCTTACATTTGATGAGTGGACGGAGAGAGAGGGGCTGTTTGCTGATGCAGGAGAGAACGGAGACTTGGCCTCATTAGGACATTTCGAACTGCTGGATGCTTTTTTTTAAGCGATTCAGGAGGGTAATCATACCCGTGCTCGTGCATGTTTGAATCCTAATGCCTTACTCACGGCATTGACGGTTAACCGTCAAGCACATCATCTCTATAATTCGGGTTTTGGTGGTGAAAATGCACTCAGTGAAAGTATCGTAGAGGCTAAACCTAACGCTTATAAAGTGATGGATTATGATTCTGGTTCAGAAATTAAAGACATCGGTGATCGTACTACGATAAATGTTGTGGTCGATCTGTACATGAAATCGCTAAATCCTGTGTTCGATACCCCAGATGGTCAGGAGACACGCTTCGCAGTGTTGACCAAGCATGCTAACGGCTGGAAGATTGGAGAACTTGGAACGGGGCCGTGAGTTGTTAGATTATCTATTCTTATTAAAAAGGAGTGATCGCAAGTGTCCAAAAAAGGTTTGATCTCTAAAGTGCGAGTAAGAATGATATGTAAAACTGTTATTGGGACTGTTATAAGCTTGATTATGCTCTCTCCATTAGTGGTAGCAGCGGATAGTACAGTGAATTTCCCGGATGAAAAGAAGTTATTGTCAGGTATCACAGGGCTGGATGCGGGGGATAGAAGTGCTTATGCCATCACAGCAGATGGAACGGCCTGGGCTTGGGGTGGTGGATACGGATCTATTGGTAATGGGGCAACGACGCCGGCGTATACTCCAGTCAAAATGCATATCGATCATGTAAAGCAAGTTTCAGGTGGCTACCGTCATAATTTGATATTGAAAGATGATGGAACCGTGTGGGCTGTGGGAGGGAATGAACATGGACAACTTGGCACTGGAACGCAGTCGTTGACGGTTACTGTTGATCCCGTTCAAGTGCAAGGGCTAACCGATGTGACCTCTGTTTCAGCGGGTGATTCATTTAGCTTAGCGCTTCGAAAAGACGGAACGGTCTGGGCATGGGGAGGCAATGAGCAAGGAGAACTTGGCGACAATTCGGGGAAAAACGGGCTAACACCGATGCAAGTGAAAGGGTTACCCTCCATTTTATCTATCGCTGCGGGATCAAATAATTCAGTGGCGCTTGGTAACGGTGGAGAAGTGTGGGTGTGGGGATCGTCTAAAATTAGAGGCAATAAAAAGGATGCGGTTCTAAAGCCTACCCTGCTTAAAGGCGGCGGGGAGTATAGAGCTGTTTATACGAATGGGTGGGGTGGAGCAGCTTTGAGATGGGATGGCACCGTTTGGTTATGGAATAATTACACAGATATGAATCCGGGTGAAACTTTACAGCCGGTTCAGATTCCAGGACTCACGGATGTCATATCGATGACAACGGGCTCCGCGGTGAAAGCTGATGGGACCGTATGGCAGTGGACAGTTGGCGATAAAAATAAGATGAATGTTAAGCAGATTAGTGGTATTCAAAATGCAGTTTCGATTACCAGCGGGAACAGAAATCATTATGTACTTTTAAAAGACGGTCATGTTCTTGCATGGGGAACGAATGAATTTGGACAGACTGGGTTGGGGGTTAGAGATTTTATGATTGACACGCCTCAGCCCGTGAAGAAATCGATTCAGGTGCAGTTGAACAATAATGAAATGGAGTTGACCATGCCTCCATTACTGCTCAACAATTCTACGTACGTTCCGCTAAGAGGAATATTTCAGCAAATGGGCGTGAATGTACGTTGGGACGTCCCATCGAGATCAGTGATTGCCGTGAAGGAATCTACATCTACTACGATAATCTTAAATTCGATAAGTGGACAAACGACTGTAAATGGAAAAGTAATAGCCACAGATCAAAAGCCGGTCTTTATTAATGATAGTGTGTATGTCCCATTAAGACTAATCAGTGAAATGTTAGGCGCTAAAGTGGAGTGGGATGCAGAGGCTTATGCTGTTCAAATCCATACGAATTAAATAGGGGATTTTGACATTAAGTATTATTTGTATTAGTATAACTAATACAAATAATACTTTTTTTGAATGGAAGGATAAAATGATCATTACGCTTGATTTTAAAAGTGATACGCCAATCTATGTACAACTCCGAAATGAAATCGTGATTGGGATAGGCTCAGGTGAACTGGCGGATGGGGAGAAATTACCGACAGTGCGGCAAATGGCTGAAGATTTAGGTATAAATGCAATGACCGTGAACAAAGCATACGCAATTTTGAAGAATGAAGGCTTCATATCTATAGATCGCAGGCATGGTGCAACAGTTGCTCCTATAGGGAATGGACATCCAGAGTTTAAGGAGAAGCTGGAAAATGAACTTCGCTTAGTCATCTCGGAGGCTAGTGTAAAAGGGATTGGACGGGAGGAGTTTATGCAAATGTGTGCCGGAATCTTTTCATCGGTATCGTTTAAGTCTACATCCATCACGGAATAGGGGGACGCTCAGATGGCTATTTTCTTCTTTTTTATAGCTGTGTTTATTTTTGTGATTATGCTTCTGACGTTTATGAGCACCTTGAAGCCTAAGGACAATCTGTGGTTTGGGGTTAGTTTTCCGTGTTATGCTCTTGAGGATGAACGTCTGCGCGAACTGCGAATCTCAACTGGGGAGATGTACAAAAAGTATGGATTCTTATTAATTTTACTCTTGATTCCTATCTTATTTTTAAGCTCCTATATATCTCTTTCACTGATCTTTTTTTATGTTTGGACGTGTGCAATGGTGCTTCTGCTTCGAATTCCCTTCATAAAAGCACATCGTGCGGCTACACAGTTGAAGCGGGAGAATGAGTGGTTCGTGGGAGAGAAGCGAATGGTTAGAATAGATACTAAGCTATCCCTGCTAAAAAAGAAAATGGGCCTTTCTTTATACTGGTACATAATTCCTACCCTGATTGCTGCGTTATCTTTTACGATTCCGGTTCCGAAGGGAAGTATTGAAATTCTTCGAATGGCTGGTGGCACAGCATTAGGGTTGACTGTGTTTTTCTTTGTTATTGCAGTATCCTTTAATCGAATGAAGCCTAAAGTGTACACGGACAACAGCGAGACTAATATCCTGCTTAATCAGACTAATCGTAGATATTGGTCCCTGCTCTGGTTTGGCATGGCTATAATCAATAGCTGCATCGCCGTAATTACGGTATATGCCCTCTCCTTAAATGGGACAGCTTCAACTATAGTATGGAGTCTGGGCATCTTCTTTGTCTCTGTTGTTCCGGTCCTAGGGATCTTTTACGTCCATTATAAATTGAAGCAATTTGAAACAACGCTCCTTAAAGGAGAACATGAAATTCTTTATACGGATGATGATGAATATTGGATCAATGGGACAACGTATAATAACCCCAATGATCGTTCTGTTATGGTTCCGAAGCGTCTTGGGATTGGTACTACGATTAATATTGGGACAAAAACGGGTAAGAGTATATATTACGGCCTCTTTGTATTCGTTGCATTGCTGTTGATCGGGACGGGGTGGATGGGCGTCCAGGCTGATTTCTCAACACCTACATTAACTGCAGATGGAAAGGGTACCGTTTCGATTAAATATCCGATGTACAACTACAGCTTCGCTATGAAAGATGTGCAAGAGCTTAAGCTTGTGGACAGTTACCCTTCAGGAGGCCGAAGAACAAATGGCGTAGCGACGGATACGGTAGCTATTGGAAACTTTAAGTTTGAGGAGTACGGAAAGAGTAAAGCATATCTTGTTAAAAATTCTCCGCCGTATATTGTGATCAAATTACCAGAGGTGTATGTGCTCTACAACGCCAAAGATGCCACTGAGACTGAACGTACTTATGCGGAACTGCAGAAAGGGAGTGGAATTTTTCATTGAAATTAAAATAAATCGTATGAAGTAGAACCCTCTTGTGATAGAATAATCTAGTTGTCCTAGTTTCCGGAAATTTACTCCATTCCAACGATTTTTATGGGATGTATAGGTGGATAATCGAGGAAATATGAGCATTCAAGAGTATTAACAAGAATCCTTGGAGATTTTACACAATAAACATCATTTTTTGTCGGTTTTTATTGATTTATTCAAAAATATTATGTATAATCAGCCTTGTTGATTTTGCAAATGGAATTTTAGGAGGTTTTTATTTTGGGAAAAGCGTTAATTATTGGCGCTGGCGGTGTTTCCAGTGTTGTTGTTCACAAATGCTGCCAGAACCCGGATGTATTTGAAGAGATCTGCATAGCTAGCAGAACTGTCGCGAAATGTGACGCTCTGAAAGATAAATTAGCCGGAGGCCGCACGAAGATTTCTACTGCTCAGGTCGATGCAGATAATACGGACGAAGTCATTGAACTGATCAAGAGCTTTGAGCCGGATGTCGTTATTAATGTCGCTCTCCCATATCAGGACCTGACAATCATGGATGCGTGCCTGGCAACAGGAGTACACTATGTGGATACTGCCAACTATGAACCACAAGATACAGCGAAATTTGAATACTCTTGGCAGTGGGCTTATAAAGAAAGATTTGAAAAAGCAGGCCTTACCGCGTTGCTTGGTAGTGGATTTGATCCAGGTGTAACGGGCGTGTTCACAGCTTACGCTCAAAAGCACTATTTTGATGAGATTCATACCATTGATATTGTAGACGCCAATGCTGGTGATCACGGATATCCATTTGCAACAAACTTTAATCCTGAAATCAATATTCGTGAAATTACAGCCAATGGCCGCTATTTCGAGAATGGCGAGTGGATTGAAACTGCACCGCTTTCTGAGAAAAAGGTATATGATCTTCCGGAAATTGGACCAAAGGATATTTATCTTTTGTATCATGAAGAATTGGAATCCTTGGCTGTTAACATCAAGGGTGTGAAGAAGATCCGTTTCTGGATGACCTTCTCGCAGAACTACCTGACGCATTTGAAAGTGCTTGAGAATGTTGGCATGACTTCTATCGAGCCTATCATGTATGAAGGTAAAGAGATCGTTCCTCTACAATTCTTGAAGGCGATTTTGCCTGACCCGGCTTCCTTGGGACCAAGAACAAAAGGTAAAACAAACATTGGATGTATCATCCAAGGAACCAAAGACGGAAAGCCGAAAACTTATTATGTATACAATGTTTGCGATCATGAAGAGTGCTATGCAGAGGTTGGCTCCCAAGCCATTTCCTACACTACAGGCGTTCCTGCAATGATCGGAGCGATGTTAATTATAAAAGGTATCTGGAAGAAACCAGGCGTGTTCAACGTTGAAGAGTTCGATCCAGATCCATTCATGGAAGCTTTAAATAAACATGGTCTGCCTTGGCAAGAAGATTTCTCGCCAACGCTGCTAGACTAAGGCGCGAGAAATGGATATTGATATCAGCGCAGTCCCGTCACCATGTTACCTTGTAGATGAAAGATTGCTTACACGTAATCTTGAGATTATGAATTCTGTACAGGAACGCACTGGAGCAAAGATTTTGCTCGCGCAAAAAGGCTTCTCCATGCATTCCTTGTATCCGTTAGTTGGGAAGTACTTGCATGGTGTAACCTCAAGCTCCTTGTTCGAAGCCAGACTTGGTTATGAAAAAATGGGCAAAGAGGTTCATGTATACGCACCAGCTTATATAGATAGTGAGTTTGATGAGCTCCTTGGATACTCCGATCACATTGTGTTCAATTCTTTTGACCAGTGGAATCGATTCAAGGATCGCGTAAAGAGCGCACCGAAGCACATCAGCTGCGGCATTCGAGTGAATCCGGAATATTCCGAGATCGAAGTTCCGCTGTATGATCCGTGCTACAATTATTCCAGAATGGGAGTAACTCTGCCTAACTTCAGACCGGAAGAGCTTGAGGGCATTGATGGACTACACTTCCATACCATGTGCGAACAGAATTCGGATACACTTGAGCGTACGCTTAAGGTAGTCGAAGAGAAGTTCGGACCTTATCTCAAAGGAATGAAATGGCTTAATTTCGGTGGCGGTCATCATATTACACGTCCTGACTATGACCTGGAGACCCTGGTCAAATGCATTCTGCACATGAAAGAGACTTACGGTGTGGAAATCTATCTGGAGCCGGGTGAGGCAGTAGCTCTTAATACCGGATATCTGGTAGCTACCGTTCTCGATGTGATGCATAACGGCATGGACATTGCGATTCTAGATACCTCGGCAGAGTGCCATATGCCGGATGTACTGGCTATGCCGTACCGTCCGAACATTATCGATGCTGGACAACCTGGAGAATATCCTTATACGTACAGATTAGGTGGAATGACTTGCCTAGCGGGAGACGTTATCGGAGATTATTCTTTCAAGGAGCCTTTGAAATACGGTGATAGACTCGTATTCCTTGATATGGCCCATTATTCCATGGTGAAGAACCATATGTTTAATGGCGTGAACCTGCCTTCCATTGTTAGTTACAATGAAGAAGAGGGAATCAAAGTAATCAAACAGTTCGCTTTCGAAGATTTCAGCGGACGTTTATCTTAAGAATAAAAAGGTGTCCCGTGATGGGACACCTTTTTTTGATTACTCCTTATTGCATCGTGATGGCGATGCGCTCCTCTTGTGGGAGCCACTCCACATTTGCTCCGAGTTGCTCACTTATAAAGCGAAGTGGCAGATACATCGAACCGTTTACGATGAAGGGTAGTGTAGGAAGATTTACGGTTGTATTGTTCACCATTGTCGCTCCAGTTACACCGTTAATACTGATGGCGAGAGCCGGTTTATCTGTAGCGGCTCGTGTGATCATAATTTGTTTATCTATTGTTTTCGCAGCTGTAAAGTTCTCTTTATAGGTAATTGTGGCTCCTAATTTTTCGAACAGCGATCGAAGCGGGACGAAATTTTGTCCGTTTCGAGTAATAACTCCATTTGAGAGTGGGATAGATTCTCCATTTAAGGAGATTGAAATAGGCTTTTGCACTGGAACGGGCCCGGCATGGCTGAATTCATAGTCGCCATAGCCCAGCTGTGCGTCCTTATTGACACCCCAGCCCCAGAGTGAGCCGTCTTTCTTTTGCATGATGATATGTCGTCCGCCTTTCTTTAGGCTACTTATTTCTTTTTCGAGAAGTGTGAATTTTGAATCTGCGGGCATCATTTCGTTCTCAATAGAAGTTTGATAGACGTTTCCTTCCCCGGTTAACGCAACAATAGACCGCTCTACGATGTAAGCATCAACTACATTCTTGATCCCTTTTAGAAGAATCGGTGGTTGTTCATGATAGGTTGTTCCGTCTGAGGAACCTGTAATGGTAGCGCCCCAGAACCATAATTGAGAGGCTCCATCAATGGCTAATAGGCTGTTCTGATTTCCTTTTAAACTTTTAATATTACTGATTCCCTTGAGAGGGGTCGCAGATAGATCTATTGGAGCTCCTTGGTTATTGTAATAATCTTGGACTGGCCAACTCCATATGGAGCCGTCCTTTTTAAGTGCCAGATTGTTTTTAATTTGAATAATATCCGTTAAATTCAGGATGGTTTCGAAGCTTTCGAAGTCATCGCGTGTAGTAGAAACAGTTCCATCTTTCTTTAAGAACACGTAACGTGTCCAGCTCTTATGAAGATCAGACTCATAGTAACCGCCCACAGCGGCCACGTTATCGACGCCGGAAACCGGTGTGAACGCGGAGGTAGTGAGTCCATCGGATGAAAGGGGGGCACTTAGAATCGTCCCGTCTCCTTTAAGGGCTATCGTTCTATTTCCCGTCATGAATATATCGACCAGATTGTCTAGCTCTTGAACGGGGGTCACTTTAACAGTTTCAGAGTATGCCGATGTTCTCCATTGCCAGACCGAAAGGTCTTTCTTCATTACATATTGTGAACCAAAGTATGCTTGTACCTCATTCAGGTCATGGATTTGCGTAGGGACGGAGCGATTACCTCCCCATACCCAAAAGGAACCATCTGTTTTGGTCAGATAATCCGCGCCATACGAAGTGAGGTTGGTAGTCGTGGTTGGGTTCTCTGCAGCTGCAGCTGCGCTTACGTTAGAGGCGAGGCTTAATACTAGAACAGCACTAACCATGCTGAGCCATTTTTTCATAGGAATACCTCTCTTTTCTTTATTAGATAATTTTGATATGTTCACGCTATAATCCATTATCTTACATTTAGACGCTAGAACTACTGGAAAAGTTTCTTCATATTTACCCACTCACAAGAAAGGTCTCATGTGATACAATAATTTAGTCTGTTTTTATAAACATAAAAGAAAGTATAAGTTTCACACTATACTTTGTTCTTATATTTCCCGCTTAAACTTACCGTTCTTGTAAGGACGCCGAAGGCGTTTATGCTTGAATGCTATTGAAAGGTTCGTATCTGAGGAGGAAGTCAGCGTCAATGAAACATGCACCGTTTATTGCAGTAGAAGGCCCAATCGGGGCTGGCAAAACAACATTAGCTTCTATGCTAGCAGAGGAATTAAATTTACCGATCATTAAAGAGATTGTCGATGAGAATCCGTTTCTGGCTAAATTTTATGAGAACATGGACGATTGGAGCTTTCAACTGGAGATGTTTTTTCTTTGTAATCGGTATAAGCAGCTTGAAGATACCGTTACACAGTACATAGATAAAGGGATCCCGGTCATTTCGGATTACCATATTTATAAGAACCTCATCTTTGGAGAACGAACACTGAACGGAACGAAACGTGAGAAGTATCGGCAAATTTATCATGTGCTTACGGATGACCTGCCAAAGCCGAATATCATTCTCTATATTAAAGCCAATTTAGATACGTTATTAACCAGAATTGAAAAACGTGGGCGTCCCTTTGAAGAGGGGATGGATACTGCGTATTTGGAGCAATTAATTAAAGATTATGATGACGCGATGGCCTCTCTAGCAATTCAGGAGCCTTCGACCGTAATTATTACCATTGATGGAAATGCAGTCGATTTCGTGGAGAATCCAGAACACTTCACTGAAATTGTCTCTTATATAAAGGAGCTAATGAAATGAATTCATATCATATCCCGGAAAACGCCATAATTACCGTGGCTGGAACTGTCGGGGTGGGGAAATCCACTTTAACAGGCGCCTTGGCCAAAAGACTTAATTTTCAAACCTCGCTAGAGCAGGTTGATCACAATCCTTATCTCGAAAAGTTCTATCATGATTTTGAGAGATGGAGCTTTCACTTGCAAATCTATTTTCTTGCTGAACGTTTTAAAGAGCAGAAGAAGATGTTCGAACTCGGCGGTGGTTTTGTTCAGGACCGTTCCATCTATGAAGATACCGGTATTTTTGCGAAAATGCATGCAGATCAAGGTACAATGTCCAAAATAGACTATGAAACCTACACCAGCCTGTATGAAGCTATGGTTATGACGCCATACTTCCCGCACCCTGATGTGCTGATTTATATTGAAGGCAGCTTGCCTTCCATCCTGACCCGAATTAATGAACGTGGCCGTGAGATGGAAATTCAAACGGATGTTTCCTACTGGGAGCATATGCATGGCAGATATTCGAAATGGATTAACGAGTTTACGGCTTGCCCAGTGCTTCGTTTGAACATTGATGATTATGATGTAAATGATGAGGCTTCGATGTCTGATATTCTTGTGAAGGTGGGCAATGCGATTCGTAAGCCTGTCGACAAAAAATAATAATTGATTATTAGAAGCTCCCAGGGTTTGGGGGCTGTTTTTTTATGAGATCAGAAAGCGAATTAAGTGATATAAACTGAGTTTGAGGTAGAATTAATAAAAAAAAAAAAAAGACCCAAATCATAGATATGGGTCTAATAGGGAAGTGTCAGTTGTCCTAGTAATAAAATACGAAAAGCAATCCAAATTGGTGTGGACATTGTAGTATGCTCAAGGGCGACATCCTATATTTGTAGCCCTTTTTTCTGGATATAGATTCCAGTCTAGTGAAAACTAGTTATTGGTCCATGTCTAAAATTAATAAGATGCGTACACTGAACTATCTTTATAGGGAGGTGTACGTATTGAGTTGTCCAGACGATAAAAAATGTCATAAGAAAAAAATCGCCAATGTATATCCTTCGAAAAGAAAAAGAAAAGAACATCGTCGAAAAGTTATTAAGAAAATTGTGCAAGTCACATGTCCTCCGCCTGAAGTGAACGTTACCACTCCAACAGTCGTTGGTGCTACAGGACCTAAAGGAGCACAAGGGATCCAAGGAGTGCAAGGGGCCCAAGGCGTACCGGGACCCCAAGGACCACGAGGACTCGAAGGAGCAGAAGGGCCTCAAGGTCCCGCCGGTGGCCCCCCAGGACCCCAAGGACCTCACGGTCAACCTGGGCCAGCGGGAGCAATGGGTCCACAGGGTATAGCGGGACCCGTTGGTCCTCAAGGGGAGCAAGGAGTACCGGGCACACAAGGACTCCTAGGTCCTCAGGGTCCACAAGGTATACCTGGTCCTGCTGGAGCTATAGGACCTCAAGGTTTTGTAGGTGCAACCGGATCTACTGGAGCAACCGGAGCACCGGGAGCACCGGGAGCACCGGGATTAGCGGGAGCAACCGGAGCACCGGGAGCAGTCGGAGCGCCGGGAGTAGCGGGAGCAACCGGGGTAACCGGAGCACCGGGAGCAGTCGGAGCGCCAGGAGTAGCGGGAGCAACTGGGGCAACCGGAGCACCGGGAGCAGTCGGAACGCCAGGAGTAGCGGGAGCAACTGGGGCAACCGGAGCACCGGGAGCAGTCGGAACGCCAGGAGTAGCGGGAGCAACTGGGGTAACCGGAGCACCGGGAGTAGCGGGAGCGCCAGGAGTAGCGGGAGCAACCGGGGTAACCGGAGCACCGGGAGCAGTCGGAGCGCCGGGAGTAGCGGGAGCAACTGGGGCAACCGGAGCACCGGGAGTGGCGGGAGCAGCAGGAGCAACCGGAGCAACCGGGGCACCGGGAGCAGTCGGAGCGCCAGGAGTAGCGGGAGCAGCAGGAGCAACCGGAGCAACCGGGGCACCGGGAGCAGTCGGAGCGCCAGGAGTAGCGGGAGCAACTGGGGCAACCGGAGCACCGGGAGTAGCGGGAGCAGCAGGAGCAACCGGAGCAACCGGGGCACCGGGAGCAGTCGGAGCGCCAGGAGTAGCGGGAGCAACTGGGGCAACCGGAGCACCGGGAGCAGCAGGAGCAGCAGGAGCAACCGGTGCGCCAGGAGTCGCAGGAGCAACCGGAGCAGCAGGAGGAGTACTAGGCTTTGCTGATTTTTTTGCCCTGATGCCCCCTGATAATGCAGCAACTGTAGCACCGGGAACAGACGTGAGTTTTCCTCAAGATGGCCCTACCAGCGGGACGACAATTGCAAGAACGGGTCCTAGTTCTTTTAACTTAGCAGCAATAGGGACTTATCAGGTATTATTTCAGGTTAGTGTAACGGAAGCAGGCCAACTCATCTTGACTCTTAATGGCGCAGATCTCGCCTATACGGTAGTTGGACGTGCGACAGGTACATCAGAAATTGTAGAAATGGCTATAGTTCAAACAACGGTCATTAATACCATACTGACAGTTAGGAATCCAGCTGGTAATTCCACTGCACTTACTATTACTCCTCTCGCTGGAGGAACAAGATCTGTTTCAGCACATCTCGTTATTACACAATTAGCATAGCGAAATCTCTTACGTATAGATAATTTGGAAGTTTGCCACCTCTAATCAGGTGGCTTTTCTAATTATTGAATTAAAGGAAGGGTGCACACGAAGTTCCAGCCCTTCACCCATGACATCTCTCGGCTGAAGCAGAGGGGAATTTACTTAACTTAAAATTTTTGGGAAAATGGGTATTTTTATTTGACTTCAAATCAGAGCTGACGCAAAATAAGAGGGAGATGATGTAAATTTGGATTTTTCGGGGAGAATTGTACATGAATAATAAATCAGGTCGTCATTCCTTCCGAGAGCGACTCGATCATATGGTGGGTAAGCTTCGTACGGATATCCTAAGTGGAGTGCTGCAGCCAGGTGCTTATCTGCCAGCAGAGAGTACACTAGCTAAGCAATTTGAGTTAAGTAATAAATCGGTCAGAAGAGGGCTGGATGTGCTTGTCCAGGAAGGTCTTATTGTCAAAATCGACCGTGTCGGCAGTAAGGTTATGGAGTCTGTGCAGGAGAGGATCCGTATTCATTTTGGCTGCAGCTCCTCGCTGTCCAAGGACTTTCTGCTGGATGATCTAATTGGTGAATTTCATCGACTGCATCCCGGTATTCATATTCTTCCGCTGGCTCTGAATGATTTTGACCATGTGAATTCTGCGGTGGAGTTGATCAATAATGGGATGCTCGATGCTGTATCGCTGAATAGCACGCAATTTCAGGAATTGGCTGAAAATGGTTCAGCGGACTTACTGGAATCGCTTGAGCCTGATCCTGAATTATATCCAATTGCGACGGAAGCTTTTTATCATGAAGAGCAGTTGTATGCCTATCCGATTTCATTCTCCCCCGTGGTGCTATGCTACAACAAGGCCCATTTTCGGGAAGCGGATCTGCCGGAGCCGGACAGCTATTGGACTTGGGATGACTTGATTGAGGCGGCTCGTCAGTTGGCGGAGAAACGTGGACGACATGCCATTTATTTTGTGCCTGCTTCTGAGAATCGTTATTCTGTATTCCTGCTGCAGAGCGGTATTCAAACCGTGGCAGACGGGATCGAGCACCGTACGCTTAGTCCGGAGACGGCTAATAGCCTTAGTGTGTATAGTCGGCTTGTGAATAACCATCAGATTTTCCCGAAATATCTTGCTGGCAATCATGAAGATGAGACGATCTCATTGTTTGTCCAAGAGCAGGTTTCGATGATTCTGACGACTTTTTTTAATTTAAATGAATTTAAGGAATTAACGCTCGATTATGATCTTGCACCGTTACCTAGGCTGAAATCAAAAGATCCACAGAAGACGCTATTGGTGACGATCGGAGCAGCTGTGGTCGGGAATTCAAGACAAAAGGAAGCGGCTCGTCAATTCGTCAACTTCCTTGCTTCCGTAGAAGCACAGAAAATTATTCGGGAGCGCACAGTAAGTATTCCAGCTCGAAAGCGGATCGCTGAGATGAGCACGGCGGATCATTTGAATCGTCCTTCGAGATATCTGATGTACAGAGAGCTATTTCCAACCTTCTCCTACCTTAAAGATTTAGGGCTTCCTATTGCTGTTCTAAAGAGCTTTCGTAAGTTGTTGAACGCTTATTGGTCAAAGATGATTGATGAGGAAACACTTCATGAAGAGTTGAGTGTCTTGATTTCGGAACAGGATGCTGCCGATCAGAAGGTTTAGACCTTTTTTCTTGAGATTGATGTTCTCTGTAAAATTAATGAAACGCGTGATGATGGTGCTTTGAGGCCATTATTACGCATTTTTTTCAGAAAAAAAAGTATATATTGCGCGCTATATCTTATCTGTATAAGATCAGAGTCGGCTTATTTGAAGCGTTTATATATAGGTAATTTTGTAAGCGTTTTCTATTAAATTTGAGGGTTTTCTACATTTTGCGACAGGTACATGTTATATAAGGTTACACTTATTAGAGATATTTCTTATTATTATATTGACATCATGTAGGCTGGAAAATATAATAAAATACATCAGATATATATCAGATTGGTGAAATAAAAGATCTGATACTCTGAAATGTAAATCAAAAAGAAGTCAGAACAGATGTTTTCGTCTAATTTAAGGAGAAAAAAGGGTAGTGAAAGGAGGATATCCCCTACAAAAGGTTGTTTGCAGAATAATCACTCATTTAAAAATTTATTAATGTATTGTTGATTCCTTCTGATTGATGTTAGTGAATATATCATAATGATTATCTTATTTTTTAGTTATTAATAGGGGGTTGAATTATGAATGTTGCTAAAAGGAAATTAGCTCTGCTGCTGCCTGTCCTATTGTCACTAGTGACGCTCGTATCTGCTTGCGGCGGTTCGAATACTAAAACGGACAATACCGCAGATCCTACTGCGGAGGTTCAGAAGGCTACGCAAGCTCCCGTTAAGGAAGGGAAAACAGTAGGCGGTCTTCAGCTCCCGATTGTTTCAGATAAGCTAGAACTGTCACTTTGGTCACCAAGCGGCGGCAATTTTAGAGGAACTAATTTTAATGAGAAATTATCCTTTCAGCAAATGGAAGAGAACACTAACATTCATATCGACTTTCAACATAGTACGGAAGCCAGTGCGGAAGCTTTTAGCCTATTAATGTCATCTGGTAAGCTGCCGGACATTATCTACAATGATCTATGGGGCACGGATTCCGGAAAATATGGTACACAAGGCGCGCTGCTTCCTCTGGAAGATTTAATTGAGAAAAATGCGCCAAACTTCAAGAAAATCCTCGACGACAACCCGGATATCCGGGGACAAATCACTTCGCCTGAAGGCCACATTTTTTACCTACCTAATCTCGTTCTTGATTCACAGGATCTCACTCAAATGTTCCCGCAAGTGCGTAAAGACTGGATCGATAAGCTGGGTCTATCTATGCCGGAAACTACGGAAGATTGGTATAACATGCTCAAAGCATTTAGGGAGCAGGATGCCAACGGAAATGGCAAGAAGGATGAAATTCCACTGGTCACGGTTAACTTGGAAAATATCATGATGTTATTCGCTCCTGCCTTTGGTGTTGACTACGGATTCTTCGTGGATAACGGCCAAGTGAAATACGGTCCGAACGATCCGAAATTCAAGGATGTCGTAACCTATCTGCACCGTCTTTACGATGAACAATTGCTCGACCCGAACTATCTGGTAGATACCACATTCCAGACCCTGACTGAGAAAGTGACTACTGATGTGGCAGGGGCATGGTTTGGTTGGTCTGGTTCCTACATGGGGAACTTTACTACTTTAATGGAGGGTAAACATCCGACCTTCAAAATTGCACCGGCCATTCCACCAAAAGGACCAAACGGTGATCAACGTCATGTCTCCTTCCGCTGGCAGGCAGCAGCACACGGATTGGCGGTCTCCTCGCGGACCGAGCATCCTGAGGAAGTGATGAAATGGCTGGATTATCAATACTCAGAGGAAGGCATTCTTTTGAACAACTTTGGGGTTGAAGGCAAGTCCTATGATCTGGTAAACGGAGAGCCTATTTATAAGAAAGAAGTGACTCATCCAACCAATGGTCTCACGAATACACAGGAACTGCTGAACCATACGATCGGGGGCGGAAGCTGGGCTACAGTAGCGGATACCAGATATGCTGAGCAGATCCGAGAAGCTAACGGACAGACGGAAAATCCACTCGAGTTATACAGTGACTATATTGATTTTGATAGCAAGCTGCCTCCAGTCCAATTCACAACAGAGGAAAACGATGTAGTTGTTCCTTTGATGGCTGATATTCAGACCTATGTAGCAGAGACAATTAATGCCATGATCATGGGGCGCCAAAAGATTGAAGACTATGACAAAGTGATGAAGCAGCTTGAGAAGATGGGGATTAACGATGTGCTAAAAGAGTATCAGGTTGCATACGAGCGATTTAAAGGGAAATGATTCAGCTTGTAAGAGGTTGTCGTGGGCCGAGCGGTTCAGAGATTTCTAAGTGACCGCTCGCCGCATGACAGCTATGACTAACGCCAGTGTCCGGGAGAGGAGAACTATATGGCTGTACCTGTAAAAGTCGCTAAAGTTGAAAGCAGGAAGCTTCCGGTCAAGAGGAGTCCGATTCCCTGGAAGCGGATAGCCTCCAATCGCTATCTGTATCTCATGTTACTCCCTACGGTTTTGTATTTTCTGATTTTTGAATACAAGCCGATGTATGGGGCGATCATTGCCTTTAAGAATTTCAATCCCTACTTGGGGATCACGGATAGTCCTTGGGTGGGCTTCAAGAATTTCGAGAAGTTTTTCGAAAGCTATTATTTTCTCAGACTGCTTAAAAATACCTTCTTAATGAGCTTCTACTCGCTCATCTTCATTTTTCCTGCTTCACTTGCTTTTGCCCTGCTACTCAATGAGCTGCGGCTCAAGAAGCTGAAGTCCTTTTTGCAGACCGTGTCTTATTTGCCGCATTTTATTTCGCTCATCGTCATTTGCGGGATGATTATTGATTTCACCAAGCCCGGAGGAATTATTAACAGCCTGTTGCTTGGCATCGGCCTGATCTCTGAGCCTATCCAGTTCCTGATTCTGCCGGAATGGTTTCGAACGATCTATGTGGGTTCTGGCATGTGGCAGAGCCTAGGCTGGAATTCAATTATTTATTTAGCAGCGTTATCTGGTATCAATCCGAGCCTGTATGAAGCTGCAGTTGTAGATGGAGCAGGGCGATGGAAACAGCTAACGAATATAACGCTGCCTGGGATTCTCCCTACGGTCCTAATTCTCTTGATTCTGAATGTCGGTACCCTGCTGAATGTGGGCTGGGACAAAATTATATTGCTCTACAATCCAGGAACGTACGTCACTGCGGATGTTATTTCAACATTTGTCTATAGACGAGGTGTGATGGAAGCGAATTATAGTTTTTCTGCGGCGGTTGGATTATTCAATTCTGTAATTAACTTCACATTGCTCGTGCTAGCTAATCGGATCAGCCGAAAAACAACTGAAAGCAGCCTATGGTAAGCATAACTTCCGATGCGAGTTTTGTACGAAGTAACTTCAATGAAGAATAGCTCACAAAACTTTTAGGAGGGTAGACAATGGTTGTGAAACGCAGTATGGGTGAAATCATATTCGACAGCTGCAATGTGCTGTTTCTAATCTTGTGTTCTTTCCTGTTCCTGTACCCGATGTGGTACGTGCTGGTTTCCTCATTCAGTGATGCACATGCTATTGCTGCGGGGAAGGTAAGCTTCTTTCCAATCGGCTTTAATCTGGATGCTTACAAGCTGGTATTTGAGGATACGCGGGTCTGGACAGCTTACGGAAATACTTTCTTTTATGTCATTGTCGGTACGTTGATTAATCTTGTGCTTACTACACTTGGTGCCTATCCTCTGTCCAGAAAGAATCTGGAGGGGAGAAATGTCATAATGGCTTTTATTGTGTTCACGATGTTTTTTAGTGGTGGCTTAATTCCGGCGTATCTGAATGTCCGTGAGCTTGGCTTGTATGATACACGGTGGGCGCTGCTGTTACCTGGTGCGGTTAGTGCTTTTAATTTGATAGTGATGCGGACTTTCTTTCAGTCTATCCCTGATAGTTTAATAGAGTCTGCCAAAATAGACGGCGCCCATGATTTCAGAATTCTGCTGCGGATCGTGCTTCCGCTCTCTATGCCGGTTCTGGCGGTTATGACCCTCTTTTATGCCGTAGGCCACTGGAACAGTTGGTTCTCGGCCATGATTTATTTACAGGATCGGAATTTGTTCCCGCTCCAATTGATATTGAGAGAAATCCTGATTCAATCCTCTGCGCAAAATATGCTGGCAGGTGTTACCCAAGATGAGGTATTTCGGATCAGTGAATCTATTAAATTCGCTACGATAATCATTGCTACCGTTCCCATTCTGATGATCTATCCATTTTTACAGAAATATTTTGTAAAAGGCGTAATGATCGGTGCGTTGAAGGAGTAACACCCATAGAGAAGATGCTGCATGTGACGGAATCGTTTCTGAAGCAGTCGGGAGGAGAAGACATATGAAGGCGGTAATATCTCAGGAAGGACAGATTCGCATGTCGGATGTTCTGACACCAGTCATTGAAGATGGATTTGTACTAGTCCAGACTGAATATTCGGCAATTAGCCCCGGAACGGAAATGATGATGAATGGCCTGCACCGTACGCAACAAATTGTACTTGGATACAGTGCAGCAGGTGTAATCCGAACACGTGGGAAAGGAATGGAGCACTGGCCTGAGGGTCTTCGGGTAGCTTGTTACGGCGGTCCTTATGCGAAGCATGCAGAATGGCTGCTAATGCCTCAGCATCTGATGGTGCCCATTCCTGATCATGTAAGTTCGGAGGAAGCATCGACAGTAGGGCTTGGAGCTATTGCAGTACATGCGGTAAGGCAGGTTGCACCGCAGTTTGGAGAGACACTTGTATTGATCGGTGCCGGAATTCTTGGGCAGTTGATTGCGCAGATCGCTAAGGCGGCAGGATGCCGAGTGATTGTCTATGATTTACTTGCAGAGCGCTGTGAGATGGCCGAAAGATTGGGGATTAGACATATCGCTACTAGCACAGAGAAGGTAAAGGAACATCTTGCTAACCTGACGGAGGACATGGGAGCAGATGCAGTCATCGTCTGTGCAGGCGGCAAAACCGGCGACCTTATTGATCAAGCACTAGAGTGGGTACGGGATCGCGGAAAGGTACTATTGGTTGGAGATATTAAACCGGATTTCTCTCGTGATCTGATGTTCGGTAAGGAAGCTCAAGTGCTGATTTCTAGAGCCGGCGGTCCCGGACGATATGATCCTATCTATGAGCGGCAGGGGATTGACTACCCTTATGGCTACGTACGATGGACAGAAGGACGTAATATGGCTGAATATATTCGGTTAATCTCCGAAGGCGATATTCAGGTTAAACCATTAATTAGTGCGATATTCCCGGTCGAGCGTTGTGAAGAAGCCTTTAGGCGTTATGCAGAGGATCCAGTGGATTTGTTGGGAGCAGTATTAGCTTATCCTGCGGCAGTTTCTGGGGCGGAAGTGAAGGTGAAGGAACAGCTGGCAAAAGAAGGCGGGAGCAGATGAAGACGCTGCGGATCGGTGAGCCACTGGACGGTGTGGCGGTTTGGGCCACGGCTTATGGAACATGGCAAGGAGCAGACCGGATATATGCTGTTTCTTCTGGTAGTCCATGCATATTGTTTGTTCTGGATCCTAGCGGCGAACAAGCGCCAGAACGTTATGCGCTCGAAGGCTCGGATCATTGCTGGGGTGTAGTCTTAACAACTAGCGGAGTGTATATCGGGGGAAGCGGCATTTTGTACAGGTTCACTCATGAAAATGGTGTGGAGAACCTGGGTGAGATGATTCCCGGTGAATTCTATACGTGGCGGTTGGCAGCGGATGAACAAGGAAGGGTCTATGGAGGATGTTATCCTGGTGGGAAAGTGTTCCAGTATGATCCAGTGACAGCAGTGTTTAGAGATTACGGGGTAATGGTGACTGGAGAACAGTATGCTCGTTCTATGGAAGCATGGAACGGTAAGCTCTATGTGGGAGTTGGAACACAAACCCCACATATTGTTGTACTGGATACGGCTTCGGGTGAACGCTCGGAAATTGGGATGCCAGATGAATGTCAGGGTGAACAGCTGGTCTATGACTTAAATATCGTTCAGGGCAAGCTATTTGCCCGGATCACACCGTCTGCAAAATTGTACATTTATGATCTGGAACTACAGGCGTGGGGCGAAACTCTGGATCATGTGAGTGGACTTAGTGTTTCGCCGCCGGATGCGTTGGGAAATGTGTACTTCATTAAAGATGACTATTTGCAGCGATATGATATCCGGACTGGAAGCCTGTTCGTTACTTCCCTAGCTATGCCGGAGCCGGCGGGAGACTATGGATGGCTGAATAACCATGCTCTAAATCCGAATGCACGCTGCTTAACTGGTGTATACAGGGACGGGAGTTGCTGGATTTACGATCCGGTGACGGATCGACATATGGTGATGGACTTCGGTCTGCAAGGTCAATCGGTCCATTTACAGTCCATGACCTACGGGCCTGACGATGCTCTTTATATCGGAGGGTATTTCGCAGGTGGGCTGGCCAGATTCGATAAGGCAGCCGACGAGATCATTTCATATCGGGGCATTGGCCAGACCGAAGGGATGATAGCTGGAAGTGGTTGTTTATATTTAGGCGTTTATCCGCGAGCAAATATTTTTAAGTATGACCCGAACAGGGACTGGAAGCCGGGTGAGAATCCAGAACTGCTATTTTCCTTACAGGAAGAGGAGCAGGACCGCCCTTTTGCTTGGGCTTGGGCAGGAGAAGAGCTCGCGATTGGAACGGTTCCTTCCTATGGTCGGCATGGAGGAGCGTTGACACTGTACAATCCTGCTAGCGGTGCACGTGAGGTGTTTAGAAATCTTTTGCCGCAGCAGAGTGTAGTATCCTTGGTCAGTAGAGATCAGCTGTTGTTTGCTGGAGGGTCTGTTTGGGGCGGACTTGGGATTGCTCCCCAGCGTGCGGATGCCTCTCTAATGATTTGGGATATGGAGAAGCGCTGCAAAGTATGGGAAGGTGTACCGTTGCAAGGGGAAAGGGCTATTTCTGCTTTGGTTCTAGATGATGCAGGGCAGCTTTGGGGTTTGACGGCAGGTAAGTTATTTCGGTTCGATCCACAGCTTAAGTGTACTGTAAAAACTTACTCATTGTTCCCCATGGACTGGAATGTTGTGACTCATTTTTGGCGTAGCGGTAATGAACTGCTCTATAAGGAAGGCATGCTTTACGGCGTATCGATGAATCGCTTGTTCAAGTTTGATGTACTGAGTGAGGAGCTTGAGGTGCTTAATGACGATGCGCGGCTGCTGACGATGGACCGTGAGGGCGATCTATATTTTGCTAGAACTACAGAATTATATTGGATGGGCTAGATAGGTCTGCACTATCCTTGGTGAAGGGTGGAAGGATGATGAGAATATTATATTTTTATAAATTCTGTATTCTGGGCGGGGTAACCACTCAACTTGCGAATAGATTTAAATTTTTGCGTCAGCATTCGGAAGTGCATTTTGCCTTTCTAGAGGATTACGGCGGGGCGAGCGCTTTTGAGGGATACGAGCATGTCCGAATTCTGGGGACGGTTGAAGAGATTAAGCGCTACATGGAAGTCTATGATTTCGATGTCATTATTACTATTGATACTTACGAGCTGTATGAAGCGCTTGGGCCTGTACAAGAGGGAAAGGTTATTATTCATGAGGTACATACCACCTATTCCGAACCCTTGCGGAAGTTGGCAGCAACGAAAGATAGTCTGCCTTTTCACTATGTGATCACTCCATCCGCTTACATGAAGGATTATTTGGACAGCATCGGGATAACGGGTGCTTATCATATTAATAATTGTCTGGATGCCGATTTGTTCCGATATGAAGCGGGGATTGAGCAGGAGCCTGTCACTATTTTGTGGGTGGGTAAACTGGATGATCACAAGAACTGGTCGTCCTATTTGAACATTGCTGGAAAGCTGAATGCCAAGATACCAGAGCTGCAATTTATGCTTGTTGGGGGATATACTGCTCCCGATGAGATCAAGAAACAGCTGATGGTAAAGGTAGAACAACAGGGGATTAAGCATTTCAAGTGGATTCCCAAAGTGGACTACGATGAGATGCATCGCTATTATTCATCGGTCGCGCAGAGTGGCGGGTTATATGTTAGTACCACAATTAATGAATCTTTTGGAATGACTGTACTGGAGGCGATGGCCTGCAGCTGTCCCGTAGTGGTTCCGAGTGTAGGGGCGTTGCCGGAATTATTGGATGGTCCGTTGAGTGTTTCCTTGTACGAATCAGGCAATGAAGCGGAATGTGTGAATAGATTGAGCGCGCTGCTGGAGCAGAATAGCCTGAGAGAAGGCTTGAAGTCCTTAGGAGAACAGAAAGCCAGAACTACTTACAGCATCGAACAAGTTGGAAAAGAATACATGGAATTACTTGAGAGGTTCAGAGAAGAACGTCTAATTTCTAAATAAGCAGGTCACTCTATGGGGTTGTTACCAACCGAATAAGAGGTGTTGTTGAAATGGAAGAGCTGCTGATTGGTATGGTTGGTATGGACACTTCGCATAGCAGGATATTCGCGGCAATGCTAAATGATGTATCCCATCCGTTGTATATTCCGGGTGGCAGGCTACACTGCGGTTATCCGGGAGGTTCTCCTGATTTCGAGCTAAGCTATTCAAGAGTAAGCCTAATTAGCAGTGAATTGCAGGAACAATATGGTGTTGAACTGCTCAATTCTATAGAAGAAGTTGCGGAGAGATCCCATGCGATTCTACTGACTTCTGTAGATGGGAGAGTGCACAAGGAACAGTTCGAGGTGCTGGCTCCTTACGGAAAACCGATATTTATTGACAAGCCGTTAGCGGTTACTTCTGAAGATGCGAAGGCGATTGTGGAAATGGCGGAGAGGTATGGAACGCCATTTTTCTCCAGCTCTATGCTCCGTTTCGGTGGACCGCTGGTAGCTCTCTTAGGGGATGAAAGTGCAGGTGCAATCCTTGGAGCGGATTGCTCTGGACCGCTTGATTTCCAGCCGACACAACCGGGGTTGTTCTGGTACGGAATTCATTCTGCTGAGATGTTATATGCCGCACTTGGAGAAGGCTGTTATTCGGTACGTGTCATCTGTAACGATATGCAAGAATGGGTAGTCGGTCAGTGGAAGGACGGGCGAATCGGGACGATTCGCGGGAACCGTACAGGCGGCTCAGATTTCTATATCGTACTGCACCGTGAACGGGGCAGTAACGGAGTTAACGCGCTCGGAGCAAATTACAACGCAGGACATCAGCAATTACTGAAGAACTTTATAGCTATGGCGCGAGGGGATGCTCCACCGGTACGACCTTCTTTAACGCTAGAGCTGATTCGCTTCATCGAAGCGGCCAACGAAAGTCGGGTAAGCGGAGCTAATATTCTTCTGTAAAGGAAAACACAATCTGCAAGGAGTGAAGTGAATTGATTAGGACAGCAGTCATTGGATGTGGCGGTATGGGAACTGTTCATGCGGACCGTTACAAGTCCATGCCCGAAGTAGAACTTGTAGCTGTATGTGACATCGTTGAAAAAGCCGCTGAGGTGTTAGGGAATTTAGTGGGCGTTAGCTATTTTACTTCCGTACAAGAGATGCTTGAGCAGGTGAAGCCAGAGGTGGTCAGTATTGCAGTGCCGACCTATTTACACGTATCCCTGGTACGGATAGCTGCTGATCATGGCGTGCATGTAATCTGTGAGAAGCCGCTCGCACTCACTTCGCAGGAAGCAGAAGAAGCTATTCGCTACTGCAGCGAGCGCGGAGTGAGTTTGTTTGTGGGCCATGTCGTTCGGTTTTTTCCTTCATACAGACAGCTTGCGGAGGGAATAAAGCAGCTTGGCAGTGATCAAGGCGGAGTGTACCATGCTAAACGGGCGGGATCGCATCCTGGTAACGTGCAAGCGTGGTTTCGGGACCCGCTTCTTAGCGGCGGTGTCATTATGGATTTAATGATTCACGATATTGATTACATTCGTGGGGCTTTTGGTGAAGCCCGAGAAGTATATGCGTTCGAGCATCAATCGAAAGAAATAAACTATGCTTCAGCCACTTTCCGGTTTAAGAATGGAACCATTGCACAGCTTGAAGCATTCTGGGGTTATCCTGGGTCATTCCATTCCTCCTTTGAATATGCGGATGCGGAAGGAATCATTTCAGGCGGAACCGGCGATGGCGAAAGTCTGCATATTCGCAAATCGATTACAACAGGTTCTACATCGGGATTTGTGGAGACACCTTCGAGTGTGCTGCTGAAGGATCCGTATTATGAGGAATTGGAGCATTTTCTAAGCTGCCTATCAAGTGGGGAAGAGCCGATAGTAACAGCACAGGATGCGCTGGAAGCTGTACGCTGGGCTGAAGCTGCTCAGCAATCGGTAATACTCCATCAACCAGTGAAGCTTGATGTGAAGGGGGATATTCTATGAGCCGTTTGAATATTGGCATGATCAGCTTCGCGCACGCGCATGCTTTTGACTATTTGTCTAGTTTACTGCACATGCCTGAAGTGACGGTTGGTGGAATTGCTGATAAGGTGCCGGAGCGAACGCTAGCGCTCGCAGAACGTCATTCGATTCCCTATTATGCTGACTACAAGGAGCTTCTGTCTGATGCGAATATAGATGCCGTAATTATTTGCTCAGAAAATGTCTATCACGCTGAGTTAACCATCGCTTCGGCCCGAGCGGGCAAGCATGTACTGTGCGAGAAGCCTCTTGGCCTATCGGTAGAAGAAATGCAACGCATGATTTCGGTATGCTCTGAAGAAGGAGTACAGCTTATGACAGCCTTTCCTTGTCGCTTCCTCACTCCGGTTGTTCGGGCTAAGGAATCACTAGATCGCGGCGATATTGGTGAGATTATTGCTTTTAAAGGCACGAATCGTGGTTCTTTTCCAGGACCGAGATGGTTCTCTGATGAAGCTCTATCGGGGGGCGGTGCTGTTCTAGATCATACTGTGCATGTGATGGATCTGATGAACTGGTTCTCTGGTTCTTCTGTAGAACAGGTGTATGCCTATGCGGATACCTTGTTTGATCCAGAGCGCAAGCGGACGATCGATGATGCCGGAATGGTGCATGTTACTTTTGAGAATGGTGTGTTCGGCGTGCTCGATCCGAGCTGGTCGCGCAATCCGGGCTTCCCGACCTGGGGGGATGTGACCCTAGAAATTATCGGCACTAAAGGAGTCATTTCCATTGATGCTTTTAACCAAAAAAACAATGTATACGGAAGATCATCTGGTAAAGGGACCTGGTCCTTTTGGGGTGATGATATGAATGAACTAATGCTGAAGGCTTTTGTACAGGCGCTTTTAGAAGGGGCGGAGGTGCCGATTTCGGGAGTAGACGGACTAAGGTCTACAGAGATCGCGCTTACTGCTTATCAATCTGTTCATGCAGGCCAACCGGTGCGCTTAAATAAATGAGGAAGCTGTGAGCAGAAAACTTTGAGGAGGGTGGAACCGCCTATGAAAGATCAGGAATTGTTCGACAGTATGTGTGAAAAGCTCTACTCTGCGGTAATCTCTGATACGCTGGATCAATTGGGCTATCGTAATCAGGTGATGCGTGAAAATATTAACCCGATAGATCCTACCTGGATCGTCGCCGGAAGAGCAAAGACCATTCTGTCTGTGGATATTCATCATTTGCCGGAAGATCCTTACACGAAGGAGATTGAAGCGGTGGACAGCGTCAAGCCCGGTGAGATTGTCATCGGCTGTACGAATGAATCGCGGCAGAACGGTCTGTGGGGAGAGTTATTGTCTACGGCTTCCAAAATGAGAGGTGGCCGCGGAGCCATTGTAGATGGACTAATCCGTGATACTGCTAAAATTCTGGAGCTTGGCTTTCCTGTCTTTGCTACCGGGACCAAACCTGTTGATTCTCAAGGGCGTGGGATTGTGATTGATTATGACATTCCAGTGCTATGCGGTGGCGTGATGGTCCATCCCGGAGATGTGATCTTTGGTGACCGTGATGGTATCGTTGTGATACCGGGCGGCATCATCGATGAAGTGTTCCAATTGGCTATGGATAAGGTGACTCGTGAGAACCATACACGCGATGAACTGCTCGAAGGATATACCTTACGGCAGGTCTATGATAAATACGGGGTGCTCTGATCAAGAACTGAGGGGGTGATAAACATGAGGCTGGCTGGCAAAAGAGCGCTGGTCACAGGTGCAGCAAGAGGAATTGGACTAGGAATTGCCCTTCGATTTCTGGAAGAAGGTGCTCAGGTGGTGTTGCTGGACCGGAGTGAGGGTGAGCTTCTTACTGCACTGGAAACCATGAAGGATTATGGTGAAAAAGCCGCAGTGGAGGTTTGTGATCTTCGCGATGTGGCACAGCTGGAACAATCTGTTGCCCGAGCCTTTGAAAGATTCGGCGGGATAGATATTGTAGTGAACAACGCCGGAATTGCCTTTCGTGAACACTTTCTCGACATCTCGGTTGAGCATTGGAATGCAGTATTTGATATCAACGTAAAGGCTGTTTTCTTAATCGGTCAGCTTGCCGCAAGGCAAATGATTTCTCAGGGCGGCGGAGGCACTATTATTAACATGAGCTCCAAAAATGGTCTGTCAGCAAGCTCCGAGCTCGCGCATTATAATGCTTCTAAGGCAGCTGTTATACTGCTAACCGAATCGATGGCAGTGGAGCTGGCGTCTTATGGAATTCGCGTAAATGCTGTAGCACCGGGATTTGTGGATACCCCTCTCGACCGTAAGCTGCGCGAAACTTCGAAGCTCCCAGCGTATTCGGAGCATACACCGATGAAGCGGGCGGCAACGATAAGGGAAGCTGCTAATGTATTTCTTTTTCTGGCTTCTGACGAAGCTTCTTATGTAACTGGAGAAACCATTCGTGTGGATGGCGGGCATTTGGCTAATGGTAGTGAGCTGTAAATAGAAGAAGGAGTGAATATTTTGGAAAGTACAGAATTTCAGGCAGAATTGATGATTGATGCTCAGGCTGAGCTTGGTGAAGGGCCGCATTGGGATGCTGAATCCAATCAATTGTATTGGGTCGATATAACGGGCAGGAAGCTTAGAATCTACGACCGGATCACTGGTGATGAAGTCGTTCGCTCTTTTGAACAAATGGTTAGTGCAGCTATTCCTACGACAACAGGAGGAATTCTATTGGCTATGGAAGATGGGGTCTACCTCTCTCGAGCTGAAGGATCGCCGATCCTGCTGACTTCAATAGAAGCGGATCTTCTACACAACAGAGCGAATGATGCGAAATGCGATCGACAAGGACGACTGTGGGTGGGAACGATGAGTATGAACGATGAGCCGAAAGCCGGAGGATTCTACGTCGTGGAGTCTTGTGGGATCACCCGCCAATTGTTGTCCGGCATCGGCTGCTCAAACGGAATGGCTTGGGATTACACACGAAGCAAGATGTATTATATTGATACGCCGACTAGGCAAGTGGATGTGTTTGATTACGAGGAAGCGTCTGGAAGGATAAATAACCGAAGAATGGCATTTCAAATTCCTACAACGAGTGGATATCCGGACGGAATGACAATAGACCGTGAAGGTATGCTTTGGGTCGCCCATTGGGGCGGTGGCTGTGTATCTCGATGGAACCCTGATACAGGTGAACAGCTTGGAGTCATTCGAGTTCCAGCGCCTCTAGTGACCTCATGCGCTTTTGGAGGCGACGATCTAACGGAACTCTACATTACAACTGCAAGGATAGGGATGCAAGAGAAGGAACTGCGAGATTATCCGTTTGCAGGCGGATTGTTTATGGCTAAGCCAGGGGTGAGTGGTCTGCTGCCCGGTAAATTTCAAGCTAAGGAGTAGGATGAGGAGGCAAAGCGATGCGACTCAAAGATAAGATCGTCATTATCACCGGAGCAGGCTCGGGAATTGGAAAAAGCACAGCCGTATTATTTGCCTCAGAAGGAGCTACGATAGTCATTGCCGATGTCCAAGAAGAATCAGGAAAGGCCGCTGTCGCTGAAATAAAGGCGTCGGGCGGAAATGCGCTATTCATCCCCTGTGATGTTACCGATGCAAGCAGTACTACTGGAATGGCTGATCGGGTATTCCAAGCTTTTGGTCAAATCGATGTCCTCTTTAATAATGCGGGGATCAGTGGTGTAGGTACCGTGCATGAGGTTACCGAGGAAGTGTGGGAGAGGGTCATGCGGGTCAATGTGACAGGTGTGTTCTTAACTTGCAAGGCTGTTCTTCCTTATATGATGAAGAGCAAGAAGGGTTCTATCATTAATATGTCCTCTGGCATCGCCGAAATCGGAGTTGCAGAGCGTGCTTCTTACAGTGCTTCTAAGGGCGCAGTTCTATCTTTAACCAAAGCAATGCAAGTCGATTATGCGCCTTACGGCATTCGAATAAATGCGCTGCTGCCCGGTACGATTATGACTCCGTTTGTAGAAGGTTATTTGAAGGCGTCTCTGGATCCGGAGGCTTCGGTTGCAGCCATTAAGCGCAGACAGCTTAGCGGTGAGCTCGGCAAACCTGAGGATGTGGCCAGGGCGGCACTGTTTCTCGCCTCCGATGAGTCTGAGTTTGTAATGGGTTCACCGCTATACGTGGATGGCGGCCTTGTCTTCGGCAAAAATGCATAAAGTAAAGGAGAGTTATATAGATGAAGCTAATTACCTTTTTGCAAAAAGAGGATGATCATATGGGCGTTCTAACCGACCGTGGTGTGGTGGATATTGAGGCGGCACAGATTGCATTATCCACTCGGGCTGAGGTTCCAGTAACGGTTAATCAATTGCTTGATGGTGGGGAGGCTGCACTTAACCAACTGAGGATTTTTGTAAATGAGTTGCCTGATGAAGAGGTGAATCCATCCTGGCTGAAGCAGGTTGAAGATTTGACCTTCGGCCCTTGCGTTACTGATCCTGGGAAAATCATCTGTATTGGTCTGAATTACCGCCGGCACGCCGAAGAGACTGGGATGGCTATTCCCGAGTATCCTATCCTGTTCAATAAATTTAACAATACACTGACCGGACATGACTCGGAGGTTCCGCTTCCGAGGGCCAGCCACAAGGTGGACTACGAAGCAGAGCTTGGCATCGTCATCGGCCGAACTGCGAAGTATGTGGTTGAGGAAGAAGCACTGGATTATGTATTCGGGTATTGTGCTGCAAATGATTTGTCGGCGCGTGATTTACAGATGCGGACGAGTCAATGGCTAGCAGGAAAGTCTTGCGATAAATTTTCACCTATTGGGCCGTACTTAGTCACTGCAGATGAAGTGGGTGATCCTAATCAGCTCGATATTCAGTGTACAGTGAATGGCGAACTACGTCAGAACTCCAACACTTCGGACATGATTTTTAATTGTAAGCAGATTGTTAGCTATGTGTCCCAGTGCATGACCCTTTCACCGGGAGATATCATTCTGACTGGTACACCGGAAGGCGTCGTGATGGGTTACCCGGCAGAGGAACAGATTTATTTACAAGCTGGTGATGTGATCACAGTGCAGATTGAGAAGCTTGGTGCCATTACAAATACGATGGTTAGTGAATAGGAGGGACTGGGGATGATCTTCGATTGTCATACTCATTTGTTTGGACCGGGAATGGTCTCAGGGCCTACGGATGAGGCGATCAAACGAGCTTGGGGCTCGGATATGAATATCGAAGCAACCCCCGAGCAGCACCGGCGTAATTTGGAAGGCTTCTCTGGTGCTATCGTACTGGCGATGGCTGCGCATGCAACTGGACTTGTTGTACCTAATGCGTATGTCGCTGATTACTGTCGCACGGATCCAGATCGGTTATTCGGTTTTGCGAGTGTAGATCCCAATCATCTGGACTGTGTTGCTGAATTTGAGACTGCGATTCGTGAGATGGGGCTAAAAGGGCTGAAGCTTGCACCTATTTATCAGAATTTTTATCCTGATGATCCCAAGCATTATGCCCTCTATGCCAAAGCAGAACAGCTAGATGTTCCTATTCTTTGGCATCAGGGAACCTCTTTTGTACCGGAGGGTTATCTAGATGCATCAAAGCCGGCGATGCTGGATCCGATTGCCCGTGCTTTTCCGAAGCTGAAGATGATTGTGGCGCATATGGGCCATCCCTGGATTGATGAATGTATTTCATTGGTGCGTAAGCATCCTAACCTGTATATGGACGTTTCTGCGTTAGGAAGCAGGCCTTGGCAGTTCTACAATGCCCTGGTATCTGCTATGGAATACGGGGTGCAAGATAAAATACTGTTTGGGTCAGATTATCCGTTCTTTGGGACGCAGAAGATGCTAGATGCTATGTACCATATCAATGATCTAGTGGAGGGAACGAAGCTTCCTCATATTCCGCAGGAGTTTATTGAGAGCATCATGCATCGTCTAACACCGGAGATTCTTGGTTTTGTCTGAGGGATTTGTGCATGGTCTATAAGTGTTGTAGTTAAAAGGAGATGGGATCATGGGGGAGCGTAGGGACAGCGAGGATAAGCAGGCCGAATTCGGTGGAAAGTTGATGAGTGAAGCCTATTTTCAAGAAAAAGATTTATGGGGATTTATCCATCGTTCCTTTACGAAGTCTATGGGATATACCGAAGAAGATATTCGCAAGCCCGTAATCGGTATTTGCAACACCTTCAGTGAGCTGAATAAATGTCATTCACATTTTAATGAATTAGTGGATTATGTGAAGCGAGGTGTTTGGCAGGCAGGGGGAGTACCGATGGAATTCCCGACGATCTCGATTGGTGAGCCTTATGTGAAGCCTACAACAATGCTGCTGCGTAATTTGATGGCGATGGATACGGAAGAAATGATGAAGGGGCATCCCATTGATGGCGTAGTGCTGCTTGGAGGGTGCGATAAAACGGTACCCGCTCAGCTGATGGCAGCCGCTAGCGCCAATATTCCAGCCATTGTGCTGACAGGCGGTCCCATGTTAAATGGCCGGCTGGGCGGGCGTAGCCTTGGAGCATGTACAGATTGTTATGGCTTTACGCTGGAGCATAAAGCTGGAAATATTAGTGACGAAGCGCTGGCTGTGGCAGAGAATGCAATTTGCCGAAGTGACGGTCACTGCATGGTGATGGGCACCGCCAGCACTATGGCCTCGATTGCCGAAGCGATCGGTATGGCGTTACCAGGCTGTGCAGCTATCCCGGCGCCGGACAGCAGACGCAGACATATGTCCGAGCGGACGGGCAAGCAGATTGTAGAGCTAGTTCGTCAGGGCATCCGTCCTCGCGACATTATGACTGCGGCGGCGATCGAGAATGCGATCACAGTTACGATGGCGAGCGGTGGATCGACGAACGCAATCATCCATCTTGTTGCGATCTCCCAGCGGCTCGGGATGAAGCTGCCGTTAGAAACGTTTGACCGGATTAGTAGCCAGACCCCGTTCATTTTGAATTTGCGTCCTTCAGGCAAATATCAGATGGAGGAGTATTTTGAGGCAGGTGGCGTACCTGCGCTTATGAAGGAGCTGGAGCCGCTGCTGCATGGGGATTGCTTGACTGTAACAGGCAGAACGGTAACAGAAAATCTGGTTCAGGCGGAAACGCTGGACAGAGATGTAATTCGTACTTTGGAG
Organism: Paenibacillus sp. FSL R5-0345; assembly: GCF_000758585.1. Lineage (NCBI taxonomy): Bacteria > Bacillati > Bacillota > Bacilli > Caryophanales > Paenibacillaceae > Paenibacillus > Paenibacillus sp. FSL R5-0345. The sequence continues at coordinate 2,359,339 of NZ_CP009281.1, forward strand.
GAGCCGCTGGACAGCCAAGGCGGGATTGCTGTATTGCGCGGGAATCTGGCACCGGATGGGGCGCTGATCAAGCAAACCGCTGTATCCGCTCATCTCAAAAAGCATATCGGACGCGCAGTAGTGTTCGAGAGTCCGTCCGATCTGAATGAGCGGATCGATGATCCTGATCTGGTCGTGGATGAGAACAGCGTGCTAGTCCTTAAGAACGCAGGACCGAAGGGCGCCCCAGCGATGCCGGAAATCGGGCAAATCCCGATTCCACAAAAACTGCTGAAACAAGGCATCCGCGACATGGTTCGCATCTCTGATGCTCGGATCAGCGGCACTTCCTATGGCGCATTGATTGTACATGCGGCTCCGGAAGCGGCTATCGGCGGAACGCTAGCTCTTGTGCAGGATGGCGATGAAATCGAGCTGGATATTTCCGCGAGGCGCTTAGAGCTGAAGGTGTCCGATCAGGAATTGGACCGACGGCGAGTTACATGGCAAGCGCCCAAGCCGCACTACGACAGGGGTTATGGCTTGCTGTTTCATGAGCGTGTGCTTCAAGCGAACCTCGGCTGTGATTTTGACTTTCTGCTGCCTGCGGAGCTTAGGAAAGAACTGCTTGGCGAGATGGAGTCGGCGCGCTCGAAATCGCGCCCGAAGTAATCTAATGCTTGCGTATGTGAAATAGTTGCACTTTATACAACTAAATTTCAACAAACCGTTGTCTGTAGGCTCATTTTAGTTTTTTAATTGCAGAGAATACAACTAAACTGGCATCTACGGGAACAGAAGTCGAAATAAGTGTATGAAATACACTTATATCGCAAGTATCGCGCATATCGCAAGTATCGCGCATATCGCAAGTATCGCGCGTATCGAACAAATCGCACATATCTATGGCGGAATGCTAGCTCTTGCACAAGGTGACGATGAAATTAAGTTGGATATTTCCGCGAGGCGCATAGAGTTAAAGGTGTCCGATAGAAGTTGCCAAACGCCGGGTTGCATGACAAACGCTTAAGTCACACTACGATAAGGGGTAGTATGAATTTACTAGATTGTCTGACTGAATTGGTTGAGCTGAGATAATTGCTTTGTTTTCTTTGATTGCATTTTATGCAATAGATTCTGCTCTAGAGTGGCTGAAATTTGATTCTATTGCACTTTCTGCAATGGAATTTCAGATAATCACCATTAAACGAGCTAATGGCCGGAATCTGATGTATGAAGTGCAATAGATTCATTTTTTAGCTAAGAATTTGGAGATTCTATTGCACTTTCTGCAATCAGGTAGCTAGTTTCCGATTTCGGCGAGAATGGATTGCGAATGTAGCAGCTGGTTTGTGAATGTAGCTAGTTAGTTTCCGATTGCAGCGAGCATGGATTGCTAATGTAGCAGCTGGTTTGCGAATGTAGCTAGTTGGTTCCAGATTGCAGCGAGCATGGATTGCGAATGTAGAAGCTGGTTTGCAGAATGTAGCTAGTTAGTTTCCGGTTGCGGCGAGCATGGTTTGTGAATATAGCTAGTTGGTTTCTAATCGAAGCAAGCTTGGCATTTGATTAACACGATTTTGGCTTCCGATTGCAGCAAGCAGCGTTTCCAATTACACCAATCTATAGGTCGCTTGTGGTAAAAGCGACAGACCAGAGTCAACGGAGAGGAGAGTTCAATGATGCGAACCGTTCAAGAGTTGGAGGATCGCTTGGCTAGTCCATCAGCAGCGCTGATTGAGGAACTTAGCCAGCTCGTTGGAGATATTATGCTACTAGGCGTGGGGGGCAAAATGGGACCCAGTCTCGCAAGGCTGGCGATGAATGCGATTCGCCAAGCGGGGATCGACAAGAAAGTCATCGGCGTTTCCCGCTTCTCGAATAAAGAGCTGAGACGAGAACTCGAAGAGGCTGGTGTCGAGATTATCTCCGCTGATTTGTCTGACGATAAAGCGTTGCAGGCACTCCCTGAAACCCAAAATATTCTCTATATGGCCGGAAATAAATTTGGCACGACCGGGAATGAACATTTTACTTGGATGATGAATGCTTATCTGCCGGGACGTGTAGCGGAACGGTTCCATAATTCACGAATGGTTGTGTTCTCTACAGGCAATGTCTACCCGTTTACTCCGGTCAGTCAAGGAGGAGCAACGGAGAGAACTTCTCCGAACGCGAATGGCGAGTATGGGCAATCCTGTCTGGGACGGGAGCGTATTTTTGAACATTTCTCTCATAAAAATGGAACGCCGATGTTCATTTATCGGCTGAATTACGCCATTGATCTGCGGTATGGTGTGTTACTGGAGCTTGCTCGATCGGTTAGAGAAGGTCTTCCCATTGATATCACGATGGGTCATGCCAATGTGATCTGGCAAGGGGATGCGAATGAAATCGCATTGCGAGCATTGCTACGTTGCAGTTCACCGCCTAATTTCATGAACATTACCGGACCAGAGACATTGTCACTGCGCTGGGCTGCGAATGAATTTGGCCGAAAGTTAGGCATAGAGCCGATCTTTACAGGTGAAGAAGCACCTACCGCACTGCTAAGTAACGCGGCAAAAGCCGCTGCTACCTTCGGCTATCCAAGGGTATCGCTGGCTGAAATGATTGACTGGATTGGTGATTGGGTAGGACAAGGTGGAGAAACCTGGAATAAACCTACGCATTTTCAGGAGCGGGAGGGCAAATATTAATGACACTGACAAGAGTACCTTTGACTTCGGAATTACATGCCGCGCTTCATGATGGATTGGCTATTCCTGCACATCCTCTCGCCTTAACTAAAGAGCGCAAGCTGGATGAGCAACGTCAACGGGCGCTTACCCGTTATTATGTTGCTTCCGGGGCGGGTGGAATCGCGGTTGCCGTGCATTCCACTCAATTCGAGATCAGGAACCCGGAAGTAGGACTACTGGAGCCTGTGTTGCGCCTAGCCGCGGAAGAGGTGGAACGTGCCCAGTTAGATCGTCCATTTATGAAAGTAGCGGGTATTTGCGGTGGGACGGAGCAGGCTGTTCTTGAAGCGCGCCTTGCCGCAAGCTTTGGTTATGAAGCGGGACTGCTCAGCATGGGAGGCCTGCAAACCTTGAGTGAGGAAGAATTGCTGGAACGAACACGCAGAGTGGCAGATATGATTCCGGTGTTTGGTTTCTACCTTCAGCCGTCGGTGGGAGGACGAATTCTAAGCTTTGATTTTTGGAAGGCATTCGCTGAAATAGAAGGCGTAATCGCCATCAAAATGGCGCCATTCAATCGTTATCAGACGCTGGATGTAGTCAGAGCTGTGCTTGAATCCAGCCGTAGCGAAGAAATTGCTCTGTACACCGGAAATGATGATAATATTGTCAGCGATCTGCTCACGACCTTCCGATTTATGGTGAACGGCAAGCCCGTTGAGAAAAAAATAGTCGGCGGCCTACTCGGTCACTGGGCAGTCTGGACGAGCAAAGCAGTACAGCTGCTTAATGAGATTAAAAAGGTCCGAAATGAACCCTCGTTGGCATCCCATTGGCTGACGCTCGGGGCTGAAGTGACGGATAGCAATGCGGCGATATTTGATCCTGCGCATCATTTTCATGGCTGTATCCCGGGTATTCATGAGGTGCTTCGCCAGCAAGGATTGCTTGAAGGGTTATGGTGTCTAAATCCGGAGGAGCAATTATCACCGGGACAAGTGGAGGAAATCAACAGAGTGCACAGGGACTATCCCCATCTGGTGGATGATGAATTTGTGGCAGCACATTTAGAAGAGTGGCTGCAATAAAAAATAGCTGTATGTGAGTTAAGGAGGACGCACTTTCGTAAGTGCGTTCTTTTTATCCAGAGTGCGATATCCTCCTCCTCATGATACAATAAGGGACAAGTTTATAAGGATGAGGTGACTTTAATTGAAGTATGATTTCGATCGCGTAATTGACCGCCGTAATACACGTTCTTACAAGTGGGACCAGTCCGAGAAGTTGTTTGGTGAGAAAGATATTATGCCGCTTTGGGTGGCAGACATGGATTTTGAAAGTCCTCCCGCAGTGAAGGAAGCGATTCTGCGCCGCGCAGAACAAGGGGTTTACGGTTACAGTGTACCTAGTGACTCTTATAAAGAAGCTATCACGTCGTGGTTCAGAAGACGGCATGATTGGGAAATTAAATCGGAATGGATTTCGGACTCTCCCGGAATTGTAACTTCCTTAAGTCTTTCCGTTGAGCTGTTTACCGAGCCGGGAGACGAGGTTATTTTACAGTCGCCAGTTTACTATCCTTTCTATGATGTCATCAAAATGAATGATCGGAAGGTTGCCAAGAATCCGCTTGTGATCCGAAATGGACGCTTTGAGATGGATTATGAGCAATTGGAAGTTCTGATGCAAGGCGGAGCAAAGCTGCTGCTCTTATGCAGTCCGCATAATCCGGGTGGTCGAGTATGGGAAAGAGAAGAACTGCTGAAGCTTGGTGAACTCTGTCTGCGTTACGGCGTGACTGTAATTTCCGATGAGATTCATTGTGATTTGGCGCTTCCGGGCTATGAGCATATCCCTTTTGCATCCTTATCAGAAGAAATTGCAAATATTACCCTTACCACCCTTGCCGCGACTAAAACCTTCAATCTTCCGGGTATTCAATCTTCTTTTATCGTGTCTTCGAATCCGGAATTGAAACTTAAGTTTGATCAAAAAATGAAAGCACTGAGCTTACATATGGCTAGCTTCTTCGCTCAAGATGCAGTACAAGCTGCTTATAATGATGGAGAAGAATGGTTGGATGAGCTATTAGAGTACGTTTCAGGTAATGTGGATTATGCGATTAGCTATCTGTCGGAGCATTTGCCACAGGTCCAAGTGATGCAACCGCAAGGCACCTATCTGCTATGGGTAGACTGCCGTGGGCTGAATCTGGATATTGATGGGCTTAAACAGTTAATGTACAAAGAGGCTAAAGTCGCTTTTAATGAAGGTTCTGTTTTTGGAACTGAGGGACAAGGTCATCTGCGGATCAATCTAGCTTGTCCTAGATCTATTCTAGTTGAAGCGTTAGAACGCTTTTGCCGAGCAGCAGCAGCTTATATAACGAAATAACAGCTATTTCTGAAGCTTGATGATTCCTTCTAAGGGAATCGTCGAGCTTCTTTATTTTGCAAAAGGGTAAAAAGAATAATAAAATGGAGTCCATTACGTCAAGCAGGAGGACTTCAAATGAAATGGGTAGCTCAGCTTCCGTATTATAAGATACAGCGGGAAATCAAGGATGGAGAACAACGAAGTTTTCCGTGTAATAGGCTAATGTATCTGTACAAAGATAGAATTGTAACTCGTCATCGTGAATTTCCAATAAAAGATATTTTAGATATGTCCTATCGCTCAATGGGGGATACTGGAGGTATGTTCTATCTACATACGAGTAAGGGCGTATATGCTTATTTAGTAGAGTGTGATCCTGAAAGTTTTATTCATACTTTTAAAGAACAGCAAATGAATAAAATTGAGCGTTCTGATAGGCCGTGATATGATAATCCATACGACATTGCACAAATGGGAGAGAACATAAATGAGTAAAACACGAATTATTATTGATGCAGACACAGGGATTGACGACGCACTAGCAATTCTATATGCCTTGCGTGCTCCAAATGTAATTGTAGAAGGAATTACAACTGTTTTTGGGAATATTGATGTCGAGAAGGCAGCTGACAATTCACTGCGACTGATTGAGCTTGCTAAACCAGATTACGAAATTCCTGTAGCGATCGGAGCATCCAAGGCACTCGTTCGTGAGCACTCAGGTTACGCCACTCATGTGCATGGTGAGAACGGCATTGGTAATGTGGAAATTGCACCATCTAGCCAGCGTCCCATTAGCGAAACTGCATCTGAGTTTATTGTTCGGATGGCTAATGAGAATCCCGGAGAAATTGTATTAGTTACACTGGCACATCTAACCAACCTCTCGATGGCGCTTGATATGGACCCTGGTATTAAGAATACTTTGAAAAAAGTAGTAGTGATGGGCGGTACGATCTTCAATCCCGGCAATAGAACACCGGTTGCGGAAGCGAATATTGCTGGAGACCCGGAAGCTGCTGATCATGTATTTACATCTGGACTTCCCGTTATGATGGTAGGTTTAGACGTTACGCTTAAGACGCGGATCACTCAAGAGCATATTGATTTATTAAATCGTTTTGGACGTGAAGAAAATAAAGCGATTATTTCGTTTATGGAACAATCGCTTACTCATTATTTTAATTTCTACCGTGAAGCGAACTTTTTGATCAACAGTGCACCGCTGCATGATCCGCTCGCGCTTATGGTTGCGCTGCAACCAGACCTTGTAACTTACAAAGAAATGAATGTTCGTGTGGAGCACAAAGGTGAGTTTACATCGGGAATGGTCGTAGCGGATTTGCGGGCTCAGCCAAAAGTGGGTAGCCCTATACAAGTTGCTGTGGATGTAGATGTTGAACGAGCGGTGGGGACTTTTTTGAGCGTGTTTATGTAGTTTAGTCGACTTCTTCTGATGTGAAAAATAATATCGAAGCTCATAGATGACAATCTATTAATTTTACAATTGGATAATCTTTGGTAAAATGGTAGAAGACATATAAAGAGTTTAAGAGATTACACTTCATATCATGGAAGATGGGAGACTTAACAGTCATGAACAAACGGATTGGTAAATTAGTCTTATGTCTGGCGATTTCGCTAGGCGGCACCACAGCTGTATTCCAAAATACTACACAAGCAGCCTCCGCTGGGGGAGTTAGTATTGTACTGGATGGTTATGCACTACCGTTTCCAGTAGAGCCTGTTGTGATGAACGGAACCACGATGGTCCCATTCCGAGCGATATCTGAAGCATTGGGGATCAACGTAGAGTGGAATCAAGCCCTTAAGAAAATTACCGTGACCAAAACGGATACAGCGGGTACTAAAGTGGTAACTTTGACCCTGGGTAGCAAAAATGCAGGCGTAAACGGCGAAGTTGTGAAGCTGGGGGTTGCCCCGCAAACGATCCGCAATAACACGATGATTCCGCTTAGCTTCTTCGGCCAGCAGTTTGGTGCGGGCGTAGCATGGGATCAAGCGACGAAGACCGTCTCAATCACTTCACCAAAGACGGGTATGTATAAGCTTGGTTTCTATGCGCTTAGTTCATACAGCGAAATTTCGTTGCTTTCTAGCTTTGATGCTGTAGCTTTTGGGTGGAGCGGAATTGATAAAACCGGACAATTCACCACGACAGGCACTGACTTTAGATGGCCCCAAGCTGCTGGGGATGTAACTCCAGAGTCTATTATCTCAAATGCAGCAGCAGGGGGCACAGCGCCTTATCTGATGGTCTTTTCGGGTGATACTGCATCCGAGCTGACGAAGAACCTGGAAGATAAAGTGCTTCAAGAGCAGACGATTACAGGAATTGTCGATCTGGCTACACAAAAGGGCTTTCAAGGAGTTACGCTGGATCTTGAGGGACTGGGTTTAACAGGAGATAAAGCAAAGGTGCAAGCCGATTATAATGCTTTTGTGAAGAATCTGTCTCAAAAAGTACACGCAGCAGGTCTTAAGCTTACTGTGATCCTTCATCCATTAAACAGCTCTTATAAAGGTTATGATTACAAGACGCTAGGCAGCCTAGCAGATGATTTGGTCATTATGTCTTATGATTATTTGAAAGAGAAAAAAATTCCAGAGCCGATGAGTTTAGTTGATGAAGGCATCCGGCTTGCACTTCAGCAAGTAAGTAAGGATAAGCTGATTCTGGGTATTTCCGTTTATAGTGAGAATGAAACTTCAGTGAATTCTAAGGTTGGACTTGCCAAACGTTATGGTCTTAAAGGGATTGCGATCTGGCGCGTTGGCTTGATTGGGCAGCCTGTCTGGAATGAGATGGGGAAATCGGTGGAGTTGTAAGGAAATGTGATATGAAAAGAAACAGGCTGCCATCTGGCAGCCTGTTTTATTTATACATACCATTCTTAATGGACTCGATGGTGGTGAACATCTGTGAATATACAGATTTAATATTGGGTTCATTTACTTTGTCGTTATAAATACCGTATTCCCAAGATCTAAATTTTTCACCATTATGGAAATAGCCTGTGACATACATATTATTATTAAAATTTGTTAAAGAAGAGTGCTCATACGATACGTCTTCAAGAACAAACGGCATAAATGATTTCGTAGCTCCAATAAAGAAGAAAGGAATTCCTGCCTTTGTATATACTTTAACATACTTGTTGTCGTCCGCTTCTTGCAGATGCTCCTTCATAATTATTACGGCATCATAATTAGAGGAGAGCTTTGTATAATCTTCTAATTCATCAAAGGAAATACTGGTGAAGCGGATCTGATCTTCTCTTACTTTCGGGACTTCGCCAACAACGCCTACGGATAGGCCTTTTCCTGAGTACAGCGGTGTATCAACCGTATCAGCATTAGATGTACAGCCTGTAACAAATATGAATATTAGGATAATGAGTGCGTTTCGAATGATTCTCCTCATTTTTTGGCTCCTTTCAAGCGTTCTGCATGAGTTGTGTTAGCTTACAATAAAGCATTATACTGGAAAATAATGGTGTGGACCAGTAAATGGGTCATGGACTTCGAACAACATGATTCTGAGGAGGGTTATTTTGCATCCAATTACAGCAATAGAAATCATATTTTCGGTTGTTTTTGTCCTCATTCTATTTGGAGTAGCCTTGTTTTTACCCCATAAGATTAGGAAGCCTAGTTTAATTATAGTATCTTCAATCACTGTACTTTTGTTATTATCCTTCGCTATTCGCCCCTACTGGATTGACTATCAAGTATCCCGAAAAACAGAACAACTCAATCACTATTTGGAGGAGAGATACCCTAATCAAGAATGGGAAATTAGTCGACAAGTAGGTAGACAATATAATCCTTATCATTTACAAGTAAGATTTAAAAACGAAAAAGGTTGGATTTATATTTATTCAGTAGTAAATGAGAAGAAAATTCACCAGAGTGTTTGGATACCACCAGGAGGTAAGTTTTTCGAAGAAGGAAAACATTACGAGAGTTATCAATTGGAGTAATTGCTAAGTAGATGAAATATTCGACTGTTATAAACCTCACATTAACCTATGCCATAAACCTTTATAATCTCTAAGGTTGAACTCTTGAACCAAATTCATTTTTTAAAGGAGGACTTTAGAGTATGAGATATAAAGCATTGGAATTAGACAAACCGCTAACTTATGAGCTGGAAGGCTTAGAAATAGGAGTCACCTCGAACTGTAATTTTCGCTGCGATTATTGTTGTGCTTATAATAGAAATGATGGACAAAGTATCAAAGCCAAAGAGGTCATCCGGATTCTTGAAGAGCTTCCGGGTCTAAAAAGAGTGCGTTTATCAGGTGGCGAGGTCACATTAAAGTTCGATGACTGTGTAGAGATTGTAAACTACTGCTCATCCAGAGGGATTCAGACACAGCTCAATTCTAACGGTAGTCTTTTAAATGCTGAACGGATTGATCAATTGGTCGCTGCCGGATTAACGACGATACATATTTCCTTCAATTTTACTACAGCGGATGCGTTCTCTCGTTATTATAATATTCATCCAAGCATCTATGAGAAAATAAGAGAGAACATTACTTTGTTCGCTGCCACAAGTGTAGATACGGTGCTGGAGACACTATTGTTCAGTGAAACGCAGGATAACATGAAGGAAATTAGTGATCATGTCTATGCTATGGGCGTCAGAACACATGAGATTCAGAACAGTATTATCATGGATCATACCGGCTGGAAATCAATTGCTGCCCGCGAACAATTAAAGAACGCTGTAAGTGAACTGATAGCACAGAAGAAAGAGGATACAATCCTGTATTTCACCTGCATGGACCGCTTTATGGATGCGCTTGGCTTCGAGGAGCAACCGGGCGTTTATTTTCCTCACTGCATAGAGGGCAAGAAACAGCTTCATCTACATGGAAATGGGGACATTTTGATCTCTGAATTGTGCCACCCGGTTATTATCGGAAACATTTATCAGGGGACTTCACTGAAGGACTTGTATAGTAACATGCCCGCGCCTTTGGCTCAGTTCCTTGATAAACTGCCATGCCCAGCACTGGACGCATTGTTTCCGCAAGGTGTTTAAACCGTTTAGCGATTCTATAGAAATTACTTCTAGGAGCCAATTTTAATAATTGGTTCCTTTTTGTGTGGTGGATTAATGGAAAGTCCTGTATGATCTCTGTAAGCTTATAGAGGCGGTTACAACTTAAATTTGCAGATAAGGAATGTATGACATCCATACATATGGTATGCGACACATGCTTACGAATATAAGAAATGGACTCAACAAATCCAATGTTGTACTCGAAAAAATCATGCCATTATTAACACCTACTGCCATCGTGGTTGGCGTACTTAATGAAAGCAGACTGCTACCGTTCACAGGTCTTGTTCCTTGGATTTTCGCCTTTATGACATTGATCGGAAGCTTGAAGTCCAATCTCAAGGATCTGCTGGGTGTACTGCTGAAACCACAGAAGCTGATAGTGTTGATGATCATTCTCCATATCGTGATGCCGCTTATCGGCTGGCTCGTTGCAAGTGCTGTCTTTCCAGAAGATCCCTACACTGTGACTGGATTTGTACTGTTGTTCGCAATCCCTACGGGTGTCGTTAGTGTGGTGTGGGTATCCATATATGGAGGGAATATTGCACTGACTTTGGCACTTATTCTGATAGATACACTCGTATCACCGATTGTCGTTCCGGGTACCTTGTATTTGCTCATGGGAGCAAGTGTGGAAATTCAGCTGGGGGAAATGATGAAAGGGCTCCTATGGATGGTTGTCATTCCTTCGCTGGTCGGTATGCTTCTGAATCAATGGACAAAGGGCAAGGTGAATACGGTATGTGGACCGCCGCTTTCCCCGTTTGTAAAGGTTGGATTGTTTATGGTCGTTTCTATTAACGGTGCCAGCATTGCTCGTTATCTGAAACACCCGGATAGTAAATTAGCGATTATTATTGGCGTAACTTTCTTAACGGTAGTTCTTGGATATGTAATCGGAGCCTTGGTATCACGCCGTTTCCGCTTTAGCTATGAAGATTCTGTGGCTGTGCAATTTAATTCCGGCATGCGTAATTTAAGCGCGGGTGCTGTGCTCGCAGTAAAATATTTCCCTCCGGCTGTTGCACTCCCTGTTATTTCAGGAATGTTATTTCAACAAATACTCGCCGCAATGTCTGGTCTATTTTTACGGAACAGAACTAAAAGCGCCTTAACGGGTGGTGCAGTCACGCAAGTGAATACAGTTTCCCAGTCAGAACAGCCTATTTCATCACAGCGGTAAAACAGGTCTTATTAACTATTCCATAAAAAGTGTCCAAACTTGTAGAACTAGATTTTTTTCATTTATATGCAATAATTCGACATTTTTTGATATTTTCCGTATTTTCGCTTAGTCAATATTCACTAATTTATCATGATATCCGATAGTAATTGTATTATTTACAATTGCTTTGTTCATGAATGAGCAAGTTGTCGGAAGGATGAGAAGCGTATGAAGATTCGCCTTAAGCTATCATTTATGTTGATAGGAGTAACCCTGTTATGTATAACGGTAATGGGAGTATTTACGTATTTGAAGTCAACTCATGCGATTGTGAGTCTTACTGAGAATTCAATGAAGCAGGTCAATACGAATAAAGCACAGACCATATCGTCTATGATTTCGAAAGAGCAGAGAAGTATTGAGCTTATTGCCGGTAGGTCGGAAATTGTCGAATTGCTGCTTCAAGCAGGAAACGGCGGAGTTAGCAAAGGGGATAAGCTTCAGAATGAGGTGAATATCAGCCTTCAGGAAATCGTGGAGGCTGCAGGAAACCTTGAACATGTTTTTGTTAGTGATATGAAGGGCATCGCTGTGGCTGACAGTGACATCAAGCTTATAGGTACGGATTTTAGTGATAGAAATTATTCGAAGAAAGTAATGGAGACTGCGGCGCCGGTAATTAGTGAAACGCTGAAATCGAAATCTACTGGAGCTTATGTGGTGGCTTTTGTGCATCCAGTTAAGAGTAACGGAAAGATGATTGGATATGTGGCTTCAGCGGTTTCAGCAGATAGTATGATTAAGTATTTGGCAGATGCAAAAGTAGTAAATACAACGACCTCGTATGCTTATCTTCTCGATGAGAACGGGAATACACTGTATCATCCGGATAAGAAGCAGGTAGGACAACCTGTTGCCAATGACCAAATCATGGCTGTTGTGAAGCGTGTGAAATCTGGTGAAAAAGTAGAAGATAGCCTTCTTAGTTATACATATAATGGTGTGGATAAAAAATCAGCCTATACAGTTATGCCGGAGACCAACTGGTTGCTGGGGTTAACTGCTAATTTAGATGAAATTACGAAGCCAGTGAATGAGATGAGAAACTTTAATCTGGTGTTAGGTGCGGGAAGTTTGATTATAGCATTGCTGATTGCTTTATATTTTGCCCAAAAAATCTCTTCACCGATTGTTAAACTGACAGAGTTGATAAATAGAACGGCAGAGCTGAATTTGACGTATGACGCCCAGTATGAGTATCTGACGAAAAACAAGGATGAAACCGGGACGATCGCCAAAGCAATGCTCCGCACACGTGCTATTCTTCGTGATATGGCTGGCAGTCTAATTACGATCTCAAGCAAAGTGCTAGATAATGCGGAAACGCTTGAGAAGCTGTCCATAGATGTTCGAGAGAATGCACATGACAATTCAGCAACTACACAGCAGCTATCGGCTGGGATGGAGGAGACAGCAGCTTCAACACAAGAGATGACGGCAGCGATTACTGAAATTGATATTAATGTGTCCGAGATCTCCAGTAATGTGAAGGAAGGCGCTGAAGTTTCCAAACAGATCAGTGAGCGGGCGATGGTGTTACAAGATGAGGCGTTAGAGTCTACGGATAATGCTAAGCGAGTGTATGAATCTGTTCGTATCGATATGGAAAAAGCAATTGAACAGTCGAATGCGATCTCAGAGATTAATGTACTGGCGGATACGATTCTATCGATTACTAGTCAGACCAATCTGCTTGCTTTAAATGCAGCGATTGAAGCGGCCAGAGCCGGTGAGGCAGGTAGAGGATTTGCTGTTGTAGCTGGTGAAATCCGCAAGCTGGCTGAGAAATCGTCAGAGACAGCGGCTGGAATTCAAGGAGTCGTTTCCGGCGTATACACTTCTGTTGAGTTAATGAAGGAAAATTCAGAGGCGTTACTCGCTTTTATAGACCAGAATGTTCTTGGGGATTATGAGCGCTTAACGGAGGTGAGTCAGCAATATAATAGAGATGCTACTACAGTGAATATGTTGATGAATCAATTCGAGACTGCGGCCGATCATCTAAGTATGGCGGTATCCAGTATATCTATTGCAGTCAATGAAGTGGCTGCTACAGTAAATGAGGGGGCTATCGGTATCCAGGATATTGCGGTAAAAACTGCCGATATCGTAGAGAAAACTTTCCATGAAGTTACGGTGGCTGACGAGAATACCCAAAGTGCCAAAGAGCTACAGGGGCTGGTAGATCGGTTTAAGATCTAAGAAGGATTAAGGGAATCTTTATCTGTCATTCATAAAATATTAAGCTTGCAAGGTTATAGTACATGTATAACCTCCCTTAATATATAACTTGCCCCGCCGGTGATCGGCGGGGTCTTTTTTTGAGCAGTACTTAAGAATGATCCTTATTTAGTGATGAGATAAATAGCTTCATCCAGCGGAACGATAACCTCTGTTTGTTCTTCCATATCCTTCAGACGTACTTTATCGACACTGGATTCGCTCTCGCCGATCAGTATAACGTAACGGATGTTTTTGGATGAGGCTGTGGCGAGCTGCTTTTTTAATTTTCTTTTTCCGGATACGAGAGTGGTTCTTATAGAACAAGCACGTAGCTCGGCTGCTGCAATCAAAGCTTGTGGGAGTGTCTCACCAATCGGAATGACCATAACATTAGCTGCTCTATTTTCTTGGGTAGGTCGTTCTGCTAAGAGTGCCATGATTGACTCCATACCAAAAGACAACCCCACCGTAGGATATTGAATATCCTCTCTGCCCACTAGCTGTCCGATAATCGCGTCATATCTGCCTCCGCCACCCAAGCTTGAGGCGAAGGAACCAGATGCATCAAAGATCTCGTAAACTGTTCCTGTGTAGAATGAAAGACCTCGGGATAAGAAAGGATCGAAGCGGCAAGTCTCCTGTAGTCCGATGTCTTGGATTAGATTTTGCAGGACGAGAACCTCTGACGCACCCGGTTGTGTTGTGAGATTGTATTTGTCGCATAACTGCTCAAAGCTTGGATTGTCCATTTCGATAAGTGCTAGAATCGCTGAGATGGTTGCAGATTCAAGCCCTTTGGCGATCAACTCGTTCTCGACTCCGCTAATGTTGATTTTTTCAAGTTTATCAAGAGTAAGCATAACGGATAGTTGCTCTTCAGCAGGTACGCCAATGGACTCCAGAATCTCACTGAGAAAACGTCGGTTATTCCATTTTAGGATGATAGGGATGCCTAGCTTACGGAAAGCTTCGGTAGCTAGCTGCATCAGCTCTGCTTCAGCCTCAGGGCCGGAAATGCCGACCACATCGACATCACATTGCAGGAATTCACGCAGACGCCCGCGTTTCACAGGTCCATCTCGGAACACTTTTCCGATCTCATACCGCTTGAAGGGGAACTCTATTCCTGGATTTAAAGCGATCACTTTGGCAAAAGGGATGGTCAGATCATAACGTAACCCCAGTTTGCGGTTGCCTTGATCCGTGAGCTGGTACATTTCTTTGAGAATTTCATCCCCGCCTGCATATTTCGAGGTCAGTAACTCCAATTCATTTAATAGTGTCGTATCCATCGATTCAAAATCATAGAGCTCAAACAAGTCCTGCAGCGTATTTTGAATGTTCTTTCTGAGCGCTTGCTCTTGACTGAAGTAATCATAAGTTCCTTTAATGTTTTGCATCATTAGTAGCTCCTTTTATATTGGCATAGTTTAGAAAATAAAAAAACGCGCAGGACCTCTTGGTCCTGCGCGTGATCTATGCCGCAGGGAGGCCAACGCGAGTAGCGTTAGCCTCCCTGAAAAAATTCAGGAGTGCTAACGCTGTTTGTGATAATAATGAAGTTGATTCAGCATGATTGTATTTGTATTCATCAGAACCAATTCCCTTCGAAATTTTGATTACTGCCGATTATAGCGGATCATTTGGAGTCATGCAAGTAACAATTTATAATAGCTTCGATTTCTTGTGGGCGAAAAGACCAGTTATCAGCTATAATAGGGCTTCGATATTCCTTAAGGAAAGGGAGTTTTTCTACGATGAATGAATCTTTAATTATAGCTCGGACCGAAGATTTTGTTAAAGAACAACTTGGACAAGACACTACGGGTCATGACTGGTGGCATTCCGATAGAGTGCGCAACACCGCCGCTGAAATTGCCAAGATCGAGAGCGCAGATGTATTTGTCTGCACGATGGCCGCCTTGCTGCATGATGTTGCTGACGAGAAGCTTAATCCGTCTAAAGAAGAAGGTTTGCTTAAAGTGCGTACTTGGCTTTCTTCAAACCTTACAGATGAGGAACAAATTAATCATATTATGATGATTATTGAGACGATGTCCTTTAGTGGTGGCGGTGGAGAACCGATGCAGACGCTTGAAGGCCAAGTGGTCCAAGATGCCGATCGACTTGATGCGCTTGGTGCGATTGGCATTGCCAGAACCTTTATTTTCTCAGGGGCGAAAGGTCGTCCAGCTTATGATCCGGGAGTGTCTCCAAGAGAGGAATCGCTTCAAAAGGAGTACAGGGATTACAGCAAAGGAACGGCTATCAATCATTTTTATGAGAAGTTATTAAAGTTAAAATTCCTGATGAATACAGCCTATGGACGCAAGTTAGCAGAAGAACGGCATGATTTCATGCTTAATTTTCTGGACCAGTTCTATAAGGAATGGAATCAAGGGAGCCAATAGCTGTTATAATGATAAGTATGCACAAGATGAAGGATCGCGGAGTTTCCGCTTTAACCAGAACAATCGGCATAGAAGAGGTTGAACGATGAGTGAATTGCAATTTAGAGATTATGAGTTAAACGAAGACATTATTAAAGCGCTGGATGTCCTAAAATATGAGACGCCAACAGAAGTTCAAAGCAAAGTGATCCCTGTAGCTCTTCAGCAAAAGGATCTGATCGTTAAATCGCAAACGGGTAGTGGAAAGACGGCAGCTTACGGAATCCCGGTCTGTGATTTGGTGGATTGGGTGGAGAATAAGCCGCAGGCTTTGATTCTAACGCCTACTCGGGAGCTTGCCATGCAAGTGAAAGAGGATATCACCAACATTGGACGATTTAAACGGGTTAAGGCCGTGGCTCTTTTTGGTAAGCAGCCTTTTGCTCCACAAAAAATTGAACTTACCCAAAAAACACATGTTGTCGTAGGGACGCCTGGACGTGTGTTCGACCATATTGAAAGAGGTACGCTTCCGCTAAATCGGATCAAGTATTTGATCATCGACGAAGCAGACGAAATGCTGAGCATGGGGTTCATTGAGCAGATCGAAAAGATCATCAAGCAGCTGCCCCAAGAACGAGTGACTTGTGTTTTCTCCGCTACATTACCGGAAGTGATTAAGAATTTGTGCCGGAAATATATGAGCGATCCAACGGAAATTGAGATTCAAGCAAGTGGAATTACAACCGCTACAATTGAACATGCGTTGATCGAAGTGAGACAAGCTGCCAAATTCTCGCTGTTGAGCGATATTATTACGGTGGAGAATCCGGACAGCTGTATTATCTTTTGCCGTACACAAGAACAGGTGAATGCGGTATTTAGAGGGTTGGCTGATCTGGAATATCCTTGTGATAAGATCCACGGGGGGATGGAGCAGGACGAGCGTTTTGAGGTCATGAATGCTTTTAAAAGAGGGCAGTTCCGTTATCTAATCGCTACAGATGTAGCGGCTAGAGGTATTGATATCGAGAACATCACTCACGTGATTAATTACGATATTCCGCTGGAAAAAGAAAGCTACGTGCATCGTACAGGCAGAACGGCTCGTGCAGGTAAGACAGGTAAAGCAATCACTTTCGTCACTCCGAATGAGCAAA
This sequence comes from Paenibacillus sp. FSL R5-0345, assembly GCF_000758585.1. Lineage (NCBI taxonomy): Bacteria > Bacillati > Bacillota > Bacilli > Caryophanales > Paenibacillaceae > Paenibacillus > Paenibacillus sp. FSL R5-0345. The sequence goes on from NZ_CP009281.1 coordinate 2,376,471, forward strand.
AATGGGTGAAGGAAATCGAAGGCTATATTGGCTTCAGCCTCCCACCTATGAAAGCTCCCTCGGATGATGCCGTTGCTTACGCGAAGGAAGCGTTTGAGCAGAAGATTAACAAGCAGCCTGTCCGCAAGAAGGACAAAAGCGAGAGCTTGAACAAAGAGATCATGAAGCTGTACTTCAACGGTGGCAAGAAAAAGAAGCTAAGAGCCGTGGACTTTGTCGGCACAATCGCGAAGCTTGAGGGTATATCTGCAGAAGATATCGGTATAATCTCGATTCAGGACAATGTGACCTACGTGGATATTTTGAACGGTAAAGGTGCAATGGTATTGCAAGCGATGAGAGAGACGACCGTGAAGGGTAAGCAGCTTAAAGTGCATATTGCGAAGAAATAAGTACGTGAATAGCGATTTATCGCGGATCACCATTCATAAGTGCCGCTATTGAGGCGGTTTATATTAAGAGGGAGTCGTGTTCTTTACGCGGCTCCTTCTTTCTTTATTTTTTAACGGGTTCAAAATAGAGGATTAATCTATCGGTATTCAGAACTGTTACTAAATAAGAGGTGGTATAGTGAAAAGTGAATTTAAGAACGTTAGAATTCAAGCGATTTTGCAAGTTCTAATGGTTGTATTTTTGCATTTTATTACTATCTATTTATTGAAGCTGAATACAGAGGAATGGAATGAAGAAATGGTAAGGCAGATGTTCTTAATGTATTCAGCGCCAATATTTCTTACATATATGTCTTGCAAGATGGCTTTACAGACGAGGAAGCTTAGGTACAACATTGCATGGTTACTCATCAGCACTTTACCTAGTATGAGAATTCTATTTTATTTAAAAGAATACCAAGGGAAAAAATCTGAGAATCCTGGATTCATTGAATTTGATATTCCTCAGATAGAGCTTAGTTATCTTTTACCTGTTAGCTACTTAGGTATCCAACTGATACTAATAATATTATTGTTGGTAATGATATTATCGAAAGAAAAACCAGAAGTTGATTAATATCTGTACATAAAATATGGAAATGCGATTTGGGCATAAATGAAACTAGGTTGTGTTTGAGTGACGGTTTAGATTTGTATTGTCTTTGATATTAGGGAAATCCTCCCTAAAAATAGCCGATATTCGCTGGATTTATAGCTTTTTAGGGAATTTCTCCCTAAAAATCACCTGAAATCCACTGATTTGAGCAAATTGGGTGAAATTAAGGGGAGGAATTCCCTAATTGTTAAGGTTGGAGCAATATTATCTATGGAATTGGGGAGGAATTCCCTAATCCCTAATTCTATCCCCATGTTCCATAAGATTACTCCTCCTCTATAGAACCTTTACTCCTTGTCACATTTTAGCCAAATCACTTCCTAACTCCTTAACTCCCGGGATGTCCAATGCAGCACCTTATACTCACAAGAGGATATGTACACTACAAAGCAATCCTAGTCTCCAACAATGTGGGACTAGGATTGCTTCATTTTGCTAGGGAGCTAGATAGAACCTCCCTATACTTTATACTGCGCCAGATGCAGCCGGCTGTAGATACCACCGGCATGGACTAACTCTTCATGGCGGCCTTGCTCGGCGATGCCTTCTTCATTTACGACCATGATCCGGTCAGCGTTCTTTATAGTCGTCAATCGGTGGGCGATGACGAGTGTGGTTCTGCCCACGGACAGATCCGCCAGCGATTGCTGAATCGCTGCTTCCGTTTCAGTGTCAAGCGCAGAAGTAGCTTCATCCAGAATCAGAATCGGTGGATTCTTCAGGAACATGCGGGCGATCGCTAGGCGCTGCTTCTGTCCGCCGGACAGCTTCACACCACGCTCTCCGATCACCGTATCCATGCCTTCTGGCAGATTCTGAATGAGATCCTCCAGATGGGCACGCCGAGCTGCTTCCCAGATTTCAGGCAGCTTCGCATCGAGCTTTCCGTAAGCGATATTCTCGCGAATCGTACCAGAGAACAAGAACACATCCTGCTGCACAATCCCGATCTGCTTACGCAATGACTCCAGCTTCATGTCACGGATATCGATGCCATCAATGGTGATAGCTCCACCTGTAACATCATAGAAACGAGGGAGCAGGCTGCAAATAGTGGTTTTGCCGGCACCAGAAGGTCCGACAAAGGCAATCGTTTCGCCAGCCTTTACTTGCAAACTAATATTTTGCAGAACCGGACGGTCCTCGTCGTATCCGAAAAAGACATCCTGGAACGTGATATCTCCGCGCAAAGTACTTACCTCAACTGCATCTGGCTTGTCGCTGATATCAGGTTCCGTGTCGATAATCTCAAGATAACGTTTAAAGCCGGCTATTCCTTTTGGATAACTCTCGATAACGGCATTAATCTTCTCGATGGGACGGAAGAAGACATTGGATAATAGAATAAATGCTACAAATTCACCGATTTGGAGCTCGCCATTGATGAAGAACCACGCCCCGCTGATCATCACAAGGATCGTAATAAGGCGGGTCATCATATAGCTGACGGACAAGCTTTTGGCCATAATTTTATAAGCGAGAAGCTTAGTTTTACGGAACATTTGATTATCTACTGCGAATAGCTCTTGTTCATGCTGCTCATTGGCAAATGATTGCACAACCCGGATTCCGCCGACATTATCTTCGATACGGGCATTGAAACTACCTACATTTCCAAAAAGCTGGCGGTAGGTGGAAGTCATGTTACGTCCGAAGTAGATGATCACCCAAGCCATAATTGGAACGATAATAAAAGTAATAATTGCTAGCTTCAGATTAATATCAGCCATTAGGATAAAGGCTCCAACGAGTGTCATGATGGCGATAAACACATCCTCAGGACCGTGATGCGCCACCTCGCCGATATCATTTAAGTCGTTGGTGATACGTCCGATTAGGTGACCTGTTTTATTATTATCGAAGAATCGGAAGGATAGTTTCTGGATGTGATCAAACATTTTTTTACGCATATCGGTTTCGATGTTAATACCAAGCATGTGCCCCCAGTAAGTAACGACATATTGCATTACCGTATTCAAGGCGTAAATAGCTAGAAGTGCGACACAAGCAATAAGAATAAGCGGCCAATCTTGACCCGGGAGCAAATCATCAATAAATTTATTGACAGCTACCGGGAATGCTAGTTCTAGCAGACCTGCAAAAACAGCGCAGGAGAAGTCCAATATAAATAGTTTTTTATATGGACGATAGTAGGAAAAAAACCTTTGAAGCATTCTGTTCACTCTTTTCTATAAAATTATGTATGAGTTCTATTGAAATTGATTCTCAATTGTCCTGATTATATGGATACTAAAGATGTCGTTCGGTTTTGTCAATAATTTGGATATAAAATTACTTAAGGGTTGTAACTTTTATAATAATAGTGGAAGATAGTTCTTAATGCCATGTAATAAATATTTTTATATTTCTAGCTTAGTCACTTACCGTCCTTATAGGGAGGTCGAAGATGGTTATGCTTGTTGTAATTTAGGAGGATACAGGATGAAAGCATCACAACGAGAAGGAATTATTCAGAATAAAGGCTTAACGGATACTAAATATGATCGCTGGCTGCTAGTGCTGGGAATTGTTTTTATCGCAGCGGCACTTAGAGCGCCTTTTACATCTGTCGGTCCATTGGTTCAAATGATTCAGGATGATTTAGGCTTATCGAATACTTCAGCAGGAGCTATTACCACTCTACCATTGTTGGCTTTTGCCATCTTGTCCCCGTTTGCTCCAAAGCTAGCCCGCCGCTTCGGTTTGGCTAATGTGTTAGTAATTGCCATGGTTATGCTGGCTATGGGGATTTTAATCCGGTCGGGATCTGGAGTAGGTCTGTTGTTCACAGGTACGGCAATACTCGGGCTATCTATTGCAGTATGTAATGTGTTGCTTCCGGGACTTATTAAAGGGAAGTTTCCCCACAAAATCGGATTAATGACAGGTGTCTATACCGTATCTATGAATTTATGCGCAGCAGTCGCTTCAGGAATTAGTGTGCCGCTAGCCAGTAATACTGGATTTGGCTGGAGAGGGACTTTGGCCATATGGTTTATGATTGCTGCGCTAGCAACGTTGTTCTGGATTCCGCAAATGCGCAAGCTTGATCAAGGGACTGGCGCGAGTAATTCGGTCTCTAGCGGTAATATGTGGCGTTCTTCGCTGGCTTGGAAAGTAACGATTTTTATGGGCTTACAGTCACTGCTCTATTATGTCTTTATTGCTTGGTTTTCTGTTCTCCTTGGGGAGCGAGGGATGTCATCAAGCCATGCAGGCTGGTTACTATCGCTGATGCAAATGGCGCAGCTGCCGTTTACTTTCTTCGTGCCGCTGTGGGCAGGTCGGATGAAGAATCAACGTATTCTAGTAATAATCACTGCTGTTCTGTATTTCATCGGAATAGGTGGGATCTGGCTGGGCAGCAGTGCCTTAATGGCTGTATGGGCGATATGCTTTGGTATTGCCGGAGGTTTTTCCTTCGGTCTTGTGATGATGTTCTTCAGTCTACGGACCAGAAGTACTCGAGAAGCAGCGGAGCTGTCAGGAATGGCTCAATCTGTAGGTTATGTACTTGCTGCCATGGGACCGGCTTTATTCGGATGGCTGCATGATGTGACGAATAGCTGGACGATGCCGCTGATTTTATTGCTTGCTGCAAGCGTAGTACTCCTGGTTGTCGGACTTGGCGCTGGTAGCGATCGATATGTGGGAGATAGAAGATAATCATTTATTGAAATTTTAAAAAGAGTGCATTGGCGCGGAAGCTGCGTCAGTACACTCTTTTTTTTGTGACATAGGAAAAATCGCATTCAGTGTTAGACTCGTTTGTAAGCGACAACCCGCATTCTACGATAATCCATCACCCAGCGGTTATCCTGAAATAACGTTGGCTTCAGTTTCTGTTCCATATAAGAGAGGACTTCTTCTCGTTCAGGGGGTGTGAGGACACTTAGGATTCCATTAGCAAAAGTGTTCAACCAGCGCTGGAACCCTTGCTCTCCAGCCTCTAATGGTGTTGGACGGTTGAAACAAAGGGCGAGGTCTACAGTTAGCCCATGCTGTTCTAGTAGTGTTGTATATTGTCCGATGCTTGGAAAGTACCAAGGCAGCTGAAGCTTACCGCTACACCCTATAGCGGCAAAAGCGTTTGGAAGTTCAGTAACGATGGAAGCGATATTGCCCAGCCCTCCGAACTCAGCGACAAAACGTCCGCCTGTTCGTAAGCTAGCAGCGATTGATGCGGCAGCTCCGTTCGCGTCGGTTAACCAGTGTAGAGTAGCATTGCTGAACACAGCATCGACTGGCTGTTCCGCGACATAGCTTTGCCCATCTGCTAAAATGAATCTTAGCTGGGGATGCTTGTCACGGGCAGTCTGAATCATTTCAGCAGAGGCATCAATCCCTGTTACAGTAGCGCCGCTAGCAGCAATGGTTACCGCTAAGTCGCCAGTTCCGCAACCCCAATCTATAATCTGTTCGCCAAGCTGGGGGCGCAAAAGCTCAATCAAAGATGCCCCAAACTTAGACACAAAGGCCATGTCAGTATCGTAGGTTCCGGTGTTCCACTGCTGGTTCATACGTATTCATCCTTTCTGGTTTAGATTGACACTTCTGATGCACTAGATTCTTTAACTATGTTGTACCATACTGACAACTTATAAGAGAAATATATAAAGTGAATAACACTGATTGGTTATTCCTATAGTGATATGTTTCAATTTAACGTACTATTAGTCGTATTACACAATACGCAAATAAATATATTGCTTTTTATCTAAAAAAGGAGTATAGTATTAAATACAGTGATTATTTCACTGGTGTACATAATGTGCGGTCGTGGCGGAATTGGCAGACGCGCACGGTTCAGGTCCGTGTGGTAGCAATATCGTGGAGGTTCGAGTCCTCTCGACCGCATCACTAAATAGGCTTATACAATTGCTCTTGGGCAGTTGTATAAGCCTATTTTTATTTCTGAAGCTACGGATCGTATCGCTCTTATTGGCCTTCAACTGCGTATAAAAGGGGTACATTTGGGTGAATAGCTGCAACTGGGTCCGAATGCATGCGGAAGCCTCTGTTTTTTAGCAAATGTAGGCTTCTCAGTCCGCTACACCCCTTGCGAAGTAGAAGGAATAGATTTAATTAGATGGAGTAGATCCAAGTTGATGGAATTGCATTCCTAGTCTCCCCAGCTAAACAAATAAAGAGAACGATTATGAAGCGTCTATAGCATATGCCGTAGGCGTTTTTTTGCGGTAATAATCTTAACGAAATACATAAATTGGGTATTTTTGTATTGACAATTATATCGGCTTCCGTAATAATAGTATTACGGTAAACGATATATCGCTAGCAGTAATAGAATGGAGATGGAATCATGCCTGAAAGCTCAGAAAGAGGAGCCTTAACGGAAGCAGTGTTTTACATTTTATTGTCTCTATATACCGCAATGCACGGATACGCGATTATGCAGAATGTGAAGGATTTAAGTAATGGTCGAGTGGATCTCGGAGCGGGCACTTTATACGGAGCTATCAACACCCTGCTGGAGAAAAACTGGATAAGATCTGTGGAAGGGGAAGAGGGCTCCCGAAGAAAGGAGTACGAAATTACGGAATTAGGTAAGACGGTGATTCAGGGGGAGCTTATCCGGTTGGAAGAGCTGATTGCCAATGGGAAGAGAATAGCTGGAGGTGAGTCCAAATGATACATGTGGTTCGCAAAATGTTTTGGGATTTTGAGAAGGAAGAACAGTGGCTGAATGAAATATCTGCCAAAGGGCTGGCCCTTACAAACTACACATGGTGCAAATATGTGTTTACTGAAACGCCTAAGAATGAGTATACGTATAGGATTGAGCTTTTAGATAATGTGCCTACTCATCCGGAGAGCATCGCTTACATCAGGTTTTTAGAGGAGAATGGAGTAGAATGTGTTAGCAGCTTTGGACGTTGGATCTATCTTAGAAAGAAGTCTTCTGAAGGTGCTTTTGATATTTACACGGATCTGGAATCCAAAATAAAACACTTTAAGCGAATTAACACGCTATGGAATTCTGTTATATGGTTAGAGTTCATTCTTGGTTTAGCGAACATTCTCATTGGGCTAACGAATTATTTCACTTCATCCAGCAGCATTAGTTTGGTAAATGTTATTCTAGGCGGGCTTTTAATTCTTTTAGGACTTGTTTTTTTAAGAGCTGGCGCACCTATCCGTAAGAAAATTAAAAAGCTTCAACAAGAGAATTTAATAAGAGAATAGTCCTTATTCTTGTGATATGTATAAACAGCAGGTTTCCTGATTACTCGGGACTTGTTGTTTATTTTTTTGGTCTATGACGATAATGCGCAATCTCATTGCTTTTCACCGGCCTATCATTTAGGACTCAGCTATCAAGCTTAATTACCGAAAAAAAGGTATACTGGAATAGATTACGAAATTGTAATAAAGTTTGTCCCCATCTCAAAAGAGGAGGCTGCACAGGTGTCTGAATTTCTTTTTAAGCAACTATACTTACGGTCTTCTATAGGGGTTGCTGTAGTCTCTCCCAAGGAAGGGACCTTGATTCAATCCAATCCAGCACTTTGCCATATGCTTGGTTACTCTGAAGAAGAGCTTTTGAATCTACATTATTTAGATCTAATTTATCCAGACGATAAGACTAATGATGATCATAACGTTATCCTGAACAAGCTCTTAGCAGATCCTGGGACCGCAATTGAGTTAGAAAGACGGTTCTTATGTAAGGGTGGCGAGATGATCTGGGTAGCACAACATATATTTCTAATTCTTAAGGAGAATGCTAGTGAACCTCTTGTCTTGATTTCGGAACTAACGGATATCACAGACCGAAGGCTTGCCGAAGATAAGATTCAGAAAGATCAGCATTTATATAATTTGATCATCCAAAATACACCGGATATGATTTCTTTTGGCGACCCTGACGGTACGTTGCACTACGTGTCTCCTTCAGTAGAGTTGCTGCTAGGATATCCGGCACATGAAATGATTGGTACAAAAAGACCGGAGTATTATCACGTAGATGATGCCTTAGAGATGACTCAACACGGAAAGCTCTATTCTGATACGGATGTGTATACACGTAGAGCCCGGCATAAGGACGGACATTATTTGTGGATCGAGAGCAGTTCGCAGGTAGTTCGTGATGAGCAGGGGGAAATCAAGCAGATTTTAACCATCGGCCGCGATATTACACAGCGTAAGAAATATGAGGATATGCTGGCGAAAGCCCAATATCTTGCGAAAATGGGATCTTGGGAATGGGATGCGACAAAAGCACGATTGACGGTTTCTAGAGAGATGCGCAATATTTTTGGTTTTTCACTGGATGACAGCATTCATTCCTATTTTGATTATAAACGTGTCCTTTCCTGCATTGAGCCAAATGATTTAATCATACTTAAAAAGCTAGTTCGTCATTCTTTAGCCATTGGAACGAATGGTGAAGCTATGGTTCGAATTAAGAGTGCGGATGGAATATTAAAGTTTTTGGATGTGCACTGGGAAGTGATTAAGGATGAAGAAGGAAGAGTGCTACAGATCAGCGGGATTGCCCAGGATGTGACTGAACGTCATCGAATGGAGGAACAGATGCGTGATAGTGAGCAGAATTATCGACTCCTGTCGGAAAATTCAATGGATTTTATTTCACGAAATACAGCGGACGGACACCTCACCTATCTGTATGCATCACCGATTTGCCAGACGATGTTCGGGTATACACCGGAAGAAATGTACGAAACCAGAGGTATAGATTACATACATCCTGAGGACAAGGAGAAGGTAGTATCCTATCTTAACAGTTGTATGGAAGGCAAAAAGCTCGAACCTGTATCCTTCCGGTTTCTGTGCAAAGATGGGACCTACATTTGGACGGAGACAACACTACGCTATATTTACTCGGAAACCTTTGGAGGACAAGAACTGGTGTGTGTAACCCGGGACATTGCGGAACGGGCGCGGCATTTTGAAGAAATAGAGAAGTTAAGTAACGAGCATGCTCTAATATTGAATTCGGTATCTGAAGGTATATTTGGCATGAACCTTGAAGGTGATACGATGTTCATCAACCCTGCGGCGATTACTATGCTGGGATATGATCCAACGGAATGGATGAACAGCAAATTCCATGCGATTCATCAGACTTGGCTGGATAATGAGCCTTTTTTAGGCATTCAGAAGACACTGATACCTTCGCATTTCAATAATCTCTCTTTCGAAGAGAAGGAGGGTGTATTTTGGAGGCGGGATGGCTCCAGCTTTTTGGTCAGATATCGCATGACACCACTTTTTGATGGCGAAGAGCGAATCGGTGCTGTAGTCGTTTTCCGAGATATTACCGAAGAAAAGGAGATTGTGCGAGCGAAGGAGTCTGCTGAGGAAGCAGATCGGGCGAAATCGGAGTTTCTAGCGATCATGAGTCATGAGCTGCGTACACCGATGAACGGTATTATCGGAATGGCCGACTTACTTTCGGGTACAGAGCTGGATGAAGAGCAGAGCTACTACACACAAATCATTAACAGTAGCGGGGAAGCATTGCTTCATATTTTGAATGAAGTACTCGATTTCAGCAAAATCGAAGCAGGCATGATGACATTAGAACTACAAATGGTGGATTTGCGTGAAGTGATACAGAATGTTAGCGAGCTATTTTATCCGAAGGTCAAAGAGAAAGGCTTATTATTGTCTATCGATATTGCAGCAGATCTTCCATTTGTCATTGTGACGGATGAGTCGAGATTACGCCAAATTCTCGTAAACCTGGTTGGGAATGCGGTGAAATTTACGGAAAATGGTGAAATCAGTATTTCTGCCAGTCTGGAAGCTTCGCAAAAATCAGGAAATATTATTGTTAAATTCATGGTTAAAGACACGGGGCTGGGGATTCCAGTTGCCAGTCAAGGGTTATTGTTTCAATCGTTCTCGCAATTGCATCCTTCCATCAATCGTAAATACGGCGGAACCGGACTTGGATTAGCCATTAGCAAAAAGCTGGTGGAGCTGCTCGGAGGAACAATTGGTGTAAGAAGTTGTGAGGAGCATGGCTCAGAGTTCTATTTCACGGTGGAGGTCTCATTGCCGAAAGAGGAATGGAATCAGAAGGTTGCACTTTACCCTTCGTCGGATGTAGGCAAAAGCGATAACCCTAAAGCCAAAGGGGATGTTAAGGGGGAATATGGACCCATGTCCATTCTCATCGCTGAAGATCATCCAGTGAATCAGCAACTGATGCAGGCTTATCTAAAGAAGAGGGGATATGTACCAGACATTGCAATCAATGGCGAGGAAGCGGTTCGCGCTGTGCTGGCCAAGGATTATGATCTCATATTTATGGATGTTCAGATGCCGATTATGGATGGGATCGAGGCAACAGGGATTATACGCGAGAAGCTGGGGCTGTATCCAATTATTATTGCTGCTACTGCCTTTGCCAGAAATGAAGATAAAGAGATGTGTTTGAGTGCCGGAATGCAGGATTTCATCTCCAAGCCTATTTCAATCAAGGAGCTCGACAGGGTATTAAAAGATTGGTCTACACGGATTCGCTAAAGGATGAGGAGTATCATTGACAAAGAGGCGTATGATTTATATATTTGTAATCGTAATTATTACGCATATCAATGTCGATGAAAGGATCCATACCTTGTTAAAAATGAAGCGTGGCGATTTTGTAATTATTTTTATAGCGCTGTTAGCAGCCGGTTTAATTTACGGAATCAAGTGGTGGGACACCCGCAATGAGCAGTATCAACAAGGAGATTTGAAAGCTATAATTACGGTCGATGGCAAAGAATACAAAACCGTTTCTTTGACTAAGGAAGAGCAAATTATAGATATTCAAACAAAGTTCGGTCACAATACCTTAAAGGTATTTGATTACGGGATCCAAATGACGTATTCTGATGCGCCTCTGCGAATCGCTTTAGAAATGGGGTTTATTTCTAGACCGAAGCAGCAAATCATCTGTATTCCAGCTCGTATAATGGTTGAAGTATTTAACCCTAACCGGTCTGAGAATGATGAAGATGAGCTGGATGCCATTATTTAGTAAGGCTTAACAGAACTCTGTAGGTCTTTCCATGTGGCTATGGAGTCAGCGCTCGTGTAAATGTAAGGTGTTGTTGGTTGCGCGATCGGTGTAATGCTTTCTGCACGAATTTGCATTATTTCTTGGCCCTTGTATTGCACAACTTGAAGCTTGCCCCGAACCTCTATCCAGGTATCAGTGGGCAAGCTTTTTAGTTTGCCGGAATCAACCAGCATCCCAAATGGAGTGGCATCAGCGGTACAGCACTGGACCAGAAATCTGCCAATGGCAAAAGCACTCTCTGGCGTTTCACTGTCATCGCGATACAGAAACCCGGAAACGGAAATTTCTTTGCCTTCAAATTGCTCTTTATACATGTCAATAGCACCAAGTGTTTCAGAAAAAATTGCAGGGTAAACAGGGATAGTAGGCTGTACATAAAGAATCTTGGCCAGCTCTGTGAGCTCTTCGTGATAGGGATCAATTGATTCGAATCTAGCGACATTGTTAGTATCGGAGGGCGATGAGGTTAAAGTTATCCCTTTTTTGCTAGCAGCCATACTTCCCAAGGCTCGGTCAGGAAGTGCAAATCCAAGCAACAGCGGAAAAAGAAATAATCCATAAAGCGCTGTACTTTTAAATATGGAATGCGGGAGGCGATGCTCGCAGTCGCATAGAACACTGCCTTTACCAAATAAGGCCTGAATGGCCAAGCTAAGTGCCATAAGTGTCAAAGGAATCGGACATAATTGAACCCAGCGTGCCAGTTTGGGCGCTACATAATAATGCAAAGCGTCTTGCTGCACTAAATGCCCAATATAGAGAGCAAACGCGAGCAGAATGACCGCCCTTAACAAATAGTGAAATCGGATGCTTCGAGAGTCATTCATGCTCTTCCTCCTATCAGTGCGGAATTTCTATGATTACAGCCATAAGGACATGATTACAGCCCCGATAAATACGCTCGAAAAGATAAGAAAGAACAAATAAAGGGCGAATTTGGTCTTGAACAGGGAGAGTAACATCAATGAATTTTTGAAATCCAGCATCGGCCCGAACACCATAAAAGCTAGCAGTGCACCTGCCGGAAAAGAATGTACAAAGGTGGAAGCAACAAAGGCATCCGAGGTGGAGCAGAGTGAAAGCACAAATGCCAGTCCCATCATGAAAAAATAAGACCCTAGCGGCTTATCTCCGATTGCTGCCAGACTATCTTGAACCATAAACGTTTGGATGGCCGAGGTTAGTAGACAGCCGATAATTAAGTATTTTCCCATCTCAAAAAAACTCGTCCGAGGTATGAACAAAGACAGCAGCTAACTTTCCTCCACGTGAATTATTGTGATGCGTGTTATCGGTTTCGCGCTGAACACTCAGGCGTACAGGGGACTTTTTCACCGTTGCATAGATAATTAGGCCTATAATACAGGCGACAGCAAAGGCTAGACCCATCCGGGCATAGGCCAGTTCGGAGTGGTTACGAAAAGCCGTCAGAGTTGCTCCGTAGACGACAGGATTTAGGATGGGTCCGGATAGAATAAACACGATCGCCACGTAGACAGGCATCCCCTTATGGATTAGCCGGCGGACGAGAGGGATCATTCCGCATTCACATACCGGAAAAATAATTCCAAGCAGGCAAGCGAATAAAATAGCCGGCAACGCCTGCCTTGGAATGCAGCGGGAGATCATTTCATCTGGGATAAAGACTCTAAGCAGCGAGGATAATAAAGCTCCTGCTAACACAAACGGCAAAGCTTCTAGCAAAATCCCGATAAATCCGGTTTTGAACGTATCAATGTACGCGTTATCCAGAAGTTCCAGCTGATTTGGCACCCATATAAAACCAATGATGATCAAGAAGGAAATCGGTAGAAGCAGCGGCAGTAATTTTAATGGAGATAGGGTAGTCAAGGCGCGAATAAGGCGGTCCACCGATCTGCCAGCAGTTCCTCATCTAAATTAATCCCGATGAATACCACATAAGGCATTCCAGGATAACGTGACGCCTCCCAGCTCGTACGCATACCCGCATATTGGACAAGCTGTACCGGTTCCTGTTCAGACAAAAGGATATGGCCCTTGGCACGGAGCAGGTTGTCACCCCATTCTTGAAAAAAAGCCTCTAGCCGTTCTTTGGAAGGCATAGTAGTCCCTGCTTGAGGTATGGTCAGCGTGATGGCAGTCACTTGGGAAAAAGAAGCATGCTGCTCCTCCTGCACTTCTTTTACAGCGGTTCCTCCGTGCTCTGAATTCATTTGCTTCAGAGAGGCGCCTTTAAAGGTCTGGGGCGCTCGTTGCGGTGCGGGCGCGATGATTTTGCGTGGAATGATTCCTGATAATATCGGAGAAAGGTTGATCTCGCTGTAATGGGTATATACGATTTCAGCCTCTGCATTTTGTTTTCGAACACCCTTTTCTATTCGCCATAAGGTTTCAGGTTCTACAAGATCACTCTTATTAACGACAATGAGATCAGCGGTGGACAGTTGCTTGCGAAGAGTACGAACCAGTTGTTTGTCAGAAGAGAGTCTGCTGTTATATTCTAAGGCGTTTTCTGCATCCAATAAGGTAATCGTAAAATGCAATTCGACTCTTTCCTGGAGAGAGGTTTCTTGTAGTGTTTTGGCGATTTCTTCTGGGTTTGCGACACCGGTAAGCTCGATATAAATAGCATCAGGGCGCCCTCTTAACAATACCAGCAGGCTGTCTGCCAGATCCTCTTTACGGCTACAGCATACGCACCCGTCCAGCAGTTTAGTCACGGTTGTACCCGTGTGCTCCTGTAGAATATATCCATCCACATCTCTCTTACCGAGCTCATTCATAACTACGCCAGGGTTCAGTCCTCTTACCTTACTCTCTTTCAGCAGGGACAACAGCAGAGTTGTCTTCCCGCTCCCCAGAAACCCGCTCAAAATAATTACTGGTATCTTCATGATCTCCACTCCTGCCTGATTCTCCTGAAATTACAAGAATCATATTTTTATAATTCCATCTATACGTGATTTGTCCACCAGAAAGACCACAAAATTAAGAGAGTTGAAATATTTACAAGACGATAGTTGACAGACTGTGAATAAAACGTGTACGATGTGTTAAACGTAATTATTACGATTTAATTAATAAGGAGATGGAACCAATGAGAGTAATCATTACTTTAGCATGTACGGAGACAGGAGATCGCAACTATACCACTACCAAGAATAAGCGAAATCATCCAGGTCGTATGGAAATGAAGAAATATTGTCCACGCCTCAAAAGAGTTACCTTACACCGCGAAACCCGGTAAGTGCTATAAGTGCTAAATATAAATGCTAATCAATGATAGGAGTGATCTGAATGAAAAAAATCCCCGTTACTGTGCTAAGTGGTTACTTAGGCTCCGGTAAAACAACGTTGTTGAATCATGTCTTGCACAACCGAGAAGGCTTGAAAGTTGCTGTTATCGTGAACGATATGAGTGAAGTGAATGTGGATGCCAATCTGGTGAAGTCCGGAAACACGCTGTCCAGAACTGAAGAGAAATTAGTGGAGATGTCTAACGGTTGTATCTGCTGCACACTCCGCGATGATTTGATTGTTGAAGTGCAAAAGCTGGCTGCTGAGGGTAGGTTTGATTATATCCTGATTGAATCTTCTGGCATTAGTGAGCCTGTGCCGGTAGCCCAGACCTTTACCTATGCGAATCCCGAGCTGGATATCGATTTAACTACGCTTGCTCAATTAGACACGATGGTTACCGTTGTGGATGCGGGCCGATTCTGGCATGACTTTTCTTCTGGTGATAGTCTGATGGATCGCAGTCAAACGGCTGGCGAAGATGATTTTCGCGATATCGTGGATTTGCTTATAGATCAGATCGAAACTTGTGATGTGTTGCTGCTTAATAAATGTGATCTGCTGGAAGAAGAAGAGCTCAACAAGCTTGAAGCTGTGCTCCGTAAACTTCAGCCGACCGCCAAGCTGATCCGTACGGTTAACGGAGTGGTAGATCCGAAGGAGATTCTTAATACCGGACGGTTTGATTTTGAAAAAACAAGCTTATCTTCCGGTTGGATCACGGAGCTAAATAAGGAGTCTCATACACCTGAGACGGAGGAATACGGAATATCTTCATTCGTCTATCGCCGGAGAACACCATTCCATCCGCAAAGATTAAGCTTGTTCTTCAGTCATTGGCCGGAAGAGGTTGTTAGGGCGAAGGGGATTGTATGGGTTGCCGCAGAAGGTGATCTTGCAGCGAGTATCAGCCAGGCTGGACCCTCGATTCAGTTCGGACCTGCCGGCTACTGGCTGGCTACAATGCCTGAGGATCAGCAGCTGGAGGTATTGGAAAGCGAACCTGAAATGAAAGCCAAGTGGGACGAGCGGTGGGGCGATCGAATGAATGAAATCGTGTTTATTGGTGTGAGTATGGATCAGGCACAAATTGAAGCCAGATTGGACAGATGTTTACTGACACTTGAAGAGCTGAAGCAGGATTGGACCACCTTTCACAATCCGCTTCCGTGGCCGGTAGAGGAGCTCCTAGCAGCTACCGAGGAATAGAATCTAAGATGAGATAGCAGGTAGGAAATCCGGAGTCAGGAGATTTAGATTCCGGATTTTTGCTGTATAATTATAGTGAAATTTGTAAAATTCAGCTATGCTTATAATAGAACTATGAATTATCATAGAAGGAATATATTTCAATTAATAATAGAGGTGTTGCACATGAGTTATACAAACACTTTCATTCGGGTAGCAGAAGATTGTCCTGAGGAAACAGGAATCCCCCCGATGTCTTGTCGTACACTCCCGCCTGCTCATGTAATTCAGTATGAGCTGCTTATCAATGAACCCTATAAATACAATCATGAAGAGCTTCTGTACGAGGTTCATGTGCGGCATAAACAAATCCCACAGGAAGTACGAATGAACCGTAAGGAAGAAATATGGAATGAGCTATTTTCCAGAAAACATCCATGCCTGCGGGCCTCTTTACTTCCGAAACGTTTCGGTTGGGGAGTTCATTACAATTCAGATGGGAAAATAGCACTATACGGCAAGGAGTCACCTGAATACGACTATTTTACTTCGTATGGTGATGAAGCAGTGAAGCTGCTGCCAGCGATGCGTAATAAGCGGGAACGCGGTTAATAAGGAGGGGATAGCATGTATAAATCAATAGAGGAAATTACACTCAATACTTGGCCGGCAGAGCAGAGTGTTCTCCTAAACGGCTGGGTACTGCGAACGGCTGCAGGTTATACGAAAAGGGCCAATTCGGTCAATCCATTGTATAGTGCTGAGGGCTCTCTTACCGATCTTACAAACCAAATCAAGCTTGCTGAGCAGTACTATAAGGCTGCGGGATTAAAGCCTGTGTTTAAAATAACACCGTATATCCAGCCAGCGAACCTGGACGAGCTGCTAGCGGATCGCGGATACACAGTTGTTGAGCCATCCTCTGTAAGGCTTCTAGACCTAGAGGATTTAGCTACTCCTGATCATCGATATGAGGTACAAGTTCAGGAAAGCCTGACTGAAGAATGGCTAAATGTCTTCACGAAGCTCTCTGAGCTATCCATTGAGAATCGGAGCACATTAACTAGAATGTTATGTGCTTCGGTCTTGCAGCAGGGCTATGTTCTTTTGTATAAAAATGGTGTTCCTGCCGCTTGCGGTCTAGGTGTTATTCAGAACGGATACATAGGTCTCTTTGATATTATCACGGCTTCCGATCAGCGTAGACAAGGTATGGCGGAGCAATTGCTGCTTGCATTGCTTCACTGGGGCAAGACGCAGGGAGCGACAACCGCTTTTTTACAGGTTGTACAAGCGAATGCTGGTGCTTCGGTTTTGTATGACAAGCTCGGTTTTAAGGAAATATATCCATATTGGTATAGGGTGATGGGCGATTAAAGCAAAGCGAGGCGATGACGTATGTCCGAGTACTGGAACCGGCGGTTCGCTCAGGAAGGAATGATCTGGGGAAGTGAGCCAAGCCCTACGGCTATGGAGGCAAAGACGCTCTTTCGTAAGAATAATGTGAGGTCCGTACTTGTACCAGGAGCAGGCTATGGGCGGAATACGAAGGTGTTCTCCAGTGAATTTGAGACCATTGGTATTGAATTAAGCGGGGCCGCACTCGGGCTTGCGGTGGAGTGGGACCCCGCATGCTTTTTTATTTCCGGTTCCGTATTAGACTGCAATCTAGAGACGAAGGTAGATGCTATCTACTGCTATGACTTGTTGCATTTATTTCTTTATGAGGATCGTCGTAGGTTGCTTACAAATTGTCTGGAGCAATTGCACCCCGGAGGTCTGCTTTATTTCACTTCTTTTTCCGATGAGGATCCGAATTACGGCTGTGGTGCATGCTTGGAACCTGCGACCTATGAATATAAAAAAGGGAAGTTCGCTCATTTTTTTAGTGAAGCTGATTTAAAACAGCATTTTGAGCATATGGAAATTATCAAAACTGGCACCAATATCGAGACACTTAGAGACCCTCAGGGATCAACCCGTCAATATGTCCTAAGATCTATATTCGCAAGAAAATTACACGAACTTCCCTTGACCCGGTAGCGCCATTTCTTTGAAATTTTTGCATAAATGGGCTAGCTGAGTAGATAACTTCTCACCTTCCATAGGCACCCCGTGTCCAGAGAGAACGATATGAGGATTTAGGAGTGCAAGGGTTCGGACTGACTTTTCCGCGTCTTCCCAGTCCGTTGTGAAATAAGAGGGCGGGCCGTGTACAACCTGATGCTGTGTAGCCACTGCGAAAACGGACTCTTGTTTGACTGTAAGAAAGGTGTCACCAGCAATCAGAACCTTATCCTCTGGTCTGAATAGGGAAATATGGCCGGGACTATGACCGGGAGTATGGATCCATTTCCAGCCTTTTGCTCCAGGGACGGTTCTGTCTTCCGGCAACGGCTGTACGGCTGAACCAAGGTCGATGCCGCGATGTGAAAATAATGAGGACACCGTACTCATCAGTCCGCCGCCTACGGCAGGGTCCGCTGGAGGATAGTCCGCTTTACCTGTTAGATAAGGAAGCTCAAGAGGATGAGCATATACGGGTATATTCCATTCCTCAAGAAGCTTTTTTACGCCCCCGATATGGTCAAAATGTCCATGTGTCAGGATAATGGCGACTGGGGGCTTCTCGAACTTCTCTTTAGCAAATTCAATAATCCTATTTGCGTATGAGCTGAGTCCTGTATCTACAATGATCCAGTCCGAATGGGGCTGGCCGATGAATGCGCAATTTACGAACATGGTTCGTAGTCCGATGACACCGGGGGCCACGTCCCAAGTATCGGTGTAGCCTTCAGATAGTATTCCATCAAGTCTCATCTTACGCCTCCTGTTCCGTTCTAAAAATCTGAAGAAAGTTACCTAAACAATAGTATGACCCTTTTTCAAGAAAAAAATATGGCAAAAAACCCTTCTCCTAATTAAGGAAGAAGGGCTGGCGTTAAACTAATTAAGCGATAGGATCACATTAGAGCGTTCCGCAGTCTGCAAATAGAATATGGCGTGGAATCCGGAAGAAGGCTTCGGCTTTTTCCTGCAGAGCAGGAGTCGGCAGATGGCTGCTGTGCAACCATTTACGGAACGTTCCGGGATGAACCCCTATCCAAATACTTACATCGGTTACGGAAAAATCGTAAACCATACAAAGTCCGGTCAGAACCACATTGCTGCGCGGTGAACTGGTAATACTTCTTTTCATAAAGCGAGAAGGTGTTGGTTGACATACAATTGGACTTTGACGAATCAGTGTTTCATTAAACAAAATGTGGGGCGGGTACCCGAGCAGGCGGCAGGTCTTGTCAATGTTATTGTTGGAAGGGATACGACCTTCGTATACCCAGGCACTTACACTGCGAGAGGATATACCAAGATCTTCTGCGAGTCGTGAAAGTTTGATATCCTTAGCCATCAATACAGCAAGTAACACACGGTTTCTAATCTGGCTACGCTTTGGACGGCGGAATCTTTTTACACGAACGCCTTGTCCAAGATATTTGCGGTTGATCAGAGACCACGCCTGGATATTATGAGTTTCTTGTTGGTTACTAGGCATAATTCCTCCGATTTTTTAAAAATATACTACAACACTTTCCTGTACATCGGCAATGGTTAATGCTGCTATTTCTGTCATCACTTCTTAAGTTTCTTTCAGAACGCGTAAGCTTATGATATATTTTTAATATCTAATTACAATATTACAACAAGGAGCGAGATAGAATGATCAAGCATATAGTGTTTTTCAAATTGAAGGACCGGTCCGAAGAAAGCGTTGCGGCAACGGTAGCCGTACTGCGAAATATGGAAGGTAAAATCCCGCAGCTCCTTTCGATTGAAGTGGGTGCTGATATCATTCATTCTGATCGATCCTTTGATATTGCGCTTGTTACGGTGGTAGCTTCTCTAGATGATTTACAGGCTTATCAGGTTCATCCGGCGCACAAGGAAGTCATAGCTCATATTAATGAAGTGAAGGAACTTTCAATTGCTGTAGATTACGTAATTTAAGCGATAAACTGATTGAATAGCATCATCATTTTATACCGGAAGCGGTGACAGGAATGCGTGAGCTCGAGTATCCGATGGAAGCGTTAACTTATTTGGTCGTTTTTCTTGCGGCAAGTTTCATTATGTTCTTTTGGCTGAAACGCCGCGGCAAACGCGGTAAGTAGAGATAATGCAGATTTCTCTAACTATTTTTGACATGGGGGTATTACTGTGTATTATGTCAACCGCAAACAAATCGAAACCATTCTTGCTCAAATCCCAGATATAACCACGGGTCTTCGGACTGTAGCAGCTTCATGGGATGGCAACACTTTAACCGGACTAATACAAGAACGCTGCCTTCATCTGGCGATAGAGGTGGTCACGGACGTTGGTAGTTGTCTGATTGACGGTTTTATTATGCGTGATGCTGGAAGTTATGAGGATATCATTTCAATCATACATGAAGAAAAAGTGCTAGGTAAAAGTGAAATATACGAGAGATTGATAGAGCTTGTTGCGCTTCGTAAGCCGCTCGTGCAGGATTATTTTGCCTGGGAAAGAGAAGCTCTACATCCGCTCACTCCAATCCTTCCAGAGGTGCTAGAGAAATTTGCTGTTGAAGTAGGGAATTATTTGGATCAGGAACTAGGGTCCGGTGTAACGCTATAATAGCATAAGATAGAATCATATAAAATAGGCGATAGCCGTGAAAGAGAGGGGGTTCCTTTATGATGAAGATGGGGCAGGAAAATGGATCGACAAGGCACTTGATTATGACGCTCCTGAAAACGAAAGGACCACTGACCATCGGCGCGCTGGCAGAAGAGTTGGGAATTACAGAGATGGGTGTCCGTCGTCATGTGCTTCAGCTGGAGCAGGAGGGACTTGCTAAGACAAAAGTGGTTCGGCAAGCGATGGGGCGGCCTTTACATATGTACTCTTTAACAGAAAGGTCCGAAGACTATTTTCCAAAAAGCTATCACAATTTGGCTTTGGAGCTTCTGCGTGAATTGGATTATGGCAGTGGATTGGAAGCTGTAAATACATTATTTGAGGGACGCCGTCGGCGGATGCTCACCCAGTATGCACCGATGATGGAACGCCGGAATTTGGAAGAACGAGTAGCCGAGTTATCGTCGATCCAAAATGCCGGGGGATATATGGCGGAGTGGAACCGTGAAGAAGACGGTTCGTATGTCATAAGAGAATACAACTGCCCGATCCGCCAGGTGGCTACCCAGTATCGCAAAGCTTGTCAATGCGAACATAGCTTATTTGAGGAATTGCTGGATGCTAAAGTTACAAGAAGTGAATGTATGGCAGAAGGCGGACAATGCTGCCGATACGCTATTGCACCCAAAAATGTAACAGACAAAACTTCTGAAAAGTCGTAATAATTAGTCACAAGACAAACTCCTGCTGCTTATGATATAGCAGATATAGGCATTAGCCCGGTAGAGCGGGAAGCAATGAATTTAAAGGAGAGATGAAACGATGAAAAAGGACACTAAAGGTTTATTATGGGGAGCTTTAGTCGGAAGTGTGGTTGGATCGGTGACAGCACTTCTGTTCGCACCTAAGCCAGGAAAAGAGCTGCGCAAGGATATTGCGGAAGGAACAGCTGCTGGCATTGAAAAGGTACAGGGAATTGCCGTGCAGGCAGGTGACAAGAGCGTAGAGCTGTATGACAAAGCTAAAGATTCTATAGGCCATGTCGTACATGAGGTCCGCGAATGGAGCAAATCATGCTCTGGTGCTGTTGAAGAAGATACAGCTACTGTAGCTGTAAGTGGAGTTGCTACTGAAGAAACCATTCAAGAGGCTGCAGTCACTTTGGAAGAGGTCACGGAGTTAGAGGTATCGCCTGTAAGTGATGAAGCTGGCAGTGAAGAAGCTAGTCTTGAAGAAGCTCAGTCAGATGACAAGGACAATAACGAAATCGCATAATGAAACAGTGGATGGATTCTTTGGTTTTACGTTCAAAAAGTACTTATTCTCTTTTAATAGAGCCGCTTTTTCGCATTGGGCGGAAGGTGGCTTTTTTATTTCATTCTTATGGACCTGTGAAATGATGGAAAAAGTATTGGCTTGAACTAAGAGTACAAAAGGAGTATTATCTGCAATTGGGGCTGAAAGTCAGGTACATTTTGTTTTCGGCTTACATAAGCTACACAAAACAAGTAGAAGGAAGCGGTGTGTTCGTGCAGCAAGCTATCGCAATATTAGACTCAGGTGTGGGAGGGCTAACAGTTGTCAAAGAAGTGATGAGGCAACTCCCGCGGGAGAAGATCATTTATTTCGGAGACACGGCCCGAGCTCCGTACGGACCCCGTTCGACCGAGGAAGTAACACTGTTTACAGAACAAATAGTAGATTATTTGATCCAGTTTAATCCTAAAATGATTGTTATCGCTTGTAATACCGCAACAGCCGCGGCACTCGATTATATCTCAGCCAAGGTCTCGATCCCTGTCATTGGGGTGATTCATCCCGGAGCCCGTGCTGCAATTAGCGCGACCAAAAGCGGACATGTCGGCGTGATCGGTACAATTGGAACAATTAGCAGTGGGGCTTATACTAATGCACTGAAGCAGCTGTCTCCATTCGTTGAGGTTGTTAGTCAAGCCTGCCCAGCGCTTGTCCCGCTTGTAGAGCAAGGCATGTTCCGCTCAGAGAAAAGTTATGATATTGTAGAGCAGGCATTGGAAGGCATTAAAGATACTAACATCGATACTTTAATTTTAGGATGCACTCATTATCCATTTCTTGTTGAACCTATTGGAGAGACCATGGGACCGGGAGTCAAACTGATCAGTTCCGCAGATGAGACAGCTCGTGAGATCAGCACGATTTTATATGATAAAGGCAAGCTGTCTATCGGGGACGAAAGTCCAATTCATCAGTTCTTCTGCAGTGGTGATGCTGAAATGTTTCAGAGAATTGCCCGAGACTGGCTTGGAGAACAAATTAGACGTACCCCAGTAGTGTGGCAAGTATCCACGTTATAAGCAGAGCAATGTTGAATTGAATAGGGACAAACTCTACGGAGTGTAAGAAAAAAGGCTGGGAAGCACGTTTCCCAGCCTTTTTTCTTGTGATTCATTTCTCCTTCATGCAGGGGAGTGGCACTTGCATACAATAGAGTTAAGTGCTGTTTGCTGCTATTTTTGTATCTACCGTATCAGCAATTAAAGGCCGAGAGGATGAGACCTAATGCGACAATATATTGCAAGCAGGGGAGATACCGTAAGCCGAATTGCCGCCCTGCATGGATTAACCCCTGAGCATGTGATTCAAGGTAATCCATGGGTTGGGAGACAGTCTTATTTATATCCGGGTCAGGTTTTATTTCTGCCGTCTTCACCCCGTAAGAGATATGCGGTGCAAGAAGGGGACGATCTTGAACGAATAATCTCATTATTCCATGTGAGTTTAGATGATTTGGAGAAGCTTAATCCAGGTGTGACCTCAGGACGCTGCTGTACACCGGGAAAAGTGCTCGTCATTCCACCTCCGATTCCAGAGCGAGTGGTGTTCTTGCGTGGAGAGTACGGCCCGGTTGATGTTGAGAACGACATCAGCGGTCTGATTGCACAATATCCTTTTATACAAGCACATCCAATTGGCAACAGTGTGCTTGGCAAGCCAATTCATGTGCTTAAAATAGGTAATGGAAGCCGTCATCTGCATGTTAACGCGGCTCTGCATGCTAATGAATGGTTGACCTCGCCTTGCTTGATGTCGTTTATAGAAGAGTACGCAGCAGCTTATGCTAAAGGTTTGGCATGGAATGGTCATCGTCCAGAGGAATGGTACAATAACTGGACTCTATGGGCTGTTCCCATGGCTAACCCTGACGGCGTGGAATTAGTACAGGAAGGTGTTTTGCCAGGCCACCCGTATTATGCGGATCTTATGAAATGGAACGGGGGACGGCGTAGCTTCCGCCATTGGAAGGCCAATATACGCGGTGTGGATCTCGGGGATCAGTTCCCTGCCCATTGGGAAGAGGAACGGGAACGTCGGGGTGTATTCCTGCCCTCTCCGCGTGATTACAGTGGTCCTGAGGCGCTTAGTGAGCCTGAGGCAGCCGCACTGGCAATACTTGCTGAGGGAATGCCCGGAGAAGCTGCAGTGTCTTTGCATAGCCAAGGGGGAGAGATCTACTGGAATTACCGGGGATATGAGCCTCCCGAAAGCCGTGAACTAGCAGCACGGCTGGCCGCTGCGAGCAGCTATCGTGCAGTCGAATTAACGGGCAGCGATGCTGGATATAAGGATTGGTTCATCCAGACCTTCCGCAAACCTGGATTTACAGTAGAACTAGGGATCGGCAAAAATCCGTTACCACTGGCAGATTTTGAAGATATGGCACTAGAAACGGGACTAATTTTGGGAACGATACTATCCAATGTGAAATAATTATGAAACAATTACAGTAAACTTGCGTAAAATAAACCATAGGGTATGGCCGCTGTCGTCACTACACGTTATCCGCGGCTGTATCCTTTTTACTTGGGAGGAGGGCCACTATGAAACTGAAAAAACTGCTGTCACTGAAGCAATGGTCTGCCATCTTCAGTAGTTCCTGGCGATATGTAATCTCCCCTAAAGTCGCAGTTGGGGACAAGCTGTTATTCACAATTCCAGTGCTGCTCTATTGGGTGTTGCCAGATTTCATGCCGTTTTTACCGATCGATGATATTGGAGTTACAATGCTCCTGATGGGCTGGTTCGTATCACGGATGGGAAGGAAATACCCGGCACTTCAGGCCGGGAAATGAGGCAGTGAAGTGAGATTTACCTCGGATTGTGTATCTAATTTGTTAATATAGTTGCTTTTAGATATCAATTACCTTTAAAATAGGTAATTGAGTATTTAATTTAAGTACTAGGAGATGGATAATAGATGAAGGTCAAAATTACCCGCAATGCGGCTAAAGTGATAAAGAAACAAATGGAACTTGAAGGAAACAGCGAGTTGAAGCTTCGCGTAGCGATTACGCATGCTCACGGTGATCATGCTCACTACGGACTGGATTTGGACACGCCTAACGAGAATGATGTTGTAGTGTCGACAGATAAGGAAATCGATGTTATTCTTGATCCGAATCAACCGCTCCTTGATGGTGTGGTCGTTGATTATTTATATCTTCCTGAAGAAGGTTTTGTTATTACTAATCCGTCTAAAGGTAATCACGGCGATCACTAAGCGTTTCGCCTTAAATTTGGGACATAAAGAAGGGTTGCTCCATGGCTAACGATATACAAGTATGCGATGAATGTAATTTTATGAAATTGAAGAGTATCATACCCAAACTGCAAAAGATGGCGCCTGATGCAGAGATCAAGGTCGGCTGTAAGTCGTACTGTGGTCCATGTGGCAAACGGGCCTTTGTATATGTTAATGGTCGTTATGTGAGTGCTCCAACAGAGGAAGAAGTGTTGAAGAAGGTAGAAGCTTTTATCAAGCAACCGGCCGTTCAGAAATAATGCAGAGGTCTTATCCATCAACTTAAAAAGCCCTAAACCCGTGTTGATGACGGAGTTTAGGGCTTTTTTTAATTATAGATCAGAATTTTTATGGCGCGGTTTCTTCTTTTCGGAGCATTTTGATGCCATCGTATTTCATGATATCGTCTGAGATTTGCAGTCGTTGCTTGCTTGTCTCGAACCCTGTACTGCACCCCGCAGCATCAATAACTTCGCGGCTATCGAGGCTATAACAGGTACCCTTGTCGAATTGGCCATTTTCACTTGGGAGATAGGATCTCTTCGCATCGGCAAAGGCACCGGTTCGCAGTGTCACAAGTCGCTCTTTGCCGCTGAACAGATTATTACCCATAAGATAATAAGGATCTTGGGAGATCCCCAGCAGATGGAGTAAGGAAGGTGTGAGATCCAATTGACCCGCCGGATTAGAATCAACGACCGAGGCGTTAGTGCCCGGGAGATGAATGAGTAATGGAACTTGGTGCATGATTTGATGCATGTCGAGTTTACTTAGGCTTTTGCCAAGAAATCGCTCGTAATAAGAGGTCTCTTGGATGGAATTATCATGATCCCCATAAAAGGCAAGAATCGTATTATCCCACAACCCGCGTTGTTTCATATCACTTACTAATTGCCCTAAAGCTTCATCCGTATAGTGAACAGCCTGCAAATAATCACCGAAGATAGTCCCCTTAAACTCCCCAGTATCAAGCCCTTGCTTGTCCGCAGGGAGAGAATAAGGATGATGACTAGATAATGTAGTCAAAAAGGAGTAAAAGGGTTGCTGTATCGATTCTGCTGTATCCATCATATTCAGTGACTGCCTCAGGAACGATTTATCTCCCAATGACCAGCCTAGAGGCTCATCGATCTTGTAGTCTTTTTTACTATGAAAATGGTCATACCCCATCGCCTTATACATGATCTGTCGATTCCAGAAGCTTCCCTCATAGGCATGGAAGGCATTGGTGCTGTAGCCCTTTGACTTCAAAATGGCAGGCAGTGTGTCAAACTGGTGATCCGGGTAACGGACAAATACTGAGCCGGAGACCAGCGGATAGAGTGAACCATTAGAGGCGAAATCCGCATCGGAGGTTCGTCCTTGTGAGGTCTGATGATAGTAATTACTGAAGTAGGTGTTCTCTTTGATAAGCGCATTTAAATTAGGTGTGATCTCTTGTCCATTAATCGAACGTCCCACTACAAAATTCATAAAAGCTTCGGCTTGAATCACAATGATGTTGCTTCCGCTGTATTTTCCAAAGCTGTCGTTAAGTGCGCTTTGCTCAGCATTGTGTTCATTGAACCAGAGCTTCATGGAGCTGGCTTCCTCTTGTGGAAGCTCGGGCTGAGGGCCTAGATGATCTTTGGCATACAAGTAAATATCATAACCGTGAAATCCAATGAGTCCTGTAACGTTATACATCGCCAAGCTCCACCAGTTACCCGTGAACAAGCCCTTGGCCCAGGTAGTGGCATAAGAGTGGATAGGGCCAAAGGTCAGAATGCACCCCAGTACCAATGCGACGACACCGTTAGCGCTCCGTTTCAGTACTGTCATTAAGCGTGATGAAGTGCGGGAATGACTTGTACGAGCATAGTAGGAAGCCTGCCCATTGTTATAGGTATGGGTGATCCGGCGGAATAGTACTACGCAAAAGACGTAAACGAGAAACAGCAGCCAATCCGCGAATAAATAGAGATCAGAAGGACGGAGCAGTGCAAAGATACTCCCGCCGAGTGCATCCATCTGTCCGGCTTGAAACAGAACGGGAACGGTGATGAAATCTTGAAAGTATCGGTAGTAGACAATGTCAGAATAAATAAGTAATGTCAGGAGCAAGTTTATGATTATTAGGGCTATGGTTTGACCACGTCGGGGGAGCCATAGCACCCAAAATGACAATAGCATAACTGAACCAAGAGCAATCAGCTTATCGAGACGGTTCATATCAATATTTGGGGCATGCAGCCCGCTGTGAAGAAACATTAGCTTAGCGAGCATAATGCCAAGAAAAAGGATATAACCGATATAACGGGAGCGGACAATAGGGATGATTCTATCTGTTAAGGACGAACTGCTCCTCGTAAATGGATCTTGTGACACATTAAAGCCTCCTAACGCTGTAAATGAATAGGTAAGAAGAAACGGACACCGTCCTCTATTGAGGTAGATGTCCGTTCTTAATTAAAAATATAAGAAAGTATAAGTTTCACACCATACTTCATGTCTTATATTTCTCGCATAATTGAATTCCAAATTATTTTGGATTTCTAGGTGGAAGTGGACCCAAGTATTGATAATATTGACACTCAATACGTCCGTTATACAGCTTGCGACGCTTGTCCGCTTTACGGCCGTAATATTGTTCGAATTCCTTATAAGGACTGATGGCAAAGAATGACCAAGTCGGTAGATACAACATCATTTCACCAAATTGGCGAGTCAGCTTCTCTACCTCTTTGTCATTACTGATCCGTTCTCCATATGGAGGGTTGGTGATGATGCAACCATATTCCCCTTGGGGTCTTGCTTTGGCGGCAGCCATCACGGTGAAGGTGATTTCTCCGGACAGGCCGGCGCTTTTAGCGGCAGCTTCAGCGATTTCTATGGCAGCAGGATCAATATCAGTGCCGGTTAGCTGCAACGGATAATCGTCTCGCACGGCATCGAAAGCTTCTTCGCGGGCTTCTTCCCACAGATACTTAGGAATGACTGGCCAATGTTCCGAAGGGAAGGAGCGGCGAAGTCCCGGTGCGATATTCCAAGCGATCATAGCAGCTTCGATCAACAGTGTTCCTGAACCGCAACAAGGATCATATAGCGGTCGGTGGCCATTCCAGCGGCTAAGCTGGATTAGCGCAGCAGCCATCGTTTCCTTCAGTGGCGCTTCGGTTGCTTGTCTGCGGTATCCACGTTTGTGAAGTGCAGGTCCAGTAGTGTCTAGTGTAATAAGCGCGATATCATTTAACAAAATCACTTCGATTACATAACGAGGTCCGTTCTCTGGAAACCAGTCCGTATGGTAGGAAAGCTTTAGCTTTTCAACAATAGCTTTTTTGACAATCCCTTGGCAAGCGGGTACACTCGTTAGTTGTGATTTATGGGACCGACCTTCTACCGGAAATTCTCCATTCTCTGGAATCCAGTCTTCCCATGGAAGGGCTTTGACACCCTCGAATAATTCATCAAAGGTTTTGGCTGGAAATTGGCCCATTTTTACTAATACGCGGTCCGATGTACGCAGCCATAAATTACAGCGACAGATGTCGATATAATCACCACTGAACAATACACGACCGTTTTCGACCGTGGTCTCATAACCCAGTTCGTTTAATTCGCGCGCTACTACAGCTTCTAATCCCATAGGGGCAGTAGCGATTAATTGTAATTTGCTCAAATACGCTCAACTCCGTTTAACTTGTAGATAAATACAAAAAGCCAGTACAATAAGAAGAAACGACATTGTCGTCCTTTAAAGACGATAAGCGTTTCTCGCAAAAGCATCCATACAAGTATATGGGAATGTGGGACACTTCACAATGCCCGGCATTCCATAAACCATAAAATTTTCCCCGTCATCCCTTAAATCGAGAAAACGGGGGATCATCAAAGGAGAATCTTTATGCTTACACAAGAAGAGTACAGTGAACAACTTTATACCGAGGACGAAATCCTGCTTCAGGTAAAAGAAGCTATCGTCCAAGCGGGTATGCCGGAGGTGTCTGTCGAGCCGGGATACGGAAGACTGCTCACCATGCTTGTTAGATTGTCCCGCTCGAAGCGTATTTTGGAGATTGGCGCACTTGGCGGCTACAGCGGGATTTGCTTATCCCGTGGTTTCGCAGCGGGTGGCCGGCTGACCTCACTAGAGCTAAGGGCCGATTATGCTGAACTTGCTCGCCGTAATTTAGAACTGGCCGGATTCGGAGATTCTACGGAGTATAGAATCGGCCCTGCTATGGACAGTCTGAAGGCTCTGGAAGCAGAGGGCGCTAAGTTCGATTTCTTTTTCATTGACGCAGATAAGATTAACTACTCTAATTACTTGGAATATGCCATCAAGCTGGCTAACCCAGGTGCGATTATTGCTGGTGATAATATTTTTCTCCGCGGACGGACGCTAAATACAGATCGAAATGGGCCTGCCATTCTTGCAGTACGGCATTTCAACGAAATGATCGCTACCGATGAACGTCTGATCAGCACTTGTCTGCCAGCCTATGATGGACTGGCGTTGGCAATGGTGAAATAGCAGAAAATTAGCGAAATAGCCGTGGTGGAGTAGCTTTGTATAGCTTAACCCGGACCCATACGGTGTTTAACAGCAACAAGCTTCCGGAGATGATAAACAGTCCCTCAATACCAATATAACCAGATAGAAAGCCGCCTATGATAGCTCCCAGCATATTGCCAAGTGACAATGTGCTGCCGTTGAAGCCGAATGCGCGGCTTTCTTTCCCGTCAGGGGTATAAGACCGGATAAGCGCATTAACGCTGGGCAAAAGACCGCCCATAAAAATCCCCATGAGAAAACGGACAATGATTAGCTGCCACACGCTAGTAACGAATGCTTGCGGAATCAGGAATAGCGAAGCCCCGATTAACGCGTAGGTCAGAATGCGGTGTGCGCCGACTTTATCACTCAGCTTGCCGAGCAAGGGGGAAGCCAGCATGTTGGAGATCCCTGTAACTGCGCTGACCATTCCGGCTAAAAAGGCTATATTCTCAGCAGGCCCATTTAACTTTTCAACATACAGTGGCAGCAAGGCCATGGGGCTGATCATTGCAAATTGCAGCAAAAAGGTTACACCAAACAGCGCCGGGAGCTGAGGGATCTTGATCAATTCCTTCAAGCCCTCCATTACTGACACCTGTGGCTCTTGTGCCGCTTCTGCACGATCGAATTTCTCTTTAACGAGAAACAGTGCCAGTAGAGAGGCGATGAAGAGCAAGGCGCCAACGACATAAAAGATCGGACGAAATCCGATTAAATCAGCAAGAAAACCACCAATAAGTGGTCCAAGGATGGTACCAGCAACAGAACCCGACTGCATCAGCCCCATCGAAAATCCCATACGTGCTTTCGGAGTAGTACCCGATACGAGTGCGATGGAAGCGGGATTGAAGCCGGAGATTGTACCGTTTAGCAGTCGCAGTAAGAGCAGCTGCATAGGGGATTGTGCGAAGCCCATCAACACCATAACGATAGCCATGCCAAAGCTGGAGCGCAGGAGCATGATTTTACGTCCATATTTGTCAGCAAGTTTTCCCCATAGTGGCTGGAAAATGAAAGAAGTTAAAAAGTTTGCGGCAAAAATAAGGCCCGCCCAAATTCCAATTTCATGCTCACCCTGAACTCCAAGATCCTTAGCAAGATACAAGGTCAGGAACGGTGTGATCATCGTCATTCCGGCATTTACCAAGAATTGTCCGAACCAAAGCACTAAGAGGTTGACCTTCCATGTCTCCCATTTCTTCAAAGTGCTTTCACTTCCTTTCAAAGAATTTCAGAAAATACATGATTCACAGAAAAATAGACATTTTATCAGTATATCATTTTTTTAGCTTCAAAAGTGCAATACATGTCATAGTAATGTCATAGGATTGTCATTCCACGATCTTCGTTTTGCTTGTTACAACCTTTTAAAAAGGGCATAATAGTAAGTATGCCGATCAAGCATAAACGCCATCGGCGTCCTTATTAGGACGGTAAGCGTTTATTTTAAAAAATCTTATAAAATATAATGGAGATCTTATCATGACCTACAACGACACTTTTATCCGCGCCTGCAGAAAGCAGGAAACGGAGCACGTTCCCGTATGGTACATGCGGCAGGCCGGCCGTTATGATCCCGAGTACCGTAAAATCAAGGAAAAGTACTCATTGCTTGAAATCTGCAAACAGCCTGAGTTGGCGGCTGAAGTAACCTTGATGCCTGTGCGCAAGCTAGGTGTGGACGCGGCCATTTTGTATTCAGACATTATGAATCCGGTCGCTTCTATCGGTGTGAAATTTGATATCGTCAAAGATATTGGCCCTGTGATCGAGAATCCGATTCGCTCTGCAGCAGATGTCGAGAGACTGAAGCCTATTGATGTTGAAGGCGATCTCGGACATATTTTGGAGACGATTGCTATTCTGGATAAGGAGCTGGACGTGCCCTTGATTACTTTCGCAGGCGCACCGTTTACAATTGCCAGCTATCTGATCGAAGGCAGACCTTCCAAAGGATATATTCGGACTAAAGAGCTAATGTACAGTGAACCCCGTGTCTGGGAAATGCTGATGGACAAGCTCGGCGATATGATTATCGCTTACCTCCGCAGTCACGTGCGTAGTGGTGGAAAAGCGTTTCAATTGTTCGACAGCTGGGTCGGTGCCCTTGCGCCACGCGATTTTGAAAAATATGTGTTACCGACGGTTTCTCGTATTTTTTCCGAATTATCTGATCTTGATGTACCGAAAATATACTTTCCTGGCGTAAGCTCTGGCGAATTGCTACCGAGTCTTACGAAGCTTCAAGCGGATGTAATCGGGGTGGACTGGCGTGTGAGCTTGTCCGAAGGTCGACGCAGAACCGGTGGGAAATTTGCGATTCAAGGCAACCTGGATCCGTATTTACTTACAGCGCCGATGGACGTCTTGAAGGAGCACGCGAAAGCGTTAATTGATGAAGGGGTACAAGAGCCGGGATATATCTTCAATCTGGGTCATGGCTTATTCCCGGAGGCTTCTTTAGAGAAGCTTAGAGAATTAACGGAATATATTCACGAATATTCACAGGAAGTATTGAAAGAATCAGCCAAACTGCGTTCTTAAAAATAGCCTATTAAATCTATAAGGGGATGGAATCCGTGACAGCAAAAATAGGTGTTCTCGTCATGTCGTATGGCACTCCTAAAAGCTTAGAAGACGTTGAAGCATATTACACTCATATTCGGCGAGGTAATCCGCCGACAGCGGAGCAGCTTAAAGAATTAACAGATCGCTATGAAGCGATCGTCGGGGGTGTATTCCCGCTGCGGGAGAACACAGACCGTCAAGTAGCTGCATTACAGGCAGCACTAAACGCGGATAAAGCTGGGGCGGATGTTGAATTTGTCTGCTATCAGGGTTTGAAGCATGCCTATCCGTTTATTGAGGACGGCGTCGAGGCTATGGCGAAGGACGGCATTACCCAAGCGGTTGGTGTTGTGCTTGCCCCTCACTATTCAAGCATGAGCGTGGGTGGCTATATCAAACGTGCTCAGGAAAAGGCTGATGCATGTAAAATCAACATGGGTTTTGTGGAGAGCTACCATATGCACCCAGTATTGATCGATGTTCTAAGCCGGAGAGTAACTGCGAAAATAGATCAATATATCGAAGCAGGCGCTACTCGCGATGAGATAAGGGTATTATTTAGCGCGCATAGTCTTCCAGAGCGTATTCTAGCTATGGGCGATCCTTATAAAGATCAACTATTGGAGACCTCAAAGGCTATTGCAGATCAAGCGGGGATAACCAATTGGCAGTTTACGTGGCAAAGCGCAGGACGGACAGCTGAACCATGGCTTGGACCAGATATTCTGGATACACTTCAGCAGCTTAGCAAGGAACAGGTAGAGTATGTTCTAGTGGCACCGATCGGGTTCGTATCCGATCATTTAGAAGTGCTGTATGACCTTGATATCGAGGCAACAGCCGTAGCTTCAGAGCTGGATATGCGTCTTATGCGGATTGAATCATTAAACAGCGATCCTGCGTACATGTCGGTATTGAGCGATGTTGTTCGTACAAGATTGAATCAAATGTCGGCCGGTCAGTCATGACTGGTCCCTCTAGGCGAATTGTTATCATAGGCGGTGGGCTGAGTGGACTCAGCGCCGCCTTTTACATTCGTAAGTTTTACAAAGAAGCTGGCATGAAACCTGATATTGTACTGCTAGAGAAAGACAAGACTCTTGGTGGGAAGATCGAAACATTGCACCGGGATGGATTTGTGATTGAGAAAGGTCCGGATTCTTTTTTAGCTAGCAAAACAGAGATGATTGAATTGGCTAAGGAATTAGAGCTAGATCACGAGCTGGTGAACACAAATCCAAAGGCAGAGAAGACCTATATACTACAGCGTGACAAGCTTCATCCTATGCCTTCCGGTCTTGTGCTTGGAATTCCTACTGAACTAAAGCCATTTCTATCAAGTGCTCTGGTTTCATTCGGTGGCAAAATACGCGCGCTGATGGACTTGATCCTTCCTCCTAAGCGGAGTAATGACGATGAATCCCTCGGACAGCTGATTGAGCGACGTTTAGGTACTGAAGTGATGGAGAATTTGACCGAACCGCTATTAGCCGGTATGTATGCTGGGGATTTACGCAAAGTCAGCCTACAGGCTACCTTTCCGCAATTTGGAGAAGTAGAGCGGCAGTATGGTGGTCTTATTCGTGGAATCATAAAAGAACAGAATTCCTCCAAGACAAATACGAGCACAAAGAACAGCACTTTTCTGACATTTCGAAAAGGACTACAAAGTCTCGTGCATGGCTTGATTCATGAACTGCATGATGTAGAACAGCGAACTGAAGCTGCGGTGGTCTCTATACATGCTACAGGAACTAATGCTTCTCGTTATGAGCTAGAACTGGAAAGTGGCGAACGGCTACTTGCGGATGAAATATATATCACCACACCAAATTCTTTTGCTGCCGAACTTTTGCGTCCACATGTGGATGTTTCAGCACTCGATGCGGTAAATTATGTATCGGTTGCGAACTTAGTCATGGCCTTCGACAAGAAGGATATCGAAATTGATGATGCTGGAGCAGGTTTTCTTGTGCCACGTAAGGAAGGGCGCAATATTACTGCCTGTACATGGACGTCAACGAAGTGGCCGCATACGAGTCCAGATGATAAAGTACTTATGCGCTGTCATGTAGGCCGTTCCGGAGATGAGCAGAATGTTCAACTTCCAGATGAGGCTCTTACGGAGCTAGTGAGTAAGGATTTACGAGAGATCATGGGCATTACAGCGAAACCTATATTCACGGAAATTACTCGTTCGGAACATTCGATGCCACAGTATCCTGTTGGACATCTTGACAATCTTTCTAAATTCCATAGGGAGCTTGAGACCACACTTCCTGGGCTATATGTCTTTGGAGCTGGATATGATGGAGTGGCAATACCCGATTGTGTTAAGCAGGCTAAGCTTACAGCACAAAGCGCTGTAAAGCGTATATCGAATTAATTGTTCATTTACGAGAGAGTTAGAATTATATAATGAACGGTGAAGCGAAAATTATTTTGCTTCACCGTTTTTGTTTAATAGAAGAATATACGATTTTAAAATATAAGGAAGTATAAGTTTTACGCTATATTTTATGTCTTATATTTCTCGTTTAAATACTTACCGTCCTTATAAGGACGGTGAGAGTGTTTATACTTGGCGGACTCTCTTATTTGGAGGGTCAGGTGCTAGATATGCTATAATAGAACCAATTTGAGAGTAGAGGAGATCATAGAAAAAATGTATCCGCCGCGATCGCGTTCTAGACAGAAGAACAAACATAAGAGCAAACGTAAGCGCAGAACGGCCTGGATTTGGATCAATGCAGGTCTTCTTTTGATGATTACTGTGGCGCTCAGCTATAGTTTTATGGAAGACAAATTTAAGGGGAGTTCTGAGCCGCCTCCGGTGGCGCAAGTCACAGCCTCACCTACACCCGATATTACTGCTCAGGAGACAGCATCTATTGTAACTACAACGCCAACGCCTGAAGTCACGGAGTCTCCCGTCCCTTCTCCTACGGTAGCGCCTGAGGCCACACCTACACCGAAGCCTGAGAAGGAAGAGAATATTGAAACACAGGCGCCGGAAGCTACTTCGACCCCTTCGCCAGATGAAAGCAGCTCCCAAGTCGCAGATGGTGGTTCTGTGTCTGGACTTCCATCAGATGACCAGGCTTCTGGCAATACAGTGACCTTGAATTTTGGCGGAGATGTTATTTTTTCGGGCAAAGCCGGGGAATTGCTTGAGAAGAAAGGCTACGACTATTCGTATGCCGCGTTAAATGGAATGTTCAAGAAGGATGACCTTACGGTCGTGAATCTGGAGACTCCTGTGACCACGGGTGGGGTTGGCGCCGCTAATAAGCAGTTTGTATTCAAAGGCTCACCGAAGGCGTTAGATGCTCTTAAGGCAGCCGGAGTGGATGCAGTAAATATGGCGAACAATCATACGCTTGATCAAGGGGAGGAAGGTCTGCGAGACACGCTTAGTCATCTCTCGGAAAGAGGCATTCCTTATGTTGGTGCTGGACTCAACAGTAAAGAAGCTTTCTCGGCGCAATATTTTGAGCGTAAAGGGATTAAGATCGCCTTATTGGGGTTCACACGTGTGATTCCTGCATCGGATTGGATGGCAGGAAAGAATAAACCGGGGCTTGCTTCAGTTTATGATAGCAGAGAAGGACTTAAAGCGATTGCTGCAGCTAAACAAAAAGCTGATTTGGTTGTCGTAGTAGTCCATTGGGGCAAGGAACGGGTAGAGCAGTTCGATAATATTCAGCAGACCCTAGGACGTAGTTTTGTCGATGCGGGAGCTGATCTTGTCATTGGCGGTCACCCACATGTATTGCAAGGTGTAGAGCCATACAAAGGTAAGTGGATCGCCTACAGCACTGGTAATTTTATTTTTACGAGATCAACGGTACCTGCCACTTGGGAAACTGCTGTTTTTCAGGCGGAATGCAGTAAAAAAGGACAATGTTCATTACAGCTGAAGCCTATGACTGCTGAGCTAGCTCAGCCCGTGCCAATGAATCAGGTGAACGGACAGCTTTTACTTAAAAAAGTAGAGTCTTTATCTGCTGGTCGAGTTAAGATCGACAGTGACGGTAAAGTCACTCAAGTTACAAAATAGGGTTCCTGGGAGGTCCTTATGATGAACAATTTGTGTGTTGCCCATCGGGGGTTTTCCGGTAAAGCACCGGAGAATACATTAGCAGCGATCCGGATGGCCATTGCCATGCCTTTTGTACACTGGATGGAATTGGATGTCCAGATCTCCAAGGACGGAGTACCTGTCGTCATTCATGACTTTACGCTTGACCGTACAACCAATGGACATGGTAAGGTAAAGAACATGGATTGGGAACATATCCGGCGTCTTGACGCGGGGAGCTGGAAAGGGCGTTCCTTTCGGGGAGAGCGGGTGCCGTCTTTGGAAGAGGTGCTCACATTAGCCTCCGGTAGACTTCGTCTCAATATTGAACTGAAAACAGTAGGCGATATGTATCCTGGCATCGAGCAGAAGGTGACGGATCTTATTTCCTCTAAAGGGTTGCGGGAGGACGTGATTTTGACTTCTTTTGACACAGATGTGTTAAAAAAAATCAAGGAAATAGATCCCCGCTTCCGCACAGGGTTAATCTTTGATTCAAGGTTTGGTAATCCCGCTCGAAGGCTGCATGAACTGGAGTGCTCTCTTCTATCGATCAGCTTTTCGCGTCTGAATCCCAGATTGGCTAAGCTTTTGACGGAGCAAGGTGTGAAGATAATGGCTTGGACCGTGAACAAAGGGAAAGAGATGCGTCGCTTAGCAGACATGCATTCTGATATAATGATTTGTACAAACCGTCCGGATATCTGGGGCGATACATTTCTAAAAGTATAAACAATCCAATTCGATGGGAAAGAGAGCTGATTGTCTGTGTGCGCTGCTGTTAATAATTTATATTGTGTTGGACGGAACTACAAGCTACACGCGGAGGAATTAGGGAATAATATCCCCGTGGAGCCACTCATTTTTTTGAAGCCCTCACATGCGGCGGTTTCCCTCGATAAGGCAGTCATTCAGCTTCCAAAAGATTCAGGCCAGGTTCATTATGAAGGAGAGCTTGTGCTGCGTATCGCCCGTGATTATGTACCGGGTATGAGCGTGGAGGATCTGGTGGATGTTATGGCCCTGGGACTGGATTTCACTCTGCGTGATGTGCATAATGACCTGCAAAAGAAAGGTCTGCCTTGGACACCGGCTAAAGGCTTTAAGAACGCTGCTCCGCTCACACCATACATTGCGTTTCCTGACAAGGAAGAGCTGGAGGGGACGGATTTCACGGTTTTGAAAAATGGTGTTGAAGTTCAGCGAGGCAATGTCAAGAACATGATCTTTTCGCTCCAAAAAATTGTCGATTTTATCGCTGCGCGTTACGGGCTGGGTAAAGACGATGTGATATTCACAGGAACACCAGCAGGCGTTGGCCCTACCGTATCTGGAGATTCGTTTGAATTGTACTGGGGTGACAAGCTGATGGGGACTTGCCTGATCGGCTAAAAACATCTGTTGGAGATGAATCTATGCTATGGATTATTGGCGCACTTGGCGCTTTGTTAGTTGCGGGAGCGGCTTATAGGAAACAATCCTTAAGCCTCTCCGGCATGCTTGCCGCGGTAGCTATGGGAACCATTTATTTTGGTGCCGGAAATGCCTTTTGGTTCGGAATATTGTTGGTTTTTTTCATCTCATCAAGCCTCCTTTCTAAGCTTCATCATGACAATAAGGCAGAGCTTGAACTGACTTATGCCAAGACAGGCCGCCGAGATGCTGGGCAGGTCTTTGCTAATGGTGGGCTTGGGATGGTTTTCGTTCTACTAAATACGATTGTTCCGATGGATCTTTGGGAATTTTTATTTATCGGTGTTATGGCAACGGTAACTTCCGATACATGGGCTACGGAGATTGGTACACTCAGCAAAAAGCCGCCTCGGTCTGTGCTGACAGGTAAAATACTTCCGGCAGGTGCCTCGGGTGGCGTATCCAGTCTGGGTACGCTAGCTGCAGCCGCAGGAGGCGCGCTTATTGGTGCTTCCTCATGGCTGCTGCGGATGATATCCGGCATGCCGGATCAATCCTTCCTGTTGCTTACATTGGCTGGACTCGCTGGAGGACTTGTGGGTGCGTTCACGGATTCTATTCTAGGGGCAACCGTGCAGCAGATGAATCGTTGCACGGTATGCGGCCGCGAAGTGGAAAGTACACACCACTGCGGTAAGAAAGTTGAACATGCACGTGGCTGGAAGTGGATGAGCAATGATGCAGTCAATGCTGTTAGCTCTATCGCCGGAGGGGCAATGGCCCTATTGCTAGGGATAATGATTTAAAGGAGGAACCGATGAGCAGCACGTCCAATCATAAACATACGGCCATTCTGGATGCCGCATACGAGCTCTTCGGTTCAGGCGGATTTTACGAAACGAAGATGTCGGAAATTGCGGAGCAGGCTGGGATTGCTAAGGGCACCGTTTATTTATACTTCAAGAGTAAGGAAGAATTGTTCATGGCGGTAACGCGCCGGGATTGTGAGGGATTCCTCCAGCAGTTGCAGGAAAAGCTGAAGGCAAGTGATACTTTGGCGGGTAAACTGTCGATTATAGCCAAACATCATCTTTATTATTATTTTGAACGTAAACGACACACGAAGCTTTTTTTTCGCGCACCTAACAATAACCCAGAGCTTGTGGCGTATATGACGCTTTTCATGGAAGAATATATGCAGGCAGTAGTGAAGGTATTGCTGGAGGGCGGAGCGTCCGAGCCTGAGCTTATGGCGCAGTCCTACATAGGGATGTTGGATCGACTAAAGATGGATATTTTGTTCGATCCGTCTTTTAAGGAAGAGGATGCATATAAACGCGCCGGTTTCGCTGCGGGTCTTTTTATTAAAGGGGCCATGGATTACTTGAATTTAGGTCAGGATGATAGACCGGTGGAATAGCAGTCTAGAGCGGCTACCGGTTTTATGAAAATATAAGGCAAGCGAGGAAATAGCATGAATATTATGACCGTGGAACATCTTTCCAAAAGTTATGGAGAGAAAGTACTCTTTAGTGATGCTTCATTTGGTATGGATGATCGGGATAAAATTGGCTTGATCGGTGTGAATGGAACGGGTAAATCAACATTTTTACGTATTATTGCCGGTCTGGATACCCCAGATGGTGGGCAAATTGCGATTGGAAATAATGTACGAGTACAATATTTGGCACAGAACCCTCCTTATGAGCCGACAAACACCGTACTGCAACAGGTCTTTGCCGGAGATGATCCAGATCTTGCTACCATGCGTGAGTATATGGAGACCATGTCTCGCCTTGAAAAAGAGCCGGGCAATGCAGAACTGGAAGGCAAACTGGTGCGTATTGGGCAGGCTATCGATGCTGCAGGTACTTGGCATTTAGAGAGTGAAGCTAAAAGCGTGCTTACTAAGCTGGGCATAGTGAAGTTCGATGCGCTAATGGATACGCTGTCTGGTGGTCAACGTAAACGTGTAGCACTTGCGGCTGCCCTGATTACGCCATCTGAGCTTCTTATTCTGGATGAGCCTACGAACCATATTGATACGGACTCTGTAGCTTGGTTAGAGCAATACTTACAGAAACGGCGCGGAGCCCTCTTAATGGTAACGCATGATCGTTACTTCCTGGAGCGTGTCGCAAGTGTCATGCTAGAGCTGGACGGAGGGCAGTTATACCGTTATGAGGCCAACTATTCCCGTTTTCTAGAGCTGAAAGCCGACCGTGAAGAGCGTGAAGCCTCTGCAGAGCAAAAACGTAAGAACCTGCTTCGTACGGAGCTTGCTTGGATTCGTCGTGGAGCTAAAGCACGTTCAACGAAACAAAAGGCAAGAATCGACCGTTTTGAGAAGCTGAAGGAAAGTACAGGAAGCAGTTCGAACGGTTCGCTCGATATTTCTGTGGCTTCGACACGATTGGGTCGTAAAATCATTGAAATCAATGAACTGTCGAAATCGCTGGATGGTCGACAGCTGATTAAAGATCTGACCTATATTGCTGTACCACAAGATCGGGTAGGGATTGTAGGCCCGAATGGCAGTGGTAAATCAACACTTCTGAATCTGATTGCAGGTAAGCTGCAGCCGGATAAGGGAGAGGTTCAGCTTGGCGCGACGGTTAAGTTGGGTTACTTTACGCAAGAACATCAGGATATGGACGACAGCATGCGAGCCATTGAATATGTGAAGGAAGAAGCGGAGGTCATTCGTACAGCTGATGGTAGCGTCATTACAGCAGGCCAAATGCTCGAACGCTTCTTGTTCCCTCCTGCGATGCAATGGACGCCGATTTCCAAACTGTCAGGTGGCGAAAAAAGACGCCTGTATCTACTTCGTGTCTTGATGGGAGCACCAAACGTATTGCTGTTGGATGAGCCTACGAACGACTTGGATATCGGTACGTTGGCTGTTTTAGAAGACTATCTGGATGAATTCCCGGGTGTCGTCTTTACAGTATCTCATGACCGTTATTTCCTGGATCGGACTATAGATAAGCTGATCGCTTTTGAAAATGGTGATATCCGGATTCATGTTGGCGATTATACGGAATATGAAGAATGGCTGGCCAAAAATGTTTCTTCACGCAATGCAGAATCAAATAAAGATGACGGAAATGCAAAGCGTAAAGAGCCTACGGATACAGTCAATAACACTGCGGCATCCTCAGCTCCCAAGACCAAACTCAAATTCAGCTTTAAGGAACAGCGTGAATATGAGGGGATTGACGAGCAAATCGAGCTTGCAGAGCAACGCTTGACGGATATTAGTGCGGAGATGGAGGCAGCATTTGCTGACTCTGGGAGACTGCAGGAGCTAGTGGAAGAGCAGCGGCTTGCCGAAGCCGAGCTGGAGCGTCTAATGGAGCGCTGGACCTATCTGAATGAGCTTGCAGAGAAAATCGCTGGTAAGGCTTAAAACGGATTGTCCTTGTGTGACAATAAAGGAGGGCTCAGTTTGGAGGATCAACTTATAGAAGCTGTAGCCCTGCGAAATGAAGGTAAAGCTGAAGAAGCTAGAGTGATGCTGTTAGAGCTATATGAGCAGAATAGTAATGATGCAGAACTTCTGTATCAATTGGCATGGACGCATGATGTCCTTGGTTTAGAACGCGAGGCGGTACCCTTTTATGAGAAAAGCTTAACACTAGGCTTACCTTCGGAGCAGAGGGTCGGCGCTCTATTGGGACTGGGCAGTACCTTCCGGACACTCGGAGAATATGAGAATTCCAAAGCAATATTGGAACAGGCCATTCACGAGTACCCAGAGAATAAGGAATTTCCGGTGTTCCTTGCAATGACCTTGCACAATCTCGGAGATCATAGTCTGGCTATGGGGATGTTGCTTAAATTGCTGGCTGAAACCTCAGGGGATGAAGGAATAAGAAGTTATAGTAAGGCCATTTCATATTACTCAGATAAGCTGGAGCAAGTCTGGGATTGAATCTGCGAATGCTAATAAAAAAAACAGAGTAGGGTTCTCCAGTTTATTGGAGAATGCCTACTCTGTTTTTTTATGGCGGGGGCTGCCTCACCATATTTTATTTTGTTCCGTCCACCGCGATCATTTGCACTACAGCACGAGAGTCGCCAGGTAAGATGATCTCATCAGCATTCATCTGAGAAGAGCCATCTCCATCTAGGAAGATCCCTTCGAGGCCTTCAGCAGGAACGCTCTGTAGGATGGCTGAGCGGAACTCTGCTGCCGTCGAGAGCGTTGGTGTAACAATCAGCCACAGCTTGCCATTATCGTCATACAACATGCCTGAGCGCATTCGTTTCTCATCAGCATAAGGAAGATGTTCTTCGGCGATCGCAGCTTGCCAGAGATCCTCATGCTTCAGATTCATACTAATACCACCTTGTGCAAAATAATGCTGGCGATCCGAAACGTTCAACTCTTCTCCCGAAGAGACAACCTGTACGGATAAGCTCTGACTGGCACCATCCCAGACTAGGGTTCCGCGTGCATATTTAGCGTTAAACCAGCCGGAACCGTACGCCTTTTTAACCCCGTTAGTAGGGATATCATTCATGATAGCAATAGATAGAAGTGCATCTCCATAGAAGAAGCCTCCATTAATCCCATATGCAATCACTTGCTGAAGGGGGGCACCAGCGGCTCTGAGTTGAACATCTTCTGGCGAAAGTGACATCATATAGAGTTGTACATTTTCTGGACTCACGGTCTCTAAATAGGTGTAAGTGTGAGGAAGACCGTCAAAGGGATCTTCCTTATGATTTCTGGATAACAGGAACATTGATAGTACGGCTGCTGCTATCAAGAGCAGCAGGAGTGAGACAATCAGCCATTGTCTACGTCGCCAGAGCTGCTTTAACTTGCCAGTGCTAGACTCAGTTAGTACCCACATAAGCAGCGAGAAGCTTAGCAGTGTTTACTACAGCTTGCTTATGTGTACGTTCCATGGAGTGGGAGGCATGCACACCTGGGCCGATCAGTGCAGCACGAATATTATTACCACCTCGAAGGGCAGCGGATGCGTCGGAGCCGTACATTGGATAGATATCAACGGCATAAGGAATCGCGAGTGCTTCTGCCAGCTCAATCAAACGGCCAGTCATAACATAATCGTAAGGGCCGGAAGAATCTTTTGCACAGATGGACACAT
The DNA here is from genome assembly GCF_000758585.1 of Paenibacillus sp. FSL R5-0345. Taxonomy (NCBI): domain Bacteria; kingdom Bacillati; phylum Bacillota; class Bacilli; order Caryophanales; family Paenibacillaceae; genus Paenibacillus; species Paenibacillus sp. FSL R5-0345. Next base: position 2,418,987 of record NZ_CP009281.1, read on the forward strand.
CGGTTTCTTTACAGCTAAGATCGTCGCCCATGGCGCCCATATCGACTGCGATCATTTCATTAATCTCACCAGGAATCCAAGCTGTGCCGTGTCCTACTTCTTCATAGTTCGAGATGAGGAAGGAAAGGTTATGGAGCGGTTTCCAGCCTTCACGCTTCATACTTTCCAACAGTCCAAGTAGGGCTGCAACGCTCGCCTTATCATCCAGATGACGAGATTTAATATACCCGCTAGGTGTAATCACAGCACGTGCATCGAAGGAAATGAAGTCACCAACGGAAATGCCAAGCTTGAGTACATCCTCTTTGGTGGATACAAGCTCATCGATCCGTACTTCCATGTTTTCCTCTGAACGTTTGAATTCACGAGCATCTGGATATACGTGAACGGATGGGTGGCTGGTTAAAATGGTTCCAGTATAGCTTCTGCCGCTGCGGGTATGAATTACGCAGTATTCATTCTCGATGCTATGCATAGTGAAGCCGCCAACAGAGGTCAGTCGCAGAGTACCATTAGATGTAATGGAGCGAACCATGCCTCCAAGGGTATCTACGTGAGCGCTGATGCCGATTGTACGGGAAGGATCAAGGCCTGGGACGGTTAGAATTACGCCGCCTTTTTCATTCCAGCTTAGTGGTACATTCAATGCTGCCGCTTCTTCTGCTACAAGATTCATGACTTGTGCTGTGAAGCCGCTGGGGCTCGGTGTATCAAGCAATTTTTTTAGGATTGAAAGTATGTAATCTTCGTTTGGTTGAATGGTAATCATTAGTTAAGTCCTCCTGTTAGGCCATCATTGTCTGTGTTAAAAGAATCTAAAGAAGTGTCGGCATCACGAAGTTTGGTTAGCTCTGCAGTTAGGCTTTTAATTTGTTTTTGTAGTTTGTACTGGCGAAAAATACCGTAAGAACCCACGATGATTCCACCAATTAACGCGCAGCCCAGAATAACTAGGATCAGCGGTATATTAACTACATCAAAACCGAAATTGACTTGAACGGGATCCACGTTGATGACTGCAAATATGGCTGTTAGCAGCGCAAAGATCAGACCTGCAATTAAAGACCATTGAATTCTCATTGAATTCTTCCTCCTCAGGGGATATAACAGAATAAAATCCCTTGCCCAAATTGGGCAAGGGATTAATGCAATACTAAACTCTCTGCCTTATTTGGTCAACTGTTCCATTTGAGCGATAACATCTTCGAAGACACTCATCGCTTCGCGAATCGGCTCAGGAGAAGACATATCAACACCAGCTTTAGACAGAATATTAATGGAGTAGTCACTGCCGCCACTCTTCAGGAAGCCGAGGTAACGATCTACCGCAGGTTTACCTTCTTCAAGAATTTGTTTGGCAAAGCTAGTCGCTGCTGAGAAGCCGGTTGCGTATTTATAAACATAGAAGCTGTTATAGAAATGCGGAATCCGCGCCCATTCCATCTCGATATCCTGATCTACAACCATTTCTTTACCATAGTATTTAACATTCAGGTCATAGTAGATGCTTGAAAGATCTTGTGGAGTAAGCGATTCGCCTTCTTCCACACGCTGATGAATGATTTTCTCGAACTCCGCGAACATTGTCTGCCGGAAGATCGTTGTCCGGAACTGATCAGCATAGTAGGTGAGCAAATACATTTTTTCTTTAGGATCTGTAGACTTTTTGAGTAAATAATCCATTAGCAGCGCCTCGTTAGTAGTAGAAGCAACCTCTGCTAGGAAAATCGTGTATTGCGCATCACGATAATTCAGAGCGTTATCTGAAAAATACGAGTGTAATGCATGGCCCATCTCATGCGCCAATGTAAACATACTGTTTAAATTATCATTATGGTTCAACAGTACGAAAGGATGCGTACCGTATGGGCCCCAGCTGTAAGCCCCAGACCGTTTATTCTCGTTCTCATAGACATCGATCCATCCGTTGTCGTAGCCTTTTTGCAGCACATTCAGATAATCTTCACCGAGCGGTTTGAGACCCTCTTTAGTGATTTTTTTGGCTTCTTCATAGGTGATATCTAATTTATATTCATCAACAAGCGGGGCAAACAGATCATACATATGTAGCTCATCGACACCCAGCAGCTTCTGACGCAGTTTCATATAACGGTGCATCAGTGGAAGGCTTTCGTGTATCGTATCAATCAAGTTGGTGTAAACCTCTTTCGGAATGTTATCACCATAGAGTGACATTTCCATTACAGAAGGATACTTGCGAATCCGTGAGTAGAACACGTTTTTATTCACATTGGCGCTAAGCGTTGCTGCGATAGTGTTCTTCTGCTTCCGGTAGGTATCGTAGACTGCTTTAAAAGCATTGCGGCGAACCTCACGGTCACTACTTTCGAGAAACTTGATATAGTTGCCATGAGTCAGCTCAACTTCTTTGCCATCCTCATCTTTGATCTTAGGGAATTTCAGATCCGCATTGTTCAGCATACTGAAAATATTCTGAGGCGCTTGAGCTAAATTTCCTACCTGAGCGAGCAGTGCTTCTTCGGCCTTAGAAAGCACATGGGCTTTTTCGCGTTTCATTTCAGTTAAGGTGAATTTATAAGCGGATAGGTTCGGATCGGCGATGAACTGGTCCAACTTCTCGTTAGGCAACGCCAGAATTTCTGGGGTTACAAAAGATAAGGCTTCACCTGCTTCAATACCAAGCTTTTTCGCTTTGGAGGACAAAGCTTGATAGTCAGGATTAGCTGTGTCTTCATCTTGACGCATATGTGCATACACATAAAGTCGTTCAGTTAGAATAGACAGTTTGTCATCCAGCTCAAAACATTTTTTTAGAGCATCCGCGGAATCTAGTGTACCCTGAAAATCCGCAGCTTTTTTGATTAGGGATTTAGCTTCTGCATATTCTGCATCCCAATCCTTCTGAGAAGCAAACACATCCTCAAGCTTCCAACGATTCTCAGCAGGTACTTCGCTTCTCTTCAATAATTGTTCCATAGAAACCCTCCTAGAATGATGAGATGTAGTAGGCATAATCTCCCTCGGCAATACTGTAGATGATAAATCACCCGGTAGCAAGCTGAGCACAAGTAGAAGAGGGATGGACTTGGGTGAAATAGGCATAACGTCCTCCTCTTGAAAGTAGAGTCGGCTTATTATGCCCTGTTAAGTCCTGATTATTAATGTTTAGTCTTCTTTAAAATATATGAAAGTATAAGTTATGCCAATAAGCTATAAATAACAAAGATGAAGGCGAACAGAATCATAATGACAGCAGTTAAGGCCATGCCCCGCTTAAATTGCGGCGGGACACGATCCTTAGTCATAATTAGAACTGCGCCTAGACATAAGACTAGGACAACATAAATCGCGATATTTTCTGTATTCATATTCTGTTATACCTGTTTGAAAGCTGCGATAATATTTTTGTACTCTTCTTCATTATCTTTATAAGATTCTTTGTTGAATCGGTTGTTCACCCACTGCATCATAGCTGGACGACTAAGGAAGGTATGTGTTTCTTCTCCCCATTGATCGGAGATTTCGCGAAGAACGATATAACGTCCTTGTACTTCTACCGTCATCATATTCCATTTGTCTGTTTTGTATATTTCATGTTTTTTGATCATTATCATTACCACCCTGGCGATTTTTGGCTTTTGGCTCAATGATAACGCACAGGAGAAGGGAAAAGCAAATTAAATCACATATTTAAAGGTCTAGACAGATTGATTTGAGTAGAAGATTGCAGTATAATATAGTTATACGCCATATATGGCGGTTATTTTTAGGAGGTTGTTCAATTGAAAGGTACAGTAAAATGGTTTAACGCAGAAAAAGGTTATGGTTTTCTTCAAGTAGAAGGCGGCGAAGATGTATTCGTACACTTCTCAGCAATTCAAGGTGAAGGATTCAAAACTTTGGACGAAGGTCAAGAAGTAGAATTCGATATCACTGATGGTAATCGTGGACCGCAAGCTGAAAACGTAGTAAAATTATAAGAAACGGCAAAGACAGTTTAGCTGTCTGCTATAAATATATAATTTACTTGGCAAGCCCTTGCAAGAGTGGTTACCAAACTATAGAACACAGTTCTTTCGGGAACTGTGTTTTTTTACGTCTATTATTCATCAATTTAAATAGAAAAGGTCTTTGCATTCCCAAGTGAGGGACAGCAAAGACCTTTCTATATTTTGAGTGTTTAGAAGTGTTCTATTATAGTGAGGCTCTTTTGTTTGTTTTCTCTGAGTAACGTATCGAACCTCGATAGATATCTAATAAATGTTGTCCTAAAAAACCTACTAAGGCAAGGAGGCTGAAACCAACCGCTACCATATAAAAGGTGAAGCGTCCAGCTTCCTGATAGATCATTCCACCAAATGTACCACTTAGAAGTCCAGCTGCACTTGACCAAACAACTGTGTAGATTGCAAGACCGGTTGCTCGGAGACGATCAGGAATAATCCGAGTGATATAACGGACACATGTTACAAAAAAGACGCCAAATGTCAGGCTATGCAAGGCTTGAATCGCGATTATAGAGCCTGGATGATCGGCGAGCGCCATTAGTAGAAAGCGAAGGGCATACATGAAACTGGCTAAAATTAATAAGGGCAGTTCTTTAAATTTGTCGCCGTATTTGCCGAGTATAAATAATACAGGGATTTCACTTAGGGCTGAGGCAAGAAGAGCCCAGCCGATCACTTCCTCGCCAGCACCCAGATTCTTTAAACTGATGGTGAGAAAGGCTTCGTTCATTCTATGGCCTAGTGCGAGTACAAAGACACAGCCGAAGAACCACAGCACCTCTTTTTGCAAAAGAATATCTTTAAGCCCGTGCTCTTTCTTAACAGGTTTGGTAGTAACTGCTTCCTGATCGGGAAGCTCTGGAACAGGTTTTTTGACATCCTTAAGGCCAATTGTAATTAGAAGCGCGATTATTATGATAATAATACATAAGGTTAGACTCCAGGTAGCACCTAAAGCTCTAAGCGCATAACCGACTGTTAAAGCAAAGAAAGAATAGCCCAATGAGCCAAATACACGAATTGTAATGAAGTTTCGTCCGTGCCGCTCCGCAATTTTGATGGCCATTGTATCAGCAAGCGGAAAAACAGGGTAATAGAAGAAGTAGAAAAAGGACAAAATAAGCATAACGGAAGAAAATTCGGTCGCTCTGGCTAATAGAAGTCCGGTTACTAATTGTCCCGCGAGTAAAATAAACATGATTTTTCGAATGGTGCCCAGCTTATCGCTCATCATACTCCAGAAGAGATTGGATAGGATGGAGATGAGGGGTCCGAGGGAATACAAGTAGCCCACCTGAGAACTGCTAAACCCCAGATGTGTGTAGAATAATGGAAAGTAGGATACTACAAGAACGCTGGTACCATAAATCGTAAATAGAAAGGAACGAAGCCAATTTTGATCACTGTAAGGGCTTCCGGTCCGTTTTGAAAACATGAAAGTGCACTCCTCTGAAATTGAAATATGCCTAGTATAGCATAAAGCAATGAAGGGTTATGTGTTTTATTCTTGAATTGCTTTATTTCTGAATCTTTCATAATTTTACGAAAGTGATTTTGTTGTTTGTACAAATACGTCTGATCATATTATAATAAGTGGTGATTTGGATAAGGAGACAACAATGTGGAGGCACTATCATTGAGTGAATTAGAGCAAGGCCGTAACCTTAGCCCGCGTGGCCCTATCGGGCTTATGAACAGGGTCTATAAGTACGTGCTGCCTGAAGTGAGAGAATGTCTCCACTTCTGGCGCCAAGATGCGAATGGGATTCCCGATCCCGAGCTCCGGAAGCAAGCACTTGCCAGCATTGAGACGAAAGAGTTTCATTGCATAGGTGGAGGTATTTATGCCGCCGGCAATTTATCGATGAGACATATACTTATTCCGCTTATTGTTGCTTATCAAACTATCAGTGATTATCTAGATAATTTATGTGATCGCAGTACTTCGCTTGATCCTGCAGATTTCAGGCTGCTGCATCAATCTATGCTGGATGCCATTGATCCAAACGCTGAACCTGTGAATTATTATGCGCTTCGTGATGAACAGAATGACGGTGGATACTTGTATAGGCTGGTTCGAAAATGCCAGGAGATGATCTCACTGCTGCCAGGTTATTCCGCTGCTGCAGCGGAGATTCGTGACTTGGCTGTGCTGTATACAGATTTGCAGGTATATAAGCATATCCGCCCGGAACTCAGGGAAACAGCCCTGAAGGAATGGTGGGAGCAGCAGGGTAGCCGTGCTCCGCATCTGCAATGGAACGAGTTTGCGGCTGCGACGGGCTCTACTTTAGGCGTATTCATGCTTTTTCTATCCGCATGTGATCCGAAGCTAAGCAAGTCTTCTTCGGAATCGATCCGTGCTGCATACTTTCCACATGTGTGCGGATTGCACATTATGCTGGATTATTTGATTGATCAGGAAGAGGACCGAGCAGGCGGTGATCTTAATTTCTGCAATTATTATGACGACACGGATACCATGTTGAGTCGGATCGCTTCCATGGTTGAGTGGGCCCGCAAGGATGTACGTGAACTGCCGGAGTCATCTATGCATCGTATGGTGATTGAGGGGTTGCTGGCACTTTATTTATCAGATCCGAAAGTTAGCGAACAGCGGGAAGTTCGCACTGTGTCTAAGAGCCTAATGAGAGGAAGTCCGCTTACAAGGCTGTTCTTCTTCGCTAATAGCCGCTGGATACGCAATCGTTTTTTGTAACAAGGCTGCGAAGCTTCACCTATACAACGGATGGGGCATTGCACAACTTTAAGGAGGAACAACAGAATGTCAAAAATCAAAAAAATTGCAGTACTGACTAGTGGTGGAGATTCACAAGGTATGAACGCCGCTGTTCGTGCGGTTGTAAGAAGCGCACTTTATTATGGTATTGAAGTTTTTGGTGTGCAACGTGGTTATCAAGGACTTTTGAATCGCGATATCTTCCCTATGGATCTTCGCAGTGTAGGTGACATTATTCAACGTGGGGGAACCATTCTGCAATCTGCGAGATGTCTGGAGTTCACAAAGCCAGAAGGTCAACAAAAGGGCGCGGATATTCTGAATGAAATGGGCATCGATGGCCTAGTAGTTATCGGTGGCGACGGTTCTTACAAAGGTGCTAATAAACTAAGTAAACTCGGTATTAAGACGATGGCTTTACCGGGAACTATTGATAATGATATTTCCTACACAGACTACACCATTGGGTTTGATACAGCAGTTGGTGTCGTTGTAGATGCCATTAACAAGCTGCGTGACACGATGTCCTCCCATGAGCGTTCTTCCATTGTAGAAGTTATGGGACGTCATTGTGGAGATATCGCGCTACATGCAGGTCTGGCTTCTGGAGCAGAAACAATTCTCGTGCCAGAAATGCCATATGACTTGAATGAAGTTGCGGATCGTATGCGCGACAACTTTGTCAGAGGTAAACGTCACAGTATCGTCATCGTTGCTGAAGGTGTAGGTAAAGGCGAAGATGTGGCCCAAGCGCTGAAAGATCGTCATGCTTCTCTGGATGCACGGGTTACTGTACTTGGACATATTCAACGTGGAGGAACACCAACCCCTGGAGACCGGAACCTTGCTAGCCGTCTTGGTGACTTTGCCGTTCGTAAACTGATTGAAGGTGAGTCTGATAAAGGTTGCGGTATCATCAAGGGTGAACTAACCCTCACAGATATCGATCTTGTTGTAAATACTAAGAAAGACTTTGACGTGGAGTTGTACGAGCTTGCATCCCGTCTTTCTCAATAATTAACACACAAAAAAAGGAACAGCTGCGAACTTCGCACTGTTCCTTTTTTGTATTCTTTTGATTTATTAATGATGTGCTTGAGCGTCTGCATATTGTGTAGCATAACGGCGTTGAACTTTAACAAGCCGAGTCAAGAGCAATGTGGCCCCAATCGCAAGGCCGGTGATCAAGCCAATCCAATAACCATATGCACCTAGATCCGTGTAAGTAGCAAGTGCATAGCCAGTAGGAAGCCCTATAACCCAATAAGCTATAAAGCAAATAATGAAGGCTGGGTTAACATCCTTATATCCACGAAGCGCTCCTTGTGTAGGTGTGGCAATCGCATCGGAGATCTGGAAAAAGATCGCATAGATTAAGAAATGCTGAATTAATGAAATGACATCAGGCTCATCAGAGTATAAACCAGCTACATGGTGGCCGGCAAACAAGAGTAGGAGTGCTGTTGCCAGGGAGAGGATAGCCGCAAGTCCAATACCCATTATGGCATATTGACGGGCATCCTTTTGTCTTCCGGATCCTGTCTCGAAGCCGACAAGAATAGTTAGGCTCATACAGATACTGAGCGGAATCATATATAACGTAGTAGCAAAATTAATGGCTGCTTGATGAGCTGCAATCGTTACGGTATCGAACCGGCTCATCAACAAGGTTACAGCAGAGAAGACTGCAGTTTCAAAAAAAATGGAGAAGCCAATAGGTACACCGATCTTGAGTAGATCTTTGAAGCTTTTTAGCGATATAAAGTAGAACTTCCGGAAAATTCTAAGGCTTGCAAAGGGTTCAGCTCGATAAATGAACAGCAGGGCAACGGAAAAGATTACCCAGTAAGTGATAGCTGATGCCACTCCAGCTCCAACGCCACCCAATCGAGGGAATCCGAATTTCCCGAAGATCAGTAAGTAGTTTAAACCCACATTGACGGGGAGAGCTATTAGTGTAATCAACATGGATACGCGTGTTTGCCCAAGAGCGTCTATACAACTACGGAGAACCGTATAACCAAACAGCGGAATGATTCCGAAGGAGATCGCACTAAGAAAGCGGAAGGCAACATCTCTTACAGTCGGCTCCAGATTCATAAAATCAAGAATAGGTGATAAGGCGAGGCTGCCGATTAGTAAGACGATTACAGAGACGATCAGAGAAAGCCAGATTCCCTGTGTGACTTGATAGGCAACATCCTTATCTTTCTTGCTTCCAATGAGCTGAGAGACAATGGGGGTGATCCCCATAAGAATCCCACTTAAACCCGTTTGAATCGGAATCCAGAGACTGGTTCCTATCGCCACACCTGCCAGATCGGCTGTGCCAAACTTACCGGACATGTTGGTATCAAAGAAGGTTATCGCAGATAAAGCAATCTGTGTAACTAGAATTGGGAATAAAATATAGAAAAATTGTCCTGCTTTTTGTTTTAAAGAGGTGGTTTGTATCATCGTTCTTTGACCTCATTCTTTGTTGGTTTGTAATAATTACAGTAAAAGTTCCTTTTCTCTCCATTAAAAGACCCGGCAGACGCCGGGTCTTTATCTTTTATATATCATACCTGATTTCAATTATAAACAATAAGGGCGCTATACATTATTTCTCATAATCGACATCGGAGGTATATCGGTTATTGGCGTTCCAGAGCAGAAACTCCTCTACATTTTCATCTTTTAAAGCGCGGATTTGATCTTCCACCTGTTTTTTGCCGTATTTAATATAATGACCTTTTCCGAGCCAGCTTGCTGTAAAATCTTGAATCCAAGGACGAATAACAGGTTTGTAGCTGCCTAGAGGATCAAGCTTCTTATGGGTATCAACCATGGAGCCTTTAATGGTAGCATACGGATCTAAGTCAGGCTCTTTTACTCCAAACCAGCCCGTTGAATAATGACTTGGATAAACCATTGGACTGATGACATCCACATTCTTGGATATTTTTACGAAGTCTTGTCCAATTCCTTCAGCAGGGGCAGATGCAGCATATCCAAAAATATCTACGGATACACGAACACCAAGTGGAGCAAGCTCTGCTTTTGCGTATTTGACAAAATTAGAAATGATATCTACGCGAGAATCACTGGTTTTGGTGTATTTAAGTGTGTCTGCACGTTTTTCAAAACCTTCAGGAAAGCGCACATAGTCGAATTGAATTTCTTTAAAGCCGAGTTTGACAGCTTCTTTGGCGATATCGACATTGTACTTCCAGACCTCTTCATTATAAGGATTAACAAAGCTATCGCCGCCTTTATTCTTCCATACTGTGCCGTCTGCATTAACAAAGGATAATTGCGGGTTCTTTTTGGCAAGTATAGAGTCCTTAAAGACAACAATTCGAGCAATAGGATAAACATCATGTTTATTCAATCTTTCCATCAGTTTGTTGATGTCGCCAATAAATGGCTGCGGATTACCGAGTTTCTGAAGTTCTGGATTATCGGTTTTATACGTGATGTAACCTGCATCATCCTTAATGTCGATGACCATAGAATTTAGTTCCGTCTGATCAAGTAAAGAAAGAAGCTTTTCCATTCGTTCTCCACCGGCGCTGTATGCGGTAACATAGATACCTTTTACTTTCGGTGCATCCGGCTGAGGATCTGCGTGTAACATACTTTGTGAGTCATTTGTCTCTGTTGTAGCATTTGGAGCTGGAGTTGAACCATTTGAATTATTATTTTGCGTAGCGATGATGGGGGGATTCATGGCGGACTTCAATGCAATTGCCACTTCAGCGTCATGTTGATTCTGTTGCACGCCTACACTTCCCAAGGCCATCATCAGTAGAGCCCAGGTGATGTTCATTCGTATTCTCTCCCTTTATGTACATTTCCTAAATTATATAGGAACGGTTGCTTCTAAAAAGAACAGTGTTGTAATAATGTTGGCTCAGATCGGGTCTGAAAAACCATCCTTGATGTATTAACCGGGACGCACAGATTCTAAACGTATTGTTAAAAAAGTAAATGCCGCCTCAACACGGCAACATGGCCGAACTTAAGGCGGCAACTATCAAGACTTCTCTTGCGGCTTACTCATTGAAGATACGCAGAATTCTGATGTTCACAGATACTGTAATGGATGATATCCATGGCATCTGCAGGTTCCAGAATACTAAGCCCGTCACGCAGAACGATTACGGAATTTAATTCGTCCTGTTTGAGAAACGGCATCATATCAGGATACCACCTCATGACGATTGCTGACAGCTTTACCGTTTCCATTTCCACAAAAATCACCCTTTCCTTTTTCGATAGGTCTGAATGGAATTCAGTAATCATCGGAAAACGAAGTGCTTGGAAAAAAGAGGGGTAAATCTCAATCTTTATGAAATTGTTAGGGTTCTGCGTGATTATAATATATCACAATTCTGTGATTGGTGCATTTTCCAAATTAATACTTTTCATTGCCAGTTTTATCTTTTTCGGAAGGAGCCCATAACACCAACTGTCTCGACAATATTTACAAATGCTTGAGGATCTGTCGTGCGGATAATACGTTGCAGTTCAGCAAGTTCGTAGCGGGTTGTTACTGTCATTAGCATGTCCTTTTCAACATGAGAATAAGCGCCTTCTGTTTTAATCTTTGTAACACCACGTTGAAGCCCCATTAAATGCTGAAGGAGCTCATCTGTACGATTTGTTACTATATATACGGTTACCTTTAAATGGCTGATGTGAATCATATCCAGTACCTTACCTGTTACGTATATAGATACCATCGATGCAAGAGCTAAATTCCAGTTGTTATCAAAATAGGCTGCGGCAAGGATAACGAGACCGTTTAAGCTTACCACCACATTTCCAACCGGGAAATCACGGAATTTAGTGATGATGGATCCCAGGATATCAAAACCGCCGGAGGAACCTCCTGCACGGAAGGAAAAACCACAGCCGATACCTACAAGTACACCGCCAAATACAGAAGACAGCAGCATATCAGTGGCTACCAAATATTCTGGAATGATCGTTAAGAACCAAGTTGTTGCCACAACGGATAACATGCTTAGCATAATAAATCTCCGGCCAAGCTGGAACCAACCAGCTACAAGCAAGGGGATATTAAAGAGCAAGTACAAAAGGCTTATGTTTATTGGTGTAAAGTAACCCACTAACATGGAAAGCCCAGATACTCCTCCACTGAGTAAGCGATGCGGGATTAGAAAAAGATTAAATCCACTGGCAATCAACGCTGCTCCAAAAATCACTGCAATACAATTCCAAATCTGTCTTAACAAGCAAATCCACCTCTATAAATTAATTTAAAATAAACCATGAATGCAATGAAAAGAAAGGAACCCACTGGTATTCCTACTTAGAGTTGTGATATAATGTATAGGATATTCTTGAGTAGAACGTTACAATGGTATTTTTGCATTGCATCGGATGTAAAGCTACAGTTGCTCAGGTACAATGAAGTACCTGATGAAAGGGAGGCTTTTCGTCCCAAAAGCGCTATATCATGCAGAAAAAAGAGCATGATTGGACAGCATATAAATGTGTTTACCGCTACTTAAGAATACAGACAAGCATGTGGAATGTCCACTGTATAGAAGGAGCATGAATAATTTGAAAACATTCGCAGAATTTGGCTTGGAGCCAAGAGTGCTACAAGCAATCACAGAGTTAGGATTTGAGGAGGCAACACCGATACAGGAGCAGTCAATTCCATTGGCATTGACTGGGTCGGATCTGATCGGTCAAGCACAGACTGGTACAGGTAAGACTGCTGCTTTTGGTATCCCCCTCATTTCGAAGATTAATCGTGAAGACGAAAAAATTCTGGCACTTATTATGGCACCAACTCGTGAGTTGGCCATTCAAGTATCAGAAGAAATCGGTAAGCTAAGCCGTTTCAAAGGTCTTCGTTCGTTGGCAATTTATGGCGGACAAGATATTGGTCGCCAAATTCGTGGTCTAAAGAAGAAACCACAAATTATCATTGGTACACCAGGTCGTTTGCTTGACCATATCAACCGTAAAACCATTCGTTTGGATGATGTTCAAACTGTTGTATTGGATGAAGCAGATGAAATGCTGGATATGGGCTTTATGGAAGATATTCAGACAATCCTCAAGCTCGTTCCTGAAGAGCGTCAAACTATGTTGTTCTCGGCTACAATGCCTCCAAACATTCAACGTCTTGCTCAGCAATTCTTGAACAACCCGCAACACGTCTCCGTAATTCCGAAACAAATCAGTGCTCCGCTGATTGATCAAGCATATGTTGAAGTACCTGAACGTCAAAAGTTCGAAGCACTTAGTCGTTTGATTGATATGGAATCTCCTGAGCTTGCAATCGTGTTCGGACGTACGAAACGCCGGGTAGATGAGCTTGCAGAAGCTTTGCAAAAACGTGGATACTCTGCTGATGGTTTGCATGGTGACCTGTCTCAGAACCAACGTGATGCTGTAATGCGTAAATTCCGTGATGGCAGCATTGATGTGCTGGTAGCTACTGACGTAGCGGCTCGTGGTTTGGACGTATCCGGTGTTACTCATGTAATTAACTTTGACTTGCCGCAAGATCCAGAAAGCTATGTACACCGTATCGGTCGTACTGGTCGTGCTGGTAAAGAAGGTACAGCTTGGTCTTTCGTTACTCCACGCGAAATGGATCACCTGCATTTGATCGAACGCGTTACTCGTCACCGTATTACTCGCAAACCATTGCCAACAATGGCTGAGGCTATCGAAGGTAAACAACGCGTAACAGCTGAACGTTTGCTTGAGATGGTAGAGAGCGGTGAATTGAATGAGTACAAAGGTATTTCTATTCAATTGCTTGAGCAATATGATTCCGTTCAATTGCTGTCAGCTGCAATGAAGCTTCTGACTGGTGATAAGAAGGATTCCACAATTGAATTGACTCCTGAAGATCCAATCCGTGCTAAACGTCGTGGTGGTAAGAACGACATTCGCAGTGGCCGCAAACCTAATGGTGGTTATGGCGGAAACCGTGGCACTTCCGGTGGCAGCACTGGTGGATACCGTGGAAACCGCGACAACAACGGTGGCGGTAGTCGTGGCGGCTACAACAGCGGTGGCAGTAACTATGGTAGCGGCAGTGGCGGTTATGGCGGTGGCTATAAAGGCAATCGTGATAGCGCAGCTAACCGTGATGGTGGAGCGAACCGCAGTGCGGACCGTAAACCCTCTACTCGCCCAAGCAGCACAAGCACACGTCCTGCAAAACGTGAAGATTTCGATAACTAATACTTGATCTGAACCCTAGGGTGATGATTTATCAAGATACAAAGAAGACGAGATGCCGAATAGCGGTTCTCGTCTTCTTTTTGCTGTAATATTAGGGTGTTTATTGAATGATCAGCTTATTTATACGAAAGTACGAGTGATGATAACGAGCAGGATAAACAATACGAGGATCGTACCGGTGGAAGTCCAGCCGCCGTAGCCAACAGGTGAGGACATACAATAACCTCCTTTAGATTGTGGTGATTTTGGTAATTATTATGATTACAATCCCAATATATGGACTTTCTAGACTTGTTGTATAGACGATAACCTAGAATTCAGAAAGTTGGGCTATGGAAAAGAGGAGGTCAAATGAGGTATAGTTAAGATAAGCAGTATGCAAGAGACAGAGGAGGAAGGGAATTGGAGTTTAAAGGAGCAATGGGCGGCTTATACCGCGTCACAGAATGGATTACACGTATCGCAGCAAGTAATATCTTATGGGCACTATGTTCCGCCCCGTTTTTATTTTTTGGTTTGATGAAGATACTTATGCTAGGGACAAGTTCGGGTGGAGTTAATGAACAGCTCACTTTGAACTGGGCTATGGGGATTCTAGCACCATTTACAGTATTTCCTGCTTCGGCGGCTTTATTTACCGTGGTACGTAAATGGGTTATGGGAAATACAGATGTAGGAACTTTTCGCACATATTTTCAGGGGTATAAAGAAAATTATCTAAAAAGTATGCTCGGAGGAATTATCTATACATTGATGTTCGTTATTATGTACGTCGATGTAACGGTTTACATGACACAAATGCCTAACTTTAGAATTGTTGGTATTTTGATGTTAGTGCTCATGATTATTTTGTCGGTATCCATGTTTAACTTCTTTTCTATTGTTGTTCATTATCAAATGAGCTTTAAGCAAGTAATGACTAACTCGATCTTGCTGACAATTGCACGACCAATTCGTGTGTTCTCAACTTTGATTGCAGCGGGGGTTCTTGCTTATATTGGCCTGAGATATCCAGCGCTGTACATTATCTGTATCCCGACGCTGATTGCGATGGCTGCTTTCTTTAACTTCTATGCTACCTATAATAAATTGCAATTGCAGGTGGAGCAGAAGAAACTGAAGGAGCAAGAAGAGGCGGAAGCTGCGTTGAATAATCAAGAGGATGACGACGATGATGATGACGACGACTATGAAGAGAATAATGAGAATAAAGATTTAAAACGTATTTAATAATGGCAAGCATTGAGCGTTGGAAATCGTCAGTAATTTAATTCCAGTGTAAAATAAAGCGCATACAGGTTTACTTTTTCGTTAAAACGCAATATAATAATAACAAATCCTGCGATGTTCGTTACGGTTGCTCGTTGTTTTGAACCAATGATAATGTCTTGGGAGATCTACACGAAGCGCAGCTGAACAGCCCTGTCTATATGACCTGGGGAATTCAAAAACGTTTTCTGCGGTCACCCACCTGCTATAGCAGGTTCAGAAGACACTGTAGCCGGACGGCATAAGCGGGTTTTCCATTGTTTAGGCCAAGCGCCTCTGTTTCCCGTGAAAGTTGGGAGCGGGCGCTTTTTTGTATGTCTGGAACAAGGAGAAAGTGAGTAATACCCTTTTGTTCCTGAGACAAGAGTGTTACACTTAGAATAATGAACTTGGGATTTGTAGAGGGGGAAGAATTTTGTCGTTAAAAAGAACCTTGGTTGGTTTATTCCGTAGTCATGATGGAACAAGCGACCGCGCAAAAGATCCGACATTAAAAACGCGTTATTACAATCTTACGAAAGACAAAGCTTGGGAGGAAGTTTCATCAACGCTTAAGAAGGTTCCTGGATTCAAGGTGCTTCATGAAGTGGAGTCAGTAGGTGAGATTACTCTGGAGAAGAGAACGGCATTTGGCCGTACACTGGATATCACTGTCTCAGTGCTTAATACCACACCTGTACGATGTGGCGTAGATATGTATTCTGCATCTAGAGGATCGCTTGGTGATTTGGGTGCTAATTACCGCGTCATTCAGCGGTTGTATGCGTCTTTGGACAAAAAATTAGGAAAATACAAAGCGGACTAATTTTCAGAGATCCATACAAAACCTTCTTATTTAGGGATAGTATGAATGCGTTTACGCAAACGAGGGCTGCTCTGGATGTTATCGATAAATCTTTCTATTTACAAAAAAAAGCGGGAGAAGGATGGACCTTCTTCCGCTTTTTTCAAAATATAAGAAAGTATTGTCGAAACTTACTGTTCTAGAGAATTAGAGCAGACTCTTCACAGCGGCTATAGCATCCTCGTATTTAGGGTGCTCAGTCATTTCACTCAAATATTCAACATAGGTGAGTGTGTTGTTCTTGTCTAGAACAAAAATAGAACGCATATCTAATCGGAATTCTTTGATTAGAACGCCATAAGCTTGTCCGAATGAGGCTGCTTTGTGATCGGATAGTGTAATTACGCGATCGATTCCTGCAGCGCCGCACCAGCGGGCCTGAGCGAATGGTAGATCCATACTTACTGTAAGGATAACTACATCGTCACCTAGCTCGGCAGCTTCGCTGTTGAACCGGCGGGTCTGTGCGTCACATACACCAGTATCAAGAGAAGGGACAACACTGATCAGCTTGATTTTACCGGCATAATCACTAAGAGAAACTTCTTCCAGTAGATTCTTACTAAGAACAAAATCAGGAGCGGGATCACCAGCTGTTAGCTTGGGTCCTACGAGAGTGATGGGGTTGCTTTTGAAAGTAGCTACGCCTGTTCTTTCTTGCGTCATATCCTTGTTTTCCTCCTCGAATTGTAATATTGGCTCTTACTGCCACAATAAATTATAATCTTATTTACAGGGAGATGTCCAACGGGGCAAGATATAAATGTAAAGGGATGGGTGTAATGATATTTATTCGGTATGAAAATTGGAAAAGTTACCTGCGGTATTACCCGGTAACATGTCTTCTCATTGTGGCTAACGTGATAATGTTTATCCTCATGACGTTCAATGGAGGATCCACCAATATACAAACGCTTGTTGATTTTGGTGCTATTGTTGATGTTAGTCCGTTTAAAGAGGAACTATGGCGCTATGTAGCGGCTATTTTTTTACATAATGGGTTTTCCCATCTATTCTTTAATAGCTTCGCTCTGCTGGTATTTGCACCGCCTCTGGAGCGTCTTCTTGGCTGGTGGCGATATACAATTCTTTACGTGGTAGGTGGAGTTCTTGCGAACGTTCTAACGATTGCAATCAGCAGCCGCTCAGCATTAGAGGTAGGTACGGTCTCGGTAGGTGCTTCTGGAGCGATTTACGCCGTCTATGGGGCATTTTTATACATTGCGGTTATGCAAAGGGCTATGATGGATGAAGGCTCACGAAAGACGTTATACGGATTGCTAATGATCGGGATTATTATGTCGTTTGCAACACCAAATGTAAATTGGGTTGCACATATCGGAGGCTTGGTTTCTGGCTTTTTCCTATATGGACTTATTATTCGTATATTTAATAAAAGCCTAAGACAGGGGCGATGATGGAGTGGAGCTAAGACAGCTGCAATATTTTCTAAAGGTAGCCCAAAAAGAACATGTAACACGAGCGGCGGAGGAACTTCATGTTGCTCAGTCTGCAGTAAGCCGTCAGATTCATCAGTTGGAGCAAGAGCTTGGAGTTGACTTGTTCATGCAAAAAGGGCGTAATTTGCAGCTTACGCCGGTTGGACAGCTCTTTTGCAAGCGAGTGGATAGTATCCTTAAGGAATTGGAGCATTCAGTTAATGAGGTGCATGAATTTCTGGATCCGGAACGTGGGGAGATTCGCATTGGGTTTCCTCACAGCCTGGGCACGCATCTTATCCCGACAATCGTTGCGGAATTCCGCCAGCACTATCCTCATGTTAAGTTTCGCTTTAAGCAAGGGTCTTACCCTTCTTTGATAAAGGATGTATTATCTGGTGAAGTGGATTTAACATTTATTTCGCCTTTTCCGGAGAATGATGAGCATGTCTCTGGGGATATTGTTATGACCGAGGAGTTATTTGCAATACTTCCGCAGAATCATCATCTGGCAGGAGAGTCTGAGATCCGATTGGAACAGCTTCAAAAGGAAAAGTTTGTTCTGTTCAGTCAAGGTTATTCTCTGAGACCAATCGTTTGGCAAGCGTGCTTGCAGGCGGGATTTCAACCGCAGATTGCATTTGAAGGCGGGGAGACTGATACCATTCGCGGTCTAGTGGCGGCAGGAATGGGTGTAAGCCTTCTTCCGGAGATGGCGTTCTATCAGACCAATCCTCTCCAGCCGGCTCAGGTAAGGGTCGTGGAGCCTGCTGTGACGAGGACGGTTGGTTTGATTTACCGAACAGACAGTAAGTTGCCGCTCGTAGCACGTTCGTTTCGGACTTTTTTGATATCTTATTTTAAAGCTAGACAAAATAATACCCCGGTTGGCTCTTAGCCCTCCGGGGTTTCTTTTTGTAAGCTGAGTTTAGTATTAGTCGCGGTTACCTAAGAAGACGGTAATCAAACGAAGCAGTTCGAGTAAGGATACTAGTGCCGCGGCAACATACGTTAACGCAGCTGCGTTTAAGACTTTAGCTACTCCGCGTTCTTCTTCGTTACGAATGTAACCTTGTTCTACCATGACTTGACGGGCCCGGTTGCTGGCGTTGAACTCAACTGGCAGTGTCACAAGCTGGAAGGCAACAGCGGCCGAGAAGAAGATGATGCCAAGGCCTACAAGATTAAAGTAACCGAATATGAATCCTGCCATAAGCATGAATGGCGCTATGCCTGATGCAAAATTAACTACTGGGAACATCCGGTGACGTAGTGTTAACATTGGATAACTTACTTTATGCTGAATGGCGTGACCCACTTCGTGACAAGCGACGGAAACTGCTGCTATAGAACTTTCATAATATACAGGTTCTGATAAACGTACAACTCTGTGAATCGGATCATAATGGTCAGAAAGCGTACCTCTTACAGGCTCAATCGGTACATCGTGAAGCCCGTTAGCGTCGAGCATACGTCTTGCAGCTTCATATCCTGTCAGACCGTTTAAATTGGCGACCTTGGACCACTTGCTGAATGTTCCTTTAACTCTGAACTGGGCCCATAATGAAAAAATAAAGGCGATAATTACTAATAGATACATAAACATAGCTGCATTCCTCCACTGTATTGTAAATATGGTATTTACATTGGCGGTCCTTGCGTAAGCAATAGAAGCCGAATCGCCTCCATGCAGGCTACTCCTTGAGGGAGTAAGTTAGAGAGCGCGCGTCTGGCCTGTCCCGGCTTCAGACCGCTAATGATTGGTTCAAGTGCCTTTACTTCACGTTCTAGCCGCTGCATATGCTGCTCGAGCTCGACTAATTTATCAGATACGTCAGTTTCAGGAGTTGCCTCGTTCCATTTGCTCATCATGGACTTGATTTCTTCCAATGAATACTTGTCATGCTTTAATTGATTAATACGTTCTAAGGCGACCAAGGTTTCATGACTGTAAAGTCGGTAATTTTTGGTGCTTCTGGACTCTGGGGAGATTAACCCCAGTTTTGTGTAATAATCAATGGTACGCTCACTGATGTGAGCAGCCTTAGCTAATTCTCCGATTCGATATAGAATCATATCCCCATGCTACCTCGCCTCACTAATCGAATTCGACTGCCCGTAAAGAGTAGTCGTCTCCTGTATTGGTGGTTACTATTATGCTATCTATAATGATAACAAACTGGAAACCATACAGTCAAACGTCATGCTTTCATAAAGTATATGCAATAAAGAGAAGTAAATTCATGAAAGTGATGTGTTGTTTATATACAATACACTCAAACTCCCCGTGATATCAAATTTGGAGTGATAAGTCTAAAGAAGACGTGTAAGGACGTATCCTAACATGATCCGATCGGAACGGATACAAGTGTAATGAGATAACGCTCACGAGAAGGAAGTTGTCGTAGGTTGCTTCGGGTTGGCATATGTGGCGAGGAGCGCACCTCAGGGGGATAATGAAAAGGAGCTAGGGGTTTCGCGGAGTTATGTGTCGCGGATTCAGAAGCAGGTGTTCGTGAAGCTGTATCCTGAGTTTTATAGGGCGAAGCGCAGCTATGATGGTGGGTAATCATATACAAGGTTTCTTATAATATTGCCGGTGTTGTGAAGAGGCAATACGGGCGGTTATGAATGGGAGGGTGTTCGAACTTTTTTTCGGTAATTCTGAGGCGTCAATCCGGTCTTATTACGAAAAACAGATGAAAAATAGCTCGCACTTTGAAATCCGCAATTCATCGCTATTTCACTAATCGACCGATTAGTTCCCAATAGCATCTCGGAGCCCTTTTGAATTCGATATTGCACCAGATAAGTATTAGGGGTTTGGCCTATGAACGTGCTAAACAACTCGCAACATTTACTCCTGCAAACAGACCCGGCGGTAGCGATGTCATCTAAGGTCACTCTAAGATCAAAGTTATGATGAATAAATCCTGTCATTTTCCAAACGGCAATCCGTGACTGGTCATCATTTATCTGCCCGGGAACCCGCTGTATATGATCTCCGACGTCTGCACAAAGGGAGGCAGCCAGTGAAAGAAGACGTAGTGGCTTGCAAGGAGAGCTGTTCATTTCTTCATAAATCCGATGTAAGGAATGCAGAATTTCCTTTCCCCACGTGCTTTGCGAAGTAATCATAATATAGTCTTCAGTATCAGAATCAAATTTCTCTTCCCAATAGACTTTGCCTACCTGTGTGTTTACTCCGAGTAATGAAGGATGGATAACAACGACAATGAATGTACAATTCAATTTTTTGCTGGAAAATCCGTAATGCATACGCTTACTATTAATGAATATTCCGTTACCTCGTTCAATCAAAACAATTTCTCCATTTACAAAATACTCCATCTCCCCATCTAGCACTAAAATAAATTCCAAGTCCTGATGCCAATGGCATGCTGCTGCATATTTATCGAAATGATTCAGTGATCCTTTTCGAACGTACAGCGGAAAATCAGGAAGATTATAATTTAGTTCTTCAGATAAATCGGAGAATACTTCCAGTTCAACACTCACAACTACAGCTCCCTTAAACCAAATACGATTTTAATAGAATTATATTTGATTTCGGTGGTTAGGACTACAAGGAAATTATACAATTTTGATATTGCACGACAATAATACAGAATCCAAAAGATTTTATAAGGAGCCAGAAAGATGACGATGAGAGAACGTATTGCCTCCGGTAAACTATTTACTGATTATTGTGAAGGACTGCCTGAAGACAGAGTAAAGGCGAAAAGAAGAATGCATGCCTTTAATTTAACGACGCCAGATGATCTAGATAAGCGTACACAACTCATTCAAGAAATATTTGGAAAAGAAACGAAGGCGTGGATCGAGCCACCTTTTTATTTTTGCTATGGTACAAACATTGAGATTGGAGATGGGACGTACATTAATTTTAATTGTAATTTTGTTGACGACACTAAAATTATTATTGGAAAAAATGTTATGTTCGGTCCTGCTGTAACCATTGCTACAGTAGGACATCCAATCCATCCGGATTACAGAGGATATATGTATGCTGAACCAGTGGAAATTGAGAACAATTGTTGGATTGGGGCGAATGTTACAATTTGTCCTGGAGTCACGATTGGTGAAAATACTGTCATTGGTGCCGGCAGTGTTGTAACAAAAGATATTCCGGCTAACTCCATTGCTGTTGGCAATCCATGCAGGGTGATGCGCACCATTAATGAACACGACCTAAAATACTATTACAAGGACAAAGAGATCACTGAGGAAGATCTGGATGAAGAAGCGCGCTTGAGATGAGAGATAAGCAATTCAATCGCCAATTGCTTAATTTGGTCATTCCGATTGCTTTACAAAACCTCATTTCATCGTTAGCTGTGACCATAGATATATTCATGTTGGGTTTTATAAACCAATCTACAATGTCTGCCGTATCGTTAGCTGGGCAAATTACATTTGTATTAACACTGTTTTATATGGGATTGTCTGCAGGGGTAGGGATTTTGACTGCCCAGTATTGGGGAAAGAAAGATTTAATGACAATTGAACGGGTCTTTAGTATCGGATGTACGATGTCTATTATTATATCCGCTATCTTTTTTGCAATATCGCTGTTGATGCCGGATCACTTAATGAGTTTTTTTACAAATGACGACACGTTAATACGATATGGATCGAGTTTTTTGCGAGTGATCTCGTTCTCCTATCTGATAAGCGGAATATCTCAAATGTACTTTAGTGTAATTAGAAGCATGGAAAATGCCCGTGTGAGTGCCTGGATCAGCTCTATGTGCCTTGTATTGAACATTCTCTTGAATGTAATAAGTATTTTTATACTTTATCCGGATCAGCCAGAAAAGGTTATCGTAGCCGTTGCTTTCTCGACAGTTCTGGCACGTATCGTTGAATTTGGCTGCTGTATCATCCACTCGATCAAAGCTGGTTTAAAGTTTAGGTTACCTTTACATGACATGGTTCAGCGTAATTTGATTAAGGATTTTCTGAGGTATACACTACCCGTTCAAGGAAACTATATTGTTTGGGGATGTGCATTAACTGTGACATCTGCAATTATTGGACATATCAATGCGGATATGGTCGCTGCAAATTCAGTTGCCTCGGTCGTTAAGAATCTGGTTATTGTATTATGCGGAGGTCTTGCAAGTGGGGGTTCCGTACTTGTTGGTAAATATTTAGGCAATGGCGAAATTGAAATGGCTAAAAGAGCTGGGAAAATATTGAATGTATATGCTATATGGTTTGGAATCATTGCAGGTATCACCATGCTATTACTGAAGCCTTTGGTGTTTATGCTTGTCAATTTGGATGATCAAGCACAAATATATTTGAGTGGAATGCTGCTGGTCTGTGCTTATTGTTGTATTCCGAAATCAATAAACTCCACGACGATTGGAGGAATATTTGTTGCTGGAGGGGATTCCAGATTTGGATTTTGGTGTGACACGATTGTAATGTGGGGCATCATATTACCGCTGGGATACATGAGTGCATTTGTGTGGCAACTCTCCCCTCTAACGATATTTATTATCCTCAATTTAGACGAGGTTATTAAAGCTCCGATTGCCTTAATACGTTATTTTAAATATAAATGGCTTAACAATATTACGAGGGACCTCACATGGAGTAAGTGTCGATGAAGGTTCTAATTTACAGAAAAAGAAAGATTAATAAAAACGAAAGGAGATTTTCATGAAAATTGAACATATTGCTATGTATGTACAAGATTTAGAAAGCTGTAGACAATTTTATAGCAAATTCTTTAATGCTAAGTCAAATAGTCAATACCATAATCCCAAAACTGGATTAAGGACCTATTTCCTCATGTTTGAGGGTGGCGCAAGATTGGAGATTATGAGTAGACCGGATATGGTAGAAGGCGTTCATGATCTATTGCGGACGGGCTTAACTCATTTAGCTTTTAGCTTAGGCAGTAGGGAACAAGTAGATCTGCTAACCAAGCAATTGGCGGAAGCGGGGTTTAGAACGTTAAGTGGGCCGCGGACCACTGGTGACGGATATTATGAAAGCTGTATAATTGGGCCAGAAAACATTCAAATTGAACTTACTGTCTAATAATGAATTCTTGATTACATGTAGCTCAAGAAAACTAAAAGAGGTGAAGAATTTGACAGAAGAAGAGCGAATATTCAAAGGGATATTATACAATCCAGGAAACGTAGAATTAAAGCGTAAAAAGCTTCTCGCCCACAATTTGAGTAGTCAATATAGTCGAACATTTGAGGATCAGACAGAGGAACGGGAGGAGATATTGTCACGGTTACTTGATAGCATGGGTGAGCATTGTTTTATCCAGGGTCCTGTGTTTTTTCATTATGGTGTGCATACGAAAATTGGTAATCATTTTTTTGGAAACTATAATCTTACAGTACAGGATGATGCACAGGTTACGATAGGTGATCATGTTAGTTTTGGGCCTAATGTAACCATCGTTACACCTGTTCACCCATTCGTCGCCTCCGAGCGTAGACAAATGCTTGATCAAAATGGTGATGCTGCGGTATTATGCTACGCTAAGCCTGTTAGCATTGGTAACGATGTTTGGCTCTCAGCCAATGTAACTGTATGTGGAGGGGTTACGATTGGAGATCGATGCGTAATAGGTGCAGGTAGTGTCGTGACTCAGGACATTCCAGAAGATTCTTTTACAGCAGGTGTACCGTGTAAAGTAATCCGAAAAATAACTAACTTGGATAGCATGCGACATAAACCGGACATACTCACAGATTGCCGTATAAATGAGTAGAGAAGAAATGAAGCAGAATCCATTTGCTTTCTAAAATGTTCATTCCGAGGGCACCCGCGAGGGTGTCCTTTGTTTGTGTACGTCTTGTGGTACCTTTTATTGATTGAAACCCTCAAAAGGGGCGAAACCAAGCTTAGACAAGAACAAAGGTGTCGACTCGTGAGATCGAATCAGCGGGAACAGAGGCAAATGCGCGGATCGAGGTACACGAACTAAATTTAAGATCTAAATATTACATCATATGTCATGTTTATATAGAGAAATGGAGAAGAAATTCAATAAAAAGGTAATATCAGGGGGTGTATTCACGTAGTTATTTCAATGATTATGTGGCTGTATGGGTCCAAAATACTGAGATAGTCCAAGCGTACTATGGATATTTTGTGTGCTTGATGAAAATAAATTAAAAACATTCCCAAAAATAGTCTTGTCAATTTACCTGACTTCTGATTATAATGACATTAAGAGTTTCACGCTTTGTTAGAAAATATAACATTGGGGAGTGGGGTAAAAATGAAAAAGAAATGGTTGATGATGTTACTGGCCATGATTACACTGATGGTTTATCCGGTAAGTGCTTTTGCGGCAGACGGTCCGACAAACGCAGATTTGCAAATCGGGTTGGACACTGCGTTCACCTTCCTGGCATTCATTTTAGTTTTCTTTATGCAAGCGGGGTTTGCAATGCTTGAAGCAGGTTCAGTTCGGATGAAGAATGCAGGTCACGTAGCCGGTAAGACGGTACTGACACTGGCCATTGCGAGTCTTTGCTTCTGGGCTGTTGGCTTTGGTCTTGGCTTCGGTAACGGTAACGGCTTCTTCGGAACTACAGGCTTCTTGTATGGCGGAGATTCAACAGCATCTTCATTTGAATCACTTGCATTTTCTGATGTTACTTTAAATGTTAAATTCTTGTTCCAAATGGCCTTTGCAGCGGTTTCCTTAGCTATCGTATCTGGAGGTATGGCAGAACGTGCAAAGATTAGTGTGTACATTATATTCGGAATTTTATTCTCAATCGTAATTTATCCTGTCGTAGCGCACTGGGTATGGGGTGGCGGTTGGTTGGCTGAGCTGGGAATGCAAGATTATGCGGGTTCCACGGTTGTCCATCTTACAGGTGCAACTGCAGCGGTAGTAGCGACCATATTGCTTAAGCCACGACTTGGCAAGTTCAATAAAGATGGTAAACCGGTCATTATTCCAGGTCATAACCAAGTATTCACTGTACTAGGTGTGATTATCCTCTGGTTTGGTTGGTTCGGATTCAATCCAGGTAGTGCTTTGTCCCCAATGGGAGGTTTCTTTGGTCACGTAGCATTAACTACGAATATCGCAGCAGCAGCAGGCGGATTGGCAGCTTTGATTGCTTCTTGGTTGTATTTTGGTAAATCTGATATTCCTGCAATGCTGAATGGTGTTCTAGCTGCGCTGGTTGCAATTACTGGAGCATGCGCTTATGTTGAACCATGGGCAGCAATTATTATTGGATTGGTTGCAGGTGCGTTCACATTCATGACTTCCCAATGGCTGGAACGTGCAGGGCTTGACGAT
Organism: Paenibacillus sp. FSL R5-0345; assembly: GCF_000758585.1. Lineage (NCBI taxonomy): Bacteria > Bacillati > Bacillota > Bacilli > Caryophanales > Paenibacillaceae > Paenibacillus > Paenibacillus sp. FSL R5-0345. Next base: position 2,444,809 of record NZ_CP009281.1, read on the forward strand.
CCGATCTATGCTTTCTCTGTACATGGTATTGCGGGAATGTGGGGGGCGGTTTCCACAGGTCTATTCGCTGTACCGGAGCTGATTACTAAAGGTGGCTTGGTAGGGGAAGCTGGATTGTTCTACGGTGGCGGTTTCCACCAACTGGGTGTTCAAGTACTGGGGGTAGTTGGAACTTTTGCTTTCGTAGCTGTACTTTCTTTCATCATCTTGTATGTAATGAAGGTGACGATCGGACTTCGTGTTACGGAAGAAGAAGAATTGATGGGTCTGGATATCAGTGAGCATGGTACTTACGGATACCCTGAACAAATGAAATTAATCGCTGAATCGGAATCCAAAACCCTTAAACAATAATATTAATCCTCAGACAGGGAGGCGGACCGTGTGGCTTCGATGGAGTTAACAGATGAGTATAATGATGAAAGCTTTAGGACCATCGTCTTAGCCGGTTCGCCACAGGAGCTTAAAGAGAGGCGAATTGCTTGCCAAAGTATTCTGCTTGAACAGTTAAATGTGATTCCAATTGAGGAATGGATGTTTCGTGTGAATACGATGCATGATCTTATTGCACAGACTGCGGTACTCATATGTGAGGCGCAAATGAAAGAGGCGGGCTATGGCCCGCCTCCCTGTGCTTATTCCTTTATTGTGTTTGGCAGTAGTGGGAGGCAGGAGGCTACGCTGTGGAGTGATCAGGATAATGGACTGATCGTTGACGGTGAGCCAGATGGTGAGAAGAATAGATATTTTGAATTTTTTGGAACGATATTATCCGATCTGCTTGAAGAGGTAGGATATGAGAAATGTGCAGGGAAGGTCATGTGTTCCCAAGGGATGTGGCGGAAGACCTTATCTGAATGGATGGAGCAATTGAAGGAATGGAGAACCCAATTGGAATGGGAGCCTATCCGGTATCTTATCATTTCTTCAGATATGCGCCATGTTGCAGGAAGTGCTGAGTTATCAGCGCTGTGGCAAGAGGCTTTTTATGAAGGCTTTGTTGACAACGAAAAGTTGTCCGTTGCCGTTCTTCGTAATACAGTCCGCCATAAAGCGACTTTGAATCTGCTGGGACAGGTGTTGACAGAGCGCTTTGGTGATTATGCAGGTGGATTTGATATTAAGTATGGGGTCTATATCCCATTAGTAAATATTGTTAGACGATTGTCATTATTGCATGGAATTAAAGCTAACTCGACCTTAGAGCGAATTGAAGAGCTTGATAAGCTTCACAAGTATCAACATTTGGATAATATTCGGCGAGCTTTCTTGCTGGCGATGCGGATGCGAGTGAACACACCATTTAGTGTCCAGGATGGACTGTTAATCAGCAGTGATTATGTTGCTGAAAGTGAACTGAAGAATAAGCAGCTGTTGTCTGAGCTGCGAGAAAGTCTGCTGCTTGTTAGACGTCTTCATCGGGCGTTGCAGCGTCAGCTCCGCTCAGCGGAAAGGTGGCGAACATGAGGGAGCCGAACAAGAATGGGGGATTTTGGAATAACCTGAGACAAGGCGGAATGCCGTCGGCGATCGCTTCGATGAAGGGTGGAGAAACGGCTCATCAGACTGCACAGCAAATGGCCTATATCCGATCACTCATGCGTGAAAAGCGTCGTCCTGAGGTGCTGCGTACCCCGCTGTCAGAACTTGAGACTGTTATATTTGACTTAGAGACGACGGGATTCTCTCATCAGCATGGGGATGAAATTATGTCGTTTGGTGCAATTAAGGTTGTTGGAGAGAATATTAAGGAAGATGAATGCTTTTATACCTTGGTGAATTGTCAGACGACTATTCCAGATGATATTACGAGGTTAACAGGGATAACGGAAGAAATGACTGGGTCCGCCCCCTCCTTAATAGATGGTCTTCACAATTTTATGTCCTTTGTCGGGCAAAATGTGCTGGTGGCACATGCAAGCTCTCATGATAAAGCTTTTCTTAATGCTGCGTTATGGAAAACTTCTAAAGTTCAGCTTACACACCGGGTGCTGGATACGATGATGCTTGCACGTTGGCTCGAGCCGCAGCGTAGCAACTATACACTCGACGAGCTGTTAAATGTCCATGAAATTCCGGTTCGTGGACGTCACAATGCATTAGAAGATGCCAAAATGACAGCCCAACTATGGGTGGCTTATCTTCGAGAAATATCGGAGCGGGGTCAAGTAGATACCTTAGGTGATTTATATGCTTATTTGAGTAGAACGTGAAGCGGGGCTTGAATTAATTCAGGGACAGGTGTTCCTTGTTCATTTGAATACCGCTCAATATAAAATCCATTCAGAATTGGAGAGCAACCATCTTTAGTTCTGGGAGAACCGATAAGGTAGATCTTAAATTCAGGCCCTAGTGCTGCTAATCCTTTATAATCAGCGAGCGAGGGTATTGGTTCTGAATTTGGATGGGAATGAAATAAACCGATGAGTGTCGGCTCATTGTAAAGGACATGAATCCACTCTTCAGGGTGGGGAGTAAATGTGTGCAGCGGGTCTGGCGCTACGTTGCGCATAGGTACGTAAGTATCGATGAGCATGCCACCCGCTGCGGCAGCACCCAGCAGGACTCCGCATGCTTCATGCGGATAACTGGACAGCAGGTGCTTCCCCAGCGCTTGCTGTACGGAATGTTTCAGTCTTATAGGCTGAATATTTCCCTGTAATGTTGCCATTTGTTCACCCCTCTCTCTTCATTAGGGTTTCGTCGCTGACGGAACCCTCTTTTTTGTATGAAAATATGTGTACAAGTTTCTTGCTATACAAAAATTTTTATATTTCTTTTTCTCTAAAAAATGGATGGTTTGAAATTGAAGTTAATGAGGGTACAATAGTAGAAAACTATTCCATTTGAAAAGGAACAGATCCCAATGAAAGCAGTAAATAAATTAAATATCACGATAGTAATTCTTATTGTATGCGTAGCAGGGTTTGCGGTGTGGCATAATCGTGAGCCGAAGGCTGTCGCTGTTTTTGGACAGCAAGATGAGCCGCCAATGAAAATTGGGCCTAGGGCTGGATTGCTCGCGCCTTCATTTTCACTCCAAGGAACGGATGGAACTATCTATGCTGTTAACGGTCCGCGTGAGAAGGCGGTCCTCGTTAATTTCTGGGCATCCTGGTGTGATCCCTGCAAGCAGGAAGCTCCTGAGCTTAATGCCATGGCGGAAAAGTATAAGGATGTTCTAGATATTTACGGTATTAATGTGAGTAGTCAGGATTATAAACCTAATGCAGAACGTTTTATCAAGAAATACGGTCTTGTATTCCCGGTTATGTTTGATGTGAAAGATGAGGTATATAGCAAATATAACGGAGCCGTATTTCCAACCAACGTGCTTATTGACAAGAATGGAGTCATCTCAGAAATTATTTTGGGCATTCTTAGTCCGGAAGAGCTGGAGAAGAAAATAATCAAGCTTACCGAATCATAAAGGGTCTACACCTAGAATTATAAAAGGCCCCCTTCATTACAGTTGGACTGTTGAAGGGGGTTCTTCGTCATATGAATGCTTATAAACGATATGAATTAATGATTTACCAGACCTCTAGGTTCACTACTTGCAGAATTTTCATTGTCCAGCGAGAGTTGATTCAGAAGTGCGTAACGCATACTGTCAACAAGTGCTTCCCAGCTTGCTTCAATGACGTTACTGGAGACGCCAACCGTACTCCAAGTGTCTGTGAAGTTTTTAGATTCAATCAATACCCGTACCTTCGCCGCAGTCTGATCCTGTTCATCTATTACACGGACTTTATAGTCGGATAGATGCATATCTTTCAATTGCGGGAAGTAGGTCTGCAGCGCTTTACGAAGAGCGTTGTCGAGTGCGTTGACCGGACCGTTACCTTCAGCAGCGGTATAGAGGTTCTCATTGCCCACTTTCAATTTCACGAAGGCTTCAGAGACTACGGGATGCTCTGCGGTTTTTTCGACTAACATCTTGAAGGATTCAAAAGTGAAGGTTTCGTTCATCTCGCCGGTAGCTTCCCGAAGCAGAAGCTCCAGTGACGCATCGGCACCTTCAAATTGATAACCTTGATGTTCCATCGTTTTGATCTTTTCGATCACCCGGCGAGCTTGCTCACTGCTTGGGTCCAGATTTAAACCCATATCCTGCGCTTTGGAGAGCACGTTGCTCTGTCCAGCCAGTTCAGAGACCAGGACGCGTTGCTTGTTGCCGACAAGCTCAGGAGCGATGTGCTCATAGGTCCGTGAATCGCGCATGATGGCGGAGACATGGATTCCACCTTTGTGTGCGAAGGCTGCATTTCCAACGTATGGCTGGTTTACCGGCATATTAACATTGGCTACTTCACTGATGTAACGTGCTGTGTTCGTTAGCTGTGGTAATGAATCACCAGGAATACAGTGGTACCCCATTTTGAGCTGAAGGGTAGGGATGATAGAACATAGATTGGCATTTCCGCAACGTTCACCGTACCCATTGATGGTGCCTTGAACTTGCCGTGCTCCAGCTCCGATGGCGCTAAGGGTATTAGCTACCGCCAACTCACAGTCATTGTGAGTGTGAATTCCGAAATTCGCTCCTGGGAGTTGTTGACTCAGAGTAGTAACGATCTCATGAATTTCAAATGGTAATGTTCCACCGTTGGTATCGCACATCACAAGCCAATCTGCTCCGGCTTCCCGGGCTTTGGACAGAACGGCTGCTGCATATTCAGGGTTGTTCTTGTACCCGTCAAAGAAATGCTCGGCATCAAAAATCACTTCTAGGCCTTGACGTTTCAAATAGGATATGGAGTCGCCAATCATGGCGAGATTCTCCTCAAGTGTAGTTTGTAATGCAGTGTGCACATGAAAATCCCAAGATTTTCCGACGAGTGTAGCAGCAGGAACCCCTGCATCAATCATACGTTTTAAATTGTCATCGTTTTCGGCCAAGGAATTCTTCCGCCGAGTGCTGCCGAACGCTGTAATTTTGGCGTTCAGATGAAGCTCCTTGACTCTTTTAAAAAATTCAATGTCTTTATTGTTGCTTCCCGGGATGCCACCTTCAATATAGTGCACACCCAGATCATCGAGCTTCTTGGCAATCTTCAGCTTGTCGTCAGCCGACAGACTGATACCTTCACCTTGGGTGCCGTCGCGTAATGTTGTATCGAAGATGGAGATGGACTTAGACATGAGTGTCCTCCTAAAAGTTTTGTAAGCTTCGTCTTCCGGATTCACTTCGTGCAAAACTCACATCGGAAGCATTGGCAAGGGAAATGAATTTATATATTATAGCATTTTTACGCGGGAATGTAACAAAGAACTTTACAGTTACTAAAGTTGACCTAACCGCAGCGGAGAGGTATTCTAAATTGGACAATAGAGACCCTGAGGATAAGAAGGTAGATATTGTGCAGAATGTTGATCAGTATTATCCAACGAGTGGCAGGGTCATCCTGCATGTGGATATGAATGCTTTTTATTGCTCGGTGCATGAGGCAGAGGACCCGGACCAATTCAGAGGTAAGGCTACTGCAGTTGCAGGTAGTGTTGAATTACGGAAAGGGATCATTGTTACTTGTTCGTATGTCGCCCGCAGATTGGGGATCTCGACGGGTATGCAGGTACAAAAGGCACTTCGGATTTGTCCATCGCTTATCGTTATTAAGCCGGACTTCCATTTATACCGGAAATATTCTAATGCTTTTATGCAGATTGCCTATAGCTATACACCTTTATTGGAAGCAGTGTCGATAGATGAATGTTACTTAGATATCACGGGCTCCAGGCAATTCGGTACTCCTATGGAAATTGCGGAAACTATCCAACGACGTATAATGGAAGAATTGGGTTTGCCGTGCTCTATTGGTATTGCCCCAAATAAGCTGCTGGCGAAGATGGCCTCCGATTTAAAAAAACCAAATGGTATATCGGTACTGCGGCTTCGCGATGTTCCTAAGATTTTATGGGACAAGCCATGTAATGAAATGTTCGGTATAGGTGGAAAAACAGCAGAAAAGCTTCGAAAGCTGGGTATTTACAGTATTGGTCAATTAGCAGCAGCGGATGAGAAAATGCTCGTTGAGAATTTTGGAGTTATGGGCTCATGGCTAAAGCGTGCAGGGAACGGCATCGATAATGGGATAGTAAATCCTGAACGAGAGCAAAGTAAGTCGATCGGACACACCACCACACTGCCGCGGGATGTCGTTGGCCTTGCTGAGGTACGACCCATTTTGCTGAATTTAAGTGATCAGGTAGCCCGGCGCTTGCGTAAGCAAGGGCTTGTTGCTTCGGGTGTTCAGCTAACCATTCGAACGCCAGATATGAAGACGATTACTCGCTCGCGTCAGCTTGAGGCACCTTCAGAGAGTGGTGAAGATATCTACAAGTCTGTTTGTGATCTCTATGTTCGACATTGGAATGGTGAGAAGCCAGTTCGACTGCTTGGTGTGACATTGCAAGGATTGATCGCTAAAGAGGAATCTGCAATTCAACTGGATTTGTTCGATTACGAACGTCAGCCAAAGAAAGAATCACTGACCAAGGCCATGGATATGCTGCGCAATAAATTTGGTGAAAATGCAGTTTTGACCGCCGGGATGTTAAGTGATACTCATTCTGCAAGGCTTCGTAATCATAAAGAACGTGGTACCTCGCTGCAAAAGGATAACCTGCTATCTGTTGAGCCGGATAATGAGTGACAAGAACGTTCTTTGACGTGTCAAAATATATGCCGTAGATTGCGTCAGAAATGCAAACGTATTGAAAATCAATTGAAATTGTATTCTTTTTATATTAATATGAGAAAAATAAGACGCTGGTTCAACAGCGCAGTATTGCTCAACGGGAGGCAGAGAAAAAATGGCTAAGTACACTTGGGTCGAAAAAGACACTTGTATCGCTTGCGGTGCATGTGGCGCGACGGCTCCTGATATTTTTGATTACGATGATGAAGGTTTGGCGGAAGTTATTTATGAAAATGACGGAAACCACGGTGTGACAGCGATTCCGGATGATTTGTTTGATGATCTCCAAGATTCCTGTGACGGTTGCCCAACCGACTCCATTAAAATTGCGGACGAACCTTTTAACAAAGAAGGTTAATTACTCGATAAAGAGTAACGTACGACACAACATAAAGACATCTCCTTTGAACTTTTTGTTCAGCTAGGGATGTCTTTTTTGCTATGTCTGACCGATATTAATAAGGTAGGAATTATAAATACTCGGAGGTTCCGATGAAGAACTCACAGCACCTCAAAGCATATGTACAGATGCACCCGGATAACAAGATGGCATGGTACTTGCTGGGGAAGGAATACTATAAGAACGGTCAACAAGGAAAAGCCAACTATTGCTTCAATCAGGCTGGTGAAGTGTATGAGGCTTTCGAGCATAGTAAGGTACCTGCTGAAATGCTACGCGAATACGAAGATGGATTGCTGCAGGTGAGTCGCCAGCGTGAGCGCGGTCAACAAAGATTGAGATACATATCAATGGTACTAATGCTTCTAATATTGCTAATGGTACCTTCAGCAGTGGCTCCGGGCATTGGGGTTACAGGAGATCAAGAAGTGCTTCAAGATGCGTCTGTTTCAGAAGTCAAAGATCTGCCAGATCAAAAAGACTCTGTCCAAGAGCTTGTTATCGAGGCAGGAAAAATGATGTATACGGCGCAAGAGAATAAAGGCGCGGCTTCGCAAGGGAAAGTAATGGCGAAAATGCTAATCCGTAAAGAACCTTTTCAAGCTGCTGCATTAGGGATGGAGCGAGAGGGCAAATGGCTGCTCTGGAAAGAAAAGCTTCCGCTAAATTTCACGCTGCAAAAGAATGGAAAGGGAAGGATGGTGTATCAGTCTTACGATCCTAAGGCATGTGCATGTGAGCCGCCTGAGCAAGGTGAGCTTGCCAAGGATGCGGCAGTGTGGCAGAGTGACCAAGAGGAAATTTCCACATTATGGAGTGCAATGCGGTCTTACCAGAATGATAAAGGTAAGCTTCCTGCTACTTTATCGGAATTAACAGGAACTTTTCCTGAGAACTGGATTGGTGGGACGACAACCGTCATGCAGCGGGAATTCGGCCCTCTTAAAGCGGTAGCTATGACTAAGGTGACACAGGGAGCGACAGAAGCCACTGCGGAGCCTTCAAGCTCAACTAACGAGGGTGTAAGGAGTATACCGACAGCATTAAGTGAAAGTGGAAGTGTTGCGAGTGATATTCCTTTTTTTGATCAGCCGCTAAGAGTCATTGTAGATAAACAAAACTACCGATTGGCCGTTGTCAGTGGTTCTATTATTTTACGGAATTATGCAGTAGGGCTTGGCGGAGATAAGACACCAGAGGGTGAATTCTTCATTACAGATAAAGTAGTGAATCCGAATGGACGAGATGATGGGGATTTTGGTAGCAGAGGGCTTCAGCTTTCAGATAGTAATTATGCGATTCATGGCACGAATGAGCCTGACAGTGTCGGCAAGGATGAATCACTTGGATGTATTCGTATGGGGCGAGAAGATGTGGAGGAGCTATTCGCGCTGATTCCTAAAGGTACAAAAGTAGTGATTAGTAAAGGGGTTCTGCCTGAAGAGCAGATTGTGCCGGCTAAACGCTTCAGCTCTACTGCTAAGCATGATCAGACCAACCCCCACAAAGTATACCACTGGCTGAATTAGTTTCCTGCAACGATAAACAGAACAATGATTAGAAGAATTAGTAAAGTTAAACTGACGCCAATCCACATTAGCGCTTTACGGTTAACTTCTTCTTTCTTTTGCTGCAAAGTTGGTGGTTTACGTTTAGTTGACATACTGGGCATACCTTCTTTCTCTCTTAATCGCTGAATACACCTATATTGTAATGCGTTTACAAGAAAATTACTATACTCAGCGTCATGTACTCTACATACTCGCACTGTAAAATACTTTTCTTTTGTTCAAGAAAAGGCTAAAATTAAGAAGAAACCTACAGAAACGGGTAGACACGTGGATTTGTGAAGTACCCCTTAAGGAGCGAGAACGGTGTTGTATCGTAATTTTGGTAAACCAATTTTCTTTAAGATTGATCCCGAGAAGGCTCACCATCTCGTCATAGGTGGATTGGATAAATCGTCATCAGTGCCAGGCGGAAGCGCTGCGCTGCGTTTAATGTACGGAGTTCCTGAAACGGCGGATTTAGCCGTTGATCTGTTCGGCCAGCATTTTCCGACCCCGGTTGGACTTGCAGCAGGCTTGGATAAAAATGCCGAAGCGGTAGTTGGATTCTCTTCGATCGGGTTCGGATTTATGGAAGTGGGCACGGTTACCCCTAAGGGTCAACCGGGTAATGATAGCCCGCGTTTGTTCCGTCTTCCTTCGGATGAAGCGCTGATTAATCGAATGGGCTTCAATAACGAAGGGGCTGATGCCATGGCACAGCGTCTGAAGAAATTAAAGAATCGGAGAATTCCGATAGCAGTTAATATTGGCCGGAATAAGATAACTAGTAATGAAGCGGCTCATGAAGACTATCGTCAATGCATCCGTACGCTTTATCCGTACGGTGATTTTTTTGTGGTCAATATCAGCTCGCCGAATACACCTGGTCTGCGCAGTCTCCAGCATGGCAGTGAATTAGCGTTCCTGTTAGCACAAGTGAAGGAAGAGATGGAGATTCAGCGTAAAGCCACCGGTATTACCAAAAGTTTGTTGGTTAAGATAGCACCAGACGTAAGTGACGAAGAGCTTGAATATATGGTTCAGACACTGACAGAAGCTGGTATGGATGGTATTATTGCTACGAATACTACATTGAACCGTGATGGACTTAGTCATGAAAAGGCTAATGAGACGGGGGGCTTAAGCGGTAAGCCGCTACGCGACCGCTCAACGGAGATCATTCGCAGTATTTATCGCCAGACGGAAGGGAAGATGCCGATTATTGGATCAGGCGGTATTTTCACCAGTCAGGATGCGTATGACAAGATAAGAGCAGGTGCGAGTCTGGTAGAAATTTATACAGCTCTCATCTACGAAGGACCGGAGGTTAACCGCAAATTGCATGCCGGATTACGGCAGCTCTTACGGCGGGATGGATTCAGTCATATCTCTGAAGCAGTGGGCGCTGATCATCACTGAAGGAGACGAAAGGACAGGAGGACGAAGGCGATGGACGGCAGGGACTGGGGAACTTTTTTGCTTCCATATGAACAGACTGTGGAAGAATTGAAAGTTAAATTCAAAACAATGCGTTCGGAGTTGAAGAAAAGAGAGGAATACACGCCGATAGAATTCGTAACTGGTCGTGTAAAGCGGCTGTCAAGCATTCTGGAAAAGGCTAAACGGCTGAATGTGAAGATGGAAGATCTGGAGACGGGGATTGAAGATATTGCAGGAATTCGGATCATGTGCCAATTCGTGGAGGATATCCGCAGAGTGGCCGAATATATCCGGGCCCGTAAGGATCTTGAAGTACTCTATGAGAAGGATTACATCACTAATTATAAAGAGAGCGGCTACCGCAGCTTCCATATGATTATTAAATATCCTGTGCAGACAGCGCTTGGCCAGAAAATTGTGCTCGCGGAGATCCAAATTCGTACGCTAGCTATGAATTTCTGGGCAACCATAGAGCATTCCCTGAACTATAAATATCGGGAAAGTCTACCCGATGAAATGCGTGTTCGACTAAAAACAGCAGCTGAAGCAGCATCGATCCTCGACAGCGAAATGTCCAGTATTCGGGAAGAGATTCTGGAAGCACAGAAGACATTCGAGGAAAATTCGAATATGACCACTCAGATTCTCAAGGCCATTCATCAATTGTATTTCTATCATTTGGTGAATGAAGCAATAGATACGCAGGCTCGCTTTAACGAAATATGGCAGGTTCAGGATATGGAAGCAATGAAGGAACTTCTGGATCATGTACGGGGACTTCTTTCCGCAGCTAAAAAGGATAGTTTACCGGATGGCTTATGAACCATTGTACTTGGAATACCTAGTGTACTTTAATCGTGACAGGGATTATTTTGAATGTCACGAGGTGCTCGAAGAACTGTGGCTTGCCCAGGACCGAAATCCTTTGTACAAAGCACTTCTCCAAGTAGCGGTAGGGTTATACCATTTTCGCAATCAGAATGTTCGCGGTGCAGCTATTATGCTGAGTGGTGCTTCTGCCAAACTGGAAGAATATCCAGCAGTGACACTCGGCATTAATCTGGCGAAACTCGTGGAAGAAGTGAAAGATTATGTTCGGCGCTTAGCATTATATGATGAACGGCCATTTTCTTATTACGATCTAACCATAGAGATTATTGATCCAAGTCTAGCCGACCAAGTGGAGACTGCAGCTGTAGCTATCACACCGAATAACCCTCAACGACGTGGTCCTCAGAGACCGACATCCTTTCATCGTAAGTAAAAGATCCTCTATATATGAGTATTGTATAAGGGACACCCGTAAGGGTGTTCCTTGAATCTTTAAACACCTAAATTTTTGCAATACTATCAGGAGGACGGCATCATGGCGGCACAATTGCCTAGTTCTTTCAGCGAACGTATGATGGACATGCTGGGAACAGATTATAATCAATTTGCGAATTCTTATAAGGAAACTCCTTACGGAGGCGTCCGTGTTAACACATTGAAAATTTCCGTGGAGAGTTTAAAAGCTCTTTCTACTTTAGGATTGGAACCGATTCCTTGGTGTCCTACTGGATTTTATACAGAGAATGGCGCTAGACCAGGCAAACATCCTCACTACCATGCAGGATTGTATTACATTCAAGAGCCAAGTGCGATGGCACCTGTAGAATTGCTAAATGTAGAGCCGGGTGATCGTGTACTTGATTTATGTGCCGCACCTGGAGGAAAATCTACTCAGATTTCAGCCAAGCTGTTAGGGGAAGGATTGCTGGTTAGTAATGATCTTCATCCGGAACGGACTAAAGCCCTAGCCAAAAATCTGGAGCTGTATGGAGTGCGTAATGGTGTTGTACTGAATGAAAGCCCAGATCATATCGCGGCTGCATTCCCATTATTTTTTGACAAAATCTTGATTGATGCTCCCTGCTCTGGTGAAGGGATGTTCCGTAAAGATGAAGACATGGTGAAGCAGTGGGATTCAGGTACACCTGCCAAATATGCTTCCATGCAGCGGGATATTTTACGTTCTGCTGCAACAGCATTGGCACCGGGAGGTACACTTGTCTATTCCACCTGTACCTTTGCTACAGAAGAAAATGAGGAGATTATAGCGGAGTTTATTTCTGAACATCCACAGTTCTCAGTGGTAGCGGTAGGAGGTACAGGCTCATTCGCTCCTGGCTTCGGAGAACTCTCAGGTACAGCAAGACTGTGGCCGCATAAGGTGAAAGGCGAAGGACATTTCATGGCTGTATTGCAACATGGGGGAACTAAGCGCTCAATGGAGGAACGTGATCACTTAGAGGTCAAGTTAAACGAATCTGCAAGAGCAAGAACTACTACTCCAAAAAGTGCAGCACATGTTAAATCATCCAATAAATCAGAAGGAAGACGGGGGAAAGAAGGGAAACCCTCTCACAAAGCTACTGGTGGCGCTGACCGTGGTCGGCAAGTTTCAGGTGACGAGCAGGCTTTGGCTGCGTATGGGAGTTTTGTACGAGATCAGCTTGGCTGGGAACCTCAAGGATATCCTGTTCTGTTCGGGGATCATTTGTACATTTCTCCGCTTCCTAAGGAAAGACTAAATGGATTAAAGACGATTCGTCCGGGATGGTATGTAGGACAAATCCGTAACGGCAGATTTATTCCAGGTCATCCGATGGCTACAGCTTTACATCCGGGAGAAAGCTGCCGAAGTGTCTCACTCTCCAGTACGAATCATGAAGCTATTTCCTATCTTAAAGGAGAGACGTTGTCGATTGCTCAAGAACGTCTCTCTATTAGAATAGGAAGTGCCCAAAAAGGATACGTTCTGGTCTGCATTGACGGTTATAGCGCAGGCTGGGGGAAATGGCAGGATGGCATACTCAAGAACGAATATCCCGCAGGCTGGAGGTGGATGTAACAATGAGCCAATCAGGTAAGCCCGCCAAAAAACAACGATTAGATAAAGTATTGTCCCATATTGGAGTGGGGTCGCGCAGTGATATCCGTAAACAAGCTAAACAAGGCTTAATATTGGTGAACGGGACAGTGGTAAAAGATAGTGGGTACCATGTGGATCCTTATGCCGATAAAATAGAGGTAGGGGGAGAGGCTGTTACCTACCGTGAATTCATATATCTTATGATGAACAAACCCCCGGGTGTCCTGTCAGCTACGGAGGACAAGCGGGATCGGACAGTTTTGGATCTTTTAAAGCATGAATATGCACAGTTTGAACCGTTTCCTGTAGGAAGGCTAGATAAGGATACTGTGGGACTGCTTCTGATCACTAATGATGGGAAGCTTGCCCATGAATTGCTGTCGCCACGTAAGCATGTCCCGAAAACGTACGAGGCAACCATCGAGGGCGATGTAGACGCGGATGATGTCGCGGCTTTTGCAGCAGGGGTGGAGCTGGAAGATGGCTACGTTACTTTGCCTGCACACTTAACCATTCTTGGAAGAGAGCGCGGCAGCAAAGTGATTTCCCATATTTCACTTATCATTACTGAGGGGAAATTTCATCAGGTGAAGCGTATGTTTCAGGCGGTAGGCAAAAAAGTCACTTTTCTGAAACGTGTATCTATGGGAGAATTGAAGCTTGATGAAAGTCTGCCGCTGGGAGCTTGTCGGGAACTGACGTCAGAGGAGCTGGCACTCTTAGGGGCAGATGGGTCAGAAGGATAGTAGAGAAACTGATATATAAATTGATATATAAATTGAATTTGGAAACTTGGTATAAGAGAAGGGAGAGACGGAGGGGAATTTTGGAACTGTAAGAGCGATAGCGACCGCCTTTGTTTCCGGATTTCATCCGCTATTAAACGGTATAAATTAAGAAATCTGGAAACAACAGCGGCTGGAAGTCCAAACATTCACCGTAGTTGCGACTGACACTTAACACAAAAGCCTCAAGTTCAATATATATAGAAAAAGAAAGACAAGGATGGTGGAGTATGAGATACAAACTGATTGCACTAGATGTGGACGGTACGCTATTAAATGATGATCACCACTTAAGCTCTGAGAATAAAGAAGCTATTGCTGAGGTTACACGCCTTGGCGGTCAAATCGTATTGTGTACGGGACGCAGTCCACAGAACTCGATTCCTTTTATGGAGGAAATAGGGCTGTCTGGTTACGTACTAGGTCACAACGGGGCTGCAACGGTACGTGTGAAAGATCGTGAAGTATTGCATCAATACGGTATGGATGCACGTGGTCTTGACCCCTATATTGACTATTGCCGTAAACACAATATTCATTATGATGTGAATACTGCTTTTGATATGTACGTTGATAATGTAGAGAACCTGACAAAAGAAGCTAATTATATGTATGAGCACTTTCGTATTGTGCCAGCAACACTGCCAGCCTGGGAAGATTTCCGTGAACCGGTTGTTAAGTTTACTGTATTTACACAGCCAGAAATCCTTGACGAAGCTGAACGTGAATGGCGTACTTGGGCTCCTGAGTACAATATTTTGCGAAGTGGTGAATTTTTCGTTGATTTGATGCATCCGGAATCCTCTAAAGGTAACGCTTTAAAAAATCTTGCTGTGAAGCTGGGAATACCGCAAGAAGAAGTTCTCTCCATCGGTAATTATTTTAATGACATTTCTATGCTTACTTACGCAGGGATGGGTGTGGCGATGGATAATTCTCCTGTAGAGGTAAAAGCGGCAGCGAATGCTGTAACGGGTTCGAACAACGAGCATGGTGTGCGTGATGCGCTCGTAAAATATTGTTTATCCTAAGATTTTTTGGATTTGTGAAATAAGTTTAGGTGCAAAGCATAAAGCGGACGGGAGTCTGTTTTATGCTTTTTTTGTTGTGAAGGTAATTCATTCTAGTACTCTTTGGTTTGCTAGTTTCATATCCTCCTTTAATCTCTATACTTGTTTGATATAATAGATGTTAATTCCAATATTTGGTTGATGTATTCTTAGGTGAATTGATGGTATGTGTACCCAAATAATTTGCTACCTTTTACTTGTTATGTAATACGAAGGAGGGAAGAGATGAAGAGTGTTTTTTCTTATGTTTTATTAATATTGATTATTTTAATAAGTGGATGCAGCGGTAGTAATCAAGATAGGGTTTTATCGATGAATTATGATTTCGCTGAGCCGTTTAGATTTCCATTTGAAGTGAATGAAGTTCGTACGAAGATAGAACTTGATAATCCATATATACTCCAACAATATATCTTTCATTATAAAAACAAGCAGACCACACAGGAAATTAGGTTGATTCTAAGTAAGGTTATAAATGATCCAGAGAAAGTATCTGAACAAGGTAAACAACCTTATACACTAAAAAACGGAAAACAGGCTTATTACGATGAGGATGAGACCAGTCAATCTATTTGGTGGGAGAGCAAAGATGGTTTCTTGGCCCGCTTTGTTTATTATATCAACGGAAATCTTGATCTGTTAGGTGATTACAAACTGGATGATTCCGATCTAGTAGACTTAGCTAATCAAGTTCAATAGTATTTATAGAAACACTTCCCTTCATAAAAAATTCATCATGGAATGGGACGGAAATATAGAAGAAGTTGAATTAAACAGGTAGAACAAATTACGCCATTATTGAGAATAGGATGTGTTAAATGGTTAGAAAGTTTGCGGTTCTTTTATTGAGCTTTTGCTTGATAATGACTACACCGCTTGTTATAGGGACAGCGTCTGCTGACAAATCTATTCAGATGTTTGTGAATAATGTAAAGGTTGCTGGCGTTCATCCGATCTTAAAGTCTGGTGTTATGTACGTGCCGTATCGCCAATTTTTCTCCGCCATGGGTTATAAGGTATCATTTGATCCTGATACTCGTAAAATCTCAGGGGTCATAAGAGGTGCCAAAATCGAATTCTGGGCTGGTGAGGCTATCATTTACTACGACGGAGTGACTTATTATTTGGATAAAGAGATTCCTGTCCTTAATGGACAAGTGTATCTTCCTCTTCGTTTGGTTAGTAACTTAGCGAAATATTCGGTTAGTTATGATCAATCTAAGCTATCTGTGAGCTTGAAACCGTACGGAGAGGGTCAGGAAGCTGCTATTCAAGAACTACTTACGAAATACTACGAAACGTTTAGTCCCCGTTTATTAACATCTGATAATCTTAAATTAGGTTATATGAATCTAGAATATGATTATGAAGCTAATCAACCAATCAGTGAAATCGCAGTTAAAGACTTCAAAGTGACAATAGATCGGATTGAATACACTTCTGCTAGTGAAGCGAATCTTCAAGTAACTTACATTAAGAACACAGAAGAATTGAAGCGAGAAGCTGTGTATCTTTTCGATATTCGATATGAACGAGGACAGTGGAAGATCGCGAATGATAGCTTGATTTTTAATCGTATGGAGCTTCCTGCGGATATTGATAAGAAAGCTGCGGTTATTATGGAGAATCATCAAACCGAGCAGAATGCCGTATTGGCAGATCTAAGAACCTATTACAATGCGTATAACTCCGAAAATCTTGATCTTACTACCCAATATACAGACCCCTCGATTATTAAAGAATGGAATGCTGTTGTGTTCAGTTCGGTGACATGGGAAAGTATGATGAAGGGGCACTTTGCCAATTCTGAATCGAGGTACTTGCTAACCGACGAACGAGTCGTTTACCTAGGAGAAAAGGAAGCTGTCGTCCATGGGAAACTCGATTGGAGCGATGTTACATACAATGAAGGGGTAGACAATGATAAATACGAAGCTCTTATTTACTTGAAATATGTTAAGGGTCATTGGACTTATAATACTGACACCAGCCTAGACCAGGACTTTGATGAAAGAGAAAACAGCAATTTGAATAAAAATTAATCTATTACCTTTATTGTAAAGATAAATGGAAGATAAGTCGTTTACAGGTAAATATGACCATGCTAAAATTGGCAAAGGGACAAACGTCCTTTAATCTAATTTAAACTAATTGAATGTCCGCGTTAAAGGTAAAATCATCGAAAGATGATGACACAAAGCCATGGGTCTAAAGCCTTTCTACAGAAGGAAATGATCGCCAGGCCGCCATAGGGATGTCTTATGAATCATAAAGGATAGTTCTGAAGGACGTGTAGTCTATTTCGAGCTGTTTTTATTATTCCGACCTATACGGTGTTACATTATCGCAAGGGGCCGAAAGGGGAAGTACATGAAGAGTTTTTTTAAAACAATAGGTACAGGGTTGGCAGCGGGTGCTTTATTGCTGTCCGGAACGATCGGATGGATGTCTAATCCTCAAGTTGTGTCTGCAGCTACGACAGCAGCAGTCACTGCGGATCAAATGATCAGCAAAGTAACGGCAGCCTCCAAAGCACTAAAGAATTTCCACTTAGATGTGACCAAAAAACAGGATATTCAAAGCGGAGGGGTGCGTATCAGCAACACCAACACACTGAAGCTGGATATCAACCGTCTGCCGAATTTTGCCGCAGCAGGCACCGTCGATAGCAGTCTTTTAAAAACATCTTACAGCCTGTATGCCAATGACAAGGAGTATTACTATCTTGTAGACGGAAGTGAGCTTATCGATGAATCTGAAGACGAGGGTTACGACGATGACGGGGAGCCCATCGATCCCAATGCACAGTATTGGCTTGGACTGGAGAAGGCGGAGTGGAATGCTTTTTACTCGAAAGGTCAATATGATCCTGTTTCCATGCTTGATTCGGTCAAAAGTTATAAAAAATCGATGAAAGTCAACAATGTTGGCGCACAGACGGTCCTACAGTTCACGATAACTGATCCGACAGCAGCTAAGGGAATAATCGCGCTGTATGACCAGGAGAATCTCTGGGATGGTGAGACCGTTCAACCGAAAAGCGTAACTTGGAAATTGTTCGTCAATACTAAGACCTGGCAGACGGAAAAGCTGACAGTCGATCTGAGTTATGTGCTGACCAGTGACGGAGAAAAAGATACATACACCACGAAAATTGAAGCTAAATATTCCAAGAATAACAAAGGTACAGCCATTGTAAAGCCGGCTGAACTAGAATAATAAAGGCATTTCATATCGAGTAAAAAGCGCTGTTCAATAGAGCAGCGCTTTTTGCTCGATTCTTGACAGTGGCTACCGGTAGTGAGATCAGTAAAGAATAGTTAAATATATAATTGACCTTCCATTTATTAGGGTTTTAGCGCATGCTATTTATGTAATTAATAAACTGAATTAATTTATAAGTACGTGAAATATCATGTTGTAACTATTACATTGACAAGGTATTATGAGTTAGGTGTATATTTACATTTATGATAATTTATTGCGTGTTTATTAAAATTAGGGGAGTGTGAACGATGTTATCATCCACAGAGCTTAGTAAGCTGCACGAAGTGAATTACAGGGAGGACCGCTTAGAGGCACTTAATCATTTTTATGGGGATCTCTGTGATAAGAAAGTAGCTGATGGTTATATTTATTCTCTAAGTCGTTATGGGAAAATATTTGCTAATGGTGCCGGGGGACGTTTCAGTTACGAAGAAGACAGCACCCAAGAAATGAAAACGGATACAATCTTCCGCATTGCTTCAATTACAAAGCTGTTTACAGCGACAGCGATCTGGCAGCTTGCGGATAATGGTAAGATTTTTATGGGGCAGCCTGTTAGTTCTATTCTACCAGAGTTTGATGCGGATCCTTTTAAGCCGATTACAATTGCCCATTTACTGACTCATACCTCCGGCATTGCACCAGATCATGGCACTATAAGTGATACTTACTATAAAAGTGCTTGGTGGTATATTTATGAATCTGAGGTTGGGAAAGAAAACTGGATTCAAGCTGGACTTTCCTATGGGCTTCATTTTCCAGTAGGGACGCAATGGATGTATTCATCGTTCGGATATGTGATCTTGGGTGCAATTATCGAGAAAATAACGGGTGTTTTTGCAGAAGAATACATAATGGACAACATTGTAAAACCCTTAGGAATGAAAGATACTTTCTTTGTTATACCGCCAGAGAAAGCGAGTAGGATCGCCATTCGTTCGGAAGGGGCCAAGGAATATCTTCAGAAGCTGCAAAACGGGGAATTTACGGATGAGGAACAAAGGTCTGAAGAAGAAATCAAGCTTCCCGGAACTGGAGGGGGGTTATATTCAACAGTTACTGATATACAAAAGTTCGGAATCATGTTGCTTAACCAAGGGGAATACGAGGGTGGTCATATCTTAAGTCGTATGGCTGTTCAAAGAATGACCAAGCGGTTCAATACTGAGAAAATTCCAAACTACGCATGGGGAGATGGAGGATCGGATCGTCCATACGGACTTGGGCCGGACCTTCGATTTAATGTAAGTACTTCTTACTCTGAAGGCACTTATTTTCACGAAGGGGCAGGAGCATGTGCCTTGTTCATTGACCCTATAGAAAAGATGGTTGCCGCTTGGTATCTCCCTTGGCATAAAGGGGTATGGGATGGTAGAGGCGTTTTTGGCACACATAATGTGATCTGGTCCGGACTCGAATAAGAAGTTTGCTATTTTTTATGAAATATCTACAGATAGGCAGGATGTGACTTATGTTTGAGATGATAAAGCACCGCTTTCGCCTTATGAGAGCGGTTGCTTTTGTTACTTATAAGGAATGGAGTGCGTACAGGACGCATTCGATGGTTTCTATATTTGTGGGTCCTGTGTATTTTTTGGTGCAGTATTATATATGGAGCGCTGTTTATAGTGGGGAATCTTCTATTAACGGAATGTCGCTTTCCCATATGCTCTCTTATTTTTGTGCCACGATGCTGATTAACTATTTGACCATGGATTTTGCCGATTGGAATTTACAAATGCTCATCCGCACGGGGAAGTTCATTACCTTCTCTTTAAGACCGATGAATCATATGTTCTATGCGTTGTCTCAGAAGGCAGGGCATAGGGTACTTGGACTTCTATTTGAATTTATACCCTGCTTTATGATTTTCTTTTTTATTTTTCATATTGATGTTTTGCCAGCAAATTTACTTTATGCAATTCTTTCGATAGCAATGGCTTTTATGATGAATTTTTTTATCCATTATAGTATTGGAATGGTCGCCTTTTGGATGGTGCAGTCCTCTAGTATTCGTAACTTTTTTAGTCTTTGCGAGGGGATATTCTCAGGATCGCTGATTCCATTAGTCTTTTTTCCAAAATCCTTACAAATGGCGTCCTTTTTCTTACCGTTTCAGTATACGACCTTTCTTCCTGCAATGGTCTATACAGGTAGCTATACTTTAGCTGATATAACCTTACCTATTCCTCAAGTTTTGTTGCTGCAGCTTATAGCCGTTATGATTGCCGGAATAGTCTGCCGGGTGTTGTATGCGGTGTCGCTTAAGCATTTTACGGGGGTGGGCGCATGAAACGTATGTTTTTAATATACAAAACTTGTATGAAGGCGAATATAGCTTCTGCTATCACTTATCGTGTTAATTTTATTCTTAATAGTCTTATCATGCTTATAGGGAATGTGTTGTTTCCTCTAGTAACGGTATTCATTTATAATTCGAATGCTTCATTTGAAGGATGGACCTTTAAAGAGGCGCTGTTAATTCAATCTGTTTTCATTTTGTCTACGGCTTGTGCCGGGATTTTTTTTAACGGAATTATGTGGAATACAATGTCTCATGTAGTAGAAGGGACTTTGGAAGTGGTATTAATTAAACCAACCTCGAGCCTTTTTCTGCTGTTGGCCAGATCTTTTGAGTTCGAAAGTATCGGGCTTTTAGGTGGAGGATTAGTCATGTTCGTATACGCACTTAGCGGAATCGATGGGATGACCATCGGCTCTTGGTTATTGTTCCTGTTGTTGTTTGGCGCAGGGCTGCTTGTTATGTTCGGCGTGGCGCTTATTGTGGCAGCAATTTCCTTCAAATGGGTAGCGAATTCCCGCTTGCCGGAGATGTTTGAGAGTATTAAGTCTTTTGGACGATATCCAGGAACGATTTTTCCAAAAGCAGTCGTAGCCGTGAGTTCTTTTCTGTTTCCGGTTTCGATGATTGCTTACTTTCCAGCATCTACACTTATTGGACGATGGGAAGCCTATTTTTTTATAGCGATTATCCCGTGTGTGTTATTTGCTGCCTTCGGAATTTGGCTCTATACCTACATGCTTCGTAGTTACAAAAGTGCCGGGGGATGAATTTGTATGAAGGAGAATTACAGTGGACATTATTACCGTCAAGAACTTAACTAAGCAATATGAAACGTATCACCGTGGACAAGATGCAAAAAGTGTATTTAAAAGTCTGTTTCACCGTGAAAAATCGATTATTACCTCTGTAGAGGATCTTTCTTTCAATGTTGGAAAAGGAGAAATCATTGGCATTCTGGGTCCAAACGGTGCGGGGAAATCTACGACTATTAAAATGCTGACAGGCGTTCTATATCCTACATCGGGAGAAATAAATGTTCTAGGGTACAACCCTCATAAGCAGAAAAATCAATATGTAAAACAAATCGGAGTACTGTTCGGACAGAAATCGCAGTTAATATGGGACATTCCTCCTTTGGATAGCTTTTATATGAACAAGGAAATTTATGATATTCCTACGAATGACTTTCGTACAAGACTAGATCGATTTGTAAATATGTTTGAGATTGGTGATATTATCACTAAGCCTACGCGCACCCTTTCACTGGGAGAACGAATGAAATGCGAGTTTATTATGGCAATGCTTCATTCACCGCCTGTGGTTTTTTTAGATGAGCCGACGATCGGGCTGGATGTTATAGCTAAACAAAGAATCAGAGAATTCATTAAGCAAATGAATCAGGAAGGCACCACATTTATTCTAACGACACATGACTTGGAAGATGTGGAACGTTTGGTTCAAAGAGTACTTATTATTCATCAAGGTAAAAAAGTATATGACGATAAGTTCTCTGAACTTCGACTTCATCTGGGTGCGAAAAAGGTAGTCAGGCTTTCTGCTGCCACAACTATTGGTGAGATTGATCTGCCCGGGACTCTGCTATCGGAAAGAATATCGGATTACGAAGTGGAATTAATGATCGATACCGGGCAATGTAAAATGGGAGAGTTTCTGCATATTCTTAGCGAAAAGGTAGAGATCCTTGATATTTCCATTAAGGAGATTCCTATAGAAAAGATCATCAGCTCCATTTATGAAATGGATATGGGAGAACATATTCAAGCTTGAGAACGGATCATCTGCAGATTTAGATCGAGCATGGACCATAACTTTTCAGTGATCTCTTTTGCAGAACAAGGATTACTATGGGTAAACCACCATTCAATCACTCCGACAGTCGCCGAACTTAAGAATTGCACAGATATATCTTTACTCAGCTCATCTAGATTAAAATTGTTTTCTAAAAATTGTACCTTGATCTGCTCATTTATCATTTCTTGTAATTGGTTTCTAAAGGAGACCAGAGCTTTATTTCTTAATAAAGTTTTATAAAAGAGAGCATTCTCCTCCAATTGTTCCAGCGTGCGGAGCAATGACGCTTTAGAGGGATTGGGTTCGGTTACATCCTCCACTGCGGAGCAGCTTTCAATTAGTTGTTGGAGCTGAGCCTCCAGGCATTTATCCATCAGATCGTATTTATCCGCATAATGGGAATAAACTGTTCCGCGGTTTACATCAGCACGCTCTGCGATTTCGTTGATCGTTATTTTTTCAAAATCTTTTTCAGCCATCAGTTGAATTAATGCATTCATGATGGCTGTTTGGTTTTTTTTAATTCTTCTATCCATGGTAATACTCCCTTTTATTAAACAATGTATTGTATTCTGTTGAAAAATCAACAAAACCGATCAAACTAACGATTGAACCCTACCGGTGATGTGATAATCTGATTTTATCGAACAGTTGATCGAAATTCAACAAATGTCTAAAAAGGGATAGAGGAGTTAAACATGAGAGTATTAGTTTTTGGAGCGGGAGTTTTAGGCAGCTACCTTGCGCATGTTCTAGTGCGTGGGGGAAACGATGTCACAGTGCTTGCCAGAGGGAAGCGTGCGGAGCAGTTGACGAAAGACGGACTTGTTCTTCGCCATTATTTTCAATACAAAAACACTGTAGATGCTGTGAAAGTCATCTCAGAGCTTCGATCGGATGATCGCTATGATCTTATTTTTGTTGTTATGAAATACAATGATTTTCCAGCTGTATTACCTATTCTAGCTAAGAATCAGAGTCAGAATATAATTCTTGTGGGGAATAACGGCGATGCCCATGGCATGCAAAAGGATCTTCAGGATATGAGCAGTATGAGAAAAAATATACTCTTCGGGTTTCAGCTTAGTGGAGGCATTCGTGAGGCGAGCGGTCGGATCATCAACATAAGGGCTGGAGGGCAAATGGTACTTGGCAGTCTAGACGGTGAGATTCTAATAAAGCCTGTACTGGAAAATGCCTTTAAAAATGTAAAGTATAAGCTAACTTATCATGAGGATATGGATGCTTGGCTTAAAAGTCATATCGTGCCTATAGTGGCTTTGAACTCTCTTAGTTATCTTCACGACGGGGATTTGAAAAAGGTGTCAAAGGATGAGAAGCTGTTAAAACAAGCCATCTCAGTAATGGACGAGGGATTTCAAATTATGGAGAAACTAGGGTATACTATCACTCCAGCAGGTCAAGTTAACTTTGTTCGAAAACACAAACAGGGTGTGTATTATGGTCTGAAAATAATTCATAAATTACCGTTTATGAAATTAGTAGACGGTTCTTTCAGCGAAATAGCAGCTTTGTTTGATTCATTCGATAGTTTGAAGCAGCAAGCAAACATTGCGACACCCCATTGGGATCAACTTCAGCAACAAGCGATCACAAAGTTTAATACAAACAATCACTAGGTTCAGCTAAAAAGGCTTCCGATCAATCGGTAGCTTTTTTTAGTTGCCGAATAGGATTATTTAGCAAAAATGGAGGATTAGAAGGATGTTTTATTGAAATGTGTATAACAATCTTTTTGGGGAGGAATAGGATCGATGGCTATATATTTTATAAGGCATGGAATAGATGACGAAGGCTATCGAGGCGGTTGGAGTCAACGTGGACTTGTAGTAGAGGGTTATAGACAAGCCGAACGGCTTGGTCGTTATCTAAAGGAGAATCAATCTAGCTTTAACATCACTCGTATCCTTAGCAGTGATTTACAACGTGCGATAGATACAGCAAATGAGATAGCCAAAGAGCTTGGCTTGCCTATTGAACGCAGTCAGTGTTGGAGAGAAACGAACAATGGTGTAATCGCTGGAATGCCCCATGAAATTGCAAATGAACGATACCCGGGTCTCTATTTCTCGGTTTTAAGAATGGATGAGAGGTTTCCAGGAGGAGAAAGTCCACAGGAGTTTTTTACGAGAATAAGAGAAAGTTTCTCGAAGCTTTGTAATGAAATAGAGAGTACTGATCCCACAGGAAATGTAATTGTCGTCACTCATGGTGGAGTGATTAATGTTATATACCATATTTTAAAGGGACTAACGTGGACAAATAAAAGCACCCATTTTCCGACTTCATATACTAGTATTCATAAAATAGATTATCACGTAGCTAAGTGGGTAGTTACAACTGAAAATCTTACGGAACATATATCAAGTGATCAGGCTGCTGGTATGGCAAATTAATAAGGTGGTGCATGAGTGAAAATTGATCATCTAGTTGTAAATGTGGATCGTAATGTACACGAAGACCAAACGTTTGTTAAGGCAGTCCAAACGCTTGGTCTTCCATATGAGCCGAAGTGGGGAAAAGGTACAAAGGGGTTTAAAGTATCAAATATATGGATCGGAAATGAATATTTTGAATGGGTTCGAATTAAGAAAAAGGATGGCGGCGGTTGGCTGAAAAGTTGGACGGAGGATTATCTGGGAGGACATCGGAGTCTTATAGGCTTTGCGTTGGATGTAGAAGATATAGATGCTGTATATAAGGAACTTTCAAGTCGAAATATTGAAGCTTCAACACCAGAACCTTTGCGGTTTCGTTGGTTTTTTAATCTGTTAACTAGAACGATGCCATGGAAAAATTCATATATACCGAAATTTGAAGGAGTGCCTTTTCAATTCTTTTTACAACAAATGAATGACGAGAAAAGCCTAGCATTTATGCAGCAATATATGGTTCCAAACAGTAGAGATCAAAATATTCAGGGTATCTCACAAGTAAATATATATGGAGCATGGACTCAAAAGGACAAAAAATTGCTTAAAGACATATTCACTGACGTTGTTGTTCAAGATGGAATGATTATTATTTCTTTAGGCTCCCAGACGATCTGTTGTGTGGACGCTGAGACTTACAGAGTTGAAGTGCTGCTCGATTGCAGAAATGACGAGTACTCCAAAAAGGAATTAGAAGTCGGCAATTTATTGATTCGAAATCGTTAATAGGAGATTAAAAATATGGGATTATTGAATGCACTGATCGATCAAGCCAAGAACCCGAGAGGATTCGTCGGGAATATCATGATCAAGATCATGAACCAGGCACATACCAGCATAACAACGTGGGGGCTTAAAAAAATAGAAGTGATGAACAACGCACCTATTTTGGACATAGGCTGTGGTGGTGGTCAAACTATACATATGCTTGCAAAACATAATAAATATCAGGAAATCTACGGCATAGATTATTCTCAGCAAGCTGTGGAGACATCCAATCAAAAAAACAATAAGGCTGTTGCCGCAGGTAAGGTGAAGATTAGTCAGGGAGACGTATCGACTTTACCGTTCAATGATGAATTTTTCGGGACGATCACGGCTATTCAGACGCATTATTTCTGGCCAGATCTTGAACAAAATATAAGTGAAGTGTTTAGGGTGTTGAAGGCAGGCGGAACGTTTGTTATTATTTCTGAGGTCTATAAAATCAATTATCACATGAAACAATACACAAAAAACGAAGAGATAGATCAGTTATTTCAGAAAGTTGGCTTTCAAACGGTAAATATTCACGAGAACAACAAATGGAAATGTTATGTTGGAAAGAAATAAAGCGGCCGCACCGCCCCAAAAAGGACGACACAGCCGCTTTAACTTCACCGTCTATTTAGCCGGATTGGTATTAAACGAACAATGAACGGGAAATGATTACGAGCAAGATAAAGAGTACCAAGATCGCACCAGTTGAAGTGAAGGCTCCTCCATGAAATTCACCCATGATATATTCCTCCTTAACGTATGTCTTATTCCCATTGCTGCGGCGGATGTCGCAGCTTTCTGAGATAATGACATCATATGCCAAAGTGGACTGGATGAACTGGTCTATGGCCTATTGCTCGTCAATATGGGCTTTTAGGATGCGCAGTCCTTTTGGAAGGTGATTCTTAAGTTGGCCAGCGCTTGCTTTGCCCCAACTTATCGGCAATCCATCTAAAGTTACTAGTGTCCATCCATGTAATTCCACCGGCACAGGTAAGCTTTCGCCCCGGAGCCAAGCATGTATTTCCATCCCCCCGCTACTAAGATCAAAACTACGTGTTACATCTGTGTGCTGAATCGCCATCGCGAGGGCGTGAGCAGGTTCAATCCGATTTTTCTTTAAATGGGCAATATGTAGCCCGGCTCGTGGAATACGAAGACCATCCAGCAGCCCCGTATGGAGGTTGCCGCTAAAGGATTCAGGCAGTAGATAAAGAGATTCACCGAACAGCAGAGGGATGCCTTGATATGAGAAACCAGGCAGCTCAACCGCGGCCCAGTCTTGAAATAACTGATATGCATCGCGTACGGAAGAATTGATTTTTGGATTGTTTTTGCTACGACGTTTATTAGTGCTGCGTTTGGCATCGTCATTAACGTCATTTTCGGTGACACTTTGCTTACGTAGGAGTGCAACAAAGTGGCCTTCGCCTTTTTCTAAATGTGGCCAAAGGCGCTTGTGGGTAAGTAGTTCCATATCGGGGTAGCGATCCGTCAATCGGGCAATGATCTCCTCATTCTCTTGGCGGTTAAAGGTGCAAGTAGAGTAGGCTAGAGTCCCCCCAGGCTTAAGCATAAGGTAGGCGTCTTGTAGAATGTCCCATTGTCTTGCCGCACACATAACTACATGGTCAGGAGACCACTCTGAAACAGCGTTTGGATCTTTTCGAAACATGCCTTCTCCTGAGCAAGGGGCATCTAACATAATTCGGTCAAATGCTTGTGGGAAGCGAGAAGATAGCTGTTCTGGCGTTGCACAGGTTACGAGGGTGTTCTTTATGCCTAGACGTTCGACGTTCTCTGCCAAAATTTTTGCGCGTTCCGGATGAATTTCATTAGAGATTAAGAGGCCTTGTCCTTGCATTAAACCAGCGATATGCGTAGTTTTGCCCCCAGGGGCAGCAGCAAGGTCGAGGACGGTTTCGCCGGGTTTAGGTGCGAGCAGTTCGGCTGCGGACATTGCGGAAGGCTCCTGAATATAATATAGTCCGGCAGTATGGTAAGGGTGTCTGCCTGGTCGAGCGGGCTCTTCATAATAATAACCGTCTGGGCACCATGGGATAGGTTTCAGATCAAACTGTGAGACTGTGCGCTCTACTGCGACTTGACCTGAATCTGAGATGCTTTTCAATGGATTAAAGCGAAGTCCCTGCGTTCGTGGTGCTGAATAGCTTTCTAGAAAAGCATTTGCCTCTTGCCCCAGCATTTCTTGTATATATGCGGTGTAAGAGGCAGGCAGCTGTTCTTCCTTCATAGATCATTCTCCTTTTTCTTAGTTGCTGTTTCATGTTTATACCGATAAAATCAAGGTATGGGGAACGTAATCGTACCTGAAATTCTACATATACACAACTATATCATAATTGCCAAGTCTTACTGTACGTAAGGCAATTGTAAAGGGGATGTACCATATGAATTTGCTGCAAGCGCTCTTCTTCCCGCCGGAGCAACCCGGTGGTGTATCATCCATGATCCCTTATCTTCAGGAAAGGTTCCGTTCAAGCCGCTGGGAGATGGATTTGTTTTGGTTACCTAAGCGGATTCGCAACAAGGGACATGAAGAAGTCATATTCGAGACCTTTGATTGGACCCAGTTTGGGGAAAGTCAGATCGTTCAGAAATATATTCAGACCTATCGTGATTATCTATGGTGGACTAAATTACGAATGAGCAAGACATATGATCTTATCCATTCCCATCATCCAATTGCTGGTTTAGCAATGAAAAAAGTATTTCCAAATACTCCGTTAATTCAAACCTTACATTCCAGTTATGAGCGAGAGCTGATACTGAATGGAGCTATTTCTGATGGTGGTCTGGAGCATCAGTTTCTAGTTTCGCTTTACCGCGAACTTGAGCATGTAAGTGATCAGTTAATGACCGTGTCTCAAGCTTTTGCAGAGTATGTGGCGCCATATATTCAAGATCCTTCTAATATAGGAGTAATCCCGAATGGTTTTGATGAAAAAAGGTTTAAGCCAGTCCCGCATGACAACGCTATACCCCAGCTTGTGACTGTGACACGTCTGGTTCCAGCCAAAGGAATTGACACGTTACTCAAAGCCTGTGCTGAGCTTAAAAATCGCGGCCATGAATATGTACTGCATATTATCGGCGATGGACCTTCCCGTGCGGATTTGGAAAATATGGCTAAACAATTAGGGATTTATAATGAAACGATTTTTTATGGATATACGCTCCATCCGGAAGAATTCATGCCTTTCTTTGATATTTTCGTGCTGCCATCTCGGGCAGAGGCCTTCGGATCGGTGTTTGCAGAAGCGGCGCTTAGCTGCTTGGCTTTAGTTGGGACGAATGTTGGCGGGATACCGGAGCAAATTGAAGATGGTGTGAATGGTCTGCTCGTCAATCCTGATGATGAAATTGCACTTGCTGATGCTTTAGAGAAGGTGATATCCGATCCGGCTTATCGTTATGAGCTTTCTCGTTCAGCTTGGGATAAAGCGAAAAGCTTGTATTCGCTGACTCGTGTCGCTAATGAACTTAAAAAGACATACTTACAGTATCCCTCAGGAACGAAAGGGTGAGCAGCTATGATTCCATTTCGATTTCTACATGCTGCTGACTTACATTTGGATAGCCGTTTTGCCGGGCTGGCGTATATTTCGCCAGCCATTCGTTCTTATTTACGCGAGTCAACCTTCGCCGCCTTAGGGCGGCTTGTCCGCGTTGCGATCCAAGAGGAAGTTGATTTTATTGTCATCAGTGGAGATGTGTATGATGTTTCAGATGCTTCCTTACAGGGTCAGCTGCGATTTCAAGAAGCGCTCAAGGAACTTGGCCAGCACGGGATTCAAGTGTTTCTGATCCATGGTAACCATGATCCACTTGATGGATTGCGTCTGGCAACGGAATTGCCAAAGCATGTTACCGTGTTCGGAGGGGAGAAGCCAGATCATGCCACTGCTTACCGTCGTAAAGATGGTCAAGAAGTAGCTATTGTTAGTGGAATCTCTTATCCGACTGCGAAAGTTACCGACAACACAGCACTGACCTTTTCTCGAAAGCCTGGCAGCCGTCTGTTTCATATTGCTATGCTGCATGGAAATGTAGATGGTGATTTGGTGCACGAGACATATTCTCCTTGTAGCCGTAGAGATCTTATCGAACGGGGTTTTGATTATTGGGCGCTTGGGCATATCCATAAACGCAGTATATTGCATGAGAAACCAGCAATTGTGTACCCAGGTAATATACAGGGGCGCAGTATTAAGGAAACCGGACCAAAGGGTTGTTATGTTGTGGATGTTGATGAGGCTGGAAGTATTGCGCTCCGGTTTCATGAGCTTGATTATGTTCGCTGGCAGGTACGGGATCTATCCATTGAGGGATTGAGTCATGAAGCAGAATGGATACAAAGGGTGGAGCAGGTGATTGACGAAATCAGGGAGGAACTCCCGGAGCTGATGTCAGTGGTTAGATTTCGTCTGATCGGACGCGGGGACGTACATAAAGTATTAGCTGAAAAAGGTGCGGCAGAGGATCTGCTGTCTGAACTCCAGCGCCGTGAGGCGGTTCGGGCTGAGCGTAAAGATTATAAAGGACTTGTCTGGGTGGAAGGATTCGCTGTAGAGTCCGGGTTAGCTATTGACCGTGAACGGTTATTAGAGGAGGATAGCTTTCTTGGAGAAATGCTGCGAATTACAGATCGTACGGAACATTCAGCAGAAGCGCTTGAAGAATTAATAAACAGTGCGCTTAAGCCGCTCATGGAGAATCAGGAGCTGCGACAGCTGCTCTCGGTGACAAGTCAAGAGGAGAAGTTAAATTGGCTTCGTAGTGCAGCGGAACAGGGAATCACAATGCTCGGTGGAATGGAGGGTGCTCCAGAAGATGAGAATTGAACATTTGCAGATCCATGGCTTCGGACGTTTGCATAACCGAGAGATTGATCTATCGGAAGGCGTTACCATACTCTATGGACGTAATGAAGCAGGAAAAAGCACGACGTTGCAGTTTATTCGCTCCATGCTATTTGGAATTCCAAGTCGTGGTAACCCTACGGAGAGGTATGAACCTATGCAAGGCGGTTTGCATGGGGGAATACTGAAGGCGCGTGATATGAATGGTGGTCTATGGACCATTCGTCGCCATACCACTGGGGGTGAGGGCTCAGGAAGAAATGAGAAGCTGAACATCGCGTTTAACCATCCGAATGGAACGACGCAAGAGCTGGGACAAGCTGAAATGGAGCGTCTTTTGCTTGGTGGTATCTCTCGAAGCATGTTCCATCAATTGTTCGCGGTCTCTCTCGATGAACTGCAGGAGCTTGCTGCGCTTCAATCAGAAGAGATGAGCAGCTTTCTCTTTCATGCAGGGATGGGCGGCGGTGGAACGATCATGCGGGCGGAACGCCGATTGGTACAGGAAGCTGAGAAGCTATATAAACCTCGGGGCAAGCTGCAGGAAGCTGCTAAAATCGTTCAGGCTATTGAGAAACTAGAACGCCAGATGGCGGAGAGCCGCTCTTATCTTCCACGTTATAACGGTAATATAGCAGCAATAAAGGTTATGGAATCTGAGCTGGATCAATTGGAACAACAACGTAAGCTTACTGGAGACAAGCTTGTGATGCTTCGCAAAGCTCAGGATGTTCGTGAATTGTGGTTAAAATGGAGCGATGCGCAGCTCGAACTGCAAGACCTGCCAGTGATTACAACCTTTCCTGAAGATGGAGCGATTCGCTATCAGGCACTTGAAGGTGAAATTCGAAATGCTCTAGGAGCAGTAACTCGTTATGAACGTCTGCAAAGTGAGCTTACGGATGAGCTGGCGCAGAATCCACCGGATGCGTTGTTAATAGCGCAGGGGCCTGCCCTGGAGCGGCTGGATCGCCATCGGAGCAGCTATGAAAACCTGCGAGTAGAAAGACAGCGCCTAGAAGGTGAATTGACCGCGCTGAATGAGCATTTGCAGCGAATTCTGCGAGGCATTGATGTCAGCTGGAGCGCGGCAGAGCTGACTGCATTTGCGGGTGCAGCGGCAGATCGTGAAGCTGCACGGAGGTTTGCGGCGGCGTTCGCGAGTTATGATCGCCGCATGGAGGCGGAGGGCGCAGCGCGGCAGACGCTGCGATCCCGCTTGGCCGCTGCCTCAGCTTCGCTGCAGGCAGCAGAACGGGCGTTGGCGCGTGAGCACGCTACCGGCGCCGAATCTTTTGCGCAGCTGGCTCCGCGCAGCGCCCGTGAAGTGCTGCAGCTGTGGGACGAGCTGCAGCAGGCGGCCGAGCGCTGGCGCGAAGCGCAGCTCAGCGAGGGGCCGCAGCGCGCCCCCGGCGCCGGAAGTGACGGCCCTAGCGCGCAGCGCATGGCTGCGCTCTACCGGCGCCTGCTGTGGGCTGGGGCAGCACTAACTGTGCTGCTGCCCACAGCGCTGTGGCTGACCGGTGCTCCGCCGGCCAGCGCAGTGCTCGCGATCGGCCTGCTTGGCGCGGCCGATCTGGCCCTTTGGGCCGGCCTCAGCGGAGCGCGCCGGCCGGAAGCGTCCCCGCCAGGGCATGGCGGGGACGCGGGCACAGCCGCAGCTGAGATGCTGCGGCTGCGGGGGCAGCTGCTCTCCGGGGCGGAGCCGGAGAGCGCTATGCCGGGGCGGCGGTCGGCCGCCCCGGGGTCCAGCCCCGACGCAGGCGGGCTGGAAGCCTCCATGAGGGAGCTTCGCAGGCTCATGGAGGCTTGGTCAGCTTGGCGGCAGCGCATTGAACGCTATGCCGCCGAGCGGGATGCCTGCCGCACGGAGCTGGAGACGCTGGCAGGCCAAGAGAAGCTGCTCGCGGAAGAAATGACCCGAGCAGAGACGGCTTTCACTCAAACTGCTGAGCAATATGAAGAGTGGCTGCGTGAGCGCAGATTGCCTGAAGGGTTGTCCCCGGAAGGGCTGCCGGATATCTTTGCAATGGTGGAGCAGGGGAACGAACTGCTGCGCCAAGAGAATAAGCTCTCTTTGCGACTAAAGCAGCTTGAAGCAGAGTGCAACTTGTTCGAGGAGGAGCTGCTTGCTCTCATTTATGAATCAGGTACTGATCCTTTAAACGAGTCTGGCGTAGCGGCAACTAGCTTTGATATGGACGCGCAGGATGGACAACGAAGATCTGCACTAACTTTACTAAGCTGGCTGGAACTTCGAAAAAGAGCTTGGGATGAACTGAAAAAGGACCTGGTTCGCCGGGAAAGTATTCAGTCACGGTTACAGGAGCTTCTGGAGGAGCTTAAGGAAAGCCATAGAGTATTAGGTGAACTTAGAGAACAGCGTGAACACCTGTTGCATGAAGGCGGAGCAATAAGCGGGGAGGACTTCTTACGAAGGTCGGCTGCTGTACAGCGGCGTAGTGAGCTGAATAAATCCATTCGTCAGTGGGAGTTAGCTATGTTTGGAGGCTGGGAGGATGAGCGAGTTGCCGCCCTGCAGGTCGTATTAGATCATCATGATGCCTCAGCACTTCAAAAAGAACGGATAGCAGCTGAAGAGCTGGCTGAACGGGAGGAAGAAATGTGGAACACCCTGCTGGAGCAACGAGGGAAGCTGCTTCAGGAAAGGGAGTACTTGAAAGAGCGTTGTATGGAGGACTCCGTAATTCAGCAATTGGAAGAGCAGAGAGCCGCTCTGCGAATTGTGGCTGATAAATATGCGGTAGCAGCATTAACAGCCGAATTAATTGGAAGAACCCGCCGTATTTATGAACAGGAGAAGCAGCCGCAGGTACTATTGCTTGCATCGGACTATTTCTCCAAGCTGACGGAAGGGGAATACAAGAGAGTTGTTATGACTCTGGGCCATAAAGAGCTAAAAGCTGAACACAAAAATGCTGGACTAATCGACAGCGGACTGCTTAGCCGCGGGACGGCAGAACAGCTGTACCTTTCCATCCGCTTGGCACTGGCAGAGACGATGTCTCGGCAAGTATCGCTGCCATTGCTGTTCGATGACCTATTCGTCAACTTTGATGAAGCCCGTCTTC
This sequence comes from Paenibacillus sp. FSL R5-0345, assembly GCF_000758585.1. Taxonomy (NCBI): domain Bacteria; kingdom Bacillati; phylum Bacillota; class Bacilli; order Caryophanales; family Paenibacillaceae; genus Paenibacillus; species Paenibacillus sp. FSL R5-0345. The sequence goes on from NZ_CP009281.1 coordinate 2,478,240, forward strand.
ATGCTGCTCTTTCACTGCTTGGTGAACTGTCGATCTCCCGCCAGATTGTAATGATGACTTGTCACAAGCATGTGGCGGAAGCGGCAGCGCGAATCATTCCAACAGCAGCAGTTATTTCCGTGTAACTGGTTTTATGGATACAAGGCTGTTCCCTTTTCCACTCGAACCCGATGAGGAATCGATACGTGGTGGAATAGACCATGGCGTTCGTAGCAGCATGACAGCCCAGACCAGAGATAAAGCTCCGAAGATCGGGTAGAACACGGAGAGAAGAGAGCTAAAGCCAAATTGGCTCAGTAAATAACAGACCAACATCAGAATTGGTGTAATTAATGTGGGTTTAACGGGAATTCGTTGTTTTAGCTGCATGGTGACGCCATAAATGTCGGCAACAAAAGTGCTGAAGATCTCCAAAAAGATCAACAGCAAATATATAGTTTGTACTACAGTACCCAGCCGGATGGCGATGTTTCCCATAGGGATTTCAAATTGGAGAATCCCAGGCATCTGTGAGCTCATCGCGAAATGCGCGGCGATCAACATAAAGCCGATCCCGGCACCACCTATAATACCGCCCCAGACCAGAGATTTTTCTTCATCTGTGTGACGAGCCATCGGAACTAATACGGCTTGAGCCATACCTAGATTGAAGGCGGTGTAGAGCAGCGGCGACATCCAAGCGCCAAAGATAGATCGATCATTTTCTAGGAATAGGAATCGTTCTGCTCCTGGAATTTGAAACGTATTAAAAATAATGATGAGTGATAGCGTAAGCATTAGCGGGACAATCAGACTGTTCATTTGCAGAATACCGGAAATCCCCCGCTTAAGCAGAAAATAAGAACCAACCAACGTTAGTATTAGCCCTGTTTGATAATGAAATCCAAGATGCTCTTGAAAAATAGCTCCAGCTCCTGCAAGCATAATACTGTTGACACCGATCAGGATGGCCATCGTGAACAAACTGATGGTGCTTCCGACTTGGTCACCAAAGAGATGACGGTTAAAGTCCTCATAAGATTCTGCTTCTATGCGCCGAGCGATGACCATCATTTTTGTACCCAGCCATATGAACAGTATAGTAGAGAGCAGGATGGTGAGGACTGCCCAGTGTCCGTAACGAGTGAAGAATTTTAATATTTCTTGGCCGGTGGCGAATCCGGCTCCTACAATGGTGCCGATATAAGTGAAAGCGATCTGCATTGTTCGGACATGTGATTTCATGGCTGCCCTCCTAATCGTTTTAAGAAGCAAAAGAAAAATCATAAGGAGTGCTATGCAGGATTGCCTTGTGCACTCTGTATAGTACAGGTTATGATGAGGATCAGTAGGACATGACTTCCGTGATTCATTTGTACGGAGCGTCTGCGATTATAAAGGGTATTGGAGGTTCAAAATCATGGAAGTATTGAAACAGCGGATTTTGGAGGAAGGTGTCGTCGTTTCGGATGAAGTGCTGAAGCTGGATGCACTGTTGAATCATCAGGTAGATCCGCAGCTTACGATGGAAATGGGACGGGAGTTTGCCGGGAGGTTTGCGGACTGCGGAATTACACGTATTGTGACCGTGGAATCCTCGGGCATTGCCGTGGCATTTGCCACCGCATATGAGTTAAAGGTGCCGTTAGTTTTTGCACGCCGCAAAAAAACGCTCCTAGCAGATCCGGACGCACTTTGTGAAAGAGTTCCTTCTTTTACGAAAGGTATCGTTACCGACATCATGTTGTCTCGCCAATTCATCTCCCCGGAGGATAAAATTCTCTTTATCGATGACATTATTGCTAATGGTGATGCAGCACGCGGGCTGATTAAAATTATTCAACGCTCTGGCGCTGAGCTGGTTGGTCTTGGCGTTGTAGTGGAAAAAAGCTTTCAGGCAGGAGCTCGAACGATCAAGGAGCAGGGGATCCGGTTGGAGTCACTTGTAAGAATAACCTCTCTTAGCGGGGGCACTATTGAATTTGGAGAATAACCCGAATTTGAATAAGAACATGCCTATTTTTAAACAACTGCTTTTCACCCTATAGATTTTCCTTTATAATAAAATCAGACATAGGGAGGAGGCGTCACAATGGGGAAAGAACCGGTGACTGAGCAATTTTTTATTGATAAATTAACCGAGGCCAAGGATCACTTCGAGCGTGCGCTGGATTGCAAACACACGGAATTCGACGATCTGTATCCCTATATGATTGAACATCCTCAGTTTTTTTGGTACAAACGCTATGTAGCTTGGTCAGAGCTTCTGACAATCAAAGGTTTGTGTGAGGAACTTTCCTTCCCTTGGAGGGAGAAATTCACAACTAACCAAGTGGAGTATCTGGAGCAACGTGTGATGTCCGCTAAAGTTCTTGACTTCTGGTTTGAGAAGAATGAAGCGCTGATATAAGAATGCTTTAGTAGACATGCAATTGGTCAATTGCTTATACGAGACCCAGATGACTTTTCATTTGGGTCTTTTTTCTGGATGAATATAGGATAAGCTATATAGAGGGAGGGATTTATGATGATTAGCGATGAACAATTGGATGCGTACCGAATTTCCGGTGAGAAAATTCGTGTGGTGCGTGATGGCATAGAAAGTAATGATGTAAAGGGGATTGTTCTGGCTTGGGACGATTCGCAGGTGATGATACGTCGCCAGAATAGACGGGTAGTAAAGCTTGATCGGAATTATCTATTCCAACCCTTCAGCGAACCAAGGAAAGCTCCTGATAATATATAATCTTGGCAGCATAAACAGCTCCTTACCCTAGTGGGTAGGGAGCTGTTCTTTACTTATGGCGGATTATATGGTTAGTGCTAGCTGGGTCTCACTTTCTTCTCTGGAGAGCATGGAGAGCTCTGTAGACAGGCCGAGATATGCGCGCATTCGCAGCAGCATCTCTCTACGGAATCCTGGCCATAATATATTCATCTCACCTTGATATCCTCTACAGGTGTACAAGGCCTCGACTCCCCGTTGATCTTGGCGAACGGTTGTGACCTTCAGATCATGTGAGCTCAATTCGCGCGTAACTTCTTGAAGCATTAATGAGGTCTTCTTAGTGGCACCAGACACGAGCTCCATATAAAGCTGAGGGGTCTTAAACAGACCACTCTTACTGATTACACGACAGTCACGTTCGAACACTTTATGAATAAACGTTAGCAGCAAATAGCTTCTGACAAGGGACATTTCTTCTTTCGTAACCTCTTCATCAACAATGGATGTCTTCAACTTTGTAGTCGCCATTATAAATCACCTCATTTATATTATGCGAACTTTTGTTCTCATTATACCTTATATTCGGAAGTAAAAGCAATAATTATCCATAAAATAATGAATGATTAGAAAAGCTAGAGAATATATTGACGCATTAATCTCAGCATGGTATGATCTATCTTGTGACGCAAGATGGATATGTAGTCATTACGATGTGCGGTCGTGGCGGAATTGGCAGACGCGCACGGTTCAGGTCCGTGTGGTAGCAATACCGTGGAGGTTCGAGTCCTCTCGACCGCATCACTAGAAACTCCCTTGAGAAATCAGGGGAGTTTCTTTTTTGTGAATATAATTAATCCGAGGCAACTGGAGCATAATCGTATCTAGATCGATAAATATCGAATTAAGCCTAATAGGGCATAAGCAAACAGAACTGTTCCAGTACCAATGCCTGTAATTGCACTGTTTGCGACGTTAAGCTTTTTCGATATGAATAGTGATGCGATAGAGACTGCAACAAGAAGTGCTGCTAAAAGGTATAAACTGAAATCGTTAAAAACACTTTTTAAGCTAATAAAATGAATTCCTACAATAAAGGCAATCCAAGGAGCAACGTAATCATTAAACTTACATTTCAACAATATAGAAGCTCCAGCACCTGCCACAAATAATTCAATATAGACAGAAATTAAATAATTATCAAAAGAGGTCTTGTCATTTAAAACGGAGGGAGCATCCCAGTTCGTTATACTTAAATAGATACCAATCAAGCAGATGAGAAGGGATACACCAGAAGCTATGCCAATATATTTACGCCAGCTGGATCTGGGGTTTTCTTGTGCCCAACCAAACCAACTAAAACTAAACATACCGAATATAGAAACATACATGGCGTAATCCCTCACATAATCCATAAAGGTACCTCCTACACCTACAATATTTAGAATATTCGAGGCTGTGCCTTACACTGTAGATTTCCGAAGCATCCAGAACGATAAGAGTGCATACAAGACCGTCAAAGGCATGGTCCACAAGGCAAGATCAAATGCGGTATGGCTGGCAAACCAATTAAATAGATCTCCCCACCACCGATAATACGTCATTAACAATCCAGCGACACTGTACAGAATAAACATGACTGCCGCGAAAATGAATAGACCGCTTCTACCAAATCTGCGGAAGATACTGGATATAACAAATCCCCAATAAAACATATGCAACATGATCATAAAATAGATCCACAGCTGTTCTAGGACAGTACCATCATTCAAGTATGGTAGGTGAAAATAATGTAGCTGCACACCCCATCCAGGTGTTAAATTGTTTTCTATAACGGATAGCAGGAACAGAAGAAGGGAGAAGCCGGCACTTGTAATAACAGCCATCAAGGAGGTACCGAAGAAATAATCCGTTCTCCGTAGACTTAAGCCTAAGGCAAAGGGGAAAGTCTGCACCAAAATGATGATACCTATGACAAACATGTATATAAAGATAGAGACTAGGCCACCGGTATACATGGGTTCTTGCATGAAAAAAGCTATGATAAGATTAACGAGAAAACTGGACAATAATATGATCCAAGGCATAAATAACCAAAACCATTTATCCTTGTAGTGCATTTTTAATATCCCTGTCATATGGTTCATTGTGCTGCCACTTCCTTTCCTTGAGATCTTCTATTTGTAAGATGGACAATTAACTGTTGTAAAGATATGGGGGAGATCTCCAGACCAAGCATCTCAGCACGTGATAGATCTGTTGAGTTTAAGCCGACTACAGTGGCAGAGAGTAATCCGCCAAAAGGTTCACGAGAGATGACATCTTTATTGGAGATGAACTCTTCGACCTTCGCAGTTGCACCAATCACCTTAGCGGCTCGCCCGCGAAGAGCTTCAGCATCCTCATTAATAATAATCTTACCGTTGTCGATAACAATGACATGCTCTAACAATTGACTTACCTCGTCAATCAAATGTGTAGACAAGACAACTGTTCGTGGATATTCTGAATAATCCTCAATCAATCGATCGTAAAACAGGCTTCTTGCTACAGCATCCAGACCTAAATAGGGCTCGTCAAAAATAGTCAGCGGAGCGCGGCTGGCAAGGCCGACTACAATACCCACCGCCGAGAGCATTCCTCTGGACAGCTTCTTTATTCTTCTTTTTAAGGGGAGATTGAAGTCCTTGATTAAGGATTGGGCGTAGTCCCGATCAAAGTTAGGGAAAAATAACGCGGATACCTCTAGAACATCGATAATACGGTACGTATCCGGATACTTTTGACTTTCCTTAATGAAGCAAATCTGATTGAGTACGCGGTTATTCTCGTAGGGATGTTCTCCAAATACCTTCAAATCACCACTTGTAGCAAATAACTGGGCTGTGATCATGTGCATGATCGTTGTTTTCCCCGCACCATTTCTGCCAAGGAGTCCATAGATTTTATTTTGTTCCAAAGAAAAAGTAACGTCTTGGATGACGGTTACCTTTCCATACGACTTGGTTAGCCCCTTGATCTCAACAATTTCATTCATGACTGATTATCTCCCCTCTGAATCATCTTCGTTAATTGATCCAACGTTATTCCTAATTTCTCAGCTTCACGGATCATAGTTACAACATATTGTTCATAAAATTGCTCTTTTCTCTTCTCCATCAATACTGCGCGCGCTCCAGAAGCAACAAACATACCGATACCTCGCTTTTTGTACAATATTCCCTGATCCACTAGCAAATTCACACCTTTCGCAGCCGTTGCCGGATTGATCTGGTAGAAAACAGCAAATTGATTTGTTGAAGGAACCTGTGATTCCTCCAAGAGTGTTTCTTCGATGATGTCATTTTCTATGCGTTCGGCGATCTGCATAAATATCGGTCGTGTATCATCCATTAAGCTTCCCATGTATTCACCGCCATGTTCATTGGTTAGTTAGTTATGTAATTAACCATATATGCAACGAACTTATTTGTCAATCATTTCTAAGTGCATTTTTTGGTTCCTGAGTCCAAATACAGCGAATTAGGCGTATCGGCATAAATAAAAGGCTGAGCGGATTCAATCCGAACAGCCTTTTATTTTAGTGGGATGTCTGCTATGATTTTGTCCTATTAGAAACAGAGAAGGGTGAAACTATGAATGAATATGGTTCGAATTTATTTAAAGGTACTGCGGTGTACTATTCAGAATATCGACCACAGTATCCTTCATCCCTTATTCGGTTCTTGATTCAGCAGTTTTCGCTTAACGGAGAGGGTCGTTTACTTGATTTAGGATGTGGTACGGGTCAGTTGGCACTAAGATTCAGTGATTGGTTTGAAGAAATGATAGGTGTAGATACGGAAAGTGAAATGTTGGATGAGGCAAATCGTCTATCAAAAATTCACAGAGTAGATAACGTTAGTTGGAGGCTGGGTAGAGCAGAAGAGCTGCTGAGCGAATGGGGCTCCTTCCGTCTTACCATTCTAGCCAAAGCGTTTCATTGGATGGATAGGGCGTCCATTCTTGAAATTCTATATCATAGTTTGGACGATAATGGCGGTCTAGCCATTATTGATACTTTTAATGTTGAGCAAGAACCATTATCTTGGCAGCTTAAGGTGAATGAAATAGTGAAACGCTGGTTAGGTAACGAAAGGATAGCAGGAGACAGCACCTATACTCATCCTAAAGAAAGACATGAGGACATTGTTGCGCAATCTAGTTTTAAAGATGTGGAAAGACTGGTTTTACCCAGTTATACAATCACATGGACCGTGGATTCGATTATTGGTAATTTGTATTCCACATCCTATGCATCTAAGCGATTATTTGGAGATCACATAGAACGATTTGAAGCGGATATGAGATCTTCTTTATTAGAAATTGAACCTGCGGGTAAATTTACTGAAGAGTTATCCGTTTCTGTTATCACGGCGTTTAAGCGAGAAATAGAGTATTAAAAAGCAAAATCACAATAAAAATCTCGCATTGATCTCACCACAGCCCGCTGTGTTAGGGGGAAGTTTCAGAGAGAATGTGTTCTTTTTCAGTAAGGGTTTCACTTGCTTTGGAGATAAAGATGGATTTCTCTGCAGCAATTGGGCGATAACACCTGAGACAATAGGTGTTGAGACGCTGGTACCGGACAGCACAAAGTAATCTTTCGCTATCCGCAAGTAAGGAAGTTCACGATCCAGTTTGGATCCGGGAGCACGAAGAGAGATGATTGTTTCACCGGGAGCAACGAGGTCTGGTTTCTTACGCCCCCGCGGTGCAGGACCACGGCTGGAATACCAGGTAATCCGGTCGTCCTTTTGTGTGAGTGTGCGGCGATCATCCACTGCACCAACAGTAATTGCTGAAGTACTAATACCAGGAGATTCGATCGTACTTCGCTTAGGGCCGCTATTTCCTGCCGCTATTACAACTGTAAGGCCGGCTCTAATTGCTTGTTCTACTGCTTGGCATAGAGGGTCATCGGCACAAGTTGAATTGACAGTACCTCCGAATGACATTGAAAGGATACGCAGCTTTAGTCGCTTGCGATTTGCAATGCACCACTCAATTCCTTTAATAATCGTGGAGTCATATCCGTCGCCGTTTTTATCGAGTACTTTAACGCCAACGATTCCAGCCTTCGGAGCAGGGCTTTTGTATTTTCCTTTGCTCATCCACCCATTACCTGCAGCATCCCCTGCAATATGAGTCCCATGACCGTTATCGTCATAGGGCTGTTTTCTATGATTGACGAAATCCTTAAAAGCCACGATGCGGTTACAGGGCTTAATCAGATCAGGGTGTCTATATACGCCTGTGTCAAGAATGGCAATGTTGATCCCTTTACCGGTAAGCCCTTGTTTCTTCTGGATGGCGGTAGAACCGATGGAAGGTGTTGCTATATTAAGGGATGTTTTTTTGATTCCATCTACATAGATTTTTTCAATCCCCTGCCAATCACACATCTGTTTCAGACAATTCATCGAAACTCGCGATGCTACAGAATTAAGCATGGGGAGGTGGTGTTTGATAGGAAAGTCATGTGATTTTAAATGTTTTTGTAATGACTTCAGCTGTGCTGGGGTCATTTTTTGTTTGAATTTGATAATGATAGGAATTTTAACGGATGTACCGCGAGGGACTTGGGATTGTTGAATTCTTTTTCTAAGCGCCCTATGGATTTTTGAACTATGTTGCTGTACCCACAATTGTTGGCTCATTTCTTAATGGATCACCTCATAAATGCATTATATGCATCACTGATCCAGTAGGTACGAATCTATGAATCTAGGAATAAAGTACATTTCTTGCTTAGTAGGTAATAGTGAAGTCAAGAATCAAAAATCTTGCATCTACTAACGTATCCTAAAAAAGAAAGTAGTGATGCAAATGGTGACCATTAAGAAACCAGTTAACAAGCAAGCCGCTGTGGCGGCAAGAGCCCTCGCGGCAAAAAGAGTGAAAGCTGCTGCAACGAGAAAGAGACGGAGAATTAAACAGACATTGGATAGATTTATTGTTGTCGCTATTGGTACAAATGCAAGTGGCACACCTAAAGCAACTACAGGCTGGACAGCTTCATTACGAGCAGGCACTACAACAGTAACTGCTGATTTCGACGAATTTGGTGTAGTAAGATTCCCTACAATTACCACCTTAACAACGGTAGCTTATCTGCTTACATTAAGAGATGAGAACGGAGCTACTATCAGAAGTTTTAACGTTCCATCAGACCGTGAGTTTTTTGTGGCTAGATTTTAATTCGAACAAGCCTAGACCATTTTTCAATGCAACAGCATGTGTCGATTTTATATCGGCACATGCTGTTTTGCTTACTCTTATATTAATTGGGTCTTTTACGAGCGTTCATCTCAAACCACGACTATGATCATGCAGATGTTAACAATACTTGAATCTCATAAACCCACTGAAACATTCCGGTGAAAATGACGGACTGGATGACGAATGGAATCTCCGTGTTGTATTCGGCTTTAGCATGTGCAGCGATATTCTGTATCGTTTCCATTCTCTGCTCCTCTGAGCAATAACCATAGAGATAAATCCCTTTAGGTAATATTGAAATCCAGTCGGCCTGTTCAGGGTACTTCTCACAAACTACAAAAAAGACAGATGAATTCTCACTAGGCTCTGAAGTAGTGGTCATAATATTTGCACGAAGATCAAATACGAATGCATCTTTTGGCGCATCTTCAAGCTGTTGATTCAATGCATCCTGCAGTTGATGGAAACTTTCAAGGCTGGGTTTCTGTAGGGAGTGGATTTTTACGATCGCTCTTTCTTCCAAAGCCTTGGTTGAAAAATGGGTGGGGGATAGTGGGACGTCAGATAAATAAGCTTGATTTTCGTATTGTTTTCTCAAAGCTCTGAGCTGTAATTTCGTCTTATCCAGTTGTTTGATTTCCTGCTCAATTTCCTCGTCCTTTGTTTTAAGAAAATTAATAATATAATCGAGATTATCATTCGTAAATACATCTTTAATCTTATGAAGCGGCATATTCTTTTTTTTGCAGAAGTTGATGACATCGAGATAAATAAGCTCTTTATCTGAATAGTAGCGATATCCGGAGGAGGGATCTACTTTTGCAGGCTTCAGCAAGTGGATTCGGTCATAATGGCGTAAGGTTTCGATAGTTGTGTCTGCTAGTTTTGCTGTTTCACCAATAGAATAATAGTTGTTCATTGCATTGCTCTCCCGTTGACTCTTGTGTTACCCAAGAGATTATAGTGTTCATTGTACTGAATTTTAACTAAAATTTCAAAACAGTGAATGGAGAATGAGAAGATGAAGACAACAGAACTTGATGTATTAAAAGATCCAATTCCCAAACTATTTCGTGGTTACGCAATCCCCGGAATCGTAGCTTCGCTTTCTATGTGTCTGTACGGAATTATTAACGGAATCATTTTGGGGCGTTTTGTAGGACCTAATGCGCTAGCTGCAGTGAATATGGCTTCACCGATTTTTAATATTATATCCTGTATTGGGATCTTAATTGCCATTGGAGGAAATACATTAACCGCTATTAGTCTAGGAGAGCAGAACAAGAGAAAAGCTAATCACTACTTCAATAATGCTTTTTACGCCCTGCTTATGATTACCGTAGCTATTTTCATAATGGTAGTTTTTTTTCCTCATGTACTTGCTAGAATCGTTGGAGCGAACTCAGTGCTTTTTCCAATGGTTGTTGATTACATACGGACGTTTGGTTTATTTGTCGTGCCTGTAATTTTTAATATTTTACTTGGTATTTCATTGCAATCCATTGGCAAACCTCAGCTTTATATGTTCGGTAATTTGCTTAGTGTAGTTTTGAACATTATCTTGGATTTGATTTTTATCTGTGCCTTAGATATGGGGATTACCGGTGCAGCTTTGGCGTCTGGGATCAGTGCAACGGTTGTTTTTATATTATTTTTCTCGAAATTTATCTCAAAGGAAAGCTTTTTAAGAGTAGGTAGATGGAAAGTGGAGTTAAAAGCAATCGGAAGGATGATTTATAATGGCTCCTCAGAGGCGATTACGCAATTCAGTGCAGGTTTTTCTTTTATGATCTTCAACTGGATTTTGATCTCTAAATTTGGTGAAATAGGCGTATCTTCATTTGCGGTAGTTCAGTATATCTCACTAGTAGTTAATGCAGTTATCATGGGCATGTCGAGAGGGTTAGGAGCCATTAGCAGTGTAAATTACGGAGCCAAGGAGTACAGTCGTATATCAGAGCTTATTGCCGTGGCCATTAAAATAGTTACATCGGTTGGTGTGGTTTGTACAGCAATACTGATTATTTTTAAATCTCCCTTAATTTCTCTTTTTGTAAAAGACAATCTTCAGGTCATGAATACATCAAGTGAGATTATCACATTTTATAGCTTTAATTTTATTTTTGTAGGTGCCAATATTATAATCAACGCTTTCTATACGGCCATTAACAATCCGAGAATATCCGCAATTTTGGCAATTTTACGGTATATCTTGTTGATTGGAAATTTCTTTGTCCTCCCTTTAATGTTGGGTAACATCGGTCTATGGCTTTCCTTTGTAGTGGCAGAGATAATCTGTGTCGTGGTAAGCTATGTTTGTTTGAAGAAGACAATGTTAGAGTGGGATTTCAACTAGTCTACAGCAGAATAATAGAGGAGTTTCGAAGTGGCGAACACTGTGATTTAGACCAGTGTGTTCTCTATCGTATACTTCACTGCTAACTATTATAGGAATGATTATTTTTCTGACCGGAAATTAAAAAGCAAAATCAGAAGAAGGTTCCGTAATTAAGAGCCAAGATTTTATAAATGCAGAGGAGATTAACCCGATGTCGCAAGAGCTTGATTTTTCATTAGTAAATTCCTATTATCATATTTCTCCGGATGGTGCCGAGAACCCACTGGCTGAAATGCCTGCTACAGATTTCTTTGAAATGGGTCAAGTAAGAGGTTTGATGCAGCAAGCAGGGGAAATCGTTCAGGCACACGGCCTGGATTTACCTGCATCTTTTTTCGGGACATCATTATGTAATCTTTGTTCTACTAAACTGATTTTTCTGGCGCAATACAATAAGATTCTGGACTTATCCTTGGAGCGTTTAACTTTTCAAATAGAGGCTCACGAGGATCATGTACATTTGGGGTATAAGATTAAGGAGTTACACTATAAAGATGTCCCGGAGAAAGAGCTGGAGTCGATGATCCTGAAGGACTGGGAGGTATTTATTATACATACAGTTACACCTGCCGTAGAAGCCATCGCAGCAGCTGCAGGGGTTAAATCAGCCATGATCTGGCAACAATTTGGCGGTGAAATAGGGATGTTAAGAGAGTACATCGCTCAGAATGAGACGCGTGAAGAAGTGTTGGAGAGATTTAATCGTAATTTCTTGCTACTATCGGAATCCATCTCACCAGAGCTTTTTCACAGAAATAGAAATCCATTTAAGCATACGATTCGCTATACAGATAATCCTTACCAGGCAGGAGAGCAACTAGCGTTACGTTCTTCCTGCTGTCTCTACTTTTGCCGTGAAAATGGCGAAAAGTGTTATGTATGTCCAAGGTTAAAGGACGAAGAGAGGGAAGAGAAAAGAATGAAAATCCTCGCAACTCTATAAGTAAATTAGGTTTCTTATGCAAAATAACCATATCCCTTGGATGTGGTTATTTTTTTTGAATAACAGAAAGTAAAAGGTTTGCACCATACTTAAGTCTGATATTTTACTAGAAGGATTGTCCTTCTTAAAAGGTTGAGAAAGGCGTTTTTGCTAGTTTAAAATTAAAATAAAATTGTTGACACTTGATAATGATAAACATTATCATAGGAGTGGTAGGTGAGAATGAAAATCATTGTCACTACAAAGGACGTATAATTATACATACTCGGAGGGATAGATTTTGAAGAAATTATTAGTACTTATGGTTGTTGCAGCGCTTACTGCAATGACTGCATGTTCGTCAACCAATACAGCGGACAATCAAACAAAGAATGCAGCAACAACGAATACAACTGCCAAAGAAACGAATGCAGCGAATACAACAGAAGCAACGAATACAGCGGATGCTGGAAAGGAATTCAGTCTGGAGAATGATGGTGTAGATGAAGCATTGTTCAATGAAGCGTTAAGCCAATTCCCAGCCACAGTACCTCAGCGTATTGTTACTACTTCTGTACCCTTAACAGAAATGCTCTACTTGCTTGGAATCACACCAGTAGGTGTGCCAACCTCTACCAATCCAATTCCTGCTGATTTTGAAACGATAGATAAAATTGGTTCACCTATGGCACCTGATCTTGAAGTAGTTACAAAGCTTGAGCCGGACTTGCTGCTGGGAGCGGAATCGCTTCGAAGCACGCTAGATAAGACACTGGAAGGCATGGATTTGCAAAAAGCATATCTACGTACAGAATCCTTCGAGGATTTGAAGCTTAGCCTTAAAGTATTAGGCACTTATTTTAACAAAAAAGATGAAATGAATGCGGCTTTGACTAAGATTTTGGATAAAGAAAATGAGCTAAGTAAATTAGCCGAAGGAAAAGAACTACCGAGTGTGATGCTCGTTATTGGAACCTCTGATTCCTTTATGGTTATGAGTGAGAAATCTTATTTAGGTAGTTTGGTGAAGAAGCTTGGTGCAGATAACATTGCTACTTCTGTACTTAACGTTACAGATACTTACTCCCCAATTAATATGGAGAACATTGTAGCCGCTGACCCAGACGTTATTCTTGTACTCGCTTCAGGTGATCATGGCGCAACAAAGGATAAGTTCAAAAAAGAAATTGAGAAGAACGAAACTTGGACAAAGCTTTCTGCTTACACAAACGATAAAATTTACATGTTGGATTATAGTGTGTTCGGTGTGACTTCGATTATTAATGCAGAGACAGCACTGACTGAAATTGCAAAATACTTCTATGAATAATTAAAGGAGACAGCAAGTGATAAAAACATCTCGTAGCAGAATAGTTGTTATTGTAACGGTTATATCAGCGCTCGTTGCCGCAATTATTGCAATCGGACTAGGCTCTGTATTCATTCCGGTATCAGACATACTCAGCACGATCTTTAGTTCATCGTCTAAGGCGGTGAACGCCACCATCATATGGGATATTCGATTGCCACGTGTATTACTGGCGATGATCATCGGAGCGAATATAGCGATCTCGGGCGCACTGCTGCAAGCTGTGATGGGTAACCCACTTGCTGATCCTGGATTGACGGGTGTAACTAGTGGGGCGGCTGCATGTGTTCTTGTCATAATGCTTGCTGCACCTCAGTATACTCAGTTCATTCCGATAGCTGCTTTTGTTGGTGGACTTATTGCTGCCGGCATTGTATATGCATTAGCGTGGAGACGAACCGGCATTTCGCCGGTTACCATTATTCTATCTGGTGTTGCTGTGAATGCGCTCTGTGGAGGAGTTATTGGACTCTTAACAATCATGTACAGTGATAGACTTCCTGCAGCGGTTCAATGGCTTAACGGCAGCCTTGCAGCAAAAGGGAATAATGCCTTGATGATGGTCCTTCCATATGCCATTGTAGGTTGGATCTTATCGTTTTTTGCGATTCGTAAGGCAAATATCATTCGTCTGGGTGATCAGGTTGCTTCGAATCTGGGTGAAAATGTGAACCAAATTCGTATCCTGCTTTCCTTGCTAGCCGTATTTCTGGCGGCTATTTCTGTTGCAGCCATTGGAATGATCGGATTTGTTGGTCTTGTTGTACCGCATATGGCGAGAATGCTCGTTGGTTCTGATTATAAATATCTTTTGCCGATGAGTATGGCGCTTGGTGCATTGGTACTGTTGATTGCAGATACGGGTGGACGTACGTTATTCGCACCACTAGATATTCCTTCGGGTATCCTAATGGCTGTGATTGGTGGACCTTATTTCCTATACCTGATGAGAAAGAAGGCGTTCTAACATGTTTACTGTCGATTCCATTTCGATTCGGTATGAGCAGAAAAGCGTGATAAACAACTTCTCTTTTTCCGTAAAAAAAGGTGAAATCGTCTCTATCATAGGACCAAACGGCTCTGGCAAATCAACACTACTCAAAGCGGTATCACGGCTAATTCCATATCATACGGGTACGGTTACCCTCGATGGTACGGATCTGAAGTCCATGAGCGCCAAACAAGTCGCACGAAAAATGTGCATGCTGAGCCAGAAGAATCAAGCGCCAAGTGATATGACTGTGATCGATCTAGTCTCTTATGGTAGGTATCCACATAAAAAGTGGTTCGAAAGATTGAATCAAGAAGACATGGATATTGTACAGTGGTCTCTGGAGAAGACAAATTTGGTGGAATATAAGGACCGACCTGTAGCTTCATTGTCAGGAGGAGAATCACAACGTGCCTGGATTGCAATGGCTTTAGCGCAGCGGCCTCTGATCATGTTGCTTGACGAACCAACAACGTACTTGGATATTTCACATCAGCATGAAGTGCTTGAGCTCGTTCGTGAGTTGAATCAGGACATGGGGATGACCATAGTAATGGTTCTGCATGATCTCAATCAAGCTTCTACTTATAGCGATAGTATTGTTGTAGTGCAGGCTGGTGAGAAAGCGATGTACGGCACACCCAATGAAGTCATGACAACAGACATGATCCGGGATGTCTACCGAATGGATGCAGAAGTTCAGTATGTGCCTACAGAGAAGAAACCTCGAATTCATTTACTCAGTACCGTTCGATAGATTCATATTGTGATTACATTACATATTCATGGAGGGATTTTTTAATGAAGAAGCCTGTAGATATTGAGAAAAATAAAGAAAACTACTTACAGTTTATTAATAAGCGTAAAAATCTGATTTTGAGTTTAATTGATGATGAAGGTAAGCCTTTCATTAGTTATGCACCTTTTGTAAAGAAAGATGGCAAGCTGTATATCTATATTAGTAAGATTGCAGAGCACTATGGCTATATGGAAAATAATGATTTTGTGGACGCCTTCCTGATTGCGGATGAGTCTGAAACCAACAATAAATTTGCAACTGAGCGTGTGCGTTGGAGTTGTAATTCAAGTAATATCGGTAATGATGGACATGAGGATATCTTTGAATTGTTTAATGCGGATCATGGTGAAGCCATGTTGAAATTGCTGCGCGGACTGGATTTTTCACTGTTCGAATTGACCCCTCAGAAGGGGCGTTATGTTGTTGGCTTTGGGTTGGCGTTTGACATCGACGTGGATGCGAATTTGTTCAACCATGTTGTGATTGATAAGAAGAAAGACGAAGAAGCAACCGTACAAGGGAGCAAATAGCCGATGACTATTACTTCAGTGCTGCCCATCTGGCAAGCGGTTCAAGAGCGATTTCATAAAATGGTGAAGGCATTGCCGGAAGAGGACTTAAATCTTAAATTAGGGAACTCCACCATCGGAGGTTTGATTTCTCATAATGCCGAGGTAGAGTTTATGTTTGCAGAGTGGTTCTTTGGTAAACCTAAACCTCAAGCCGATGATGCAGTGTATACTACATTAAGTGAACTGGTGGATCTGCTGTCTGCTTCCAACGAGAATCTGATTGCAGCGATGCGGGAGCTTCCGGAAGATGCTTGGCATGTGAGTGTAGAATCGGCATTTGGCACATCTACTCCACTTGAAGCAGTAGGTAGACTTATGTATCACACAGGCATTCATGCCGGACAGATTTCTCTGATACAGAAAAATGCGGTTCGAAGTGAAGTGTTGTAGAGTAGAAGAATAGAAGGAATGGGAAAACGGCAGAAATGCCGTTTTTTTGTGTGTAAATAAGGAGTTTTTAGTTAATTTCGAGTAGTTGTTATCTCTCTTCTGAAACTCTCTGGAGTTGTGTATTTGGTATAATATAGGGGATTCCAAGGAGGCGTATATTATGACGGAGTACTTGAGAGGCCAAATGGCCAAAATGGCGAATGTGAATATGGAGACGTTAAGGTATTATGAAGAACTTGGACTGATTAGCACTCCTTTACGTTCGGAAGCCGGATACCGTCTTTATTCTGAAGAGGCGCTTAGTCGACTAACGTTTATACATAATGCTAAGCTATGTGGGTTCACATTGAAGGAAATTAAAAAGGCACTGTTAAAATCGGAAAGCAGCGGCATTAGCAAAGATGATTTTGTAAATGTTGTAGATAAAAAAATGGATAAAGTTCGTAACGAAATAGTCAAACAGGAAGTGAAGCTAGCAGCCCTCGAAGATTTAAGAAGAAATTTGCTAGCAGCAGATAAACATCCAGGTGTACAGTCGACGTTAGAAATACTAAAAATGGAATCTTAACTTGACCTTGTAGTCTCCTACAGGCTTTACAATTTGCGAAGAAGAGATCTGTAGGAGGGATTATAGATATGGAAAAAACGAGTATAGATCAGCTTGCAATGATCAAAAATTATCTGAACCAAACGAACCGATTTGAAAGTAGGTCTGTAGAGCAAATCCGGCAAGAAATGGCCGAAACGGCTGCGAGCCTGCCAAGTCATTCTGATGTTAAAGTTGAACAGGCTATAATCGGGTCAATGCGTGGAGAGTGGATAATACCTATGCAGCCAGTGCCGCCTCAGCATGAAGTTATCCTTTATTTTCACGGTGGTGGTTTTATTGCGGGCACTTGTGAATTTTATCGGGATTTAGCAACACGAATAGCAAAAGCTAGCGGCACGAAAATACTAACTATTGAGTATCGCCTTGCGCCCGAGTATCCTTATCCCGCTGCTAATGAAGATTGTATAGAGGCTTATCAATGGTTGCTTGCGAATGGATATTCTGCCAATGATATCGTGTTTGGAGGAGACTCTGTTGGAGCCAGCCTTGCGCTAATGACACTGATTAGTTTGAGGAATGAGGGGAGAGAGTTACCAGCGGGTGCCTTTTTAATATCACCTCATACGGATCTTGTTCATCTGGACGGAGAATCTTATCAGAGTCGTGCATTGCTTGATCCGACAGGTAGCTTAGAGGGGAGTAAACGAATACTTAACGCATATGTAGGCACATGCTTAGAGTTGGATCCAATACTATCGCCATTAAGGATGGATTTACAAGGATTACCTGAGTTACTTGTTCAAGTAGGTGATCATGAGGTGCTTTTAAGTGATTCAACGAGGTTGACTGAACGGGCGAAAGCAGCGGGTGTTCAGGTGGAATTGGAAATATGGGAGAATATGTGGAGTGTTTTTCATTTCTTAGCGTACATGCTCCCAGAAGCGCAGCAGGCGATTACGAAGATCGGTAAGTTTGTCAGAGCGAATCTGGATCAGTGAGAAAATAGATGAAATAATGTACTTTCGCCTTCTTGAGAGATCAGGGAGGTTTTTTGTTATCGGGGAATGGATAAACTTCACATCTTTAGGCAAGTTAACGGACTGTATAGCTCTTATTGGCATGTAAGAATGCCGAAAAGGATGGGATTTGGTTTACCAAATACGTACCTAAGTTTAATTTGTGAGATTCTATACTGACAATGATTTTACGAATGACAAAGTGATGATATTGTCAGTTTGTTTTTGATTGTTATATGCTA
The DNA here is from genome assembly GCF_000758585.1 of Paenibacillus sp. FSL R5-0345. NCBI lineage: Bacteria > Bacillati > Bacillota > Bacilli > Caryophanales > Paenibacillaceae > Paenibacillus > Paenibacillus sp. FSL R5-0345. The sequence goes on from NZ_CP009281.1 coordinate 2,496,454, forward strand.
TGATAATAACCACCAGAGATAGAGCGAGGGGAATATATATGTCGAATGATCTTCCATTATCTAAAGAAAACATTTTGGATGCAGCTGAACAAGTGCTCCGGCGTTTTGGCCCGGATAAGACTTCCGTTGTTGATGTAGCGAGAGTGCTGAAAGTTAGTCATGGTACGCTATATAGACATTTTTCAAGTAAATCTGCTTTACGAGAAGCGGTTACCGAAAGATGGTTGCATCACAATATTTTAGCCCCGCTAAAGGTCATTACTGAACAATTTGATGGGACTGCCAAAGAGCAGCTGCGTTTGTGGCTGGATACTCTAATCCGCAGTAAACGAACCTATGCTGTAGATGATTCCGAAATGTTTGCAATGTACGCCTCCGTAACTTTAGAAGCGGTAGATATGATTACCCAACACGTAGATCAATTAATTGAGCAAATCACACGCATTATTGAAAAAGGTATACAAACCGAGGAGTTTAGAGCGTTGGAATCAAGGGTTACAGCAAGAGCGATTTTTAATGCTACATCACGCTTTCACCATCCAGCTCATGCGAAAGAGTGGCAGACAGCTAAGATTGATCAGGAATTTAACGCCGTGTGGGATTTGATTCTTTTCGGAATTTCGAAGTAAATGTAACGGCAGCAGCTTGTATTCCATAAAGAGACCAGTATACAATGGGAGCGAACAAAGGAGGGATGAAATTGTCAATCCAATCCAGCTTCCGCCGAGCCAATGCTATATGTAACCGACATGCTACAAAAATTCAAGGAGCCGGCTTGTCCATAACTATTTTATATTGGGGTTTCATGCCGGCTCATTTCGATAATTCCCTCCACCGCCATTCTTTTTTTGAAGCTTGCTATGTGTTAGATGGAGAGGGGAGCTATTATGAACACGACAGGGAGTATAATTTAGTAAAAGGAACGGCGTTTCTGTCTACGCCTGGCGTATGGCACCAGATTCGAAGCACTTCCGGATTGACATTATGCTATGTCGCGTTTGAAATGGATGAATCGCTGACAGAGCCGTTTTATCTCGAAGCGTATCGACAGCTTGCTGAACGAGGAAACAGTGTTGTTAGGGGGGCCGACTCCTCTTTGACAGGACATTTGTGGCAGGCGTTACTAGCTTTGTGTGCAAATTCAGTCTCAACCATTCCGCTAGCCCTGGAACAGGTCGCGTACTCGCTGCTGTTGTCTTTCCCCGAATTGCATGGCTTGACCCTTACCGCGGGTGAAAGTGTTCAACAACCGATTTCTCCAGGGCATGCTTTATTTAGGCAAGCCAAGCGTTTCATTGACGATAATTTGAGCAATGAGCTTACGCTTGCGACCGTCGCGACTCATCTACATATCTCCTCCCGGCATTTAACCCGATTATTTCAGGAGTATCTCAGTCAGTCCTTCGTACATTATATTCAGGAGCGCCGGATGCAGCATGCATCGCAGCTTCTGCTAAATGATTATGCACCCATTAAGGACATTGCGTTACAATGCGGCTTTCAGTCCGTGCATTACTTTACCCGTGTTTTTACCCGCGCGCTTGGCGTATCTCCTGCCAAATTTCGCCGTTCACAATTCTCCGAAGGTCGCTCCGGCAACATTCATTACCCTCCGAAGATGTCCTGATTGTACAAAAATAGTGCTGTTTCCTTTAAAGACGCTGTCCCCAACAATTTATACAATGTGAACATACATTGATTACGAGTTGGGAGGCAGCAGCAATGGAAGTAAGTAAAGTTCGATTTTTTAATTCTGTTCCGGTTAATCCTGTAAGGCTGAAATGCCATGAGGCAGTGCAGTCCGATATTGGGTCGGGCTATGAGGCATGGCTACGGCTAATAAAGGACGATTTTAACCAACACAATTCCAAGACATATCATTTAGCCATTGACGGTACCCATGGTGCCGCATTTACGACAATCCTTGAGCAACTGCATGCACTATGTAGCCACAAGAACATTGCTTATATTGAACTGGATAGTATGAGATATATGAAAAGCAGCGCGAAGCTCTTAACGGCGTTTGATCATTATTTGACCGATAACCGCGCCTTTGGATTTATTGCTTCAGATGTCGATTTTAAAGACTACTTCAGACCGCACGCGCAAGCAGAATGGCAGTCTGACGTTGATCAAATTCTTCAGCAATCCTCGGACTCCTTAGGCGGAGATTGCTCCGGTATGATGATTATTACCTATGGACCAGGTGCCGGCTACCTCTCTTCGGATGCCTCACTATCTATATTTTGTGACATTTCACGGGAGCATCAGCAGCTGCTTCACCGGCAAGGGATGGGTTCGCTGCAATTGGGGAAATGTGTAGATCCAGTAGAGACCTATAAACAAGCATTGTTCCTGGAATGGCCGGTATGGGACCAATACCGTAAGCGCTATCTAAATGATTTTGACTATTACATGGATATGAATGATCCAGATCAGCCGACGTTCCTTACACTTCTTCTGCTGCGTACGATCATGCAAGCAGCGGCGGGGCAGCCGATTCGCGTAAAGCCTTTCTTTGCTCCAGGCATTTGGGGGGGGCAGTATTTGAAGGAACTTTGCGAATTACCGGAAGAGTGGGATAACTGCGCATGGAGCTTTGAGCCGATCGCACCGGAAAATACGATGCTGATTGAAGCAGGCGGCCACACGCTGGAGCTACCGTTTCCGCTGCTGCTGTCGGCCCATCCGCTGGAAATTATGGGAGAGCGAAATGTCCGACTGTTCGGAGATTACTTTCCGATCCGCTTCGATTATCTGGATACCATTGGGGGAGATCATCTGTCCTTGCAGGTTCATCCTCGTCAAGCCTATATTGAGGAAACCTTTAACGAGACGATGACCCAGCAGGAGTCATATTACATCATGGAGCAAGAGGAAGAAGCGGCTCCCTTTGTTGCACTTGGCTTTACCGAAGGAATAAACGGAGAGCATTTGCTGGAAGCGGTGGATGACGCCCATGCTTCGCGGATGCCGCTCGCTGTTGAACAATATGTGAATGTGCTGGATGCTCACAAAGGAGATCTATTCCTTATTCCGCCAGGAGCTGTTCATTTCTCGAGTAAAGGCAACCTCGTTCTGGAAATCTCATCTACAACCTGGTGGTTCACCTTCAAGATCTACGATCACCTGCGTCTGGACAAAGATGGCTTGCCGCGGCCCATTAACCGAGACCATGCAAGCTGCAATATGAATGACAGCATCGACACGCGTTATGTTAATGAGCATTTGGTGCGATCTCCTGTCATTTCCCGCGTACAGGGCAGCAGTGTGGAGGAATTGCTAGGAGAGCATGAAGACTTGCTGTTCCAGGTCAAAAGATTAAAGCTGGAGAGTGAATGGCAGGACGATACGAACGGTCAGTTTCTTATGTTCAATCTGGTCGATGGCGATCGTGTTCGCCTTACGCCGTTGAACAATGAGGAGGCTGCTGTGGAATGGGGATATGCAGAGTCCTACATTGTTCCAGCTGCAGTAGGGAAATTTCGGATAGAATCCATTGGTGACTCAACATGCAGCTTAATTGTTGCTCAAGTTTCTCCAAATTGGTATACTCCGCTGCTGCCCCATCATTGGAAGGGTGGTGAAGTGTAATGGAGCCTGGGGTCTTGCTGCATACCGGCTTAATGACGACCCTTGCTATTGATGCTGGAGGAACGTTTTTGAAGGCTGGTGTCCTAAAGAACGGCATTATCATGCCCGGGGTTTCTTTCATTCGACCATCGCATTCAAATGGGACCCCGGAACAAATCGTTGGCGGCCTAGTAGATCTTATTCTGGAACTGTCAACCGCCTATAAAGCGCAGCTAGGTATCGAAGAGCATCCAGCTCCAGCAGGGTTTGTTATCGGACTTGCCTTTCCGGGACCCTTTGAATATGAGTCAGGTATTTCGCGTATTCAGGGACTGAATAAATATGATTCCATTTACGGCCTTAATTTGAAAGCGCTGCTGCGAGATGAATTAACTCGGCGCTCAGCACTAAATTCTTCTTTGCCATGGTTCTCTGAGCTAGCAGCGGCACCTATCCGGCTGGGCAATGATGCTGTTATGTTCTCCCTTGGCATCAGCAGATTGTTTCCTGAGGACAAAATGATATGCCTTACACTGGGAACAGGGCTCGGGTCCACTTTTATAGAGAAGCAAAAGGTGGTCTCAGGCAGATCAGGCATACCGTCCTCAGGCATGCTATATGAAGAAACATTTAACGAAGAACGAGTTGATGATGTGTTAGGCAGCAGAGGCATTTTGTCGTTGGCGGATAGCCTTCATGCTCGTTCATGCGATGATACTGTGGAGAATCTGGCTTTAGCTGCCCAATCAGGTGATCCCTCTGCCATCCAGGTATGGGAAATATACGGCCAGCGGCTTGGTCTCATGCTGCGTCCTTATTTCGCTGCTTTTCAGCCCGACAAACTTGTTCTTGGCGGACAAATCGCCAAAAGCAGAGAATTATTTGAAGACAGCTTGCGAAGCGCGCTGATGCCAGAGCAGGTGGTGCTATATTATGAGAACGATGTGCTGGAGCAAGTGTTCTATGGCATTCATCAAATGTTTGACACCTGAAGTCAAACCGGAAACCTACGTCTGGCTCATGACCAACTAATGGGAGACCCATTTTTATGGATAATGACAAAAATAAATAATTGTCACTTGTCATTTTCTAGCCGTCGGATTATAATCAGACCAACAAGAACGGCAATAGAATAGGGGGAAATAATCATGGATCATCATTTAGCTGGAAGAGTAGCTTTGGTAACAGGTGCCTCGAGAGGTATGGGACGGGAAATTGCTGAGAGCTTGGCGTTACATGGTGCGAAGGTAGTTGTTAATTATGCAAATAGTCCAGGCAAGGCAGAGGAAGTTGTGAGCGAAATTAAGCAAAAGGGTGGAGAAGCAATTGCTGTGCAAGCGGATATCAGCCAAATGCGAGAGTTAGAACAATTATTCCAAACTACATTAGAGGCTTATGGACAAATTGATATTCTTGTTAATAACGCAGGCATTATGATCACAAAGCCGATTGCGAGTATGACAGAGGAAGACTTCGACAAACAGTTTGCCATCAATGTGAAGGGTACCTTCTTTGCTTGCCAGCAAGCGGCTAAACATATGAGTGAGAACGGACGGATTATAAATTTCTCAACATCAGTTACAGGTCAGATGTTTCCAACCTACAGTGTTTATGCGGGGACAAAAGGTGCAGTGGAACAATTCACACGTCAGTTGGCAAAAGAATTCGGACGGAAAGGAATCACCATTAATGCGGTTTCGCCCGGTCCTGTGAATACGGAGCTTTTTACCGTTGGGAAGACTGCTGAAGAAATTGCTAATGTAGGGAATATGAATTCTTTTGGACGCTTGGGTGAGCCTGAGGATATATCAAGTGTGGTGCTGTTTCTAGCCAGTAAGGAATCACAGTGGATTACGGGCCAGACGATTCGTGTAAACGGCGGATTTATTTAAGACCAGATCCTTTAGCATCTTTTTTAATAGCCAGTCTGAAGCAACACTCCTTAGAATAAAAGGATATACACAAAGGAGGAGTGAAACCATGACACAGATGATATGCTCGCCAACAAAATATGTACAGGGACATGGCGAGATTCTTAAGCTGGGAGATTATTGTTTGAAGCTAGGCGCGAAAAGAGCTTATGCGATTATAGATCCTTTTATTTACTCCATATACAAGGCGGATATCTTGCACAGCTTTGAAATCAACAATATTCCTCTTATGCTGCGCGAATTCAAGGGCGAATGCAGCCGTACTCAGGTGGATGAGATGGCGCTAGAACTTAGTCTGAAGGACGTTGAAGTCGTCTTAGGAATCGGTGGCGGCAAGACGCTGGATACAGCAAAAGCAGTAAGTTATATGTCGGAGCTCCCTGTAGTTATTGTTCCCACAGTGGCCTCAACGGATGCACCTTGCAGCGCATTATCGGTTTTGTATACGGATGCGGGTGACTTTGATTGCTATCTCCCCTTAAAAAGAAATCCCGACATGGTCATCGCAGATTTAGATATTATTGCTAAAGCTCCTGCAAGATTACTGGTTGCTGGAATGGGGGATGCCTTATCCACCTTTTTCGAAGCAAGGGCTTGCCAGCAATCAGGGGCGACTACTCATGCAGGTGGGACAAGCACAATTGCAGCGTTCTCTTTAGCACGTGCTTGTCTGGACACACTTCTCGCTGAGGGCGAATCAGCATTGCAAGATGTTAAGCAAGGAATCACCTCGTCTGCAGTGGAACATATTGTTGAAGCTAATATTTACTTGAGCGGCGTCGGGTTTGAGAGTGGCGGGCTTGCGGCAGCCCATGCCATTCATAACGGACTGACTCTGCATCAGGGATGCAGGAATATGCTACACGGTGAGAAGGTTGCTTTTGCTACAATTGTGCAGTTGTTCTTGGAGAAGGCTTCTGACGAAGGGATTGCTCAAGTCATTGATTTCTGCAAAAGTATCGGACTTCCCGTTACCCTCAAGGAGCTTGGGATTACCGATAGTGATACCGATAAATTAATGGTGGTGGCAGAGGCCAGCTGTTCCCAGGATAGCCCGATGAAGAATATGCCATTTGAAGTTCAACCTGTGGATGTGCTGGAAGCAATCCTTGCCGCAGACAAGCGCGGTCAATAGCAACAGCTTGATTGTAAATTATTGCGAACCCTCCTCGTACATATTTAACCTTCGTGAACCAAACAATGAGAACAATTGTTTAAGACGAAGGAGGCGTTCCTCTTGATGAAGGACAGTCGAAAGGTTAAACGTTACTTACTACATTGGATTGCTGTTGCTGCTGTAATGATTACCACAATTATTCCGGCGACGCCGGCTGTCTCTGCTGCCACGTCTAAAGACAACGTTACAAATACGCAGCATGAAGAGAGTGCACCTAAACGTGATAAGGTCGCTATCATCATTGACGACTTCGGCAATGGCATGAAGGGGACAGATGAAATGTTCTCATTACCGATAAAGCTTACTGTAGCCGTCATGCCTTTTTTGCCTACATCCGTGAAGGATGCTACGCGCGCGCATGAACGTGGTGATGATGTCCTGGTACATTTGCCGATGGAGCCGCGTCAAGGTAATCCTAAATGGCTTGGACCAGGAGCCATATTGGCCAAAATGTCCGATGAGGAAGTGCGACAAAAGGTTGAGGCAGCTCTCGATAATGTTCCTTATGCGATCGGGATAAATAACCACATGGGCTCGAAAATTACCGGGGACGAGCGGATTATGGCGGTGATCTTATCTGTATGCAAAGAACGGGGATTGTTTTTTGTAGACAGCAAGACCAACTACCGTTCCGTTGCTGGAAATATGGCTTATCGAATGGGGTTACCACGCGTGGAGAACCATATTTTTTTAGATGACACACATACAGCAAGTCATGTTCTGAAACAAATGGGTCTCGTCAAAGACTTAGCGAAGGATCAACGATTTTGTGTAACCATTGGTCATGTTGGTGTATTTGGGAAAGAGACCGCCACAGGGATCCGCAGCGGTATTGAGCAGATGAAAGACAACGTTGAATTTATAGGGATTTCTGATCTGGTTAAAAACGAGATGAAATGGAGCTCCAACCCTACACTTCCATAAGATAAGCTACAATCCCATCAGCGATGGCTTCAGCGATTTGTTGCTGCCCTTTAGGGGTGCATAGTTTTTCGCGGTCAGTCGGACTGCTTACAAAACCCGCCTCAACGATAACCGTTGTGGCGGTTATTTTGTTTAGTAAATAAAAAGGCTTGCCTGGTCTTGGATGAGCCTCGACATCGTAAAGATTGTTTAGCTGATGCTGAATGGACTTAGCAAGCATGAAGCTGCGGCCCTCTTGACGGTACAATACAAGTGGACCATGTTTGGAAGGGGAGGGCGCCCAGTTAATATGGATGCTTACTACTACAGTAGCAGGTAATGTCTCGGCAAGCTCTTTACGCTGTGCAAGATCGCGCAGATGTCGAGATTTACTACGCAGCCAGCGGTTTTCATCACTAGGGGCATAATCGCCATTGCGGTTTAATGCGACGTCAAAGCCATCGCTGCCCAGCAGAAGAAATAATCGACGTGAGATATCTAACGTGATATCTTTTTCAAGAATATTTCCGTAGGAAGTTCCACCATCGATGCCTCCGTGTCCTGCATCAATTAGAATCAATCGGTGTCCATGACCTAATATATGCTGACGGTCATCCTTCATCACGGACTTCTCTGGTGTTGCAGAGGCAAAGGAGCTCCCCATAAACAACAATAATAGTCCTAGGGTTGTTAGAGTGATTCGAAAGCCGCATATAGCAGCTGCTGCTCTGGGAAAGGATGGTTTTCTCCAGTTGTTCAAGTGAAACGCCTCCTTGCAAGTGAATAACGTGTCCTGGATTCTTTGTTAGATTGTGCTTTAATAGGTAAACCTATTCGACAAATCAGAAGTCTGTAGTTTAGATCTAACTGGAGTGGTGCACACTAAGAGCATGGAATGGACGCTGATTAATTAATTTCACTTATAATGTAGGGGGTGTTACAATGGCTTCCGGTGGCGATGAGCTTGTAAAGTATATAACGGAGAAGGTAGTCGTATATATTGAGGATCCACGTGCCATACATGCCCGTAGAGCAGCTACGAAGCAGCCGTGGTCACAGAAATGGTTTGGCATGCTTCCGCTTGGGTGGTCAATCTGGCGAAGCAAGTGGGATCATGACAAAAAAGAGTAAATGTTAAATCGCAAATAACCTTCCAGTGCCTTTGTTCATGGGTGGCAGTGGAAGGTTATTTGCATTTGTTATATTAACGATTATATCCGAGTGCTTTGGTAGTTCTGTCTGGCAGCTTATGCAGTGTCCCATTTTTTTGTAATGCAGTGAGTGGTAAGTATCGTTTTCCTTCAGGTCCTGACGCCGCGTATATAGTAAGTTTGTTGTTCTCAGCTTGATTTTGTACATGAGAAGGCTGCCAACTTTGATAGCCTGTAATCATAAAAGGTGCCCCGACAAGATCATTTCGCCCAGCAGCTTGATAAGCGATGCTTTCCTTAGGTTTGATTAGAAGCGCAATATTGTCGCCGCTTACAGTGGTGAGTTTAGGAGCGGTCAGCCATAGGATATCTTCATAAGGATCATCTGATCCTCCACTATTGAAGGCTGATAGCGGTGATACGTCAGGATTAAGATTGGTGATTACATCTGTTGCTGGAGGCTGTTCTTTAAGCACTTCTTCCGCTTTGCTAAGTGTCCAAGGTAAAATTTGTGGCACGGAAGCGTTGATGTAAAACGTCTTTTCGTCAATGGTTATTTTCCAGACCGGCAGAAGTGGTGCATATAAAGCAGTCAGTTTTATTTTTCCTGAAAAAGATGAGGTAATGAGACCCTTCTGCACCAAAAACTGGCGCAGATCATTTAAACTGTAGGGGAGTCCGTAGGTGCCGGCTCCATATTCACTTAGCATATATCCGCCTGTATCGGTGGCGGAAATGATCATATATCCGATTCTCTCTTCGCCCTTCATTACATTAGCAAGCCAGCCATGAGTACCTGGACCAAGGGGATAATATTCTATCCCTGCATCCTTCCAAGCTGTAAATGGAGCTTCTGCAGCAAGCTTGTTCAGCGTAGTCTTAGCGAATTCTTGGACCGAAGTGGGAGAAGGTAAAGAACTCATCTTTAGCACAGGGATTGCGTCCTGTGTGACCGACTGGATCACACTCACTCTGGCCAGCGCAAGCGCTGAAGGGGAACCGGAACTGGATATAAACAGTCCAAAGCTTAGAAACAGGAGGAGGCATCCTTGACCCGCAAGTTGTAGCCTCCGCCGCAAACTTATTTTCATGGCGTCGTTCACCTTTCTTTGTTAATAAATGTCAGGAAGTTTCAAGCTTTACTCTATTGTAGTGGACAGGCTATAAAAAGGCTGTTGCTTGCTGTCGCGCCTGAAGGCGGAAGTTCTCTTGTTTTTTTGCCTGCTTTTAGCGAGTAGGGTCGCATTCTATAGACTTCGTAGATGAAACAGTCCATAGGTTATCGCAGAAACTGCAATTTGCGGCTCATATTGCCAAATGGTCTCCTGTCGACGACGGTTATATTGCTCCTGAGTACCTAAACGTTTTTCTTCATCCGGCTCTTTCAGCAGTTCTCCGTAATAAATATCAATGATAGCCAGCTCGATTCTAAGACGCTCACGTGCCTGTTCTGCCCAAGAGTAATCAAGTTCGGCTAGATGAGAGGTAAGATGAGCCTCTAATAAATCTGTAGCGGCTGTAACTGTTAATTCATAAGGCTGAATATGCACGTTTTCCGGTAAACGGGGGGTCATCTCCCGCGAGGATATCTTTGCGTTAAAGTCATCAATAATGGTCCCTTTTGTCAGAGATATTCCAAGATAATGCAGTTCTTCCCGTTTCAAATCACAGCTCATTTCGACTTTATAACAGACACCGAGCCACGGTTCATAGGCTGCAGAGAAAAGTGTATTCCGCTGCCTGCTACCGGGGTCCTCAAATAAGTAAAGGCATTTCCCTTCATCTTGAGCTGCACTCCAAATTTGCTGAAGGCGCTTGCTACCATAAATGATATCTTCACGTCTTATCATGCCAGGTCCAATTCGAGGCAGGGCCGGTACAATCCCGAAGTAGCGGGCAAGGATACTGTCTTCAGGATTTGAGGAAGGGACATGAACCACATTTGATTCAGATGTTTCTGAATTTAAAAGATCTGTGCTAGCCTCAACATCAGCAGTAGCACTCATCACTGGGTCTCCGGTAATTGACTGTTTTAATGCCAGGGTGCTGCGATTTACTGTTGGCGGAACTTCTATAGCTGCCTGGCTGTCGTATTTTTCCGGATCGAATACAAAGGTGAAAGAGAGTGTCTCTGGATCAACTCCAGTACGCTCCACGAACCCCCAATAATAAGGTCGATCTGTAAGCATTCTGTCAGCTCTTGGCGATAGCTTTACAGTTACGTGAATGGGCGATACTTCAATAATGGAGCATTCTGTTGCTTCCAAATAGTCCATAACATGTTTACGTACTTCCTGTGAGGTGAGGGTCATGTCGCAGTCTCACTTTCTTTTTTGATACCCTGAGTTAACTCGCTGAGGGATTCACCGATATGATCTAGCTCATTACGCAGTTCTTCATCGGAGCGGGATTCGAGCATGATTTTGTATAAACTTTTCTCCAGAGATTCTTTCTTCTCAAATCGCTCCAGAATCACATCCAGCCCGCCAATGACCATTTCGAACATATTGATCTTCTCGTGTAGCAGATGCAGAATATGTTCTTCAATCGTGCCCTGCGTGGACAAATTATAGATAACCACGTCATTTTCCTGACCTAACCGATGCACCCGCCCAATCCGCTGTTCTACTCTCATGGGATTCCAAGGCAGATCGAAGTTGATCATATGGTGACAGAACTGCAGGTTAATGCCCTCACCACCCGCCTCAGTAGCGATCATTACTTGAGCACGACCGCGGAAGAGATCCATCATCCAATCTTTTTTGCCGCGATTCATCCCGCCTGAATAAGAAACACACATTAGCCCATGTTCGCGGAAATACTGAAGCAAATATTCTTGAGTCGCACGATACTCTGTAAAGACAATGACTTTTTCATTCATTTCTTGAATGAGAGATAGTGTTGTTTCGGCTTTGGTATTGGTCTTAACCGTACGAAGTGTCTGCAATAGCTCCATCATCCGATCGCGTTTCGGCGAATCGGCGGGCAGCTTCTTGATCAGATTAACTAAAGTGATGAACACAGCATCTCGACTGCTGCATACCTCGCGCTGAAGCGTTACCAAGGAAAGCATGCTGCTAAGATTGCCGCCTGATTCCTGATACTGATCTTTAACAAAAGAAGTGACAGCGTCATATAATACTCTCTCTTCCTGTGAAAGAACTAGCGGAATATTACGGACTTTTCGTTTCGTAAAGTTAACTGGACCTTCGCCACGCCGATTGCGGATCATCACCTTCGATAGCTCGTCCCGTAGCTGACCTTCATTCTTAGGTTGGCGTTTATCAACGACGAAATTCGAAGCGAAATCACCCTGATTTCCAAGTTGCCCCGGTTTCAGTAAAGTGATCAAATTAAATAGCTCGCCCAGATCATTCTGAACGGGAGTAGCGGTTAGGAGCAGGCAATATTTTTTGCGTAATTGCTGTACAAATAAATAATTGGTTGATTTTTTATTTTTCAGCTTGTGGGCTTCATCAATAATCAACATGTCATATTCATTTTCCAGCAGCATTTCTTTATGTGGATCGCGTTTAGCGGTGTCCATAGATGCGACAACAATCGCATTTCCCCAGGAATATGCTTTTTTCTGTGCTACAGCAGCGATACCAAACTTGGCATTTAGCTCGCGAACCCACTGCAATACGAGGGAAGCGGGTACCAGAATAAGTACCTTAGAGACTAGACCGCGAACAAGATATTCCTTGAGTACAAGTCCAGCTTCAATCGTCTTTCCAAGTCCGACCTCATCTGCAAGAATCGCGCGGCCCGACATCTCAAAAAGAACTTTATGCGCGGTATCGAGCTGGTGCGGAAGTGGGGATAATCCGGATAAATGCTTCATGCATTGAAGTTCATCGAAGCTTGTTACTAGACCTGTTTGTTCACCTTGAACAGCAAGTTTGGATAGACGGAAGTCTCCCCACGGACCGCCTTTATCCAGTTTGAGTTCTAGATCCTGTAGCCAATTCCGGTCAAAAGAAAGAGGAACAGGCAGTATAGGCGCTGACTTTCCACCTTTGTGAGGTAGAGAATTACGGAATAATTGCGTCATGGTACAGCCTCCTCAGGTGCTAATTCATATCATCATTCGTAGGAGTAGTATGCTCTTAAACAAGAGAATTCATAACCTTCTATTTTTCTTGATAGCCTTTAAAAAAGAGAGTAAAAGCGAGAAAATACCGCAAGTTTTGCGATATTTCAGCTGCTTGACTCTATTTTCGAAAAAGACCTTCGATACAATATGTGGTATAGTTTAAAAGCTGACGCACACAATATATTGTGACAAAAGCATGAAAATGTGATTTTTTTAAAGTGCGTAGCTGCTATTTGTTATTGACAAGATGAACTTCCTACATACACCCGTAAGGTTGAAGATACGTGTAAGGAAGTTTTTGTTGTGGAGCCCACACCATGAACTGGAACTAATATTTACTACATTGCGGGAGGTTTTTCTATTGGGTAAAGTGGAAGGTAAGCAACGCCTGGAAGGGCTAAGTGAAAAAATATTTTTGGATCGTTATGCTTGGAAGGATGCCGACAGCAATAATGCTAAAGTGGGCGATGTTGTACTAGTTCTAACGAAAGATGATCCGAAATTTCCAACGAAGGAAGTCGGAGAGATCGTAGAACGTAACGGCAGAATTGTAACCGTAAAGACGCGCAGCGGCGAACTTGTGAAATCAGATGTTGAGAAGCTGACGCTTAATATAGAAAAAAAACCAGAGGAAATGTGGGATCGTCTGTCTTCAGCTATGGCTTCTGTGGAGAAGACTCCTGAGCTTCAAGAAGAATGGGCGGGCAAATTCCGTTCGATTCTGGATGATTGGAAGCTCGTACCGGGTGGACGAATTGCGGCTGGTGCTGGCGCTAGTGAGGAACTAACCCTGTTTAACTGTTATGTAATTCCTTCTCCAAAGGATAGCCGCGGCGGTATTATGGAGACGTTGGCTGAAATGACAGAAATAATGGCTCGTGGTGGCGGTGTAGGGATTAACCTATCCTCTCTACGTCCACGTCGTGCAATTGTGAGAGGTGTTAATGGTTCTTCTAGTGGTTCTGTATCTTGGGGCGGTCTGTTTAGTTATACCACTGGACTCATTGAACAAGGCGGTAGCCGCCGCGGTGCACTCATGCTCATGATTAATGACTGGCATCCAGATGTAGAGGACTTCATTACGGTGAAGCAAACGATGGGTCAAGTTACGAATGCGAACCTTTCGGTATGTGTGAGCAATAGCTTTATGAAGGCTGTAAAAGAGAATCTAGATTGGGATCTCGTATTCCCGGATACAACAGACCCTGATTATAATGATGTGTGGGATGGCGATCTCGACAAGTGGAAGGCTGCAGGCAAAAACGTTATTCATTATCGAACTGTTAAAGCGCGTGATGTGTGGCGCACCATTATCGAATCCGCTTGGAAATCCGCTGAGCCAGGTGTTGTGTTCATGGAATATTACAATCAAATGTCCAACAGCTGGTATTTCAATCCGATCATTTGTACGAACCCATGTGGGGAGCAAGGTCTGCCAGGCTGGGGAGTCTGCAATTTGTCAGCTGTGAACCTGTCCAAGTTCTATGATGAGAAGAATCATGATGTAGACTGGGAAGATCTCGCAAGAACAACACGCTATTCCGTTCGTTTCTTGGATAATGTCATCGATAAGACCCCTTATCATTTCCCAGAAAATGAAGCGAATCAGAAAAATGAACGCCGTGTGGGTCTCGGAACGATGGGTCTTGCCGAACTGATGATCAAATTGAACATCCGTTACGGTAGCCCGGAATCTTTGGAGTTTCTGGACAAGCTTTACGGCTTTATGGCTCGTGAAGCATACCTTGCATCCGCAGAGATTGCAGGTGAGAAGGGATCCTTCCTAGCTTTTGATACTGAGAAATACTTAATGAGCGGCTTTATGAAAAATATGCTCGAAACGTATCCAGAGGTTGGCGAAGCGATTCGCAAACACGGTATGCGTAACGTTACAGTAATTACACAAGCACCTACAGGCAGCACAGGTACAATGGTAGGTACTTCGACAGGTATAGAGCCTTATTTCGCCTTCAAATATTTCCGTCAAAGTCGTCTTGGGTATGATGAGCAGTTCGTTCCGATCGCCCAAGAATGGCTTGAAGCTCATCCAGGTGAAGAGCTGCCAGATTACTTCGTAACCTCGATGGATTTGTCGGCTAAGGATCACATTCGTGCACAAGCAGCGATTCAACGCTGGGTGGATAGCTCGATTTCTAAGACAGCCAACTGCCCGTCTGACTTCACAGTAGAAGAGACGGCTGAGCTGTATGAAATGGCCTTCGATCTGGGATGCAAAGGCGTTACAATTTATCGTGACGGTAGCCGTGACGTGCAAGTGCTGCAAACCTCTAAGAAGGAAGACGCAGCAGAAGAGGTAGCTCCAGCTGTTGAAGTTACAGCTGCACCTGAAGCAAGTACAAGTGTTGTAGCAGCAAGCCCAGCACCTCAAGCATCTACTAAAGAGCTGGACAAACAATACAAGAAACGTCCGCAAGTTCTACGCGGTGCAACCTATAAAATCAACACACCTTTCGGTATGGCATATATTACGATCAATGATCTAGATGGTACGCCGGCAGAAATCTTCCTGAATGTGGGTAAAGCAGGCTCTGACGTCTTTGCGATGGCAGAAGCACTTGGACGTGTCTGCTCCTTGTTCCTCCGTTATGGAGATCATGGCGAGAAGGTAGAACTGTTGATCAAACATCTGAAAGGGATCGGTGGGTCAGGCGCTATCGGCTTCGGTGCGAATCGAGTTGAATCCATTGCTGATGCTGTAGCTAAAGCACTAGAAACACACGTGCTGAACAACGCTCAGGATGATCATGTGCCTGCACCTATCGCAGCGACTTTGGAGCTGGAGGATTTCAATGAAGCGTTGAACGCGGAGTTGAAGGCGAGTGTTCCTGCGGCAGCTTCTATTGAAGATGGTCAGGGCGGACATGGCGCGCATAACCATACTTCTGCTTCCCGTGACCTTTGTCCTTCTTGCGGCGGTGCTTCGCTGATAAATATTGAGGGTTGTAAGACTTGCGGGAACTGTGGGTATAGTCGTTGTGGGTAAACGGTAGAGCCAATAAATGTTTTATGGGAAAACTAGAAATGTGACTATGCATAGCTACTAAAAGCAAGCGATCATCGAGAGGAAGTGTTATCCTTTTATCTCAATGGATCGCTTGTTTTTTTATTATTGATGATGTTATAAGAAACAGAAGAAAAAAACTATGATAAAGAATTTATTGAATTTAGGGTAAGAAATGCTTTGGAAATGATAAAGGTAGTACTTAAAGAAAAAGAGAAGGTTGGAATTGCGATTTGGTAAGTGAACTCTGTGTTCTGACTAAGCTTTTAAACACAAAAACACGCGTACTTGTCTAACACAGGTACGCGTGTTTTGATATTCCACTATGGTAGGTATTATTTTTACATATCTAAATTTTTGAATGCGTAAGGCAATAAATCCCTTAAACTCAGCTCTAAGATTTCTTTTTTCTCATTGGTTAAATAGACAGGCATGTCGGGCAAACAGAATTCCGATAATACTTGTCTGCAGATACTGCATGGCGGCAGAAAATCCATTGTGTCACCAGCTACAGCTATAGCCTGAAAATCACCTTTAGTATAGCCCTTTGTAATAGCTGTGAAGATTGCTGTTCTCTCTGCACAATTAGTAGCACCAAAAGATACATTTTCTACGTTTACTCCATTAATAACATTTCCATCTTTAAGTAATAAGGCTGCTCCAACTGGAAATTTAGAATAAGGGGCATAAGCAGCTTTCTTTGTGTTACGTGCGCTTTCCATTAATTCTTCTTTATTCATAATACTCACCCTTTTTAAATAAGAATGAACCTTTCGGTCCCCTTATCGCCAACTTTAAGGTTGGCAGGACTTCTAATATTATAGTCAGACCAAATGGTTGTCAACATTAAAATCTAGAAGCTCCGCCTCCATGATGCACTACTCGATAAGTACCAATAGGGAATCATAGCCTTAAGATATAACTAGATATAGTAAATATAAGTTATACATATTAAGCCTGCCATGGTAGCCTTAACTTATAAGAGACAAGTAGAGGAGTTTTTAATTTGGAAGCCGCTGGGAACACATTTAAACAAAAAATATTGAGCAAGAAACCTGGTATTTTAACATATGGGATGACACCACCGAAGGCAAGCCATTCACCAGAAAAGATATCAGAAATTGCACAGAAACAGGTTGAAAGACTTAAAAACGTTGATTTAGATGCTTTAATTCTTTACGACGTCCAGGAGGAAGCAGAAAGAGTTGATCATGAAAGACCTTACCCATACTTACCAACGATTGATCCGGCTATCTATGGTGATAAATACCTAGGACAAGTGGAGGTCCCGAAAATAATTTATCGGTGCGTCGGTAATGATACAAGAGCTTCGTTCGCGGATTGGATTAAGACTGACGAAAGTGAAGACAGATTTTCCGTGTATGTGGGCGCTTCGTCAAGTAAGCAAGAGGTGAAATTGAATTTACCAGATGCTTATAAGCTAAGCAAACAGTTAAATAGTAATTTGAATTTTGGAGGAGTTGTCATTCCTGAAAGACATATAAAAAAGAATGATGAGCATACACGGATTGTCGAAAAGATTAACAATGGGTGCAGCTTTTTTATCACTCAGGCAACTTATAATGTAGAGGCATCAAAGAATTTATTGTCTGATTTATATTATTACAATACAAATAAGGGTTTTGAAATGGTTCCTATTTTATTTAATCTTGCACCATGTGGCACAGCGAAAACATTACAATTTATGAAATGGTTGGGGATCAGTATCCCGGGATGGTTAGAAAATGAATTGAAATACTCGAACGATATTTTGGATAAATCCATTCAGCTATCTCAAAAAATATTTGAAGAACTATTTGAGTTCGGGCTGGAGAAGGGAATTCCAATTGGATGCAGCATTGAAAGTGTTTCAACAACTAAGTTGGAGATTGAAGCATCCATTCAGCTTGCTAAAGATGTAAAGGCGTTTCTAGATAAAAAGCTGTTGAGTCTAGAAAGTAGATGATTTATTGTTTTAAGGAGATTGAGCCGGTAATCCTTTCTGTTAAGGGTTACCGTTTTTTTATAAGTTAATAGGGACATAATCATCATCTCAATAGCTTGTCTAGTGCCTTTCTTGCATTATTGTAGCTAAATCCTTCATCGAGGATGGTTATGTCATTGGATAATATGGATCTTCGGGCGTTACTGTATGCTGTAGGTGGTGAGAGATTCTGTACAAGCTACTAGATTTCGGCTACGATTCTTATATAACAGATTGACTGAATGGATGGTAGAAATATGTATTGTAAACTGTCAGAAGCATCACCAATCACCATCGGACTGCTAGCACATGTTGATGCCGGCAAAACCACCTTCGCAGAGCAGCTCCTATACCATGCTTCCGGAATTAAGACTCGGGGGAGAGTCGATCATCAGGATGCCTTTTTGGATAGTCATGAGATGGAGCGGGCACGGGGGATAACGATTTTTGCTGACCAGGCGGTGATGAAATTTAACGAACAATCGTATCAGCTCATTGACACACCGGGGCATGTCGATTTTTCAGCTGAGATGGAGCGCGCTTTACAGGTCATGGATTATGCGGTAGTCATCTTAAGTGCTGTGGAGGGCATTGAAGGGCATACCGAGACGGTCTGGCAATTGCTACAGGAATATGGCATACCCACTTTTATATTTATTAACAAAATAGATCGTACCGGTGCTGACGTCCAGCGTGTGCTAAAAGCGTTAAGGCAGCAATTTTCGCCGGATATGTTGTATTTGGCAAAAGGTCTAGATCAGAGCATGCTGCCTGAAGAGGTCATTACCGCCGTTGCTGAGCGAGATGAAACCTTGATGGAGGCATATCTCGAAGACAACATTTATCCTGGGCAGGTATTGGCTACGCTGAAACTAATGGTTAAAGAACGGGTGGTTTTTCCCGTTATGAGTGGAGCAGCTCTATTGGATCAGGGGATTGCGGAATGGATGCAGACGATGCAACTACTAATGGAATCGACTTATGAAGTAAACACAGTATTCGGGGCACGAGTATATAAGGTGCGTCATGAGCTGCAAGGCACGCGACTGACTTTTATGAAGATATTAGCTGGGAAATTACGGGTACGGGAGGATCTCTGCTATAGCACTTCAGAACATGAGGAGTTAAGCCAGAAAATCACTTCTATTCGTATCTATCATGGGGGGAAATATACTTCATGTGATGAAGCCTCCGCGGGACAGCTTGTTGCCGTTACGGGCCTAACCGATGCAGCCATTGGACTGGGTATAGGTAATCATTCAGATCGAGTAGAATCCCGTCTTGAGTCAGCGTTGAAATCCAAAGTTGTATTCAATTTGGGGATATCATCCAGAGAAGTGCTACGCTATTTCATGATCCTGCAAGCCGAAGACCCTACACTGCAAGTGACATGGGAGGACAAGCTGGAGGAGATTCATGTTCATGTGATGGGAATGATCCAGCTAGAGGTACTTCAGCAGGTGGTGTTAGACCGTTTTCAGCTCAAGGTAACGTTCTCAAAGCCAGAGATATTATACAAAGAGACGATCACAGAGACTGTGATTGGCTGTGGGCATTTCGAACCTCTTAAGCATTATGCAGAGGTGCATCTCCGGCTTGCGCCTGCGAAACGTGGTGAGGGTATTACATATCGCAGTACATGCCATGTTGAGCAGCTCAGCACAGGGTATCAACATCTCGTCGGTCAGCATTTACTTGAAAAGGACCATCGTGGAGTTCTTACCGGCTCTCCCGTCACCGATCTGTGTGTAACGCTTTTAACCGGGGCAGCGCATCAGAAGCACACTCATGGCGGTGATTTTCGGGAGGCAACACTTCGGGCACTGCGGCAGGGATTGGAGCAAGCGAACACTATTCTACTGGAACCCTATTATCAATTCAAAATCAAAGTCGATGCAGAGCTTATCGGACGCGTAATGTCTGATATACAGCTTGCCCATGGTGAATTTGACTCGCCAGAAATGCTAGGTGAATCCATGCTTATTCAGGGACGTGCGCCTGTCGCGACGTTCATGCATTATGCAGTAGAACTTGCTTCATTCACGAAGGGCAAAGGAGCAATCTCGATGAAGTTAGGCGGTTATCAGCCATGTCATAACCCAGAACAGGTCATCGCAAGGATTGGATACGACCGCAGCGCTGATCCTGAGTACACCTCCAGCTCTATGTTCTGTGCAAAGGGAGCGGGATATAGCGTTCCTTGGGATGAAGCGCCTTCGTATATGCATTTGGAGATTCAGGAATAGAAGTGAGAGAGACAGGTATTGCCGCAGACTTTGTGGCATACAGCAGCCGATTACGCGAAGCAGCATCTCGAGGAGTACTTATCTCACCCGGAGGTTGAGCGTATCGTTGTCATTAAGTTAGGCATTTCGAAACATCATGAAAAAAAGTGCACAAACCAATCACGGTTTGTGCACTTTTTTCATGAGAAAGCAGTCTAGGAATTATCCTTCACCCCAATATTTCTTTGTCCCCATTCAACAACGGATTCAATTAAAGGCACTAATTCTTTTCCAGATGAAGTCAGAGAATACTCAACTCTTGGTGGCACTTCGTTATACTGCTCCCGATGAATGATTCCATATTCTATAAGATCCCTCAGTGAGTTGGTTAAGGTAGTTCCTGTTATTCCATGCAGTCTTCTTTTTAACTCGTTATAGCGTATGTTGTCGTTCTCACTAAGAATGGCTAGGATCGGGAGGTTCCACTTTCCGCTGATTACATGGAATGCGAAGGTTGCAGGACATAATTGATCAAGTCTAAATTCGTATTTCATACATAACTCCTGTCCAATAGTATTATAAAAGATACTTAGTATTAAAAATAAACGTACTTGTTTGAATTTGTATTGGTATTATAATACTCCCATACAAAGAACTTCTACAAGAGGGCACTTTCTTTGATTCTCCAGTGAAAGGTGATTTATATATGAATAATTCAAATATGATGTGTGACCTTAAAACCGGTGTCTGTGGGCCAGGGGAGGAAGAGCAAATGGAAATGATCGACTTTAATCTACAGTCCCCCAAAATCACACTTTACTATGCAACAGATCCGATCTGTTCCCACTGTTGGGCGCTTGAGCCGGTACTCAATCGTTTTATTCTGCAGTATGGTCAATATTTTAACGTGAAGACGATTATGGGTGGTTTGCTTTCTAGCTGGCATGGTTTTGCAGATGTCTCTAATGGCATTCAACAGCCTTCAGATGTTGCGGAGCATTGGAGAGAAGTCGGTTTACATTCACGTATGCCTATCGATGGTTCTTTGTGGAAAAACAATCCGATTCTTTCTTCGTACCCGCCATCTAGAGTATACAAGGTTATACAAAATACATTTCCGGGTAAAGAAAATGAGTTTTTGCGTCAGGCAAGAGAAGCTGTATTCGCCTTCAATCAGAATATTGGAGAGGAGCAAACATTAGTTGATATAGTCAACAACATTGGGCTAAATGGCGAAAAAATAGTGGCGGATGCTGCTCTTGGATCGGCACAAGATTTGTTAGAGCAGGATTTTGAGTTAGCAGGCAGACTTGGTGTACGTGGATTTCCAACTATTATCATGGTGAATGAAGAAAATAAAGGTGTTAAAATTGTGGGGGCACGATCATTAGAAGCCTATGTCGACGGACTTCAACAAGTTTACAATGGAGATGTAAAAGCTGAAAATGTTCCACCTCTCTCTGAACTTATCAAGGAAGGAAACATTTTGTTCTCCAAGGAAATTGAAGTGTTGTATGATATTGAATCTAGTGATATGGAGTCATTTATAGCCACGGAAATGATAGAGGGGTCATACAGTATTAAGCGGGTTTTAGGTGAATCATACGTAGTATCTTAATTATAATGAAAGAAGCCAGTAACCCAAATTACTTTGGGTTTACTGGCTTCTTTGGCATTTCGCGAAGGTGGATTTGAGGTCGCAAGTGATGATCTGGAGAAACCGCTTGGACGTCCAGCTACTCCAGTAAAAGAAGAAATCCAACAAATTGTTAGCGATTTATCCCAAACCGAAAAATAAGCTATTTTAACATAAAAATAGAATATTATACAATCCAGGTAACACAGAACTAAAGCGTAAAAGCTTCTCGCCCATAATTTGAGTAGTCAATATAGTCAAACATTTGAGGATCTGACAGAGGAGCGGAAAGCGATATTGTCACAGTTACTTGATGGCATAGGGGAGCATTGTTTTATCCAGGGTCCCATTTTTTTCATTATGATGTTCATACAAAAATTGGTGATGCTGCGTCTTTATGTTATGCTAAGCCTAGATTTTAGATGAAATAGAGACCGTTAAGAGAGCGTTATATTATGCGAAAATCATGTATACTCCGAAAGCCCCCTTTTTCTCAAGTTAATTAAAAAAATGATGGTCCTTTAGCGAATTTGTAACAGGCCCTGTGACAGGGTATAATTTACTTGATATAACTAAGAAATCGTTGCTTAACGACTAATAAAGGGGATTTCAAATGTACAGAACAGTTCAAGATTTTCTAGGTGACTGGGCAAGCGCTTCTGCAGGGACGATTCGCGTTCTTGAATCGCTTACCGATGATAAATTAGATCAGGTAATTGTTGAAGGTCACAATTCATTAGGATGGTTAGGTTGGCATTTGGCAACCTGTCCGATGTTCTTTGGTGGTCAGGTAGGTTTAACGCTTACTCCAGTAGGCAATCCGAAGGAAGTTCCGGCTCATGCGGCTGTGATTGTTGAAGCTTATAAGAATATTGCGGCTAATATTGCTTCTGAGGTAGAGAAGTTGACGGACGAGCAAATGGTTGAGAGTGTTCAGACATTTGCTGGATTAACGCCTCGTGGTGCTATGCTTAGATCTCTGATCGATCATCAGACACATCATCGTGGTCAAATGACAGTCCTTTTACGTCAAGCAGGTCTTCGTGTACCTGGCGTAATTGGTCCTACTAGAGAAGAACAAGCTCAAATGAAATAGTTATTGGTACCTTTCCCTAATGATAGATTGGCGACTAGGGAGGGTACTACGAAAAAATCTCGTTTCCCAGACGTTTGTCTTGGAAACGAGATTTTTTGTTGTGGATGTAGTCCTATCTATTATTGCTAAAGATTGCAACTTCTTTTTGCGGGGTTCGGCGATCTCAATTAGCCTGCTTCAATTTGGTGCATATATTCTCTGGGAGAGATCCCCGTTATTTTCTTGAAGACCTTACTGAAATAGAAGGCACTTTCATAACCGAGTTTTTGTGAAATTTCATAAATACGACCTTCTCCCCGTGCCATCATTTCCTTGGCAGCAGTGATTTTGGTCTCCGTGATATATTCCACATAATTGACTTTAGCGACTTTGGAGAACAGATGGCTCAAATAGTTTGGACTGAAATTGAAGACATCGGCCACTTGATTCAGTGAAAGCTTAGTGTCGAGATTTCTTTTGATATATTCCTGGACATTTTTGACGATTTGTTCTTTATAGCTTTGTCTTCGACTTGATAGAATTTCCGAACAGCCGTCACGGAACTGAATTAACCAGCCGGCGATCTCTTCAATTGTATGCATCTGATAGATGGCCCGGTAGCCTTCCGGCTCATTTTCGAAGATATGCTCAACAATGTTTTCTCCATCTGCTAGTAGCGAAGTGGCCATATATAGAATATTGCAGGCGGCATCGGTGGCGGGTACCAATAAGTCGGGGCGGTCTTCAAAGATTTCAATCATTTTGGAGATGATGGTGTACAAAGCAAGAGTATCTAATTCTTCAAATGCACGGCGGATTTCCGAACGGGATTCGGAGAAATCAAACAACGGATGCTCTTGCTCTAGAGGCTCACCCTCAGCGAAAAAAACAAAGGACCGTTCTTTCACAGCAACCGGCAATGCCTTTCGGGCTGCAAGGTAGCTCTCCCGCAGCAAATAAGGCTCCTCGACCGCAAACCCTATGGCACCAATAATCGTTACATTGAAATAGTTATGTAGTACGGATGCCATGTCGGTAAGTTGTTTCTCAATGGCAGACATCCAGTGACTAGGATTGACTCCGGGGACAGGCAGAGCAACGGCGAAATTGCGCAAGTCAAGACTGGTTACATAGCAAGGATTGATAGAGGCAAGTGTATCCTTTGCCAATTGTACTGTGCTTGAGCATAAAGCGACCAGCTTATCCCCACGGGGTGGGACGGTGTCCGGACCCAGAATCCGGCAGGTACAGACCAGGTAGGCGGGCTCGGAAAAGTCTAACGCCAGATCCTCTTTCTGCAGGAGATACTGGTTCTTATTCTCGAACAGGTTGTTGAACAGGCGAATGAAAAACTTATCACGCTGCGCCTGAAGATTCCCGCGGTGAACAAGCTTAGGGTAGCTTTCCATCGTCTGGTAACTCTCAAGAAAAGAAATCGCCTTTCGAATGGATTCGGACAGCGCTTCCGGAGTAAGTTCCAGCTTTACTAGATAATCCGTGGCTTGCACCTCTATGGCTCCGCGTGCATATTGAAACTCTTCATAACTAGTCAACATAATGAACAACGGAAGTCGACCATATTTTTGGCGTATTGAAGCGGCAACTTCTAAACCGCTCTTTATCGGCATTTTGATATCGCTGATTACGATGTCCGGGCGGAGCGTGTCAATCATTTCTTCTTCTTGGGCACCGTTGTGCGCGATACCGACAATCTCTATATTATACTGCTCCCATTTCAGCATAGACTGCAAGCCGATGCAGACTAGAGCTTCGTCGTCGGCGATTAATAATTTAATCAATTTGACCACATCCTTGATAGATTTGCCAATCTACTCTTTTTGTATAAATGGCAGAAGAATTTTCATTAAGGTATATTGGCCCACTTCACTCTCAATCGAAAGACCGTAATTCTCCCCAAAAGCTAGCCGCAAACGCTCATCTACACTACGGAGTCCAACGTTCTCGAACACGCCCTTAGTTCCATCCTCTGGAGCACACAGAATGGTGGAGATTTGTTCTTCCTGCATGCCTACACCGTTGTCTTCAATCGTAACCAGGATATCGGCAAAGCCACTTTTTTTCACTGTGATGAGAATATCTCCTCTGCCTTTGGGCTCGATGCCATGGAAGATAGCATTCTCAACCAGAGGCTGGAGTGTGAAGCGGGGAATCAGCCCGGAGAGCAGTTCTTCATCTTCGATTTCCTTCACCATCGAGACCGTACTGCCATACCGGTATTTCTGAATCAGAAAATAATCATCGAGCAGGCTTAACTCATCTCTCAGTGGCATCAGCCTCCGGTTGTCTTTGGCGATGCTGCGCAGCAGTCTGGAGAGTGAGGTAGTCATTTCAGCAATGCCGGTAGCATTCTGAATGGTAGCCATCCATTTGATTGAATTCAGTGTGTTGTACAAAAAGTGGGGATTGATCTGACTCTGCAGCATCCGGTACTCTAGCTCCTGTTTCTGCTTCTCATCAGCGAGTCGGCTGTCCATGAGCGCAACAATGTCCTGAGACAGACGGTTGATGCCCCGTCCGACATCACCGAGTTCACTTTTCCATTCGATATTACGGTCCAGCAAGAAATTGCCCTGGGCTATCTTATCTATTCGCTTCTTTAATTTTTCTACCGGAAGACTAATAGTGCGAGTTAAGTACAAGGTAATAATGCCGCTTAAGACGATAACGAGTAAACAAACGCCGAGCATTACTAGAATCCATATATTCGCTTTGGGAGCGAACTGATCATTGGATAAGGTCTGTGACAGAATCACTCCACTGCGCACGGGATAAGAGACCACGATTTGACTTTCTTCATTCTCCAGCTTGATCATGGACAGCTCGGTTTGTGGGCCGACAGGCTTATCATCAGTATAGGCTATAGGTTCATACGGTGTAGTCATCGCAGTTACTTTATCGCCAATGAGTTGATAATGATGATTGCCTAGCGTCAGCAGCATTCGGGAGTTCTTTGGCAGGGAATAACCCTTCAGCTTGTCGGTAATTAAGGAAGTATTGGCGAGTAAGTAGACCGTTCCAATTCGGGCAGCCCCATCTCCGTAAATAGGTAGAACAAAAGGAATTCCATTAGTGGTGGAGAGGGGGTCTTTAATCACTTGTTCCCACTGCTCAACAGCATCTTTATTTAGTCCGGGAATTTGACCGATATTGTGTACAGTAAGCGGAATTGAAGTACTGACGGAATTATCCACCTGCAGGAACTTTCCGTTGTTGCCCGTAACAATCAAGCGGCGGACATAGCTATTAGAGCGATTGATCCGAAAATCCTCCTGCATGGAGTTAAAGGCATTAACAGCATCCTTGGCGCTTGCTTTTGGAGAAACAAAATAATCAGTGAGTAATGTATTAGTGGACGAGTTGGTGCTGTTGGTCATCGCCAAAGAGGACAGATTAATCAAATCTTGTTCAATAATATGTGAAACTAGCTGTAGGTTGAACTCGGTCGCCTGGATGGTTGTTTTACGCTGATAATAGGTAATCAATTCATAGCTGAAAAAGGACAGCAGAGCGGCAATCAACAGCGCAAATAGGGTCATAATCAGAATAATACGGCTCTTAATGGTTGATTTTCTTACCGTTGTGAACACTCCTCTACAAAAAGCGGGGAAATATAAAGCGTTTTCAAAAAAAACTTTCAATTCATGCATGTTTAAAGTTAATCTTCTATTTATAATATGCTTAACTGGTTTATCGATATCCATATTAACACCTTAGCATATTCCTGCAATTCCATACAGTGGAAGACAGAGGAGCTGAGAATTTTACATGTTTTAAATAGGATTTTACAGGTTTGAAGCGAGGAGGAAGAGAAGAACAAAGAAAAGTGAATGAACTGAGTTTGAAAATACATGCCATTCCAGAGAGGAAAGTCTTAAACTTTGAAATAGATCGGATGAGCCGATCCGTGTAAACAATCAGAAGGAAAAGGGGATTTTCAAATGAAATTAAAAAGATTCTATGGCATGACTTTAGCCACAATACTTTCCCTAAGTGCGCTAGCCGGATGTTCCGGTAATAACAACAACGAAGGCAGTGCTGCAACAGCTGCTCCAGAAACGAGTAATTCTGCAAGCGCTTCCGCTGATCCGAAGCAAGAGCCTGTGACATTGAAATGGGCACTGTGGGATTGGGAAGCCACTGCATACTATCAGCCGTTGATCGATGCCTATAAAGCTGAGCATCCAAATGTAACGATTGACTATGTGGATCTTGGTTCCACTGACTACATGACAATGCTGAGTACACAGTTGTCCGGCGGTGCAGATCTGGATGTCCTTACAATTAAAGATATTCCTGGCTACTCTAACCTCGTGAAACAAAATCATTTAGAGCCGCTCAAGGGCTTCATGGGAGACCAGAACATTGATCCATCCTTATACGGCGGTACTGTAGAGCAGATCGAAGTGAACGATGAAGTGTATGCGCTTCCTTTCCGCAGTGATTTCTGGATCGTCTACTACAATAAGGATTTGTTCGACAAAGCAGGAGTGGAGTATCCGAGCAACGATATGACATTTGACCAATATGATGAACTTGCTAGAAAAATGACCTCCGGCAGTGGTGCTGAAAAAGTATACGGAGCCCACTACCACACTTGGCGGAGCGCAGTTCAATTGTTCGGTATTCTGGATGGCAAGAACAATGTTGTTGGCGGCAACTACGATTTCCTGAAGCCAACCTATGAACGGATATTGAAAGAACAGGAAGACGGTATCGTTATGGATTACGCTACACTGAAGACTTCAAGTACGCATTATTCCGGAGTATTCTATAACAATTCCGTTGCGATGATGAACATGGGTAGCTGGTTTATCGCGACTCAAATTGAAAAGGTGAAGAGCGGCGAGTCCCAATCAACCAACTGGGGAATTGTGAAATATCCTCACCCGGATGGTGTGGAAGCCGGTACAACCCTGGGTACAATTACTTCTCTGGCAGTAAATCAGAAATCCAAAAATAAAGAAGCGGCACTTGATTTCATGAACTTTGTGACGGGTGAAAAAGGTGCTAAAGTCATTGCTTCCACCGGAACTATTCCAGCGATTAAAAACGATGAAGTTATCAATTCCATAACATCCATCGACGGTTTTCCTACGGATGAGAACAGCAAAGCGGCACTGACTACTGTTCAGACGTATTTGGAGATGCCAATGCATGAAAAGAGTGCAGACATTGAAGTCATTCTTAACGAAGCCCACGATAATATTATGACCAAAAACGCTTCGATCGACGAAGGTCTGAAGGATATGAATACTCGCGTACAGCAGCTCTTGAATAATTAATCTTAAGAGACTCGGTGAATTCTAAGGGCGGGTGAAAGCCCGCCTTTTATAGCAGACAGTATAGATTTGCTCGAAGCTTTAGAAGGTTTGGAGGAGAGAGAATGCAGAACGAAACCATATTGGGGACAAAAAAGATCCCTAAACGTCATTTGTCAAAAGGTGTCCGGGAAAACCTGGTAGCTTACAGCTTCATTGCGCCGAACTTTATTGGATTTGCCGTGTTTACACTGGTACCCATGTTTTTTGCCTTTATCCTTGCTTTTGTGAAATGGGACGGGGCCAATCCAATGAAGTTTATTGGGCTAGACAATTTCACCCGGCTCATCAAAGATATAACATTTCATAAAGCGTTATGGAATACCATTGTCTACACCATCGGTGTTGTACCGTTCACTATGATTGTAGCGCTAGCACTAGCGATTCTACTTAATCAGAAGATAATGGCTCGTAATTTCATGAGAACCGTATTCTTTTTCCCTTATGTAGCATCCTTAGTAGCTGTTGCTGCTGTATGGAACTTTATCTTCAGCCCTACGATGGGGCCGGTCAACAATATTCTACATACCCTTACCGGTATTCCGCTGGAGGATCTTCCCCGCTGGGCGGCGGATAAACACTGGGCAATGTTCACAGTAATACTGTTCACTGTGTGGAAAAACATGGGTTATTACATGGTCATTTACTTGGCAGGTCTTCAGGGGATTAACCCTGAATTGTATGAGGCTGCTGAGCTAGATGGGGCCAACGCCTGGAGAAGATTCCGTAATGTGACGGTTCCTCAGCTAGCGCCAACATCCTTCTTTGTTCTGATGATTTTGGTCATCAATTCGTTCAAAGTCTACGATATCTTTATCAACCTATTTGCCGGCGCTGATAACCAGTTGAACGATTCTACAAGAGTTATGGTTTATCAAATCTACAATACGGCGTTCCGTTCGCTTGATTACGGATATGCCAGCGCCATGGCCATTGTATTGTTTCTGCTGGTACTTGGCATCACCATCGTCCAGTTCCGCGGCGAGAAGAAATACGGACAATAGGAGGATTCAAAAGATATGGTGGGTACAAATAAAGGAATTAGAATCGGCACGATGGTGCTAGTGTATATTTTGTTGTTTGCGACAGTGCTCTGCATGCTTGTTCCTTATATATGGATGTTGTCTTCTTCCCTCAAGCTGAACAAGGATGTGTTCTCGTTCCCGATGCAATGGATTCCGGCGAATCCGCGCTGGGAGAATTTCGTGGATATTTGGACCCGTATTCCACTGGATCGATTTATTTATAACACGGCGAAATTATCAATTATCGTAACGATTTTGCAGCTGTTGACTTCAAGCTTTGCTGCCTATGCATTCTCCAAATTGCATTTCAGAGGGAAGAATGTTTTGTTCCTTGGATATATCGCTACGATTGCAATTCCTTGGCAGGCTTATATGGTGCCGCAATTTATCTTGATGCGTTACATGGGACTTAACAATACCCATTTAGCAATCATTCTGCTACAGGCATTCTCGGCTTTTGGAGTATTTCTGATGCGCCAGTTCTATCAAGGAGTCCCAGATGAATTATGCGAGGCGGCACGAATCGATGGCTTGAGCGAATATGGGATTTGGGCGAGAATCATGTTGCCACTATCCAAGCCGGCCTTGTCTACATTGACGATTTTTACCTTTGTTGCTACATGGAACGATTTCTTGGGGCCAATGATTTATTTGACGGATACGAAACTCAAGACCATTCAAATAGGACTAAGAATGTTCATCTCGCAATATTCGGCCGAGTATGGACTGATTATGGCGGCAAGTGTGGTTTCTATTATCCCGGTAGTAATTGTTTTCCTGGCTTTGCAAAAATACTTTGTGCAAGGTGTTGCAGCATCTGGTATTAAAGGCTAGAAAGTATGGAATCTGGCAGTTGTAGTCATCGCATGCTGCCAGTTTTTTTTAGCTTATTAATGAAATGAATGCGCTTTCTTTATGTGTTGCCGAGAGGCGATTTATAGCAAAAGGAGGATTAAAGAATGAATAGAAAACACTCCGTTAGAAAAAAGCTGTTCTCAATGATGATGACCTCTGCACTTGTAGTTGGAATGTTTCCGGCTCTCCAAATGCCGTCTGTATCTGCAGCTACCGTGGATACTTTCTTTGCAGCCGCCTATATGGGGGCGAAGACATCTTCTGGCACTACCTTGCCTGCTAGCATAGACATTGGAGGCCAGTCTGAGACTGTGAAATGGAATATTGGTGAAGATACCTTTGCCGTTCCTTATGACACAGTGACAGTCACGGGTACAGCGAATGGTGTGCCGGTTGTTGCCAGTGTAGAAGTTATTCCATCATCAAGCAATCCATTGATTTACTTTGTGGACAGCGGCAGGGGAGGCGATTCCGTAGGGAATGGTCCTACTACTTCGCCGCTGTATGAAGCAGTCAAAACGTTGTCCGGCAGCGCTTTGCTCAACCAGTTGCCGGATCAGAAATATGTCAGCGGAACGACGGCCTGGGGATTTGATGATTCCATAAACAAGGTGAAGAACTCCAAAGACGGAGGACTTACCGATCCTGCTACTGATCCATCCATATGGACAGTAGGACTTCGTGCCGACCCTGCTAGCAATCATATCGTTTACAAATTAAAAGCGCCTGAAGCAGGAACCTATACACTCAGTAGTGGTTTCCATGATTGGTATGGCAGCCGCACTCGGGTAATACAGCCTCAGATCGAGTATAAGGATACAAATGGAGCAACAAAGATGCTCTCGTTTGCACTATTTAATACCAATGTGACACAGCTTATTTCCGGTGAATTCACGATTCCCGGTGATATCGACGCTAGTAGCCCCATGACATTGACCTATGCCTATGTCTCCGGTGAGAAGCCTATCTTGAGCTGGTTCGCCGTTGCCAAGGGAGGGATTCAGAAAGAGATCGAAGATACTCGGCAGACTGCAGCTTCTATGGTCAAGGTTCTGCTCGACGGCAACGATATTAAAGCGGAAAACGTCAACGGCCTCACGTTTAAGGGATTTGGCGTACTAAGTGCCAACAGCACCAGTGCCCTGTTGATGGATTATAAGGCTGAGCATCCGGATGCTTACGCAGAAATGCTGCAGATTCTGTTCGGTGGAGATCATCCCATCATGACACATGTGAAAATCGAGATGGGTAATGACCGCAATAACTCTACCGGTCCAGACCCGGCCACAATGCGTACGCCTGATGAAGAAGCCAATGTCACCCGGCATCCCGGTTTCCAGCTTGCGGCAGATGCCAAGGCTACGAATCCGGATCTCAAGGTGAGCATCCTGCGATGGAGTGCTCCGGCCTGGGCGAGCGACAACGATAAAATCTATACCTGGTATAAAAATACCATTCTTGCCGCTTACCGTGAGTATGGCTATATGGTCGACTATGTCAATCCCCATATCAACGAGCATACGCCGGATTTGGCGTGGACCAAACAGTACGCCGAACGTGTTAAAACAGATAACGAAGGTTTTGCAAGCCCAGAAGAGCAATCGCTCTATAACCAGATCAAGATTGTGATTTCAGATGAAGTCGGGATCGGATCATTTGGCGGCAGTATGGTAAGCGATGCTTCTTTAAGGGAAGCGGCTCCGATCGCCGGATATCACTATAACACTGACGACGACAGCGCAGGCAATTTCAAGAAGCTCGCAGAACAATATGATATTGAAGTATGGAACAGCGAGGCGCAGTCTACCTTCAGTAACTCCGCCTTCCGTCCCAATAATAATGTAAAGGATCCTACAGTGGCAGGAACCGGCATTGGCGGTGTTGGCAGTCCGCTGGAGATGAGCAATACGATTATTAAAGGATTCGTCAATTCCCGCCGGACGCACTTTATTTATCAGCCGGCCATCGGCTCTTTCTACGAGGGCGGTCAATATTCGTTTAAGGAACTACTTAGCGCCCGTGACCCGTGGTCGGGATGGATTCACTATGATGCAGGCCTTGTTGCATTGCAGCATTACAGCTGGTTCGCCAATGTGGGCTGGGAGAACGAGGATAATACTGCAGGGATTTGGAGAGCGGTACCTAAGGCTAGCTCTACGGGTGCGACAGGCACCAACCCTGTTAGCGGACGCAACGGTTCTCCTAGCTATATGACACTTGCTGCACCTGACAAAAGCGATTTCTCAACCGTTATCGTGAATGACAGTGAGTATGCCAAAACCTATAAGCTTCAGACGTTAAATATGAACTTTGACGGGAATCCATCACTGGAAGTATGGGAGACCCGTGCGGCCGACGCGGGGGAAGCCTTCAACAGTAATTATATGAAATATCTCGGGGATGTCGCTGTTGATGGCAGCGGGGTTTATACCGTTCATGTCAAACCATATTCAACAGTGACTGTGACCACTTTGAAGAACAAGGACAAAGAGGCATATCAAACACCTTTACCTGTAGAAGGCGAACGCACTGTGCTTGATACCGATGCAACGGGGAGGGTTCAAAATTACGCGGACAATATTCTGTATGCCGATGATTTTGACTATTCCAATCAATCCGTTGTGAAGATCGGAGCAAGCGGGCAGAGTGAGGGTACCCAAAGCTATATAGAATCCCGCGGCGGCTCTAAAAGTGTGATACCGCGCTATACACACGACCGTAACGGTGCATTCGAGGCATATCTTCCGGACGGGTCTGACAACTATGTTCTGCGCCAACAGCTGGATTCGGGAATTATGGGGCTGGGCGGCACTTGGAACGGTGGAGATCCCGTGACGGCTATCGGTGATAACCGATGGACGAATTACAAGGCCAGTGTAGATGTTTCGTTCGAGACGAACAATACGCAGGGTGGTGCCAATTATGCTGCGATTGGTGCACGGTATCAAGGAGGTGGCAGTTCTCACACTATAAACGGCACACCTTATGTGTTGAAATTCTGGTTTGACGGAGGCTGGCAGCTGCTGGTCAATAGTAGTGCAGTAGCGAGTGGTAATGTAGTGAGCGGTTCCGGTGGAGTTAAGCTCGACGGATTTAACGCCGCATATGATGCCTGGCATAACCTTGCCATTCAGGTTGCAGGTGATAAAGTGACTGCCTATCTGGACGAAGTGAAGCTGGCCTCTTATACTGATCCGAACCCTGAATTGTCTGGACGGGTAGATTTAGCCAGTGGATACTATCATGTTCGCTTCGATAATTTAAAAGTTGAGACGGTTGACGGCTATGCACCATACTATTCCGAATTACTGGATAATCTTGAGATGTTTGACCTAGCTGCTACACCGGGTCCTAAACTGAAATACAGTGGGTCGTGGAGTCATCAAAACGGCGCAGGCATGTATATTTACCAACGTTCCCTCTCTACTACTCAAGGTGCAAATGCTACGATGGAATATTCTTTTGAAGGCACGGGGCTAGATATTCTGGGACCGAATAATGGATCGGCTAAGCTAGAAGTGACCGTTGATGATGAAATTGTCATGCTGTCAGCCGATACCATGGCTTCTAAAGAACTCTACCAAACGTACACCCTTCGCGGACTTAAATATGGACAGCATAACGTTCAGATTAAGGTGTTAAGCGGCACATTGGTTGTGGACGCTGTAGCAGTAGTATCCGGTGAGGTAAAGGGAGCTGTGGATACAGCTGCACTACAAGCAGCGGTAACAGCATCAAAAGAAATTAATAAACTGGATGAATATTCTGAGAGAGATTGGCTGCTTTTTGCAACCGCACAGAACGCCGCACAGGAAGCATTGGAGAATGCTGCTGACTACAGGCTGGATCAAGAAGGAGCTATACATCTTGCGGGACGTCTGATCTCTGCTCAGAACCAATTGACTACAGGGGATGTACGGGAGCTTATTGCTCCTCAGGATATGGCTACTGCTGTCGGTAAACTGCCGAATCTTCCTGATAAGCTGGAGGCTACTCGTGAAGATGGATCCAAATTGTTTGTGTCCGTGAAATGGAATGTAGACGCAGTTAGCTTTAACACACCGTATGAAAGGGTAGCTGTAACTGGCACTTACGGCAATCTAAAAACCATGGCTTATGTAGAAGTGGTACCAGAAGGTCTCGTATACTTTTTGGATCTCGGTGTCTCAGGGGATGTTGTCACACCACCTTATACGGTGATCAAAAATTTCGCGGGCGATAGTCTTTTAAATAGTACAGCGGATCAGCTGTCAACAGGTACAGTGTGGGGCCATACCAATACAGGAGCAAATTATAATCTGAAAGGGCTCGGAGGTGCCGTGGTTATCACGGATAAAACTCAGACAGGTGTTTACAGTTCGAATACAAAGAACACACCTCTGATCTATACCCTCCCATTAAATGCAGGAAAGTACACGATTACATCGTTCCATCGGGACTGGTGGAATATGAGTAACCGCACGATGGATATTACGCTTAGCTATACTGATGCTGAGGGGAAGACGGTGAACGAAACGGTTAAGACCGGTGTTCTCGCAGGTCCTAATGGCATCATGATCAACCATGACTTTACGCTACCTGTGAGCGGTATCGTCAAATATTCGATAAATAACACAAATAGTCAGGCATCTGTGATTAGTTACTTAGCGGTGGCGAAGGACAGGGCCAGCATTGCCAATGAGCAGGCTGTAAACGAGGCTAAGAGCATTATAGAAGGTGCTGCATACAGCGTGCAGAAGGAAACCGCTAACAGCGAGGACGGAGTCCGGACTTGGCTGCTCCAAACAATGAACGGCTTAATCGGGTTCAGTGGTACGGGGGTTACGATGGAGGATATCACTCTATCTTCGTTCCAGGAAGCTACTGATGACACGGCCGGCAGCTTCAGCTTCACAGTATCACTGAACAAGGGTGAGGCTAAGGCAGAAGCTGCGGCCAGCGGAACGATAAAGCTACCGGAGCCAGATATGACGCAGCCGGAGATTACTTTGATAGGTGAAGCCATAGTCAACCTGCAGATCGGTTCTGAATATACGGATGCCGGAGCCACTGCGTATGACGAACAAGACGGTGACATCACAGATCGCATCTCCACAACGGTCAGCAGTGAAGTGTATGGTTTGACCGAGTTAGATACAAGGAAAGCGGATATCTACACCTTCCATTACAATGTCAGCGATGCTGCAGGCAATTCTGCTGCGGAAGTCACCCGCAAAGTAATCGTATCGGAAGATCCGGATGTACTGAAGCCGGTCATTACACTGCTTGGTGAGTCAACTGTTCAACTGGACAATGGCGCAAGTTATACAGATGCCGGAGCCACAGCAGCAGATGACCGTGATGGTGACATTAGCGAACGAATTGTGGCGACAATTACGAAGGATGGAAATCGTACTGAGACGATAGATACCCTATCGGCGGGTACTTATATTTATCATTATAATGTTAGCGATTCCGCGGGAAATATGGCCGTTGAAGTCACAAGAACAGTTACAGTGGGAGAAGCACAGCAACCGCCGACTTCAACACCAACGGTAGAACCAACACCGACAGTTGAGCCAACGGCAAATCCGACACCCACACCTACACCTGTAGTAACCTCAGGGCCAGTGTCAACAACGGCACCGACAGCAGTGGTATCGCCGACACCAACGCCGTTGCCGCAGACCACGAGGATTCTTAATAGTGACGATTTCTCAGCTCCGGTTGGAAGAGTAATAACGGTTCAGCTCACTGAAGGTACGGATTCCGTATTATTACCTGAGGGATTATTAGATATCACAGGAGTGAGCAATCTGCGTCTCGTGTGGAATACATTTGCTATCCATCTGACCCCAGAAGCGCTGAAGAGTATCCAGGAAAAAGCTGCTGGAGGTCAAACGGAAGGAGCACGAATTAAGCTCTCCGCTGTGAAGGTATCAAGAGCTGCCTTAGAACAACTTATGAATAATCCGGCTGTCAACGGTTCAGTTCAGTTAACTGCTGCTAGTGACGTAATTAACTTCAGCCTGGAAGTTATTAGTGCAGGCGGCACTGCCGTACAGGTAACCCATTTTGACAAGCCACTGACGCTTACCTTTACCGTAGATTCGAATACTAATTCCGGTTTGCAAGGCATCTACTATATAGCGGCGAACGGAGCTCTTGAACTTATGGGTGGAACGCTAGCTGACGGAAAATGGAGTGCGGAAATAAAGCATTTCAGCCAGTTTGCGGTTCTAGAGTATGACAAGATATTCTCGGATGTCAGTGAAGATAGCTGGGCTAGGGATGTTATTAAGACAATGGCGGCAAAACATATTATCCAAGGTATTTCTGATACCGAGTTTAATCCGCAGGGGAACGTGACAAGAGCACAATTCGCGGCCATGATTGCAAGAGCGTTAGGCTTAGAGGCAGGAAGTCATTCAACGTTTGTTGATGTGGATTCCAAAGCTTGGTATGCCGAAGCCGTTGCAGCTGTAAGCGAAGCTGGTATAGTGCTCGGTCGCAGTTCGGATACATTCGCACCGGACAACAGCATCACCCGCGAGGAAATGACTGTAATGATCGTTAGGGCTTATGAATTTTCACAAGGCAGCAAAATGAATGATATTTCTGAGAGCTCGTTCAGTGATTATTCCCAGATTCATGACTGGGCACAGAAATCAGCCAGTTTCGCCGAGCAGGCGGGGCTCATAAAGGGACGCGGAAATAAGCAATTCGCACCTCAAGAGGGGATGACCCGTGCTGAAAGTGCGCAAGTTATCGCCAATCTGCTGAGACATTTGTAAGCTGTTTTTCCATGAACCTGGCAGCTGCATTTAGCGGCTGTCAGGTTTTTTATAAGTTCAGTGAAGGGATTAGAATTGCGAGGCGAAGATTAGTAGCCATATCAGCTTTTTTTGCCGTATTTTCCAGGTGGAATGCCCGTGATGTTCTTGAAAGTACGGATGAAATTTGCATAGTCATTGAAACCGGATAAATAACAGGTATCGGATACGGAGTTCCCGGCGGATAAGAGCTGTTTGGATAACGCGATCTTTTTAAGCAGGACGTACCGGTAGATTGTCCCACCGGTCTGTTGCTTGAACAGGTGACTAAGATAATATTTATCGATGTTTAATTCTCCGGCGATCTGCTCAAGCGACAGATTCAGATGCAGATGGTTATCGATATAGCGCATGGCCGATTGAATATGTGAAGAAATAATGCTGGGTATGGTGGTAACGGTACGGTTATAAAGCTCATTAATAAGGACCAGGATCTGAATCAGATAAGTCAGAGCCAGAACCTCACTGCCGTATTGTGGGTTGTCCAAAATTGCAATTAAGCGGTAGGCAAGGGTCGTATACTCTGAAAGCAGTGTTTCATCCATTTGCGCGAGATTTTGCTCCCCGGGCTGACGGTTCTGGAAACAAGCGAGCAGATTTGTGGTTGCAGTGCAGAAGGGATATATAAGTGGAGCTTTGAAATGGATTGTTAAGCGTTCATAAGGTTCTGGAGATAAATTGATGATTTTATGTATTTCGTGATTGTTAAATAAGAGCACATTGCCCCGCTGAAGCGGATAGCTGTACTGATCCACAAATCCGTTCACCGTGCCGCCAAGAAACAGGAAGATTTCGTAGTGGTCATGAATGTGAAAATCTCTGGTGGGTGAGATCGGTGAATTGCCGATGCCCGCCAGTATGTCGCCTTCGAAAGGCTGATAATACTGGGCATGTTTCATCCGGATGGCCCCTTTCAGATTGATAGCAATAAACGCAATAAATGATCATTAATCGCAAAGACATTGCAATAATACAACACTAAACTATAGAAGAA
Source organism: Paenibacillus sp. FSL R5-0345 (assembly GCF_000758585.1). NCBI lineage: Bacteria > Bacillati > Bacillota > Bacilli > Caryophanales > Paenibacillaceae > Paenibacillus > Paenibacillus sp. FSL R5-0345. The sequence continues at coordinate 2,534,252 of NZ_CP009281.1, forward strand.
GATTACGCAATAAAACAAGATAGAGCTGGTCAGAACAAGAGTAGTAGGAGAGTCTGTACCTGCTGAATAGACGCAATTGGAAGGGTGGATTGTGTATGACTGGTACGAAACACCGTAAATATTGGCTGGATACGATGTTACAGATCGGGAATCCGGTTCTTGACGCTTTATCGCAGAGAAAATTAAAGGAACGGCTGCCTGCGGAGTTTCATGGTGATAGGAGCAAGTTTGCGTATTTGGAAGCGTTTGCTAGATTAGCCTGTGGAATGGCCCCATGGCTAGAGCTTGAAGGGCTGGAGGGTGAAGAGGAAAAGCTTAGAGCCCATTATGCCGTACTGATGCTGGAATGCATTGATGCCGCTGTCGATCCATCTTCGCCTGACTATATGGATTTTAAGTCCGAAGGCCAACCGCTGGTCGATGCGGCATTCCTCGCCCACGCGTTGGTGCGCGCGCCGAAGCAGCTTGCCGGGCGGCTGAATGCGCGGGTCAAAGTTAATTTAATAACAGCCTTGAAGCAAACGCGCCGGACTGCACCGAGCGGCAGCAACTGGCTACTGTTCAGCGCAATGGTGGAAGCGGCTTTGTATATCCTCAACGATCCTGAATATGACCGGATGCGTGTTGGTTATGCGATTCATATGTTTATGGATTGGTATAAAGGCGATGGCATATACGGTGACGGCAAGGACTTTCACTGGGATTATTACAACAGCTTTGTTATTCAGCCGATGCTGGTGGATGTGGTGACACTCTTTGAACGGGAGTCGGAGCAATATTCCCAATTGCGGCCGTTGATACTGGAACGGGCACAGAGATACGCAACTGTTCTGGAACGGATGATTGCACCGGATGGAACTTATCCCTTTATCGGGCGCTCTATTGTCTACCGTTTTGGTGCTTTTCAGCTGTTGTCGCAGGCGGCGCTCCAGCATTTCCTTGAGGAATCGCTTTCTCCTGCGCAGGTACGCTGCGCCTTGACTGCTGTAATTACACGGACTATGGAATTTCCGGGCACCCTGGATGAGAACGGGTGGCTACGTCCGGGAGTATACGGCTACCAGCCAGAGCTTGCTGAGAGCTATATCAATACGGGCAGTCTCTATTTATGCGCATTTGTATTTCTTCCTTTGGGGCTTCTTCCTTCAGATCTTTTCTGGGCAGGAGCAGAATTGAAGTGGACGGCACAAAGGATCGCAGCTGGTGAGGATGTTATGAGAGATCATGCCTTGAGCAATTAGGAAGATCTAAGCTGGTGGGGCAAAAGGAGGAAGAAAGCATGAATAGACAGGAGCTTTTCGGAATGATCGAAAGGATGAAGCCGGTAAATCTGAGCTTGTATTATCCTGATGGAGATTCGGATGTTTTTTGGACACAAGCATCATTATCCGAGCTATTGAAGGAAGATATCTGCGAAATCCGCGCAGAGGCTCAGAGATTAGACGGCCAGCCTATACCGGAGCTGACGGATACGCTTTTTTCAATTTATGCGCGCACGGGTTCGAGGCTGGAATATGAACGGGTCTATTTCGAACGGAGAAGAAGGCTGAACACATATGTATTTATGACCTTGCTTGAGCCGGATAATGTCAGACTTCTGGAGAACCTGGAAAATACACTATGGTCTATATGTGAAGAGTACACTTGGTGCCTACCAGCCCATCTTCCTTCAGATCATAATGCAGAGAATATCGATCAGTTTATTGATCTGTTCTCCTCGGAAACTGCTTTTACACTGAGTGAAATTTCACTACTACTGGGAGAACGACTTCCACAGCTTCTTCGATTTCGAATCAGACATGAAGTAGAGCGGAGAATATTTCGACCATTTATTGAATGTGGTCCTTATGAATGGGAGACTGCAAGGCATAATTGGTCGGCAGTTTGTGCAGGTTCGATTGGGGCAGCTGCCTTGCTGATGTTGGATGATCCTGCTGCGCTAATGGATATCCTGCTGAAGACAGAACGAAGCATGAGTTACTATCTGGAAGGCTTCGGGGATGATGGGGCCTGCCTGGAAGGTCTGAGTTACTGGAACTACGGATTTGGCTATTTTACGTATTATAGTGATCTTCTCCGGGTTAGAAGTGAGGGGAAAGTAGACTGGTTTGCAACAGACAAAGTGCGAAGTATCGCTCAGTTCCAACAAAAAATTTTCATCGGTGGCAATTTTGTCGCCAATTTCTCAGACTCAGAGCCTCAAATTCACATACATATGGGCTTGTCCCATTATTTAGCTGATACCTATCCAGAAGTAGAATGTCCTCCGCCTGTGCTTCGCGCTCCTTACGCTAAGGATCACTGCAGCCGCTGGGCTCCGGCTTTTCGAAATCTCATCTGGAGAAGGACCGGCGATGAGAAACAGGATCAGGATTGGGGAGCCGCCAGTTATTATCTTCCTGATGCGGGATGGCTTGTCTCGCGTTATCGGTCCGGAGGAAGTTCGTTCGGCTTCGCGGCTAAGGGAGGGCATAACGCTGAACCTCATAATCATAATGATCTTGGGCAGTTCATTCTGTTAGGTGAAGGCGAAATCTATGCAGCGGATCTCGGCAGTGGAGAGTATACGTCTGAATATTTTGGGGCTGGCCGTTATCAATATGATTGCAATGGCTCGCAGGGACATTCGGTTCCTATCATCAGCGGCCAGTATCAACAGGCTGGCAAGGAGCATAGTGCTACAGTTCTGTATGCGTCAACTGCTCCGGTGAGGGATGAACTGACGCTGGAGCTGTCTCAGGCTTACGAAGTGGAAGAGCTTCAATCTTTGATTCGTTCTATAGTTTGGTACAAGGAGCGGCGTCCTCGCTTGGAGTTAACGGACGAGTACCGGTTTAACGGTAAGTTAGTGGGCTGGACGGAGCGGTTCGTAACCTGGTGTCGGCCGAAGATCCTTCGTACTGGCGTTGTGTTGCTGCCGGGAACTGATGTCGGCGGAGTTGAAGTGATCTATGATGCCCAGATTGTAGAGCCAGAGATTACCGCTCGTGAGTACAGGGATCATTTCGGCAGGGAAACGGCCTGGTATACTCTCGACTTTCATTTGCTTCAGCCCGGTGCTGTAGGGAAATTAGCATTCACCTTTCAATTTATATAAATGATGAAGGAACTAGAGAACAATTCGAAGAAGGCGGTGTTTGATATGAATATTACGGAAAACCAAACTTGGCTGGATGAAGCTTGGAGCAAGGCTCTTGAAAAGACAAGATGTAACAGTCGAAAGATCGGCGCAGAATTTCCACATGCAAGTCAAGGGGGGAAATATTTGCTGGAGGCGCCGAATTGGTGGACAGCAGGGTTCTGGCCGGGAATGCTCTGGCAGTTTTATTCTGAGAGCGGGGATGAAAGTCTAAAAATGATCGCGGAGCGCTGCGAAGAGAGACTCGACGAGGTGCTGGATGGCTATGTTAAGCTGGATCACGATTTAGGCTTCATGTGGATTCTTACAAGCGTGGCAAATTACAAGTTGACGGGTAGCGAGGCGTCGCGAATTCGGGCATTAAAAGCGGCCAACTACCTGGCAGCCCGCTTCAATCTGAAAGGACATTATATCCGAGCTTGGAATCCATGGAGTGTAGGGGAAGATAACAGCGGAGTTGCTATTATTGACTGCTGCATGAATACCAGTCTGTTGTTCTGGGCTTCTGAGACATCGGGAGATCCACGCTATCATCATATCGCTGAGGCGCATATGGATACTGTTCTTGAGCATTTTATCCGACCGGACGGCTCCGTGTACCACATCGTCAAATTCAACCCGGAGACGGGTGAAGTCGTGGAAAAGCTTGGCGGGCAAGGTTATTCGCCCGAATCTGCTTGGTCGCGCGGCACGGCTTGGGCCATTTACGGTTTAGCGCTTGCCTATCATCATACGAGCAAGCAGAGCTATCTGGATGCAGCCAAGCAGGTAGCACATTTCTTCTTGACCCGTTTGCCGGACGATCATGTTCCGCATTGGGATTTCCGCGCGCCCGGTGAAGTCGGCGAAATTCGTGATAGCTCCGCCGGTTCCTGTGCGGCGAGCGGTTTGCTTCTGCTAGCGGACCAGGTGGATGATTCGGAGTCCCATGTGTACCGGAACGGGGCTATAAGAATCGTGGAATCGCTCTACAGGAATTATGGCAGTTGGGACAATGCGGATGAGGAAGGGTTGCTGCTTCACGGTACGAGTAACTACCCTGAGAACCGGAATATAGATGTTCCTCTTATCTACGGTGACTTTTTCTATGTCGAAGCACTAGCCCGGATTAAGGCCGCAGGTCCGTTCTATTGGGAGTAGGGGGTGATTAGGATGAATACAAATAAGACATCTTTCCGGATTAGTGATAATCCGTTAAAGACTCGGGTGGATCTGGTGATCGCCCTTGAGCAGCTTACGGATCCGCTTCGGGCGCACTACAGCAAAGGCGGCGCAAGGCTTGAAATCGGTAAAACAGGGGCGAGCTATTCGGCAGCAACTGCTGAAATGGAAGGTTTCTCGCGGGTGTTGTGGGGTTTGGTACCCCTGCTCATTGGTGGTGGAGACAGCGAACTCTGGGACATCGTGCTGGATGGCGTTCGGCATGGCACTGATCCTTCTCATGAAGAATATTGGGGAGAGGTGAAGGATTACGACCAGCGTTTGGTCGAAATGGCGGTCTTTGGTTTCGCATTAGCAGCCATTCCGGAAAGGATCTGGTCGCCGCTTGCTCCGAAGGAGCAGGATCAATTATACCGCTGGCTGAATCAAATAAACGCTCATCCTTGCTATGACTGCAATTGGCTGTTCTTTAACGTTCTAGTCAATGTCGGATTCCGCAAAATCGGTCGTCCCTACGACGAAGGGCAGTTAGAGAACAATTTGAAGCGCATGGACGATTTCTATTTGGGCGAGGGCTGGTACAGTGACGGAATTAACGGCCACAGCGATTATTACGTACCTTTTGCTATTCATTACTATGCACTGCTGTACGCAAAGCTGATGGAGCAGGAAGACCCCGAACGTTCCCGTGTGTTCAAAGAACGAGCTCGATTGTTTGCTGCCGATTTCATCAGCTGGTTCGCACCCGACGGATCCGCACTTCCTTATGGGCGCAGTTTGACTTACCGTTTTGCCCAGTCGGCATTTTGGAGCGCCCTTGCCTACGCAGACGTTGAAGGATTCCCTGCCGGTGTGGTAAAAGGTCTGGTGCTGCGGAACCTGCGCTGGTGGTTTAGCCAGCCGATTGTTGACGCCGATGGTGTACTAACCATCGGATACGCTTACCCAAATCTGGTCATGGCGGAGAATTACAATGCTCCCGGATCTCCGTACTGGGCGTTGAAGACTTTCCTGCCGCTGGCTCTCGGCGAAGAGCATCCGTTCTGGAAGGCAGAAGAACTGCCGCTGCCAGTCCTTCCGGATGTCATGATTCAGAAGCCTGCACACCTTGTCATCATCCGCGAGCCTGCTTCCGGTCATGTGGCGGCCTTCAACAGCGGACATTTATATACGAATGAACATACCCACACCTCGGCCAAGTACGAAAAATTCGTGTATTCAACAGGCTTTGGCTTCAGCGTGCCCCGCTCCGAATGGGGGCTCTCTCAGGGAGCATACGATTCTATGCTTGCGCTGAGCGAGCACGGAGACAACTTATATCGGGTAAGACGCCAGAATATAGAATCTGAGATTATGGACAACGTGCTTCGCTCTGTCTGGAAGCCGTGGGCCAATGTCGAGGTTCAGACCTGGGTTGTCGCCGGACTTCCTTGGCATATTCGGATGCATCGAGTCGAAACTGGACGGTCACTGGATACTGCCGAGGGCGGATTCGCACTTGGTCATGACAATGAATTCATATCCAAGAGCGATTTGGCTGGTGTGATGGCCTCCACTGCTTGGGGAACCAGTGCAATCAAGGATTTGCTAGGTTGTCGGAAGGGCGAGTTGGTCTGGCCGAACGCCAATACGAACCTGCTTCGCCCTCGGACGGTGCTGCCAATGCTGACGACTACCCTTCAGCCAGGAATTCATTGGCTCGTTTCGGCCGTATATGGTTCCCCTTCAGAGGGGGCTTTAGATATTCAGGCTGATCAAGCTGATAAGGTCCTCAAGCATTCACCTGAGCAAGATTTGAAAGTTAAGTTCAGCGAGGGAACGGTAACCATTGTTACTCATTCCGGGAGAGAAATCGTCCTGAATTTACAATAAGTTGATTGAATTTGCTCATGCTAATTGAAGAATCGCTGCAACAGCTCTAAAGCAGAACTACTGCATTAGAGCTGTTGTTCGTATGTCAAATTTTATGGTCTCATCTTTTAATTATTGGGTTTTTTATCAAATGTTTTCTTAGATGGACAATTATGCTATAGTACTCTATCTAGTCATTTACAGAAGTATTGATTTATCAGACGATGGACAAACTGACTTGTGGCAAAACTAGAAATACTGACATCAATAATAAGATAAGAAAGGCAGGAACTCCTTATGGATAGCAGCAGCTTGGTAACGACGACTCTTTCACTTGTTATAATAATAAACATATTGCTCTCTGCAGGTTTTTTATTTTTTGAGAGGAGAGATATTGGTTATACATGGGCATGGCTTATGCTTTTTTATTTCATTCCCATTTTGGGATTTATTATTTATCTCTTCCTTGGTCGAAACTTAGCAAAGAAAAATTTCTTTGGTCTATCTTCTGAAGAAAGGAAATATCTACAATCCGCTGTAGATCATCAATTAGCTACATTAAACGATCAGCGCGAGGATCATAACCCTTTGCTCACGAAATATGCTGATTTGATCCATATGAACCTTGTTTCATCGAATGCCCTAATGACAACAGACAACGAAATATCTATTTTCAACGATGGTAATCAAAAATTCGATGCTTTGTTTGATGATATTAGACATGCCAAGAAAGAAGTTAATATTCAATATTACATAATCCAGCCTGACGCCTTGGGAAAAAAATTAAGAGATGAATTAACCATAAAAGCCAAAGAAGGCGTAAAAGTGAGGGTTCTTTACGACGAAATCGGCTCCAAAAGGCTTTCTCTTAAGTTTTTTAAAGAACTACTCTCTGCTGGTGGAGAAGTGGAGGTGTTCTTTCCATCACTGCTTAGACCGATAAATTTCCGTATGAATAATCGAAATCATAGAAAATTATGTATTATCGATGGAGAAGTCGCTTATATTGGTGGATTTAATGTGGGAAATGAGTATTTAGGTATAGATAAAAAGTTTGGGTATTGGCGGGATACACATTTTAGAATGAAGGGAGATTCCGTTAATCAGATTCAAGGAAGATTTATTCTGGATTGGAAACATGCCCGGAAAAATGAGCGCGTAAGCTTCGATCAATTTTCTTTTAATACGGAAGCACATGTCGGATCAAGTCCTGTTCAAATTGTGTCTAGTGGTCCTAACTCGCTAGTGGAGCATCTTAAAAATATGTACATTAAGCTCATCTTGAATGCCAAACGGAGTGTATATATTCAAACGCCATACTTTATTCCTGATAGCAGTTTTATGGATGCTTGTAAAATTGCACTTCTATCAGGTGTTGATGTCCGGATCATGATCCCTAATAAGCCTGATCATCCTTTTGTTTATTGGGCCACTTGGGCATATGCCGGGGAATTATTGAAATATGGAGCGAAGATTCTGTTATATGAAAATGGTTTTTTGCATGCTAAGACGATTGTAGTTGATGATGAAGTAGCGTCCGTAGGAACAATGAATATTGATTCCCGGAGCTTTAGACTCAATTTCGAAGTGAATGCAATTGTGTATGATGAGCAAGTTGCTAAACAACTTCAAAAATTGTTTGATGAAGATAGCCAGTTGAGTACAGAGCTTACCCCTGAACGCTATAAAGAAAGATCCTTAATAATCAAATTTAAAGAGGGCATTTCGCGTCTTTTTTCGTCCATCTTATGAACCCCGAAACTATATCCTCGGTACAAAAGGCGAGCTGTAGATTGTGAATTCACAGTTCGCCGCTGTCTATGGATTCTTCTGCGCTTCACACCATACCCTGTTTTGATTTCATGCACTTGAGATTGTATGTGCGACCGTATACCTTGGCATATCTGACAATTCGGTCAATCATACGGGTATCTTTTAGTTTAGTAAACGGGCACGGATCGGGAGCCGTATTCACTTCCAAGATCCATGGCTTAAGACGTTGATCTAAGGCAATATCCACACCGATTTCCTGAAGTGCGGGATAGACAGTGCTAAGCTGCCTTGCGGACTTCACTCCAATTTGCTTCAGGGATCGGATCAATATTTTACAATTTTCTGCGCTTGTGTAGCCTTTTAATAATTCCTCAATCGGATAAATTGTTCCTCCTTGACTCCCGTTTGTAACCACTTTGCGAGGATACGCAACGCGTCCTGCAACCCCTGTTGCTTCCCACCCACCCTTAGAATTTCGCTGCACCATCACCCGAATATCGAAAGGGCGTCCATCGTAAACCAACAGCCTGATCCCCTTTTGTACTAAATAGGCCTTTCCTTGAGCCTCTCGTAAGATGGCCCGATAGGCCGTGTCGTAATCAGAAAATTTGTGTACGTGGGTACCGGATTGATAGCTGAATTGTGCGCGTGTGAGTTCAACCCGTATTACGCCCTGTCCTAAAGAGCCGCAGCAAGGCTTAATGTACACCATCTTATATTTTTGTAGCATTTCATAGAGCGTGTTCTTATCCATTTTTTTCGTAAGCGGGACATGTTTATTTAACTCTTGGTTTCTAACCAGCACCCTTGTCTTCGTCAGCTTATTGGATATACGGCTTATCTGCTTCATCATTGTGTCCCTCCGTCTCAATAGATCCATAGGCTATATTACGAGTATGCCTCCGCTTTTGATTGGGCGAACATCGAACAGTAGAACACACTGAAAGAAATCTACATATAATTATTGTAGGTATTCATCTATGGGCTGCAGCTTGCGGTCAACAGGAGGCGGCCATCATGCTGCTCGACAAAGAGAAATTAAAGGATAAACTGCTTGAAGTAATCGAGGTATTTCCTTGGTATAAGGAGCTGATCGGTGGCGAAAGAACGAATTATAGCTTAGAGAAGCTTCCGCTAATGACATCAACAACGCTAGATACCTATTATTATAATCAACCCATTGATCCTTCTTGGATCGTATACAGGACGTCGGGCACAAGCACAGGCCGTAGAAAAGCCATACTTTACTCTAAGGAAGACGATAAGCACTATATAAATATTAAAACGAAGCTGTTTGGTGATCTTATTGCGGGAAGCGGATGCGTTAGAGCTTTGGCGGATATGGGGACTGGGCATGCAGCGAATACTGCATTGTCCATTTTTGAGGAATTAGGATTGGAACCTCGTTCAATTCCCTTTGAATTGCCGATTGAACAGCATATTGAACAGCTTGAAACCTTCAAGCCTGACCTACTGTACACAATGCCTTCCATTCTTGATCATATCGTACATGCTGCTGAGAATCCGCGCGCTTTCGGAATCCGCAAGATTATTCTAGTTGGGGAAATCGCTTCACTAGGGTGGCAACGGAATATAGCCGGACTGTTCGGTCTTGAACCACGCGACATTATAGATACGTATGGCTCCATTGAAATGGGTACGATCGCTTATTATTCCCATGATTTTGACAGGTACATTTTTGCCGATGGAATTTTTGCGGAAGGGATCGGGGCACAGGAGATAGGCGAAGAACTAAGTCCACTAAGTAATGACGAAAGTGTTCTTGTTCTAACCTCAACGGTTCGCAAAATGCTGCCAGCTATTCGTTTTGTTACTTACGACGTTATAAGGGACTTTAGATCTGTGATGATAGATGGTGTGGAGAAGCAGAGCTTTAGTTCTATCGTGAAACGAGTAGGCCGGGAACTGAAGCACGGAGAGAAAATCAGCCTGTACGATATCGAGCAGGTTGTTTACCGTCATATAGAAGATGCGATTATCCGGGTCAAAGTAAGGCAAAATGCACTGACCGTTTATCTCAAAAGTAAATCTGCGGATAACACCATTGTCCCGAAAATCAAAGAGGAAATTAGAGAATGCATTCCGGAAATCGGCATGATGATTCGAAACCATCTGTTGGATGATATTGAGGTCATTATAGTAGGCAAAGACGAGCCGATGGACAGCGGAAAGGTTAAGAACAAAAAGCTATATTACCAGAAAGATAAAGATCGCATAGAGATGGACTTCACTGACGGTATTTTGTCGACTATCGGAAATACACCCTTAATCAAGCTGAAGAGCTTGTTCTATAAAAGTGAGTTTGACGTCTATGCAAAAATGGAGCTGATGAACCCGGGGGGGAGCGCCAAAGATCGTCCCGCCCTGCGGATGATCCATGAGGCATGGAAGGAAGGAACCATAGGTCCGGGAAGTATCATCATTGAATCGAGCTCTGGAAATATGGCAATCAGCTTGGCCATGATTTGCAAATATTTAGGAATGCGTTTTATCAGCGTTATTGATCCTAGAACCACAGAAACGAATCTGCAAATTCTGAAGGCGTTGGATGCCAAAATCGATTATGTCGCCAATCCCGATCCTGTAACAGGTGAGTTTCTTCCTGCTAGGCTGAACCGTGTACAGCAGTTATTGACGGAAATACCTGGCAGCTACTGGCCGAATCAGTATGCGAATGCAAATAATTATTTAGCCCATTACCATACGACAATGAAAGAAATCGTGACTGAACTTGAACGAGTGGATTATTTATTTTGCAGTGTTAGTACATGCGGCACCATTCGGGGCCTTGCGGAATACGTAAGAGATCACGGACTTCGGACTAAGATCGTGGCTGTGGATGCAGAGGGAAGCGCGATTTTTGGTGGAAATAAGAGTACACGACGCTTCCCGGGACTGGGTGCCGGCATCGTGCCACCCTTTTGCAGAACAGATCTAATCGATCGTATCGTACATGTCTCGGATTCCGATATCGTAAAAGGTTGCCGGATGTTGGCACAGGAAGAATCTATCCTGGCAGGCGCATCCTCCGGTGGAATCATTGCCGCCGTGAAGCAGATGGAGCCGGATTTGACCCCGGGAGCTGTCTGCGCTGTCATTCTGCATGATAAGGGAGAGCGCTACCTCGATACTGTATACTCAGACTCATGGATTCAGAGCCAGTTCGGCCGGGAGATTTGGACTGAAGTTAGCGATAACGCTGAGTTGTAACAACAAAGAATCTATTTCGCAAGGAGGCGACGGTATGCTGTACTTAAATGATCGAGATATACAATCAGTAGGTGTAGATTGGCCTGCTCTTGTGGAGTCGATAGAAACTGCTGTGGGTATCATCGATTCAGGCGATTATGTGCAGCCGGTAAAGCCGTACCTAAGGTATAAGAATCCACAAAACCGGATTATTGCAATGCCTGCTTACGTAGGGGGAGAGGTGAACACCGCAGGGATAAAGTGGATTTCTAGTTTCCCAGATAATATTCAGGCTGATCTTCCCCGCGCGCATAGCATCATTGTATTGAATGACCCAAGTACAGGTCAGCCTTCAGCCGTCTTGAACTCCCCGCTTCCCAGTATTATAAGGACTGCTTCCCTTAGCGGAGTAATGATCCGTTACTTTTTGCAGGCGCATTCTGTGGAACAGATTCATCTCGGGATTATCGGTTGGGGGCCAATAGGGCAGTATCATTGTCAAATGGTTACGGCTCTGTACGGAGATCGTATCGAGCGTATCCGAATTTTTGATATCAAGGGTGTTGATTTATCAGCGGTCACATCACTTTACAGAGATAGGATGGAAGTGGCAGAGACGTGGACAGACGTTTACCAGCATTCGAATATCTTTATTACTTGTACCGTATCAGAACATCGGTATATCAATCTTCCTCCTGAAAAAGGGAGTCTTCTGCTGAATGTTTCACTGCGTGATTATAAGCCTGAGGCGTTAGCTTTAGTAAAAGCCATAATCGTCGACGATTGGGATGAAGTGTGCCGCGAGAATACTGACATCGAACAGCTCCACCTGGAACAAGGACTGACCCGTGCCGACACCCGGATGATTACCGATGTCGTCTTACGCCACAGCCTGGCTGAATTCGGCGAAGATGAACCGATTCTCTTCTGCCCAATGGGGATGGCCGTCTTCGATATCGCTACAGCGGTGTACTATGTGAATAAAGCGAGAGAAAACGGGATTGGAACTGAGCTAGAGTGAGAGCAATTCTGTCCATATGACAGCGATAACCCGCTTATTGAGCGGGTTTTTCATTATGTTATGCACTAGCATATGGGTTTCATATGGATATGTTTGCAACGTGGATCGCGGTTTATTGTGACTGGTTGATCAAAGGTGCTTTGTTTATTTGACGGTATATCAGTGGGAAATGGACAAAATTCCAAGCGATACAATAAAAACAGCCCCGATGAAGAATACATCGGAGCTGTCTTGTGACTGGTGCAACTGATTAAAGGGTATAACCGAAGCCTAGTATAGTAAAACACTTCTCCTGATCTTCGGGCACCATTCTGATTTCTATCTGATGCTCACCGCTAGCTTCGTTTTGATATAGAATTACCGGATTGCAATGTGTCCAGTTGTTCACGTGAGGATCAGCAGTAACGGCAAGGCTGCCGTCTACGAAAATATCCGCCTTGCCGAATTCGCTGCTGCCGGAATCCTTATATACGAGGATGAGATTTCTACTCGTTATTGTCAGCTTGAAGCTTTGTTCCCCTGATGCCCTTGAATGCATCCAATTATGAGGGAATTCCGGAGTGCCGTGAGAGTCGGTATCCATTTCTACCCGCTGCAAATCGGTATCGATCCCCGAAAATCCGCCTACTTCGATCTTACCTGCGTCAATATAGTTTGTTCGATCCAGCAGGAGGGTTCCGGCAAAATCATTCCCGATGACCGGGCGTTGATCCAATAAGATCTCATCTTCATTCATTAGTGATTTATGGGTTTCGGTGAATAAATAAGCGAGACAATCAGCCATTACCCGGTGCCCCTCATTTGTCGGATGATAGATATCATAGAAAAATTGCCGTTTAGAGATGATGTTGCCTTCAGCTTTACTCAGGCGGAACTGCTCGGATACGGCATCCTTTACACTAACCATAGGAAGATTATAATGTCGGCCAATGGGGGAGAGCCGATCCTGCAGGTTCCAGTCATTCATAAACACACTGAACAGAAGGATTACGGCTGGCTGATGATCGGCGGAAAGTATTTTTAAGCATAGGCTTTCAAAACAATTGCCCTTCGTTTCATCTCCTTCATCGTTTACGGCAAATTCCACGACCACGATATCCGGTGTTACGGAACCGTCTCTAAGAATATCTCTTTCATAACGGATGACGCCAAGCTCGGAGGGTGTTCCGCCGACCCCAGCCTTCACAAAATGGATGTTCTCGCCACCATTTGTGCCGAATAAGTCTTTAAATCTTAAATACGATTGATAGGCATAACATTCTGTGTGTATCGGCTTAGCACCGGCTCCTTGAGTAATGGAACCTCCAATATAAGCGATCGTGACTTCCTCGCCCTTTATAGCTTTATTTATGGCAGTTTTTAATCTTTTATTATTGCCAGCGTGCAGCAAGGATTGTGTAATAATCTTTTGGTACTCATTCGATTCAAAAGCAACTGGTGGTTCAAGGATTAGCTCTGGAACAGAATAACCGTCATGCAAATAAAAAATAACACTCGCAATCGCCAGTTCGCCTGCGAGATTAAATTCAAAAGCAAATTTTCCGAGCACATCATCTTCTTCAGAACCCGGACAATCTGCTAATCTCAAAATAATCTCTGAACCGTCGGCTGGGCAAGGTACACGTAAATAACTGCCGGTTTCATATTTACTAGTTTTGCCCCAGTGCTGCAATAAAAAAGTGACTGGATCTTCCTGCGCGTTAGTCCTTCTTACGGATACACCGATACTGTGGACTAATTTGCGAAAGCCTGCACTGCTCCCCAGAAGCTCCAGAATTGCATCATCTGTGACGCCGCCTATAAATCTGGTCTTGTCGATCAGATAGCTACCTTCCAGATAAACTTCTTGAGACGGTTTGCCTTCAGCTCTTGCTGTTGCTTCAATTGCTGTTTCATACAGTACAAAAAAGCCGTTTCTACGATCAGCCGGGTCCTTTGGAGCCTTCGGACCTTCAATCTGTTCGCTTGCAATGAAATCGTTATTCTTTTCCATATGGATCATCCTCGCTTTGTAAGGTTCACTTATTATGGATGCGCTTGCAAATGAAATGATTGTGCTACAGGGAGATACCTGTTAACAGTAACACCAAATATCTAGATTGTTCAACCAATAAACAAAGTTTCGTTTAATAATTACAAAAACTTGCTAGTTTACACATGGAAGTTGAAATTGCTTACTTATATAATGTGCCTAGTCATACGAAAATAGGATGCTTAAGGGGAGAATAATCATGCCTACGCAGGAATTAAACCTTGTGAAGCAGGGCAAAGCTGCTAAGATTTACTTGGATCCCAAAGGGAAGGATTATGCCGGTTTGCGCCGCGTGGCTCAGTCTTTTGCAGCAGATGTTAAACAGGTAACGGAGGTAGAACCTGAGATATATACACAATTGCAGGAATTGGATGGAACCGTTATAATCGCTGGATCGATCGGCAGTAATGAGCTTATTGATCGTTTAATTGCGGAGGGAACAGTGGACGTGTCCGCCATTCAAGGGAAAAGGGAATGTTATAAAATTCAGGTAGTTGAAGAACCGACAGCAGGAGTGGACAAGGCGCTCGTCATTGTGGGGAGCGATAAACGCGGGACGATGTACGGGATCTATTCCATCTCTGAAAAAATTGGCGTTAGTCCGTGGGAATATTGGGCAGATGTTGTACCAGAGAAGAAAGCAACTTTGATCCTGTCCGATAACCAGCTACATATGATCTCCAAAGAACCTTCGGTTAAATACAGGGGGATTTTTTTGAATGACGACTGGCCGTCCTTGGGCTCTTGGGTAACTCAAAGATTTGGTGATTTTAATGAAGATTTCTATGACAAGGTGTTTGAACTAATTCTTCGATTAAAGGGGAATTATTTATGGCCAGCGATGTGGAGTGCCGAATTCAGCC
Source organism: Paenibacillus sp. FSL R5-0345 (assembly GCF_000758585.1). Lineage (NCBI taxonomy): Bacteria > Bacillati > Bacillota > Bacilli > Caryophanales > Paenibacillaceae > Paenibacillus > Paenibacillus sp. FSL R5-0345. Next base: position 2,549,302 of record NZ_CP009281.1, read on the forward strand.
TTAACGGTAAAAGCAATCCAATCGCCAACGCCCAGCATGCACAGGAATACGGCATTATAATGGGAACCTCCCATCATGAACCTTTATTTCGGGCAGGCAGTGAATGGCAGAAGGTATACAACCAATATGGAACAAGTAACCTATGGGATTTTGCCCGAAACAAACAGGCCATTACAGATTTCTGGGAAGATGGAATCAAACGGAATCGGGACTTTGACAATTTAATCACATTAGGGATGCGGGGAGAAAGTGATTCTGCGCTGGAGGGCTCCGACCAGGAGAATATTGACTTGCTGAAGGACATCATCCTTACGCAAAAAGACTTATTAAAGAAATATAATCTTGAGCACTCGCCCCAAATTCTAGCCGTATACAAGGAAGTGGAGAAGTATTGGTATGGCACTGCTGAGGTTAAAGGCTTAAAGGACTGGGAAGTCCTGAATGATGTTACGATCCTGCTGGCAGATGATAACTTTGGCAATCTCCGCAAAATCCCAACGGAACACGAACGCGATCGGAGTGCAGGGTGGGGGATGTATTATCATTTTGACTATCATGGTGGTCCGCATTCCTATGAATGGTTAAATACGATTCCGCTGGAAAAGGTATGGGAGCAAATGTGTATGGCATTCGACTATGGCATCCGTGATGTATGGATTGTGAACGTCGGGGATTTGAAGCCTATGGAATTGCCCATTTCTTACTTTATGGATTTGGCCTATGACTTTGAAGGTTGGGGTACCGGAGCGATTAATCGGACTGAGGAATATACCAAACGATGGGTAGAGCAGCAGTTCGGATATGCACTGGAACAAGAGACATGCCTGGGCATTGCGCAATTGCTGAGTGATTATACCCGAATGAACGGCCGCCGCAAGCCGGAGATTATTTATCCGTCAACCTTCAGTCCAATCCATTACAATGAGGCACAGACAGTTCTGGAACAGGCGATTAGGATGGAGAATGCCGCTGACCAATACCTTGCTCTTATTCCTGAATCATTAAAAGATGCGTACTACCAGCTTGTATATTTCCCTGCTGCTGCCTCAGCCAATGTGCTCAAAATGCAAATATATGCTGGGCTTAACGAGCTATATACTGGACGAGGCAGTGTATTGGCAAACACTTACGCTACTCTGACTCATGAAGCCATCAATAGGGATAAACATCTGGAGCAGTTTTATAATAACGAAATTTCAGAAGGAAAATGGCAAGGAATGATGAGTTCCCCTCATGTCGGGTATATTCACTGGAATGCAGAAGGGTGGAAATATCCAGAGGTGAGCACGTTGATTCCCGCTAAAGGCTCAATATTGATTGTTGATGTTGAAGGTACGGAGCAAGCGTATGTTGCGGGTACGGCAAAGCTACCGGTATTTACAAATCTGCAAAAAGAAAACTATTGCATTACTATCAGCAACGGTGGAGAAGCGGGCTTTGAATATCAGGCAAGAAGCAGTGTAGCTTGGGTCAAGCTTGAGAAAACATCGGGTTGGATCAAGGCTGGGGAGAGCTTACAGGTTTCTGTAGATTGGGAAAAGGTTCGCGAGACATCGAAGGGTGAAATTACGATCTCTGGTGCCGGGGGCACCGTTAAGGTGAATGTAGCTGTGGACTGGACTGACATTCAGGATATGCCAGCGATGACCTTTATCGAGGCGCATAATAGACTGGCAATTGAAGCGGAGCATACCTCAAGCCGTGTTGCACAATCAGGGGTGGAATGGAAGACCATTGCTAACTATGGGCGTTCTTTATCCTCGGTTAAAATGTTTCCAAATGCTGTATCGTTTGAACAACCGGAGTGTGCACCTTATCTGGAATATCGGGTTTTAGTACAGCAGGCTGCAGATTACAGCTTAACGGCGTACATTGCCCCAACGAACAACCTGTCACAGTCCAGTGGATTAAAATATGCGATAGGCTTCGATGCACAGACACCAGTGATTACGGATGCTCTACCTACGGATTTTGCGGGCGGCAATCATGATAATGAACCGTGGTGCCGCGCAGTTATGAATAATATCCATACCGTGACCACCATTCATGCTTTAACGAAGGGTATCCATACCCTCCGCTTTTACGGATTGGATGCGGGCCTGGTCCTGCAAAAGCTTGTGTTGTCCGCTGCGGAGCTGCCGTATTCCTATTTGGGCCCAGAGGAGAGCTTCTATACTAGGGGGACGCACTAATTCATAGTTAGAGCTAATTAAAGGGTTGAATCCCCGAATGGTTCAGGATCCTCCGTTATTTCAAGGCAGATGACGGAGGATAACCCTTGATATTTTTGAAAACATTACTGAAGTAGGCGACATCTTGATAACCACAATGCTCTGCTACTTCGGACACATTGAAGCCACCTGCGGACAGAATCATCTCGGCATTGTTCACCCGTACTTTATTTATGAATTCTTTATAGGTGGAACCGGTGTTTTGCTTGAACAGCTTGCCAAGATATACTGGGTTTAAGGCAACCAAATCAGCTAGTTCCTTGATCGTAACTTCCTCCGAATAATGATCCATAATATAGGTCATTACTTTTTGGATTCTCAGATCGATCAGAGGTGTCTCTTGATGGTGGGTTATGCTTAACAGACGATACACGATCAGTTGAAAAATGGCTCTGGCCTTCATTTTATAAAAAGGCTGTTTGCCCATCCATACATGCGAGAAATCTTTGATGTCCGCTAGGATCTCTTTAGTTCTCAAGTTTTTGGTTACGGTCTCAAAAGGGAGCCGCACATGATTGTCCTCCCCCTCCCAGAAGAAATTAAACGCAAAAGAACGCATGGGTGCCTCCTTAAAGGTCTGCGCTTCCCGAATACTTCCGGAAGGTGCATAGAGCATATCACCAGCTTCAACCGTAAATTTCTCCCCATTAATAAAATAGTTCGATTTCCCTTCCACAATGAAGGTAAGGTCATGGAAATCAATTTTGCTCCTCGTTATCTCCCAATCCGGGAAGGATCTGCGGTCGACGAACAAAAAAACATTTGGAACTAGATTCTCATATTTGCCAATGTCCATTTCAGCCATTGCTCCTTCCATTAACTAGAGCCGCACTAATACCGATTGGTATATTATACCGAAATGAAACCTATTACGAAAAGACTCTTTTAATCATCGGGAATGCCGTACGCCATGCATAATAAAATCCTTGAATTGTCGGTCCGTTGCCCGGTCTTCCTCCGTAACCACACCACCTCGCTGATGCGTAATAATAACAGCTTTTTGTAAATACATGAAATACAGGTGGGTGGATTTCTGTAGAATACCTAGCCACTTATTTTTTTCCTCGGGAGCCACTGCAGTTGTCTCAAGCAGTATAAGTCGTGAATACCAGCCTTCCATAGCCTTCTTAAAGTCAGGCAGCTCCGCAGGATTCTTAGAAAGGGTGCTGTAGTAAACTCCAAAAATGGCATCATAGTAAATCAGTGACTCCTGATGATCTCTCAGCGCCAAATATTTATCCAGAATGTTCTCAAGTGATTGTACCGGCTGTTCAAAATCAAAATCAAACAGCAGCTGTCCAAACATCCGCTCCAGGTTCTCAACATAAATTTGAGCAGCTAATTCTTCTTTGTCCTTATAATGATGATACAAAGTACGCCGGGAGACACCGGCTTGTTCCGCAATCTGAGCCATATCTGTGCGCTCAATACCTTGAGCACAGAACAAGCTCAGCGCTGCATCCTTAATGATCTCCCTCGTCATTTGCATCTGCTTTTCACGCAAATTCATTAATTTTCTCTCCTGCCTTGTGCGAGTATTTCGCTAATTCTGTGCTATTTCTGAGCTGGCTTCGAAGTCGTGAGGAACTTGCTGCCCACGGAATAGGGTTTCTGCTGTTTGACCGCATCACCGAGCCATTTTAGAAGCTTCACGCCATCCTGCTCAGCCTGAAAGAAGGTCTCTCTGGTGGCAAAAGTGTGCGGAGTTGTACCCGTCTTAGCGTTCAGCCCAAAGTCGGTCAGATAGTAATAATAATTAGGTAAAGTGGCAGCCAAAGAAGATACAGATTGGCGCATTTCCTGTGACCATTCATTAATAATGCGTTGATCTCTAGGCCCCGTGTAATCGTTGATGTTGTTCTGAAAGTGGATCAGAATCTCGTCAAATACCGAGTAGGATTGCAATATTACCGCATTCTCAGGCAGTAGATGACCGTTCGCTTTAAATGCTGCCCCGATGATATCCGCTTCGGGGGTATACCCAAAGTTCTTAACGAAGTCTGCCTGCCATTCCTTATTCACAACATTTGGCCACTTGTCTGATTTCAGGAAGGAACTGTCTGAATATTGGAAGAGCTCGGAGTCTTTGTAATGAGAGGCAATCTCCGGAGCCCAGAAGGCGGACCCGAATCCACCAGCGCTTTCGCCGGCAATCAGTAGTTTGTCGGGTTTATCTACGTTGGTATATATCCAATCAAGGCTGCTTCGCACATTATTGCTGCCGTTATAACGCATAGTAAAGGTGCTGCCGTCTTCTTTTTTATATTCAACTGTGCGGTTGCCGATATGGAAATCACCGGTCGAATAGGGAAGGTAGACCACATTCCAGCCATGAAAAGGATTGTCAGGGTTATCCGTATCCATCATGCCTCTCAGCAATGTCAGCATATAGAAGGGGATGTTCGGGAAATAGTTGCCCGTATCTCCACCTTTAATGAAGTTCATTAGCTTGATGGGGTGCGCGGCGCTTTGGGCATCCCAACTGGCCCCTCCCCCGGAAAAGAAGATGATCCAGTTATTAGTCTCCCCCTTTTTATTCCAGATAAAATACTCTGATCCATCACTTGAAATGACATTTCCGTCCAGCTTGACTTTATTCCACTGATAAGGCTTCACTTCCGTGATTACGGGGGTGGTGGTCACCGGTCTCTTGATCACAAAAGCGCTAATCGCAAGAATAGCAATCAAAGCAAGACTCAATAATCCAATGCCTGTGAATATCGTAATTTTCCCCATTCTTCTCATATACATCTCTCCCTTAATTGGAGTATACGCTACGTTAACTCATTGCGCAACGTGTATACTTAAAATGCGAAAGAAACAATCATACTCGAAAAACGGGGTGTCCTCGCAGCCTTTTATACATGGCTACAGGGACACCCCGATTTTGTATGTTACTTCATTTAATTAGGATCTACACTTCGATTTCAAATGTTCTAATTTCGTAAGGTTCAAGTACAAAGGTAATAACAGGTTCAGTATGAACCTCACCTTCAGGACGTTCCATTAGATTGCACTCTTGCCATGAAATAATGTTCAAGTCGCTCGTCATATCAATTTGCTGGCGGCTTCCGGAATAGTCGTGAACACGAACGATTAATTTGTGTCCATCCTCAGATTTCTTAAGGGCAGATACCATAACCGTATCCGTTGAAAGACGAATCATAGACTTAGCTTCCACTTCAGCTTGCCCCTTGGTGCTACGCAGTGGATTGTTGATGGACCAGGCTTGACGGACTGTGTCACCTTGTAGCCAATCACCAGTATGCGGCAGGATAGAATACATGAATGTGTGCTCGCCTTGATCCGCTTCAGGGTCAGGGTGCGTTGCCGATTTGATTAGGGATAAACGCATCACATTATCCTTGATGTCGTAGCCATATTTGCAGTCATTCAGCAAGCTAACGCCATAACCACGATCAGATAAATCTGCCCACTGGTGACCCACAGTCTCGAATCTAGCGTAATCCCAGCTAGTGTTCCAGTGTGTTGGACGCTTAACATTACCGAACTGGATATCATAAGTGGCTTCGGTAGCTCTTATCGCAACAGGGAAGGCTACTTTCATTAGCTGTTTTTTCTCATGCCAGTCTACGTTCGTCACGAAGTCGATACGACGATGCACAGCGTGTAAGATCATTTGCTGTTTAATCGTGGAATCCATATAGCTCCATGTGAATTGCACAATACAACGCAATGAACCATTTTCTATGACTTCAATGCTAGTGCAGTCGATCACTTCGCGCATTTTTTGCTGATAGTAGATGTCAATGTCCCAAGCTTCATGTGCTAATGGTTTATCCTCAAACACTTGGAACACGTTACCGTGACTTCCATTAGCTAATACTTGACGCTGTTCGTGTTTATCATAGATGGATGACAATTGACCTTGCTCGTTCCACGCTATTTCAAGGTGAGGCGTTGAAATTCCTGATTCATTCAGCTTGAATGGAGAGCTGGATGGCTCAGTAATTACATCTTCTACAAAGGAGATGGTGGTGTATCCGAGAGAAGGAATGTCGGACACTTCAATGATCCAACGGTCACCTTCACGCTGAGCTTTCAACGGTTTACCTTCTATGTTTATCCAATGTCCTGTTTCCATGCCAGGCTCTATAGTAATTTCTACGAGCTCAGTCAATTCCCAAGAAGCATTGTTCCAGATAGTATATTTACCGGCTTCACTTCCGTTCACTAGTGCCTTCGTAGATTGTTCCCATACAGATTGACCAATGGCTTCAGCTTGAGCATATTCAATCGTACTGTCTTCATACACTTCACGAATCGAAGAACCTGGAATAATATCATGGAATTGGTTCCGTAGAATAATTCTCCAGCCTTCATCTAGATCGGTCTGACGATAGTTCGACCAATCTTCAGACACTACACTTTGCAGTGCGTTTAGCCATTCCGCCTCGCGGTATAGCAGTTCAAGCTTGCGGTTCATCCGCTTATTGTAGGCTTGGCTAGTGTACGTGCCACGGTGATATTCTAAGTAAAGCTCGCCATCCCACACATGGACATAACGATCTGTATTTGCAACGGTGTCTTGCAGGTTACGGAAGTAATCTCCCGCTGTTCCTGTTTCAATCTTCGGAAGCCCTGGGAGGTCATTGAGTCTGCGGCGCATCTCTAGCATTTCACGGTTAACCCCGCCGCCGCCATCACCATATCCGTAAGAAAGTAACAGATTACGATTCACTTCTTTATCCCGGTACGTATCCCAAATGCCTTTTACAGTCTTAGGAATGATGCGGCCATTATAAGTATAGAACCAAGAATCTTCTTCAGACCAAGGCTCTGGCGTTGTAATGAAATGGGTTAATACTTCAGTGCCATCAATACCACGCCATTGGAAGGTATCATGTGGCATGCGGTTGTATTGATTCCAGCTAATTTTCGTGGTCATAAACGTATTGATTCCTGATTTTTTTAGAATTTGCGGCAAGGACCAGCTATAGCCAAATACGTCCGGCAACCATAAATAATCACATTCAACACCAAATTCATTACGTAAGAAGCGAGTACCATACAGCAATTGACGGACAAGAGACTCACCTGAGGTCAAGTTACAATCTGCCTCGAGCCACATGCCACCGCCAGCTTCCCAGCGTCCTTCAGCTACACGTTCACGAATCTTCTCATAGATTTCCGGATAATCATTCTTGATGTATTCATAAAGCTGAGGTTGAGTCTGTAAAAAAGTATAGTCCGGGAACATTTCCATCAGACGGAGTACGGTCGAGAAGGAACGCGCACATTTCTCACGGGTATGCTTCAATTGCCATAACCAAGCTACATCAATATGGGTATGACCAATACAGGTAACAGTAACTGGCGAAGACTTCTCCATTTTATTAATTTCATCACGCAAATAATTACGAGCTTCCTCGATGGAAGCGTAGAAGAGCTCTGAACCTGGACGAGACCAGTCAATCAGAAGAAACGAGCGGTCAACTGTACTTAGTAGCTGTGTATACTCTGGTGTTTTGGAATCAAGTACGTTCAGCGTCTCAACTACAGCAAGCGCGGTAAAATAGAAATCATCCGTTGCTTCGTCCAGCCAACAAATTTCAGCCATACGAATGCCATGGGTTTGATCTTTCTTTGGGCCGCCACCTTCTAGTCCAGACCATAACCGGAAGGTCAGTGGAAGCTTCGTACCTACCGTTTCATCTGGCAAAAACACTTCTGTATGATTGGAATCTACACCTTGATAGGGCTTGCCGTTGTAAAAGAACAGGGATTCAAAGCCGGAGTTGTTTCCAGCACCCGTCTCGCCAAAATCAAATCGACCCAGTACCCTGCGTCCTGCCCAAGAGGCGGGTACGTCTATCTGTGTCGTTAGCCATAAATACAAATCGCGGCCTTTCCAGGTATCGCCAACCTGTAGCTTAGACCATTCTCCATCCACAGGTGGTTCCGCCGCAATTTCACCTTGTTCGTCAATCATGGAATTGAAAAAAGGAATGTGTATTCGATCCCGGTAACGATATTCGGAAATCTCGTTTAGTTGGGAGTTGAGTTTACGTTTGGTTAGAAACATGAGTAATAGCCCTCCATAATCTTGATGGGGGACGAGGATGATAAGACTTATAGGGTGATTACAGGTTTGTTTGGGGGGTAGAAACCAACTATAGACGATTTTAAGCGATATGTAAACTCATGATAAAGAAAAAGGTTGCAAGGAGGAAAGATTTACATCTAAAAATGAATGCGCTCCCATTGCACAAAAAGAAAGGTGGTGTTAAGCTTCTAATCCTAAAGGTTAGATTTTGAAGGAAGGTGAATTTGTTGAATATAAAGAAATTTTATCAAAATCATTTACGGAAAAAACTGTTTAATAAAATTTTAGCTATATATTCATCCATCATCATTATTACGCTCATTGCCTCTTCCATTACCGTTTATAAATACTATGAACAGACGATCACGCGTCAACATGTTGATGCTAATCGAGAGGTATTGGATTACGTGAGTTTATATATGAATCAGCAGTACGAAGGGATCCAATTGGCCATTCAGCAAATTTATAGTGATGCTTCTGTAAGTGAGGATTTGTCCTACTTTTTGCAACATGATTATGGAGATTATCTCAAATATCGTTTAGATCAGTTTGCTGAAATTGGGAGCTTTGTACCCCATACGTTCGATACTTATTTCAAAACGTATTTGAATCAAAAAAGCGGCATTTCTGACGTTATCTTATATAGCACTGAAAAAGAATTTTATTATTTATATAAAAATAATACACGACAACTCTACAAGAGAGATATAGATATTTCTGAGCAAAAATCACCCTTACCCAAGAATGGTTGGATTTCGCATGAAAAAAAATTATTACTTAAGGAAATAAGGGAAGACAATAACAATTTGTATACGATGACCAGGGAACTTAAAGATCCGATTTCGTTGAAAACGATAGGTATGCTCATAATTGATTTTGACGCTGAACTTATTTCAAAATGGCTGGGTACGAAAGGCACCGAGAGTAATGGCCAAGTGTTAGTTCTAACACCAAGCGGAGACGTCATATATGATTCCTTAGGCAGGTATATGGGACAGCAGTATCCACATATCGCTGGTCTTTATTCAGACGGCTGGACGGCACTGGATGGCATATCCAAGGTTAACTTAAATACAACGAATAGCTCAGGTCTTATCGTAGCAGGAATCATTCAGAAGTCGCAGGTCAATAAAGAAATGCTTGTTGTACGAAATTGGATTATCGGGATTACGGCCGCATTAATTGTTGCGGCAATGGCGATTACATACGGAATCATTTTACGTTTCTCTAAAAAAGTGAAGATCATTGTCAAATCTATGAAGCGCTTACAGGAAGGCGACTTAAGCACACGGATTCACCTTAATCGGGAGGATGAATTGCAGCTCATTGCAAACAATTTTAACTATATGTGTGAGCGATTAGAGTTATATATTAATAAAGTTTACATTTCAGAAATTACGCAAAAAAATGCAGAGCTTGTGGCTCTCCAGTCGCAGATTAATCCGCATTTTTTATATAACACGCTTGAAGCTATAAGGATGCGGGCCATCTCGCAAGGTGCGAAGGACGTAGGTCAGATGATTTACATTTTATCGACATTATTCCGAACGATGATTAAGAAGAATATGGTTGTTACCATCGCGGATGAAATTGAATACTGCAATCTGTACCTTGAGTTGTTTCAGATTAGACATCAAGATAAGCTTCAAATCGAGTCGCGGATAAGTCCAGTGGCCATGAATTGTTCTATCGTTAAATTGCTCATCCAGCCGGTCATAGAAAATTATATTGTTCACGGATTCAGGCCCGAGCGTTTCGATAACCTAATACGGATTGAAGTTACTGAAGCAGACGGGGAAATTCAAATCGCTATCAGAGATAACGGAAACGGGATTATTCCAAGCAAGCTTATGGAACTACAACAAACGCTTCAAGTCAGTATGCGAATGGATGCACCACCGTCCTCGCTCGGACTATGTAATGTGAATGAGCGGATTAAACTTTATTACGGGACTGAATATGGGTTAACGATTGCTAGTGAACTAGGTGAAGGAACAACAGTCATCATGAATATACCAGTGGTAAGGGAGAGTACTAAATAATGCACAACATACTTATTGTGGATGATGAACCTCTTATTCTTGAAGGATTACGTTCAGTGATCGAATGGGAAGATTATGGACTTAGAATCGCAGGTCAAGCGGGTAATGGGGAAGAAGCTTTAGAATTTCTGCATCGGCATAACGAAGCCATAGACATATTAATTACAGATATTACGATGCCAAAGCTTACGGGTCTTGAGTTGATTCAACAAATCAAGTGTTTTGATTCAAAAATGAGATTTATTATCCTAAGCGGCTATGAGCAATTTGAGTATTTAAAAGCCGGAATGAGTCTAGGCATTGAGAATTATATTCTTAAACCCATTAATATAAAAGAATTGGAATCGACCATCGAACAAATTGTTGAAGTCCTCAATCAAGAGGATGTTGAACAATTTCATGCGAAGGAGGATCAGCAAGTTTTACGTAACAATATTCTAAATCGCTGGGTCACTGGAAATATAGATCGACAGGAGCTTATGCATCGTTCAAAAGTGTTGAATATTTCGCTGGACTGCTCTTTTTTTACGGTGGCTGCGATTCGGCTTATTACGGAGCATGAAGGGGAGGAGGGTCAGCATCAACTGCACCCTAATCAACTTGTGGAAGAATGTTATCGTATCGCTGTGCAGTCCGTATCTAAGCGAGGAACGGTTATTGTATTTATAGATATGGAAGGTGATCTTGTTCTTATTGTTGCGGAGTCAGCTGAAGATGAGAACAAAGAAGAGATGTATTGTATGCTGGAACAGATTCAATCTGAGATTATGCATGAATTAGGAAAGTCTGTCTGGATCACGATAGGAAGTAAGGAATATACGTTTCAAGAAGTGCCACAAAGCTATAACAAAGCGAAGAGTTTATATGTGGATCATCTGATGCTGCCGAGCTACCCGATTATAGATGTGGATAAACTATCGAAGATGATGTTACACGAGGAAAAGCTTGAAATTGATTATGAAGCCTTTACGAAATTGTTGTTATCTGGTGAACGTGAGGCGGCCAATCAATTTATCGCGGAAACCTTCGAAAAGCTATTTGGTTGTGGCATGATCACCCGCATGGATAATTACAACGTGGCGATTGAATTAATGTTGATCGCTAAGAAAATGGAGAAGAACTCTAATTTTAGTGCTGTATTTAATCCTTTACTACGTATCCATACCATTGAGCAGCTGCTTCATCATGTGCAGGAAAGTGTGAATGAAACGCTGGATCAATTATCGTTAGTGAGTGATGAACTAAGCCCGAATATGAGATATATGGTGGATCAAGTAAGCAAACATTATAGAGAAGAGCTATCTCTGAAGACGCTCAGTCAGCGAATGAATATGCATCCTACTTACTTGGGACAGCTATTTCAGAAGGAGATGGGGCGAAGCTTCTCTGATTATGTAAATCAATTCCGAATTGAAAAAGCAAGACAACTGCTGCTTCAAACTACACTATTAACCAATGAGATTGCAGCTGAAGTAGGGTATTTAGATCCAGCATATTTTTATCGCCAATTCAAAAAATCAGTAGGCATATCTCCAACCGAGCTTCGAAAGATGTATATAAAAGAAAAGTCGTAGCATAAAGGAAATGTTCCCGGGTATCACGTTCAAGTGTTGGGTTCACGAACGTTGGTCACGAGAATGTTTCCTTTTTTTTATGTTTAAATTATTAGGAATTTTAAGCCTCGGAATGGTCGTTTATCCTAGCGATCTTTAATTTTTACATATCATTCTGGAGTTTTTCAACTTTATGAAACCGCTTTTATAGCGCAGAATTAAAGATAGTTAAAGGGGCAAGGAAATAAGAACGAAAGGGAATTACGGGGATTGTTTGGGGATAGAGAAGGGGGATGTAGAATAGTGTCTGCATTTTTCAAAAGCTTAAATAAGGATAAAGTGCTGTGGTTTATGGTATTACCAGGGACAATATGGTTCCTAATCTTTTGTTACTTACCTATGTTTGGAACGATCATTGCCTTTAAGGATTTCAAGATTCACCGGGATGGATTTTTTGCAAGCGTTTTAAATAGTAAGTGGGTTGGACTTGAAAATTTCAATTTTCTGTTCTCAACAGAAGACGCCTATCTTATTACAAGAAATACGATTCTTTATAACTTGGCTTTGATCTCTCTCGGTCTTGTTCTTGCGGTGGGCATTGCGATCACCTTGAATGAACTTGTGAACAAACGGATGGCCAAAGCGTATCAAACGGCGATGTTTATGCCTTACTTCCTTTCTTGGGTTATTATTAGTTTCTTTACGTTCAGTTTCCTAAGTGTAGATAAAGGGATCTTGAACCAAGTGATTGTGTACTTCGGAGGCGATCCTGTTTCCTGGTATGGGGATACTCGCTTTTGGCCATATATCCTTATTTTCATGGGGATATGGAAATCTATCGGATATTCGAGTGTGGTTTACTTAGCAGCTATAGCGGGGATCGATAAGTCCTACTATGAAGCAGCTATGATTGATGGGGCTAGCAAATGGCAGCAAATTAAGTTTATTACGCTTCCTCTGCTTAAACCTTTAATGGTTACGCTTACTATTCTAGCGATTGGTGGTATTTTTAGATCGGACTTCGGGTTGTTCTATCAAATTCCTCGAGATTCCGGTGTTCTATACTCCGTAACGAATGTTATCGATACTTATATTTATCGAAGCATGAGTACGACAGGAAATCTAGGAATGAGTACAGCAGCTGGTTTATATCAATCGATCGTTGGATTTATCATGGTGCTTGTAACGAACTCCATTGTGAGAAAGATCAGCAAAGAAAACGCGATATTCTAGAAAGGAGTCATTGACGTTATGGAAGTATTTAAACGTAAGCATAAGGAAATCGACAACAACGCCATTACTCCTTTTTGGAATGTGGTACTCAATATTGTGATTGGAATCTTCGCCTTTACTTGTGTGTTTCCGTTCTTGTTTGTTATAGCTATTTCTTTTACGGATGAGAAAGTCCTTGCTTTAAATGGATTCAGCTTAATTCCAGAAAAATTTAGTTTGGCGGCGTATCAGTTTGTTTTTAACACAGGTGATCAGTTGTTTCGGTCCTTTGGTGTTACCTTAGTGGTTACTGTACTAGGTACGCTCATTAGTTTGTTTCTAATTACAACTTACGCCTATGTTCTTTCTCGAAGATCATTTCGCTATCGTAATTTCTTCAGCTTCTTTGCCTTCTTTACGATGTTATTCTCAGGCGGAATGGTTCCGAACTATATTGTGGCTACGCAGTTTTTACACTTGTACAACACGATTTGGGCTTTGATCTTACCAATCGCAATGAATGCATTCTTTATTCTAGTAATGCGGACCTTCTTCCAGACCACCGTACCTGATGCGCTAATTGAGGCAGCAAAAATAGACGGTTCAGGGGAGTTCCGGACATTCTTACAAATTGTACTTCCGATCTCTTTGCCGGGGATTGCAACGATTGGACTGTTCTGTACGCTGGGTTATTGGAATGATTGGTTTAATGCGCTGCTGTATATTGATGATGCGAGTCTTGTGCCGCTCCAAGCGATGCTGATGCGAATTCAGAATAATATGGAGTTTGTCATTCAGAACAGTATGCAGATGGGATCAAGCTTTGAGATTGCTGCGACCTTGCCGACAGAAACGGTTCGAATGGCGATGGTTGTACTGGCAACCTTGCCTATAGCACTAGCGTATCCGTTCTTCCAAAAGTATTTCGTACAAGGCTTAACCGTAGGTTCTTTGAAAGAGTAACACTACTAAGATGTATTTATTCGAGTCGCTAATATAGGAAACGATATAAATAAAAAGTAAATTAATCTAAAGGGGGAAAATAGAAATGAAAGCGAAAAAAAGTTTAACGCTCGCTCTTGTAGGAACAATGCTTTTGTCTGGCCTTCTTGCTGGATGTGGTTCGAATAATAATACAAATGCTGCTAAAGAAACAAACAATTCAGCGGCAGCGGGGAATTCAGCAGGGAATTCATCGGAATTAAAGCCGTATGAGCTGAAGATGTATTTAATTGGTGGACCTCAAAAGGATCTGGATCTTGTATTAAAAGAGGTTAACAAATATACCAAAGAAAAAATTAATGCGACGTTGAACATTACGATGTTCGATTGGGGTGATTACGATAAGAAGATGCAGGTCATCACCGCTTCTGGTGAGCCTTATGATATTGCCTTTACTTCTTCTTGGACAAATGATTTCCGCCGTAACGCAGCGAACGGTACCTTCTTGGGACTGAATGATCTGCTAGATAAGTATGGAAAGGAAACGAAAGAAGTTTTGGACCCGCGTTTCTTAGAAGGAACTAAGATTAAAGGTGAAATCTATGGTGTGCCTGTAAATAAGGAGCTTGGACAGCAATGGGTATGGCGCTTCAATAAAAAATATGTTGATAAATACAACATGGACATTTCTAATATTCGTACATTGGATGATCTAGAGCCGCTTCTTAAAACGATTAAAGAGAATGAGCCTGCGGATATTACACCGCTAGCTGTTCCTAAAGGCTTTAAACCATTTATGCCATTTGACTATGTACTAGGTGATGAACTACCTATCGGGGTCTACATGGATTCCACAGATGGCAAGGTTGTTAATATTCTGGAGACACCAGAACTTGCAACATCGTTAGATACGATGCGTAGACTTTACACAGCAGGTTACTTACGCCCAGACGTTGCAACACTTGAAGGTATCGATAACATTAAGACCGGTAAATGGTTTGCCGATCGCGAAATTACACAGCCTTATGCAGAAAAAGGTTGGTCTCGTTCAGCAGGTTATGAAATTGTAACTTCGCCTATGCATGAGCCTTATGTGTATACACAGTCCGCCGCAGGTTCGATGCACGCGATTTCCGTAACCTCAGGTGATCCTGAACGGGCTATGATGTTCTTGAATCTTTTGAACACAGATAAGTACTTACGCAATTTGCTCAACTATGGTATTGAAGGCACTCATTATAAGAAAATCTCCGACAATGTCATTGAAGATCTGCCAGCTATGCAAGATAGCTATGCTATGCCAGGCTTCACGCTTGGAAATATGTTACTGACTTATCTGCATGCTGATGACCCTGCTGATAAATGGGATGCTTTTAAGAAGTTTAATGATTCGTCTAAAGAAGCTCCTACCTTCGGTTTTGCATTTGATCCTACACCTGTAAAAACAGAAGTAGCGGCCATCAACAACGTAACTAAAGAATTTATGCCAGCTCTATACACAGGTTCTGTTGATCCTAAAACATATCTGCCAAAAGCAACCAAGAAATTTAAAGAAGCTGGACTGGAAAAAGTCATTGCAGAAGTTCAAAAGCAGCTTGATGAGTGGAACCAGACAAAGAAATAAGGCTTTAAACTTTACAACACGCCTACGATTAATCACTAAAGGATAGCACAAATAGGATTAGTGGAGACGGGCAGCTATGCTGCCCGTCTCTCTATCTATACTCATTTTTATCAAGAGGAGTGAGGATATGGAACAATTCAGACTGCCAGCCATCTCTATGCCGAAGCTGCCACTGCCACAAGCGATTCAAGAAGTATTAAATGAAGCAGAGGAGAAATTAGCTCATCGGCCTAAACTATTACAGCTCTTCAAGAACTGCTTCCCGAATACACTTGAGACAACGACTAAACTCATGGATGATGGAACAACATTCATCATTACTGGTGATATCCCTGCTTCTTGGTTGCGTGACTCTGTGGAACAGGTTATGCACTACGTGCCATTTGCGAAGAATGATCCAGATCTTCAACGTATCATTAGCGGTCTAATTAAACGTCATATTCAGTATATACATATTGATCCGTATGCTAATGCGTTTAATGAAACAGCGAATGACTGGCATTGGAGCACTAGCGATATTACGGAAATGTCCCCTTGGGTGTGGGAACGTAAATTCGAGATCGATTCGCTCTGTTTTTCCATGCGTCTGGCTTATGCCTATTGGAAAGAAACGGGGAAGGCTGATATCTTCGACGCTGGATTTAAGGAAGCAATGGTCAAAATATACAACTTATTTAGAACAGAGCAACGCCATGCTGAATTATCTCCTTACCGCTTTATGCGTAATAACGGGATACCTGAAGATACGTTACGCAACAACGGCCTTGGTATGCCTGTTAATTATACGGGTATGGTCTGGTCCGGGTTCCGATCAAGCGATGATGCGTGCGACTTCCATTACAATATCCCGGGGAATATGTTCGCCGTTGTTGCCTTACGTCATATGCAGGAATTCGCAGAATGGGTATTCCGTGATCTTGAATTTCTAAAAGAGCTTAAAGCATTAGAAGCGGACATTGATCATGGAATCAAGCTATATGGTATTTATCGTCATCCGAAATTTGGACCTATCTACGCCTATGAAACCGACGGCTACGGCAACTACTGCTTGATGGATGATGCGGGAACACCGGGACTCATGTCGATTCCTTATCTCGGCTATGTTACGGCAGAGGATGAGATTTATCAGAATACACGCCGATTTGCACTGAGCCAGGAGAATCCTTTTTACTTTGAAGGAACAGCAGCGAAAGGGATTGGCAGTCCACATACTCCGAAAGATTATATCTGGCATATGGCATTGTCTATGCAAGGTTTGACGGCTTCCACGAAGGAAGAGAAGCTGGAGATGCTTACGATGCTAGAGGCAACGGATGCGGGGACTGGTTTTATGCATGAAGGATTTCATGTCGATGACCCGAATATATTCACTAGAAAATGGTTCGCTTGGTCCAATAGTCTATTCTCACAACTAGTCTATAAATCGATGAAGGAAGGACTACTATGAGCAGGCCTGTAATTATATTCTATGATTCTGATTTTCCAATTTCGAATTCGATTCCTAGCGATGCGATTGTATCCATGCGTGAGTTCGGTACGATCGTGAATGCGAATCAGCTTGCAGCAACGCTTAAGGAAACCGAAGGCGGATGTTTCATTAATCTGCATGCACCCTATTTTCCAAAAGCGGCATGGATAGACATTCATGGATATTTGCAAAGAGGTGGTGGGCTGATCAGCATTGGAGGTGCCCCCTTCAAACAACCCGTTCGCTGGCAAAATGAACAATGGCATGTGGAAGCGGAGCAGACCTCTTATCATCAAGAGCTATATATTCATGAGGCATTACGTGTTGAGTGTTCTCGCAATCAATCCTTGCTAGCATCGGATGTTATTCCTCTGCTTAAGGGTCAAGAAGCTCTTTTTCTAGCGAGTGCAGAGACATGGAACCTTGTGCCACATACGACGAAGACAAGTGATTTACCCCATCAAATGGGATCAGCAGGGCCAATGAGCACAAGGATTTACCCGCTTTTGAAGGGAATTACACATGAGGGTCGGGAAACTGCTGCTCCAGTAGTTCTTTGGGAGAATACGATTGGTTTATTTGCAGGCTCACGCTGGCTGTTCGTAAATACGGCTGCAACGGATTCTTTATGGAAGGACGAAGGGCTGTCCGCGATATCCAAGTGGGCTCTGTTCTGCTGCAAGGGTGTTACGGAGATGTGGATTAAGCCCAATTACGCATCTTATGAGTCTGGCGAACGTGCTTCTCTGACACTTCAGATTCAGCAGCTTGAGAGGGCAAAACCTTCAATAAGTAATGAAGAGACATGGAATTTTACAATTCATGTTGAGCATGAATCAGATTCGTCATTACACTGGTCTCAGGAATTAGAGTTGAAGGCTAATGCTGAGCTTAACATCGTTCGGGTGCCTATTCCTCTGGAAATTAGGAGTGGTCTGTTCCAAGTAGTCTGCGAATCGGAAGCCAGTGATGGTGAGGTCCGCATTCTACGTCAAGGGTTCTGGGGGCATGCCCCTGAACTTCTGGCAGCAGGTGGACCGATAACAAGTGGAAGAGATTATTTCATAAAAGATGGGCGTCCGCTACCTGTTGTGGGGATGACTTATATGACGAGTGATGTGGCACGGAAATTTCTATTTCTGCCGAACGTTGGGGTATGGGATCGCGATATGGGTCAAATGAGGAAGGCAGGGATTAACTGGATCCGAACAGGAATCTGGACTGCTTATCGTAATGTGATGCAAGATGACGGTCATGTTTCAGAAGAGGTACTGCGAGCGATAGATGCCTTTATCATGACAGCGAAGAAGCATGATCTGCAGGTAACCTTTACGTTCTTCTCCTTCACACCGGAAACATGGGGAGGGGTAAATCCTTATTTGGACCCACAAAGTGTAGAAGCACAGAAGCGGTTCATTCGTTCTATTGTATCTCGTCATAAAGCGTCTTCGAATGTAGATTGGGATCTTATTAATGAACCGTCAATGTTTGATCCGGCACGTATTTTCTCGGAGGGTCCGAGTGCATGTCATGATCGTTTTGAGCAACAAGCTTTTGTAGAATGGCTTCAACATAGACATGGTGAAATCGAAGTGCTACAGGAACGCTGGAATATGACACCTGCACAGCTTCCGAACTTTGCATCGGCAAGGCTGCCAGAAGCAAAAGAGATAAACTTCGATGTGCAGGATATGCACAGCGCTAAAAGAGGGACGCGTTGGCTTGATTATTGCTTGTTCTCCATGGATATGCATAACCGGTGGGTGAAGCAGTTATATGACACCATTAAGGAGCAATGTCCAGATCAGATGGTTACGGTTGGGCAGGATGAAGGGCTAGGAGCGCAGCGTCCTTCACCGTTTTTCTATGAAGAAGCGGTAGATTACACCACTGTACATTCCTGGTGGTTTAATGATTATCTGGTGTGGGATGGCATCTTTGCCAAGACGCCTAATAAGCCAAACTTAATTCAAGAGACTGGCGTCATGTATGTAGAAACTCCTGATGGACGAGCCAAACGTTCAGAGCTAGAGCTGCGAAATATTCTTGAACGCAAATATGCCTATGCGTTTGGAACTGCTGGTGCGGGGGCCATACATTGGATCTGGAATACCAACTTCTATATGGATAATGCGAATGAGTCCCATATTGGGGCATTAAGAGCAGATGGAACCGAAAAACCAGAGGCGGATGTCTCCTATGATTTTGGAAAGTTTATAGAAGGCATTCGTGACGTATTTGGAGATAGGAAGCTGGAAGAGATTGCTGTGGTGTATCCGTATTCGAATGATTTCTCTAACCGGAAGCTGGCTTTCGCTGCTACAACAGAGCTTACCCGAATTCTTTCGTATGATCTAAAGATGCCTTTTAGAGGGGCTTCTGAATACCAGCTAGATGATTTGGAGAACCATCCTGCGAGGCTTATTATGCTGCCAAGCGCACATAACTTCGATGATGCAGCGATGGAAAGGTTGTTGCACATCGTTGAAGATACAGGTGCGGTATTACTTGTTACTGGCCCACTTGGTATTGATGCTTATTGGCATTCTTCAGAGCGCTTGAACGATATTCTTGGCAAGCGTGAATTGCGTAATGTGCGCCGTGAAGAAGTGCTTAACCTTCAAGGTCAAGAACTACCTGTCTCCTTCGGTCACCGCCGGATTGCTGAATTATCGAAGGAAATAATGATTCATGAATCTGCTGGAAGCGGAAGTTCAATTATAGATTCGGTCATTAACATTCCGCTTGGTAAGGGACGGCTCATCTGGAGCCCAGTCCCAGTTGAAATGAGCAGTCGAAGTGAAACTACATCCGCACTGTACCGCTACGCATTGAATGCTGCTCATGTGGAATGTGATTTTGAATGGATTAACGGAGGAGACTTAGCGGGTATTTATGGACGGAAATTGAGCTTTGATAAGGGGGCTCTCTTCACCTTCGTGTCGGAATATGCGCAGGATGCGAAGATCGAGGTGAAAGATTTAGTTACTGGCCGGACCTACACATTCCTGTTGGAACAGGAACGTTCTGTCCTCTTCGCTACGGATACTAAAGGTGATCTGCTAGGCGTGTATCGCCAGCAGGAAGTTGAGATTCATGTATCTTATCCGTATCTACTGCATTAAGTATCTTAGTAGAGAGAATGTATTGCATATAAGGAGGTCTTCACCTTGAAAAGTTCAGATCAATCTATTAAACCTCAGACAGCCCATATCATTTCACATACTCACTGGGACCGGGAATGGTATCTTCCATATGAAAAGCATCATGTACGCCTTGTTAAATTGGTCGATGAATTGCTGGATCGATTGGATGAGGATGGTGAATTTAAAAGTTTTTATCTTGACGGGCAGACGATTATTCTGGAAGATTACCTCCAAGTTCGTCCTGAGAATCAAGAGCGTCTACAGAAACATATAACGGAAGGCCGTCTTCTGATCGGGCCTTGGTATATTCTGCAAGATGCTTTCCTTACGAGCGGAGAAGCAAATGTACGTAATATGCAGATTGGTCATCAGGACTCGAAGCGTTACGGTGAACCTTCTAAGATCGGTTATTTTCCGGACACCTTTGGTCTAGTTGGCCAGACTCCACAATTAATGAAGCAATCGGGCATCAATAATGCCTTTTTTGGAAGAGGGGTAAAGCCGACTGGTTTCAACAATACAGTATCGGACGGAGGATATGAATCTTCCTTCTCCGAGCTGATATGGGAAGGTCCAGATGGCTCGAAAGTGCTTGGAATTCTATTTGCGAATTGGTATTCGAACGGAAACGAAGTGCCAGTGAATGAAGCAGAGGCAAAAGAGTTCTGGGAGAAGAAGTTAGCAGATGCACGGAAATTCGCCTCTACTGGCGAGCTGCTATTCATGAACGGCTGCGATCATCAACCAGCTCAACTGAATTTGCCGGAGGCTATCGAAACTGCGAAGCGGCTCTATCCAGATATGGAGTTTATCCATTCGAACTTTCCTGATTACCTTAAAGCTGTTGAGAATGTCATGGATCACAACAAATTGTCGACCGTAAAGGGAGAACTGCGGAGCCAACATACGGATGGATGGGGGACGTTAGTGAATACCGCGTCTGCTCGCGTCTATTTGAAACAGATGAATCAGGAAGGGCAAGTCTTGCTTGAAAAGGTGGCCGAGCCACTCGCTTCATTCGCACATGTATTGGGCAAAGCTTACCCTCATCATCTGTTCACTTATGCTTGGAAGACGCTAATGCAGAATCATCCTCACGACAGCATTTGTGGCTGCAGCGTGGATGAGGTACACCGAGAAATGGTAACCCGGTTTGATAAAAGCCGTCATGTAGCAGAGACCATTGTTGAGGATAGTAAGCGCATGATCGCTGAAGCCGTGGATACGACCGGTTTTGCAGCCTATGGAGAAGAAGTGCTTCCTTTAGTAGTCATGAATATGACAGGTTGGAGTCGTACGGGTACAGTGAGCGTAGAAATTGATGCGGCACGTCTGTATTTGCGAGAGGGTTTCACTCTAGAAGAAACGGCCAGCCGTATGAAGGATATTGACTTAAACGGTCGTGAATTAGTAGACGATCAAGGGAATCCTATTGCATGCCAGATGAAGGATTTAGGTCTTCAGTTTGGCTATGATTTGCCTGACGATAAGTTCCGCCAGCCCTATATGTGTCGCCGAGTAAGACTTACCTTTGAGGCCGCACAAGTTCCGGCACTGGGTCTTCGTGCATATGCGTGGGTTCGCCGTGCAAACGCAGAGTTGCCTATAGCTCCTGAATCTTTGCTTCAAGGGGATCGGGTGCTGGAGAATGAGGCCGTCAAAGTAGTGATCCATGATAATGGTTCGTTTACGCTGAGTGATAAAGCCAGTGGCATGAACTACCGGGATCTTGGTGTATATGAGAACACAGGTGATATCGGGAATGAATACATGTATAAACAACCAGAGGGTGAACAAGCTTTAACGACCAAGGGGCTACAGGCGAACATTTGCGTTCTCGAAAATACACCTTATCGAGCATCTGTGGAAATTAAGCATGACTGGGAGATCCCAGCCTCAGCAGATGAGAAGCTGGATGAGGAACAGCGTGCTCTTGTGTACTACCCAGAACGGAAAGCGCAGCGCAGTAGTGACACAGTCATTCTTAAACTTCGTACCGTAATTAGTCTGGAGCGGGGCGGGAAGGGGCTGCATATCGAAACGACGATAGATAATAAGGCTAAGGACCACCGGATCCGTGCGTTATTTCCGACAGATTTGAACACCGCCACACATCAAGTGGATTCGATGTTCGAGGTTGCGGAGCGGAATATTGAGCCAGCTGCAGAATGGATGAATCCGAGTAACACGCAGCATCAGCAGGCCTTTGTTGATATCAGTAATGAAAAAGCTGGTCTAACCGTCGCTAACTTTGGATTAAATGAATATGAAGTGCTAAGAGACGGTCGTAACACCATTGCGATTACACTACTCCGTAGCGTGGGTGAATTGGGAGACTGGGGTTTGTTCCCAACTCCAGAAGCGCAGTGTCTCGGAGAGCATGTAGTACGTATGGAGCTCATCCCACACACAGGAGATGGTATAACCTCTGGTGCTTTTGCTGAAGCTTATCAATTCCAGATTCCTTGGGTCGTATGTCAGACTGATGTACATGAAGGACCGATTGCTCCGGTGTATACTCCATTCGAATGGGAGAGTCAGGAGCTCGCATTTTCCTCTCTGAAAATGAACGAGCAGACTGGAGACCTACTGCTTCGCTGGTACAACATGAGTCAGCAGAGTACCGATCTGACCATCCGTACAACGATTCCGCAGCAGTATTTCTATAAGACGACAATTCTAGAAGAGAAGAGCGAGCCACTCTCCAATAAGGATAAGGGGAGTGTGTCCTTACCAATTGGTCCATGTGAAATTGTAACGATGGGTATTCGGAGATAGAGTTAACTTGTTTTTTCGTATAATCTAAAAAAAAGGACGATATCCAGAGAGTCGAATGACTTTTGAATATCGTCCTTTTTAAGTTTTAAATTTGAGCTTCAAGAAGTAGATTTACTTCGCGTTGATGAACTGAGACGATCAATCTGCTCTTCTAAAACGTTGCTTGCTTTACCTAAAAATTGCGAAATAAGTGCAAGTTCTTCATCCGTATAGGAAGCAGCCAATTTGACCATAGCGGTATGAAGCGGCTGATAGGTGTCAATAACATCCTCTTTATTTTCATACAACGGAACAATAATCACTTTACGCCGATCATTAGGATCATTTTGTCTGCGAACATAGCCGTTTTTTTCGAGTCGATCTATTAATGCTGTAACGCTGCCTGTGGCTAGTCCAGTTAATTTGGACAGTTCTCCAGCAGTGATAGGTCCCTTTTCACGCAAAATATCCACGGATAAGAAATCATTATTGTATAACCCTAGAGAGGCGGCTACGTTCTGCTGATATACGACCGTTCGGGTACCCAGGCCACGCATGAGTAAGGTGAATTGTTCTTGCTCTGGTGTAGGTTGAGCTTGTTCTTGGCTTGACAAAGAATAACGCCCCTTTTAAAATCTGTATATCTCGTCAATCGAGATATTCGATTATGAAGTTATTAGAAAGTATGTTATTTTACAAATACATTCTATCGAAATCAGTATGCTTTTGCAAAAAGAAAAGTAATACGGCAGTATTGTGATTGGATAAATTGAGAGGGGAATCGTTGTGAAAGAAGCTGTTGTTATTAAAGGTGCACGAGAGAACAATCTAAAGAATGTCTCGCTCACGATTCCAAAGTATAAGCTAGTTGTCCTGACGGGACCTTCGGGATCAGGAAAATCGACGTTAGCGATGGATACACTTCAGCGGGAATGCCAAAGACAGTATTTGGATTCTATGGGCATGACATCAGATACGATCAGCAAACCGAAGGTCGAGTCCATCGTTGGATTGTCCCCATCCATTAGTGTTGGACAGCATGTTACGAATCGTAATCCACGCTCGACAGTCGGGACTGTAACTGACATCTATACGTTTGTCCGGTTTATTTTTTCTAGATTAGGAGAGAGGGTTTGCCCTTCCTGCAGTGGTAGTATTCCACCTTCTTTTGAAGCGAGGGGGCTACTAATAGAGGAAGACGAGGAAATGGATGGCCAGTCGATGGGCTGTCTGCATTGTGGAGCTGAGCTTGAGAAACTGGGTATGTCACACTTTTCCTTCAATAAGCCGGAAGGGGCTTGTGAAGCTTGTGGTGGACTTGGGTCTGTGGCGACTATTAATGAAGCAGCGGTATTTAATCCTGAGCTTAGTATGAAAGAGGGGGGAGTAGCCTCTCTGAATGGCGTTCATCGGGATATACAGATGAGGATATTAGTAGCGGCGGGAAAACATTTTGGATTTGAGTTTGACCCGGATCTGCCGTTGAAGGACTATAGTGAGATACAGCGTGATTTGTTGTACTACGGCGTGGATAATGAGGCATTTAAACGTCATTTCCCTAATATTAAGCCAATCCAAGGAACTAAATTTGAAGGCGTTATACCGGGTTTGTGGCGGCGTTATAAGGAGAAGGAAGGGGAATCCGGTGGGCAGGAGAAAGGTGGAGGATTTTTTCATGAGCAGCAATGCCCGGAATGCCTTGGTGCTCGTCTGAAAAAAGAAGTTCGTCTAGTGCAAGTAGCTGGTGCTTCGATAACGGAAGTATCAGATTGGTCATTAAGCGATGTATATGAGTGGACGAAAGGGCTGGAGGCGGCTTTGCCTGCTGAAGGGCTTCATCTGCTAGAGCCGATCTTACATGATATGCCTACTAGACTAAAGCGGATTATCGATGTTGGTCTGGGTTATCTTTCGATGAACCGGCAGACAGTGTCTCTATCAGGTGGGGAAGCACAGCGGCTGCGTCTAGCATCACTGCTGGGTTCAGGGCTGACCGGTGTGTTATACATTCTGGATGAACCGACGACAGGTCTTCATCCTCGGGATACGGTTGGCCTTATTCGTGTGCTTCAGGAGCTGCGGGATCTGGGGAACACCGTGCTCGTTATTGAACATGATATTGAGATGATGCGTGCTGCGGATCATATTATTGATATGGGTCCGGGTGCTGGATTGCATGGTGGAACCGTTGTGGGTGAAGGTAGCTTGGAAGACTTGATGGCAAGTGAGCTTTCAGTTACTGGAGCTTATCTCAGAGAAGAGCGTCTTGAAGCTCCCGGACGCGTTCGCCGGAAAGGGAACGGAAGGCAGATCACCATCCGGCAGGCACAGTACCGGAACATTGATATTCCGGAAGTCTCCATCCCGCTGGGCTGTCTTGTATCGGTAACAGGGGTTTCGGGTTCAGGTAAATCTACACTTATATTTGATATCCTTGCACAAGGAAGTACTAAAGAACATGAGCAAACAGGCTGTAAGGAGATTACGGGTCTAGATGAGGTCGGAAACATGGTGATCTTTGACCAATCACCCATGGGTAGAATGCAGCGTTCGAATGTGGCGACCTATACCGACGTATTTACACATCTGCGTCAGTTATTTGCGGCTTTGCCGGAGGCGAAGAAAAGAAAACTGACCTCCAAACACTTCTCCTTTAATACACCGGGTGGACGGTGCGAAACCTGTCAGGGACTGGGTGTATTGTCCGTAGACATGAACTTTCTGCCTGATCTAGAAGTGAAGTGTCACGACTGCAAAGGCAGAAGGTTTACGGATGAGGTCTTGCAGGTGAAATATGATGGTTTCTCTATTTCAGATCTATTGGACATGTCTATACAGGAAAGCTTACCGGTCCTTAACTCGGAGGCCAAAATGGCCGGTATTATTGAGACGTTATGTGAGGTGGGTCTTGGGTACCTTAAATGGGGACAATCTGTCAAAACCTTATCAGGCGGCGAGGGACAACGGATCAGGCTGGCCAAAGAGCTGAGCAAACCATCTAAGAATCACACGCTGTATCTGCTCGACGAACCAACGACAGGTCTTCACCCGTCAGACATCAAGAAACTCCATACCTTATTGAGTAAATTGGTGGATACGGGAAATACGGTTGTTGTTGTGGAGCACAGCCTAGAGCTGGTTCGGGAGTCTGACTGGGTGATTGACATTGGCCCTGAAGGGGGGACAGTCGGAGGTAAGCTTGTAGCTGAAGGCACACCAGAGCAGGTCGCAGAAGTGCTGGAATCTTACACGGGGATATTCTTGAAACGAATTCTGGCTGAAGGGCTTTAATAAAAAAGGTGAGAACAGACAATGTTCTCACCTTTATTAATTTAAACGCATCTTAATAATCTAAAAGACGTCCATGATCATGCCATTGACCGAACATTTTATTATCTTTAGTATTTGTTATAAATTTATCTAATTTACTCTTAAATAATTCTGGTTGATGTTTATTGCTTTGTATTGTGTCGATACGGATTCTTCTATAAAGAGCTGGAAAGGCTAAGAAATTTTCGTATATTTGCTGTTCCTCTTTTAGCCTTTCTTCTATAACCTTATCGATTAAAAAAGAATCAGGGTCCATATCAGGAAGCACCCTTCTTCCTTCAGCCGTCATTAATCCTAGCTTTTCGAGGCGGCGGACGCGCTCTTTATTCAACTCTGTCCAAGAGCTTCGTTTGCTTCTGGGAGACAGCCGCTGCGCCAGCTCCGTTTCGGAAATTTTCTTTTTCACACCATCGATCCATCCAAAGCACAAACATTCCTCTACCACGTCTAAATATAGCAATGTTTCTGGGTTTAGCGTCATACTTGCGAGTACCCAACAAGATTTTTCAGTCATACAATTCTCCTGCAGCCAACCCCGTAAATCCGCTCTCGTTTTTACTAGAATTAGATTTTCTATCTCCATAATTAAAATACAATGTCCTTCCCAGGCGTGGAGCATATTGCCCATTAGTGATTAAATAGCTTCCGTAGGCACCTGATACCAAAATAAGGAGTAGTCATTCATGGTGGAAGCGTGACCTAACTGACGTAACATAGTAGATATATTACCTCTATGATAAGTCCCGTGATTGACGGCATGCAACACAATTTCTGATAGACGTGTTTGGCGGATTCCGGCGAATGGATTGTCAAGCAGAATGGTTTGCTCCAAATCGGATTGGTTTTGTAACCATTCTTTATATAGTTCCGATAGCTGGGTAAAGATATTAGCGTATTCATCCACAGAACTTAGAATGCGCATATTTAGCGGGATAGTTTTTTGAAAAGCCTCAGGCATACCAGTGCCTGTTAAAACAAGATACCACATCGTATCAACTGCATAGATATGACTAAGAGCATGAGCGATGGTGGGAAAAGAGTTGTTCACTTCTTGACTCAGCACAGAGGGAGAGAGTTCCCCGATTCTCCCTAAGATGGTATGGTTCGCCCAAGTGTTGTAATTAAACATTTCTACCGGATAATTGGTCATTCGAATAATCTCCTTTTGAGTTGTGATAGGTTATTTTGTAGCTGTTGTTAATATAAAAGAAGAAGTATGACAGCAGACTGTCATACTTCTTCATAAAGTTTCAGGGTATTTTGCAGCTGCTTTTTTAAGATACTTCGCAGTGCAAGAGGCTCTAGGACTTCGGCGCCGCTGCCGAAGCTTAGGAGAATTGACCAAAGCCAGCGGGCTTCCAATGGTCTATACACTGGAATGCGCATCGTCATACTTTCATCGGTATGGAATTCCTTATCCATTTGGTGAAACTGATCCAGCGCTTCTGCCAAAGCCTCGGGTCGCACCCGGATTACCACTTCCTCAACCTGATCTATCCTGTTTGAACAATCCACCTCGATGGGTACCTCATGTTGTGATTGAAAGGTATCTTGAGTCAGAATTAAATTCATCATTCGGGATAACCGGAACTCTCGATATTCCTGACGTGCCCGGCAATAACCATAGATGTACCAGTTGCTATATTTAAAATGAAGCTTTACTGGTTCTAAATCACGGGTTGTGCGTTCATTTTTTACATTGATGTAATCAAAACGGACGATCATTCGTTCCGTAATAGCCGTACGTAAAAGAGAAAGTGCGTCGGGATCCATACGGCGGGTCTCAAAGTCCACAGCTAGACTAGAAGTCTGTTGCTCCGTTCCAATCGTTTGCAACCGTTCAATGGTTCCTTGCGCATGCTCGTCTTCGAACACGGAAGAAAGGCTGTTCAGCACGGTAATCAGAGAAGTGACATCATAAGAACGGAGCAGGCTTTTATCCATTTTATATCCGTCCATGATGCCATATCCGCCTTTAGTTCCCTGATACGATACGACCGGGATACCGGCGGCACAAATGACATCGATATCTCTATAGATAGTTCTCTGGGATACTTGAAACTCTTCAGCCAGCTTGGAGGCAGATAAAACTTCGTGGTTCAACAGCTTGTAGATCATAGAGATCAATCGTTCCAATTTCATTTGTGCATTCCCACCCATTAGTCCTTTTCGTGTTACTGCATGATTATAGCATAGATTTTTTCATGCTAGTTTTGGGAGTGGGGATTATTGTAGTGACGTACTGGGGACAAATGTGTGAAGCTTACAGAAAATTAGATTGACAAAATATGGATTAAAGAGTTATCTTGTGAATATAAAATAAAATTATTCATAAAACCATCAAAAGCGAGATGACTTGTATGCCCAAGAAATTCACGGACCAAGAAAAAGAATGGATCAAACATAAATTGTTGACAGAAGGCCGCCGCTGTTTTGAAATACATGGCATTAAGAAAACAAGCGTTGAAGAATTAACGAAAGCTGCCGGGATTGCGCAAGGTTCGTTCTATATGTTTTTTGGATCGAAAGAGGAATTGTTCTATCACATATTGCTTGAAGAAGAACAACGAATTCGTAGTGCAATGTTCGATTCATTTAGCGTTGGCGTACCTGTTGGCAAGGAAGAGATCAGATTATTTTTACTGAAATCTTTCCGCATGATGGAAGAAAGTCCGATCGTACGTCAGATGTTCGTAAGGAGCGAAATGGAGCAGTTATTAAGAAAGTTACCAAATGAGTTGTTGGAGCAAAATTTTACAGAGGATAAAGACTTTTTTGTCCCTTTCATTAAATCCTGGCAGGCTGAAGGAATCATGGCTGGGATCGACCCGGAATTAATCGTGAGTATGATTCGCTCCATAGTCCTTCTGACTCTGCATAAGGAAGAGATTGGGGATGAACGATATCAGGCAACGATAGAGCTTTTGATCGGGGTTCTGGCTGAGGGGATGACTTCCTTGAAGAACAATAAGATTGGGGGAGCATGAAATGATCGAAGTGAAGGAGCTTCATTTTACTTACCCAAAAATAAAGGAACCAACCCTTAGTGGACTGAATTTTTCCATAACTCCAGGAGAAGTATTTGGCTTTCTCGGTCCTTCGGGAGCAGGTAAAAGCACAACACAAAAAATTCTAATAGGCGTCTTAAAGAATTATTTGGGTAGCGTTAAAGTAATGGGCAAAGAAATAAGAAATACCGGACCGGAGTATTTTGAGCAAATAGGGGTAGCTTTTGAGTTTCCAAATTTCTATTCGAAGTTTACTGCGCTGGAAAATTTGCAATTATTTCGGTCTTTGTATTCAGGGAGAACAGCGGAACCAGGATTTCTGTTAGAGCAAGTAAATCTCACAGAAGCGGCTAATCTGAAGGTCTCCCAGCTATCGAAGGGAATGAAGATGAGACTGAATTTCTGCAGAGCACTCTTAAATAACCCACAAATTCTATTTCTGGATGAACCCACTTCTGGGCTGGACCCCGTTAATGCTAAGAGAATGAAGGATTTAATTCTGGAAAAGAAGGCAACCGGAACAACAGTCATCATAACAACACACAATATGCAGGCCGCGGAGGAGCTCTGCGATAGAGTCGCTTTTATTGTAGACGGTCAAATTAAGTTGATTGATTCTCCTCGTGAGCTTAAGCTTCTAAATGGAAAAAAGCGAGTGCGGCTGGAATATCGCCTTCATAATGAAGTTAGAAATGAGGAATTCTCACTTGCTGATATAGGGGAGAACGAATATTTCTTAAAGCTTGTCCGTGAGCATCCAATAGAAACCATTCATTCGCTGGAGGCGTCTTTGGAACAAATATTCATTGACGTTACTGGGAGGCAGTTAACATGAGATTCAGATCTGCGTTTGCCTTTGACATCCGGTTTCAATGGCGGCATGGGTTTTATTGGATCTACATCATTATCTGTACGTTCTATCTGGTATTGCTACATCTTATTCCTAATCATTATCGGGAACAAACGATGCTGTTATTGACCTTTAGCGATCCTAGTGCCTTGGGGCTTATTCTGGCTGGTGGAATTGTGCTGCTGGAAAGAGACCAGGGTGTCCTTGATCCTTTATTCGTTACTCCGATTCGTGTTAGGGAATATTTACTTTCAAAAGCGGGCTCATTATCTGTACTTTCCCTCTTAGCCGCATGGGTTATTCATGCAGCAGCGAGTGGAGTTCCGCAATCCCCGATAGGATTTTCTATTGGAATCATTCTTACGTCAAGCTTTATGACGCTATTGTCGATTGGAGTAGTGGCTCGTTGCCAGACGATTAATGGTTTCATTTTACTCTCACAAGTATTCGTACTACCTTTCATACTGCCGTTACTTGGTTTTTTTAAGATATGGAACTCCAATGTTTTTCTATTATTACCTACAGAAGGAACACTTCGCTTGTTGAGTTCGGAAACCTCAGCTATGTCACTTGCCAATTACATGTACTCCATATCGATATTACTGCTCTGGAATGTTGTGATATATGTCTGGGCAAAAAGGTCCTTCGAGCAACATGTAATGATGCGCATAGGCAAGGGAGGAGTCAAGAGATGAAGAAGTATCATACGCTTTTTCTAAGCGATATCCGTCATGCTGGGTTGGACCCGGTGCTTATGGTCGGCATCTTTGCTCCTTTAGCACTTTTAGTCGTCTCAAGATTTGGATTTCCAATAGCGGCAGAGTGGCTTACAAACGGTTATGCTTTCGATTTAAATGAATACAGTAGCTTTGCTGCGATTTTTTTAGTAATGACCTTTCCCATGCTGACCGGTATGATGACAGGTCTTTTAATGCTTGATGAACGTGATGAGAACATCATCTCTTATTACGCGGTTACGCCATTAATGCGTAAGGGGTACATGGTGTATCGTCTAGTTCTTCCATCTGTACTTTGTACACTTCTATCACTGGTGTATTTTATAGTTTCAGGCTTATCTAACTTCCAATTGGAGCATATATACATTCTTTTATTATTAGCAATTGAAGCCCCTTGCTTTGCTTTATTTCTTGCTTCTTTTGCTGCAAATAAGGTAGAAGGCTTAGCTTTATCTAAGATAGGTGGTTTGTTTATAGCAGGGCCAATCGTAGCGTATTTTATTCCATCACCATGGCAATTTGCAGGTGCGTGGATTCCTACGTATTGGCCTGCTAAGTTGTTTTTTGCTATAGAAGATGCTAGTGGTTTTAGTATGATTGCATGCTTTATGGTGGGGCTTATATTTCATTTGAGTCTTCTGAGTATTTTGGTCAGGATTTTTATTAAAAGAATCGATTGAATTATTTACAAATCAGATCCGCAGTCTTGTTTGATAACTCATTAACAGAAATAATAGCATCATTCTTTTTCACAGGAGGGGTCCAATATTCCTCATTTCCGGGCAGGTCATCAAACCATTCTGCATCCTTAGGGCAATCTAGAATCATGAACTTTCCGTATTCCTGATCTCTGGATTGATGATATTTAAGATAGGCTTTTCCGTTATCAATGGCGAGAATTTCTATCTTTCCGGAGGTGTGTGACATGGATAGGCGTACTCTTTTGCCAAGTCCTGAGGTTCTGGCTTTGGCTTCTTCTACAATTTGATAGACTTGCTCAAGAGGTAATACAAAATCTCGATTTCCGGCAACGGGACGATTCACGAAGAAGTAGTAAGGTGTTACGCCAGCCCATGAGAGTCGGTCTAGCAATTCTCCCAATATAACGGGATCATCATTGATGCCTTTAAGGACGGGGGTCTGATTTACGACAATTGCCCCAGCGTTGTGGAGGGCTTTAAATGCTTTTTTGGCTTCAGGTGTGATTTCACGAGGATGATTGATATGCGCCATAACATAAATTCGCTTGTCTTCGGTAGAGTAAGTACGAATCAGCTCCAACAGCTCTTCGTCTTCAGAGATCCGCATCGGATTAAATACGGGAATCTTCGAACCTAATCTGATAATCTTGACATGCTCAATGCTTCTTAAGTTTTCAATAATGGATCTTAGCTTTGGTGTGGAGAGAATTAAACTGTCACCGCCCGTAAGAAGAACGTTGTTAATCTCAGGGTGGTTTGCAATATACTCCAGTCCCGGAGAGACATCAGACATCGCTTCTTTCACGTCATTTCGGAACAGGCGTTTACGGAAGCAGTAACGGCAATAGGCTCCGCAGACCTCGGATACAATCAGTAATGCTGTTGTTTTATACTTGTGCTGACAACCCGGCACCACATAATTCGTGTCTTCATCCGAAGCATCCCAACGTCCATATTCCAGCAGTTCACCTTCGTTAGGGATAACCAGTTTACGAATGGGATCATCTGGATCGTCCCAGTTGATCAAAGACAGATAGTAGTCATTCACACGAAAAACAAATTTGTCCGTGATTTCTTTCAAGTTCTCTTTTTCCAGATCAGACAACATAGCAATTTTGTTAATATCCGTGATGTACTTTACCTTTTGCACTTACATCTCTCCTTTGTCCCTTTGTGTGAGAAAAGAGGAAGCCTTAGTGTCAAAGGCCAATCTACTGCCAGCAGGGTCCAAAAAAACACAAAAAGAGACCCTTAGCAAGGGTCTCTGGTTATGTAAATAACATGAAAAGCAGACCCATCCACTGCTGACGAGGTTAGCTGACGGACTCGGGTAAGATGGTACCCTACATTCTAATGCTCAATGATTCGCCCCAATTAACTGGTTCCCCCGCTTTTCAACTGTAAAAGTTGGAAATTAAGCGTAGGTAAAGTATACCCCATGAAGTTTTGAAAAGTCAAAAGAGAATCCTAGATTCACCTTCAATTACTAGGGGGGCTTCCACCGAGCAGTTTAGGTAGCAGCGTTAGCAGCTTCTCCCGAGTTAACGCATCACTAGAGTTCCATTTGCTTCCGTCGAGCAGATAAACATGTCCCTGACGTACTGCTGGAATACTTTTCCAAAGTGAACTGTCTAGTAGTCGCTCCATAGCAGCCCTTGAGTCTGGACGCTCAGGAATGAGCATGAAGATATGATCTCCAGTATAGGCAGGCAATCGCGCTGGATCAACTTCAGCGAACCCTAATTCTTCATCCAGTATGGCTTGAATCTCCTCTGTCGGTTGTAGACCACATGGAGCATAAAGCGCTGTGGAGAATCCGGACATTCCCATAGCATACAGATGATTTCCGTGGTCATAGACCAAAGCAGAGGCAGTCTCTCCGGCTTGGAGACTGGTCTCGTAAAGATGCTGCCACATAGCAGCATTTTTGATTGTAAATGACTCCAGCCACGCTTCGGCTTCGCGTTGTTTACCGAGCCAGCTGCCTAGTGTTCGCATTCGACTTTCGAGTGGTGCAAAGGAATCAAAGGTGAGTGTCGGGGCGATGCCGGAAACGGTTCTATAGGCTCTTTCATCACTATTGGCCAAAATAATCAAATCTGGATTAAGTGAAGCGGTCAGCTGCGGGTCCAGCGGAAAACCAACATTGGCGAGCTTTTTAAGCCGATGTTTATAGACGCTGTTCCGCACGAATGCTTCATCTCCTCCGATGGGCTTCACGCCTAGTGCGAGAAGGTCGCCAAGTGTCTCTCCATGATAGACAATGCGTCTCGCTTGCTCTGGAATCTCCACTTCATGGCCTGTCCAATCTTTGACGGTAAGCTTACGACCTCGCTGATGCGCATATTGTCCGGGGGTAACTCCGGTTTTTTGCCGAAAGCGGCGGCTGAAATAATATTCATCGGAGAAGCCTACCAGTCTGGCGATTTCACGCAGCGGTTCCGTCGATTCCTGCAGGAAGCGCTTGGAATGACTAATGCGCAGATCGGTCAGGTACTCAAGTGGCTTTTTGCCGGTAAGCTGTTGAAAGATCGGTGTATACTGCCAGAACGATATCCCCGCAAGCTCAGCCAACTGCTTCACGCTGATGCTCTCTGTATAATGCTCCTCTATGAATTGTATAGTCATTTCTACGGATTCTGTGGGACTTGGTAGATGCTTGGAAGGATAATTATGCTCAAAAAATAGCAGCATCAATTCCTGGAATTTCAATTGTCGCTTGAATTGCTGCACATCATCGAAGCTATTCTTGTTCATAAGCAAATCTTCCACAAGACGGATTACCTTAGTGAACGGGTGGACAATTAATTCGCGTCTGCCTGAAAGTAGTTCGCCAGAATAACGTTCTGGATGCTCTTTTGTATAAATTGCTGAAAAGGTGATGAGATAATAATACATGGTCATTTCCTGATTGCTCGTACAATAGGAGATTCCGGGAGCTAGTAGATAACATTTATCTGTACTCAGCGTCACGCTCTGATCATCGAGGTTCAGTTGCCCGTTCCCCCCGGTAAATACGAGAAGGGTGTAGTCATGAGTTGTACGTGATACAGGGCTTGAATCGGCAGCTTGAAGTATCAGTTCGGCATCAATCAGCTGAAACAGCAGGGAGTGGAGCGGGGGGCAGGACGATGATGTTTGCAGCATAGGTTCAGCCTCCGTTCTTTTAGTGAGAATGATTATCAATGAACTTATTGTATATAAAACAAAGAAGCATATCAACAGCTGTTGATATGCTTCTTAAAGTTTTCTATCAGCCGTGTGCTAAACACTCGATCATGGAGGGTTATTTCATATTCAATAGCTGAGGAATCTCGCCGAGCAGCCATTCTCTTGTTGTTGCATCACTGGAGGTCTTCATGATGTCCTGCGTATAGACATATCCGTTCTTAACGGCAGGAAGGCTCTTCCAAATAGGGCTCTTTAATAGATTTTCTGTGGATTGTTTTGCTTCATCCGCAACTGGAGTCAAGATGAATATCCGGTCTCCGGCATATTCTTTAAGCACTTCCATAGATACTTCCTGGAAGCCTTTACCTTCATCGAGTATCTTCTGAATAGCTGGAGTTGCCTTGAAGCCATTCTCCCCATAGAGTACCTGTGAAAGTCCAGTCGCCGCCATTATAAACAGTCTGTCTCCCGGATAATAAGTGAAGACCGAAGCTGTCTCACCTTCTTGCATACCAGCGGACTTCAATTGTTTCCACATAGCTTCTTCAGCGGTTTTATATTGAGCTAGCCATGCTTCTGCTTCTGTTGTTTTACCAAGAATTCCACCAATGTCCAGCATACGTTCTTGTAATGGGGCAAAGGTATCAAAAATGATTGTAGGTGCGATTTTGGACAGCTGCTCAAAATCAGCTTCGTCTGTGCCCGCATAGATAATTAGGTCAGGTTGAAGCTCTAATGTTTTCTCCAGATTGATAGGGAAGCCTACATCCTCGACACCTTGTAACTGATCTTCAAAGACCTGGCCTTCACCCATGGATAGAGGATACCCTACCGCTTGCACGCCGAGAGCGAGCAAATCGCCATATGTTTCTCCAGAGTAGATTATTCGCTGTGGTTTCACAGGGATTTCTACAGTATGTCCTATGTAATCCGTGTAGGAGCGGGTAGTCGCTGCGGATTCATTCGTACTGCTGTCGGAGGGCTCCGTTGAAGGTGCCGTGCTCGCAGCAGAAGAATTTCCAGTTGCGTTGGTCGTACTATTACCAGAAGATGATTCCTTTGAGTTTCCGCATGCTAGCAGCAATGTACTCATCAAAAAGAGTACGCATAACACTGCGAAGGACTGTCTTGCCTTGTTCATTTTTTATTGCCTCCCTAAAATATATAACGATTACCAATAATGATAATCATTCTCGATTGAATTCATCATAATTTATAGACTCTTTTTACTCAATGGACAAAACATAATTCAGTCATTAGATTTGTACAATCATGCAAAAAGGTGGTGTTTAAAATTTTTTTTGAATTATTTTCAGATGATTGGAAAAATACTCTAAATACCGGGAATGAGAGAAGAAGGGAGGGCTTGTCTTCATGACAAACATGGAAGGAGAAATCCCTTGAAGCACATAGGATTGTGGTGTTTTTTTGAATCTGATTACTGTTATAGATTAAGTCATTTATGTGATCAAAAAATTCAGGATTGTCCTCATTGATTGTAATCGTTATCATACCGTGGCATGTTATCTACCGCCCTTGACGTCAGTGGAAAGCCTTTGTTATGGTTTTTATAGTCAAACGCAAGCTGAAATGACAATTTGTAGAATTTATAGACGGTTTTGCGTAAGATATTCTAACCAAACATAATACGAGGGAGATGGTTGATTGTGATCAAAGGCATTATTTTTGATTTTGACGGAACGATTATCGACACGGAGACTGCTTGGTACACCGCTTTTAACGAGGCTTATGCTGAATATGGAGTGGATTTGACGCTTGAACAGTACTCCACCTGCATTGGCACAAGCTTAAACAGCTTTAATCCTTATGAGTACTTGATGACTGATCTTAAGCTTGCCATTGATAAAGAGGCTTTCAGTAAGGCTGTTAAACAGAGACATAGCAAACTTATGGAATTGGAAACGATTCGGCCAGGTATACAGCATTATCTGGATTCTGCCAAAAAAGCTGGACTACGCATAGGGCTGGCCTCAAGCTCTTCACTGGAATGGGTGGAGAAATACTTGAATCAATTGGGCATACGCGATTATTTCGAATGTATTCGGACGGCCGATCATGTGGCAAAAGTGAAACCAGATCCAGAGCTATATAACCAAACATTAGCTTGTCTTGGAATCACCTCTAATGAGGCAGTTGCCATTGAGGATTCACCGAATGGTTCTAAGGCAGCGGCAGCAGCTGGTATCCGTTGTATTGTGACTCCTAATGAGATTACCAATTTCCTTGAATTCGATAAACAACATCACAAAATAGATAATCTAAGTCTTCTTGATTTTGACCATGTAATTACTCAGCGTTGCTTCGTATAGAGAAACTGAGAAACAGAGTTAAAATTAAAGGGGGATACCAAATTGAGAGCCGTACATTTTGGAGCGGGCAATATTGGCAGAGGTTTTATTGGACCTATGTTGTCGGACTCCGGTTACAATGTTTGTTTCGTCGGAAGGAATAAGAGCAAGATTGCGCAGTTGCAAAATCGCGGACAATATCCCGTTACCTTGGCTAACAAGGATCGGGACAGCTTTATCGTTGATAATGTTACTGCGATCAATCTGAATGATACTGAGGACGTTACTAAAGCTATAGCAGAGGCTGAGATAGTAACCACTGCAGTTGGAATATCCGCTTTAAAAGATATTGCTGGTACTATCGCGCAGGGAATCGAACGAAGACTTATCAATCACAGGAACCTCAAACCTCTCCATATCATTGCTTGTGAGAACGGTATTGGAAGCAGTCAAAAGTTAAAGAAATCTGTATATCGGCATATGAAGCAATCCTTCAAGGAGCTTGCGGACCGCAATGTCGCTTTTCCAAATGCGATGGTTGATCGGATCGTGCCTGTGCAGAAAAATACAGATTCGCTTGAAATCCTCGTTGAACCCTTCAGTGAGTGGGTGATTCCGCGCAGTGGAATGATTGGTAATTACAACGAAATTAAAGGTGTCCATTATGTGGATTCGCTGGCACCATACCTCGAACGGAAGCTATATACTGTGAATACAGGCCATTGCAGTGCAGCCTATTTCGGATATCTGGAAGGTTATACTAGCATTCAGGAAGCGATGTCTGATCCCGCAATCAGAGCTCGTGTTCGTGGGGTACTCCAGGAAACAGGGACCTTACTGGTACATTTGTATGGCTTCGAGCCCTTAGAACATGCAAGGTATATAGAAAAGATGATGGAACGATTCACTAACCCCAACTTTAACGATAAAATCACACGTGTCGCCCGATCCCCGCTTCGTAAGCTTTCACCTAATGATCGACTGATAAAACCAGCAATGCTTGCCCATGAACTTGGCTTTGAGACTTCACACCTTGTTTTAGCTATAGCTTCAGCGCTTTATTTTGATTATGAAAAAGATCCAGAAGCCGTAGAGCTTCAAGCAGACATCCGAAATCTTGGACTCAGTGAAGTCATTGCGACGCATTTAAAAATCCCCACGGAGCATCCGCTTCATGGTCGTATTATTTTAGAGTACAACACCATGTGTATAAAATATCCCCATTCGAATGGCCAAACCGTCAATTGCAAAACCCCATACTTTTAATATAAATCAGGCGTGACCTCCGGAATTCAGGCAAGAGTAGTGGCGAAATAATAGGAATAAAGGCCGTCACTGATTGGTTTTTTCCAAACAGGACGGCCTTTTCATGTCGTTACTTTAGAGCAAAGTTAAGGTGAAACGGAAAGCATATGGTCGATTAGCCAGCAGAGTGAACTCTTCGTGGGTTGGTGCACCCCAGCTGTCGTCACCCCCAACTCCCATTTGCTTGTAATTGACTCTCAGTACGGTTTTGTTCGAGACTGGCAATTTATATACGTGATCATGTGCTTCCAGTTCCTCGGGTTTCCAAGGCAGAGCATTAATCTCCATAGGGATTGCACTATCAAAATAAAGTCCTGATCTGTCGTTGCCATCTGAAATCGAAGCAAATCTGACATCTGTCTTATTGCCACACTCTTGCGGTCTGAGATAAGGGATGAACTGATCACTGACTTTACCCGTATAGCGGCCAAGTGGTGCTCCGGTCTGTCTGTCCCAATAATTCTCATGGGGTCCACGGCCGTACCATGAAAGGGTATCGAGTCTTCCATCCAGCACGAACATCATTCCGAACTCAGGAATTTCTGGAAGATCGCTACTACCCGGATTCAGTTCTTGCAGAATCTCTAATGACCCGTCAGGGCGAATCTCATACTGAACAAGGAGAGTGGAATACGGATTCGTTGGCAAAAGGTAAGTGGTGGCGACGAAACATAGATTTCCTTCGGTTCTATAGGTCATGTTTACTAGGTTCCGTTCATTAGAGGCTTGCTTCCACACTGCACAACGCTTTGGCAATCCATTGCCAAGATCATTATCTGTGACCGCTCTCCAGAAGTTAGGTCTTACAGGCTCAAGCAGATATTCTTTACCGGAAGCATAGTATGAGCATAACTCACCAGTTGTCGTATTAAAGGTCAGAGTGAAATTTCCACCCTGTACGGTCAATGCACCTTCAAGTTCCTGCACATGTAACGTTCCATCCGTTGTCTTTGGAGCCTTTATCACGATACGCGGGGATAGAATAAACTGTTCCCAAGCGATTTCGTGGTTAGCATCAGCCCAAGAAGTTTCTGAACGCTGAATAAAGGAGAGATTCAGAATAGCTTCATGATCACCTCTATGTGAAATCAGTTCATAAGGGATAGTGCATTCAACGATTTCTCCTGGTGCAGCAGAGATTTGCAGCAAACCTTCTTGCGCAGTTACTCCGTCTAAAGCAACTTCCCATTTAAGTTCGTACTGTTCAATGTCGGTAAATAAAAAGTTATTACGAATCTGAAAGAGACCTTCACGGATATTTAAAGCCGTTACTTTAATGTTTTGATAGCATTTTTTGACCTCAAATAGCTTTGGAGTAACCGAACGATCGGCAAAAAGTAATCCGTTTCCGCTAAAGTTTCCATCATGTGGCGACTCACCAAAGTCACCGCCATATGCTAAATATGGGACACCTTCGGATGTTTTAGTTCGGATAGCCTGATCCACCCAATCCCAAATAAAAGCACCTTGAAATACATCGTACTTGTCAAACATATCGGTGTATAGGTGTAGTCCACCGCAAGAATTCCCCATTGCATGACTGTATTCGCAGATGATATAAGGCTTCTGAGGATGGCCAAGCGCATATTTTTCAACATCGTACGGTTTAGCATACATAGTCGACTCTATATCACTAGCTGCTTCCGACTCTCTGCAATGGAAGATCCCTTCATAATGAACAGGTCGTGTTGGGTCAGCTTCTCTGAGATAGTCATGCATGGCGATGAAATTATCGCCGCCGTAGGACTCATTCCCCAGTGACCAGATGATAACCGAAGGATGGTTCTTGTCTCTTTGCATCATGGAGTTGCAACGGTCAATGACATTGGCCCGCCATTCCGGTTTACTTGCAGGTACATTTCCCTCATGTATTCCTTGTTGCCCATATTGCCAAGTGCCGTGCGTTTCCAGATTAGTTTCATCGATAACATAAAGTCCGTATTCATCACAAAGCTCATACCAAACAGACTGATTCGGGTAGTGAGAGGTCCGAACCGCATTAATATTATGTGTTTTCATCAGTTTGATATCTCGGATCATGTCATCTTTGGATAGCGCACGTCCTGTGTCACAAGAGAACTCGTGCCGGTTAACGCCTTTAAGTACAATTCTTTTGCCGTTGATCTTCATAAGTCCGTCTTTGATCTCAAAGGTGCGGAATCCGACCTTACAGCTGACGGTTTCAGTAGTGTTTCCGTTATT
Organism: Paenibacillus sp. FSL R5-0345; assembly: GCF_000758585.1. NCBI lineage: Bacteria > Bacillati > Bacillota > Bacilli > Caryophanales > Paenibacillaceae > Paenibacillus > Paenibacillus sp. FSL R5-0345. The sequence continues at coordinate 2,589,957 of NZ_CP009281.1, forward strand.
GTCAATCATGGAGAGAGCTAATGTATACAGATACGGTGTCTCAGCACTCCACTTATATGGATCTTCTACATGCTCAGAAAGCTTGAAATGCTGAATACCCTCTTGATCAAAGGAAGTAACTGCAGATACTGGAGCCTCCCATACAGGCTGATCTTCTTTATTGTATAGCTGCATTTGGAGTGTATAAGGGTTTAGCTTCTGATTAAAGTAATTTTCCACTTTGATATCTACGTTTAAATTCGCATGTACGAAATCTTCGTCTAACACGGTATTAACGAAAAAATCGGCAACATGAACAGAAGGGGCGGTGTACAGATAGACCTCCCGAAAAATACCGCTAAGCCGCCAAAAATCTTGATCCTCCAGCCAACTGGCATCACACCAACGATAGACCTCGACAGCTAGTTTATTATCACCGGCAATTAAATAAGGGGTAATATCGAATTCCGAAGGTGTAAAGGTGTCTTCACAGTAACCGACCCGTTCTCCGTTTACCCATACATAGAAAGCGGATTCAACCCCCTGAAAGCTAAGGTATACAGGTTGACCGTTCCAGGATTCAGGTACAGTAAAGGTTCGTATGTACGAGCCTACTGGATTATATTTTGTCGGAGCAAAAGGTGGCTTGAGATCAGGTTCCGATTCTGCCCATGGATATCGCACATTCGTATATTGCGGGTAATCATAGCCCTGGAATTGCCAGTGAGAGGGTACAGGAATCGTAGCCCAAGTACTGCAATCGAAATCTGCTTTATAGAAATCTACGACCCGTTGATCCGGTGTTTCGGAAAAGGAGAACTTCCAAATACCATTTAGCGTTTTGTAATATGGCGAGGCTTCTTTATCCCCCGCCAAGGCTTGCGATAAATGGCTATAAGAAATCATGGAAGCATGGGCATCCAATCGATTTAGTTCAAAAATTTCCGGATTATTATTCCATTCTGGATAACCGTTTGCAGGAGGCTGATAAACAAATTTTGCTCGCATGAGTAAAACTCCTTTATAATAGTGATGTTATTATATTCATATTATAAATTGGAGTAATGTTAAGAGATATAAAAGATTTTTCATCAGATATAACAAAATATGAAACGAGTGATTAAATGGATAGCAAAATAATCTTTTGCCAAACGGAAGATACGATTATGCTGCCGCTGTATGCTACAACCATTGGATTTTGGGAGCATCAGGCAGAAACCCTACGCCCCACCGGATTTCCAGATTATCAATTGCATCAGATCCACGAAGGAAAAGGTGAGCTTGTCATTCAGGAGAAACGATATATTGTGGGCGAAGGGGATGTCTTCTTTTTGTTTCCGAATATTACACATTCGTATGCGCCAATCAGCAGTAAGTGGAAGCTGTCATGGATTTCATTCAATGGTAGAGAAGCTGGACAAATGCTGTTGTACGCAGGAATCCGTGAATCAGGACCAGCAAGATTGAAGGAGGATAGGTGGCTAAATCCTTTAAAGGAAATGCTCCACTTGCCAGATAGTAATGAACTGGAAACGAATCTGGAACGATCCAAACAACTTTATGCGCTGCTGCTAGATTTAAAAAGAAACCTAGTCTCTCCTCTAAATGAGGCTCTTGAATTGGAGCGAATTAAACCTGTGCTTCATCATATAGAAAGCAATTTACATAGGACGCTCCCATTAAAGGAGCTTGCGGAGGTAATCGCGGTATCGCCACAGTATTTATGCAGGCTTTTTCAAAAAACAATCCATGATCGACCTGTAACCTATATCAACAAACAACGTATAAACTTGAGTAAACAACTAATGTTCAATGAACGAGATAAAAAAATGTATGAAATTGCTCAGTTAGTAGGCTTCGAAAATGCCAGCTACTTTTGTTTAGTGTTTAAGCGGTTGACTGGAATGAGTCCAGAGCAATTTAAACAGCTGCATGGTTTGGACTAGAGCCAATAGAGAATGCCTCTAAGCCCTATGCTAAACGCTTACTTGTTAGCGTCTAGCACTCCATGATATAGTTTAATTGAGTTCATATGTTGTTTATTTCACGAATTCTATCATTCTTTTGTATAATTAGTATGTTTACCTGAATTCCATACATAGAACCAAATTCACGATCAGATATCCAGTTGAGCATCAGGAAGGAGTCATCAATTTGAATGAGAAGTTAAAAGAGGCTTACGAACGTTTGGACTTGCCTGAAGACATTACCCGGGAGGAACTGAATAAAAAGTTTGATTTGCTCTTAAAACGCCGTAAATCAAATTCCTCAGAGACTGAGGCTGCAGCCTATGAAGAAGAGTTTCTAGCTTTCAAAACAATCTTAGACGGCTTGGATCAGAAGGAAATTCAGGAGGCAGAGGACAAGCGGCTAGAGAAATGGGGAGCCTTTTCCGGCATAGCGCGTAAATCAGAGAATTTCTTTAGGCTATACAAAGTCCATACTTTTGTATCTATCATCGTGCTGTTGGTACTAATCTTTGGAGGCAATGCACTCTATAATCAATATCAAGCTAAAAAATATGAAGCTTCACTCCCGCCAGTGGATGTAACTATCATGTTCCTAGGAAACTATGAATCCCAAGATCCATCAGGTAAGGATGAAGAGCTTAAACAAGAGATTGTCAATCGTTATCCAGCTTGGAAGCGGGTAAAGACGGAAGTCGTATACCTTCCCTCAACAGGTGGTGAGGGTGGAGGCGCGTTAGACATGACTTATATCCAGCGCGCGATGGCGATGCTGGCGGCGGATCGTCCGAATATTCTTATTTTGGATGATGCTACTTTTGATTGGATTGGGCAGCAACAAGGACTTAAGAATCTGGAGCCGTTCGTAAAATCAGCTGGACTACCTTTAGATGATATTCGTTTGAAACGTATTAAAAATACGGAGAACGGTGAAGAGTGGATCACTGGCGTAGATATTACAGATACGAAGTTTGCTACAGACCTTCCTATTCATTCTCGGAAGATGATCATAGGGGTGTTTGGAGAAGGTGAAGATAAGAACAAATCAACTGACTTTGTCGAGTTCTTAGTAGGGCAAATGACTGCCAAATAAATAAGAGTATTAATGGACCTGTGTTATAAAAGGCTGATGTTGTATGGATTTTCATACAATATCGGCCTTTTTGTTATTCATTCAAAGCATCTGAATTGACGAATGTGAAGTAAACTCACTATAATGATTTATATAGATATGAACTAAGTAATATAAATATAAATTAAATTAATTTGACAAGGAGTGATGAACTAATGAAGACGGAAGGAACTCTGACAATACATACACAGCAGCGTGGTGCAGCATTAGGTGATTTATTCGGGATCTTCTTCGAGGATTTAAATCATGCGGCAGATGGTGGGCTTTATGCTGAGCTGGTTCAGAACCGATCTTTTGAATTTGATCCGATTGATCGGGCGGATTATCATGCGTTAATGGCTTGGGAGCCTGTAGGTCGTGGAGGTGGGAGGGCCGTCATCACGGTGGAGGATAGCAATCCCTTGAATGATCGTAATCCACATTATGTAGCTATTGATATTGTGGCTGAAGGTGACGGCGTTGGGCTGATGAATCTTGGATTCAATAGTGGCATTCCTGTAAAAGAAGGTGAGAATTATAAGTTCTCGGTGTATGCTCGCCGGGAAACAAGCTTTGATATGCCACTTACCATAACCATTGAAAGTATAAATGGCACTATTTATGGTGAAGCGAAAATAGCCGTGAATAACTACGAATGGACTCGATACGAAGCAGTTATTAAGGCTAATGCTACGGATACTAGCTCACGTCTTGTAATCGTTACCAAAGGGAGCGGCAAGGTATATCTGGACATGGTTTCTCTGTTTCCAGAGAAGACCTTTATGAACAGACCTGGGGGCATGCGTGAAGACATTTCACGATTACTCGCCGATTTAAAGCCTAAATTCATGCGGTTTCCGGGAGGCTGTCTGGTGCATGACGGTTCCTTGAATCCAGACGACAGAGATTCCATGTACAGATGGAAAAATACAATCGGGGATGTGGCACAAAGGCCGGCAAGGCGGAATAACTGGTCCTATAATCAGACGCTTGGGTTAGGTTATTTTGAATATTTTCAGTTCTGTGAGGATATTGGAGCCAAGCCGATTCCCGTTATTCCGGGCGGCTACGATCCACATCATAAACGTATGGTGCCGCTGGACGAATTAACGCCCTGGGTAGAGGATGCACTGGATTTGATCGAATTTGCAAATGGGGATTTATCAACGGAATGGGGAAGTATACGTGCGGAGCTTGGTCACCCGGAACCTTTTGGATTAGAGTATATCGGCATCGGCAATGAAGAGGTAGGCGCACCCTTTTTCGAGCGATATCCTTACTTTCATCAAGCCATTAAAGAGAAATATCCGCAAATCAAGGTCATTAATTCGAGCGGTCCATTCTCAGCAGGTAAGGAATATGATCGGGGCTGGACATCGGCAAAAGAGAATAAGTCTGATTTTGTAGACGAGCACTATTACTGTACACCAGAATGGTTCCTGGCGAATCATCACCGTTATGATGACTTTAAGGCTGATGAACCGAAAGTGTTCTTAGGCGAATATGCTTCATGGGGCAATACGTATTACAACGCGCTGGTGGAAGCGGCTTTTATGACGGGGCTTCAGAATAATGCGCATGCGGTTGGCTTGGCATGTTATGCGCCTATGCTCTGCAATGTGGATTATATCAACTGGAAGCCGGATCTAATCTGGTTTAATAATCATGAGGTGTATGGAACTGCGAACTACTATGTTCAAAAGCTATTCATGAACCATCAAGGAGATCAGCTACTCGAGATAGAAGCGAACGACTTCACAGCACCCGAGGAACGTACAGTTGAAGCGATCACTGGGGCGATTAGCTTGGGCGTGGATGCATCCGCTGCCCGGTTCTCCGAGATCACTTTGGTTAACAATGTTACTGGAGAAGTGAAGTCGTATTCTGATCTGTCAGAAGAGATATCAAATCTCCCGGACCCTGCTCAGAACGGAACGACCAAACGAATATTAGACCTTGGTGAGGCTGGGTGGGATAGCTATACCTTGAATATCAAGGCTACTAGAACTGCAGGGAATAAAGGGTTTGTGTTCTATTTTGGCAAAGCGGATGATCAGAATCATTTGTATTGGGAACTAGGCGGCTGGCAGAATCAGGATTCCATAGTGGCTTCTATCATTAACGGGAGAAACTCAGTTCTGACGCATTCGATGTTTTCGGTTGAAACAGACGTAGAATACGATCTGAAGCTAGAAGTATCAGGCAGACATATTCGTACTTACATTAACGGAGAGCTAATCAATGAAACAGAGGACAAACCTCCGGTCATCGAACCGCTGTATTATACAGCAAGTGTGGAGGATGCCACAGGGGATATCATTCTTAAGACAGTGAACGTACAAGAGAACAGCGTTTCTGCTGACATTGTATTTGAAGGGCTGGCAACAAAGGACTTGTCCGTCGAGGTGTATGAACTGTCGGGCTACCAGCTTGAGGACGAAAATAACTTCGAGAATAAGGAGCTTGTCTCCCCTAAGCAATCTATTTTCACAACAGTGGGAAGCACCTTTTCTTATGAGTTTCCAAAGCAATCCGTAACGATTTTTAGAATAAAATAAAACTACAAACGCCCCTCTGAATCTTTAGTGTTACATAGATTCAAGGGGCGTTTATGTGCGCTTATCTAGCTGTTCACCCGGAGACGGATCACGTTCCAGGATGCTTTTGCGAGAAGGGCCTTCACATGTCCACCTTCAAATGTTGCATTTCCTTGGCTAGGTATTACATTATGGGGGTTGGATTTGGTATTTACAGCTTTAATCTCTTCATGTTTCAGCACAATATGCTCTATGATGTTAACGGAATTAAAGCTGCGTAGGTCCACGTCCAGTTCAAGTCCCTCGGATAAATGACGATTTACAGCAAAGACAGTAACTTCATTCTGCTCCTCGTTGTATACACTAATGGCTTCCAAGTATGGCACATCACTAAAATCTTTAGAATCGTATTTAGGGCTGGAGATCAACGGATGAAGCACGGTTCCACGGCCATATAGGGATGCATGCAGATATGGATAATAAGTGGTCTGAAGCCACAGGGGACCGCCATTTTCAGTCATAATAGGGGCAATAACATTAATAAGCTGAGCGATGCAAGCCATCTTTACACGATCCGCATGTTTTAGTAATGTAATGAGACAGCAGCCCACGACCAGTGCATCTTCTAGTGTGTATACATCTTCAAATTCGGGTGGAGCGATCTGCCAATGCTTTTCGGCACGACTGCTACCTTGCGACTTCCACACATTCCACTCATCCAAGGAAAGATTAATTTTCTTCTTGCTCTTTTTCTTAGCTTGAATATAATCACAGGTAGCAGCTACACTGTTGATGAAGTGATCCATATCCATTGAGCGGGCTAGAAAATTAGGAGTATCATCTTCGTTGTTGTTGTAGTAAGTATGCAGTGAGAGGTAGTCTACGTTCTCATAAGAAAGATCTAGCACGGTAGCTTCCCACTCTGCAAAAGTGTCCATACCGCTGCCGGAACTGCCGCATGCCACAAGCTCTAGGGTTGGATCTACCCAGCGCATCGCCTTCGCTGTTTCGTTCGCTAATCGACCATATTCAGCCGCTGTTTTAGCGCCAATCTGCCAAGGGCCGTCCATTTCATTACCCAGACACCAGGTCTTGAAGGCATGAGGTTCTTTATATCCATGGGAAATTCGCAGGTCACTATAGTAGGAGCCGGAAGGATGGTTGCAGTACTCTACTAGGTTTCTAGCTGCGTCAATGCCGCGAGTGCCCAGGTTAACCGCCATCATGACTTCAGAGCCAACGAGTTTAGCCCAATCAGCAAATTCATTAGTGCCCACTTGATTCGTTTCTGTTGTCCACCAAGCTAGTTCTAGGGAATGCTTGCGTTCGTTCTTAGGCCCAACACCGTCTTCCCAGTTGTAACCGGATACAAAATTTCCGCCGGGATAACGAATGATAGGAACATTTAGTGCTCGGATAGCTTCAATGGCATCTCCTCGAAAACCATTGAGATCTGCAGTAGGGTGACCTGGATCATAAATACCACCATATACGGCCCTGCCTAAATGCTCGATGAAGGAGCCGTAGATTCGGGTGTCTACTTCTGATAGTTTAAAATCCTTGTCAATAATCATTGTGGATTTAATCGTCATGAATACATATCTCCCTTAAGTAGAATTAATATTATCATTAACTGATAAAGCGATTTATGATTACATAGTACTTAGAATAAGATATGATAAGCAATCAAATAATTTAGGATTCGTAAAAATACTAATTCAAAGGCATAGGGGATAACGGAATGCACTTAACTACAGATACTGAATCGCTTCGGGTCTACGAAGCACTAGCAAGTGAAGTCAGGCTAAGGATAATCGAACTACTGGACCGCAAAGAAATGCATATTAAAGAGCTGGCAGCCGAACTCTATCTAAGCAGTGCGATAGTTAGCACCCATGTTGCCAAGCTGCAAAAAGCAGGTCTGATTAGCTCTAAAATGAGACGTGTGGATGGAGGGACATATAAGTACTGTTCATTGTCTACCAACTACCTGCAGATTAAATTATCAGGTTCTCGGGGAATCGCTAGAAAGGTTGTTGAGGTTTCGATTCCTGTAGGACAGTATACTGATGTTCAGGCATCACCTACTTGCGGAATTGCAACTACAGACAAGTTAATCGGATATTATGATGATCCACGTTATTTCCTGGACCCAGAGCGAGTGAACGCTGGTATTTTATGGTTTGCTAAAGGGTATATCGAATATAAGGTTCCTAATTATCTGTTTAAGGATCAGGTCGTGCAGGAGATAGAAATTTCTATGGAGATCGGTTCTGAGGCTCCGCATGTAAATGAGAAATGGCCTTCGGATATTGCTTTTTCTATGAATGGACGGGATTTAGGGAAATGGACAAGTCCAGGAGATTTCGGCCTAACTAGAGGACGATTAACCCCTCCTTGGTGGAATTCAGATGTTAACCAATATGGTTTGCTGAAGGTGCTGCGGATTAATGCAGGTGGAACATTTATAGATGGGCAGCAAATATCAGCGGTGACACTTGATGATGTACTTGTAGAACAGGACCAGTGGACATTTCGTTTAAGTGCAGAGGATAGCGGACGTAGAAGAGGTGGATTAACATTATTCGGACGTGGATTTGGGAACTATGAGCAAGATATGGTGTTCAGAGTCTATTATGAATAATTCGAAATAGAAAAATAAAAAAAATAAAAAAACATATTGTAATGAAAACGTTTTTATGTTAATTTAAATCTATAAAAACGTTTTTATTCGTAAAGGAAGATTGAATCATTATGGAAAAGGTAACTATTAAAGATGTTGCCAGAGAGGCAGGAGTCTCCATTTCTACGGTCTCTAACGCATTAAATGACGTAGATGTATTAAACCCGGAGACGAAATCACATGTTCTTAAGGTCGCGAAGCAATTAAATTATGTTCCGAACCTAAATGGCAAGCTCCTAAGGAACGGAAAAACTAAAATGCTAGGTTTTTTTACGACGAGTGTATCGGGTCCATACTTCTATAAGCTGGTGGAGTCCATGTCTCGTGAATGTGATCGGTTAGGTTATGGGCTAAATGTATTTGTTACAAAGGATAAACAAGTCATTATGAGCAATATTCTAGGCCGGCGTGTAGATGGTGTCATTATCTACGAAGAGATGAGAATTGATGAAGAAGAAATAGCTGCAATGGTGAAAGATAAGATCAAAGCAGTGTTTCTGGATCGACCGCTTAAGAATGATACGATGGGAAGCGTGATCTTCGATTCCTTTGAAGCGGGGTACGAAGCAACCAAATATTTAATCAGTCTGGGACATAAGAAAATTGCTTACATATCTGGTGTGGATGAGATGTATGACAGTGTTCAGCGGAAAGAAGGATACTTGGCCGCCTTGCGGCAATATCAGCTTCCAACGAACGAAGAGTATATTATACAAGGATATTTTGAAGAAGAGAGCACCTATAACGCTATCAAGTCTTTAGTTCACTTGAGTCCTGATAAAATACCGGATGCTTTTCTAGCAGGGAATGATTTGAGCGCTATTGGATGTATTCAAGCTTTGAAATCGCATGGATACGAAGTCCCGTTAGAGATAAGCGTTATGGGATTTGATGACATTGATATTGCACAGTATTTCTCACCGCCATTAACTACAGTAAGAAATCAAATTGCCAGACAAGGTATTCTATCCGTTAATCACCTGGTTCGCATGATTCAGAAGAAGGAACAAGGCGAAATGATGAAATTGACAGGCGAATTGATTGTACGTGGTTCTACTCAAGTAAAGATTGATCGGTACTAATGCTTTCAAGAAGGGCAACAAGAGGGTATCCGATCTTTTTTTAAATATAAGAAAGTATAAGTTTGCACCTATACTTTATATCTTATATTTCTCGCTTAAACGCATATCGTCATGATAAAGACGCTCAAGGCGTTTATGCTTGATAATTTTGTTGCTTTTAGGAGGTTTTTTTTTCGAAGAAATAAAAACGTTTTTATTGTTTTGGGGATCATGATTTGGAGGGGAGAAGAAAAACGTGGATAAATTAGCCGTAGTGCCAGTGAACGGGAAGAATCCAATGAGTAGTAAGAAACCTATGGGACAGAGGGTCAAAGAATTTGTGATTGATTATAAGAGACAATGGGAAATCCAGTCCATGATCATTCCAGGAATTATTTTTATGATTATTTTTTGTTTCATTCCTATTTACGGATTGACGATTGCTTTTAAGAGTTACACCGTAATTGATACGCTCGATTCTGCACCATGGGTTGGGCTTGATAATTTCAGAATTATATTATCAGACAAATATTTTTGGGATGCTGTAGTAAATACCTTGGGGATCAGCTTTCTGAAATTAGCCATAGGTTTTATTATTCCTATTATTCTATCCGTTATGATTTACGAGTTGAGCGCTGGACGCTTTAAGAAATTAGTACAAACGATCTCTTATTTACCCCACTTTTTGTCATGGATCGTTCTGGGCGGGATGTTGATTGCTTGGTTCTCTTCATCCGGAATGATTAATGAAATCCTGCTCAATTTAGCAATCATTTCGAAACCGGTAAATATTTTACTCGATGCGAACAAGTATTGGTGGATTGCAACGTTATCGGATATTTGGAAAGAGGCGGGTTGGGGAACGATTTTATACCTAGCCATCATGTCGAAAATTGATCCTACCTATTATGAAGCTGCCAAAATAGATGGGGCCAGTCGTATGAGACAAATTTGGAATATTACCCTCCCTAACATGAAGCCGATTATCAGTTTAAACCTTATTCTGACTGTAAGCGGTTTATTAGGATCGAATCTAGATCAAACCTTGGTCTTGATGAATTCTCAGAACCGTGAAAAAGCAGAAGTAATTAATTCTTATGTGTATCGAATGGGTATGACGCAAGGTGACTTCTCTTATGCAACCGCTGTTGGTTTAGGTGTCTCCATCGTATCAGTGATCCTATTGATTAGTGCCAACAAAGTATCTAGCAAATTAAATGATAATCAATCAGTTCTGTAAAAGGAGGCATTTCTGTGAATCGGACGGTAGCTAAAGAAGATCTCGACAGTCGAATCTTTAATACCATAAACATTATCTTGCTCTGTATTTGTACTGTAATTATCGTTGTTCCTTTATGGAATGTGGTCATATCATCCTTAAGTTCAGGGAAGGCTCTCGCGGAAGGCGGATTTATATTTTGGTCTCCTGAGTTCTCCTTAGAAAATTATCGGGCTGTATTTAAAGACGAGACGATTGGTCTAGCATTCCTGGTCTCGATTGCCAAAACGTTCATCGGTGTCATTACCCACGTATTCTTTTGCGCGATGATCGGTTATGGGTTGAGTAAAAAATACATACGTGGCCGCAAGCTGTACGTTGCCATGGGTGTTGTCACCATGTTCTTCTCGGGTGGTATGATCCCTACGTATTTATTGATTAAGTCACTTGGTCTATTGAACAGCTTTTGGGTTTATATTATCCCGGCCTTATTCAGTTATTATGATGTGGTTATTCTAATGAACTTCTTTAGAAACGTTCCGGATTCACTTGAAGAGTCAGCCAAAATCGATGGTGCAGGTGACTGGCGTATTTTCCTAAAGATATTTATCCCTCTTTCTATGCCGGCTATGGCTACTATTGCGTTATTTAACGGGGTTGGGCAATGGAATGACTTTATGACCACCAAATTATACATTACCGATCAAGCACTCTATCCGCTGCAGATGAAGCTCTATGAAATCATCGTTCAGTCTCAAACGCAATCCATGCAAAATGTCGGTGGATCTGCCATTATCGAAACTACGACTAAAGGGGTTCAACTAGCAACAATTGTCATTACAACTTTGCCGATTGTTGTGATGTATCCAATATTACAAAGGTACTTTATTTCAGGAATGATGATGGGGGCGGTTAAAGAATAGAAAGTTAGGAGGTTTTTTTATAGCAAACACTTATGTGCGAAGTGATCCATCGGAAGTGTAGCTAGCACAATTAGATCTACACTTCCTGTACTTACAAAACTTTTTAGGGGGAAACAAGAAATGAACAAAGCATTTGGGAAAAAAGGACTCAAACTTTGTACTGCGCTTATGGCTGTTGTATTGGTATTTACCGGTTGTGGATCGAAGGGGAGTTCTGATAATTCCAGCAAAGAACTGAGCTCCATTGAAGGTCGTTATACGATTGACCCGGAAACACCGGCTTGGAAGCTGGATACAAAAGAAGAGACTACAGATCTTACTTGGTACGTGAATGCAGATTGGTGGAATACTGATTTCGGCAAGGATCTCGTTACAAAGAAAATTAAAGAGGATTTAAATATCAATATTAAATTTATTACTGGGGACGACACGAAGTTAAATACTATTTTTGCTGGTGGCGAAATGCCTGACTTGTTGACTGTACTTGATTCCAACTCTCCTGTGGTACAAAAAGCTTCAACATGGGCGCTGCCTTTGAATGATCTGGCAGATAAATACGATCCTTATTTCAATAAAGTAGCTGCAAAAGATACAATGAACTGGTTCCAATTAGCTGATGGAAAGACTTATGGCTATCCTAACTACTCGAATACTCAAAACGATTATGACAGCGGTAACATTCCTGCGAAAACAGCATTTGTCATCCGTAAGGATGTTTACGAAGCGATTGGAAAACCAACCATTGGTACTCCGGAAGAATTCAAGAGTGCTATGCAACAAATCAAAAAGCAGTTCCCAGAAATGATTCCGTTTGGATTTAACTCCATTGGTACAGGTACTGGTTCCTTGGGAGATGTACTACAGGACTTCATCGGCGTACCGATGGAAACTGAAAATGGTGAATTCTACAACCGTAACCTGGATGAGGATTACTTGACTTGGTTAAAAACGTTAAATGAAGTCTACAGAAATGGTGACATCAGTGATGACAGTTTTGCTGATGACGGAACAGGCTTTGAAGAAAAATTAAAATCAGGTAAATATGCAACGCTGCTGCTGGATGGAACGCCTCAACAAAGTGGTAACCTGCAGATCTTCATGACTGGAAATCCAGGCAAAGAATATATCGCTATTGATGGACCGCAAAGCACAGTAGGACATGAGCCAACGTTGAATCAGTCAGGAATTACTGGTTGGATGATCAGTTTCATTACTAAAAAGGCTAAAGACCCTGCTAAAGCCATTCAAGTATACACGTATTTGCTTAGTGAAGAAGGACAGAAGCTTATGAACTACGGTATTGAAGGAGAGACCTATAAAGTTAACGAAGCCGGTAAAATTGAATTCTTACCTGAAATCAAAGATCTTCAATTGAACAATGCGGATAAATTTAAAAAAGATTACCGGATGGGCGAATTTATGTTCTTCGGACATGACCGTGATAAAGCATTGAGTAATGATGCATTCGCAGAGTCGATTAAACAAATGCAAGAATGGGGCAAAGGAAAGATGAAACCTCACTTCATTCTGGAAAATATCAACCCTGCTCAAGGCACGCCTGAAGCGCGCAGTCTCACTGCAATTGATGCTACTTGGAATACTACTCTTGTAAGTTTAATTCGTTCAAAGGATGATGCTACATTTGAAAGCACTTTGGCTGCTTATAAAACATTCTTGAATGAAAACAACTGGGATAAGATCGTAGAAATTCGTACTGAAAAAATGAAGAATAACAAAGAAAAATTAGGTCTTAAATAAGCAGCAGTCGGACGGGGCCTCTTTGCCGGGGCCTCATCATTACAGGAGTGATCAACACAGCAAGATATATAGAAAAGTGGAGGGAAACAACATGACAAAACTGAAAATTTATCAATCTACAGGGGAGAACGAATTGTTTGTAGAGCAAACACTAGAACAATTAACTCCAATAGCTTCAGATGAGACAGTCACCACTGTAAACCTTGATGAGAATCAAACCTTTCAGGAAATGGATGGGTTCGGGGCATCCTTTACAGATTCATCCGCCTATTTGATTAACCAAGTGCTAGACAATGAACAGAAAAAAGAAGTCATGAGTAAGCTTTTTCATTCCCAAGATGGAATCGGCTTGTCGGTACTAAGAAATCCAATGGGAGCATCGGATTATGCCAGATCTATTTATAGCTATGACGATATGCCTGCACAGGAAACCGATACGGAATTAACTCGGTTCTCCATCGCACACGATGAAGCTGATATTATCCCTTTGTTACAACAAGCACTGGAACTTAACCCTGAGATTAAGCTGATGGCTTCGCCTTGGAGTGCACCAGGCTGGATGAAGACTAGCGGATCGATGATCGCCGGTGAACTTAAACAAGAATATTACCAGGCTTATGCCGATTATTTTGTACGATACATTCAAGCATTTGAAAAGCACGGTCTGCCAACTTATGCGGTAACCCCGCAGAACGAGCCTCTTTTTGAACCAAAGCACTATCCTAGTATGTTAATGTTGCCAGAGGCGCAAAGAGATTTCATTAAAAACTATCTGAAGCCCAGCTTCGTGAAACATAACATTAACACAAAAATTCTCTGCTATGACCACAACTGGGATCGTCCGGATTATCCACTAACCGTGCTGAATTATGCAAAAGATGAAGTAGACGGTGTAGCTTGGCACTGGTATGGTGGGAATGCGTCAGCACAATCAGAGGTTCTGAAGGCGTTTGCAGATAAAGAAGTGCATTTTACAGAAGGTTCTGGTGGAGAATGGATTCCTCCGTTTGAACAAGCCTTCTCGAATGTAATGAGAACAGGGATTGATATTCTTAGAAACCATAGTAAATCCTTTGTCTTGTGGAATATGGCCTTAGATAAGAAGAACGGTCCAACTGTACCGGGCTTTGGCAAAAGTACCTGTCGCGGTGTTGTGACGGTTAACCAAGAGACTAAAGAACTTACGTATACGCTGGACTACTATGCACTGGCACACTTCAGCAAATTCATTCGTCCTAAGTCTGTGCGTATTGATGCTTCCACTAATCAGGAAGTAATTCGTTCCGTAGCTTTTAAGAATACAGATCACTCAATTGCGGTTGTTCTGTTCAACGATAGTGAGAAGGATGAGAATGTAACAGTGAGCTTGCAAGGTAAAGAAGATTTATCGTTCCGTTTAGCCTCAAAAAGTGCCTTATCGATTTTAATAAAATAATGTGCATGAAGTGCTCGGATTTTAATTCGAGTACTTTTTTTTGTCAAAAAACGTATAAAAAATCAGTGTTCGTAAAATCTTAAACGCATCCCTATAGCGAGGAGACATGAGCATTGAACCGAAAGTTTGTACTGACGCTGCTAGTTCTGTGTTTGATGATTACTGGTGGTTCTAGTATTTTTGCTGTTAAAAGTGTGCTACCTATAAAGAGTGAAACAACCAAATGGGCGGTGGAGCTTCATAAAAGTAAATTGCCTTCTCCACAACCGGAAAAATATAAGAGCTACGAGCTATTAGTCACCAACATAAGTGAAGATACGATGGGTGTAACTTTCGAGTTGTATCGACCCGTGCAAGAGCCTCTTCAAGAACAAATCATCTTAACAGATCCATTTAGCTATGATATGAGACCGAATGAAACGGTTAGTTTTAGCCATTTTTTTGTGAAGAATGGGGCTAAAGAATTGGAAGTCGTACTTTCGTGGAATGATCAGAATGGACGAAAGCATAAGCAGAGTTTTAAGTTTACCAATTTTGAATAATGGATCATAGAAACGCTGAATATTACAGGGCATACTCCAATGGAATGTGCCCTTGTTGGTTTGCTCCAACCCTTGTTTTACTCTATAATGTGCTTTATATAATTGCAGTTGAAAGGGGAGATGGGGCATGAGTACAGCTAATCGTGGAGTGAACATCGGACCTCCCCGTTTTAAAATAGCGGTACATTCGATCGTTTGGCTGGCTAAAAGCGGAAGCATCTTGTCTAGTGCAATGATTGCAAGCCAAGTCAATTCACACGCGACCTTTATGCGTAGAGTGATGCAGTCTTTGGCAACTGCCGGAATCGTAGAGTCCAAAGGTGGAAGAGAAGGTGGGTATGTGCTTCTGAAATCTGCCGATGAGATTACATTAGGTGAGATTTATGAGGCAGTTAGTACAACGGTGGAGGAGCCTGAAGTGGATCTGGCGTGTGGAGCAAGTGCCTTACTCGATGTCGAGTTAGAAAGGATTCTCCAGGAGACGGAGCTACGGACGATTGAGTATTTACGTCAATATACGATTACTAATGTGATGGAGCGGGTAGAGTTTTTTTCTTAATATTTTTATTTAATAATAAAACAGCTGGTTTATTTTTTTATTTAGCTACTATAATTAAGTGAGTTGCAGTCAGCAGCACTGCAATTTTATTTTGTAGGTATTGTGCTTAAGGTAAGCACATATAATAACAAGGGGGAACTAACGAAGCGGAGTAGCATAGGTATCCACTGTCTTATAGCAGGGAATTCTTTTGCATTAATATGTGCTTGTCATTGTTGCAAATATATTTTGGGGAGAGATGACAATGAATATTGTAGCCATCGTTTTGCAAAGCTTGCTGGTACTTGCTTTCGTTATGGCAGGATCGGGAAAAGCAGCGGGTTCAAAAATGCATGTGGACAACTTTAAAAAATGGCGTTTACCACAATGGTTTCGGGTGGTAACAGGACTCGTTGAGCTTGTCGCCGCGGCAGCTTTGGTTGTTGGTTACTGGGAGCCGAGTTGGGCAGCGGCAGGAGCACTTTTACTTGGAGTTACTGCTATTGGTGGAGTTCTGACTCATATTCGCGCAAAAGATTCGTTCAAACAATGCTTTCCGATTATTTTGCTTGGTGTGTTAGCTTTTATCGTATTTTTCATCCGTCTTTCCGATCTGAGTGACTTTCCAGGGTTTAATTAATTATCCTTACACCATAAAAAAATGGCAGTTCAGTGCTGAATTTCAGCATCTGGACTGCCATTTTATGTTTCTGGAGCTTAAGCTCAGAGGTTCTAGCGCTCTAAACGGTAGCCACCATGAAATACAGGTCCTACATATTCATTGAATGCAAATCCATTACGGATGGCTGCAGAGACAAAATCCTTAGCTTTTGCTACAGCTTCATGAACGGATAGACCGTTAGCTAAACCGCCTGTAATGGCTGCGGCGAAGGTACATCCGGCTCCATGATTGTGAGCGGGTTCGATTTTGGCTGTTTGAAATACGGTGTACTCAGAACCGTCAAAGAAGACATCAATCGCTTGATCGCCCCCGAGTGCTTTGCCGCCTTTAACCACGACATTACGTGCACCGAGCTTATGAATCAGACGAGCAGCTTCTTTCATGTCCTCTAGCGTAGAAAGCTTGCCAAGACCTGAAAGAACGCCAGCTTCAAACAGATTTGGAGTAACCACAGTAGCTAGTGGCAGCAGTAAATCGCGAATAGCCTCCGCGCTGTCTGGGTTTAAAACCTCATCTTCGCCTTTGCAGACCATGACCGGATCAATCACTACATTGGTCTGTAGATTTTCTTTAATCGCTTGCTCAGCAACACGCACGATTTCAACGCTTCCCAGCATACCTGTCTTCATGGCATTTACCGGGCCGCCTGCGAAAATAGTTTTTAGCTGCTCAGCAACAATGGAGGCGTCAATTGGATAAACATTATGGTGCCAGCCGTTGTCCGGGTCCATTGTAACGATAGTTGTCAAGGCACTGAAGCCGTAGGTACCATACTCTTCAAATGTTTTTAGATCCGCTTGGATGCCTGCGCCACCACTGGAGTCGCTGCCTGCAATAGTTAGAGTTTTAATAATTTGAGTCATGGTAACGTCCCCTTTATATATGTCTGAATTCATAAACAACGCATTGCTTTGATTATAACAAAAAATAGCACCTACGTCTTTCTAAAAAGCAAGTGTAGGATTCCATTTCACTAACCCTGCATATCAATATAGAAAGAAATCTTTAATAAAACGCTTAGGAGGGCGAGTATGGTCACGATTAGTTTATGTATGATTGTACGAAATGAAGAAAAAAGCTTGCATAGATGTTTATCTAGCGTTGCAAGTCTTGTAGATGAAGTTATTATCGTGGATACAGGCTCGACGGATAAGACAAAAGAGATCGCATTGTCCTTCGGAGCTGTGATTTATGATTTCGAATGGATCGATAACTTTAGTGCCGCGCGTAATTTTGCCTTCAGTAAAGCTACACAGGAATACATTTTGTGGTTGGATGCGGATGACTATATAAAGGTAGCGGATCAGATTCTGTTTAAGAAGCTGAAAGAGATTCTTCCAAAACATATCCATAGTGTGAACATGCAATATAATTTGGCTTTTGACGAGGCGGGAAATGTCACAGCCAGCTTGCGTCGGAACCGGCTTGTTCGCCGGAGCTGTAATTTTCAATGGATTGGCCCAGTACATGAGTATCTAGAGGTAAGTGGCCCTTCCTTTAGTAGTGATGTCTGTATTACCCATGAGAAGGATAAGGAATATACAGACCGTAATTTGCGGATTTACCAAAAAAGAGTGGCTGAGGGTGAAACATTCTCTCCAAGGGATCAGTATTATTATGCGAATGAATTAAGGGATCATGCTATAAATGAAGAGGCTTGCAAATACTACGAGCTGTTTTTGGCGGGTGGACAGGGCTGGATAGAAGATAATTTTCAAGCTTGCTTAAGGCTTGCCGAATGCCGGGAACGGCTGGGGGATAAAGACGGCGCATATGAAGCATTATGCAGAACGTTACAGTACGATAAACCACGTTCAGAGTTCTGCTGCCGACTTGGGGCCCTTCTTTTGGAAAAGGGTCAATTGCAGCCAGCAACATACTGGTATGAGCTTGCGATACAGCTGCCACGGGATAACGATTCGATGGGGATGAAAAATGGGATTTTTTATACCTGGCTGCCGCATCTCCAATTGGCACTCTGTTACGATCGCCTTGGCCAACACGAGTTAGCAAATCATCATAATGAAACGGCGCTTAACTTTTATCCGTCCCATCCTAGCATGTTATATAACCGCACTTATTTTAAAAATTTGCTTGGCGACAAATATGTAGCGTTTCAAGCTTAACAAAAATGCCCCCAGTCGTCATGATTTTGACTCTGGGGGTTTTCGTCGTTAAGACATCCTCTTTTTAATATGCTGGATTGTATTGCTGTTCCTTTTTATAATCGTTGGGAGGAAGACCGACCTCTTGTTTGAACAGCTTGGAGAAATAGGAGTAGTTGTTATAGCCAACCTTGTTCGCGACGGTATAAACTGACATATTTGTAGTTTCTAATAGATGCTTCGCTGCTGCGATTCTGACTTGGATGATGTAGCTGCCTAATGAAACACCTGTTTCTCGTTTGAATATTCTTGCCAGATAATCAGGATTGAGGTAGACAACTTCGGCCAAATCATTTCGGGTCAGATCATCTCCATAATGCGAATGAATGTATGCTTTGATTTCTTCTGCGACGGATTTGGTCTGAGCAGCAAAGTCGCGATATTTCATGGCTGTTGTGACTAGATATTTAAGATATTCTTCCATATCCTCGATCGAGTTTAGAGAGTGCATGGATAATTTATCGTTAGTTTTGCCGGAGTATAATTTGTGCGACCGTATCCCTTTAAGGTTGAGAAATGAATAGACTAGCTGAACAATATCTAAGCGGAACAAGCTAAGGACAGAGGTCTCAAGTGTTCTATTGTTCAGCATAACCTTTAAATATTGCGTAACTTCCTCAAGAAACGTAGTGAATTGATTTTGGTTCAGCAGCTCTTCCAAATGGGCAAGATCCGGTGGCGTGTAGCCTGTTTTATTTTGATAGAGATAGGCTTCCACTAAAAAGGTCTGATTTCTGCATCTCGTAATTTCCTCATCCATGCGCAAGGATTGTTTCAGAACATTCCCTACATTATTCAGTTTATCGTATAGACCGATATTGCAGCAGACATCACATTTTAAATAAGGATTCGCCTTTTGAATAAAGGAAGAGCATAATTCTTCAAGCAACGGAGTGTCCGGTGTCTGGTTCCATTTTAATAAGGCGATCCAATTATAATCTTTATATTCCAGAATGCTCTCGATAGTAAAGCAAGGACTCTGTAACAATTCGTATAATACGTTCAGCAGCGCAAAATCAAAAAGATCCTTCTCTTCTTTTCCCATACTGCCGTTGTAAGGAAATAAGTTGAAGATCAAAGGCTGCAGGGTGTCGCTCATTTGATAGGAGAGGTTCTGTTCTTCAATGGCATGGGTGATGTCCGCTAATTTAATCGGAAATGATGTGCTTCCACTAACCAGCTTACGCCAAAAATGCTCGAGAATCTTCGCCTGGTTTTTTTGCCAAAAGTAACCGCCTTGAATGGCTTTTTCATTTCTTTGCTGCTCTTTTGCCTGTGTGACCGCCTTGTGGATAATCAGCATCAGCTTATCAAATTCGATGGGCTTCAGAAAATATTCAAAGCTTTGCAATTCGATCGCTTTCTGCGCGTAGTTGAAATCTGCATAATTGGTAAGAAGTATAGTCTGAATGCTATAATTCCCTTCGCGAATCCAGGCCAGTAATTCCAGTCCGCTACCCTGCGGCATTTCAATATCCGAAATTAGAATTTGAATAGAATGCTTTTCTATTATTTCACGTGCCTGTGCGACATTATTTGCTGTATAGACCGTATCAATGTGTAACGATTCCCAGTCTATTCTCTTTTGCAATGCGGCAATAACATAAAAGTCATCATCAACAAGCAGTACATTCATAGTTAGCTCTCCATTCCTTTAGATTTTTTTAGGAAGCTCCGGAAGAGATAAAATTACACTAGCGCCGCCGCTCTCCAAATTGGAAAAGGCGATGGTTGCTCTTTTTAAATAAAGGTATTCAAGTCTTTTAAGCGTATTCATAATGCCGATCTGCGTACCTTTGCTTTGATCCAAGGGCTCTCCAAGATTAAGCTTCTCTAACACTTGCGGTGGAAAACCGGGACCGGTGTCGGTGAGCTGAATAACAAGCATGTCTTCCTCTTCAATCCGTAATCGTCGGACTGTAAGCCTAATTTCTACTTCATGTTCTCGTGAAATCGCATATTTAATAGAATTTTCGATGAAGGTTTGCAGCACTAATGGCGGAATTTCCACACAGCTTGCCTGATCCTCTTGCTCAATATTGTAAATAAATGCATCCTGATAACGTTGCTTTTGAATCTCTAGATAGGTTCGGACATGCTCGATTTCATCCTCCAGCCGGACAAAATTCTCACCATTTTGAAAAATATAACGGAAATATTTCGACGTAGACAACGTCATATTCTCAATTTCTTTATACATTTCAATTTGGGCCATGCTATAGATGCTAGTCAGGCAATTTAAGAAAAAGTGGGGCTTGATCTGTAGCTTCATATAATCCAGTTGTATCCGCTGCTTCTCCAGTTCCTGCTCGTACATAGCGATTTTGAAGGTTTTGATTTGTTCAACTAAGTCTTTAAACTGTGTGTTTGCCTGTTCCAGCTCTATAATCTCACTGCTTTTAAAATCTGCGGGCTGCCCTGCCTCATTAATGAAAGCAAGGTTCTCAGAGAAGCTTTGAATCGGGCCCAGTACTCTTTTTTTGAAAAACAGCAGAACGATGCATAAAGTGGAAGTCACAATGAAGAAGAGCAGCATTATAAGCAGCTGAGCAATCATGATTTTTTCAAAGATTCCATATTTAATGACCATTTTGGTGCTGAAATTAGTGTCCGAGAAGGCGCTGTTGATTGTTGTACGCGATTGCAAAAGATTAGAGAATCCCCCATCTTCCGTTACCAGCTTGCCGCTGTTCGATATAGGACTTGATAAAGGCTGTTCATTCTCATCCACTAGAGAAACGTAACCATTGGCACCCAGATTAATTTGGCGTAGAGGGCGGATCAGATTATCAGCGGAGATCAACCCAATTAAATACCGATTGTAATAGGGAACGATATTTATTACATAATAGTGGTTGTTTACAAGGATAGGCGTCCATTTGGAATAAAACTTCTCATACATCTCCTTATCATTAATATAAGAAATAATCTTCGTTTTGAGCATCCTGTAGTCCGTATAGGTTACGCTGATCGGTGCACAGTTTAAAAAATAGTTCTCATTTTTCAAATAATAGAAGAAGTTGTACTCATGTCCGTAGTTTTTTTGCAGCTCGGTAAAGCGCTTATGCAGATTATCATTTGCCTTTAAGAACTCGATGCTGTTGACCCCGTAAGTATTCATCGCAAGCAAGCTCTCATCGTTTCCAAGCGTCCAGCCCATATAGTGATTAATGTAGGCAAAATCATGATTAATACGATTGATGTAGAGTGCCGCGGTATCCTGCAAATTTCGAGTGGACTGCTGCTTAACAATGGAAATGGAAGCGATACTGATCGCTAAATCCAGAATAAGGACTGTGAACGAAACCAACATCATGACTTTAATATAATGACGAATGGGGTAGGTTTTATGTTCCGCTGTTTTTTTGGTCATAGAATCATTATAAAACCTCTGCATGAAAAAAACATAAGAACTGGCCGGTAATTTACCTCAAAGTCCGGAAAGCACATACAGAAGTCGGAATACTGTTATGAAATCTCTTTAAGCGAAGAGTTTTGATTTTGTGTTTTTTGTAAGCGGATTCAAAGGTCTGGATAACCGTCTTAAAGGGTCCGGAATACGAAAAAATAAGACGTTATGATTAAGCTATTCAGATGAACTTTGATTAATTGAAATGGGGGATTAAGAGGATGAGTCAACACAGTAAGAAAAAGACGGCAAAGAAATGGACGGTGGGTCTGCTGGCAGCGGCTATGGTATTTGGTATTGCTGGCTGCGGGGGAAAAGACGGGAATAATGCTGCGACTAGTGAGACGAGCAGTTACAACAAAGAAGGGCTGCCAATTGTTAATGAGCCTGTAACACTAAAGGTACTGACCGTACGTTGGGGAAGCATGGGAGACACGTTTACGCAGAACCAATGGTTGAAGGATCTAGAAAAAAATACAAATGTCAAAATCGAATGGCAAGTGATGTCCTCTAATGACTGGGCCGAACAGAAGTCCATTCTGCTGGCTAGCGGTACACTCCCTGATATTATTCTAGGAAATCAAACCTTCGGTGATTCCGATATCGTTAATAATCTAAGTTTTTTCCGCCCTTTAGATGATTATATTGAGAAAAATATGCCAAATCTTAAAGCAGCAATGGAAGAAACGCCAGAGTTGAAAAAAATCAGCACATTTCCTGACGGAAAAATCTACTCACTGCCAACAAGACTTCCATCGCGTCCAAAAAGCTCACGTCAGCCTGTAATTAACAAGACCTGGCTGGACAAATTGGGCTTGAAGGTGCCTGAGACGATTGACGAGCTCTATAACGTGCTAAAAGCTTTCAAAGAACAAGATCCGAACGGAAATGGAAAACAAGATGAGATTCCATTTATTGAAATCGGTAATGACTTGATCAGTCCCTTCGGAATTGCCGACTTGAATAACAACAATATGATCATCAAGGACGGAAAAGCGATCTATTTCCCTGTTTCGGAGGAGTTCAAAGAAGGTCTTAAATGGGAAAATAAATTGTATGCGGAAGGATTGTTAGATAAAGAGGTATTCACTCAGGATGATACGATGAGATCGGCGAAGTTCCAAAATCCGGATGCTCCAATCGTAGGCTTTACGTATCAGTGGACCCCGGACGCTGTGTTTGGTAAATGGAGCGATCAATATGTGACAATTCCACCGATTGCCGGACCGGATGGTAAGCGTTATACAATCGGTAATCCAATTGGGATGAGTCTTAATCGTAATGAACTGCTGATTACTACTTCTAGTAAGTATCCAGAGGTTGCTGCACGTTGGGCAGATCAGTTCTACACGAACGAAGCGAGCATTCAGAACTTTTGGGGCGCGATTGGAACTGTAATTAAGAAGAATGATGACAGCACCTATACATTGATGGATCCACCGGCTGGAACCAGCGCAGATGCCTGGTATTGGGATCAGTCTCTACGTGATTTCGGACCGAAATATGTGAGCCCGTCCTTTGAACAGAAAATCGTTCTTAATCCTGAAAGTGGTGATGGACTGAAGCTGCAGCTGGATAAGCTGGGTAGTGAATATGTTACAGAGCCTTTCCCTAACGTTATGTACACCTCCGACGAGTTCGAGGAGCTGCCAACCTTGACCACGGATATCGACGGTTATGTGAATACAATGCGCGCTCAATTTATTAGCAAAGGTGGAATTGACGAAGGCTGGGATGATTATGTCAAACAGCTTAATAAAATGGGGCTTGAAAAATTAGTCAAGATTCGCACAGATGCTTACAGTCGTTATATGAGTGTGAAATAACCTATTCGTCTTTCGAAAAAGGTGCTGCCCTACATAAATTTGTGGGGTAGCATTCTCTATTTTTAATAAGGAGGGGATGTTATGAAATCTGATCCAATTCATTTGAGTCGGAAACTCGGACAAATCAAACAAAACTGGGGTCTTTATCTATTGCTTTTTCCAGCTATAGTTCTGACGTTATTATTCGCGTATAAACCCATGTATGGGGTACTCATTGCATTCAAGGATTATAGCCCAGCCTTGGGTATAGGCGGCAGCCCGTGGGCCGGATTCAAATACTTCGAGAAGTTCTTTAATTCCTATCAATTTTCTGCCACGATCAAAAATACGCTAATCATCAGTGTGTACAGTCTGATTACGTTTCCGATTCCGATTATACTTGCGCTGATGGTTAACCAGATGAGACCTAACCGTTTTAGACGGTTTTTCCAGACAGTATCCTATATGCCTCACTTTATCTCTACGGTAGTTATGGTGGGCTTAATGATGATTCTGTTCTCACCTAGCACCGGACTGCTGGGCAATATCTATAGTCTTTTTGGAAAAGAAGCTCCTGATCTAATGGGCTCTGCGGGATTATTCAGCAGTGTGTACGTCTGGTCGGATGTGTGGCAGCATGTCGGCTGGGACAGTATTATCTTTATCGCTGCGCTCTCTGCTGTTGATCCTAGCTTGTACGAGGCTGCAACCGTGGACGGCGCTAGTCGAATGCATAAAGTTCGTTATATCGATATTCCGATGCTGATGCCAACAGCGATAACTTTGCTTATCCTGAGGGTCGGGGGACTGCTTGGGGTTGGATTTGAAAAAGTGTATCTAATGCAAAATGACTTAAACATCACCTCAAGTGAAATTCTCTCTACTTATGTCTACAAAATTGGTCTGCTCAGCAGCCAGTATAGCTTTTCGTCAGCGATCAACCTGTTCAACACGGTCATTAATTTTATTTTATTAATCATGGTCAATCAGATTTCTAAAAAATTAAGTGAAAATAGCTTGTGGTAGAAGGGAGGAGCATTGAAATGGGCGTATTAGAGACAGCGACTAAAGGAAATGTAGGAAAAATAAAGAAGAATCGCTCTTCGGATACTATAATGGAAATTGTGATGTATGTAATCTCGGCAATTTTTCTAATCATCCTGATCTATCCGTTGTATTTTATCGTTATTGCTTCGTTCAGTGATCCTTCCGCAGTGGCAGGCGGGCAGGTTTGGTTATTTCCTAAAGGC
Source organism: Paenibacillus sp. FSL R5-0345 (assembly GCF_000758585.1). Classification (NCBI taxonomy): domain Bacteria; kingdom Bacillati; phylum Bacillota; class Bacilli; order Caryophanales; family Paenibacillaceae; genus Paenibacillus; species Paenibacillus sp. FSL R5-0345. The sequence continues at coordinate 2,615,021 of NZ_CP009281.1, forward strand.
TTCACCTTCGATGGTTATAAAGAGCTGCTGCGTCATGAAAATATTTGGATCGGCTACTGGAATACCATCCTGTACACGGTGGTTGGGACTGCAATCGGCTTAGTAGTAAATATCTCAGCAGCCTATGCTTTGTCGAGAAAGGACCTTGTGGGACGGAAATATATTTCGCTGTTTTTCATCTTTACCATGTTCTTTAACGGTGGGTTGATTCCTACTTTTTTAACGGTTCGTGATTTCCATCTCTATGATACTTTCTTGGTTATGGTACTGCCTTTTGCAGTTGGAGTCTTTAATATCATAGTGGCACGAACTTTTTTCCAGACTAGTATTCCGGGCGATTTATGGGAAGCAGCACAGATTGATGGTTGTGGCAATCTCCGTTATTTTGCACAGATAGTTCTACCGTTGTCGAAGGCTATTATTGCAGTGTTAGGTTTATGGATCGCTGTAGGTTATTGGAATTCATATTTTAATGCCTTGATTTATTTGAAAAATCCTAATATGTATCCGCTGCAGCTGATCCTGCGAAATATTCTGATTACCAATCAGATGCAGTCTGGTATGGGGACCGGTGAAGCCGCACAAATCGCGTTACGGCTCGCCAATATGATGCGGTATTCGGTGATTATCGTAGCAACTGTTCCAATTATGTGTGTATACCCATTTGTGCAAAAATACTTTAACCAAGGGGTAATGATCGGCGCAGTGAAGGAATAAGTTCTTCTACTTTTCTACTAACATTTGTGAGGGAGCAAGACCGTAATGAAAAAGCAACCCAAAAACAGTATCAATAGAACAATCACCGTCATTCTTCTAGTGACAACGTTGCTTGCTGGCCTTACAGCCTGTAAAGGGGATAAAGGGGTAAACTCTGTTGAATCTGATCCGGGTCAATTTCATAAAGAAGGTTTGCCAATCGTGGATAAGCCCATGACGCTGAAGGTTCTAACGGTTCGGTGGGGAAGCATGGGAGATAACTTTATCCAGAATCAATGGCTGAAGGATTTGGAAAAAAATACGAATGTCAAAATCGAATGGCAGGTGATGTCTGCTAATGATTGGAGTGAGCGTAAGTCCATTATGCTGGCAAGCGGTACACTTCCAGATATCATTTTAGGGAGTGAGACCTTCGGAGATTCGGATATCGTCAATAATTTAAGCTTATTCAGGCCGCTTGATGACTATATCGAAAGCTATATGCCTAACCTCAAAGCAGCCATGCAGGAAGAGCCTGAATTGAAAAAAATCAGTACTTTTCCTGACGGGAAAATCTACTCTTTGCCTGCAAGATTACCTTTACGTCCTAAAAGCTCGCGCCAACCCGTGATTAACAAAACCTGGCTGGATAAATTGGGATTGAAGGTTCCCGATACGATAGATGATCTATACAACGTGCTAAAAGCATTTAAAGAACGCGACCCTAATGGGAATGGAAGGCTGGATGAGATACCAGTTATCGAAGTAAGTAATGATCTCATCAGTCCCTTCGGAATCACGGATCTGAACAATAACTTTATGGTCGTCCAGGATGGAAATGCGGTATATTACCCTGTTTCAGAGGCGTACAAAGAAGGGCTCAAATGGGAGCATAAATTATTTATCGAAGGTTTGCTTGATAAAGAGTTATTCACGCAAGATGAAACGATGAGATCAGCCAAGTTTCTTAATCCGGATGCTCCTATCGTAGGGTTCTCATATCAGTGGACACCGGATGCCGTGTTTGGCAAATGGAGTGATCAATATGTCACGATTCCCCCGATTGCAGGTCCGGATGGTAAGCGCTACACCATAGGAAATCCGTATGGAATGAATCTGGAGCGTAACGAGCTGCTAATTTCCACTTCTTGCAAATACCCAGAGATTGCTGCCCGCTGGGCTGACCAGTTCTATACCAATGAAGCAAGTATTCAAAATTTCTGGGGAGCGATAGACACCGTTATTAAGAAAAATATTAACGGTTCTTATACATTGATGGACCCACCGATGGGTACCAGTGCTGATGCCTGGTATTGGGATCAATCACTCCGGGATTTCGGGCCGAAATATGTCAGTCCAGTGTTTGAAAAATCCATCTTTCTAAACCCAAAAACCGGAGATGGACTGAAGCTGCAGCTCGATAAGCTGGGTAGTGATTATACAACGCCCCCTTTCCCTGATGTAATGTATACCGCTGAAGAGTTTCAGCTCCTGCCGACTTTGACAACGGATATCGATAGTTACGTCAATACAATGCGTGCTCAGTTTATAATTACAGGTGAAATTGACGAGGGCTGGGCTGATTATGTAAGACAGCTGCGGGGAATGGGACTGGATAAGCTGGTTAAAATTCGTACCGATGCTTACAGTCGTTATGTGAATGTAGAATAGAAAGAAGAGAGGGTCACCCGATGGAACATACGATGAAAGAGCCAAATCCTTTGGCGATCTCATTAAAGCTGCAAGCTGAACCATGCGGTAGAGCTGACGCGATCATTCAGGGGGAGCGCTATCGATTCACTGTACTAACTCCGGAGCTTATCCGGATGGAATACAGTGAGGAGGGGTGTTTCGAAGATCGGGCGTCGCAGACCGTTGTGAATCGCAATTTTCCTGTTCCGAAATTTCGCGTAATTGATCTGGGAAATAAGCTTGAATTGATAACGGATCGTCTTCATTTAACCTATGATAAGAAGCCCTTCTCCCGGCATGGCCTCAGCATTCGAATAAGAAACGAAGCGGGTCACCTAATGAGTGTCTGGAATTACGGTGATCCAGTGCAAGACTTGAGAGGGACGGCACGTACATTGGATAATGCTGATGGTGCTATTCCACTTGAGCACGGACTGCTCTCGCGTTCCGGGTTTACGTTAGTGGATGACAGCAGCTCTCTTATCCTTGAAGAGGATGGACGGGTTGAACTGCGGTTGCAAGAAGCCCTCGACTTTTATTTTTTTGGTTATGGCCATGATTATTTGAAGTGCTTAAAGGATTTCTATCATCTTTGCGGTAGTACCCCTCTATTACCACGTTATGCTCTTGGCAACTGGTGGAGCCGATATTATCCATATTCAGAAGTAGAATATAAAGCTCTAGTGGAACGGTTTGAAAGTGAGCAAATCCCTTTTTCCGTCGCAGTTATGGATATGGATTGGCATCTTGTCCATATTGATCCACAGTACGGCAGCGGATGGACGGGCTATACATGGAACAGAGATCTGTTCCCAGACCCGCAGAGGTTTTTATCATGGCTACATGAAAGAGGACTTCGTGTGACGCTCAACGTGCATCCTGCTGATGGCGTAAGGGCGTTTGAAGATCCTTATCTAGCTATTGCTGCGGAGTTGGGCTTGGACCCGGAAAAAGGTGATGCTGTGGAATTTGATATCACGGATCCGAATTTTTTACGGGCATACTTTAAGTTTCTGCATCATCCGCTTGAGGATGAAGGTGTGGATTTCTGGTGGATTGATTGGCAGCAGGGGGGAGTGACTAAAGTACCGGGACTAGATCCGCTCTGGATGCTGAACCATTATCACTATCTAGACAGCGGTCGGCGAGGGAACAGGAAGCTTACTTTCTCCCGTTATGCAGGTCTTGGCAGCCATCGTTATCCTGTAGGATTCTCTGGCGATACCATTGTCACTTGGGAATCTCTGGATTTCCAGCCTTACTTCACAGCTAACGCCGCAAACGTCGGTTATGGTTGGTGGAGCCATGATATCGGGGGCCACATGAATGGCTACTTAGACGATGAATTGGCGATACGCTGGGTGCAATTCGGTGTGTTTTCGCCTATTCTGCGGTTACATAGCTCCGCAAGTGCCTTCAACAGTAAAGAGCCATGGCGGTTCAATAAGATTGCCGCGGACGTAATGAAGGATTACCTGCGCTTGCGGCACAGTTTACTACCCTATTTGTACACAATGAATCGTTATGCCAGCCGCGATAGTCTTCCGCTAGTCCGGCCCATGTATTATCATCATGCGCAGCGGAATGAAGCCTATGAAGTGCCAAATGAATATTACTTTGGTACTGAAATCATTGTGTGTCCGATTACTCAGCCGGTCAACTCCAAGGTAGGCGTTGCCGAATTTAAGGCTTGGCTACCAAAAGGAATCTGGATAGATTTCTTTAACGGAAGAGTGTATGACGGTGGAAGAAAACTTTCACTCTATCGTAATCTGGAGAATATTCCTGTATTAGCAAAAGCGGGTGCTATCGTTCCTCTGGCGGATCTGACGGAATATACCTCATTAGTGGATAATCCGAGATCTATGGAGGTACGTGTGTTTGCTGGAGGCAGTGGTCATTTTCATCTCTGGGAGGATGAGGGCGATACTGCAGAGGATCGGGATGAGCAATGGTGCGACACGGAAATGATTATGGAGATAGGCGAAAAAGCCAGCTTCAAGATACTCCCTGCTAAGGGAAACACAGAGGCTGTGCCTGAACGACGGTCATGGAAGCTATCCTTTGTCGGCTTTGCGGATACCAAGGTCCAAGTACTCGCTTGCGGCACAGTAATCACAGCAGAAATGGGATACAACGAAGCTACGCATACACTAACGATCATGATCTCGGATCTAGCGGTCGACCAATCACTGGAGGTAATGTTCGCAGATGCTAGGATAGCTGTGAATTCAGTTGATGAAGAGGTGTTCAACCTACTGAATCGTGCGCAAATTCTTTTTCAAATGAAAGAACATATTTACCGCGTAATCCAAGAATCATCAACACCGACGGCAGCATTAAGCGCTCTTAGCTCAATGGATCTTGAACATTCGTTGTATGGAGCGTTATGCGAAATACTGACGGCCAGGTTATAAGCAATTGTTGTCTCTTAATTAAATTAAGGAGGTTCTCTCTATGCGCTTCGCATAAAGAGAACCTCCTTATCTTTTTACTTTATTAGCAGTGTCTGAATGGCATGAGCCGGAATTATGTTCTCAGCTAAGCTGTCATGGAAGCGAAGCGTGAACGGAAGCTCTTGTTCCGTGCGGTTCATAACGATAACAGCAATAGTACCATCAGGATTACGGAAAGCTGTAGTTTCAAGCTTATCAGTATATTTGGAATGTCCAATGCGTTTAGCACCTGGACGAATATATTTACTGAAATGCCCGATGTAATAGAAGGAGCTCTCAAAAGTAATTTCATCGTTTTTTGTATCCCCGATAATTGGAGCATCGCAGTAGTTACCTACATGGTTAGGTCCGCCTTGCTCGTCCAAAACAATATTCCAGTCGGTCCAGCTCGACATCCAGTTGTTCAGATTGCCAATGATATCATGACCGTAACGTTCACCGGTGTTCCACGAGCCGAGATGAACGCCACCTTCTTGGCAGCCCTCGCTGAAGAACAGCTTTTTATCTGGAAAACGATCATGTACGGCTGATAGGGCTTCGAAGTGATCGCCGGAGTACCAGTGGAAGCAAATTCCCCAAATGTACTTGGAAGCCTCTTGATCTTCAAAAGCAACCTTGGCACGATAATAGACGCGTTCCTTGTTATGATCCCAGATCATAACCTTTACATGAGCCAAGCCGGCTTGTTCCAAGGCTGGTCCTAAGTAATCCCGAACAAAATCCTTTTCTTCTTCGGCGGTATAAAGGCAGGAGTCCCATATTTGAACAGCTTTTGCTTCGTTCTGAACACTAACGGCCCAAATATCAATGCCTTCAGCAGCATAAGCCTGAATATATTTAACGAACATGTTGGCCCAAGCCTCACGGTATTCAGGCTTAAGAGCTCCGCCTCCGTTCATTTGCCCGTTTGTCTTCATGAATGCTGGAGGACTCCAAGGAGAAGAGAACAAACGGAAATCTTCACCGACAGCTGCTGCAGCATTTTTAATTAGAGGGATAATTGAGTCTTGATCTCTGGAAATATCGAACGAACGCAGCTCAGCATCGCCTTCTTCTACATAAGCATAGTTGCCCAGTGAGAAGTCGCAGCTTTGGATATGCGAGCGGCATAAAGTATATCCAATGCCATGCTCAGGATCAAAATAAGCTTTGATGATTTCATTCTGTTTGGCTTCACTTAGTTTAGCAATGGTAACAGCAGATGCCTCTGTCAGTGCACCGCCAAAACCTTCAATTTCCTGATACTCCAGATCATCATAGATATTGATGAGCTCTGATTCGACACCCGACGTATCCGGCAGGAAGATCAGAGGGTCTTTTTCTGTTAAACGGTCGGTAGTTTCTTTTGCTGTTTGAATGACGCGAACGATTTTACTCATAAGGGTTGGTAACCTCCTGTACATATAAATTCTGTCTTTATTATAGAAGGAGATCAACCGTTCTTTGAAGAAACTATATGGCTAAGAACCTCAACAATCTGGTCATCGACTACTAAGAGTAGAGGAGTGATGCTATGGAAACTAATAGTGTCCAAATAAGTCTTTGTGGATTTATCCGCCATATTCAGCCTTTTAGGCAATTATATCGCAGTGGGCTTGATACCTATATCATCAGGCTGCAAGCAGAAGGGGAATGTGAGGTTCTCATCGATGGAGACATGGTAACCGTGGTGCCTGGTGATCTGTTATTATTTAAGCCCCAGGATATATATGATCTGAGAATCGGTGAAAAGAAAAGCCCTCTGGGACATAGTGTGGACTATTTTGTAATGTGTACAGGAGAATGGGTGGATCACTGGTGGAACCTGCGCGAAAGACCGAAGAAAGTTAGAATTGCGGATGATGGCAAGCTGCAAAGTATATGGCAACAGCTTGATCTGGAGCATAGAAGACTTGATGGAGGCAGTCCAGAAATACTTGAAGCGTTATTTAAGGCTTTATGTTTACTGCTGGATCGGGCGATTGAAGAGGCGCCTGCTTCATCATCGGCCTCGCTTCTACACGGACTCAAAATGAAGAGTTATGTGGAGGAGCATGCTACATCAGAGATCAGGCTAAAGGACGTAGCTGCTCATGCCGGAATTAGTGTAACGAGGGCCGTGCATTTATTCAAAATTCAATTTGGCTATTCTATTATGCAATATGCAGGGCAAATTCGGCTTGCTATGGCACTGCGGTTAATGGACAACACTAATTACACTTTAGAGCGAATCGCAGAGGAGACCGGGTTCGGAAGCTACACCTATTTCCACAGGGTATTTCGGGATCGTTATGGGGTGTCGCCGGGCATCTATCGAAAGAGAGAGTAGTAAACTCCACTTTTGAGTTAGTCTTTTTTTACAAGAAATCTCTAATCGCTTGTTCAAATAATCGCACACTATTTGCCCAAGTCCATTTATGTGAGGATCTTTCGCCCTGTGCAGCTAATTTAGTTCTTAAGTTTGGGTCTCGGATTAAGCGGATGACATCTTCACCAAGCCGATTCTCATACCGATAGGAGAGCAGACAGTTCTTCTCGTGATTTGCGTATTCCATATTTCCACCTGAATAAACACAGACGAGTGCTGCGCCACACCGCATGGCTTCAAGCCCCGGCAAAGAACCTGTATCAAAAATACTAGAACTAACAAAGATATCTGCACCGTTGTAATGGTAACAGAGTTCCTCATCATTCGCTGGGGTGAAGAATCGATATTTTCCGGTGGCTTTTAACTTTTGTAAAGCTTCTGAGCTGTTGAACTCGTCGGGTGGACTAATAAAGTTAATATTCACATAGGGGTATTGTTCTTTTACATCATCGAGCTGCTCTATAAGATAATCTTGCTCCCGGTGCCAAGAGAAGCCTGGTTCTGTTTTTCTTAATATTGCTGTTATATTTAAAGGCTCCTGAAGACTGTGACGGATTTTCATATTCTTAAAAGAGGAGCTGATACCAACGGGTACAATGTTTCCTGTGATCCCATGATTTAAACGAATCAACTCCTGCTGCCAATGCGATAAAACAATCAGATACTCTGTGACATGATATGAAGGAAACGATAGCGAACTATCCGGTAAGAATGGGGGTTCGTAACATAATGATAATCTTACATGAATTCCTTTTCCTTGGTTGCTCGCTGCTTGCGAAGTAGGAACTGTTGTATGAAAATTAGAAACAATCACATCACCTGAGGGATAGTCTTGTTCCTGAAGATCCATATATGCGGAGCGGATTATGGTGGAACGGATATCATAGGAAACAACGCCATCCACAGGCATGAGGATAGTGACTTGATGCCCCATAGCTGTCAGTCCATTGGTGAGCTCTACCAGCATGCGTTGTGCTCCGCCGTGAGATAAGGTCAGAATAGGGAATGTGAGTCTCATTGATAATCCAGTCCCTTCCAAGTTAGGGCTATAATCGTTAAACGCTGTGATTCAATCGTTATGTTTCTTATTGTATTCAACTCGCATAGAAAGGTACCATTTATCTAGTTTAATATTAAAGTAGGGTGAGGGGTGCTTATGAGTGAAATTATTATTAGCATTATTGTTCCATAGAAGCAAGCTTCTTTAGTAAAGCGACGGTATCATTAATCTCTAAATCTTTGATATCTTCTAATGATATGTCGATCATCGGTTTGAATTCTTGGAGTTTGTTCAAGAAAGCTTCGGTATGAAACTGACCTCCACCAGCCTTTCCGTGGTAAATTGTCCCTCCATTTGAATAGATGTCTTTTAAATGCGCTAAAATAATCCGGTCCCCGAACAACCTAAAGGAGTCATCGACAATTTGATCCTGAATATCTACTGCGTCACCAATAAAATTGCAGGGGTCCAAGACAACACCAATATTGCTTGAGGGGACTTCATCTAGGATGCGGCGCATCTTGTCTGGTGTAGAAAGTGTATGCGTGCAGACTCCCTCCAATCCCAGAAACACCCCCCATTTTTCAGCTTCTTCCACAAGCTCTTGTACAGTGGCTCTTAATATGTCCCAGCCGATAGCTTCGTAATGGAGCGGATCTTGTGCTTGAAAAGTAGTCAGAGCGCCTGTCTCCGTTGCCACCATAGGTGCTCCGAAATGGCGGGCATATCGAAGATGTTCCTTAAATCGATTGATCTCCGCTCTTCGTATAACAGGGTCTGGATGAATAGGATTGATGTAACAGCCTAACACGCCGATACGTATACCTGCTCTGTCAAAATGTTCGCCAATATAGTTTGCGAGGCCTGGACTTAATTTACCTGTGGAGGTATCGATATCCTGAATAGCTTTGGATAAAGCCAGTTGAACAAAATCGATATCATAATTCTGAAGCGTTGCAGTCAACGATTTGAGGGGTAAACAACCAAATGTATGCGCTAATGTTCCGTATCTGATGGTAATCATCTCCTTATCTAAGATGGGTATGTGTAATTACAAACATAATAGTAGCGCTTTCATCTGGATGCAAGTGATTTATCCTTATCGTCTGTCAGGAAATTGATGATCTCAGTGTTTACTCTATCCGGTTGCTCGTGATTAATCCCGTGTCCCGCATGGGGGATGACTTGGTAATGGAACTTTCCATCTTCTAAAATACCTATGAAGTCCTTCGATTGCTTTAACGCGTGCTCACCGATTAAAAAATAGAGCTTGTCTCTGATTGCAACCGCGGCGTTCTTATCGTATGGATGAAGCTTATGCACAAACATAGCTTGCTGATTATGAGTCCGCATTAAAAGGATCAGATGAGCCGCCAATGCTGGATGGTTATCAAATAAAGGGGAGTTAGGTGCGCTTAACTTCTTTAGAACTTTTAGTAAATTACGATCTGTTGGAATTAGAATCTCCGGGAACATCATCATTAAGGTTTGGATCATGGCTTTGATCGGTGCAGTGACCATTCCGCCCTCCAAACAAACGACACGCTTTACTTTGTCCGGTTGCTTAGTTGCATAATTAAAAGCAATATAGGCGCCGTTGGACACTCCCGCGATATGAAAGACGCCTATACTCAAATGCGTCGCTATTTCATTAATCCATTCTATTTGCTCAAACTTCTGTTTGTTAAAATGCTCGTTAGGGATGCTTTTTCCGGGTCCGCCCAAAGTATCAACTGAGATGCAATAAAAATGCTTCGATAGTTCCTCGATGTTTAAGATCCACATGACCGCCGAATTATCACCCACGCCATGGAACAGTAATAAGGGGGGATTATTCTTTTGTCCAGCAAGGATACAATGCGTCAGTCCATATGTGGTTGGAACATCAATCTCCTCAAGCGGAATGGGCCACTGCTCAACTAGCTGCTGATAGGAGTGCCACACTCGTTCTTGCGCTTTTACATTCTTGAAGCTATTTACCATCAGAAACCTCCTTATCCAAAATAAAACATCTGTATCTTATGCCAATAAGTATACTATGAGTGTTCGCAAGGCGGAGAGAGAAATAGAAACATTAGTGTGAAAAAGAGGGTGGGAGCAGATAAGTGTACTATGTACAACTAAAAAGCTACTTTACTCCCACTAATGTGATATAGGTGTACTTTGTGCAACTATATCTCTGGAAATCAGCCGATACAGCTTGATTGGGGGATTTTAGTTGCACAAAGTACACTTAACGATAGACAGGCGTACTGAAGGTGATGTTAGTTGTAGAAAGTGCAATTAAGTAATGCGGTGGGCTCTTTTTTGCGATAGAATTTTTTGATACGGTAAGCAATTTTTATGTTTTAGGGGGGATTATGATGTTAATTGAGCTAAAGGAAGCCAGTTTGTCAGATGGACGCGATATTTTTGAAATGATTATGGAGATAGGCCCTGGGGAGAATGGATTCGTTAACAATGGGTTTGACTTGGCTTACAGTGAATTTCCTGATTTCATCAGAGATCGGATCGCACTATCAAGAGGCGATAATCTCCAACCAAACTATGTCCCGCAAACCAACTATTGGTTATTGATTGACTCTTATCCTGTTGGTGTTGGAAAGCTAAGACATTCCTTAAATGATCAATTAAGAAAATCAGGTGGACACATCGGATATAGCATCAGGCCTAGTGAGCGAGGAAAGGGCTATGGCAAAATTTTTTTGGCAGAGTTGTTAAAAAAAGCTGCGGATCTGGGGATTGATAAGGTCATGCTGACCTGTGAGCCGAGCAATGTATCTTCGAGAAAGGTCATTGAAGCGAACAGAGGAATACTTAGCCGTATTGAGGATGGAAAATGTAGCTACTGGATCAGTCTATGAGTCGGTGAGCTGAATAGTGGAGGTGAAGGAGTTGCTAATTGGCAACTCTTTTTTTGTTTTTGGCAATGTAATTTCAGTTCATCCAAGGAGGATTCGTCTAAATTGTGAAATAAATTTTAAATTTTGTTGAAAACGCTCTATTCAAACACAAACAAATAGATTAAAATCAAAACAAACAAAAATAAACAAAAAAATAAACATTCAAAAACGGAGGTATTCACAAATGGTACAAAGTTTATGGGATTCAGCACGGGAAAAAGACATCCACGGAGGTCTGGATTCACTAGTCTATCGCTCCAATCTGTTGGGTGAAGATCGCAGAGTTTGTAATTTTGGGGGCGGGAATACCTCCAGTAAGACGATAGAATTGGATTTTCGCGGGCGTGAAGTAGAAGTGATGTGGGTGAAGGGTAGCGGTTCGGACCTTGCTACAATGAAAGCAGGCAATTTTACTGGGTTACGTCTTCAGGATATTGCCCCTTTGTTTGATCGGGAGGAAATGCCTGATGAGGAAATGGTGGCTTATCTCGCGAATTGCATGATTGATCCTAAACATCCGCGTGCTTCGATTGAGACACTGCTTCATGCTTTTTTACCATTTAAACATGTAGATCATACGCATCCAGATGCGATTATCAGCTTGTGTTGTGCGCATAACGGTAAAGATATTGCACGAGAAATTTATGGGGACCGCTTCGTGTGGGTGCCTTACATCCGTCCAGGGTTCACTTTATCTAAAATGATTGCTGAAGGAGTACTTGCTAATCCACAAGCAGAGCTGGTGTTGATGGAGAAGCATGGACTGGTGACTTGGGGAGATACACCGGAAGCCTGTTATGCCAAGACGATCTCTATCATTAATGAAGCGGAGCGTTACATCGAAGATCGAATGGAAGATGAGAACCTGTTCGGAGGCCGCAAATCGGAAGCACTTTCGGAAGAAGCACGGCGGGCTGTAGCAGCAGCTGTAATGCCACTGATCAGAGGCGCAGTCAGTGATGAGCGTAAAATGATACTGACCTTCGATGATGCAGAGGATGTTCTGCGTTTTGTAGGTGGAGTTAACTCGGAGAAATTATCCAGTGTAGGTGCAGCTTGCCCAGATCATTTGGTTCATACTAAAATGCTGCCGCTTTTTGTGGCTTGGGAGCCAAATGCCAGTGACATTGATGGTCTGAAGGCTAAGCTGAACGAAGCGATTTCCGCTTATAAAGAGCAGTACAAAGCTTACTTCGACCGCAATAAGCATGAGGGGGATGTAATGTTCGAAGCCGCGCCGCGTGTGATTCTGATTCCCGGAGTGGGAATGATCAATACAGGCAAAAGCTGGAGCAACTCCAAGATCAGCGGAGCCTTGTATCATCGGGCAATTGCAGTTATGCGCGGAGCTACCGCACTGGGAGATTTCGTCTCTCTTAGTGAGAATGAATCTTACAACGTGGAATATTGGCCTTTGGAATTATATAAATTATCGCTTGCACCAGCAGAAGCAGAATTCTCGCGTAAAGTTGCGTTCATTACAGGTGGGGCAGGAGGAATCGGAAGCGAAACCGCTCGCCGTCTAGTGTCCGAAGGGGCGCATGTTGTGCTGGCTGACCTCAATCTAGAGGGTGCACAGAAAATTGCTACGGAGATTAACGATAAATACGGTGAGAATCGTGCGTTCGCTGTTAAAATGGATGTAACGCAGGAGGAGCAGGTTACCGCAGCTTATGCGGATACAGCCCTTTTCTATGGCGGAGTTGATATTATTGTGAATAACGCCGGGCTTGCGACCTCCAGTCCTTTTGACGAGACTTCATTAAAAGAGTGGAACTTGAACATTTCCGTATTAGGCACAGGTTATTTCCTCGTTGCACGCGAAGCCTTTAAGGTGATGAAGGAGCAAAAAATCGGTGGTAGTATGGTATTTATCGGCTCCAAGAACTCCATATTTGCTGGGAAAAGCGTATCGGCTTACAGCTCTGCCAAAGCGCTCGAAGCACATTTAGCTCGCTGTATTGCAGCTGAAGGCGGAGAATTCGGCATTCGCGCCAATACCATTTTGCCGGATGCCATTCTACAAGGTTCTGCCATTTGGAATTCGAACTGGCGGAATGAACGCGCGGCTGCTTACGGCATTGAGCCGGATCAACTAGAGGAGCATTATCGTAAACGCACAACACTGCTGGTAAATATTTATCCACGTGATATTGCTGAAGGCGTTGCCTTTTTCGCTTCATCCAAGTCAGAGAAGACTACGGGCTGCATGCTGACGATTGACGGTGGCGTGCCGGCAGCTTTTACTAGATAACAGGAAGATAGAATATAGATAGGGATAACGGAGGGAAGCCATGCTGATTGCAGACAGATATGAAAGAATCGTAGAACTAGTGAATGAACGCGGCAGCATCCGTGTCTCGGAACTAAGTACCTTATGCCAAGTGACGGAGGAGACCATCCGGCGAGATCTTGATCGCTTGGAAAAGGCGGGGAGGCTGCTACGCTCTCACGGCGGTGCAGTTAGTCTGCGTGAGCGTCAGCCAGAGACACCATATGCCGAACGTGAAATTATGAACGCAGCGGAGAAGCAGCGGATTGCCCGTGAGGCTGTGTTAATGATAAAGCCAGGAGATCGAATTTTGCTGGATGCCAGTACGACTGCATGGTATATGGCCTCACATTTGCCGGATATGCCACTGACTGTACTGACGAACTCTATCAGAGTAGCTGCGGAGTTAAGTGGGAAAGAACGAATAGATGTGATCTCAACAGGGGGGCAGCTGAGCCGCAGATCGATGTCTTTTGTTGGACATTTAGCGGAGCGTTCGCTTGAGTTATATCACGTGGATAAGATGTTTTTTTCCTGCAAAGGATTTCATCTCGAACGCGGCGCCAGTGAATCGAATGAGCTGCAAGCGATGGTGAAGCGAAAGATGATTGCAATAGCGGAGCAGGTAATCCTACTGTGCGATTCTAGTAAGTTTGGAATTCAAGCGTTTACTCATGTTGCCACGACTAGTGAACTGGATGTTGTGATTACGGATTACAGCCCCGAAACAGAACAGGTAAAGCAGCTACAGGAGCTGAACATCGCAATCACAACCGTGTAGAAAATAGTGTTGCAGGAGGTGAAGACATGAAGGTGTCGATGTTTATTACTTGCATCAGTGATGCTGTGTATCCAAAGGTCGGAGAAGCGATGGCACGTCTACTTGCCAGATATGGCGTACAGCTTGAATTTCCTGAAGTGCAGACCTGTTGCGGACAGCCAGCGTATAATAGCGGCTATTGGAATGAGGCACGTCAAGCTGCGCTTACGATTTTGCAGGCCTTCGAAGACAGTGATTTTGTCATTGCTCCTTCCGGTTCTTGCACCGGGATGCTTCATCATTACCCGAAACTGTTTCAGGATGATCCGATTAATTTAGCCAAGGCACAGAATTTACAACTTAAATCCTATGAATTCAGCCAGTTTATGGTACAAGTGCTTGGTGTAACGGATTTAGGGGCAGTGTTTCCGCATAAAGTTACCTATCATCCTTCCTGTCATGGTACCCGAATTCTAGGAATTCGTGATGAACCAATGCAGCTTATGCAGAATGTGAAGGCGATGGAGCTAGTACCACTACCTTTTGCTGAGGACTGCTGTGGGTTTGGCGGAACCTTTGCCGTAAAAATGTCTGATATCTCCGGGGCGATGGTCACCGAGAAGTCTGATCATGTGCTGGAGTCAGAAGCAGAGGTCTTAACGGGTCTGGATATGGGCTGCCTCATGAATATTGCTGGGAATTTGCGTTATCGTCATAAGCCTGTCCGAGTCATGCATTTAGCAGAGCTACTGTATGAAGGGGTGATTGGACAATGAGCCAGAATGCCACTCAGACCAAATCGGAATCGAATCATGTGAAGCCAGCTTCGGTAAAAGAGCGTGCCCACTTGGCGTTGAATAATGATTTTTTGCGTAAGGCGGTCCGCTTCACCACGGAAAGGCTGCGTGACGGGAAACAGAAAGCGGCGAACGACCATGGACACTGGGAGGAATGGCGCGAACGAGGGCGGCAAATTCGCCTGCATACGATCGCTCATCTCGATTATTATTTGAATCTATTTGCGGACAATGCAAGAGCGAACGGCACGCATATTCATTTTGCGGCAACGGGTGAAGAGGCAGTGAAGATTGCATTAGAGATTGCGCAGCGAAAACAAGCGGCTTCCGTGGTCAAATCCAAATCGATGGTGACTGAGGAGCTGCATTTGAATTCGGCGCTTGAGTCCATTGACGTGGAGACGATTGAGACAGATCTTGGCGAGTATATTATCCAGCTTGCCGGAGAAACTCCGTCTCATATCATTATCCCAGCCATCCATAAGAACCGCTATCAGATTGCTGAGCTGTTGTCCAAGGAGGCAGGGGAGGAGCTTTTGCCTGAGACTACAATCCTTGCAGGATTCGTACGGCGCAAGCTACGGGAGAAATTCCTAGAAGCGGATATTGGGATGACGGGATGTAATTTTGCGATTGCAGAGACAGGTTCCATGGTGCTGTTCGAGAATGAGGGCAATGCTCGCATGGTCACCACCTTGCCGAAGACGCAAATCACGTTGATGGGGATGGAGCGGATTATTCCTTCTTGGAGCGACCTTGAGGTGATGGCTACGTTACTGCCTCGTTCAGCAACTGGCCAGAAGCTAACAGTGTATATGTCCGGTATTTCAGGACCCCGTAGAAAAGATGATGGGGACGGGCCGGAAGAGCAGCATATTATTATCCTTGATAATGGTCGATCTGAGCAGCTCGGCGATCCAGAATTTCAGGAGCTGCTGAACTGTATCCGCTGTGGAGCTTGTCTGAATGCCTGCCCTGTCTATCGTCATATTGGCGGTCATGCCTATGGTGGAACTTATAGCGGACCGATCGGAGCGGTGTTGACCCCGGCGCTGAACAAAAATGTAGAGCAATGGGATGATATCGCAGGTGCATCGAGTCTGTGCGGCGCTTGTTATGAAGCTTGTCCAGTCAAAATCCCTCTGCATGATATGCTTATCTATTTACGGCGACGTAAGGTAGAGAGAGGTTATGGAGACAAAGCGGAAGGGCTCGGCATGAAAGGTTTTGGAGCGATTATGGCAAAGTCACAGCGATTTAGTAGTGTGATGAAAGTAGGCAGAATCGGACAAAAGCTGCTTGTGAGAGACGGAGGAATTCCATCAAAGCTTGGGCCGCTGAAAGGCTGGAATAACTACCGGATCGCTCCGAAGCTGGCGGATGAATCCTTCCGTGAGAGCTGGAAAGGGCTGCAGGAGGAGTTAGACAAGAACAGTCGAGAGATGGACCCAGCCATTCAGAAGCGAATGGAAGATTTATTAGCGAAGCGGAAGCGGAAAGAGCTGGAAGGAGGAGCCGGACATGACTGAGGAAACGCACAATGAATGGCTGGATCGTATGGCAAATGAATCACGTGACAAACAGCAGGCGTTCATGAACGATATCGCTCGTCGTTTGAAGCGTCCAAGAACGACTATGGCTCCTGTACATCCTTTTCGCGGTGCTCCAGATTATTGGCAAGAATTCCAGTGGAGTCCAGAAGAACGCATCGATCAATTTACTGCGAATTTTCAAAGTGCAGGTGGACATGTGTTTCGCATGGCAACGATGGATGAAGCTAAAGCTTTTATTGTCAATAAAGCGAGTGATATGCTTGCCCGTTATATTCTTCGGCAGAATGTAGCTGAGCTTGCGGCACTTCGTCTAGAAGAAGAACTTGTAGATACGCAGGTATCTGTCTGGAATACGGATATGCAAGAAGCATGGAAAGCTAGGGCAGCGGAAGCCGATATTGGGATTGTGATCGCGGATTATGCAGTTGCTTATACAGGCTCTATTACAGTGTTATCTTCTGCGGATAAAGGGCGTTCTGTCAGTCTTTTGCCAACCGCATTAATTGCTATCATTCCGCTTGAGCGGCTGAAGACTCGTCTGGGTGAGGTGCTTATTGATTTTGATGAAGCGGGACAATCGGGTCTCCCCGCAGGTATTCACTTTATTTCTGGACCGAGTCGTTCAGCGGATATTGAGAATGATCTGACGATAGGTGTGCATGGCCCAGGAATCGTATTCGCCTTGCTGGTAGGCTGATGAGGAGATAAGGAGTGTTGTTTAAGAATGAATGCTGGGGCACATAAACAGGGTCAGAATCATATTGCTATTGATATTGGAGCCTCTAGTGGGAGAGTCGTTTGTGGAACCTTGCAAGAACCGGAGGAAACCTTATCATTAACAGAAATTCACCGTTTTAGTAATGGATTCACTGAGATGAAGGGTAATCTTTATTGGGACGTCGATTATTTATTTGCTGAAATTGTAAAAGGCTTGCAGAAGGCGAAGTCAAAAGGAATTGAGCATTGTACCGTCGGAATTGATACTTGGGCTGTGGATTACGTACTTCTAGATCAGAAGGGGACACGAATTCATGAAGTTTTTTCTTATCGTGATTCCCGAACGGATGGAGCGGTAGAGAGTTTGCATCGCAATATATCAACTGAAAGCGTTTACGGAAAGACGGGGATACAAGTTCTCCCGATTAATACGCTGTACCAGCTGTATGTGCATGATCAGGTAGAGCTGGAAGCAGCACATTCCATCCTTTTAGTCCCTGATTATCTCTACTATCGGCTTACGGGACGAAGAATTAGCGAAGTCACTAATGCTTCAACCACAGGTCTGCTGAATCTGCAAACTCGGGATTATGACGCTGATCTCCTGGCACTGCTTGGTCTTTCAAAAGAACAATTTCCCCCCTTAACGGAACCTGGGGAACATATTGGCGGATTGACTGATGACTTGACGGCACGCGGTGATCTTCCAGTTTGTGAGTTCATAGCAGTAGCCACTCATGATACAGCATCGGCTGTACTAGGCGTTCCTGCAAGTAGCGATAGTTGGGGATTTCTCAGTAGTGGTACTTGGTCACTCATCGGGGTGGAACGGGATTCAGCAATTACAAGTCCAGAGGCGATGGAGCGCAATTATACAAACGAATGGGGAGCCTTCGGCTCATTTCGTTTTCTTAAGAACATTATGGGGATGTGGCTGATCCAAAAGGTTCGTGAGGAATATGGCGGGCAGTACAGCTTCGGCGAACTGGTGGAATTGGCAGCGCAAGAAATTCCTTTTAGATCCATCATCTACTGCAATGATGAACGATTCATGAATCCATCCAACATGGTTAGCGTGATACAGAGCTATTGTGCGGAAGTCGGACAGTTGGTACCAAAGACACCAGGGGAGATTGCCAGATGTGTGTTTGACAGTCTTGCTCTTTCTTATTATTTCTACGTTCAGGATCTTCAGCTATTGACCGGTGAAAAATGGGAGCGGCTGCATATCGTAGGTGGTGGAGCGAACAACGGATTGCTATGCCAGATTGCGGCCGATTTGCTAGAGATGGAAATTTACGCTGGACCAACGGAATCAACCGCATTAGGTAATGTGGTTATGCAAATGATCAGTGTAGGCGCGGTCGCAGATCTTAAAGAAGCAAGAGAAATTATTTATCGTTCATTTGATGTAACAACTTATCTTCCACAAATGATGGATTCCACCCTGAAAACCGCAGCATTAGCAGAATTTGCTCGGCTACAGGTCGTATAAGAGTAACTAATAAAGTAACCGAGAATATATGGGATGACTATTAGATAGCTATGGATGAGCCAAAGAAGGGTATAAATCCCCCTCATTGAGCGCAAAAAGCGGAAAACGAGCCAAAGAGGGGTATAAATCCCCCTCATTGAGCGCAAAAAGCGGAAAACGAGGAAAAGAGGGGCATAAATCCCCTACATTGAGCTCAAAAAGCGGAAAACGAGCCAAGGAGGGGTATAAATCCCCCACATTGAGCGTAAAAAGCGGAAAACGAGCCAAAGAGGTACAAAAATACCCTACATTGAGCGCAAAAAGCGGAAAACGAGCCAAAGAGGTACAAAAAAGCCCTACATTGAGCGCAAATAGCGGAAAACGAGCCAAAGAGGTACAAAAATCCCCCTAAATGAAATCACTAAGACAAGATCAGGAGGCTTAAGCATGGAGCAGAGTACAGAAAGCTTAAAGAGCATTCAGACGAGCTATAATGAAGCGAAAAAGCTCTACGCACAGCATGGCATTGATGTAGATAAAGTATTAGAACAGCTTGAGGTAATCAAAATTTCATTGCACTGTTGGCAGGGAGACGATGTAAAGGGCTTCATGAATAAGGAAAAGGAACTCAGCGGCGGGATCGCGGTCACGGGCAGTTACCCGGGGCGTGCAAGGAATCCGGAGGAACTACGGCGT
This sequence comes from Paenibacillus sp. FSL R5-0345, assembly GCF_000758585.1. Classification (NCBI taxonomy): domain Bacteria; kingdom Bacillati; phylum Bacillota; class Bacilli; order Caryophanales; family Paenibacillaceae; genus Paenibacillus; species Paenibacillus sp. FSL R5-0345. The sequence goes on from NZ_CP009281.1 coordinate 2,634,384, forward strand.
GATTTGGAGCGGGCCTTAGCGCTTATCCCAGGCCGTCATAAAGTTAATCTACATGCTATTTATGCCGATACGGAAGAGACAGTAGATCTTGATGCACTAGAGCCTAAGCATTATGAAAGATGGGTGAACTGGGCTAAGGAGCAGGGACTTGGATTAGATTTCAATCCCACTTGCTTCTCTCATGAAAAAGCTAATGATGGCTTCACACTAAGCCACCCGGATCCTGAAATACGCAACTTCTGGATTTCTCATTGCAAGGCTGCACGCCGAATCTCAGAATCTTTCGGTCAGGCACTAGGTCAGCCTTGTGTAACCAACTTCTGGGTTCCAGATGGATATAAAGATACACCGATCGACCGTCTGTCACCGAGAGTGCGACTTCAGCAATCACTGGACGAGATCTTCAGTGAGGAGATCGATCAGCAATATAACATTGATGCTGTAGAAAGCAAGCTGTTCGGAATTGGTTCAGAAAGTTATGTGGTAGGTTCGCATGAATTTTATATGGGTTATGCACTAAGTCGGGGCAAAGCAGTTTGCTTCGATGCTGGGCATTTCCATCCGACCGAGACCATCTCGAATAAACTATCCTCTTGGCTGCTGTTTGGTGATCAATTGTTGCTGCATGTTAGCCGTCCAGTACGCTGGGATAGTGATCATGTGGTGACTATGGATGATGAACTGCTGGAGATTGCTCGTGAACTAGTTAGAGGTCAATTCCTAGAAAGAACTCATATTGGACTCGATTTCTTTGACGGAAGTATTAATCACATTGCCGCTTGGGTGATCGGAACACGTAACACAATCAAAGCCCTGCTACGTGCGATGCTGGAACCTATAGAGCTATTGAAGCAAATTGAACTGGATGGGGATTACACTACTAGACTTGCACTGGTAGAGGAATTGAAATCTTATCCGTTCGGAGCTATTTGGGATTATTATTGTGCGACGAGTGGTGTGCCTGTCCGAGAAAGTTGGCTGAGTGATGTGAAGCAATACGAAGTAGATGTTTTATCAAAGCGATAAAGTAGTTGTAATGGCGGTTACCACACGGTAGCCGCTTTTTATGTTCATGATTCGTACTTATTTGAAAAGGCTTCCGATCTCTGCTATGTTTTATCAAAAAGAGAGAGAGGCGTTACTATGGAGAAATATGGACCGAATCCGAATACACTCTATCCAAATGAACAGATCAAAAGCATCTGTTACATCAAAAATGTGATTACTAGAAACAATATTCTGGTTGGCGATTATACGTATTATGATGATATAGACGGTCCGGAAAAGTTTGAGGAGCATGTGACGCATCATTATGATTTTATTGGCGATAAGCTTATTATCGGGAAGTTCTGCGCGATTGCCAAAGGCGTTGAATTTATCATGAACGGTGCGAACCATCGAATGAATTCGGTTACGACCTATCCTTTTAATATTATGGCTAATGGCTGGGAGCATGCAGCTCCAGAACTATCAGATCTACCTTATAAAGGAGATACAGTGATCGGTAACGATGTGTGGATTGGGCAGAATGTTACGGTTATGCCTGGTGTACATATTGGAAATGGAGCGGTCATCGCGGCTAATTCAACGGTTGTGAAAGATATCCCGGCTTATAGTGTGGCTGGAGGAAATCCCTGTAAAGTGATTAGACAACGCTTTGATGCTGAATTGATCGAATATCTTGAAGGGATTAAGTGGTGGGATTGGGATGCCGAGCGAATCTTTAATAATCTTGAAGCGTTATGCAGCAGTGATTTGAATAAAATTAAAGAAATCAAATGATATTGTGTAAGTTTCATAGAACAAGCTATAGTTTATTTAAGAGATATATATTATAGCTGAGGGTATACTGACAGTATGTACTTCATATGAACCTTACGGAGGGACAATTTAATGAAGAAAGATGATGACATGAACACTGCGGAGCTCACAGCAGAGAGGTTTCCATACAGCAAAAAAAATGAGGAATTGGTAACTCGGAATTTTTGGACAAAAACTAAAAAGTTCGCAGGTAAGATTCCATTTACTAAAGATGCTATCGCGATGTATTATTGTGCTGTCGATGCGAAGACCCCTTTGTGGGCAAAAGGAATTGCTTTCGGTGCATTGGCTTATTTTATTTCTCCTATAGATGCGATACCAGATGCGATTCTCGGCCTTGGATTTACAGATGATGCAGCGATCATTGCAGCAGGTATTAAAGCGATATCCGGTCAAGTAACCAACGAACATAAGGAAAAGGCTGAAGCGTTTTTTAATGATGGAAAATAAAAGGTGCAGCTGTGAGCTACACCGTAATATCTGTACCTTCAGGACAGCTTTCTATGGGAAGCTGTTTTGTTTTGTAAACCTCGCCCCAGTCTTTCATGAGTTTTATAATGGGAATGAGTGTCTCACCAAATTCAGTTAACGAGTATTCAACTTTCGGGGGAACCTGATGGTAAACCTCGCGGTGAACAACCCCATCTTCTTCCAGCTCTCTAAGCTGCAGGGTCAGCATACGTTGAGTAATGCCTGGGCAGATTCGGCGGAATTCGTTAAAACGTTTCGTTCCATCGATCAAGTGATAGATGAGAATGCCCTTCCATTTCCCTCCTATAACATCAAGCGTAAATTCCACAGGGCAAGCTTCCTTATTGCTGTCAGGGTAATTTCCGAAGCCACCTTTTCGGTCACGCATTGTCGCTCAACTCCCATAGTATCATTTTGTATACTACATAACATTAATGTGCGTACTTTTAAAGAAGTAATATATATTCTAATATTAAGCATGTGATCGGCAAACAGTCAAATGGTCGTCGATTCTAACCAAGTAAAGGGAGTGTGACTCATGGATACTTTGTCTTTAAACAAGAATGAAATCCTGTCTGCCTACCAGTTCAGACATGCAACTAAAGAATTTGATAGTCATAAAAAAATAAGTGAGTCAGACTTTCAGTTTATTCTAGAAACAGGACGTCTGTCACCAAGTTCATTCGGATTCGAGCCTTGGCGTTTTGTCGTAGTACAAAGTCCAGAAATTCGCGAGAAATTACGTGCTTATGCTTGGGGAGCACAAAAGCAATTGCCAACCGCAAGTCATTTTGTATTGATTCTTTCACGTCTTCCTAAAGATATGGCTGCTGATTCAGATTATATTAAAGGGGTCATGGAGCATGTACAGGAGCTACCTCCAGAAGTGAGGGAAGGGAAAGGTAATATGTACGATAAGTTCTTGAAGGTTGATTTCGGATTGATGGAGAATGAACGTGCAATGTTCGAATGGAGCTGCCGGCAGAGTTATATAGCCCTTGGTAATATGATGACATCAGCGGCTTTAATCGGAATCGATTCTTGCCCAATGGAAGGTTTTGATAAAACAAAGATTGAGCAGCTCCTTGCAGAAGAGGGGATTATGGCTGCTGAGCATTTCGGAATCTCCTGTATGGTAGCCTTTGGATATCGTTTGAATGAACCACGTGGCAAAACAAGACAAGTCGCTGAACAAGTCGTTCAGTGGGTTTAATTAAACTAGAATCTCATTCTTGAGCTGCAAATGAACAGACCTAACCTGCAAAGTCTCCGGCGTTTTGGAGATCATGCAGGTTATTTTTGTTTATTTCTTACAAGATTCGAAAAGTAATTGAAATTTTCATGAAAACTCTGATACTCTTATTAAGGTGACCTATTTTTAAGCTTTACCGAGTTAATTTAATAATGAAGGGATCCTGCATCATGAAAATCATTCGCATTATTATTCAAGTGTTCGTGCTTTATTTATTCTATTTGGCTGGAGACTTTCTGCAAAAGCAGCTGCATCTCCCCGTTTCCGGGAGTATCGTCGGATTACTGCTGCTCTTTGTTTTATTGTTATTCAAGATCGTACCTGTGAAATGGATTGAAGAGGGTGCAACAACAATATTAGCTTACCTTCCGTTATTTTTTATTCCAGCGACGGCTGGGATCGTGAAGCATATGGATATTTTCAGTGGAAGAGGTTTGCTATTAATCCTGATTCTTATCGTTAGCAGCGTCCTCACAATTGCAGCGGCAGCACATACCAGTCAATGGCTTTCAACCTTGAAAGGCAAGAGCAGAGCGGGCTGGAGCAGCAAGAGCTTAGGCAAAGAGGGGAAGGAAATATAATGTTTTTTATCGCGACAGGAATTGTCCTGCTTAATGTTGCTATTTATTTGATGATGTCCGTAATATATAGACGTTTTCGCTTTCCTGTACTGATTCCCGCGTTAACAGCAACAGCCCTTGTTGTAGCCATACTTTTATATTTTAATATTCCATATGATACATATATGATAGGCGGTCAGTGGATTAATAAGCTGCTCGGTCCAGCTGTTGTAGCGCTAGCTTACCCATTGTATAAGCAACGTAATGTATTAGTGGAGAACCTCCCGGCCATCCTTGGGGGAGCGATTGTAGGTCTGTTATTAGGGATGTTTAGTGGTTTGCTTTTAGCAGCTGGCCTAGGATTCTCTGAAATGTATGTTCTGTCCATATTGCCAAAATCCATCACAACGCCTGTAGCGATACAGATCTCAAATGGTTTAGGTGGGGATTCTTCGCTAACTTCTGTATTTGTAATGATTGCCGGATTTACGGGCGCGATTGGCGGTCCTTTCATCATAAAGCTGTTTAAGATAAGAAGTGAGATCGGCATTGGAATCGGTTTAGGTACTGGCTCTCATGCGCTAGGAACTGCAAAGGCGCTGGAATACGGTGAAAAGTCAGTTTCAATGAGCTCCGTAGCGATGACCGTTTGCGCTATTGTCGGTTCATGTATCGGTCCGCTGGTAGCTTGGATCATGTACCCTTAAATTCATTCATCGTTACTATGTTTGCAAAACACTCCATCGGGTAACTATAACTAAGGAACAAATAAAGCAAAGCACCTGAGGAGGATTTCACATGTCAGATTATTCTCAAGATGAAGCGGAAATCCGCAACAAGGAAAATAAAGACGGCGATTCATTAGCTGAAATTAAGAAGATGGAGAATGGTGTGGACATCGAGCCAGAAGCAGACGATTGGGTAGCCAAGCCTGCAGAGTCCTCGCATCCTGATCCGCTTCCTAACGATTTGGACTAAATGATTCGGAAGACAGGCTGTCCTTCATTGGGCAGTCTGTTTTTCTTGAGATCATTTTAGCAATTATTGTATAATGAATTCAGGTACAACCTCATCAGAGAGTTTTCTCCAAGTTCTTAGTAGCATTTTCGCAAATTTCACAGATCTCAGCCATTCTTGTAGCAGGGAGGAAATGAAATGCGTAGTCGGAATGAGAACAGCCGATATCGGCAAAAACGCGGTGAGGCGCTAGCAGGCAACTTTGAGAAAAAGTATGGTTCAAACTTTGGCGTGCGTAGTGAAATTACGACGGATACGTTAAAGAAACAAGACAACAATCAGCCGCTGATACCGGCTCAGAATCCTGAAGAACAGCTTAAACCATAAGCGTGGAAGGATAGAGAATCCGCTTCACTCTTTATATTTTGTAATGAAGACATAACCCTGGGGTTATGTCTTTTTTGCGTGCATATCTTCTGAAGGATTAAGGCATAATAGGGCCGGATGGATATTTAAGAAAATAATGACAACTAGGAGCGGTGTATAAACATGATGACTTCTATATTTTCTTCAAGCGGAGATACTGCGATGGCAGTGGCGGGTCAGTATTTTTTTTATTTTATGGTCTACTCTTTTTTAGGTTGGGTATTGGAAGGTACATATAACTTATATAGCAATGGAAGCTTTCGCAAAGAGGGGTTTCTAAAAGGTCCCTTTAAGCCCATGTATGGATTCGCACCACTGCTTCTACTGATTGCCAGAGACTTAACTCTGCCTTTCCCAATGTTCCTTCTTCTAGCGTTAGTCATTCCTTCAGCTGTTGAATACATAAGTGGTTGGTTGCTGAAGAGCGTGTTTCAAAAGCAATGGTGGGATTATTCAGGAATGTCTTATCAACTGCAAGGGCATATTTGCCTTCGTTTCTCTCTATATTGGTGGGCGTTATCGGTAGCTTGTGTGTATGGGATTCAGCCGTTTATGGAGCGTTTATATTCTCTTGTCCAAAATGTTTGGGGAATTATATTTCCTTTGGCGGGTCTTTACCTTATGGCGGATTTATTATGGACTTGCTGGAGTCGGTATCGGAGTGAAAAGAGCCCCCAATATCAAGATTAAACTGAGTTCTATATGGACATTGTGAGCATTCTTTTGTGTATGAAGCACAAACATTTCAAGGACAAGCCTCTCAATCTTGCATATCAGTTTTGTGTCGTAAATAATATAGCCATATATTAAATACTAGACGGACTGGTGGAGATAACGATGACAGGGAAGATTCTAGTAAGCGCATGTCTGTTAGGACATAAAGTACGTTATGATAATGGTGATGTGCCGTGTCTAGATGCCCGTTTCCTGAAGTGGTATGAGGAAGGACGTTTTGTCCATATTTGTCCTGAGGTAGTCGGTGGGTTACCAACGCCTCGCCCCGATGCTCAGCGGCAAGGTGAGCGGGTAGTGACGGGTGCAGGTGCAGATGTTACAGAACCCTTTATGAAAGGTGCTCAAGCAACGCTGAAGCTGGCTACAGAACATCAAGTTGCATTAGCGATTTTGAAACAGGATAGTCCTTCTTGTGGTAGTCTGTATATTTATGATGGAACATTTATGGATACGAAGATGTCAGGAGAAGGTACAACTACGGAGTTATTACGGCAGTATGGGTTTAAGGTGTTCGGTGAAGATCAACTAGATGAAGTGGAGAAAGAACTAGCCCGGATGGATGGGTAAGTCATTCTTAAAGTCATAAATGGAACTCATGCTACATAATGTGTATAAGGGAAACGAAGCAGTGTCCTTGGGAGAGGAATTGCCGTCCGAAGAGCCATCCTTTATTTGGGATTGGAGGCGGACGCAGATGAGTATTGATCAGCTCATTTCATTGCTCGTTCTTGTCATCATGATCGTACAGCTTGCCGGCTACAAAGGGAAACATTAAGTTCAAAGTCTCACCTCATTGTAACTGCTTCCGGACCTCAGAAACTATTGAGCCGTTCGGAAGCTTTTTTTGTTCCACGCTAAGCATATTGCCGAATCTAAAGGATTCCATCACAGAGATGTCTAATATATACATAATGTGGGTTTTTGGGAAGCTGGAGGAAAATAGGATGATGTTCTACTAAACGGTGTGAAAGGATGGATGAATAGCGTGCCGATGTCTGAGTATTATCAGGAAATCCGAGGAAAAGTGGGATCAGAGTTATTAATGATGCCCTCCGTAGCTGCAGTAATAAGAAATAAAGAAGATGATATTCTATTTATCCGCAAACCTGAAGAGTCCTTGTGGGGATTGCCAGCAGGAGCCATCGAGCCAGGGGAACGTCCGGGAAGAACTTTGCGCAGAGAAGTATATGAAGAGACTGGATTAATGGTAAATCCTACTTCCATTCTTGGGGTTTTTGGTGGAGGGAAATATAGATACGAATATAACAATGGAGACCAGGTGGAATATACAGTTATCGTATTTGAGTGTTCTATCATCCGTGGAACGCTGAGAGCAATGGATGGAGAAGTCGAAGAATTTAAGTTCTTTAAAGAGAGTGAGCTGCCCGAGATGGCCATTCCCTATCCAGTGGAGATTTTCAAGAAAGACCGTGAGGCAGCAAAAACGATATTTGAATAAGCAGGAGAGGAGTTACTCATGAAGACTTTTATTTATATGATTAGGCACGCAGTATCACCTTTTGTGCTTGGAGATGAGAGGGAACGAGGATTATCTGATAAAGGGCATGAGGATGCTTATAGAATTAAAGAAATATTGGCAGAGGAGGAGATCACACATTTTATCTCCAGTCCTTATAGACGAGCCATAGATACGGTTAAGTATTTGACTGAGGCTTCGGATCATGAGATTGAGCTGTATGAGGAGCTTAGAGAAAGAGCTATCGCAAGCATGGAGATTGAGATCAGTGAACAAGAATATCTTCAGGGAATACGGACCTCATTCACAGACTTACAATATAAAATGCCGGATGGAGAGAGTACTCAGGAAGCTCAAGAGCGTGCGATTCCAATCATAAAAGAATTGATCCGGCAAAATAAAGGCAGTAAAATCGCACTTGGTACGCACGGGAATATCATGACCATTATCCTGAATTACTTCAATAAAGAGTATGGTTATGAGTTCTTTGAACAGACTTCCAAACCAGATATTTATAAGTTGGAATTTGATGAATTAGAGCTTACTAGTGTGGAACGAATGTGGAATCCCGAAGCGCTGAGTAAATGAGATATTTTATTAAGCTCAATGGATTAAGCGCATTTTATGCCTTTATGTTGTTTGTCGTCATAGAGCTACTAGTGAATATTTATCGAATCAGTAGAATTTCGGGCTTGGAGCTGGGTAAAGTAGATAACTTGCTGCTTATCTTCATGCTTGTATTATTTATATTTTCTTCTATAGGGTTTGTTTGGATTACAAAAAAATATTTCAACGGTAAAAAATCCAAATATTTCACTGCGATCCTGTGGTATCCCTATTTGTTTCTGTTCGTTAATTTATTTGCAGCATGGTTCCCAATTACAGAAGCTGCGGATAAACCAGCACCGGTAACTGGACTGATCATAATAGGGGCCATGATTATTTATCCGTTTTATATCGTGATCATTAATATTATCGCAAGCATAAACTTCAAGTCAGACGCTGGATAGAGGATGGAAATGAGAGTTAATGCTCTGAAAGAAAGACTTTTTTATGGATGCATCTGCCTAATTGTTATTGCACTGGGTTTAAGCTCTAGAGTATTCTCGGAACATCTGCCTTTGTTTGTATCGAGACATTTTGGAGACGCACTTTGGGGCAGCATGGTTTACTTTATGTTTCGCGTACTGCTAGTGAACAGGAAGCTGTGGATTGCTTTTATGTGGAGTCTGATTTTTAGCTTCAGCATAGAATTCAGCCAGCTATATCAAGCGGAGTGGATCAACAGCATCCGGGCTACTGTACTCGGCGGATTAATTCTCGGAAAAGGGTTCCTATGGATTGACCTTGTTAGATATGGCGTTGGAATTATACTTTCTTATGGATTGGATCAATACTTTCAGCCAAAACAGTACCAAGTTGATAAATAGCTTTCTCATTGGAGATGAACCTACAAATGGTTAACAGTTTGATTGTAGTATGCTTGCTTACAATGATTATTCATACTGCAGAAACCTTATCGTATTCGGTAAGATACGCCGGAGTGAAGCTGAACAAGATAGCTATTGCTTTGTCTCTGACAGGCATTATTGTTCTCGTGTCAAGAACCGCAAACATGATTCAAGCTCCACTGACGGCTAAATTCGTAGACTATGCCAAATTGCATCCTGATTTTCCGCTTATTAATTATTTGAGAATTATTCTGTTAGCTTCATCATTAGGCACTTTAATTGCAATTGCCGTGTTTCCTACCTTTGTGGGTCTTTTTGGTAGAATCATATCTAAGCTAGAGATCGAAGGTTCTATTCCCAAGCTGCTTACGAGCGTAACCATTGGGCAGTTAAAGAATACAAGAAAATACATAAGAAAACCAAAAGTGAACCTATATAACTTTAGATACCTGGGAATTCCTAAACGGTTTATTGTCATGAATGTTTTTGTTACAGCATTCTATACGGTCGGTGTATTGGCTTCTCTGTATGCTGCCAAGTTAGTTCCTGAATTCAGCACCACTGCCTCTCAAGCTTCTGGACTAATTAACGGATTAGCAACCATATTGCTCACCGTATTTATCGACCCGCAGCTTGGTCTTATTACTCATAAGGCTACTGAAAATATAGAATATCGCAACCAGCTTGGAAAAATATATGTCGTCTTGATGGGCTCCAGATTTCTAGGGACATTGCTAGCCCAATTGCTGATCGAGCCCGCAGCCGGTTTCATCAGTTTACTGGTAAAACTGATTTAAGGAATGGCGAACCGCTCTACTTATGGAAGCTTAGATTCTGCGGCGCGCAAAGCTAGTGCTATCTTCTGCTCCCAGCTGTAAATATTTTGCTGCATGGCATGAACTCGTATCATTTGATCATAGGATGCTCTCAATTCTGTTGCTGCTGTAATCGCATCTCCTTGTTTTACAGCCGATTTGTAGTGTTTATCTGCTTCTGATCGAACTTTCTGTGCTGCAGCGATATTCTTGTTCTCGTCGGTGATTTGCTTCTTCAAAGCTGTGATCGGTGCCAGCGCATCTTTGATAGGTTTGAGCTTAGTAGCGGTTTGCTTACGGGCGGTTGCCAACGCGTCTGTCTTTGCCTTGATTTCAGTTCTAGCGATGGTTACCGCAGCCTTGAGCTTATTGCGTCTCAGGTCAAGGAGAGTGGCGGTCTTAAAGTCTTTAGCTTTCTTCGCTGCAGCAGACTGCTTACTGAGTGTACTGTATTGTTCCAGGAGGGGAGCGTGCTTCTTTTGAACAGTTGTGGCTTCAGAAGATAAACGACTCAGCAGAGCCTTATCTGTTGACTCTATGACAGTGTGAATAGATTTCAGTGTTTCATTGTTCTGCTTGCGCAGTATCTGGATTTTAGAGCTATCAGACTTGAGGGCAGCTTGAAGAGAGGTATAATTACCATGGAGACCGTTAATGTCATTTAACGCAGAATCCCAATCTGTACCTCCAGCAGCCATCGGAAGGTTGCTAATGAGGAGAGCTACTACAAGGATGAATTGGACGAACCTTTTAAAATAACTAAATTTGTGAATTATCAATCGTTTCAGCTCCTTAATTAGTTTATGCGCGCAAAAAAGCACCTCCAAGATAGGCATGATTGCCTGTCTTGCGAGGTGCTTCTCCCGCACAGAATATAAATGATGCAATCACTATAACTTGAAATTAATGGATAGTCAACCCCGAAATAGAACGTTAGTTTGCTTTTTGGAATAATGAAACATGAGGAGAGTCAAATATGAATTCACAACTAGATCGAATGCAGGATCGAGTGGCCTTAATAACCGGAACTTCTAGTGGATTTGGACTGCTCACAGCCCTCAAACTAGCTGGACAGGGATTCAAAGTTGTAGCAACCATGCGCGATTTGAGTCGTAAAGGTGAGCTTGAACAGCAGGCAGAGCAAGCAGGACTCTTAAAGCAGCTTCATTTCATGACTATGGATGTAACTGATAGTGATTCTATAGAGGCGACTATATCCTCAGTGCATGATACATTTGGAAGAATTGATGTTCTGGTTAACAATGCAGGTTTTGCTATAGGCGGCTTCATAGAAGAGATAACTATGGAGGAATGGCGCCAGCAAATGGAGACGAATTTTTTCGGATTAGTGGCGGTGACAAAAGCTGTGCTGCCAGTGATGCGAGAACAGAGAAGTGGTACGATTATTAATGTGGGGAGTATAAGCGGGTTGTCCGGGTTTCCGGGGTATGCTCCATATGCAGCTTCCAAATTTGCAGTAGAAGGATTCAGTGAAAGTCTACGTCATGAAATGTCTCCTTATGGAATACGTGTAGTATTAATTGAACCTGGCTCTTTCCGTACCCCGATTTGGGGAAAGGGAATAGAACAAATCCGTCGAAGCGAGAATTCTCCTTACAGAAAACGTCTGGATGCAGTGCTACGATATTCCAAACATACCGCTGAAACTGCACCAGATCCAAGTCAAGTCGCAGATCTTATCGGTCGTATTACTGAAATGAAGTCACCAAGGCTTCGGTACCCTATCGGCAAAGGCACCCGGATCTTGATCTTAGGCAAAACGCTGCTCCCGTGGAAATGGCTGGAGAGAATTATTGCGAAAGAATTGAGGTGATGGAATGGAGCAATCCATAAACTTAACAATCATTAAACTCATTGGATATGTATCCAGTTTGATGACCGTTTTTTTATGGTTTATATTTATATTCATTAATCCTTATGCTGAGGTTACGAATCAATCCAGTATTATAATGAGTATGGTAATGCTGGTGTTGCCGGCCGGATTACTAGCGATAGGCATCTCTTTAAACAGAAGTCTTCTCATGCTTCTCGCCTTTATTTGGAGTTTTCCCTACAGTCTGTATATGTTTTTGACGCCAGGTATCTTCAGATTGTTTGGGGTTACAAGCTTAATGTATTTATTGTGTTTTGTGTTATTTAGAATCATCAAGATCAGACTTTGATAAGAATTGAGGTGTGCCGATGCTAGATTCGTCAGGACTGCATATTTGTTTCGATCCAGCAGGCCGTGAAATTGAAATCCTTGATGTAACTCCAGTTGGTAAAGATAAATACCGCATCGAAGAGACGCCGATTTTTAATCCAGGTGTTACAATGGGTGATATTATACGAGTGAAGGAAGAACAAGGAATCTTTTATTATCAGGAAACGGTACAGAAATCTCATTTTAAAAGGTACGCCTGGCTCCTCAGTAAAGAAGCTGTTGATTCAGCAGCCATTTCTGCTTTTAAACAACGGATCACGGATAATGAAGGGAAATGTGAACAAATCTTTGGTGGTTTGATAGTCATTCATATTCCTAAGAATACTTTGATTGATGTGGATGGGGAAATGAATCGAATCATTGAGCGGTTTGAGAAGTGAAGGTACGTAAATATAAACGAAGGATGAATAAGAAAAAATACTGCGGCATGAAATGCAAGGTAGCTTGCACATGATGCAGCAGCATGGAGATTAGGTGAAACGGTTTAGACAATCTGAGCGATACAATCTATACTTATTTTATTTCTTTCATAAATGTCTTAAAATTTTCGGCGATTTCTTTTGATTTGGTATGGTGCAGATAATGTCCTGCATCAAGTTTTACCAATTTTCCTTGTACGGAATTTTTGACTTGCTCTTCATGCAATGATATCCAATCTTTTAAGAGAGTATCATCCCCTTGTACAAAGAGCAATAGGGGAATATCCTTTGGAAAAGTTGAATTTAGAGCCCCTTTATAATTAGAAGACATATGTTCCACTTCATTTAAATTAGTGTAATTATAAGTGTTTCTAAGTGTAAGCAATCTCAATTGTTCTTTAGTTTCATCATCAAACGGCAATTCAGCATAGGGATTTCCACTTGATTTAAATAACAATCTGCCCAATCCTGATTTTCTAAGTAGTTTTAATTTTCCTGTTGGTATTTTAACACCTATTCTGTCTTCCGTTGCAATACTATTATCAATCCCGACAAATGCACTCACTTCGTTTGGATATTTGTTCACATAATTCAAACTGTACATACCGGAAATAGAGTGTGCCATTAGAATATAACGGTCAATCTTAAGCTGCTTTACAGCTTCATGAATCTCACTTACAATATTTTCCGTGGTTCGTTCTTTTTCAGTTCTATCACTTAATCCATAACCGAAAGGCTCGATCACGACAACTTTGTAAAATGGAGATAGTTCATCTACTAGCAGCTTAAAATCAAGTCCCGGTGCCACCGTTCCATAACCAGGTAATAGCACGACTGTCTCTTCGCCTTGTCCTTGAATCAAAACATTCATATTTTTACCATCAACGCTTACAGACTGACCATAAGGTTTTATTCTAGCTTGGTCCGATTTATTGAAGAAAATATTAGCGACAAAAACAGTCACTAGAAAAAGTACTATTGCGGTAGCTAAAGCCCCTAAGGAAATAAGTGTAATTCGAAGCGGTTTATTCATCCTTTTTTTCGTAGCTTCTTCTTTTGGTTTCACGCGTATCTTCACCTGTCCTCATCAGTTATTATGGCTATCCTAAAGACTCGCCAAAGAAAGCTTACCCGATGAAGGTGAACCCTACATGACGACAATATGAACTGAATATGAATGAGCGAAAAAAGCTACAGCACCGATCAAAGAGTCTATAAAATGAATATGAGGTGAGCGATTATGTTGAAATTTATCAAACAATATTTGCCTAGTATTGCTATCGCCGTGGTCATTTCTTTGTTTGTAAGAACTTATGTTGCTGAAGCCATGAAGGTTCCCACGGGCTCTATGATCCCTACAATTGAAATTAATGACCGACTAATCGTTGAAAAAATGTTATGGATGACCACACTTGATCATGGAGATATCGTTGTGTTTACGCCGCCGGTAGCAGGCGATGAGAATAAAAGATATGTGAAGCGGTTGATAGGGCTGCCAGGCGATACCATTGAAATTAAAGATGGAGCACTTTACAGAAACGGAACGGAGATCAATGAACCCTATCTTAATGAGCGGATGGACTATACTTTTGGACCCGTTACGGTTCCGGCGGACCATTACTTTTTTCTCGGAGATAACCGGAATATAAGCTATGATGCTCATCTTTGGGCTACTCCTTTTGTAGCGAAGGATCAGTTGATCGGAAAAGTGATCGCGGACTTTAGTATTCCTTTTTAGGTGAAGCCGCAGGGGTCTTTTGAACTAATTATGAGCGTTAATGAGACTTTAACCATATTGTGACTTTGGAAGAATTTAGCTATCCTTAAGGTAAAATATACCTATACATAGGAAGGGTGCTGAATTTTGAAAGCTCATGTCACAGATCTAAAACATGGCGATTGTCTTATGATGGACACTTTCAATAGTGTTGGCCTACATGTGCTCCCGAAGGGGACCATTGTCTACAAAGAAGAAATCACCCTCCTGATGAGACATCGTATCGATTATGTCGATATTGAACCTCGCAGCATAGCGATGGATAATGAAGGGATGAATTTGGAGCAAAGTCTGAATGGAAATTTTGATCTTGTGATCCAAAACTATGAGTCTATTTTTCTAGAAGCACTCAGCAAGGGCAGTTTCACGCAGTCAGATGTAGATCTTACGCTGCAGCCCTTGCTGGAAAAAATGGATGAGCATAAGGATGTAGTGTCCTTATTACTGTTGCTTGAGCGGGAGGACGTTGGTACATACAATCATTCTTTGCAGGTCGGACTGTTATCTTTTTACATAGCGACTTGGTTAGGTTATACCAAAGAAGAACGTTACGAGATTAGCCGGGCTGGGTATCTACACGACATAGGAAAAAGTCAGATCGACCCTTCTATCTTGAATAAGGCAGGAAACTTAACCTCTGAGGAAACGGAAGAACTAAAACGTCATACTACATATGGATACGATATTATTCTTAAATCTATGAATGACGAGAAGACTGCACTGGTGGCGCTTCAGCATCATGAATTTGAGGATGGGACAGGTTATCCTAATATGCTTCGTAAGACGGACCTGCACCCGTATACACTGATCGTGGCTGTCGCTAATGCTTACGTCGGGATGACCTCAACAAGAGCGAATCAACCAAAACAGGGGCTAATAACCGTTCTGCGCAAGGTGCATGAGCTAGGCTTTGGTAAACTGAATGGAAATGCGGTACAAGCTTTGATTGGACATTTATTGCCGAACTTTGTAGGTAAAAATGTTCAGCTTAGCAATGGAGAGCAAGGTACGATTATTATGAATAATCCTTTGGACATTTTTAAGCCGTTAGTGAAAGTAGATGAAACTACGTTTAGGGATTTATCCAAGGAGCGTAATTTGACTGTTGAAGAAGTATTTATTTAATGAATAATTTCGTTGCAAAATTAGGCTATCCACTTGGTCGCTAAGATCGAGAGATAGTCTTTTTGTGTTATAATCGAAGCTGGGTTCAAAACCCATAGTAACGAATAGGAGAGTGCTTATCGTGATTATCAAGTTCATTCGTTTGCGTTAAATCGAGGTACAATTCAATGATACCATCATCCATTTATTTTAAAATGTGACCGGTCTTATTTAAGTGTGCAATCTTTGATTACCAAATTCGAATGAAATGAGGATTAACAATGAGCGAAAAGATATTTAAAGTAAACGGTATTGAACTATGTTCGGAGAGTTTTGGAGACTCCAGCAATCCTGCAATATTACTGATTATGGGTGCCACATGTTCTATGGTTTTTTGGGATGAGGAGTTTTGTCAACGATTAGCGGATACAGGACGATACGTTATTAGATATGATAACCGGGATGTAGGACGTTCTGTTGTTTATGAACCTGGGAGTTCCAATTATACAGTGCTTGATATGGCCGATGATGCTGCTGGGTTACTTGACGCTTATAATATAGAACAGGCAGATATCGTGGGGATGTCCTTAGGGGGTATGATTGCACAAGTTCTTGCTATTCGCCATCCTCAGAAAGTTCTAACCTTAACATTGATCGCATCTAGTATTTTTGAATCTGATGATAATGATCGGAACTTGCCTCCAATGGATGAGAGGATTCTCGCTTTTCATGCGGATGGAGCTACTCTGGATTGGTCAGATGAAGAAGCGGTAGCAGATTACTTGGTTTCCGGTTCGAGCATACTTTGTGGTTCAAAACATAAATTCGATGAGAAAAGAGCGTATAAACAAGTTAGGATGGAAATAAAACGTGCAAATAACTTACTCAGCATGTTTAATCATGCTCTTCTAACAGGGGTAGATGACTACGAAGGTAAGGCGAAAAATATCGTAGTTTCTACATTAGTTATCCACGGTACAGAAGACAGCGTACTTCCTTTAGAGCATGGCTTGGCGCTTGCCGAAGAAATTCCTAATGTGTCACTACTAACCTTAGAAGGAACGGGTCACGAAGTTCACCCTGATGATTGGGAAACCATAATTAAAGCTATTTCGAATCATACTCTAAGCGGTAAAGCTTAACGAGGTTTAAATATATAAAAAGGGTTACAAATCGGTGATGCCGATTGTAGCCCTTTTTCTACATCTACTTAGGAATTAAATCGTTTCACTAATTTTTCTTTATGCGCAGTAAATACCTCTTCTAAAGTGATGCCATACAAATCGGCTAACAATGCGATATTTCCTAGCACATCTCCGATTTCCTCAATCAAGTCGTTTCTCAGTTGCTCTGGTGGAGGGGTAGATTCATCTGGACGATCTCTTCCGATTTCATAGGACCGTACTGCCCGTGCAACCTCACCGGTTTCTTCCATAAGAAATCCAACCCTTATAAAAGGTCCGTAATCGGCCCAGCCTCTTTGCCCATAAAAGCTTTTTATCCATTTCTGCACTTCATTGATCTCCATATTATGTAGCACTCCTTAATCTTTAACATGATTTATTCACCAACATATAGTATATTAGATGTCGGATATTATCAATATATAGTTTGGGGATGAGGATTTGAAATCAATTTGCGTTTTTGCAGGGTCGAATTTAGGGGTACATGAGGAATATAAGGATAAAGCTGTTGAACTTGGAAACTACATGGCGATGAATAATTATCGCTTAATTTACGGGGGGTCCAGAATCGGATTAATGGGTGAAGTCGCCAATGCTGTGTTGAAAGGTGGAGGTGAGGTGATCGGGGTTATGCCTAGGGGGTTGTTTAATGGAGAGATGGTACATAGAGAATTAACGCAGTTGATAGAAGTAGAAGATATGCATGGACGTAAAGCAAAAATGGGAGAATTGGCGGATGGTTTTATTGCATTACCCGGTGGTTTTGGGACGTATGAAGAGCTGTTTGAGGTTTTGTGCTGGTCACAAATTGGTATCCATAAGAAACCGGTGGGTGTTCTAAATATCAGGCATTACTTTGACCCTCTGATGAATTTAATTCAACATAGCATTAACGAGGGATTCTCTAATGCTTCACATCTCAGTCTGCTAAACCTATCAGATGAGCCGCAGGAGCTCTTAACGTTACTGGAGGGTTATATTCCCCAGACGTTAGAACAAAAGTGGAAACAGCTTAACTAGAAAAGTTCAAGCGTATTCTTAAGACAACATGAGTTTGAAAAATGGCGGTAGGTTAATCTTGCTGTCTTCTCTAAATTAATAAGTGAAATCCACTGAATTTGAATTTCACTAGTGGATTGGCTATGATAAATATAGAGAATCGCTACAAGAGGAGAAATGGATTATGACCCCCGAGAATCAAATCGAACAATTTAAAAAGCTAAAGCACGAGGTTACCCGTTTTATGTTGATTTATAAATTTGCATTGGATGAGATGGAGACGAAGATTGAGATCCTGAAACAGGAGTTTCAATCACTTCATGATTACAGCCCGATTGAACATACCAAATCGCGGATCAAGTCTCCAGAGAGTATTATGAACAAAATGCTGCGCAAAAATGGCGAATTATCACTGAACTCAGTGCGAAATTGTATTAAAGACATTGCTGGTTTGCGGATTACCTGTTCTTTTATCTCAGATATTTATCATGTTAGTGAAATGCTTCAAAAGCAGGACGACTTAACGGTTCTTGAAGTGAAGGATTATATTAAGAATCCCAAGCCTAACGGATATCAAAGTTTGCATTTGCTGATTCAGGTACCGGTATTTATGTCAGATCGTCAGGAGCTAGTGTGCGTTGAGGTACAAATTCGTACCATTGCTATGGATTTCTGGGCAAGTCTCGAACATAAAATCTTCTATAAATATAATAAATCGGTACCTGAGAGTATGACACGTGAGCTGAAAAATGCTGCGGATGCCGCTCATGCCCTTGATCTACAAATGGAGCGTCTGCACCGAGATATAAAGGAAATCAAAGACGATGATGAAGATGATCTTAGCTCCTTCGAGGAGGAGCTTCGCCGTATAGTGGTTCATAATAAGCAATTCACACTTCCAGCTAACTTTATTAAATTGCTTGACGGCAAATAAGCTGTGTTTATTTCCTAGGGTTATCCGTTTCGTTTCGGATTAGCTCTAGGTTTTTTCTTGTATACATCATTGCCAGGGATAACTAAAATAGAGTATTCTCAACTTGAAAGAGAGACTTATAACTTGTAATCATCAGCTTCATCAAATTGATATGAAGGAGAATGAAGATGAGCGAGCGTACACTCCGAACCATTACTGTTAATCAAATTGGATATCCGGTGGATGGAGAAAAGATTGCGGTATTTTCTGGTTCTGGACATGACTTTAGGATCGTTAATGTGGACAGTGGTGATGTAGTATTCGAAGGGGTATCGGGTGCAGAACGGTTTGATGAGGCAAGCGGAGTAACTGTACATACAGGTGATTTTTCTGAGGTTAGTGCTACAGGTAGATACCGGATTGAGCAGGGTGAGGGGATAGCTTCGGCATCATTTATAATCTCAGATAAACCTTATCACGAGCTTCAACAGGGCTTGTTGAAGGCCTTTTATTATTATCGTTGCGGGGTTGAGTTGACTGAAGAGTATGCTGGAGATTGGAAGCATAAGGCATGTCATACAGCAGAGGGAATTGTATATGGTGAAACGGAGCGTCGGCTAGATTGTTCTGGAGGCTGGCATGATGCAGGTGATTATGGTAAATATAGTGGACCTGGAGCCAAGGCCATCGCTGATCTATTACTAGCCTATGTGTTATATCCATCTGCTTTTGTAAGCGCTATCCCGATTCCTGAAAGTGGGGGGATAACTCCAGATGTTCTGCTGGAATGCAAAGTGGAGCTGGATTGGTTATTCAAAATGCAAGACTATAGAACAGGTGGAGTGTATCATAAACTGACTACGCTGAGCTTTCCAGATTTGGATGTGATGCCAGAGGCTGATACAGCAGATCTATATTTCTCACCGGTGTCAGCAACCGCCACTGGAGATTTTGCTGGAGTCATGGCCATGGCAGCGCGGATATATGAGCCCTTTGACTCAGCTTATGCGAAGAAATGTCTGGATGCCGCAACACTAGCTTGGGAATGGCTTGTTCAACACCCAGATGCGCCAGGGTTTATAAATCCGCCAGAAATTAGCACCGGTGAATATGGAGATGGGAACGACAAGGATGAGCGGTATTGGGCAGCTGCGGAGCTCTATCGTACGACGGGGAAAGAAGAATACCATCAAGCTGTTCTGCAACTGGTGCAGTTGTCTTTTTCAAAATACAGTCTAGGATGGGCAAATATGGGGGGATACGGCACACTTGCATATCTCTTAAATGGTGAAGATCTAGCAGACCGTGCTTTGTATGCTTCCTTAAGAGAAGGACTTCTGGCTGAAGCGGAACGTTTAGCAGAAGTGAGTCGTAAGGATGGTTTTAGAATCTCCTTGAAAGAGGAGGATTACATTTGGGGAAGTAACATGCTCGTAATGAATAACGCAATGCTGCTGCTTGCAGCTGAATATTTTAGTGGTGATTCGAGTTTTGCGGACTGTGCGCTAGATCATTTACACTATCTGATGGGGCGTAATGTACTTGATATCAGTTATGTTACCGGATATGGCGATCGTCCTGTGAAACATCCTCACCATCGTCCATCTGTTGGTGATCATGTGGCTGATCCAGTCCCGGGTCTAGTGTCTGGGGGGCCAGATCGTGGGCTCCATGATGAATATGTAGTAGAACATCTGCAAGGCAAACCAGCCGCTCAGTGTTTTGTAGATCACGAACTTAGCTACTCTACGAATGAAGTAACGATCTATTGGAATTCACCGGCAGTGTTCGTTACAGCTCGATTTAATCAATAAATTGTAGGGGAAGGCGTGTCTCTTAGAGGAGATGCCTTTCTCTTTTTTTATGTTAAAATGCTATAATACGTGGTGGTATGTAATTTGTACGTGTGGCAATAGGAGGTAAGGCATTGGGCCGTATTTTTGAAATTCAAGGAATTGCAAAACTGAACTGGAAAAGCAGCGAACAGGCTTCGAAATATCTATTCTCGGACATCTCCGCAGAAATAACTGAATCGGACCGGATCGCTTTGATCGGCGCCTCAGGTCAAGGTAAAAGCACACTGCTTAGAATAATGGCTCTGTTGGATGCTCCGGATGAAGGGGATATGCTTGTTAATGGCACTTCATTCAAAAGCATGGATTCAAGGCTGTGGAGAATGAAAGTAGGGTTTGTGGCTCAACAAGCGGTTATGTTGCCTGGCAGTATGGAGGATAACCTAAGAACCGTCAGTAAGCTGCATGACAGACCGTATGACCTTAAACTAGTACAGCGACTATTGGAGCAGCTAGGGCTGGATCAATTGGATTTAAGTAAAAAAGCGGCAGATTGCTCTGGCGGTGAGAAGCAGCGGATTTCCCTAATTCGGTCATTGTTGCTGCGACCTAATGTTCTATTACTCGATGAAATCACAGCATCACTAGACATTGACAGTACTCAAAGGGTTGAGGATCTGCTAGTTCAGTGGCATAAAGAAGAAGGAACTTCAATGATATGGGTGACTCATGACCTTAAACAGGCTAGCCGAATAAGCACTACCACATGGTTTATGGGGAATGGTAAGCTAGAACAACACTTGAGTGAATCTTTTTTTGCTGAATCTGCGGAAGCTTTGGCCAAAAGGTTTATTCGACCGTTAGAAGGAGCGTCATTATTATGAGTTATACTGCACTGAGTTTTACGCTTCTGTTTGTATTAGGAACGATGTTAGTCTCAGTATGGCAAAAGCTCGGACAGGAAAAAGATATTATTGTAGGCACTATAAGGTCGGCGATTCAATTGCTAGCGGTCGGATATGTGCTGCAATTTATTTTTAAAACCGATCAGATGATCTACGTCATTTTGATTATAATCTTCATGATAAGTGTTGCCGCATGGAATGCAGCGAAAAGAGGGAAGGGACTACGTGGATTAGTCTGGAGAATTGGACTTGCGATCGCCTCTATGGAACTTCTCATGATGGGCATTCTGCTTGGCTTACATATTATTGAGGCGACTCCACAATATATCATTCCGATTAGTGGCATGACCATTGGCAGCGCCATGGTTGTCTCGGGGTTGTTCATTAACCACATCAAGCACGAAATACAGCAGAGCAAAGGGGAAATCGAGACCCTGCTGTCACTCGGTGCAACGGTTCCACAGGCGATCCATGAAGTTAGAAAAAGATCTGTGAAATTCAGTATGATCCCAACCATCGACGGAATGAAGACAGTAGGCTTAGTCCAGCTTCCAGGGATGATGACGGGTATGATTATTGCAGGTGCTGATCCAGTAATCGCAGTCCGCTACCAGATTCTGATTGTGTTCTCATTCACCGCTTCTGCGGCCATAACAAGTATACTGCTTAGTGTAATGAGCTACCGGCTCTTTTTCACACCGGACCTACGGCTTAAGCAAACGGTAGAACTATAATAGAATTTTATTTCTCACAAGCGATTCCGTCATTGTCACGGTCGCTTTTTTTGTTGGCATTATAGAGCTCTTTGGATACATAGGGTTTATATTTTGTTTTGCCGCCCTTGTTCTTAGTTGAACTGGAAAGAGCAACACCGCCTTTGTAATCTTTATTTAATTCTGTGCAGTTCTTGTAAGTTTTGGCTTTGGATTCAGCGTTTACCGTGCTCATGGTACCGATGGATAAAGTGAGTAGCAGCCCTGTTGCTATGCATATACTTATCGTTTTTTTCAAGGGAAACATCTCCTTTGGATGAAAAATTCAAGCTAGTACTTTCGTTTATGCACTAGTCCTAGGAATATAATACTATAGAAATGGCACTTGGGAAGTGGAAAGTGACATAATTATTGTTGTTAAGATACATAGAAATTAGCGATAACGGGGAATAATTAGAATTCAATTCACATGAGGTGAAAAGCTTTCTATGAGGTGATTCTGATTAGTAAAAAGAAATTGGCGGCTACTCTGATCGCAGGTGTATTGCTTCTGCCGGGAATCGCAATAGGTGCACCTGACACCGGAACGGTGTTTCATTCTAATGGAAAGCTGCTCTCAGCCATGCCTTTGCCAGCCCCGGAGTCTAAACGGATCTTATTACCAACTGCATTTCAAGCAGCTGAGTTATACGGGTTCGGTTTACAGCACCGGAATGCATCGATTCAATATTCGATCTTTTCCAAAGAACTCAAAAAGGTTATGTATCCGCAGTTTGTTGAACTGAACTGGGTAACTGGCGTATCCAGCCCATGGATCACAAAATACGAGGTTACTAAAGAAACAGTAATTAACCCAAATTCAGAGGTTATAGAAATGCGCATAGATTCCGCGACCTCAAATGGTCCGGAACCATCCATGCTTCTGACGATCTCACTTGTTAAAGATCATAATAGCTGGGTGATTACCGGCGTGAAGCCGAATTCTTAAAAGTATGGAGAATTGGAAAAGAGCAAGCGTAATAGGGAACATTCCCGTACGCTTGCTCTTTTTTATAAGATTCGAAAGCATAAACAATCAGTGTACGCTGGGGGCTATACAAAAAGTATCGCTTCACTCGATCATTGCTGACCGTATAACTCTTATTCTCCTTCAATTCGCATTATTAGAGCAATTTTGGGTGAACAGCTGCATCTGAGTCCGATAGCTTCGCTGATTTGCTATTTTCTAGTCTCTTCCCGCCTTGACCATTAATTCCGCCATCATTTTTGGCTCGGTTCTGACAGTGGTCATATGATCTCCTTTACCCTCTATGAAGCGAAAGACGCCTAAATGACTGGACTGAGTTGGATGAAATCCATATGGACCTTGTGGGATAGCCGTGTCTTCCGTCAGATAAAGATAACTTTTAGGGATTTGGAGACTGTAGAATTTCTTGAGATCTAGCTTTTCGAATAGTGGGGTAGCCGGTTCAGGTGGTGCTTGTTTATAAAAGGCTTGTGCTTGCGCAAGACTTGCAGTGTTGACGAATGTATCCCGGAAGAGCGGGAAAGGGAGTGTGATGGTGTTATTGCCGGATGCGTCTTTAAGCTGTTCAAAGGCTTTAAGCGTATCTGCCGGAAACTGATCCGCCACACTTTGTCCGTCTAGCGGCGCGAAGGCATCGAAGAACACGATCCGTTTGATCCGATCAGGGACTTGCTGGGAAACTGTTTGGATGACTGACCCTCCAAAGCTATGTCCAAGGAGAATAAAATTCTTCAAGTCTTTTTGTTTGATATAGTCGACAACGGACTTTGTGATTTGCTCATGCGTTACGTTATTATTCTTATCCGCACCGTGTCCGGCATATTCCGGCGTGTAGACGGTGTGCCCTAATTTGCGGAGCTCGGCTGTAGTTTCATCCCAAAAGCCTGCTGTAGCCCAAGATCCATGGATCAGAACAAAGGTTAATGGAGTCTGTTTGGAAGAGGATTTGTGGTCAGCGGCTGCAACAGTGGAGAGTTGATTCATAGATTGCATGCCCATCATGGTGAAAAGCGTAATACATAACGCTAAAACTATTTTAGTGTGAATCGATTTCATACTTTGCCTCCTGTGTAGTGTGAGATTTTAACACTATAGAGGGTGCCCTGTTTAACAGTGAAAGATGAATTTTAAATGGAGTCAGTGAATCTCCGGCACCTAGGCATAGGCAAACGCATATCTTGTTGTTAGGGAATTCAAAAAAAATATAGTAACAGAAGGGTAGGAATAATCAGTGACTTCATACATGGACTACACGTCCCCAGATACAGAATTTACTTTTGATGTGAACACTAATACTCTCTTTAAAAAGGATGCCAACAACTTTATTAATTTGCTGTCCGTTAAGCAGTTGAACACACTGGAGAATACTTCGCTCCTTGATATTTTTCTTAGTAAATCGAATGTGGTAGAGCCACATTATCATCAAAATGCGGCAGAGCTTGTCTATTGTATCTGCGGTTCAGCGGTAGTGTCCTTAATCAATCCGTTTACAAATGAACTTTTGCATTTCCCAATTTGTCCAGGTCAAGTGGCAAATGTCCCGCAAGGCTGGTGGCATTATGAAGTAGCAACGGCCGATAATACTCATTTGCTCGCGATTTTTGACGCACCTATTCCTGAGGTTATCTTAGGTTCGGATATTCTAAGCAAAACTCCGGCGAATGTATTAGCTCATACTTACTGTTTGAACGAAGCCTTGGTAAAGGAAGCCTTAGCGCCTATTAAACCTGGAACCTTTATCGGCCCACCTGCCGACTGCTGTGAGGAAGATAAAGTAAAGGGAGTTAGCAATATGGCTCCAAATATGGCTCCAAATATGAATATGCATGCAAATATGAAACCGAACATGCAACCGAATATGCACCCACACATGCATCCGAACATGCAGCCATACGCTCATATGCAAGCTCAACCCATTCCCATCTCTTCACAAATGCCTCCAGCGACGCAAGCATTTAATTACCAGCCTTACCCGATGCAAGGATACTACACGCAAGGCTATGAACAGCACTATCGTCAACAGCCTTATGTACAACAACAACCGAATTATCAATATTCAAATAATCAAGAGTAACTACAAAAGACCTCCCGAGATCATTTCTCGGGAGGTCTACTTGTTATGGCTTAAGAAATACGGACAAGCACTCTTCCTCGTGTGTTTCCTTGCAGAATATCATTCAATGCCTGCGGCAATTCATTTAAGGTTACTTCACGATCTACAAGGTTCTCAAGCTGTGCAGGCTTCAGATCAGTTGCCATCCGTGTCCACACCTTTTCACGAAGCGAAGCAGGGCACTCTACGGAATCAATGCCTAGCAGATTAACTCCCCGAAGAATAAACGGAAGGACAGTAGTCGGAACAGAAGTGCCGCCGGTCAAGCCGCTTGCTGCAACAGAACCTCTGTAGGAGATTTTACTCAAAATCGCGGCAAGTGAGTTACCCCCAACGGAATCTACAGCAGCCTGCCATTGCTGTTTCTCTAAAGGCTTGGTCGAACTGCCAGTAACCTCTTCGCGTGAAATGACTTCTTCCGCACCAAGACCTTTTAGATAATCGTTAGCTTCGGCATTACCAGTACTGGCCACAACGCTATAGCCCTTTGTGCTAAGCATAGCGATAGCAGATCCACCTACACCGCCGGTCGCTCCAGTTACGAGGACTTTACCTTTGTCTGGTACTATGCCGTTGTCCTCCAGTGCTTGAATGGACAAGCCAGCCGTCAGTCCAGCGGTACCATAGATCATAGCTTCTCTTAGTGTAAGTCCTTCCGGGAGCGGGGTGATCCAAGCAGCAGGAATACATGCGTATTCGCTATATCCTCCAAAGTGAGACACGCCAATACCATACCCTGTCGCAATGACTTGCTGACCTTCATGAAACCGCTCGTCTGTGGAAGACACCACAATACCGGATAAGTCGATGCCAGGAATAAAAGGGTAGGATCTTAAAATCTTTCCGTTTGGGATACTGGCTAGTCCGTCTTTATAGTTCACACTGGAGTATGCAACCTTAATTACAACTTCTCCTGCGGGTAGTTCTTCTAAGGTAACCGGCTTAACAGCGACGGAGAATGATGATTCTGTTTTGTCGACAACCAGTGCTTGAAATGATTCTGTCATAATTGTAAGCTCCTTCAACTACGTTATAGGTAAGACATATATATAATATTTATTCTGCCCAGTCAACTTGTCATTGTCTATGATATAACGCAAGTGAGACTCCGTGGATCGCACTTTAATTGTGAATTGTAACATTATAATCAAACTAGATAGAAAGAATCCTGAGCATGACCTATGCAGAAGATTTTGATTATTTTAAGGTGAAAACGGCTTTGTGCCCGTCGCTACGATCCCTGATGTATTTGGTCCTGGTGCCTAAGGGAATACTGTATGAAGAAAAATACTAAGGTGATCTATTCAATAGGATGAAAGTTTGTTTAAATGGTATAGTATAGTGTATTTGAAATCTTAGGATTGCAGAAAGAGAGGCTAATTCATGGCGATTGCAACAACGATGATTGTAAGGCTCGAAATTCGGAAATCGGTTGCTTCTTTTGGTGATGTTGCTTCAGGAATTGCCACTGCTGGCGGAGATATCGTTGCGATTGACGTGATTCGTGCAGGTAAGGACGTAACAACTCGAGATATAACAATAAACGTGCAAGATGCCGCGAATGGAGAAATCATGTCTATACTATCGAAGATGCCAGGGGTCAAAGTAATCAACGTGTCAGATCGAACATTTTTAGCTCATCTAGGCGGGAAGATTGAAATCACACCTAAAATGCCTATCAAGAATCGTGAGGATTTATCGCTGGTGTATACGCCGGGAGTTGCCCGAGTGTGTACGGCAATTGCTGAAGATCCGAACAAAGCCTATTCATTGACGATGAAGCGGAATACTGTAGCTGTAGTTACGGACGGTACGGCTGTGCTTGGACTAGGAGATATTGGTCCGGAAGCGGCTATGCCTGTTATGGAAGGTAAGGCTATGCTGTTTAAACAATTGGCGAACATCGATGCCTTTCCACTATGCTTAAATACCAAAGATCCAGATGAAATTATTAATATTGTAAAAGCAGTATCTCCTGGATTTGGGGGAATAAACTTAGAGGATATCAGTTCTCCGCGTTGTTTCGAGATTGAACGTCGGCTTGCTGAAGAGCTAGATATTCCGGTATTTCATGATGACCAGCATGGTACATCTGTAGTAGTTTTGGCAGGTCTTCTGAATGCTCTTAAAGTAGTAGATAAATCTATTGGAGATGTTCGAATTGTAGTTGTGGGGATAGGTGCAGCAGGGGTATCCATCTGTAATATGCTTCTGGCAGCAGGAGCACGTAAGATCTATGCGGTAGATCGTGAAGGTGTTCTTAGAAAAGATCTTCAGTACGATAATCAGGAATGGCGGAAGCTTGCTGACGCAACGAACCCGGAAGGCATTGAAGGTGGACTGATGGAGGTTATGCAGGGAGCCGATGTCTTTATTGGGGTGTCACGCGGCGGGATTCTATCCGTCGATCATCTCAAGAGCATGGCCAGCGATAACATTGTGTTTGCAATGGCGAATCCGACACCGGAGATTGAACCAGAATTGGCTGAGCCTTTTGTTCGTGTATTAGCGACAGGTAGAAGTGACTATCCGAATCAGATTAACAATGTGCTGTGTTTTCCTGGGATCTTCCGTGGTGCACTGGATTGCAGAGCAAAAACAGTGAATCTTGAAATGAAGCTGGCCGCGGCAAAAGCGATTGCTTCCGTCGTCCATCCGGATGAAGTTAATGAGCAATACGTAATCCCGAGTATTTTTAACGAAAAAGTAGTAGAGCTTGTGCGTTTGGCAGTGATCCACGCAGCTATCGCAACAGATGTTGCCCGCCGGATTCCTAAGGATATTGCTAAGGATTTGGAATAAAGGTTAACTATAAATGGACTGCTTTGCTTAGTGAAAGCAGTCTGTTTTTTTATACATTGACACATAAATGGGTGTCGTATCATAATTAGGGCTAAAAGTACCTATTCCCATTTTAATAAAGTGACTGATATAATTACTATAATGTATAAAATGAATTAAATAAGTTTGATGCAATGATATGTAGAAAGGGCATCCAAGTGGGTGCCCTTAAATTTTTCCTCTAAAAAGGGTGTTTTTCCAAAAGGGTTAAATTAATTTAGAAGTGGTGAATTCATGAAAGAGTTCTACAGTCAGGTGAATCGGAAAATTTATTATATTGTTATGTTATTAATCATTATTCTTATGATATCTGGATTAATACTATCTACAACAGAGTTGAACGGGATTAATTTTGGATACATTGTACATTTTTTGTGTGTGATGATTCTATCCATTAGTTTATGGATCTATCCTAAGTATGAGACATATACCTTTAGAAAGATTATCATTCTTTTTGGATTTGCTTACTTCTATACGCTTTTCTTTTTATATCCGCAAACTTGGACCACCTATATATTGATTTGTCTTATTCCCGCACTTTCTATTCTATTTTTCGATTTAAAACTGTTCTACTTTTCCTTTATCATAAATGGATTGTTAATGGTAATCACTTTTAGTTACGTCATTTTTATTGATAAAGGTGAATTATATACTTATTTACATCATGATATTGTAGGCAACATTATTAATATAATAGCTGTTCAAGCGTTGTTATTTTTCATTTTCCATTTATCATTTAAGCGGGTGAAGAAGCAGCAACTGTATTATGAACAATTACAGCAATCCGAGCGGTTAAAGATGGTAGGACAATTAACAGCTGCTGTTGCGCATGAAATTAGAAATCCAGTAACAGTGGTCAGAGGCTTTTTGCAATTGTTTAAAGAGGACACTTCATTTGATGATCCTATGAAAGGTAAGTTCAACTTGATGATTGATGAATTAAACACAGTAGAACAGATAATCTCTCAATTTCTAACCCTTTCAAAACCAAATGGAGATCAAAGACTAGAGAAAGTAGATGTGAAGGAAGTTCTTCAAAGTGTAACAGGTCTGCTTCATTCCTATGCCATGCTGTCTGATAATCAAATCGATATAAAGGTAGAGGAAGATTGCTTTATTTCTATTAATAAAATAGAGTTTAAGCAGTTACTCATTAATATTATAAAAAATGCACTAGAAGCCTCAGATGTTGGGAAATCCGTCTCAGTCACAGCAAATAGAAATAATCATTTTATCGAGATAACGATCATGGATGAAGGCAGTGGAATGTCCGAAGTAGAGATTAAGTCGCTCGGCACACCTTTTTATTCATTAAAAAGTAATGGAACGGGTTTAGGGTTAATGATTTGCTTTAATATTGTAGAAAAATATGATGGGGAAATCTTTTATAATAGCTCTAAAGGTAAGGGGACTACCGTTACTATTCGCTTTTTAGCTACGAATGATCAATAATATTCCAAAAATGAAAAAGTTAATACTGGAGGGAATATATGCGAAGAATTCACATCATGGGTGCATCTGGAGTAGGAACTAGCACATTAGGTCAGCAATTAGCCAAGGTGTTACCTCATATTCAGTTGGATAGTGATGACTATTTCTGGGAGCATAAGTTCACTAAACAGCGCGAAATCAACGATAGATTAACTAGAATTAAGCAGGATTTAGCCCATAAGGAGCCATGGATTCTGAGCGGTGCAGTTTGCGGCTGGGGGGATGGGCTTCGGCCCTATTTTGACTTGGTCATTTTTTTATGGCTTCCGCAGGAGATCCGTTTGAATCGATTAAGAGTTAGAGAATACGAGAGATATGGTGACGAAATTTTACCTGGTGGAAATAAATACGAAGCGAATCAGACTTTTATGGAGTGGGCCGCTTTATATGATACTGCAGGAGTTGAAGTCAGAAGCAAGGAACTACACGAGGAATGGATGTCCGCGTTGAAATGTCCTATTTTACGAATAGAAGGAGATTTAACTCCTCAAGAACGTGTTGAAGTCGTGCTGAATTATTTAAAGTTTATGGAATCAGGAGGAACTCATGATGATTAAGAATCTGGGTACGCTGTTGCTGGCTGGGATGTTGTCAGTTCTTCTTGTTGCCTGCAATACAACTACATATAAGCATAATTACACCTTTACAGGTGAAGGAGAAGTATGGTCTGCAGCATATGTTCAAAAGGCTACGGAGAAGTTCATCGATAAAAAGGGTGAAAGACCAGATTATGAAACTTCGCAGCAATCTACATTTGAGCTTAAATATAAAGGAGAACAAACGGATCTCGATAAAATAAAAGATTTTAAATATATCTTCAAGGGAACCTCGGGTGAAGAAAGTAAAACCTTAGAAGATGTTAATGGAGTAAGAAGTGAGTTGAAGTCCGAGAGATCCGGGAGTGGGGCGTACGAGCAGGAGGACTCTATCATTAAGGTAGTAGTGGAGTGGGATGGAAAGAAGGAAGAATTTGATCTGGAGGTTCGTAAATAGTGGGGCATATATGAAAATTGGTTTAGTGAGACATTTTAAAGTGGCGCATCAACCGGTGAGTGGGCGAATGTCGGGAAAGCAATTCAACGCGTGGGTTGAGGCGTATAATCAATCTAATATTGAGTCTGGGGTGTTCAGTAATTCAGAGCTTGTTTGGGAGGTATGCCTTAGCAGTGATCTTCCTAGAGCTATTCATACGGCGACTCAGATCTACTCAGGCGATATTATCTATACTCAGCAGCTAAGAGAAATCGAGATCGTCGCAGCCTCGCAGACTGAAATTAAGCTACATCATTCGATTTGGTTAGCGCTGGGACGGATCGCTTGGTACATAGGTCATTCCTCGCAGCGTGAGAGTAGAGGGTCAACGTTACTTCGCACACAAGCAGTTATTGAGCGCTTAGAACGCGACTTTGGATCATCCAATGTACTCATAGTTACTCATGGCGCTTTTATGAAGGTATTAGCACAACAACTGGCCCTCAGAGGTTATATTGGAAAACGGATATTTTATCCACGGAATGGTGAACTGTATTTGTATGAAAAAGATTCTTAAATTAAAGAAGGTAGGTTGAACATTCATGGTTGTTATTAAAGAAATAGAATGGGAGTCTCTCCATGAACTTGGTGATTTATACCAGGAGTTGATGGATCATCCCTCGGATCCTAATAAATTTGAACAAGTATTTAAAGTGATTAAGGCAGATAGTCGGTATATATTGTTGGGCGCTTTTGTGGATGGGGAGTTGATGGGGTCTTTGATGGGGATTGTCTGTCATGACCTAGTAGGGGATTGCAAACCGTTTATGGTGATTGAGAATGTGGTAGTGTCATCGCGTGCCCGTCGTCAAGGTGTGGGCAAAAAACTGATGCTCGCCATCGAAGAAATGGCTCATGAGAGAGGCTGCTTTTATATCATTTTAGTCTCAGGAGAAAAGCGGAAGGAAGCGCATATTTTTTATGAATCCTTAGGGTATAGAGATGAGAAGGTAGAGGGGTACCGGAAACATCTAAGTTCCCATTAAAAGGAGGTTATTGATTTGCAAACATTTTTTCAATATAACTGGATGGTTCGTGAACAATGGTACGAGTGGTGTGAGAGTATTTCTGAGGAAGAGCTACTTGAGGCACGTATTGGCGGTGTAGGCAGTATATTGAAGACACTCTTCCATATTGTTGATGTGGAATGGAGCTGGATTCAAGTATTGCAAGGGAAACCGGATTTTCAGGAGGACTTTGAGCTTTACAAG
The DNA here is from genome assembly GCF_000758585.1 of Paenibacillus sp. FSL R5-0345. Lineage (NCBI taxonomy): Bacteria > Bacillati > Bacillota > Bacilli > Caryophanales > Paenibacillaceae > Paenibacillus > Paenibacillus sp. FSL R5-0345. The sequence goes on from NZ_CP009281.1 coordinate 2,666,095, forward strand.
TCTTTGCAGCAGGTTAGGATGCTGGATGCGAAGTTCCGGCCCGATGTGGAACCCTTTGTACTGTCTTGGCATGAGGGTTTAGAACGGAATATTTTTGAGGATCACTTGGCGGATGGACGGATCGTGACGGATACTTGGGGCGAAGTGATGCGCCATGTGATCGCTCATGAGATTCATCATGTCGGACAGTTGTCCGTTTGGGCAAGGGAAATTGGGAAGGAGCCAGTTTCTGCTAATTTGATTGGGAAAGGGCTCCGATGATTCGTGAATCGAATGGGTATTGTGTATATCATGTAGTGCTGTCACTGGAGAGCAGCGGCGGAAACCACAAATGGCGAAGATCAACCCAGCCTTGACTATTGAAGCTTACGCCTCGGACAGAGGGCAAATAAGCAGTCTGAGTAGGTTTTTCATACAAGATGTACAAATGATGCTCCTCAAGAAGACGGTTCTCGATAATTCTAAAGCTCTCCGATCTAGCTTCAGGATTAGGTTCCCTTGCAATGGTATAGAGCCAGCCTTCAATATCCGCCCGGGTATGCGGTTCTATATGCTGGGAGAGCGTGAGGTATAAATCAAATAAGCGAAGCTGTTCATCCTCGTCGCGAAATAATGAGAAAACAATCAGGTCAGACTCCAGTCGAACCGGGCCTTTGAATTCCTCTGGAGATACAGAAACAACCGTACATGAATAGCCTTGCCGCCCTAGCTTGGTAGCAATAAATTCAGCATCGCTAGCATATTGCGGAATAGTGGATATTTGCAGCGAGATTTCTTGGTCTTCTATTGAATTATGCGATACAGATATTGAATCGTCTATTAAACAGGATACAATCTTTGCCCTAAGAAGGGGGTCGCTAAGCGGTCCTTTTTTTTGTGTATTGCAGGTCACAAATTTACGAATGTAGGACTCCGAATGAATTCGGCTCCAAGACGAAGAGTTGGTAGATGATGGGTTCTGAATCACATGAAAAGCCGAACCTGTATCTGAGGAATCTGTCTCGGTATCCCATGGAACATAGAGTATTTCGACCCGATCTAAATGAGCTCTTCCTTGAAAATAATAAGGAAAAACCTCCAGCACACAGGTGTCCTCGTTCATGTCCACAACCTTGAATGGCCCCGTCCCCACCGGTCTGCGACCAAAGTTAGATTCGTCCATTCCTTCTAAATCACGCGGTACAATAGCGGCTCTGCTCGTACACAAAAATGGGAGAAATAGCTCGTTAGGCTGCTTAAGAGTAATTTGTACGGTAGATGGATTTAGTGCGTGAACCTGCTGGATTTCTTTGAAAATATAACTATAGAGCGTCCGCTTAGAGGTTCGCATTAACCGTCCTAAGGAATAGACTACATCTTTGGCAGTCAGTACTTTTCCGTGATGGAACAAGACTTCCTTGCGCAGAAAAAAAGTCCAGATCGTACGGCTTTCATCCACTTCCCAGGCATGAGCAAGACTAGGTACAATCTTATCCCGTTCCCCGCTGCGTCTCACTAGTCCGTCGAAAACATGACTGGAAACAAAGGACTCCGCCAATAGATTCATATGGAGTGGATCGAAGGTGTGCAGCTGCTGGGTGATGGGAAGTCGAAGGGTATCAATCTGTTTATCACTACGTATTTCGGAATGATGCCCAAAATAGGTCAACAGCCAACCTTGCAATGTATCCTGCAGTGAAGATGAGCTGGCATGGGTTTTGATGCCTTCAATCGCTTTGTGAACATCTTTACGGCTAATGGCCTGCATCATGGATTGCAGTGCAATTTCTTCAGAGGGGACAAGGAACTGTAATAAGGAACGACTTCCCCGTCCTCGCTTAGGTGTCCATTGTACCCATTCGAGCTGTATCATTTTATTCACAATATGCATGGCATTTCGATGTGTACATCCGAAGGTGAATGCTAGTTCATCCATTGTAACTGAGATTTCTGCCGCTCCCCCAAACTGAGAGTGAAGTTTTAAATATTGGTTATGCAGCTTCATGGTTTAGTTCCCTTCAGAAAATAGGAAATTATTAATTAATTCTTTCTCTTTTTTTTCTTATTTTATCATTTAGAATAAGGATAAGAAAGTAAGAATATGGGGGTGTTTACCATGACCGATGAAACGGAGCTTAAGCTTAATCGATCACTTTCCGCTTTAATTGTTGCCTTCTTACTAGCGATTGTTCATCAGTTGTTGTTCTACGGAAAGTTGCCGGGGGTATCTTATCCTATTTTTGTTTGTCTGTTTTATGCATATATGCTTTATTACGCTAAGGCTAAACTGCGTAAACTCACCAAATTCAGTTACTTCTGGTTCGGAGCGATTTTTTTACTTTCGTTGACCTATGTATTCTTTCATAATCTATTTTACTTTGGGTTGAACCTGTTAGTAATCCCGGTGCTGATTTTATTACATATGACTTATCTCCTAAGTGATAAACACCCCTCTTGGAGCAAGTTCAAAGTGCTTTGGGATACACTTGAGCATGTGATTCCACAGAACTTTCGTCACTGGGGTACTGTGTTTAAGGACATCAAAAGTAGCAGTGATCGTAAGGTGAAGGATGAGCGCAAGCAGGTGTTGGGGAAAGTGTTTACTGGGCTTGCGATCTCTTTACCGATACTGCTTGTTGTGATTACCCTGCTTGCCTCGGCCGATGGCGTGTTTCATCATGTGCTAATTTGGCTGCCAAATATGCTCGATCGGATTTCATTTGGTGAAATTATTGTTCGGGCGCTCTGGATATTCCTAATGGGGATGGGGTTTTTCGGGTTAGTATGGGGCTTTGTAGATTCGAAGATCTATGACTGGGAGGTGCAGCCTAAGGAGTATGGCCCCGTGCTTGCGCCTCTCACCTTTAAGGTTGACCCAGTAATTATGACGACAATTCTTATAGCCATTAACACGGTATATGTTCTGTTCGTAATCGTGCAGTTTACTTACTTGTTTGGGGCCTGGGAAGGTATTTTACCAGAGGGGAGTTCCTATGCTGATTACGCTCGTAGTGGATTTTTTGAGCTAATTATGGTGACCGCGATTAATTTCATTATTTTAATGCTGGCATTGGGATCGGAAGGAAAAAGGGGCGGGATGCTCCAAAAAGTCATTAATATCCTATTGTATATCTTGGTCGGTTGTTCAACTGTAATGTTATATTCCGCCTTTACTAGACTGACTTTATATGAAGAGGCGTATGGCTATACTACGATTCGATTCCTAGTACATGCTTTTATGATTTTTATGGGATTGCTGTTGATTCTTGCAGCAATGCGGATAGCTGTTCAGCGTTTGCCACTGGCTAAATGTTATATTGTGCTGGGTATGGTCTCTTATGTTGTAATGAACTATATCGGGATGGACGTTATTATCGCTAATAAGAATATGGAGCGTTATGAGGTAAGCGGTAAGCTGGATGCAAATTATTTGGTGGGCTTATCACCAGAGGTTATTCCTTCACTGATTAAATTCAGCCGTAAGGAAGACGGGATGCTGGATCAATTTTTGAAAAATGAACGCTGGGACGGTGCTCAAAGAGAGCGGAAGTGGCAGTCTTTTAATATCCCGGAATATCGAGCACAGCGCGAGCTGGAAAAATATTTTGCACAGTAAAGGTTATAAGAAGGTGTGAGGACAGTGAGAAGGAAGCCATTTAATAAGGGCTGGTCATTTATCGTCATTTTTATTACGGTAGGTTTAAGTTATGGGATTTATCATATTTATTTATATAATGCACCAAGGCAAAGTCATTACTCTCGCGTATCCAGCAGCAATCTAGAAACGGAATATCTGGGAGATATTCAGCTGCTTCAGAGCCTCAAATCGCTCACCAAGGCCCCTAAACCCCGTGACGATATTGAACGGTATCAATACTATAATTTGGATAACGAGACAACAGTAGCCACAGCACGTGGTGATGATAAAATCATTCTAATCAGCATCTATTCCGAGCTGAAGATGAACACTGCCAGAGGTATTCATGTCGGGTCATCTGCCGACGAAGTGATTGAAGCTTACGGCTCTTCTTATTATAAAAGAGGGGAACAAGGGGCTGATATTATCGGGTATGTGGATAAAATCAATCATCGGAGTTTAGAATTTTGGTTACAAGATCATAAAGTGAATATGATCCGATATAGTGTGGACTCTGTTGTGACGTAAGGTGATGTGAACTTATACTTTCTATATTTTCAAAAAGGACATATGTCCTTTTTTTTGTGGGGTATTCTAAATTACAATTATTTGAGCAAACAATAGAGGGGGCACCACATGCAAACGATAAATGACCGTGAAGCTGTCCGTGCCTTGGCAGTGAAGAACGGTCTGGACGGAATTTTTAGCCCAATGGTAACTCACAAAATGGAACTGAGACGTTATGCAGATGAAGAGAAGCTGTGCTTGGTTGGCGATCAATTAGATGGGATGTTCCTTTTGGTCGAAGGCAAGCTTAAAATTCAAACGCTGCTGCCGAATGGAAAATCTATGCTGGTACGTTTTACAAATCCGATGTCTGTGATCGGGGATGTGGAGCTGCTACACCGATTTCCTGTCAAAAACCAGGTAGAGTCCGTTGGAGAGAGCCTGATTCTTTTTGCCGGGAGGAGACTTCTGCTTAGGGAGCTTGAGGAAAATACAGCATTATTGCGTTTTTTAGTTGGAGAGCTTAGTCATAAGCTGCATACGCTCGGCCAAGCCTCTGCACTTAACCTGTTATACCCAGTGGAGAATCGGTTTGCTAGTTATTTGATGTCTTTATTCGCAGATCATAGCGGAGGACGACGAGTAGAGGAGATTCGGACCTCAAGCCTGATTGAGACAGCTGAGCTGCTAGGAACAAGTTATCGTCATCTTAACCGGATTGTGCGTCGTTTCATTGATGAAGGAATCATTACACGAAATCGTGGGCGCTTAAGCGTACTGGATGAAGGAAAGCTGGCAGAGCTGGCGAACGGGAATTTATACGAATAAACAGATGTTTGAAGACCATTATTTCCTGCTTAGGCCGGAAGTAGGGTCTTTTTGTTTTTTTAAGCGAACATTCAGTTTAAATTCAGAGAAGCTTAAGGGAGCAATAGTAGGATAAAAGTACCAAATAGAGGCCTACTATACATATAGAGATGAGGAACAACGATGTTCAGAAATATTCGTGGAAAAATAGTATTGGGATTTACTGCTGTGATTATAGTCTTTCTAGTGGCAATAGCAGGAAACACTTTGTTTCAGGGAAAGGCTACGATGCTGACAGATCAGGTCAATCGCAACTGGAACAAGCTGTCGCTTGTTCAGGGATTAACGGATAAAATTCGTACAGCAGATGAGCTAGGGGCTCGTTATGTGATGAGCAACACAGATGCTGAACGGAAATCATATCTGTCTAAGTATGAAGAGACGCTTCCATTAATTGAGAATGCTTTTACAGAGCTGGAGAGTGCTAGATTAAGTGAAGAAGACTTAAAGGGTGTAACGGAACTGAAGGGGAAATGGAATGATTATTTGATCGTTTTAAAGGAAGCCTTCGCGTTAGCCAAGGATGGAAACTTCCCGGAAGCGCAGAAGAAATTCACAAATTTATCTTTAGATTCAATGATTGAATCTCAAATTGTGTTTCAGAATATGCTTGTGGAGGAAATACAGATTGGGCAGAGTCAAGCAGAATCCCATCGTAGCAACGCATTGATTACTAGCTTTGGTGTGACCGGATTATCGGTAGCTCTTGCCCTGATCCTTGCGTTAATCATATCAGGACGAATTATTAAACCCCTCCGTGATGTGAACACACAGCTTAGGGAGATTGCAGATGGAGATGCTGATCTAACGCGTAAGTTAAAGGTCCAGTCTAAAGATGAGATCGGAGAACTGGCTTTTAATTTTAATAAAATGACAGAAAATTTGGGATCAATGATTGAACAAGTGAAGCTATCAGCGAATAGTCTCGCGAATTCCTCTACAAATCTTACCTCAGATAGTGGAGTGACAGCAGGTGCCACAGAACGAATATCGGATATTATGGGTGAAGTAGCTTCAGGAACAGCTAAACAGATGAATGATTTACAGACCAATACAATTACAATCTCAGAAATATCGTTAGGAATCGGTCAAATTGCCTCCAGTGTTCAGGATATTTCTGAAGCCTCGCATCGTTCTGCATCTTTTGCTATTGCCGGAGATGAATCACTTCAAGCAGCAGGGCAGCAGATGGAATCCATTAATCGATCCATACAATCTTTGTCACAGCAAGTGCAAGGCTTTGTGAATCGATCACAAGAAATTGGCAGTATTGTTGCTGTCATAAAAGGGATTGCTTCGCAGACGAATATGTTGGCGCTAAATGCGACAATTGAGGCAGCCCGCGCGGGTGAGCAAGGTAGAGGTTTCGCTGTAGTTGCCGATCAAGTTCGTAAACTGGCAGAGCAATCCGCAGAATCTGCGAATCAAATTGCGGAAATGGCGAGCGGAATTCAAAGTGAAGCAGATGATGCCATGAAGGTTATGGTGGGTAGTATGAGTGAAGTTAGGGGAGGCACGGAGATTATTCAGCAGGCTGGACGTTCTTTTAGTGAGATTCGGTTATCTATAGATTCACTGGCCGAACAGGTTCAGGAAGTATCCGGAGCTGTGGAAGAGATCACAGCGGCAACGGAAGAGATTGTGGAATCTCTTCGAAATGTTACGGAAATTGCAGAAACTACTGCAGCAAGTACACAGCATGTGTCGGCAGCATCGCAAGAGCAAATGGCCTCGGTGGAACAAATTGCTTCCTCTGCAAGTGAATTGAACTTAATGGCTCATGGACTACAGGGGTTGGTAGCTAGATTTAATGTATAGTGCGAGCTTCAGAGAGTTAAGAGGGAATTTCCCGCTGCTCTCTGAAGCTTTTTTTGTTTGGTTGAACGTAATATCCCACATACTAAGCATAGAAATCGCCATCGACGTCAACCTACCTATAACTTATATTATTACCATTATTAGTTAGTTAGTGGTCAACCTCTGGATATAGATCGGAGACTTGAAAAGTGAGAGTTAAGGAAACAAGAGGATGACTGGCAGCTAATAATGGTGTGATTGTTAAGTCTCGTCGAAACACTATCAGATCTATTTTAGGAGGCGGATGTCTATAATAATACTATTTTGAAAGCGCATTCTTAATAGCTGCATAGCTTCACAAATCTTTGGGAGGTGGTTCTCTAATGATAGCAGCTTCTAAAAAATTTACAGGTAAACCGACAGTAATGTATTTTTTGATTGTAATCTTATTTTTAGGTCAGTTAGCGTTATATCCCTCAGTGAGTTTAGCTGCGGGAAATTTAGCCCAAGGGAAGAGTATTACTTCAAGCTCATTCGGCGATGTTTATGTAGCAACTAATGCCAATGACGGCAATCAAGGAACATATTGGGAAAGTGTAAGTAACGCATTCCCGCAATGGATTAAAGTGGACTTAGGCGAAGTGAGCAGCGTCAATCAGGTTGTTCTAAAACTGCCGGCGAACTGGGAATCTAGAACCCAAACATTGTCGGTGGAGGGAAGCTCTGATGATTCTACTTACACTAACTTAGCAGCCTCTGCCAATTACACCTTTAATCCAGCAAGCGGTTCTAATACTGTGACCATTAATTTTACAGCTGCGAGTGCTAGATATGTTAAATTGAACTTCACGGCAAATACAGGCTGGCCGGCAGCACAGCTATCGGAATTTGAGATTTATGGTAGTACAACTACACTCCCAACGACAGGATATGAAGCGGAGAACGCTGCCTTATCCGGTGGAGCAAAAGTCAATACAGATCATACTGGTTATACCGGAACCGGATTCGTAGATGGCTATTTGACACAAGGAGCAACGACTGCCTTTAGTGTTAATGTTGCCTCTGCTGGAAACTATGATGCCGCCTTAAAATATGCAAATGCTTCAGGGAGCACTAAAACAATAAGTATTTATGTCAATGGGACTAAAATAAAGCAATCTTCTCTTTTAAATCTGGCCAACTGGAATACATGGTCTACAAAGGTTGAAACGCTAGCCTTGAATGCTGGTGCTAATACGATTACTTATAAATATGATGCAGGTGATACTGGAAACGTGAATCTGGATAACTTGATCCTTACTCCGTCTTCAGCACCGACAGCAACACCGACACCGACACCGACACCGACACCGACACCGACACCGACACCGACACCGACACCGACACCGACACCGACACCGACATCGACACCAACACCAACACCAACAGCAACACAAACACCGACACCAACGCCAACACCAACGCCAACAGCAACGCCAACAGCAACACCGACACCAACGCCGACAGCTACTCCAACACCCGGGACAGGTTCTAATCTGGCATTGAACAAAAGTATAACTGCGTCCTCTTCAGTCTTTACTTTTGTACAGACGAATGCGAATGACGGGGATGTAACCACTTATTGGGAAGGTGCGGGAGGAAGTTATCCGAACACATTAACGGTTAACTTGGGTAGCAATGCTGATGTTACATCAGTAGTTCTAAAGCTGAATCCTTCATCGGCTTGGTCCACACGTACTCAAACCATTCAAGTGCTTGGACATAACCAGAATACAACGGCTTTTACTAGTCTTGTACCCGCTACCGTCTATACCTTTAATCCGGCAAGCGGCAATACAGTGACGATTCCGGTAACGGCTACAGCTAGTGAATTGCAGCTGAAGATCACCACTAACTCTGGTTCAAGTGCTGGACAAATTGCCGAATTTCAGGTAATTGGTACACCATCTGCGAATCCAGACTTGACGGTGACTGGTCTTACATGGACTCCAACATCTCCCATTGAGACGGATGCCATTACTCTTAATGCAACAGTTAAGAATATCGGGACTCTAGCATCTGCTGCAACTAATGTGAATTTTTATTTGGGCACTACACTTGTAGGTACTAGCCCAGTAGGTGCTCTAGCTGCTGGCGCATCAACGAGCGTATCTCTTAATATGGGGGCAAAAGATGCGGCAACCTACTCATTAAGTGCAAAGGTCGATGAGAATAATACTGTTATTGAATCAAATGAGGGAAATAATAGCTTCACTAGCCCGACTTCCCTTGTAGTTGCACCTGTATCGAGTTCTGACCTGGTTGCTTCCTCCGTCAGTTGGACACCTGGAAATCCAGCAGGCGGCAACACTGTAAGCTTCTCTGTTGCCATTAAGAACCAGGGTACAGCAGCTTCCGCGGGTGGGGCGCATAACATAACTTTGACGGTTTTAGATGCTACTACGAATGCGGTAGTTAAAACTCTTACAGGCACCTATAACGGCGTGATATCAAGTGGGGTAACCACAGCACCTGTAGCTCTCGGTAATTGGACAGCAGGAAATGGCAAATATACTGTGAAGAGTGAAATTGCAGTAGATGCTAATGAGCTGCCTGTGAAACGGGCTAATAATATTCAGACGCAGTCACTGTTCATTGGTCGAGGAGCGAATATGCCTTACGACATGTATGAGGCTGAGGATGGGGTGATTGGCGGCGGAGCTGTGAAGCTTTCAGCTAACCGGACCATCGGCGATCCTGCAGGTGAGGCTTCAGGCAGAAGAGCAGTCACGCTGAACACCACAGGCAGCTATGTTGAATTCACGACAAAAGCCAGCACGAACACTCTGGTTACTCGTTTCTCAATTCCTGATTCTGCGAGTGGTGACGGCACAAATGCTACGCTTAACATCTATGTTAATGGTGTCTTTAGCAAAGCTATTAACTTAACTTCTAAATATGCATGGTTGTATGGTTCTGAGACAAGTCCTGGCAATTCGCCAAGCGCAGGTTCTCCACGGCATATTTATGATGAAGCTAACATTATGTTTGACAGCACGATTCCGGCAGGAAGTACGATCCGTTTACAAAAGGATAGCGCTAACACCTCTCAATACGCCATTGATTTCATCAGTCTAGAGCAGGTTTCACCGATCGCTAATCCAGATCCGGCTAAATACACTGTTCCAGCAGGCTTTACGCATCAGGATGTTCAAAATGCACTTGATAAAGTGCGCATGGACACCACAGGAAATCTCGTAGGTGTGTATTTGCCACCAGGTAACTATCAGACCTCTAACAAGTTTCAGGTCTACGGCAAGGCAGTGAAGGTAATCGGTGCGGGTCCTTGGTATACAAGGTTTATTGCTCCAACTAACCAAGAGAATACCGATGTCGGCTTCCGCGCCAGTGATACAGCCAATGGATCTACCTTTGCGAATTTCGCTTATTTCGGAAACTACACATCACGAATCGACGGCCCTGGTAAAGTATTTGATTTCTCCAATGTGGCGAATATTACGATCGATAACATTTGGACCGAACATCAGGTATGTATGTACTGGGGAGCTAACACTGATAATATGGTGATTAAAAACTCCCGTATCCGTAACACCTTCGCTGACGGCATTAATATGACTAATGGCAGCACGAACAACCTCGTGTCTAATATTGAAGCCCGGGCAACCGGTGATGATAGCTTTGCATTGTTCTCGGCGATTGATTCCGGCGGTGCAGATATGAAGGACAACGTCTACGAGAACCTCACTTCAATCTTGACTTGGCGTGCTGCCGGTGTAGCTGTCTATGGCGGATATGCAAATACCTTCCGTAACATTTATATCGCGGATACGCTTTGCTACTCCGGGATTACGATTAGCTCGTTAGACTTTGGATATCCGATGAACGGTTTCGGAGCTTCACCGACTACGAATTTTGAGAATATTTCTATTGTTCGTGCAGGCGGGCATTTCTGGGGCGCGCAGACTTTCCCGGCGATTTGGGTATTCTCGGCCTCCAAGGTCTTCCAAGGTATTCGAGTTAATGATGTGGATATCATTGATCCAACCTATCATGGCATCATGTTCCAGACCAACTATGTAGGTTCCACTCCACAATTCCCAGTAACAGATACCATCTTTAATAACGTTACAATTACCGGTGCACAGAAGAGCGGCGATGCTTTTGATAGCAAATCCGGGGTGGGTATCTGGGTGAATGAAGCTGCTGAGGCAGGTCAAGGTCCAGCCAGAGGCTCAGCAACCTTCAACAATCTGAAGATTACGAACACAGTAACGAATATTAAGAATAATACATCTACCTTTACCATTAACGTGAATCCGTAAGTTGTAGACCAGCATTCAGTTATGATGAAGCCGCCTACCCATAAGTATGGGAGGCGGCTTTTTAAGGTTCTTTAAGTTAGGACTGCAAGTTCCAGAATCGACAGGAGATGCCGCTCAAGTTACAATAATGGGAAGTACAGAAATGAAGGAGGCTCTAGGATGACACCCCTTGTTGTTAACAATATAACAGAGCTTATTGGGAATACACCGGTTGTGCGGCTGAATCGGTTGACCACACCCCAAGATGCAGAACTATATGTGAAGCTGGAACGCTTCAATCCCAGTGGCAGTGTAAAGGATAGAGCAGCTTATAATCTGGTCCTGCAAGCGGAACTAGACGGGCTGCTGAAACCTGGAGGAACCATTATTGAGCCGACAAGCGGAAATACAGGCATTGGATTGGCTATGAATGCCGCTGCAAAAGGCTATAAAGCGATTCTTGTCATGCCTGACAATATGACGAAGGAACGAATCAATATTCTAAAAGCTTATGGAGCTGAAGTTGTGTTGACTCCTGCAGCGGAGCGGATGCCGGGGGCTATAGCAAAAGCAATCGAGCTAGGGAAAGAAGTGGCGAATAGCTTTATTCCACAGCAATTCGAGAATAAAGCGAATCCTGACATTCACCGAACAACGACAGCTCTTGAAATTATGGAGCAAATGGAAGGGAAGCTGGACGTGTTCGTTGCATCTTCGGGAACAGGAGGCACAATTACTGGAACTGGGGAAGTGTTGCGTGAGCAGCTTCCGGATATTCGTATTCTTGTTGTTGAACCGCAAGGCTCGCCAGTGTTATCCGGTGGAAAGCCCGGACCGCATAAGCTGGTTGGAACCAGTCCGGGCTTTATACCCGCCATTCTGAATACGAAGGTCTATGATGAAATTGTTCAAGTTTCGGATGAAGATGCACTGAATACCGTGAGAATGCTGGCAGCACAGGAAGGGATTCTGCTTGGCCCATCAGGTGGCGCCGCAGTATGGACAGCATTGCAGGAAGCACGGCGCCTCGGGGCCGGCAAGCGAGTGCTATGTATTGCACCTGATGCGGGGGAACGTTACCTGAGCATGGGAATATTCTAACTTCGTTTGGAGGAATAAGAATGAATAAGCTCATGGTAAGTTTCTTTATTGTTCTTATGTTGGTGGGTTGTTCTAGCAACAACTCTTTGACCAGTGATGGGGATCATGCTGAGTCTACACCTGAACAAAGTGCGGAAACTGTACTGCCTTCTCCAACTCTTCCTTCAAGCGCAGAGCCATTACCGACTCCAAGCAAGCAGAAGACTGATGCTTATCTAGACACTGATAAGCTTAAGACGAGTTTTGGCTTTGCGGATGCAGAGGGGCGGAATATTCTAGTCACGGGGCATGAACAAGGGCTGGATCAGGAAATGGCACAATTAAATGAAGCCATTGGTGATCAGGGTAAAGTGTTAAAAGTGAAATTTAACAAGTGGCAGGATGGAACAGCGGATAGCAATGGCCGGGAGATGGCGCATAATTTTGTGAATCTGGCGGGGTATCTTTTTACGGTGGAAGAAGCAAGTGCGACCCCGGATGAAACCTATTATTTGACGGATCAAGCAGACTTTAAGGTTGATGCGCTTTTGCCTATTGAATCTATGAAGGGCCAACAAGCTTCCACTGTAGAAGTAAGTGTTCGGCAGCGTATTGTAGATACGAAAAACCGTGAAATTCAGAACATATGGAAGCTTGCAGAGCTGTCTACAGATCGGCAGTTGTATCTTGTTCAATTCGTGAGGCTGGATCAGGATATGTTATTTAGTCTCGTCTGGAAAGAAAAAGATGAATTTACCTTTATGGACTATCCTGCGGTGATTCAAGGGGATGAATATTCAGTCTGGCGGGTGGATGATGGCGGAGAGGTTATGCCTGAAATGTTCTCCATTCTTTTTGCTGCCGAAACCTTAAATGGTCCTCTTCTTGGATTAAATTGGTGGGGATCAGAGGGAGTAAATACTTTTTTTCTGAAAAAAGAAGGAGATTTGTTTAAGGAAATGGACATCCAATATGGACGTTATACTTCTCCAATATAGGTAGGGCTTCACGTAAAAGTAGAAATGATTGGGTACATCGTGAGATGTATCTTTTTTTTGCTACAATATAAGAAAGCTTGCTTGTGATATTATAAATGACAGCATTCACCTTTTAAAATACTTAAATTTGTAACATTAACAGCTTTATATAGCCCGATCGAGTCATGCAGCTGGGATGAGACGGTGATAATGTTAAGCATAAGATGTGCGGGAGGGGACGGCAACGTATAAACGAATAAAGTACATGATCCTGTTACTGCCAACGTTTATGGTAGGAATCTGGGAAGTCGTACGCCATCAGTTTCTAATGCCTTATATTTCAATGGATTTAGGGAACTACTTGACACCGGTTCTCGTGTTTTTAGTCAGTCTTGTATTACTCGTCCCATTGTTCTCTCTTATGGAGAGGAATCAGCGGGAGTTGGAGCAGGAACGTGCGCTTAAGGAAGCAATGAAGGCCCGGGAAGGTCTAGCCAAGGAATTGCATGACGGGATGGCGCAATCTTTATTCCTTTTATCTGTCAAAATCGACCGTCTAGAAGCAAACCGCAAGAACGGTGAAGTCAGTGAGGAAAGTGTGAATCAGATTAAAAAGACGGTCCATGAGGTGAACCGTTATGTGCGGCAAGCCATCGCTAATCTGAAGATTCCGGTCTCTGAGCAGAGTTCTTTTTCATTGGAACAGTCGGTAAAAGACCAGCTAGCCCAGATGGCTAATGAGATTATGATCGAAGCCTCGCTCGATTGGAGTCTGGAAGATGATGCGCTCTCTCCTTCGGAAAAATCAGAATTGTTATCCTGTATCCGTGAAGCGATCATTAATGTTCGTAAGCATACACGAGCGGGGCTGGTTTCAATTACTGGCACTGGCGATGAGAAGAGCTGGAGAGTAGTTGTTGCAGACAACGGAGAAGGATTTCGGCATGATCCATTTGAAGGGAGTGGCAGCTACGGACTTCAGATCATGAAGGAGCGTGTCGAGGGGATGGGATGGAAGCTTAGGCTGATATCCGGTGACACAGGCACCCAGGTTGAAATTACGAAGGGGGATGTCAGTCCATGAGCCGATACCGAGTTTTAGTTGTGGATGATCATGCGCATGCGCGTGAAGCGATGTGTGAGATTTTGTCCATGGATGATAGTTTTGAGGTTATTGGTGTGGTGGAGAGTGGTGCTGAGGCGATCGCTTTCACAGCGCAATGGATGCCTGATCTCATTCTAATCGATATTCAGATGCCGGTGATGGACGGGCTAGAGACGACTCGCCGGATCAAGCAGGAATATCCCTATGTCAAAATCGTTATCGTTACGGTATCGGATGAGATTTCCCATCTCCTCGAAGCGCTGAAGCAAGGAGCACAGGGGTATTTGCTAAAGAATCTGGCACCTTCCACCTGGATTCAATATTTGCAGGCTATTGTTAATGAAGAAGCACCGCTTAGTCGGGAGCTGGCTTTTCAAATCTTGAAGGAGTTCACCGTGCCCTCTGTAACAGATGAAGGGGAGTCGTTGACGGCAAGAGAGAAAGAAATTTTAAGCTGTGTATCTTCTGGATCCAAGAACAAGGAGATTGCCGTGAGCTTGGGGATTTCGGAGCATACCGTAAAAAATCATCTGAAGAACATCCTCCAAAAGCTTCAACTCCAAAATCGAACACAGTTGACGCGTTATGCCTTGGAACAAGGGCTTGCTTCGCGTAAACGGGATTTTCCCAAGGAGATATAGTGGTTTGTTAAATGACGAAATTTATAGGATTACTTATGAGAAGGGGCTAATTATGAACAGATTATCTCGCAAAATAATGACTTTATTCGCACCAGCTGCCGCCACACTATTGTTGTTTGCAGCCGTAGCTAGTGCGCACGTAACTGTGGCACCAGCACAATCCAGTACCGGAGCATGGGAGACCTACACGCTTAAGGTTCCTTCGGAAAAAGATGTGGCAACTGTACAAGTTGATCTGCGCGTTCCAGCAGGTGCAGAGTTTAAACAATATGAGGCTACACCCGGATGGGATGTTACCATTGAAGGGAATAAGGTTAGCTGGATAGCTAATGGTGAGGGCATTCAGAAGGGGCAATTCCAACGCTTCTATTTTACGGCCAAGAACCCTGATGCCGCTGGCGACATTGCATGGGATGCTTATCAGCACTATGCCGATGGAAGCTTGGTGCAATGGTCCGGCGAGGCCGGAACAGAGAATCCACACTCTGTGACCTCGATTGTGCAAGCCGCAGCAGGGGATGAACATTCTCACGGTGCTAGTGCCGTGGGAGATTCCATGAGTATGGAAGAGCACAACGCTATCATGAAAGATGAAGAGAAGTCAAACAGTGTCAACCCAATGGTCTATATCGCAGTCGGGATATCATTACTAGCTTTTTTAATAGCGGCCATTAGTATATTACGTGGGCGGAAAGAGTAAGAACTAGTTGTATTCCGTGATCATTGTTGGAGATTTTGATAAGAAAAAAGTTTGAGATGAAAACCGAGAACAGTTCCGAGCGAGATATGGAACTGTTCTCAGTAGTTTGTATGTGTAGATTTGGAAATATGATCTTTAAGACATGAAAGAAGCCCCCGTCAATTAACGCCGGAGGCTTCTTCATGTCTTTTTTGTTGAGGATAGTTTCTTGCTTTTCTATAACCGTTTGCGTTTATAGAAGGTTACAAAGATTGCGGTTAGTAGCAGAAGCAGGATTGCGACCCCAGTAGTGATGGCTTCACTCGTGCTGCCTTTTTGCTGCATGGCCCCACCGCCACCAAAGTCGCCTCCACCCATACCACCAGGCATGCCGCCACCAAAGCCGCCACCGCCAGGACCGTTTCCGCCTTCAGGGATAGTTGGACCACCCATGGCACCAGGCTCACCGCCTGCGCCTCCATTAAATCCGCCTTGAGCAGCTTGCCCGTCAGTGTTGTCTTGCCCACCTTGAACGGCCTGCCCGTTGGCGTTGGTCTGTCCACCTTGAGCAGCCTGCCCGTTAGTGTTGGTCAGATCACCCTGAGGCGCTTGACCGCCAGCTGCTGCTTGCGTGTTACTGCCAGGACCTGCACCGGCATCAGGAATAGCGGGTCCGCCCATGGCGCCGGGCTCACCGCCTGCACCCTGAGGCGCCTGCCCATCAGTAGCTGCTTGCCCGCTTACGGCGTTCGGCGCAGTAGCGCCATCAACAGTGGTAGTGCTCTCGGTCTCCGCGCCAGCCACTTGCCCGTTACTCGCGGCGTTCGCGCCTTGTCCGGCACCAGTGGCACCTGCAGCTGCACCATTTCTAGCGCCACCGCCAAAGCCGCCGCCGCCCATGCCGCCACCCATACCACTTCCCGATCCGTCACCGGAGGAAGGGATGGTGCCATCGAGCTGCTGCTGGATATTTTTCGCCATATTCGACATGAAGGTCTTAACAGATTTAATCCCTTCTTCATATTGCTCGAAGGTGTAGAAAGCTGAAGGATCCGCTTTGACATAGCTGGAAATCATCATGTCCAGCTGGTCCATCCGAGTTTGGAACGTGTCGTCCGCTAGATAACCATTAATCATCTCGCTGACAATCTCGTGATATTTCGCTTTATATTCATCATTAGCCAGCAGCTTGGCAATCAGTGGCCGTTCTGCCAGTGCGCCTTGAGTAGGCTCATCAATCAGCACATCTGCGCTGCCCATGCCGCCAAAAGCCATATTATAATCCCACGGCAGGATGGAGAAGACCCCATCGTCTTCATATAAGTAATAATTTTGCTTATTACCACCTAGATAACTGTCCATATTAGCTGTTACCGCATTTAGAGCGATATACTTCAGCGACTCCTCTACGTCGATGTATTTTTCATAATCGGTGCCGTTATTAAGCTCATTCAGCATATCGATCAGAATATCATCGTTGGATTTATCCGACTTCATTACCAGTCCAGTATAGAGAGATGGATCATCACCAAGCCAAGTCAAGTCACTGCCTTGACCAGTCATTACTCCTTTATAAAGTGCACCGTAAGAGTTCCCAAAGTTACGTTCCAGATAAGCGTCGCTGATCTGTTCCACCGCGAGGTAGAAGCCCTTCAGTTCATCGTTGACGTACACATTGACGAAGGAGTATTTCGGTGTAGGGAGACCGACACTCTCAGCGAGCTCATAGGTCAGGAATTCACGCATATAAGAAGCATCGCTGTAATTGTTATTTAGGTTGATCTTAGTGATGCCGAATAAATTCTGGTTCACATATTCATCAAAAGAGATTTTGAAGCTGTAGCGATCAGAATCTGTCATCTGTACTACACTTCTCAGGCTAAGATTTCCTTTGGTTCGAACGGCTACGTTATCGAATTTGATCCCGTTATACTCAACAGAAGCCATTTTGTATTCTTCAGCACTGGCATTGTCCAGCATATCCTGAAAATCGTCCGGGTCCAGGGTGATTTTGACATCCACGACCTTATCTTTAGGAAAGACCTGCTCATCTAGATTTTTTTCATCGCTCGAAATGACCTTCTCCTGATTATCAGATGTTGACTCGTTTGTTGCAGATGGACTTGCGTTCTGGCACCCAGCTACAGCGATGACCAGCAGCAGGCAACAAAGAGTCAGCAGGATAGACTTACCTCTTGCTTTCATCTGGGGCACCGCCTTTCATCATATTGTGTTTAGGATACATAGTCGCCGCTATAGCTGATTAGAAGTGCATTTTTGACTCCTTTTAGATCGGAGACTGTATTGACAAAGCCACCTACTTTATCATCCAGACGAAGCTCCAGTGTCAATTCAATATTGTTTGCGGAAACGGTTTTCTGCTTTACATTATAGCGTTTTACTGAGTTGGTGATATGGTTGTGTACTTCGCGTTCACTTTCATCACCATCACAGTTAATAACTAGCAAGTATGGAGTTTCGATAGAAGAATGTTTGATGAACAGGAACAGAATTAGACCGATGATGATTGAACCAACAATTGCTAAAGTGAAGAAGCCTGCTCCGGTTACGATGCCTGCGACTGCTGCCCAGAACAAAAAGATCAAATCAGTTGGATCTTTAATAGGCGTTCTGAAACGAACGATAGACAATGCACCGACCATACCGAGGGACAGCACAAGGTTAGAATTGATCGCGATAATAACAGTGGCAGTAATCATGGTCATGCCTATGAGCGAGACGTTGAAGCTTTTGGAATATAACACTCCGCTAAAAACACGTTTGTAGAGAAGATAAATGAAATATCCGATTAGGAAAGCTACCCCCAAGGTGATGAGCATCTTCGAGATGCTTATGTCGGATACAAAGTTGTCGATCACCGAGCTTTTAATAATATCTGTAAAAGTATTTGTGGTTGTATCTGTTGTTGCGGTTGCTGCTAGCGTTGCTAGTGATGCATTCATAATCAATAATCCTCCCAAGTGTTGGTTTTTAAGAATTTGCGGCAGATTACATATTTTGAAGCGGACTGTCTGTTCAACCCTTCTAACTGCAGCGCAATTTTAATGTACTCCGGAATGTACTCATCGAATTTCACTTCAAAAATAATGAAGTTCTCATCAATCGCTCGAATCGGATGTAAATCCTTATCAAAAATATCCGTCGAATGCAGACCGGTACGTAATTCCTTATCGAATGTAATCCGCACGTTACCGTTCTGACAAACATAAGGCTCACGAACGTAATCGACGATGACCTTAGGCCGCAGTAGGTTGTGACGCATCTGATGGTATAGTTCCATGAACAGCGGACTGTCCGGGACATTCAGGACCTCATAGTTGCCTGCCATGATCTCGTCGTACATTTGACGGGTCAGCGGCTCTTTGATTTTGGCGATATAATCGTCCATTTTGATTTTTTTCTCAAAGTGAATAATGTTGTCTTGAATGTTGTAGATGCGAATACGGTATTTGGCGCGTTCTCTGAGACCACCGAGTTTGTCGGCAAGCGCCGAGTTGTTGATGTCGTCAAAATATAAACTGCGAATATGATATTCGCCACTCTCATTGGCGTGCTCGTCTGTATCAATCAAGCTCTGCAATCGCTGGCGCAATATAAGGTATTGATGATAGTTAATGAAGAATTTCAGCTCATGCCGGAATTGAAGCTTGTTACTCATTTTCCCACCTCGTTTCTATCTCTTTCTCTGTCGTTGGTTGACCTTCTTGCACAACTAATTCTAGGAGACAGACCTTATGCTTAACTTAAAATAGACTGAATGTTAGCTGAATGTTTTACACTGCGTTAACAAAAGTATGGAGGTATAGATTTGACTTCTGACTTTCTGGAAGGCTATCTTAGTTAGAAGACTAGAGAGAGAAATGAAGGAGGAGCCGTGATGAAAGACTATAAATTCGCCATTATCCTAGGGCTAGTAGTGATTGTATTGATCTTGGTGGCTGTTGGGATGGAGTGGTCCAAATCCGGGAGCTCCGCGAAATCATCAACCCCGTATGATCTTGTTACCACCTTTAAAGGAGATGCTGGAACGAGTCGTGCTTTCACTTGGTATACTAACGATTCCAACACCGCAGGAGTTCTGGAGTTGGTCAAGGGACGGAGTTCTTCTTTTGCAAATTCGGATGTATTAAGGGTAGAAGCAGATAGTAGCTCAATAAAAACAGACAATGGTACTAGAGGTGTTCATAAAGCGGAGGTTACGGGACTTGAGCCGGGGGCAATGTATTCTTACAGAGTGGGTAGCGGTGTTGAGGGGGAATGGAGTACAGTTTCGGAATTCACCACGGAAGAGAGAGGACTAGACAGTGCTACATTTATCAACGTTACGGATTCCCAAGGGGATAGTGCGAATGATTTTAAACTGTGGGGGAAGACATTGAGCAAGGCTTTTCAGACCTTTCCAGAGGCCAAGTTTATTGTTCATAATGGTGACATAACGGAGAACCCGGAGGATTCGGCGGGCTGGGATCAATTTTTTGGGAACGTGCAAAGCTTGATTTCTGGAATACCCTTAATGCCTGTTACAGGAAATCATGATGAGGTGGATGGCGATGCGACAGACTTTACTTCCCATTTCAACCTGCCTGATAACGGGGCAAAGGGTTCCATTGCAGGCACTTCTTATTCTTTCGATTATGGTCCTGTGCATGTATCTGTATTGAATACGGAGAGTAATTTAAAAAAGCAAGCCGAGTGGCTGAAGCAAGATTTAAAGGGCACGGATAAGGAATGGAAGATCGTTGCGATGCACCGTCCGGCTTACGGGGGGAATTCATATAAGAAGGTTGAAGATTGGACGGATATTTTTGACGCGTATGAGGTTGATTTGGTACTACAGGGTCATAATCATGAGTACTCCAGATCCTACCCGTTACGGGCTGGAAAAATCATTCCTGAAGGTGAGAATCCGGTAGGTGCTAAAAAAGGTACGGTATATGTGGTAACCAATGCTTCTGCTGGGAAGTTTAATGAGAAAAAAGAAGATCAGTTCTATCATGCGGTGCATTTTCAAAACTACAAGCAAATGTTCGCAGGGATTAGTGTTGCCGGTAATACTCTGACCTATCAGGCTTATGATGTGGATGGGAAGATGCTGGATGAATTTGTGCTCACGCATTAAGCAATAGCAGCTTTCTTCGCCCTTAGGGTGGAGAAGGCTTTTTTTAGATTCTTTTGATTTGAGCGGCTATTCCTTAGTTGGTTTTGAAAGCAAACGTAAGTGAGAAGATGGCTGTGTTTGTGAAATGTAATCTGTAGTGTGAAAATGGTACGATTTTTAAAGACAAACTTCATAAAAATACAACCATTTTCTCTCGATAATGAAAAACATTACCATTATAATGAAAGCGTTATCAGTAAATTTTAAATAGTCATGTTTAGGGGGGAGGGAAGAAGCAGGGATACAGAGTAGGAGGAAAGCAAAAGCAAACCAATAAAATTGTAGGAGGCGTAAAACGTGATTCGTAATCGTATCCGAAAAACTGGATTGTTAATCCTGCTTGGCGCGATGGTAGGCTCTTTATTCTCTGCATTCCCAGCTACTACTCATGCGGCTGCAAGTGAACCTTACAATTGGAAGAGTGTTGTAACGGGGGCAGGCGGTGGCTTTGTACCCGGTATTATTTTTAATCAGTCCGAACCCAATTTAATCTATGCCAGAACAGATATCGGGGGTGCCTATCGCTGGAATCAGGCTACCTCTAGCTGGACTTCAATTAGTGACTCCGTGGGCTGGGTCGATTGGAATAAGAATGGTGTAGATGCCCTTGCTACAGATCCTATTGATCCGAACAAAGTGTATATGGCAACAGGTACTTATACTAACTCTTGGGATAATAACGGTCAGATTATGCGCTCTAATGACCGGGGTAACACTTGGCAAACCACTCCACTGCCTTTTAAAGTAGGTGGAAATATGCCGGGCCGATCTGCGGGTGAACGCCTTGTGATCGACCCGAATAAGAATAATATTTTATTCTTCGGAACAAGAAGTGGTAATGGGCTCTGGAAAAGTACGGACTCCGGTGTTACTTGGTCGAAGGTAACCTCCTTTACGAATGTAGGAACATATATTCAGAACCCGACATTGGATTATGGAAATGATCTCGTCGGCTTATCCTGGATTACATTCGATAAAAGTACAGGAACGCTTGGCAATGCGACTCAAACGATATATGTAGGGGTTGCCGATACAGCAAGCAGCGTATATAGGAGCACTGATGGAGGCGCGACTTGGACAGCTCTGGCTGGACAACCTACAGGATACTTGCCACATCATGGTGTGCTTTCCTCTACAGGTGATCTGTATATAACTTATAGCAATGGTGTAGGTCCTTATGACGGAAGTAAAGGTGAAGTTTGGAAATTCAATAAAACAAGCGGTGCATGGACGAACATCAGCCCTTCAACCGGAACGGATAATTGGTATGGCTTCGGTGGTTTGGCGGTGGATGCTCAGAATCCTAACACAGTGATGGTATCCAGTTTAAACGCTTGGTGGCCTGATGAAGTGATTTTCCGCAGTACGAACGGTGGTGCAACATGGAGCCGAATTTGGGATTGGGGTAATTATCCAGAACGAACTTATAAGTTCAGTATGGATATCACAGCAGCACCTTGGCTCGATCATGGAACGACTTCGACCTCTCTTGATCCATCACCAAAACTGGGCTGGATGATGGGCGACCTGGAAATTGATCCTTTCAACTCTAACCGGATGATGTATGGTACGGGGGCCACTATTTATGGCTCAAACAATTTGACCTCATGGGATACCGGAGGCAAGGTAAATATCTCTGTTATGGCAAAGGGTGTGGAGGAAACTGCAGTATTAGGCCTGATAAGCCCGCCAACTGGAACGTCCCATTTGATCACTGCGCTTGGTGACGTATCTGGTTTCCGGCATGAGGATTTGTCGGTAGCTCCAACTAAATTCCAGACCAGTCCTTCATGGGCAACAACGATGAGTATTGATTATGCTGAGCTGAGCCCCTCCTACATAGTTCGGGTAGGGAGTGCGGATAAAGAAAAATCCCCAAGCATGAAGTCTATCGGTATCTCTAATGATGGTGGAGTGAACTGGTACATGCCAAATTCCGAACCGTCCAATGGAACCAAAACAACGGTGGGGCATGGACAAGTAGCTGTATCTGCGAGTGGTAACTCCATTCTGTGGAGCACCTCGGATATTGGTGTGTACTACTCCAAAACTTCAGGTAATTCTTGGACAGCAAGCGCCGGTTTACCTGCTGGAGCAAAAGTAGCATCTGATCGAGTGAATACAAACAAATTCTACGGATTCTTTGCTGGAATCTTCTATGTTAGTGTGGATGGCGGAGCTACATTTACGGCCACTTCAGCTTCAGGGTTCCCAACCAATGATGTGGCTGGATTACAGCCGAATGAAGCTCAGATCAGCATGAAGGCAGTACCGGGCATTGAAGGCGACATCTGGTTTGCTGGAGGGAACACGACAGAGAATAAATATGGTTTGTGGCACTCCACGAACTCTGGTGCGAGCTTTACGAAATTAACAAATGTACAAGAAGCTGATCTGATCGGTTATGGAAAGGCTGCGCCGGGTCAAACTTACATGGCGCTGTACACGGTAGCGAAGATTGATGGCGTGCGGGGCGTCTTCCGTTCTGATGATGTTGGCGCAACATGGGTTCGTATTAATGACGATGCCCACCAATATGCCAAAATCAATATGGCGATTACTGGTGACCCAAGAATTTATGGACGTGTGTATCTAGGAACGAATGGCCGAGGTACCTTGTATGCAGATCCTGTGAATGCACCCGTTACAGGATCAACCATTACGCCGACAGCAGCAAGCTTCGATAAGAAAACAGCGAATCAAGCAGACGTTGCAGTAACTATGACGCTCAATGGAAATACGCTGAGTACGATCAAGAACGGAACAGCAACATTGGTTGCTGGGACAGATTACACGGTCAGCGGATCGACAGTGACGATTAAGAAGTCTTATCTAGCTACGCAAGCGGTGGGAACGACCACGCTGACGTTCAGCTTTAGCGCGGGAGCTACGCAATCCTTAGGGATTGCGGTATCGGATACAACAACACCTGTATCCAACTCCACGATAACGCCGACAGCAGCAAGCTTCGATAAGAAAACAGCGAATCAAGCAGACGTTGCAGTAACTATGACGCTCAATGGAAATACGCTGAGTACGATCAAGAACGGAACAGCAACATTGGTTGCTGGGACAGATTACACGGTCAGCGGATCGACAGTGACGATTAAGAAGTCTTATCTAGCTACACAAGCGGTGGGAACAACAACGCTGACGTTCAGCTTTAGCGCGGGAGCTACGCAATCCTTAACGATTGCGGTATCGGATACAACAACACCCGTATCCAACTCCACAATAACGCCGACAACAGCAAGCTTTGATAAGAAAACAGCGAATCAAGCAGACGTTGCAGTATCTATGACGCTCAATGGAAATACGCTGAGTACGATCAAGAACGGAACAGCAACATTGGTTGCTGGGACAGATTACACAGTCAGCGGATCGACTGCGACGATTAAAAAGTCGTATCTGGCAACGCAAGCGGTGGGAACGACCACGCTGACGTTTAGCTTTAGCGCAGGGGCTGCACAATCGTTGGCGGTTGCGGTATCGGATACGACAACACCCGTATCCAACTCAACGATAACGCCAACAACCGCAGGCTTTGACAAGAAAACAGCGAATCAAGCAGACGTCGCAGTAACGCTGACGTTGAACGGAAATACGCTGAGCACGATCAAAAATGGAACAGCCAATCTCGTAGCGGGAACTGATTATACGATCAGCGGATCGACTGTGACGATTAAAAAGTCGTATCTGGCAACGCAAGCAGTAGGGACGACTACATTGACTTTTGAGTTTAGTGCAGGGGCCACACAATCCTTGATTGTCACCATTTCAGATACGACAGTAGCTCCGTCAGCAGCACTAAAGGTACAGATGTATAACGGATCATTGTCTGCTTCCGGAAATACGTTGAATCCAAAGTTCAAGCTGGTGAACACGAGCACAAGCGCAGTTACGCTCTCTGATGTGAAATTAAGATACTATTACACAATTGATGAAGAAAAGCCGCAAAGCTTCTTCTGTGATTGGTCGCAGGTCGGAAGCGCGAATGTAACCGGAACGTTTGTGAAGCTGCCAACCGCTAAGTCGGATGCGGATTATTATTTGGAGGTCGGATTCACAAGTGCAGCGGGTTCACTTGCTGCTGGTGCAAGTATCGATATTCAGGTGCGTGTGTCTAAAAATGACTGGACGAATTACACTCAAACCGGTGATTACTCCTTTAATGCGGTGGATACCAATTATGTGGACTGGACTAAAGCGCCAGCTTACGTCTCAGGAAATCTGATTTGGGGTAGTGAACCTAACTAATCTATTTTTTAAATCATTTGAGCAAAGACCGAACAAGTTATTCCTTGTTCGGTCTTTGCGTTTCATTGAACCTTGAACATGCATTATTAGTTCTCCAAATAAAGTAACACCTTACCAGTGCTGTTTCTATTTTCAACGAATTGATGTGCTAAGGATGCTTCGCTTAAAGGGAATCTTGCACTAATTTTAATGTCTAGCTGTCCATTTTCTAACAAGCTGAAGATTTGAACGGCTGTGTCTTTTAAAATTTCAGGACGTTCTTTTCTAATAGTTCCTAAACTAAATCCAAGAACGGAGCGGCAACTTGCATGAAGGTCATTGGTTTGTACTTGTCCATATCTGCCACTAGAATTTCCGAATATAACTAGGCGACCCATAGGGGCAAGGCATTTCAAACTCTGTGCAGTGATATCCCCACCAACTGAATCTAAGATGATGTCTACACCTTTTCCATCTGTTAATTCATTTACCTTTTCAGCAAACTCGCCATTTGCATAACAAATCGTATGGTCTGCTCCTGCATTTAATGCCATGGGTATTTTCTCTTCATTTCCTACGGTTCCAATTATATTTTTTGCACCTAATGCTTTTGCTATTTGGATTGCAGTAGTTCCTACCCCGCCAGAAGCAGAGTGGATGAGAATATTTTCTCCTTTTTGCAACTTAGCAATATCCGCTAGGAGTTTGTAGGATAAGAAAGATACAATTCCACAAGCCCCAGCAATCTCAAAAGGAATACCATCAGGAATTGCGAAAGTTAAGTTCTCGTCGGCAACCACATATTCTGCATACGATCCATGATGAGGAAAAGCTAATACGCGTTGACCTATATAAAAAGACTTCACATCATTGCCGATTTTTTCAATAATGCCGGATGCTTCTAAGCCTAGTATAAATGGTAGTTTTCCTTCTCCCTTATTTCCCAATCTGGCTTTAATATCGGCAAAATTGACACTTGTTGTTTGTACACGAATCAGGATTTGATTCGAGTTTATTGAGGGCATCTCAACATCTGCATACTTCATATTCTCTATTGAACCGAACTTATCGACAATAACTGCTTTCAAAATTCACTCCTCCTTTGTTTCATCTTGTGAAACTTAGTTTTGTTTTATATATAATCATATAACTTAGAGGAAAAAATATCAAAATGAAATATATATCATGCAAAAGACCAAAACTGACGGTTTTCCTTGCTAGACTCGTATAAAAGCCCTTTTAGTTGTTATAACGTTTGACCACTATCTACCGTGATGATCTGTCCGGTCATTGCTTCCTGTTCCAGTGTTGAGCAGACGAATTGAGCGATATCCTCAGTGGATGAAATACGCCGGAGCAGTAAATTAGGCGCTAATTTATGCATTTGTTCTTCTCGACCAGACCACCATCTGGTAGCAACAGCTCCCGGAGCGACACAGTTAACTCTAATATTAGGAGCCAGGGCGTGGGCTAAAGATTTCGTAAGACCATGAACAGCAGCTTTGGAGACCGCGTAAGGAAGGGAAGAGCCTAAGCCAGTTTGTCCGGCGATACTGCCAAGATTGACGATGGCGCCTGACGTACTTTTGTTCATATACGGCGCCACTGCTCTGGCGCAGAAGAACATGCCTTTCACATTTACATCATAGAGTTCATCCCATACCTCTTCCGTAGCTTTTTCCAGATCACCTAGCGCAATATGTTTAGTAATACTAGCGTTATTCACCAGCAGATCTACCGTTCCAAAATGCTGAATGATCAAATTCACCATACTCCGTACTTCCTGATCCTTAGAAACATCAGCTTGTACTGCTATGGCTTGCCCCCCTTGATTTACAATCATATTCACCGTTTCTTTGGCCTCTACCTCGGATTTAGAATAGTTCACTGCCACACGGGCTCCGCGTCGGGCTAATTCCAAGCTTACAGCCTTGCCAATTCCAGTACCTCCACCAGTTACTAATGCTACTTTATTGTTAAGAACCATCTCATTCACTCCTTAGGTTGGCATATGTGTTTGATATAGAGTATTCTATAGTGAATATTGGATTTCGTATAATTGAATTAAATGAAGGTTTGGTTCAATTTATTTGAACTGAATGGCGGGGGTCACTAGAATGGATCTAAAAACAATAAAAACCTTTCAAACCATCGTGATTTCAGGAAGCTTTAACCGTGCAGCAGAAGAATTGAATTATGCCCAATCGACTGTTACGATGCAAATGCAGAGGCTTGAATCCGACTTAGGCTGTCAACTGCTTGAGCGTGGAAAACAAATTAGCTTAACCGATGCGGGTAGATTGTTTTATGAACAGAGCTTACATATTGTTAAGGATATGGAGCGGCTTCAGAGTCAGTTGGCTGATTTAAAAATAGGCGAGGCTGGCAACGTCCGCATAGGGGTAACGGATCCTACGGCGAGCTATCGGTTGCCGCAGCTGTTAAGCAGTTTTATGACGCGGTTTCCGAAAATAAAAGTTTCTGTGGAGATTGCGGGAACCGGAGCACTCAGTGAACTACTTTTGCGAGGCGAAATTGATATGGCAGTTTGTTCCGGACCAGAGCTGGGTAAGGAGCTTTATTTTGAACCCTTATTTGCAGAGGAATTTGTGTTACTTATGCCAGAAGCGCATCCCCTTGCTTCCAAGGAGAGTATCACGCCAGAGGATTTACGGGATCATCGATTACTTATAACGGCAGTGAACTGTCCTTATCGCAAAAAATTAGAAAGTGTGCTGCAGGAATCAGGCGGAGCACCATTAGATACTATGGAGATTGGTAGCATGACGGCTCTGAAATATTTTGTGGAAAGTGGTTTAGGTGTCGCTCTTGTCCCTGAGATTGTGCTGAAACCGGCACTTGCAGGAACGGTGGTACGGAAGCTGGAGGGAAGGGTGATTGATATGACCTGCGGTATCCTATGTAAACTTTCGGATTATCCACTCAAGCTTGCGAGCTCCAGATTGTATCATTTTTTAAAGCAGGAATTAACCTCGACAAGGATATTTTGAATTTTAAACGAATTGTATGTATTAGGAAAAAATAGAAAGGGCGGTGCTTGATGTTTTTAAGGAGAAAATTCAGTTTCTGGTTTTCGATTATTAGTATCATCATCTGTCTGTGCGATTATTTGGGGATTGAGATCGCAAACATCATTCTTGTACGACTTAATCCCATTATAGATACGCTGATTTTTACGAAGCCCTTTGCAAACTGGATGGTTGATGTTAATAATACAGAATGGGCTGCCAGCAGTATATTAATTAGCGTCAGATTTCCCACGTATCTCATTCATTTTGGAACGTTCCTAATTTTAGGACTTCTTATAGATTATCTTATTCATATATTTAAACAGAAGTAAAAAGTGAGCCTATTAGCCGAGATGAGGAAAGGTGAGATGAGATGAGCGGAGCAGAGGGAAAGCTTGAGTTGGAGAGGATTGTTTTTATAGGAAGGACCTTTGAGGAATATTTGCAGATGTTCAATTTGAAAGAGGCGGATCTTATGGGCGGGCGGATTTTGGACTGTCCTGCGGGTGCCTGTTCTTTTACAGCGATATCGAATCAGCTCGGGAGTGAGGTAACGGCTGCCGATATTGCTTATTATTACTCTGCGGATGAGCTTGCAGACAAAGGTATTCAAGATATCGAGCATGCTATGTCTGAACTGGAAAAGGTACAAGGTAACTTTGTGTGGGACTACTTCGGGTCTATAGCGGATCTTACACAAGCGAGGAATAGGGCTTTGAACGATAACACCAATGATCGGAGACAAACCCCGGAGCGATATATTCCTGTGGTTTTACCTGATCTGCCTTTTAATGATGAGGCTTTTGATCTGACGTTGTCTGCACACTTCCTGTTTATGTATAGTGATCGGCTGGACTATGATTTTCATCTAAGGACCGTTAATGAACTTATGCGGGTGACGAGGGGAGAGCTTCGTATTTTCCCTTTAGTTGATCTGTGTTGCAAAAGATATGAGCATTTAGATCGCCTTATCGTTGAGATGGTTCACCAAGGTTTCGCTGTGGAGGAGATGGAGGTTCCTTATGAATTTCAAAAAGGGGCAAATCAGATGCTAAGCATTAGAAGAATGAAGCCACAAGATAATAGATAGCTATAGTTTGTTAAAATAAAAACGAGGGCATCCCTAAGCCATTTTCATCGCTTGGGAGACACCCTCGTTTTTAAATATAGTCCTATAAAAAATTTACGCCATTTTCTCTTTACGTTCTGCTACATAACAAGCAATACCAAGTACCAGACCGAGTCCTACCAGAACCGCACCGACCCATGGCAGCGAAGTAATTGCCAGATGAGAAATGACCCATCCACCAATGAAGGCACCTGTTGCGTTTCCGAGATTCCCTGCCGAGTGGCTGGTTGTAGAAGCAAGTGCAGGAGCGGCTTGAGCCAGACTCATGATTCGTATTTGTAATCCTGGCATGACCGCGAAGGACACCATACCCCAGAAGAATATTGTGATGACCGCAGCTACTGGACTATGCATTGTGAAGGAAAAGATCGTAAGAATGACACTAACCGCGAAATAAAGTCCCACAATAGAAGGCATCAGCTTCCAATCTGCAAGCTTCCCGCCAACGATATTCCCGATGGTAACACCACAGCCGAAGAGAACTAGAATCCATGTCACATTATGCTCGGCAAAGCCGGTAACTTCCATTAGCAGTGGCGCTATATAAGTGAATACCGTGAACAAGCTGGCGTTACCAAGCGCACCGATCAGTAAGAATAGAAGCAATTTAGGATTAGCTAGCGCAGAAATTTGTTGGATTACACTAGCAGGTTTGTCTTGTTTAATCTTTGGTATGAAAATAAGAATGCCGATTAGCGCAGCGACTCCCATGACTGCAATCGCAGCAAATGAGGCGCGCCAGCCCATATTTTGCCCAATAAATGTTCCTAGAGGGACACCGACGATATTAGCAATCGTTAGACCAGCCATCATAATGGATACGGCTCCGGCCCGCCTATTGGGCTTGACCAGATTAGAAGCGATCACTGCCCCAACGCCAAAGAAAGTCCCATGTGTTAAAGCTGTAATGATACGAGCTACCATAAGAACGGCATAGTTTGGAGCAAATACAGAGATTCCGTTGCCTAGAATAAATAATACCATGAGCAGGCATAACAGTTTCTTTTGCGGGATTCGTTGTGTAAGGATGGTTAGGATAGGGGCGCCGACGGCTACCCCAAGGGCATACATCGTGATAAGCTGACCTGCAGTTGAAATACTAACCTGTAAATCCTTGGCTACATTTGGTAAAATACCCATGATGACAAATTCAGTCATTCCAATCGCAAAAGCGCCTACCGTAAGCGAAAGAATAGAGATGGGAAAAGGTTCTTTGCGTGTTTTTTCCACACGGGCTGGTTCCTTGTTGAGGTTTGGAATTGCGTTCATGGTGCCGATGTTCAACCTTTCTTCTGTCTGTAATGAAGCTCCACCCTTATTAAGATGATAGATCCGACATGTAGTACTGCTTTATATTATTTAGTTTTCTGAAAATATTTTCAAGAGAAATATTTATTTCAAATATTTTTCATTTTAAATCATCATTGAAGGGATGGATTATTCATGCTGGTTGAAGGCCAAGTCCGAGTACTCGAATTACCGGAAATGAAGCTGGTGGGTTTAAGTATTACTTCTTCTTTTGTAGGACACGATCCGGAAAGAGTAGAGGCGATGAAGCAAGAATTTAATAGAAGAAAAGATGAAATCAGCCATATCATTCACGCTGAACGTTATCTTAGCCCACATTTTTCTACCGAAAATTTATTTACTTATATGATCTGTATGGAAGTGGAGGAGCTCACAAATGTTCCTGAGGGCATGCTTGGTTTTGCAATCCCGGCTCATCAGTATGCTCATGTAAGATCCAAAGGTGATCCCTATGATGAACTTCATAGTTATGTGAGGAATAATGATTTGCAGAGTAATGATCGTGCATTGGCTATAGAAATCTACCAGTTTGCTAATTCTACGTGGCCTGATGAGGTTGATGTGTACATTCCATTGCGATGAGAAATAATTATAAGCAAGCAGCTTTAATGGCGCTCCAGCACTTTGATCTCGATTGGACGCAGATTCGTTTCAATCAACGATCGGACACTTGCACTTTTGTAATAGAGACTAATAAAGAGGGAACTTTCTTGCTGCGTCTTCATTCGGGGAGGTCAAAAGAGGAAATTAACTCTGAAATCGCGTGGCTGGAGCTTTTGAAGAGCAAAATGGATGTACCTCTGCCAAAAGGCGTGCATGATCGCACAGGTTCTGTCACGTTCAAAGTGGAGCAAGGTAATGGGGACGGCGTATATGCATCGTTAATGCGCTGGGTTGAAGGTGAACATGCGAATGAAGGATTTAATGAAGAACAAATTTATAAAGAAGGTGTATTATTAGCGAAGCTACATAAAGCGGCGCAAGAGCTTGAGTTACCCCCAGGCTTTAATCGTCCTGTTTGGGATGAACATAGTTTTAGAAAAGCAATGCTCCGTTTAAAACTGCACTACCATAGTTTTCTTACAGAGGAAGAGTTCTTGCTGTATCAGTCTGCGGCTGAGAAATTATACGTCTGGTTAAGCAAGCAGCATAAATATAAGAACAGAAGAACTTATGGAGTCATCCATGGTGATTTACATCAAGGGAATATCATTTTTAAAGAGGGGGAACCTCGACCGATTGATTTTGGAAGATGTGGCTGGGGATATTATCTTTATGACGTGGCACACACCATACTAGGACTGTATCCCTTACAAAGAGAGCTGGTCATTAAGGGCTACGAGAGCATTGGCAAGCTTGATGGGGAGTGGTTGCAGACTTTAGAGCATTTTACGGTCATGGTCATGATCGAGAATTATTGCCATCACGCACCCGATCCTAGAGAAACCGAGGGACTGAAAGCAGAACAACCGTATGCACTGGCGATTCTAAGGAATTATCTGAAGGGAGATCCCTTTCTTTTTAATACAATTGAGATTTAACGTATAAAAATAGGGCCTCTTTGGAGAATTTATAAAAAGTTCCCTAAGGAGGCTATTTTGATGAAAAAAAGCTGGATTGCACCTCTTCTTATCGCAGTTTTGCTCTTGCTGGGGCAACAACCTTGCTCCGCTAATGGGTTGGTTCAATCGCAAGCCGAGGCTCCTTCCAGATCTGATTCGGGACCGAAGCTTCCAGATCAGGATTCGCGCGAACTTATGTTTCAAGATATGTTAATGACATTTCTATCACCCTATATTGACAAAAAAATCGCTGAAATTTATGCGCCACTTTTGAGAGAATCGCCAATGGTTTATCCTTACTTTGTGGATGTGACTGAGGTGAAGCGGATCAATGGTTTTCGTGGGTTTGATTTCTTGATTACACTTAACGTATATCCTACAGTAGGTCCACATATTTCAGTTGGAGAAGATACCATGACTTTTAGAATTTCTTCTGGTCCTAAGGTAAAGCTTGAATCGTTCAAGCATCTAAAAGACCCTAATAAGTCAGACTTCCCGCAAAATTATCAGAATATCTTAAGATAGTGCGGTTGTGAGGTAAGATATTATCATGAGTAGGGAGTTCTGGGATAAAGATGATCGGAACAGTAGGGAAGGGAGTCCTTGGGAGATGGTGAGTGAGAGGGAATAAGGTGCTTAGTCACTTTTAGTTGCAGAGAATACACTTACATCGCTCAGGCAGCACAATGTATAAATATAGATGTATAAAGTGCAATTCACACACTCCGATCTTGGGGTGTTTTTTTATGTTTCGAATGATGGTGGAATAAGGGCGATTATGATATTATGAAAATAGCAGGTATATTGATTTAAGTTACTAAAATCAAAAAAAGAAGGTGCGAGGGAATGAGTGATTATAAATTCGAAGATGAGGATAAAGTCAAAGTAGGTATAGCTACAAAAGACGGGCAATTAGGGTTTCTTTTTACAAGGGGAGGTCTTCGGGAAGGAGCAGGTAGAAAAAGCACCGGCATAACTAAAAAGGTATCTTTGACGTTATCTGAGGACGTTTGGCAGGAGATAGAGCAGGCTTGTGAGGAACAGAACGCATCTCGCTCCCAAGTATTTCGGAACATTATTGAGGCGCATTTTGTAAAGGAATCTAAGGAGAGTTAGGTGAAGTCTTTGCTAATCCATGTATCAAAAGATTCTCTTAGTACCGCATTACAGGCAGTATCAAAAGCCATATCCGCGAATAGCTCCTCACGTGTTCTATCAGGAATACTTATTCAGGCGCAAACTCAGGGGCTGATTATAACGGCGAGCAATATAAGAATGACCATTGAATATAAGCTCCCTGTGAAGAGGGATTCGGTGGTTGTACACAACACAGGTGAGATCGTAGTTCCCGCGCGTTATTTTTATGAGATCATTCGTAAGCTTGATCCTGGACTTATTAGGCTGAGAATCGCAGAGTCATTGATGCTAAACATTCAATCTGGGAACACTCAATTTCGTTTATGTGGAATGGATGCGGCAGAGTTTCCGAGAATCCAATACATAGATCATCCAAACATTCAAAGGATAAGTATGAATAACACTCTTTTGAAGCAAATATTTAAAAGAGTGGTTTTTGCGGTCTCTTCATCGGAAACCAGACCTGTGCTCACAGGAGTATCTCTTCAAATTGATAGGCGAAATATTCGTGTAGTCGCCACTGATGGCATCCGTCTCGCCCAGCATGTTGTTGAAAGCGTAGAAGATTACGGTGCAATTCATTTGGATGTTGTAATTCCGGGCAGCACCCTGGAGGATCTTTTAAAAATATTAAACGATGATGCAGGCGGCAGCACCGAATTAGAAATAGGGCCTAAGCAAATCAGATTTATTTCTAATGGATTGAGGGTTCAGTCTGCCCTTCTAGAAGGAACCTATCCCTCTGTCAATAATTTAATCCCGAAAGCATACCTTTCCGAAGTGATTGTTAAGACAGAACGTTTGTTACATGTGGTTGAACGTATTTCTATATTGGCTGGTGAGAGTGTTATGCTGAGCGTACTTCCTTCTCACATGCTAAGTTTAGTGTCCAAGACTGCAGAAATTGGGGATGTAAAAGAAGAGATTCCTTTAGAGTATCTAGATGGTGATCATTTTCGAGCAGCATTTAACGGAAAGTATTTCCGGGAAATCCTTCGGGCGATTGATAGTGAGACGCTTAGAATCAGGTTCGCGGGCAAAGAAAGGCCGCTGGTGATCCTGCCTGTAGACGCATCTACGTCTACACTTTTTTTAATTACTCCTGTGAGGACGCACGATTGAGTATATGATTATGCACTATAATCCCACTTCAACTTCACAGCTTTCTTTGCTGGGGATGAGGTATATTTGCTCTGGGAGGGGATGGCATGCATAATGCGAAGACGGCTATATTTTATTTCTCAGGTACTGGAAATACGGAGATTATTGCTAAGCAATTTACTGAAGCACTCAGAAGTAGCGGACAAGACGTAGATTTGTTTAGAATGGAAGATGTTCTAAAAGGTACTCGTTCTGTCGAATATGAATCCTACGACCTTATTGGGATTGGTCATCCGGTTCTAGGTTTTGGCGCATCCGGATTTGTCGAACGTTTTGTAGAACAGCTACCTGATTGTAATGGAACTCCGGCTTTTGTATTCAAGACAGCCTCTTCTCCACACTATATTAATAACGGTGCTTCGAATACTGTACTTCGTTATTTACGTAAGAAGGGATTTACACCTTTCCACAATTCCATTTTGGCGATGCCATGCAATTTTTATATAAAATATGATGATAGATTGAATAAGCAGTTATATCAGGTCGCTCAGCGTAAGGTGAAGTTATTTGCAGAGGAAATCATGAATCGGATTCCACGGAACCTGCGGATTCATCCTGTGCTGGAGGGAGTTCTGAGAACGGTATATTATTGTGAGGAACATCAAGGGGGGAAATACTTCGCCAAAGGATTGCGAACAACAGACTCTTGCACACGATGTTTGAAATGCGTTAGAAGCTGTCCAACTTCTAATATTAGCAATAGCGCAGATGGGATTATATTCGGTCAAAATTGCTTATTATGTATGCGTTGTGTTTATTCTTGTCCTCAGAAGGCGATCCAAGCGACACGGCTTAAGGCCAGTGTTGTAGATCCCTATACTGGAGGTTCAAAACTTCATAATCTAATGAAGGATTCTGAGAATGATGGACGGTTTATAACTCCAAAGTCCAAGGGTTATTACAAGCATTTTATTAAATACTTGGAGGATTGAATGATGAATCTGTTTAAGATAGGATCGAAACCGCTGGGGATAGAGCTGATGGCTGCATTTTTGGAGGATAATTATGTGAGTATCGGCTACCCGGGAATAGGGGATTTGGAGAACATCAGTATAGAAGAGCTGCGTGAACGGTTGCTTCGTACTTATCAATACAGTGAGCTGGAGCTTACAGAACATTTGCAAGCCATTCACCTGTTCGTAAATACAATGCAGGATGGCGATTATGTGCTGGTGTGTGATGGAGACTGGGTACATCTAGGTGATCTTGGCGATTATTTTTACAACGAATTATATGACACGCCAGACAACGGCACATGCCATCGAAGAGGTGTAACTTGGCTGAATAGTCTTCCGATAATCGACCTAAACGCAGAAGTGAAAGAGTTTCTTAGCGATAGTGGATTAGCTGAGCAGTATAAGGGGCCAATACCTAGCGCTCGTGTGGATCTGTGGATTAAAGGGTCTTATGCTTCAGAGCAAGCGGTGAATCATCAAGTGCTTGTGGATGATGAGACACTCTCTATTGCGCTCGGTATTTTGAAGAAAGCTCTAGTCAGTGAAGATGTAGAACGACAAGAACGAGCTGCGATTGCAATTCTTCAGTACGCTAAGCAGTGAAGAAAGGTTTCAGATCCACAGCCTCATTAAAAAGCGTTCCATCCGTTATTCAAACCTCGGATGGAACGCTTTTGTCATAATATTGTTATGCTTCTATAATACTCAGATAAATTCAACGAATTCATTGACCGGTTTACGATAGCCGCGTGGTCTGATTTTATGTTTCTTGTCTTTGCCGATAGTGATCAGCATAACAGGTACCATATGATCGGGTAGATTTAAAGTGGATTGAATGGCTTCCGGATCAAAGCCGATCATCGGGCAGGTATCCCAGCCTTTATCTTTGGCAATCAGCATGAAGTGCATGGCAGACAGAGAAGCATTCCGTATAGCTTCATCTCTTTGAAAAGCATCATTTCCTGAATAAGCATTGTTAATTGTTTCTATCTCTGCATCATAATCCTCTTGGCTCATCGCCCCTAAAGCTTTGAGTCCTCCGTAAATTTCTGGAGCCTTCAGATAAGCATTCTTATCTCCGAGCACCACAATTACCGCTGAGGAAGAGTGTATTTTATATTGACCGTAAGCTGCCTTACGAATCTCTTCTTTCAAATTCTCATCAGAAACGACTTTATAGTTTGTATGTTGAAGATTATAAGCCGATGGTGCCAATCTGGCGTAAGAGAACATTTCCTCTAGTTCATTCTGAGGGATCTTTACCCCTTCAACAAAATTCATCGCAGACCTACGGGATTCAATCAAATCTGTAAAAGTGCTCATGAGTTATTCCTCCATATGTGTATGTATTTGCTTTTTAATTATAAACAAGTGACATTTATAAATAAACTAACTATTTGTTACTAACTCAAAATAGCACAGTTAATTATTTTCGTCAATGATTAAATTCTCACTTCATGTAGCTTAAGTCTTCTAAGTACTTGGAGTGTATGAAGAATAAATACTATGTTGTAAAATATTAGGATGTAAATTAGGATACTAGGATATGCAAAATGCTTTTATAAATGAAAGGGTGGGAATGTTGAACGATACTAGAGAGCAGTTGATCATAGACCTGCAAAGAATTGAAGA
The DNA here is from genome assembly GCF_000758585.1 of Paenibacillus sp. FSL R5-0345. Taxonomy (NCBI): domain Bacteria; kingdom Bacillati; phylum Bacillota; class Bacilli; order Caryophanales; family Paenibacillaceae; genus Paenibacillus; species Paenibacillus sp. FSL R5-0345. The sequence continues at coordinate 2,702,994 of NZ_CP009281.1, forward strand.
GAACGATTATGAGCTTAGAAGTGGAGAGCAGCTAAGGGATTATGTGAAGCTGATGCTTGAGTACATAGGAGATCCACAGCCGGAGCTGCGAGATAATTTGATCTATTCCACCTTCTACAAATGGACGAACGAGAAACAATGGTTTAGTGATGCAGAGCTTCGTGAACTTCTCTTGATTCTCCTTGACGAGCAGCATTTGTTCTATCACATTGGCAGCAAAGAGGATCAGGCTGTGTTCACAAGAACGTTTTCTGTTCTGGTCGTTGCACTTATTCTTCAGCGGCATAGGGAAAAGGCTTTTTTAGATAGCGCTGAGTTTACAAATGTGAAGGAAGCTCTGATTAGATATTATGAGGAAGAACAGGATTTACGAGGATTTATGCAAGAAGAAGGCTGGGCGCACGCTGCAGCGCATGGTGCAGATGCCTTGGATGAACTGGTATTGTGCTCGGAGAGTGATGCTGCAATCAGGGAAGAGGTTCTGGCGGTCATCCAAAGAATGCTTTACAACAATCATCAGTACATTTTTAGCGATGAAGAAGATGAACGGATGGCTACGATTGTAGCTACAATCATAGATCATCATTTACTTCCGCAGCAGTCAATTGTCGACTGGGTCAGCAGCTTGGAGCAATGTGGTGGGTGGCCAAGAAGTCGCAACAAGTATGTTGCTCGTGTGAATACAAAGAATTTCCTTCGTTCTCTTTACTTTAGGTTGCTTCCAACAATGAAGAATCAGGATATGGTGAACGCTTTATTGAAGTCGGAGATGAAATTAAATGAATTTACACAATAAGTATTTAATCACCTAAGCGTATATAAAAAATATCGAAAATTTTAATCAATCGATTTTAATGTAATAAAAATCACAAAACTTTAGAAAAATTCAAAAACTTTGTGACATTTATAACTTGATAAGTGCTATAATAGAAATATGGCGTTAAAAGTTATTATTTTTTATTACTATTAAGCAGCAAAGCTTATTTGCAGAGGAGATTCGGATATGTCAGAAACAATCACTCAAACAACCCCTGAACAAGAATCACCAAAATTAGTTGTTACTCAAGAACAAATGAATGTTCTTGAGCAGCTATTGAAGCCTGAAGTTCAGGAATCGTTAACTGTCTTAGTAGAACAGTTGCCAAAATTAACAGAGCTTGTCGGCGTGCTCACAAAGTCATATGACTTTGTTCAAACTGTCGCTGCGGATGAAGTCTTGAAAAGTGATACGGTAAGTGCAATTAAAGAGCTTGCTGAACCTGTGGTGCATTCTGCGAAGAATATGGCAGCTACAGTGATCGAAGCGCAAGATCGTGCGAATGAAAGTAGCGATGTGATCGGTGTATTTGGTCTAATGAAGATGATGAAAGATCCACAAGCACAAAAGCTTTTCCGTTTTGTAAATGCTTATCTTCAAGTTGCCGGCGAACGCAGTCAGCAGAAATAATATTTTTTATATCTCATTCGTAAGGACGGAGGAAACATCATGTCTAAACATATTGTCATTCTAGGAGCAGGTTATGGTGGTTTACTAAGCGCCTTGACTGTACGCAAGTACCTAAAGAAAGACGAAGCTAAAATTACAGTCGTTAATCAATATCCTACTCATCAAATTATTACAGAATTGCATCGTCTTGCAGCAGGTAGTGTTGCAGAAGGTGCTGTTGCTATGCCGCTAGCTAAGCTTTTTGCAGGTAAAGATATCGACCTGAAAATTGCAAAAGTTAATTCTTTTTCTGTTGAGAACAAACAAATTACACTATCTGATGGTGTGACATTATCCTACGATGCTTTGGTTGTGGGTCTTGGAAGCACAACAGCTTATTTTGGCATTCCAGGTCTTGAGCAATACAGCATGGTCTTGAAATCTGCAGCGGATGCTAACAGAATTCATCGTCACATTGACGAACGTATCCGTGAATATGCAAAGTCTAAAAATCCAGCGGATGCAAGCATTCTAATCGGCGGCGGTGGCTTAACAGGTGTTGAACTGGTTGGTGAAATCGCTGATGTGTTGCCAACACTCACTAAGAAATATGGTGTGGATCCTAAAGAAATTAAACTGATGCTGGTTGAAGCAGGTCCTAAGATTCTTCCGGTATTGCCAGATGCACTGATCGAACGCGCAGTGGCAAGCTTAGAAAAACGTGGTGTACAATTCTTGACAGGTCTACCTGTGACGAATGTAGCAGATAATGTAATTGACTTGAAAGACGGTCAAAAAATTGTTGCTAACACATTTGTATGGACGGGCGGCGTACAAGGAAATCCACTGATTGGTGAGTCCGGTCTTGAAGTGAACCGTGGTCGTGCAACGGTAAATGAATTCCTGCAATCCACCTCACACAAAGACGTATTCGTTGCTGGTGACAGCGCCGTAGTCTTTGCTGAGGATGGTCGTCCATATCCACCTACTGCACAAATCGCTTGGCAAATGGGTGAATTGATCGGTTACAATCTTTATGCGTACTTGAAGGACAAATCTTTTGAATCCTTTAGTCCGATCAACTCAGGTACTCTTGCGAGCTTAGGCCGTAAAGACGGTGTGGCCATCGTTGGTGCAAGCTCTACTCCGCTAAAAGGATTACCAGCAACCTTGATGAAGGAAGCCAGTAATATTCGTTACTTGTCCCACATTAAAGGATTGTTTAGCTTAGCTTATTAATTTATGATTGGAAAACCTGCTCTGAATTGAGCAGGTTTTTTTGTTGATCTCTAGTGGTTTCTACCATGAATTGTAAACGTTATCCTAGTACGCAGTATTCGTTTTTGCTATAATAGATTGGCTAATATTAACAAAGGGAAATAGAGGAGGATTACGTGATGTTATTCCGGCAAAACGATGTCATTCTGTTTCAAGGCGACAGCATAACGGATTGGGGTCGTAATTATGAAGATGCTTCATCGCTTGGTGTAGGTTATGCATTGATGATCGCCGCTCGTCTGGGGCATTTATATCCTGAGAAGAACCTTACATTCTATAATCGCGGAATTAGCGGCAATCGTGCTGTAGATTTGCAGGAACGCTGGGATAAGGATTGCCTGAATCTAAAGCCGACTTGGGTGTCCATATATATTGGTATTAACGACACTTGGCGCCGCTTTGATTCTGGTCAGGAAACAACGCCTGAACAATTTGAAGCTGCGTATCGTGACCTGATCGAGCGCACGCAGCATTCGCTCGCTGCTAAATTAGTCCTAATAGAGCCATTCGTGTTGCCTGTTCCTGAAGATCGTAAAGCTTGGCGCCAGGATCTGGACCCGAAAATTCACATTGTACGGGAACTGGCGCGTGAATATGGTGCATTGCTTGTTCCACTGGATGGCCTGTTTGCTGCGGCATCTGTAAAAGCAGAACCTGCTTATTGGGCTCCGGATGGAGTACATCCATCACCTGCAGGCCATGCCCTTATTGCAGATGCTTGGCTTAAGACGGTAGGAGCTACCGATAAAGCTTAAGGGTCTGATCGTATTTCTAAATAATTCACTTGATTCTATAAGACTAGAACCACTCATTAAAGGAGCAGGTTATAGTCTTTTTTTATAACTGCTAGGAAAGTCGTTTCGTTATATTTATTGACACTGTTATAATTGGGTTATGTTTCTTTTATTGGAGGCGGTTCGTATTCGGCGTTTATTGTGTGTTGTATCTTTGGTAGTAGTTACGCTGTTAAGCGGATGTAAGAATGACGTGGGATTCATTAATGCTAGGTGGATCACCGGAGTGTCTTTAACTCCTGTAACAACTAGTGATCAGAACCAAGTTGATCGACCCGAACATTTTGAGACCCTAATACTGAAGGACTCTACTCTGATTAAGACGCTTGCGGAGGCTATGAACAAGAGCAATAAATTATCGGGGGAGCTGGATTGGGCCCCTGAATTTAAAATGGAACTTGTTTATGGTGATGGCTACTCGAAGGATTATTACATAGCAATAGGTGATGAGCCCGGCTATAGAGGAGTATTTACTACAGCTGAGAATGGTGGTCAGGGCTACTCTATTCCGGTGAAGAATTCGGACCAATTAAGGAAACTCATTTTTGGGACAGTAGATCAGGCGAACATAGAACAGACGGAGTCGCTGGAGTCTTCTGTTAAGGTTACAGGTCCAGTAACGATATCACATAATGATCTCTATCCCTTAACGAATAGAACTGGATTCTTGAATCTGCAGCTTTTAGATGGAACCTACAGTGAGGATTGGACAATACCAGGTCCGTTGATGGGAAGGAATTGGAGCGGCAGATTTGGGCTTGTTCTTATTGATAATCAAGGGAGAACTTTGAATAGCTTTCCACTCAGTGAACATTTTGAGGATCCCATAATATTTAAAGATTTTTTTCAAATTCAGTTTGAGGACTATAATGGCGACGGCGATCCGGATTTTACTTTGGGGCAGTACGGGTCAAGTAACGGTTACTTCTACAAGTTGTTTACGCTTAGAAAAAATAACGTTATAGAGGAACTACCAATCCAATCCGGTTCTGATTTATTTATCAGCAGTCCTAAGGGGTATTCGATAAAGCTTGATAAAGTGGATGACCATAGCTTCAAGAGAAGTTATTACGATAATGTAGCGGGTAAACAGATGGAAGATATTTTTCAGTGGAATGGAAGTGCATTTCAGAAGTTAGACAAGTGATTCATACCAGAAGTGAGAGGAATGTGTGATAGATGACGAGTGATACCATACAAGATTTAGAAGGACTAAAAGCCATAGGAAAAGTGGTAGGACATACCATCGCCGAGATGAAAAAGAAAGTTACTCCCGGCATGACAACAGCAGAGCTTGATAAGATTGGAGCTGGCATTCTAGCGGAATTCGGAGCATCCTCAGCCCCGATGAAAACGTATAATTTTCCAGGCAGCACCTGCATCAGTGTAAATGAAGAGGTTGCTCATGGGATTCCTGGTCCTAGAGTGATTAATGCCGGTGATTTGATCAATATTGATGTATCTGCTGAGTTGAATGGTTATTATGGGGACGCGGGGGTTTCTTTTCAATTGCCACCCTACAATGAGGATATTTTACGTCTGTGCCGGAGTACTGAGGAAACTATGATGAGCGTAATCAATCATCTGAGAGCTGGGATGAAGGTCAATGAAATTGGCAGAATGATGGAGCTCGAAGCTCGGAAACGCGGCTATAGAGTGGTTCGTAATCTGTGCAGCCACGGGATTGGCAAATCACTGCATGAGAAGCCATTTGAAATCTTACCTTTCTATAATCCTAGAGTGACTACAGTGTTAAAAGAGGGACAGGTGATTACCGTTGAACCTTTCCTCTCTACTGGAGCAGATTACGTGGAGCAGCAGTCGGATGGATGGACACTGAGCGTTGTAGACAATGGCCGGGTAGCGCAGTTTGAGCATACGATTATCGTGACGAAAGGTGAGCCTATTATCCTAACCAAACCATAAAGAGGAGAGTGCGAGTGTGAAAATCGCCTTTATACTTTTTGACGGGATTACGTTCTTAGATTTTGCGGGGTTCTATGATGTTATTTATCGATTAGGGCAATTTGAAATCGGCAAAGGGTTGTCGTGGGATATATGTGCAGCTTCGGAAGAAGTGACGGATGAGTTAGGATTCACTGTAAAAGCAGAGAAAGTGCTGCCTGAGCTTTCGGAGTATGACATGATATTTGTACCTGGAGGGATGGGGACACGGAAACTCCGTTATGATGAAGCATTTGTCTCATGGATTGCGGGTGCCCGCAATGTTCCTTATAAGGTGTCGGTCTGCACTGGATCACTGCTGCTTGGGGCTGCGGGGTTGTTAGAAGGGAAAAAAGCCACTACCCATCCATCTGCCTATGATTTACTAAGACCCTATTGTGAAGAAGTTGTGGAGACCCGTATTGTACATGATGGAAATGTAATTACAGGTGGTGGAGTTTCGACTTCTATTGATCTAGGTTTATATCTGATTTCATCTTTGGCTGGTGAATCAGCAATGAATTCGGTGAAGAAGCAGATTGATTATCCGTATGAGATGCAGGGGATCGTTCGAATCTGAAGATAGATACCGGAGGGACCAGAGATGGCTGGACAAAAAATGACGGTTATGCTGTTTCAACAATGGGTGAGCGATAAGGAACAGTGGGTACAGCTTAGAGATTTACTGATGAAGGAGAGCAACCTTCCCGGGCAACGAGTGAATTTGGAGCTCTCAGGAGATTTTGCCAAACATTTTGCCCATCCTAAACTAACAGAAACAGACTGGGAGTTTCTTAATTCCTGGGCTAATCTTACAGAGGCAGAAGCTGGGGTGAATGATCCCCGTGAGTTTCTGCCGTTTTGTGCGGTTAGAGCGCTGGGCGCTTATTACAGCTACGCTAATGAAGAACAGAAAATTACGATTCAGAGCATTATTAAGACAGCTATGAACGACTCCAGATGGAGGATGCGTGAAGCGTCTGCTATGGCGCTGCAAAGTATAGGGGAGGATGGTTTTGCCATTGTCAGGCAGCTGATCGACTTGTGGGAAGAGGGTGCGAACGGGCTTGAACAAAGAGCTTTTGTAGCAGCGTTAGCGCATCCTCCTCTTTTAAAAAAGAAAGAGAATACGCTTTATTGTCTTCAGTTGGCTACTCGAATCATGGAAAATATGGGTAGTGGGGAAGTGCAATATGAGGACGCTGAGCATTTTCGTGTATTATCTAAGGGGCTTGAATACAGCTTAAGTGTATTTGTGGCGAGTGAACCTGAATCGGGCTTTGCCATGCTGGAGAAATTCGCTAAGAGCCCTGATAAGCGAATTATTAAGATTGTGAAGAGTAATCTTGGTAAGTCACGTTTGAGTAAGAAGTATGCTCTACAGGTTGCTGAGATCCTCAAGAGTTTGACAATACAGGAGAGGACATGAGGATCAGCTTTCCATTGGAATTATGAAGTATAGTTTTACATACATTTAACATGCCACATACGCTTAAGTGATATAACAGAAAGAACTAGGTGAAAAGGTGGCTGTTAGATGAAACTAAGTAAAGAGGAAAAATCATGGATTCTTTATGACTGTGGAAATTCTGCGTATTCGATGGCGGTTACAACGGCATTACTGCCCATTGTTTTTGGAATGTTTACGAATGTGAACAGCAGTATGGATTTGGGGTATTTTAATTCCATTGCGAGTATTTTGGTGGCGATCTTAAGCCCGATTTTAGGGACGATGGCAGATTACAAGGATAAGAAGAAACGCTTCTTCATATTTTTCTCATTGATCGGTGTGATAGCTACAGCTTCACTGGCTTTCGTTGCGCCTGCAAGCGGACAATGGCAGCTATTGATTGTATTTTATATTTTGTCGGTAATAGGTTTTGCGGGAGCTAATATTTTTTATGATTCTTTTTTGGTGGATGTAACCACGGACGAAAGAATGGATAAGGTATCTTCAAAAGGTTTTGCTTTTGGATATATCGCCAGTGTCATTCCCTTCGGTATCAGTCTACTTCTGATTCTGTTTATGGGGATGGACAAATCGATTGGTTATCAGATTGGATTTATAATCACAGCCCTTTGGTGGGGACTGCTGACCATGCCTATGATCAAGGATGTGCAGCAAAGATATTACATAGAACCTGAACCCAAACCGATCATTAATAGCTTTAAAAGATTGGGAGACACGTTTAAAAATGTCAGACAGCATAAAGTAGTATTTGTATTCTTGATCGCCTACTTTCTCTATATTGATGGGGTAGATACGATTATTAAAATGGTAGTGCCATATGCCACATCGGTACTGGGTGCGGATGCTTTTGATACCTTTACTTTACTGGGGATCTTATTAGTTATCCAGATCATCGCATTTCCGTGTGCTATCCTGTATGGTAATCTCGCCAAAAAATACTCAGCTAGAACGATGATCATCGTAGGGATTTTTACATATATCATTTCCTGTATCGCGGCTTACTTTATTACTTCAGTGTGGCATATATTTATTCTGGGAGCGCTAATTGGTTCCGCCCAGGGAGGGATTCAAGCACTCAGCAGATCTTATTATGCGAAGATTATTCCTAAGGAAAAATCCAATGAATTCTTTGGGTTTTACAATATCTTTGGTAAGTTTGCGGCGATTGTTGGTCCTGCTGTAATGTCATTAACAACTACCCTAACAGGCAACGCTAAATTTAGTATTTTAGCCATTATCCCACTATTCATTATTGGATTCTTCGTATTTATAACTTTACCTAAAGAGCAACTTGAACAAGATGAACCGAAGGGACTTATCCTATGAAGTCAAGCAAAGATCAAACGGCAATGGCCAAACATCTGATCGTCATCTCTTACGATGCCTTTTCAGAAGACCAATGGGAAATGGCCAGCCGTCTTCCGAACTTATCGAAATTGATTAAGAACGGAGCGCATAGTAATCAATTAAAAAGTGTATATCCCACGCTCACTTATGTGGTGCATACTACGATAGCAACCGGTGTATATCCAGATAAGCATGGTATCCACCATAACAATCCATTTCAGCCGTTTGTGAAGGAAAAGGAGCAAAGCTGGTTCTGGTTCAGAAATGCGATAAAGGTGCCCACGATTTACGATGCTGCGCGCGAGCATAACATGAGTACCGCTGGAATTCTCTGGCCAGTATCAGGGAAATCCTCAATCCAATACAATATCCCTGAAATCAGAGCTATCAAAAAAGAAAATCAAGCACTGAAGGTGTTAAAAAGCGGGAGCCCATTATATTGTATCGAGATGGAGTTGAAATACGGACGGCTTCGAAAAGGGATTGAGCAGCCCTATCTGGATGACTTCACGACAAAGTGTGCGATAGAAACGATTAAGCGTAAAAAACCTAATCTTCTGATGATGCATTTGATTGATCTGGATGACGCCAAGCATATTTACGGCACTGACAGCGATGAAGTGAAGCAGGTAATCACACGCATGGATAAACGGCTAGGCGATATTATGCAAGCAGTGGATGAAGCCGGAATAAAGGATGACACAGTTTTTTTAGTTTTGGGTGACCATGGCCAGTTCAATGTTAGATACAAAGTGCATTTGAACAACCTTTTACAGGAAAAAGGGCTGATCTATGAAGAAAATGGTGAGATGAAGTGGAGAGCTTACTTTCAGTGCGGGGGCGGAGCCGCTTATCTACATATCAAACAAGGTGATGAAGAAGCTGAACAATTAGCATTAGCTGCGATTCGGGAGGATATGAAAGATGACGCTTCTGGCATAGAGGAATTGTATGCAAGAGAGGAGCTGGATCATCTACATGTGGGCCAATCTACTAGGTATATGCTTGAAGCTAAGAAAGGCTATTGTTTCGATGAAAGCATGGATGAACCAACCATTGTTGATTTGGACAAACAAGGAATTAAATATGCTACTCATGGCTACTCTCCCGAAAAAGAGGATTACAGATGCAACTTGGTGATCTCAGGGACTAAGGTGAAAAGTGATTTTCCCATAGGGGATCTCAGAATGGTAGATATAGCTCCTACGATGGCAAAGATTTTAGGAATTGACTTTAATCCTTGTGACGGAAGACCTTTAGATGAAATTTTCATTTACTAAAGCAAGCTGTGAGAAAAACATTCATTATTTACTAAATAACGCGTTGGTAGAGAAGATTCGTCTCTTGCCAGCGCGTTCTTTGTTTACCTAGAAGGAGGAGGGCTTGTACTTGGTATAGATTAAATATAGATAAAGTCGGAATACTCACTAGAACAAGATCCATATACAATGGAATTAAAATGTATTGTGAGGAAGAGGGGAATTGGATATGGATGCTGATATTAGACAAAAAATTTTAAATAAAAATGACAGACTTATTAGTATGGTTATTGAACGTGCTAAGAGAGATTTTCCTGATGACATTGCAATCATTGGGCTTACAGGTTCTTTCAGTACCGGAGATTTTCATGAAAAAAGCGATCTTGATCTAATCATAATTAATAATACAGCCCAAGGCTGGGGGATATCTTCGTGTTTTATTCTGGAGGATGTTGGATACGACATCTATTGTACGCCATGGGAAACAAGGATAGAAGATCAAGCGAATCTTGAGAGCCCAATGATTTCGTGTCTGATAGATTTAGAACTGTTATATTGTGCGAAACCCGAATATCTGGAAAAGCTAAATTTATATAAACAGAGAGCGCTCGATGCTTTGGCAAAGCCTATTGGGAGTGAATGTATTAGCAGAGCGAAAAAGAATATAGACATAGCAAAACAAGAATATACGAATACATTACTTTCTGAGGATATCGGAGCAGTGAGGTATGCTTCATGCGAAGTAGTGTACAATTTGGTAAATGCTTTAACACATTTGAACAATACCTATTTTAAACGGGGACTTAAGAGATATCTGGAGGAAATAGCTACATATCGTTACATTCCTGATGATTTTGAAATGAAATATATGGCTGTGATCGATGCGAAGACTGTCATTGAAATCAGAAGCGCATCATATAGATTTTTAGAAAACGTTAATGATTTATATAATAAAATGTATAAGGATTTTGTGATTCAACCTGTCCCAACCTATGATAATCTTGGCGGGACCTTTGAGGAACTGTGGTGTAACAGCCGCAATAAGGTTATAGCAAGTGTAGAATTAAATGATAAATCTTATGCTTATTATGTAGCGATGGGCATACAAAATTTTCTTGATGAAATGACAGAATCAAGGGGAACCCAAAAGTTTGATCTTATGCAGTATTTTGATTCTGATAATCTACATTTATTTAAAGAGCAATTTTTGCAGGTCATGGATGAATATCTGGAAGAATACAATAAGTTAGGCAGGAAAGTTGTACGATACGATACTTTTGAGCAATTATATAACGAATATATGAGGGTATAGCTGATTTAGCGGATAATGAAGATTACCAGATTACGAATTTTCGTAGTCTGGTTTTTTCATTTTTTTATGGAGCGATAAGATTATTTTAAGTCATATGGGTAGAATAATAGATATTATACTAGTGGCGTCTGATTTGCCAAAGTGGTGACATTTATTATAGACTATTTTTTGTCGGCTTTTGTCCAGTGAATATTGTTCACTTGTAGTGATATAAAAAAACTAATTTGAAGCGGGGAAATGGAATGCATGGTATGAGACAGCATCAAAAATCAAATAAGCTGAAGATATTTTCAAAAGTCATATTAATTATTATAGGGGCACTAATTACTTCATATGGTCTGGAATCGGTATTAATACCCAACAATGTCTCAGATGGTGGTGTAACAGGGCTGAGTATCGTTGGTTCACAGCTGTTTGGATTGCCGTTAGGACTGCTAATTGTTCTAATTAACATCCCTTTTGTATGGCTAGGATATAAGCAAATTGGTAAAAGCTTTGCTGTTTATTCCATTATCGGTATTGCGTCACTTGCCATTGGTACAAGCCTTATGCATCATGTGCCAACGATTATTGAAGGAGATACATTGTTAATTACTGTTGTCGGCGGGATTATCATCGGTTTTGGTATGGGGTTAGCGTTACGTAATGGCGGGGCGTTAGATGGGATAGATATGTTGGCCGTATTACTTTCAAGAAAAATACCTTTTGGGACTAGTGATCTAATCTTGTTCCTAAACATGTTTGTCTTTATTGTTGTTTCAACAGCGTTTGGTCTACAAGGGGCGATTCTATCCGCACTTGCTTATTTTATTGCTTCTAAAGTGATTCATATTGTTGAAGAAGGATTGAGCGGTTCTAAAACTTTTAAAATCATTACAGTTCAACCGGAAATCATGGTAGAGACGATTCGTGACCGATTGGGTCGTGGGGCAACCTATACAGATGCTTATGGCGGCTACTCTAATGAACAATTCAAAGAAATCACCTGTGTAATTAACCGTCTGGAAGAAAGCAAAATCAAAGATATCATTCATGAAATTGACC